>NZ_CH902609.1:256635-376236 GCF_000153005.1 Vibrio sp. MED222 | reverse complement strand
GCTTCGGCTTCCAGTGTTGATTCATTATTCCCAAGAGTCGATACAAAATTAGTCGGTGAATAGCGCAGCTTGGTAGCGCATCTGGTTTGGGACCAGAGGGTCGGGGGTTCGAATCCCTCTTCACCGACCACTATTTCAATAATCGCCTTTTAAGCGGTTATATAAAAGATTAGTGGTGGCTATAGCTCAGTTGGTAGAGCCCTGGATTGTGATTCCGGTGGTCGCGAGTTCGAATCTCGTTAGCCACCCCATTAATTTTGGTAACTTCATTGAAGTTCCCTGTTTGAGAAATCAAACGAAACGTCTCGGTGAATAGCGCAGCTTGGTAGCGCATCTGGTTTGGGACCAGAGGGTCGGGGGTTCGAATCCCTCTTCACCGACCACCTTAAGAAGCCTCGTCAGAAATGACGGGGCTTTTTTACGCCTGGAATTTAGATAATTTGAGACCAGAGGGTCGTGGGCTGGATCGCCAGTCCGCAGGGAGCCCTGCCGCGTCAACCCCCTCTTCACCTACCACCTTACCTACCACCTTTAAGAAAGCTTATCAGAAATGATGAGCTTTTTTTTTCATCTGTAGATCTCTAGGTTGGAACCCAAGTGGGGTTCGTCTGATGTTCAAAGGATGTCTCTTCACTGACCACCTTAAGAAGCCTCAACTAGTCGTCCGTGTCAGGAATTACGGGGCTTTTTTACATCTCTCGTTTCAGTAATCCTCAATTTTGAATGCTGGGACTTCAACCGCTTCGACATCTTGCCTGATGTCACCTCCGTAAATCTCCCCCTCCATATAACAAGGCAGGCTCTTACCCTTTATCTTCATTATGGTGCTTATACGGAGCGGTTTGCTTTATCAAATGTGCAGATCGATATCTAATTTTATATAAAACCCACCACCAATTATTCGACAAATTAATAGGTTTGGTCTAGGGATTTTTATGAAAAGTGAAATTTGACGTTAAATATGTTCTCTAAGGCCTGTATTTGACAGATTTCTTCGAATCTTGTTGTTTAAAAAATCCTTTGATTTATTAAATCTTTCGTTTTTCTTGTTTGTATTTATCAAAAAATTCATATGGTTGAATATGTTGTTGGGTTGGTTTTATCTGGTTGTTTTGTTTGCTTAAATTGGTAAAGTTAGCGTTTGTTTCTATAGTGTTAATTGTTTTTTGGAATAATTATTTGATTTTGGTGACTGGTGGGGATATGTGCTTTGAATGATATGTTTAACTCTACAAGTACGCAGTAGTAAGGGGTTTGTGAGTATTTATTATTGGAAATATAATGCTGGTTTTCATTACTATATGCTCTTCGAGTGAATACTTATGTGGCATTTTTACTTGCTAAGCGTTTAATGTCGACTTTTTATCCTATTTTTGTTGCTTTTCTGTGAATTATTTGCCAAATTGTCAACCGTATAAAATATCAGAACAATATTCTGGTAAGAATGGATTCAATTTTGCAGACAGGGCAGAGAGCTGCCAAAGCAGTAGAGGTCTGGTAATGTCACTTTTAGAAGTAAAAAATCTTCGTATCGAATACCCATCTCGTCATGGAGTTCACGCCGCAGTGAAATCACTTTCGTTCAACATTGAACGTGGTGAAATTGTTGGCGTTGTAGGCGAGTCTGGTGCAGGCAAATCAACAGTAGGTAATGCTGTGATCGATTTGCTGAGCCCTCCTGGTCGCATTGCTAGCGGCGAGGTATTTCTGGACGGTGAAAAAGTTTCAGGCTTATCTCCTGAACAGATGCGTTCTGTTCGCGGCTCAAAGATTGGTTTTATCTTCCAAGATCCAATGACTTCTCTTAACCCTCTATTCACAGTAGAACAGCAGTTAAAAGAGACGATTCATGCCAACATGAAGGTTTCGGATCAAGAAGCCTACCAGCGCTCATTAGATTTGATGAACCAAGTTGGTATTCCGCAACCAGAAAACCGTTTAAAGCAGTACCCACACCAATTCTCTGGCGGTATGCGTCAGCGTGTTGTTATCGCGATCGCACTGGCAGGTGAACCTGACCTAATCATCGCTGATGAACCAACAACCGCACTGGATGTTTCTATTCAAGACCAGATCTTGGGTTTGATTCGCGACCTATGTATTAAGAAGAATGTAGGTTGTATGTTGGTCACACACGACATGGGTGTGGTATCTAATGTTACCGATCGCGTAGCCGTTATGTATCGTGGTGATTTGGTTGAGTTTGGTCCGACGGCGAAAGTCCTTGGTACTCCTGAACACCCTTACACGCACAGTCTTATCTCCGCGGTTCCGCGCTCAGATCGTAAACTTGATCGTTTCCCTCTTGTGAGCTACATCGAAGAAGCACATGAGATGGAACCACTTGATGTGAAAAACCATTGGTTGGGTCAAAGCCAAGATCACCGTGATTACACTGGTCCACTGTTGAATGTTGAAAATGTAAACTTACGCTTTACTACCAAGGATTCTTTCTTTGAGAGTCGTCGAGAGTACGTTCAGGCGTCAAATAACGTGAGCTTTGAAGTACATGAAGGTGAAACTTTTGGTCTTGTTGGTGAATCTGGTTCGGGTAAATCAACGATTGCTCGTGTGATTGCTGGTTTGTACGCACCTAACTCAGGCAAGGTAACGTTTGAAGGCGTTGATCTTACGGGACTTAAATCTGAAAAAGAACGTCGCCCAATGCGTCGTCAAATGCAGATGGTTTTCCAAAACCCTTATACATCAATGAACCCTCGAATGAAGATATTCGACATCATTGCTGAGCCGATCCGATTCCATAAACTTACGCGTAACGAGAATGAAACTCGTCAGATCGTTAACGACCTGCTAGAGCACGTTGGTTTAGGCAAGATGGCTGGGGTTAAATACCCACACGAATTCTCAGGTGGCCAACGTCAGCGTATTTCTATCGCTCGCGCCTTGGCAACTCGTCCACGTCTTTTGATTTGTGATGAACCTACCTCGGCGCTGGATGTGTCGGTTCAGGCTCAGATCCTTAACCTATTAAAAGATTTACAAGACGAGCTCAACCTAACCATGCTGTTCATCAGTCACGATTTACCGGTTATTCGCCAAATGTGTGATCGTGTTGGTGTGATGCAAATGGGAGAACTATTGGAAGTAGCGCCAACTGAGCAGCTATTCCAATCGCCTCAGCATGAATACAGCAAACACCTAATTTCTTTAATGCCTGAATTTACAGGTTTAAGAGAAGAAAAAGCAGTGGCACAAGCCGCGGTATAAAAATCAGCAGGCTGGAGTTTAGCTTGCTAAAAACAATAAACAGACGCAAATACAACAACTAGGGATCTGGATTCCCGCATGAAGGAGTTATGCAATGAAAACCATGAAAAGCAAATTAGCAGTAGCTTTAATGGCAGCTGGCCTAAGCTTTAGTGCAGCAGCAGCAGATATTACCGTTGGCTACGCAGCTGACCCGGTATCACTTGACCCGCACGAGCAGCTGTCTGGTGGCACACTGCAAATGTCTCACATGGTGTTTGACCCTCTAGTACGTTTCACTCAAGAGATGGATTTTGAAGGCCGCCTAGCATCTAGCTGGGAGCGTGTTGATGAAACGACTTTCCGCTTTAACTTACGTAAAGGCGTGAAATTCCACTCTGGTAACGAACTGACTGCTGATGATGTTGTGTGGACTTTTGAACGTCTACAAGCTTCTCCAGACTTTAAGTCTATCTTCACGCCATACGAAAAAATGGTAAAAGTGGATGACTACACAGTTGAGCTAGTATCAAAAGCGGCTTACCCACTAGTACTACAAACAGCAACCTACATCTTCCCAATGGACAGCAAGTTCTACTCTGGTCAAACAGCGGAAGGTAATGACAAATCTGAGCTAGTTAAGCACGGTAACTCGTTTGCTTCGACTAACGTTTCTGGTACTGGTCCATTTATCGTAACGCAGCGTGAGCAAGGCGTTAAAGTAACGTTCGAGCGTTTCAATGATTACTGGGACACAGAAACTGAAGGTAACGTAGACAAGCTAACACTTGTGCCAATCAAAGAAGATGCAACGCGTGTAGCAGCACTTCTTTCTGGCGACGTTGATATGATTCACCCTGTTGCGCCAAACGATCACAAGCGTGTTAAAAAAGCTAAGAACATCGATCTAGTAACGCTACCTGGTACTCGTATCATTACGTTCCAAATGAACCAAAACAGCAACGAAGCACTGAAAGATGTGCGCGTTCGTCAAGCAATCGTTCATGCGATTAACAATGAAGGTATTGTTAAGAAAATCATGAAAGGTTTCGCGACAGCTGCTGGTCAGCAGAGCCCAACAGGCTACGCGGGTCACAACGAAGATCTAGTTCCTCGTTACGATCTGAAAAAAGCGAAAGAGCTGATGAAAGAAGCGGGCTACGAAGACGGCTTTACACTAACTATGGCAGCGCCTAACAACCGTTACGTGAACGATGCGAAAGTTGCGCAAGCGTCTGCGGCAATGCTGTCTAAGATTGGTATCAAAGTTGATCTTAAGACAATGCCTAAAGCACAGTACTGGCCAGAATTTGATCTATGTTCAGCAGACATGATGATGATCGGCTGGCACTCAGATACTGAAGATTCAGCTAACTTCAACGAGTTCCTAACAATGACTCGTAACGAAGAGACTGGCCGTGGTCAATACAACTGTTCTGGCTACTCAAACCCAGAAATGGATGCGATTGTAGAAGCTTCTAATACTGAAACTGACCCAGTTAAGCGTTCTAAGATGCTGAAAGGCGTTGAAGCAACACTTTACAACGATGCAGTCTTCGTTCCTCTACACTGGCAGAGTGAAGCGTGGGGCGCGAAATCTAACGTAGGTGCAGCAGACGTAGTAAACCCAATGGTTATGCCTTACTTCGGCGACCTAGTTGTAAAATAATCTAGCTTGCTAGAATCGAGAGCCTGAAGCTTTCAGGCTCTCAATATTATTAAGATATAGATTTAAGTTTCGGTATTTGGTCTTCCTTCAGTCTGGCTAAATACCTTTTTTAAGACTGAATTTTTTGTTGTCTAGTCGCGGATTTCGATTAGATAGTCATGGATAGATAAGGGGCAAGGAATGGTTACGTTTCTGGTCAAGCGCCTGTTTCAGGCACTGATAGTGATGTTTGTGATCAGTTTGGTGGCGTTTGCCATTCAGGATAACCTGGGCGACCCGTTACGTGAGTTAGTCGGTCAATCTGTTTCAGAGGCGGAGCGTCAAGCGCTACGCGATGAACTCGGCTTAAATGATCCCTTCGTTACAAAATACTCTCGCTTTGTAGGCGCAGCTCTACAGGGTGATCTTGGTACTTCATACTTCTTTAAGCGACCTGCAGTTGATGTGATTCTAGATAAACTAGTGGCAACTCTGGAGCTGGTATTTGGTGCTTCTTTAATTATTGTTTGTATGTCGATCCCACTCGGCGTTTACTCTGCGATTCACCCAAAAAGCTTTTTTACCAAATTGATTATGGCAGGCAGTAGTGTCGGTATCTCGGTTCCTGTTTTCTTAACTGCAATCATGCTGATGTATGTGTTCTCTATCGAGCTCGGTTGGCTGCCGTCATTTGGACGTGGTGATACGGCCAACTGGTTTGGTTGGGAGTCTGGCTTCTTAACGCTAGATGGCCTTGCACACTTAGTACTTCCGAGTATTGCTCTGGCATCTATCATGCTGCCGCTGTTTATTCGTCTAGTTCGTTCTGAAATGTTAGAAGTTCTAAGTTCTGAATACATTAAGTTTGGTAAAGCGAAAGGCCTAGCGCTAAACAAAATCTATTACCAACATGCATTGAAAAACACCATGCTACCGGTACTTACCGTTGGTGGTGTTCAGATTGGTACGATGGTGGCTTACACCATTCTTACGGAAACTGTTTTCCAGTGGCCAGGTACAGGCTTCTTATTCTTAGAAGCAATCAACCGTGTAGATACACCACTGATTACTGCATACGTTATTTTTGTTGGTCTTATTTTCGTCGTGACTAACACGATTGTTGATTTGCTTTACGGTGTTATCAACCCAACCGTTAACATCACAGGGAAAGGAGCATAATCATGGAACAGACATCGACAGTGCCGTCTCGCTGGGAACGTTTTAAGCAATCTGACATTGTGTATTACTTCTTACGCGACAAAGTGGCAATGGTGAGCTTCGCCATTTTCTCAATCTTCTTGGTGATGGCTCTAGCTGCACCTATCCTAGCGCCAACAGACCCGTACGACGTGACATCGATTGATATCATGGACTCAGAACTTCCACCATCATGGATGGAAGACGGCGAAGAACGCTTCTTGCTAGGAACGGATGAGCAAGGCCGTGATATTTTATCGACTATGCTTTACGGTTCTCGTTTATCACTGACTATTGGTTTCTTAGCGGTAGGTCTACAACTGACGCTTGGTATCATCATTGGCTTGTCTGCAGGTTACTTCGGTGGCCGTATTGATAGCTTCTTGATGCGCTTCGCTGATGTTCAGCTTTCGTTCTCAACCATGATGGTTGCGATCATTGTCTCGGCCATCTTTAAGGCAAGTTTCGGTAGTGATTTCTATGCACAATACGCTGTGGTGATGCTGGTGGTGATCATTGGTATCGCAGAATGGCCGCAGTATGCGCGTACTATTCGTGCATCAGTATTAGCAGAGAAGAAGAAAGAGTACGTAGAAGCGGCACGTGTGATGGGCTTTAGAGCACCTCGTATCATGTTCCGTCATATTCTGCCTAACTGTTTATCACCGATTTTGGTTATCTCTACAGTACAGGTGGCAAATGCCATCATGTCAGAAGCGGCACTTTCTTTCCTAGGTTTAGGCCTTCCTGTCGACCAACCGTCACTGGGTGCTCTGATTAGTACTGGTTTTAACTACATCTTCTCAGGAGCATGGTGGATCACTGCATTCCCAGGTGTGCTTTTGGTGACATTGGTTCTAGTTATCAACCTACTAGGCGACTGGTTACGTGACGTGTTTAACCCGAAAATCTATAAAGGGTGATAGTTCAGTTTGATTTTTAGTAAAAAAAATCACTAAACTAAGAGTCGTAAGCAATTACGGCTCTTTTTTTGCTTAATGAATTTGGAACTTAGTACCATTGATAGAGTCAATAGTACTTAAAATGGAATTCATGTTTTATCGACGCCTGCTCGGTAATAATTAACCCCTAGAGGGTTTAAGTGGTGGTTATGAAGTTGACAATGAATGTTGTATGTCGTGCTGTGGTTAGAAATTATCGTATGGGGCTTATTGCTGCATCCCTGTTGGGATCAAGCCAAGTTAATGCCGAATCGGTTCTATGCGATGCGACTCAGGCAAGCACCAATCAGTTACCACAGCTAGAACAATCATGTCCGATTGGTAAAGGTGTTTGGGGCAGTAAAGCGCCTAAACATCATTCAGATAATGAGCTGTTTTGGGTTCAATGTGGTTTGTTGAATAAGCCTTTGTCACTGAGCAAAGCAAAGCCATTGTATGAGAAGATTTCAACTAACGTATGGATGAAGCCCGAAGGTGGAGACTATCGCTGCCTAATTGGTCCTTATTCTACTTTCTCTGATGCGAGAAAAGACTTAGCTCAGGTACGTAAGGTTTCTGGCTATGGCGAAGCCTTTATTCGTATGGTTGATAAATCGAAGACCTCTTCTTCACAACCGGTCGTGACCAAAGCAATGAAGTCAAAAACGGCAGAGCCAAAAACGGTTAAGCATCAACCCCCAGTTAAGGCTAAAGTAGCAGCGAAACCAGCGCCGAAGCCGATAGCTGCTGCTCAAAAAACTGCAGTCGCGAGTGCTGCTGCCATTCAAGCTTTCCCTAGTCATGGTGCAAATTCAGACAATGATCTGAACATTGAAATACGCATGACAGCGAGTGTTGCGGGTAGTAAATATGCGATTCCTTATCTTTTAGGTGATGAACAACAGTTTTATATGGAGCAAGGTAAACCTTGGAGCCGACTCGATTACGACAGTGCCGAATTAGTATGTGATAAGATTAATATGACGCTGTTGACTGAAAAGCAGTGGCAAAGTCTCTTAGGGTCGAAGGTCATGGAAAATCAGAACTGGCCAATGCATCTACCTTATTGGGGAGCAGATAAAAAAGGCCTGTTTACTAACGGTAACGTAAACCAGCTTAAAGGCTCCTCACTACTTAATGTGATGTGTGTGAAATAACGAAGACGTGCGTAATACCAAATAAGCCTCAGCCATTGCTGGGGCTTTGTTGTTTATACGCCTTTCTTTTCAATATCAGGTCTATTTCCGGATACTCGGATTTTCAATACAAATTTGATTAAAAATAGCTAAAAATTGTTCAAATAGAGCAGTTGGTGCGTAGAAAACCATAACTCAAGCAATAAGGTGATTGAGATTATGAGTTTGAAGAAACGATTAGAAGACGTAGCCCCGCGTTTTGAAGCCGGAGGTAAATACGAAAAGCTTTACCCTGTCTATGAGGCGTTTGCCACCATCTTTTATACGCCCGGCAACGTAAACCGAGGCTTGACCCATGTTCGAGATAGTATCGATCTCAAGCGAATTATGATTCTGGTGTGGCTGGCGACTTTCCCTGCCATGTTCTGGGGCATGTATAACGTCGGACACCAGAGTGTCTCGGCACTTACATCCAGTTATCAACTTAACGAACTTACCTCGGTTATTGAGAGTAGTTGGCGCTTGTCATGGGCATTTGGTGATGCACAGTCATTGATAGTAAGTAGCTGGGGAAGTCAAATGCTGCTCGGGGCTCTCTACTTCTTACCCGTTTACGCGACAGTTTTCGTCGTCGGTGGTTTCTGGGAGGTGCTGTTTGCCGTTGTACGTAAGCATGAGGTCAACGAAGGATTTTTTGTTAGCTCGGTTCTCTTTGCCTTAATTCTTCCACCGACTATCCCGTTATGGCAAGCAGCGCTAGGTATCACCTTTGGTATCGTTGTCGCGAAAGAGCTGTTTGGTGGCACAGGGCGAAATTTCCTTAATCCAGCGCTTGCTGGTCGAGCCTTTCTCTACTTTGCCTATCCTGCCAACATGTCGGGAGGTTTAGTATGGGTGGCAGCCGATGGTTATTCTGGTGCAACACCTTTAAGCCAATGGTATGAAGGTGGTGGCGCGTCACTCATCAATAACATGACTGGCGAGGCGATCACTTGGATGGACGCCTTTATCGGTAATATTCCGGGTTCGATGGGCGAGGTTTCTTCATTGCTCATCATGTTGACAGGTCTGATTTTGATCGTCATGAAGATAGCGTCTTGGCGCATTGTGGCTGGTGTGATTGTTGGGCTTGTGGCAACGTCGAGTTTACTGAACTGGATTGGCTCTGATACCAACTCGATGTTCTCGATGCCGTTCTACTGGCACTTTGTATTGGGCGGTGTTGCCTTTGGCACTTTCTTTATGGCAACCGACCCAGTTTCTGCCGCGTTTACTAATCAGAGTAAGTGGGCTTACGGGATTCTGATCGGTGTGATGACGGTCGGTATTCGAGTGCTCAACCCTGCTTATCCAGAGGGCATCATGTTGGCGATCTTGTTTGCTAACCTGTTTGCTCCGCTGTTCGACTTTGTAGTGAAAGAGCAAAACATCAAACGTAGACAGAAACGAACATTGCGCTGATTTCAGTGCAGATAGGGAAAGCGATTCCCATAAGAAAGGCTTGCATCGCTGCAAGCCTTTCAATTTTTATTGCGATTGATTTGAAGTTGATTTAACTCCACTTCAAATCAATTTCGAACGGTTGGGTGTTACCACAATGCTCACCGCACATCTCGTCGTATGCACTGTTGTGTATCAGCATTGCTGACGATACGCCTTGATCACTGAAGTGGTCGCGGGCTTGGTTAACACTCAAAAACTTCATTGGGTGCTGGTGGTCGTCTTTGATTAACTGCTTTTGCTCGCCAATGATTTGGTAAGCCAAGTAGATCCCGCCTTCAAATGATTCAATGAGTAGATTCATAACAAACTCCATGTTGTTCTCGATAGTTCTTTGTTTCTGTATCTACGTTGATGGTTGTTTGAAGGTTCATGTGTGTTAAAAATGAAAAAACCAGAAGCTCAGCTTCTGGTTTATTCATAAGTAATCAAATTAACTCAAAGGTTAGTTGATTTTTTGCATGATGCTAACACGGCCTGTTGTTGATCCGTCTGGAGTCATTTTACGGCGAGTTAGCAATCCTTCGTCCCAGTTAGTACCAGCAGGTTGGTATTCCCATTTAATGATGTATTCTTGGTTATTACCATTTGCATCAACAGGACATTTATCTCCTGAACCAGGAATATAACCATTGTCAGTATCATCACAGAAGCGCACAACTGAGTTTAAATCTGTCAGGGTTGCTTTTGATTCACGTCCCGAAATGTTAAACCACCAATAGTCAATTGCAGCAAGCTCTTCATAGGTATACTTCTTGCCTGAGTCTTCAAGATCTGCCGGTGAGTTTGCATTGCACTCTTTCCCTGATACGGTAGCGCCCTCAGAATCAAATACCATTCTCATGACAGCATTTTGTCCATCAGCGCAAATCTGAGTGGTATCCCAAGACCCAGTGAAATCCACGTACCTTTCGTCACTAGGTGTTTCTACGTGATAGTAGAAATTCAAACTTTCTTCGATACGCTTTGCTTTACTTGATTCGCTTGATGGGTCGCTTAACTCTGTTTTTGAACGAATTTGTGTGTATATTTTTGTAATTGGGTCATAGCTACCTGAAAGAGTTTCATATTGGTATGAAGGGGTTGCATCGCCTTCATCTCGATCATCTTCCAGTTTGTTTGGCGTGTAGTGGTTGAGGACTTGTTGATTCCCTTCAATGAAAGGTGCCCAACCGTAACTCTCTGGTTTAGGTGTGGTATTTTCTTTGCTTTTATCAAGTAGAAGGTAAGAAAACGGAGCGTTTAGGGTGAAGTCTGGGTGAGCTGTTTGATTGCAGCCTGCAGAACTCCCTGTCAATACACAGTTGATATACTCTTCAGCGTCTGCGTATGACAATAAAGAGTCGCTGTCACTTACAGCAATAAGACCATTGGCTGAATCTTGATAAGTGAAGTAAGGCGTGCCACGTGTATGTTCAAACACAGCTTTAGGGAGCATTTTGTCAGCGTGAACTAACATTGTTTTGTCGTTAGGGCGGTTGTTTGGATCGTTAATATCATACTGTCTCACCATGATTGAGCGAATAAATTGCCCATTCTTCGCTACAAATGGATTGGCATCAGTGCTGCCGCGAACAGTCCCTGATTTTTCTCCGAATGCTTTCTCCATATGAGCCAATGCTTCAGATTCACTAGTAATTGAAGTGACTCCCATCGCTGTCAGGAAGTCTGTAACAGAATCACGGTCATCTAGACTTAGGCTTTTCATCTTCGCTAACGTCGCTGCATCAGGTTCGCGCAGCGCATCTGGAATTGTCAGTACTTCATCAGAAGCGCTGCCAGATTGGTTATCTAAAGACTGAAGTAGAATTGCTAAATTTAGAGCTCGGTCGTATTTGCCCGCTGCTTCAAATGGTGTCAGTACATCACGGTTTGATGCTGCCCCTACTTTCAAGCCATTTTCACCACCAATGAAGAAGGTCACCGTGTCGTCAGACTTAGCGGTAAATTCGCCTTCGCTGTTTGTGATGCCCTTTGAACCAGAGCTAGTGCTGTAGTAGATACCTTCAACAGCGGCATCGATAAACTTGTTGGTTGTTGTGGATGGTCCTGTCGGTGTTGTGACACCTGAATTAGAACTGTCGCTACCACAACCTGTTAAAGCCACTGCAATCGCTGCTGCGAGAATACTCACTTTTTTCATTACTCGTACATCCTTCATGTATTAGAGCTAATTGTTTTTTTTATGCGTGTAATTTTATAGCGCGCGATTGTAGTTTGATCTTGATTCCAAGTTAAGTATGTAAAATGCTGTTCGGTTAATAAATATCCCGACCATACGGTAAAAAACAAAAAAAGCCGACATAGGTCGGCTTTTGTATAATATTTCTTTGACTTACAGTGGTTTATCGCATGGTAACGAATTCTTCGCTGCCCGTTGGGTGAATTGCCACAACAGAGTCGAAGTCTGCTTTGGTTGCGCCCATCTTCATTGCAACACCGAAGCCTTGAATCATTTCATCGACAGTGAAACCGATACCGTGTAGGCCAACTACAGTCTCTTCTTCGCCAGCACACACTAGCTTCATCTTACAAGGTTGACGGTGCTGAGTGACAGCAGTGTACATTGCAGTAAAACCAGACGTGTATACCTTGATGTTGTCTTTGCCGTATTGCTCTTCAGCTTCTTGAGTCGTTAGACCAATAGTGCCGATAGGTGGGTGGCTGAATACAACAGTAGGAACGAGCGTGTAGTCCATCTTTGCGTTTGTTTGACCGTTGAATAGACGCTCAGAAAGCTGACGACCGGCTTTAACAGCAACAGGTGTTAGTTCGATACCGCCTTCCATGATGTCGCCTACACAGTAGATACCAGGAACGTTGGTTGCTTGGAACTCGTCTACTTTGATGTAGCCACGGTCGTTGGTTGCAACACCCGTTGATGCTAGGTTGATAGCGTCAGTCGCTGGGTGGCGGCCGATAGCCCAAATTAGGTGGTCAACGTTTTGAGTGTTGCCGTTCTCTAGGTGCAGAGTCAGCGTGCCATCTGCTTCTTTCACTACTTCTTTAGGAACAGAGTGCGTGTGAAGTGTTGGACCTTCCGCTTCCATTACTTCAACCAGTGTTTCAACAATCATTGGGTCGAAGCTGCGAAGTGGTGACTCTTTACGACAGAACAGGTGTGTTTCTGTGCCAAGTGCACTTAGTACGCCTGCGATTTCTACTGCGATGTAGCCCGCGCCGATAACAGCAACACGTTTAGGTTGCTCCATCAGGTCGAAGAAACCGTTTGAGTCGATACCGTGCTCTGCGCCAGGGATGTTTGGAATGGTTGGACGACCACCTACTGCGATCAGGATGTGATCTGCAGTGTAGTGTTCACCGTTAACTTCAACGGTTTTTTCATCAATAAACTTAGCAAAGCCTTTGATTACGTTTATTTTGTTGTTACCAAGAACACGATCGTAAGATTGGTGGATACGACCAATGTACGCTTGGCGGTTTTCAACCAGTTTGCCCCAGTTGAAGCCTTTTACGTCAACGTCGAAGCCGTAGTCTTTTGAATATAGGTTGATCGCTTCAGCAACTTGAGCACCGTGCCACATAACCTTTTTAGGAACACAACCAACGTTTACACAAGTACCACCAAGGTCTTGAGCTTCGATAAGTGCAACTTTTGCACCGTGCATTGCTGCGCGGTTAGCTGATGCGATGCCGCCTGAACCGCCGCCGATACAGATGTAATCAAAATGAGTCGCCATTACTTTCTCCATTTATTGAAGGCTGTGGGTACAGTGAGCGCACTGAACACCTACGTCCTATAGATTCTTAAATTGTCTAATTATTATATTGAGGGCAGATCGGTTGAACTCAATCTCCCTGTTTAAAATTTATTCGTGTACGTCACAATCTGCTGAATATTCGTCAGAGCATGACGTTAAGTTCGAGATTACTCGGGTACGATCCACTCTACTTTGAAGTGACCGGTTGCCGGCGCAATTGCTTCCTTCAAGAATGGAAGAATCTCGTTCATTTGGCTTTCTAGCTTCCAAGGTGGGTTGATAACAATCATGCCTGATGCTGTCATGCCACGCTCGTTGGTGTCTGGTGATACGCCAAGTTCGATTTGTAGAATCTTGTTGATGCCTAAGCCTTCAAGGCCTTCGATCATGTCTTCGATATCACAGCGATTTACCACTGGGTACCAAATTGCGTAGATACCGGTTGCCCAGCGCTTATGGCTTTGAGCAATCGCAGTCACAACATCACGATACTCTTTTGCCAACTCGTAAGGTGGGTCGATAAGTACCAAACCACGACGTTCTTTAGGTGGCAGGCTGCCTTTTAGGCGTTGGAAGCCATCTTCTTTGTAGATAGATACCTGACGATCGCGGTGGAACTCTTGCTCAAGCAGCGGGTGATCGGCTGGGTGAAGTTCGGTCAGTACCATGCGGTCTTGGTCACGCAGGTGCGCATGTGCTACACGTGGTGAACCTGGATAGAAACGCAGTTTTTCGCCATTGTTGAGTGCTGAGATAGACTCAAGATAGCTTTGAATGTCTTCAGGAAGTTCTGTTTGTGCCCAGACGCGGGCAATACCTTGTTTGTATTCGCCCGTTTTTTCAGACCATTCATGCGTTAAGTCGTAACGACCTACACCAGAGTGAGTGTCATGGTAAACAAAAGGCTTATCCTTCTGTTTCAAAGAATTAAGAATAAGGCTCTGTACGATATGCTTTACTACGTCGGCATGGTTGCCCGCGTGGAAGCTGTGGCGATAACTTAACAAATTAAACTCTCGTAACACTCTCGAATTAGAGTGTGGTTAGTGTAGGTGGGGTTAATTTGACTATTATAACCCCCAATGGACCATAAATTCTCGAACAATTCAGGAACAGCTGTTCGCAATATGCAGTTAGTTATTGGTTCTACTATTGAAATTTGCCTTCATGGGCACTATTTAATAACTATTCGCAGGTGATTTTTTAGGGCGATCCTTAGCCTGATGACTGTAAGACGACCTCATTACAAAAAAGACGAAAGTCTCTAAAGCCAAAGGAATGTTTATATGTCTAATCCGCTATTAACCTTCACGGACTTACCTCCGTTTTCACAGATCAAACCTGAGCACGTTAAGCCAGCGGTTGAGCAAGTGATTGAAGAGTGTCGCAACAAGATAGAACAAGTACTTGAAGGTAATACTTCACCAAGTTGGGACAACCTCGTTGCTCCAATTGATGAAGTGGATGATCGTTTAGGCCGCATTTGGTCACCTGTAAGCCATATGAATTCTGTGATGAACAGCGACGAACTGCGTGACGCTTATGAGAGCTGCCTGCCTGTACTTTCTGAGTACGGCACGTGGGTCGGCCAACACAAAGGTTTGTTCGAAGCGTATAAAGCGATCAAGGCGAGCGAAGCATTCTCGGCATTAAACCAAGCTCAACAAAAAACCATCACTGACGCACTGCGTGATTTTGAATTATCAGGCATTGGCTTACCAGCGGACGAACAGCATCGCTACGGTGAGATCAGTAAGCGCCAGTCTGAGCTAGGTTCTCAATTCTCAAATAACGTGCTTGATGCAACCATGGGTTGGAGCAAGCAGATCACAGACGTCGCTGAACTGGCCGGTATGCCTGAATCAGCACTGGCGGCAGCACAAGCCGCGGCACAAGCTAAAGAGCAAGAAGGTTACCTACTGACTCTGGATATCCCATCATACCTACCTGTGATGACCTACTGTGATAACCAAGATCTACGCAAAGAGCTTTACGAAGCTTACGTAACGCGTGCTTCAGATCGCGGTCCAAATGCTGGCAAGTGGGACAACACTGAGATCATCACTGAGCAACTTAAGCTGCGTCATGAGATCGCACGCATGCTTGGCTTTAGCACTTACAGCGAAAAATCTCTGTCGACGAAGATGGCAGAAACGCCAGACCAAGTACTTGGTTTCCTTAACGACCTAGCAGTAAAAGCCAAACCACAAGGTGAGCGCGAAGTCGAAGAGCTACGCCAGTTTGCTGAGAAAGAGTTTGGTGTCTCTGAGCTAAACCTGTGGGACATCGCTTACTACAGCGAGAAACAAAAACAGAACTTGTTCGAGATCTCTGATGAAGAGCTTCGTCCATACTTCCCTGAGTCGAACGCAGTGTCTGGTTTGTTCGAAGTACTGAACCGTGTGTTTGGTATGTCTGTGACTGAGCGTGAAGGTGTGGATACATGGCATGATTCAGTGCGCTTCTTTGACATCTTTGATGCGACAGGCACATTGCGCGGTAGCTTCTACCTAGATCTATACGCACGCGAACACAAACGTGGCGGTGCTTGGATGGATGACTGTCGCGGTCGTCGCATTACTCAATCTGGTGAGCTACAGACGCCTGTTGCTTACCTAACGTGTAACTTCAACAAGCCAGTTGGTGACAAACCAGCACTGTTTACTCACGATGAAGTGGTCACTTTGTTCCACGAATTTGGCCACGGTATCCACCACATGCTAACGCAAGTTGAAGCGGGCGCAGTTGCGGGTATCAACGGTGTGCCTTGGGATGCCGTTGAGCTACCAAGTCAGTTCCTAGAAAACTGGTGTTGGGAAGAGGAGGCGTTGTCGTTCATCTCTGGTCACTTCGAAACCGGTGAAGCGTTACCGAAAGGGATGCTAGAAAAGATGCTAGCGGCGAAGAACTTCCAATCTGCGATGTTTATCCTACGTCAGCTAGAGCTTGGCTTGTTCGATTTCACGCTACACACAGAATACGATCCAGAAGTGGGTGCTCGCGTACTAGAAACGCTAGCGGATGTTAAGTCTAAGGTATCGGTACTGCCAAGCCTAGATTGGAACCGCTTCTCGCACAGCTTTGGTCACATCTTTGCTGGTGGCTACAGTGCAGGTTACTACAGCTACCTGTGGGCAGAAGTATTGTCTGCAGATGCGTTCTCAGCATTTGAAGAAGAAGGTATCTTCAATACTGAAACCGGTAATCGCTTCTTGAACAACATTCTTGAGATGGGTGGCAGTGAAGAGCCAATGGAGCTGTTCAAACGCTTCCGTGGTCGTGAGCCACAAATCGACGCGATGCTGCGTCATGCGGGTATCAGCGCTTAATATTGTGCTAGTCTGAATGTGAAAAGAGCCTCCTTGTGAGGCTCTTTTTGTATCGATTTATCAAACGATTATGGATTTACATTGCGGTTGATAGGGTTCTGCAATGAAATCAGTGTCTCAGTCGATTGAACCTCGTCAATCGCCTGCAATTTATCGATCAGTACGAACTGCAACTCTTCGATCGATTTACACATCAGCTTTACGAAAATGTTGTAGGCGCCAGTGGTGTAGTACGCCTCAACCACTTCGTCTAACGCATTTAGCTTGGCAATGGCTGAGTGGTAATCACGAGCTGCATTGAGGTTGATACCAATAAAACAACACACGTCGTAACCAAGCTTCTTGGTGTTTACCACAACCTCGGTTCGCTCAATAATGTCGGCCGATCTCATCTTTTCGATACGAACGTGAATCGTCGCGGGGCTGACATCGAATTTCTTTGCCATTTCAGCATAAGGCGTGCGCGCATCTTCCATTAAGGTTTTGAGAATGGCACGGTCTAGATCATCCAGACGAGCTGTAGTTGTGGACATGCATAATCCTTAGGGTGAATAAAAAATATACCGGCTTTAGTACACATCATAGCCAAGGGTGATAATATTAGCAGTAACTATAGTGTTAGGGTGAATTCAGTGCGATTTTCGTTGTTTTTGATTGTTATGTGTTGGAGTGCTTTTGTTTCAGCTCAAACAAAAGATGTGTTGGTTATTCACTCTTATCATCAGGGTTTTTTCTGGACTGATGATTTCCACAAAGGATTATCAGAAGAATTGGAGCGTGATCGACTATCGTATCGAGTTGTTTATTTGGATAGTAAACGAACTCAAAACCCAGAATACTTAGAGCGCGTTTATCAGCTTTATCACACCAAGTTGATGCATGAAGAATTTGCTGCGGTTGTAGTCAGTGACAATAACGCCCTTAATTTAATGAAGCGCCTTGCGCCCGATCTCAAAGATACGCCAGTAATCTTTGGTGGCATCAACAATTTCTCCCCTGAAATGATTGAAGGTTTGAACGCGACGGGCATTACTGAAGATATTGATTTATTGGGTAATATTGAGCTAATTAAGCGCCTTCAAACAAACGTAAAGAAGATATACATTGTTACTGACCATTCAGTAACAGGTGAGGCTATCCGCTCGCAAATTGATCGTTCTATTGAGGCTCACCCCAACTTTTCCGATTTGCTGGAGCACTATGTGCCTGACTCTTACCAAGAGTTAATTGCGTTTTCTCAGCGAACCGATCTAGATCAGAGCTTACTCTTTTGGGCATATTATCGCGATGCTAAAGGTAACGTGAGTAGCGTTGAAGACTGGCGACAATTGAACATTAAAACCCAAATGCCACTGTATATGGTGCACGATTTGGGGTTGGGTTTTGGGGCGATAGGCGGTGTTATTCAAAGTGGTGAAACGCAAGGTCGAGATACGGGACGTGTTTTACTAAAGGTATTAGCAAACCCAAATGAACCTCTGCCTTTAGTCGCACCTGGCGCATCGGAAATTAAACTCGACTACCAACAGATGTCACGCTGGGGGCTGGGAACTGAGAATGAAGCTTCAATTACTTTTCTCAATAAGCCTCAGTCATTCTTGGTGCGTTATCACGATGAAATTCGAACAATAGGTTTGCTGTTTCTGGTTATGTCGTGTGTTATTGCGACCTTGGTTTACTACCTCAACCGCCTCAAGAAAAGTGAGCGTGCTAGCCGACAAAGCCAGCTGTTACTGGAGTCGATATTCGATCAAAGTCTACAGTACATGGGTATTCTTGATAAAGGCGGTGTACTGCTGTCGAGCAACAGTAAGCTGCATGAGCTTCTTTATAATCAAGGTTATAAATTAGGAACACCTCTCCAAGAATATTGGGAGGGTGCCGCTGGCGAAGTGCTGAAGGAGTATTTTGCTGAAAGGGATGATTATCCCACCCTACGATTTGAGGCTGAGGTATGGTGCCGTGATCGTGGTGGAATGGTGCTAGATATCTCTTTAAAGCCGATGCCGAACAGTGAAGAGGACACCATTCAGTTCTTATTTGAAGCTCGTGATGTTACCTCACGAAAGCTTGCTGAGAACAAATTGTTCCAACGTGAAGCGAATCTCAAACTGTATTACGACAAGCAGCCGGTGATGATGATTACACTGGATGTCAATAATCGCATTCAGCAAGTGAACCAGTTTGCTGAAGAATTACTAGGTTATCCACTTGATCTGCTTTTGGGGCATCGCCCTAGAGAATTTTATGTGGATGAGAACGCGATGATTCCTCGTCATATCTTGTTGCAACCACAGCACAAAATTCGCGGCGTGTGGCGTCGTGATATCGAGTATCGTCATGCGGACGGTAGAACGATCTGGATTCGTGAAAATATTCGTCCATTGGTCGACTCGGGTCAGCTGTTGATTGTGGGAGAGGATATTACTGAAACCCGCGAACTTTCTGAAAAGTTAGAATACCAAGCGCGTTATGACCTGCTTACAGACACTTTCAACCGCAACCACTTTGAGCAAGAGCTACAAAAGGCGCTGAAAGAGGTCGAGAGTCATATGAGAACTCATGCGATGTTGTTCTTAGATTTGGACCAATTGAAAGTATTGAACGATACTGCTGGGCATGAAGCGGGTGATGCCGCGATCTTATTTAGCGCTAATCTGATAGAAGATGTGCTTCCTTACAATGCTGTGTTAGCTCGGATGGGGGGAGATGAGTTTGCGGTATTAATCAAAGACTGTACTGAGCGAGATGCTGTCAATGTCTGTCACAGTATTATATCGATGATGAGTGAGAATCCATTCTTATGGGGTGATATTCACCTCAATCTTACTTGTTCTATCGGAATTCGATTGATTGACCATACTGCCGCTTCATCACAAATGGTGCATGCACAGGCGGATGCCGCTTGCCATGCCGCTAAAGAGGAAGGGCGAAATCGTTATCACCTTTATCATCTAGATGATGAAGATCTGCGCCGTCGCCATTTAGAAATGGAATGCGTTAACTTGGTACACGAAGCCTTAGCCAATGATCGCTTGGAGTTATTTGCCCAACGTATTCTTGGTCTAGAGGAAAATAGCAACAAAATGCACTTTGAGATACTGGTGCGGATCAAGAACGTCCAAGGTGAGTACATTTCACCGGGGATCTTCATGCCAGCCTCCGAGCGCTATAACATCGCGCATTTGATTGATCGCCAAGTCGTCAGTCAGACGTTGAATTGGTTGGAGCAACGCCCACATCTCGTTGATGATTTGGGGATGTGTTCGATAAACCTTTCTGGTCACTCGATGGGTAACCGAGAGTTTGTTGAATTCTTGATTGAAAGTTTGGCGAACTCATCAGTGCCTTGCCATAAGGTTTGTTTAGAGATCACTGAAACGGCCGCCATGAGTAATATGAAGCAGGCAATCAACTTCTTTACTCGAATTAAAGAGCTCGGCTGTTTGATTGCTCTGGATGATTTTGGTTCAGGCTTGTCGTCATTCGGATATCTGAAGGCATTACCCGTTGATATTGTGAAAATTGATGGCCTGTTTGTGCGTGATATTGATGTTAACGAGATGGACTATGTGATGGTTCGTTCGATCAATGATTTAGCGAAGCAGATGGGCAAGCACACGGTAGCTGAGTTTGTTGAAAATACTCAGGTTCTCGATAAGTTGATTGAACTCGGTGTTAACTACGCTCAGGGCTATGTTATTGGCCGACCGAAGCCACTGGCCGAGCTTGTTGAAGAGTTAAGGCAAGAACGAGAGATAGAGTAATTGGTTTAGGTAAGCCGACCGAGCTGTGAATACTTTTCACCGCTAATATGTATTGTTGAGGCAATCAGGTAAACTGGTTGCCTCTTTTATTTTGAATACCACTGTCTGTTGGAGACGACCTTGCAATTACAACTGATTTGCGAAGATGCTACCCAAATCGAACATTTAAATGACTTAGCGACCCGTTGGAATTTATCTCATGATGAAAGCAGCGATTTTGCTTTGGTACTGACTTGCGAGCGACTTGAGCTACGTAAAGTCGATGAGCCTAAGCTTGGCGCTATTTTTGTTGATTTAGTGGGAGGCGCAGTCGGTCACAGACGTAAGTTTGGTGGTGGTAAAGGTCAGGCAATTGCTAAAGCGGCAGGTTTAAACAAAGGTGCAACGCCAACTATCCTCGATGGTACCGCTGGTCTAGGACGTGATGCGTTTGTGTTGGCGTCGTTGGGCTGTAAAGTGCAGATGGTAGAGCGACATCCAGTTGTGGCTGCATTATTGGATGACGGCCTGCAGAGAGCAAAAAAAGACCCAGATATCGGCGGTTGGGTTAGCGAACGTATGAAGTTGATTCACGCTTCAAGTCACGATGCGCTGGATAAACTTAGCAACGACCCTAACTTCGAACAGCCTGATGTGGTGTACCTCGATCCTATGTACCCACACCCAGAGAACAAGAAGAAGTCGGCTTTGGTTAAGAAAGAGATGCGAGTATTCCAATCTTTGGTTGGCGCCGATCTGGATGCCGATGGCTTGTTTGAGCCTGCGATGAAGTTGGCAACTAAGCGCGTTGTGGTCAAAAGACCGGATTACGCAGCATGGTTAGACGAGCAAAAACCGAGCATGGCAATCGAAACTAAAAAGAACCGTTTTGATGTGTATGTGAAAGCATCAATGACTTAATTGAAGCATCAATAACTTAGAGACACACTAAGAAAATTTCCCGTCATAAATACGATAAATCACCATTTAACACTTGCGATAGTCGCGTTACGGATGTATATCTAACTAAGAATCATTATTATTCTTAGCTGGAGTTGTAGCATGGCTAAACGCTTTTGTAAGTTAAACCGTCGAGATATCACCGAACACCTAGGAGAGATCCATAGCTTGGTTACTGAACCTAAGTTTGTGTGTCGTTCTTGTGCGCGTTCTTCGGCGGATCAAGCGAACCTATGCAAACCAACCGCAATTCCACCTCTTGGCTGTCAAAATAAACCCGTTGAAGAAAAAGCCGCATGCGGCCTGTTAGCGGAAACATTACCTGCACCCGAGCTATCACTTGCTGAAATCAACGAGACCCTTGAACCTGTTGTTCAAATGTTCGATCCAGCCGTTGCTGATATTGCCGCTAATGTTGTAGATAAAAATGCATCACAGAAAAAAGCCAAACTGAAAAAACGAATCGCTAATGCGAGTGGTGATGAAAAAGCCGATCTCAAGCGAGCGAAGAAAGCGGCCAAAAAACAAGAGAAGTACAATAAAAAACTCGCGAAGATGATTAAGAAGCAGCAAAAACTGTTTAAGAAAAGTCAAAAACTGGAAAGTCACCTTGAACGTATCAACCTACAACTTGATGACGTCGCTTTCACTGAAACTAAGACTCAGGTAGTGAGCCATAGTCACATTCACTGAAACTGGTACGGATAACTTATTGCTACAACGATGATTTAAAAAGAGCGACCTAAGGTCGCTCTTTTGCTTTTTGGGGTTATCAGAGCTAACTCATTTAGCTCTGCTCACTTAGCTTAGTTTAGTTCACTTAGCTCAGTGAAAGCGGTTAGGCGTTGCTTGTGGATCTCGCAACACGCTTTTTCACCCATGTCTCGTTGACGAACAGAGAGAACAAGATAACCGCGCCGCCAATGGCCAATCGAACCAAGTCGACGTCTCTGTTCCAAATAAGGATGTTCACTACAAGGCCGGCTGGAACTAAGGCGTTGTTCATTACAGCCAGTGCACCAGCATTCACCATGCATGCACCTTTATTCCACATAAAGTAACCTAGCCCCGAAGCAATCAAGCCAAGATAAATCAGGATGCCCCATTGAAGCGTGGTTGTTGGCAGCTTCTCAGGATTACCTAAGAGTATGAAAGCAACCGAAGCGACGCATAACGCACCCAAATAGAAGTAACCAAATACTGTGCGCTGAGGTAACTCTGTCGATTCCTTCTCCATCACTACTTTGTAAGCAACTTGGCCGATAGCAAAGCACAGGTTTGCACCTTGGACTACGAGGAAACCGACTAAAAAGTTTTCGTTGATACCCGCGAATTTAATGAATACAGCGCCCAACACAGCAATCGCCGCTGTCACTAAATACCACGGAGAGAATTGTCCTTTGAGGAAGTCATAAATAAGCGTGACGTAAATTGGGGTAAAAACGGTAAACAGAAGGACTTCAGGAACGGATAGCAGCAAGAAAGATTGGTAATAGAAGCAGTACATCAGCCCAAGCTGGATACCACCAATCGTCATCAACTTAGCGATCAGCTTACGCGAGATACCTCGAAACTTCAGGAAAGGAAGAAATACAATGCCAGCAAGGGCAACACGCATTAATACAGAGAACCAAGAATCAACCTGACCAGCAAGGTAAACGCCGATCAGGCTAAAAGAGAAGGCCCATAAGAGGGTAACACTAGCTAAATAGCTCATATAAAAACTTCGTTAATAAGATATGAGCTGTATGTTACCTAACCTTAATTCATTAGTCTTCTGAATCTCTTAGAGGCACGACCAGCATATCAACCGGCGAGGCATTGATCAGTTGTCGTGTTGAAGAGAGCAATTTGCTCCAGAAGTCTTGATGGTGCCCACAAACCACTAAATCAACATTGAATTCATTGATGGTGTCACACAGTTCATGACTCAGGTCGCCGCTGCCCACTAAGGTGTGGGTAATCGGGTATTGAGCGTGTTCTGCAAAATTTTGTAGCTGAACTCGAGATGCTTCCATCGCGTTGTGCTGGGTTTCTGCCATGTTGATATCAATAAGGCCGGTATAGAGCTCTGCATAATTAATATCGATATGGATAAAAGAGACTTTGGCTTCCAATGGCTTAGCCAATGCTACCGCTTTATCCACAAGTAATTTGCTGTCATCTGATAAATCGACTGCGACCAAAATATGTTTGTAACTCATATCGCTACCTCTTCTATTCATTGCCTAACTAAAGACTAGCACTATGCAATCCCTTTTTTTGCTGAAGTGATCTCATATCCACTGTCTTGCGTAATGTTTGCTCGAAATATTGGTTAACTAATGGCCTGCGAGATATTCATAAAATAGTGATATAGTAGAGAAAACTGAAGATGTAATTAGGAGTCTTAAATGCTATCAAAAACTATGGTAGAGCAACTGAACGATCAAATTAATCTAGAATTTTTCTCATCCAACCTATACTTACAAATGAGTGCTTGGTGTGAAGACAAAGGATTTGAAGGTGCAGCAGAGTTTCTGCGTGTTCATGCAGTAGAAGAAATGGAACACATGCAGCGTCTTTTTACTTACGTAAGTGAGACAGGTGCAATGCCAATTTTAGGTGCGATTGAAGCGCCAAAACATGAATTTGATAGCCTTGGGGCTGTGTTCCGTGAAACTTACGAACATGAGCAAATGATTACTCAAAAGATCAACAAACTGGCTCACGTTGCTTTCAGCACACAAGATTACTCAACCTTTAACTTCCTGCAATGGTACGTTGCAGAGCAACACGAAGAAGAGAAGTTGTTTAAAGGTGTATTGGATAAGCTAGAGCTTGTTGGTGAAGACGGTAAAGCACTGTTCTTTATTGATAAAGACCTAGCGCAATTGGCAAAAGATGGTTCATCTTCAATTATGGAAGCTCCTGCCGTTTAGGTAGTACGAGAAAGACACTGATTATCTTTTTCTTTTGAGTTTTCTTATGAAGATGTAAGGAGGAAAGGATGATCAGCGGCGACACTATTCTATTTGCACTAATGGTTGTGACTTGTGTGAACTGGGCGCGTTACTTTACTGCGCTAAGAACACTCATTTATATTATGCGAGAAGCACATCCTCTACTATATCAACAAGTAGATGGAGGCGGTTTTTTCACAACCCATGGCAATATGACCAAACAGGTTCGCCTGTTTAGTTACATCAAAAGCAAAGAGTATCACCACCATCACGACGAAGTTTTTACGTCGAAGTGCGATCGTGTAAGGCAGTTATTCATACTCTCTTCTGCTCTGTTAGGTGTAACCTTGCTGTCTTCTTTCATCGTCTAAGTCATTTAGTACGATTGAAGTAGAGCTTAGATTTTTGGTGTAAAGCTTCGGTTGTTGGTTCGCCAAGCCAAACAGTGGCTTGCTGCTGTCTGCAAATTGTACAATTGAACATCAATTGCAAAGTTTAAAATTGCCGCTAAAATAGCGAGCAATTAGTAAGGATGTGCTGTTTATGCACATCCTTTTTTATTGATGGCATTTCGAGAACAGGGCGTACTCGGGCTGCACAAGTGAAGAAAAGCAGAACCACATGAGTGAAAAATTTGATGTAATCGTAATTGGTGCGGGTGCCGCTGGCTTAATGTGTGCTGCGGAAGCGGGCAAACGCGGCCGACGAGTGCTGGTGGTTGATCATGCAAAGAAACCGGGCAGAAAAATTTTAATCTCAGGTGGCGGTCGTTGTAACTTTACTAACTATGATGTTTCAGCCAACAATTTCCTGTGTAACAACCCTCACTTCGTGAAGTCAGCTTTATCTCAATACACCAACTGGGATTTTATCTCGATGGTGAGCAAGTACGGCATTGAGTTCGAAGAGCGCGATCACGGTCAGTTGTTCTGTGTGAATGACCACACAGCAAAAGACATCGTGAGCATGCTGCTTGACGAGTGTAAGCAAGCGAAAGTCGAACAACGCTACCGTTGTGATGTTCACTCCATCGAAAAAACAGACGCTGGCTTCAAGATGCACCTCAATACCGACGAAGTTGAGTGTGACTCACTCGTTGTAGCGACAGGCGGTTTGTCTATGCCTAAGCTAGGCGCAACGCCATTTGGCTATAAGATTGCAGAGCAGTTTGGTTTGTCTGTAATGCCGACTACAGCGGGCTTAGTGCCATTCACTCTGCACAAAGAAGATAAAGAAGCTTTCGCTGAGCTTTCTGGTATCGCAATTCCTGCTGAGATCACAGCGCAAGACGGCACTTTATTTAAAGAAGCGTTGCTGTTTACGCACCGCGGCTTATCTGGTCCTTCGGTACTGCAAATCTCTTCATTCTGGAAAGCGGGTCAATCGGTTTCTATCAACCTAGTACCTGAAGTAGACCTTGCCGAGTTGCTTGAAAATTCTCGCGAGAAACACCCTAATCAGAGCCTGAAAAATACCTTGGCGAAAGCACTACCAAAGCGTTTTGTGGAAGTGCTGATTGATCGTAAAGAGCTTGAAGACAAGCCGCTTAAACAGTTCAATGAAAAGCAGCTTAGTGGCATCGTTGAGCACCTAGAGAACTGGAAAATTGCACCAAATGGCACTGAAGGTTATCGAACTGCCGAAGTGACTCTAGGCGGAGTGGATACTGATCACCTATCTTCGAAAACCATGGAGTGTAAGAGTGTGCCTGGCCTCTACTTTATCGGTGAAGTAATGGACGTAACGGGTTGGTTAGGGGGTTATAACTTCCAATGGACTTGGTCGTCTGGTTGGGTTGCAGGCCAAAACGTATAGCACACTGGCGATGGCTAAGCTTATTCATTTAGAGCATTTTCAGTCAGTAGAAAAAATGACTTCGTCACAAATGATAAAGATTATAAGTGATTGATGTTTTAATTATTTAAATGAGGGGTTTGCAATGAATCAGACAAAAGTAAAAAGCATTCTATTGGCAGCAGGAGCGATGAATGTTGGTGCTGTTTTACTGTTTTCACGCTTTTTTACGAATAGTGCCATTAACGAAGCCGATCCCGTAGTAATGTCCAACTTTGGACTGATTATGATCGTCGTTTGGGGTTTTGCGTACCTTGGGGCTGCAACAATCAATGCGAACATCAAATATCTTGCTGGTGCTTTCTTTATTGAAAAGTTGGTTTATGTGGTTGTTTGGGTGAATTGGCTTTCCAATAATACGCTATCACCAGTATATGAAGCGGATACGATGGCTGGCGTGTTTTACACAATTTATGGTGTAAATGATTTCATATTTATGGTCTTGTTTTTCATGATATTTAAGTCCAAATTTGATATGAAAAACAACGGTTGAATATCGAACGTTGAGACTTACAACTTAATGTTATCTTACAGAAAAATGGCGAGTCATATGACTCGCCATTTTTGTATCTAACATCTAATTGAGAGAATTCGACTATATCGATAGCTTTTCGTGCTCAATCGAGCCTTTTAGCTCTTATTTACGTAGGGTTTTTCTTTGAAAACTTGATCTGCTGAATCACCAAACCAGCAATAATTAGCAGTAAACCAAACAGTGTCGCTGGGTGAATCTCTTCGCCAATAATGGTTGAAAGTAGCATTAGCGAAATAAACGGTGAGGCAAAAATTAGGTTGCTGATACGCGCCGTATTGTTGGTTAGCTTGAGTGCTGATAGCCACAAGACAAAGGTAATGCCCATCTCAAATAGGCCCACATAAGTCACGGCAATCCAACCTTTCGCTGTGATTTGGCTGAAGCTTTCACCTTCGTAAATGGTTAAACCAATCGCGAATGGCAATGCCACTAAGAACCCAAGCAGTACACCCACCACAGGGTCAGCCTTGTTTTTGGTGTTGAGAATCCAGTAGCCCGCCCAAAGCAAGGTTGAAAGCAGCGCAAGTGCCACACCAAGTGGGCTATCGAACTGCATGCCTAATACATCACCTTTGGTGGCAATGACTACCACACCCGCATAGCTGAAGGTACACGCAATCCAATCTTGTTTACGAATCTTTTGCCCCAGAAAAACCGCAGCCATTAAGGTTAGCGTGATCGCCCAACTGTAGTTGATGGCTTGCGCTTGAGATGCAGGCAGCAGGTCGTAGGCTTTGAATAGAATCAGGTAATAGGCCAATGGGTTAACCAAACCGAGCAGTAAGTAATACCAAGGGTTTGAAAGAAACGTGGTACTCAGCTGAGAAAGCTTGCCTTGAAACGCGCAGACTGCGATCAGCGCAATCGACGACACAATGCTGGCGATGGTCAGCATTTGAATCGGTGAAAACTCAGCAAGGGTCAGCTTAAAAGCAGTAGCGACTGTTGACCACAGTAATACCGCAGCAAGGCCAAAGCCCAAGGCACGACGTTCGTTCATAGCAACTCATTCTAATTTGATGGGACAGAATACGGAGCGCCTAGTCTATCTGTCGAATTTTAATACGGCAAACTGGACATTTATCCAGTATCAAAATACCATTTAATGAGTTATCTCCAATTAGGCTAAATCATTATCATGCAATGGATTATCGAACATCAGGCAACGCTTATTGCTGCTATTTCCGGCGCGCTCGTCAGCGGCGGTGTGGTGGGTTGGTGGATCAAACAGAAGTTCTCTTTTCAGCAGCGACTTCTTGAACAGCAACTAGAGTCCGACCGTTTGCTGCATGAGTCACAACAATCTCAGCTCAAATCCTCACTCGCAGAGGCGCAACAAGAGCTCAATGAGCTGGATGATGATCGAGATAAAGCGGCATTCGAGCTCAAGCAGGCCCATGGCAAGGTGATGGCTGCGATGGAGAAGCTGCGCTATTTTGAAGCCGTGAAGCAAGAGCGTCAGCAGTATGCCGATGATATCAATATTCTTAAAGAGCATAAGTCTGAGTTGGAAGCCGAACTGCGCGAGCAAGAAGCTAGGCACGACCAAGAAAATCTCGCCAACAGTGAAAAACTGCAATTGTTAGAGCAGGCAGAGTCCCGATTGAAACAGCAGTTCGAACTGTTAGCGAATCAACTGTTTGAGAGCAAAACCGCCAAGGTCGATCAACAAAACAAGCAAAGCTTAGAGGGTTTGTTATCACCGCTGAGAGAGCAGTTAGAGGGCTTTAAGAAGCAGGTTAATGATAGCTTCAGTCAAGAAGCCAAAGAGCGTCACACCTTAGTACATGAGCTTAAAAACCTGCAACGTCTTAATGAGAGCATGACGCGTGAAGCGGTTAATCTGACCCAAGCACTAAAGGGCGATAATAAACAGCAGGGTAACTGGGGCGAAGTGGTACTGGCACGGGTGCTGGCAGAATCAGGGCTGCGCGAAGGTCATGAATACCAAACTCAAGTGAACCTGCAAAACGATGCGGGCAAGCGTTACCAGCCAGATGTGATTGTGCATCTGCCACAAGACAAGCAAGTGGTGGTGGATTCAAAAATGGCTTTGGTGGCGTTTGAGCGTTACTTCAATGCTGAAACTGATCAACAACGTGATGCTGCATTACGTGATCACTTGGCTTCATTGCGCGCGCACATTAAAGGCTTGAGCCAGAAGGATTATCATCAACTCAAAGGCATACAGAGCCTTGATTATGTGTTGATGTTTATTCCGGTAGAACCTGCGTTTCAGGTGGCGATTCAAGCCGACCCTAGCTTGGTTAAAGATGCGATGGAGCAAAACATTATCTTGGTTAGCCCAACCACCTTGCTGGTGGCACTGCGTACCATTGATAACTTGTGGCGCAACGATAGACAGAGCCAGAATGCACAAATCATTGCAGAGCGGGCGAGCAAACTTTACGACAAGCTGCGCTTGTTTGTTGATGATATGGAAGGTCTTGGTAGCTCATTAGACAGAGCCAACCAAAGCTACCAAGGTGCCATGAATAAGCTGGTGACTGGTCGTGGTAATGTGATTCGTCAGGCCGAAAGCTTTAAGCAATTGGGTGTCGAGGTGAAGAAACCTATCTCGGTTGGCTTGGCGGAAATCGCTCAAAATGAGGCTTTTTCAGAAAATGCCTCCTTAGTAGAAAGACAACCCGCTGAGGATAAAGTAAACTAATCGGCCGCAGCGCCTCTAAAGAGAGAGTGTACTGTCGATGAGAACTTACCATGGTAGATAACAGCATTATGGACACAAGCGTGCAGACAAATTCAGCAGTAGAGTCAGAAACCACACACTTTGGTTTCGAAACAGTCGCGAAAGACCAAAAAGTCGCGAAAGTAGCAGAGGTATTTCACTCTGTAGCCGCTAAATACGACATCATGAATGACTTAATGTCGGGTGGTGTTCACCGCTTGTGGAAGCGATTCACGATTGATTGCAGTGGCGTTCGCCCGGGTCAACGTATCCTAGATCTAGGTGGTGGTACTGGCGACCTGACTGCGAAATTCTCGCGTATCGTTGGTGAAAAAGGCCACGTGGTTCTTGCTGATATCAACAACTCAATGCTGAATGTTGGCCGCGATAAACTGCGTGATAGCGGTATTGTTGGCAACGTACATTACGTTCAAGCCAATGCTGAAGAGCTGCCTTTCCCAGATAACTACTTCGATTGCATTACCATCAGCTTCTGTCTGCGTAATGTTACCGACAAAGACCAAGCGCTGCGTTCAATGTACCGCGTACTTAAGCCGGGCGGTCGTCTGTTGGTTCTTGAGTTTTCTAAGCCAGTGCTTGAGCCACTATCAAAGGTTTACGATGCATACTCTTTCCACCTATTGCCAAAAATGGGTGAGCTGATTGCTAACGATGCAGACAGCTATCGTTACCTTGCAGAATCAATCCGTATGCACCCTAACCAAGAAACCTTGGAAGGCATGATGCAAGAAGCGGGTTTTGAAAATACTAAATACTTCAACCTAACGGGCGGCATTGTTGCGCTGCACCGTGGTTACAAGTTCTAGTCGAACTTGGTAGCAGGCTCGTTGAGTGTGCTAAAAAATAAGAATAAAGATACAACGGATAGGTTAACGCTTATCCGTTTTCAAAGGTAAGGACAGTCATGCCATTTGATCCATTGGTCACCGCGGTTATTGAAACCTCTTTAAATACTTTCGTGAACGATGATCCAGCTTTGGTTCGTCGTTTGTCTCGTTTAAAGGGGCAGATCATTCAAGTTAATTTGAAAGAGCTGAACAAAACTCTCACTTTCGTTTTTAGCCAACAAATCGATGTGTTGGCTGACTACGAAGGACAACCTGATTGCTACCTATCTTTGAACCTCTCGGTACTGCCAGAACTGCGTGAGCAATCGAACATCACCAAACTGATCAAGCAAGATAAGCTGATCTTAGAGGGTGATATTCAACTGGCTCAGAAATTTGCTCAGCTAATGACAGACTGCAAGCCTGACTTGGAAGAGTGGCTATCGCGCGTGACTGGAGATGTGGTTGCCCATACCTTGGTACAAGGCGTTAAGAATGTTGGTGGCCTTGTGGCTAAGCAAGCGACTAAGCATCAAAACCATCTCGCTCAGGTATTAACTGAAGAGTGGAAGATTGCACCAGCGCCATTAGAAGTGGCACATTTTTGCGATCAGGTTGATGACGTGAAAAGCTCAGCTGCACGTCTTGAAGCTAAACTGAACGCTCTGTTGGAGAAAGCATGACCCCAACAGAACTGAAACGTCTTTATCATATTATCAAGGTACAGTTGGAATACGGCCTTGATGAGTTGATGCCTGAGCACCAGTTGACCAAGGCTCCTTTGCTGGCGAGAAAGTCACTGTTTTGGCTCAAGAACAAACATCAAGATAAAGAATTGGGTCATCGCTTGCGTTTAGCGTTGCAAGAATTAGGGCCTGTTTGGATTAAGTTTGGTCAGATGATGTCAACGCGTCGCGACCTATTTCCTCCTCATATCGCTGACCAATTGGCTTTATTACAAGACCAAGTGGCGCCATTTGATGGTCAATTGGCTAAGCGAGACATGGAAAAAGCGCTCGGTGGTAGCCTAGATAACTGGTTTACCGACTTTGATATCGAGCCATTGGCTTCTGCTTCTATCGCTCAGGTGCATACCGCAAAGCTCAAGGAGAGTGGTCGCGAGATTGTTCTGAAGGTTATTCGCCCTGATATTCGCCCGGTGATTGACGCAGATCTAAAACTGATGCACCGAATGGCGCGTATAGTCGCTAAGTCGCTTCCTGAAGCACGTCGTTTGAAACCGGTTGAAGTCGTTCACGAGTACGAAAAAACGTTACTTGATGAACTAGACCTGCGCCGAGAGGCGGCCAATGCGATTCAACTACGACGTAATTTTGAAGGCAGTGAAGAGCTGTATGTTCCAGAGGTTATCCCTGATCTAAGCAGCGAAACCCTGATGGTGTCAGAGCGTATCTACGGTATTCAAGTATCCGATATTGAAACGCTAAACGCCAACGGCACCAACATGAAATTGCTCGCGGAACGCGGTGTGACGGTATTCTTCACCCAAGTATTCCGAGATAGCTTTTTCCACGCAGACATGCACCCGGGCAACGTATTCGTTAACCCAGAGAATCCAGACAACCCTCAGTGGATTGGTTTGGATTGTGGCATTGTCGGCACGCTCAACAGTGAAGATAAGCGCTATTTAGCAGAGAACCTGCTGGCTTTCTTCAATCGCGATTACCGTAAAGTCGCCGAGCTGCATGTTGATTCGGGGTGGGTACCACACGACACCAACGTCAATGATTTTGAGTTCGCGATCCGTATGGTGTGTGAGCCAATTTTTGCAAAACCACTTGGCGAGATCTCATTTGGCCATGTGTTGCTAAACTTATTTAATACAGCAAGACGTTTCAACATGGAGGTTCAGCCTCAGTTGGTGCTTCTGCAGAAGACCTTGTTGTATGTGGAAGGCCTAGGTCGCCAGTTGTATCCGCAGCTTGATTTGTGGGCGACGGCTAAGCCTTTCCTTGAAACCTGGATGATGAATCAGGTGGGGCCGCAAGCTGTGATCAACGCAGTAAAAGAGCGCGCGCCATTCTGGGCAGAAAAACTGCCAGAGCTGCCAGAGCTGCTTTATGACAGCTTGCGCCAAGGTAAAGCGATGAACCATAGAATGGATCAGCTTTATCAAGGTTACCGAGATAGTAAGCGTCAGCAAGCAACTGGAAAGTTTTTGTTTGGCGTTGGAGCCACTTTAGTCGTATGCTCCGCAATATTAGTTTCAAGCCCTTATGAGCAGCTATCTATGGGCTGTGGCATCGCAGGTGTCACATTTTGGTTGCTTAGTTGGCGAGCTTACCGTCGTTAGACAGTAGACTCTCTTTATATTTTTTATGTGTAGACAGACCCGAGGACAATGACAATGGGTGGTATCAGTATTTGGCAACTTCTAATCATTGCTGTAATTGTAATTTTACTTTTCGGAACAAAGAAACTGCGCGGTATGGGTGGTGACTTAGGTTCAGCGGTGAAAGGCTTCAAAAAAGCGATGAGCGATGAAGACAAGCCTGCAGATAAGAAAGATGCAGACTTTGAACCAAAGAATATTGAACAGCAGAAGACAGAAGCTAGCGCTGAAACAACTGCTGAAACAAAGAAAGACAAAGAGCAGGCGTAAATCGTGTTTGATATCGGTTTTTGGGAACTGGTATTAATATCTGTCGTTGGGTTAGTGGTTTTAGGACCTGAGCGTTTGCCCGTGGCGATTCGTAGTATTTCCAAGTTTGTTGGACAAGCGAAAAGCATGGCAAACAGTGTGAAAGATGAACTTTCTCACGAGCTTAAGGTGCAAGAGCTGCAAGAAAACCTACGCAAGGCGGAAAAAATGGGTATGGAAGATTTATCTCCAGACCTAAAAGCGTCAGTCGATGAACTCAAGCAGGCCGCTGCTCAAGTTCAACGTCCGTACGCTAAGCCTGAGTCTGATAAGCCAAGTGAGACTGAACCTAGTGTCACGGAAACTGTGGAATCTGAAACCATTCAGGTCAACAGCGAAGCTTCAGCACCGTCAGATAAGAAAGCCGAATAGTCTCGCAAGGAGGAGTCGCCAGATGCTTGAGTTGCTAGATGTTTAAATCGATAGCTATTCAAGTAGATAACTATTCAAGTGGATACCAATTCAACTGGATAGATAGGTGCGCGGCTCCTTTTCGATCTTCCTGTTTAAGAGGTTTGACATGTCTTCGACTGAGCAGACACAGCCTTTAATTAGCCATCTTCTAGAATTACGTAATCGCTTACTACGCGCGATTGTCGCTGTTCTAGTGATATTTGTCGGGCTAATTTATTTTGCTAATGATATTTATGAATTCGTATCAGCACCTTTGGTAGATCGCTTACCTGAAGGGGCGACGATGATCGCAACGGATGTTGCATCGCCATTTTTTACACCACTAAAATTAACCTTAATCGCGTCTATTTTTGTCGCGGTGCCGTTTATTTTGTATCAGGTGTGGGCCTTTGTTGCTCCGGGTTTGTACAAGCATGAAAAACGCTTGATCATGCCGCTATTGGCTTCAAGTTCTTTGCTGTTTTACTGTGGTGTGGCGTTTGCTTACTTCGTAGTATTCCCATTGGTATTTAGTTTCTTCACGGCTATTTCCTTAGGGCAGGTAGAGTTCGCGACAGACATATCAAGTTATCTCGATTTTGTACTCGCGCTGTTCTTTGCTTTTGGTATTGCCTTTGAAGTACCAGTAGCGATTATCTTGTTATGTTGGACGGGGGCGACAACGCCTAAGGCTCTGTCTGAAAAGCGTCCGTACATTGTTGTCGGTGCTTTTATCGTCGGTATGATGCTGACACCTCCCGATATGATCTCGCAGACACTGTTGGCGATTCCAATGTGTATTCTGTTTGAGATCGGTCTGTTCTTCGCACGTTTCTATGTGCGTAAGCCAGATGCGGATGAAGAGGAAGAAGCTGAATCTTGATTCTGCTGTAAGAGTATAATTGCTAGAGTCCTTCAGCAAACATGACACAATAAAAAAGCGGCCCGAGGCCGCTTTTTTATTGTGTCTGTTTATCGAATGTCGATTATACCTTCGTCATAAATAACGGGTTACGCTCACTTGTTTTAAAGCTCGATCACTGCGTTATTTCTGATGATTTACTGCGATTTATATTATAAACCAAACAGTAATTTAGCGTTGCTGGTCGTTATATTGTCGACTTCTTCAAGGGTCATTCCACGCAATTCAGCGATGCGTTTTGCTACCAATTCCGTGTAGGCTGGCTCATTACGTTTACCGCGATTCGGTGTTGGTGCCAAGTATGGGCAATCTGTCTCTAGAATGACGTAATTCATATCAAGATGTGGAATCACCTTGTCCATTCCTGAGTTCTTAAAGGTCGATACACCGCCTAAACCTAAGTGAAAGCCTAGCTCGTTGATCGCTTGAGCCTCCTCTAAGCTGCTGCCAAAGCAGTGGAATACGCCACGTAAGCTGCCGTCTTGTTCTTTACGAAGTAAGGCAAGTGTCTCTTCAATAGAATCACGAGTGTGGATCACCACTGGCAGATCGAGCTCTTTTGCCCACTGCAGCTGAGTCACGAAAGCCATCTCTTGTTCAGCCTTGAAGGTTTTATCCCAGTACAAGTCGATACCAATCTCACCCACGGCGATAAAGTCATGTTTATCAAACCAAGCTCGAATGGCTTTGAGGGTCTGCTCGATATTCGCATCCACATAACAAGGGTGTAAGCCCATCATTGAACGACACACATCAGGAAACTGAGCTTCCGTCGCTAACATGGGCTCGATAGAAGCTAAATCGATGTTCGGCAATAGAATGGTATCAATACCTTGAACCAGTGCGCGCTGCACGACTTGTTCACGGTCTTCATCGAATTCGCTCGCGTAAATATGAGCATGGGTGTCGATCATTATTTTGTCCTGAAAGCAGTCTTTACTGAGTTGTCATGAGTATACGGCAGTGTGAGGAGAAGGTCATTTTTTGCCATTTATCCCTGTTTTTGAGTGGGTTTTATATTTTACTGCTAGCGTCCTGAGCCATCAGTGATATGCTTTTGCCTGTATTTAGCACTTTTCATATCTAAGCATTTCGGTGCTTAGACTAGGCAAGGAGAATCTAGTGTCTGTTTCAATTCAAGGTCAATTCCCAGGTCGCCGTATGCGCCGTATGCGTAAGCACGACTTTAGCCGTCGCCTAATGGCAGAAAATCAATTGTCTGTGGATGACCTCATCTACCCAATGTTTATCCTGATGGGTAAAGACCGCCGCGAGCCTGTCGAGTCAATGCCGGGTGTTGAACGCTTGTCGATCGATCTGATGCTTGAAGAAGCGGATTACCTGTCAAAATTGGGTGTTCCTGCGATTGCTCTGTTTCCGGTCGTGAACCAAGATGCTAAAAGCTTATGCGCGGCTGAAGCTCATAATTCAGAAGGTTTAGTGCAGCGTGCGGTACGTTCATTAAAAGAGCACGTGCCAAATATGGGTGTGATTACTGATGTTGCACTGGACCCATTTACCACTCACGGCCAGGACGGCATCATCGATGAAGATGGTTACGTGATGAATGATGAAACGACTGAAGTGTTGATTCAGCAGGCGTTATCGCATGCTGAAGCCGGTGCAGATGTGGTTGCTCCGTCGGATATGATGGATGGTCGTATTGGTAAGATCCGTGAAGCGTTAGAGGAAGCGGGTTATATTCATACTCAGATTATGGCGTACTCTGCGAAATACGCATCGTGCTATTACGGCCCATTTCGTGATGCAGTCGGCAGTGCTTCGAACCTGAAAGGTGGTAATAAGAAGAACTACCAGATGGATCCAGCCAACAGCGATGAAGCGATTCACGAAGTGGCAATGGATCTCAATGAAGGTGCGGATATGGTGATGGTTAAGCCAGGCATGCCTTACTTAGACATCGTGCGTCGTGTGAAACATGAACTTCAAGCACCAACGTATGCTTATCAAGTGTCTGGTGAGTATGCGATGCACAAAGCAGCAATTCAAAACGGTTGGCTGAAAGAACGCGACACCGTTATGGAATCACTTCTGTGCTTTAAGCGTGCTGGTGCTGATGGCATTCTGACTTACTTCGCTAAAGATGTTGCAGAGTGGCTTGCTGAAGACAATGCACAAGCAGCCAAGCACTTAAAAGAAAAGTAACAACTTAACGTTAACTTAAGTGATATTCAGTAAAAGGGTTGGCCATTGTGTCAGCCCTTTCGCTTATGAGGATGGAAGAAGATGTCAGTCATAGTACGTGAAGGTTCACTGGGAGAGGTTGTGTCTGTTGTCGAGCAGATCTCTGAATTTGCTAGAAAAGAGAGTGTCGCTTCACTGGCAGCTCGGCTTGAAGGGAAAAAGAGCCTGATCTTAGTGGCTGAAGAGGCGAACGTGTTACTCGGCTTTAAAATTGGTTATGAGCTTAACTCAAATACTTTCTATAGTTGGTTTGGTGGTGTGTCACCGCTTGCAAGAAATAAGGGGGTCGCACAGGCTCAATTAGATGTTCAGGAGCAGTGGGCACAAGAGCGGGGTTATGAGCAACTGAAAGTAAAATCTCGTAACCAGTTTCCTGCGATGCTGTGTTTACTATTGAAAAATGGATATCGAATTGAAAAATTGGAAGAAAAAGAAGAGATTAATGAAAATCGAATCCATTTCGTGAAGCAATTATCAGCTTAATGATTTGCTTTATCGGGGTGATAAATCATTTAAAATGAATTTAATGAGATTTATTATCATTTAGTTGTTGACTATTAAATGAGAATCATTATTATTAACCCTGTCTTAGGGAATGAGGAAATGTTCACAAGGATGTTAAGTACTCAAGTATCAACTTGGTTACCCAACAGAATTCTCGCGAACTTGTACTAAGTTCTTTTTGACACGACATTGCTCACATTGCTTCCAGTGTAATTTATAGCTTTTAGGTAAAGCTGTGGTATTCAATTTGAATGGCTTTACCAGTTTTTGCTAGGCGACATCTTCGGGTGTCGCTTTTTTTATACCTCCAATTCAACAATATGCATATTTAGTGGCACGTTTTTTTATGAATAAAACGCCATCAGCATTCTTTTCCACAATGCAGGATCGTAAAAAGATCGTTGGTCATATGTTCGATCTGTAAAATTATTCTTTATTTTCAGTGTATTGCTGGTGTTTTTTGATTTGTTAACCTTACTTCTCAACAGGGTGGATAAATAATATAAACAGAGTTATCCACAGAACGCTTGCGTCTAAGAACAAAAAATAACAACAAATCGATTATAACGAATACAACCGAGTGAACGGATACAGATCGACAACATGGAATCCAACCAACAGACGTGGCATTCTTAACAGATAATTTCTGTACTTACTGGATTCACAAATATTATGGCTCGTATTCCTGATAATCCATTGATTCTGATCGATGGCTCTTCTTACCTATATCGCGCGTTCCATGCTTACCCTGGCACCATGAGCAATGGTGATATCCCAACGAACGCTGTTTATGGTGTAGTTAACATGCTACGCAGCATGATGCGTCAATTTGCTTCTGATCGTATTGCGGTTATTTTTGATGCGAAAGGGAAAACGTTCCGTGATGACATGTACCCAGAGTACAAAGCAAACCGCCCACCTATGCCTGACGATCTTCGTTGCCAGATAGAACCATTGCACAATGTGATTCGTGCGATGGGTTTGCCACTTATCTCTATTCCTGGCGTTGAAGCAGATGACGTGATTGGTACGTTGGCTTCTCAAGCTTCTGCGATGGGGATGCCTGTACTTATCAGTACTGGTGATAAAGATATGGCGCAGTTAGTTGATGACAACGTTACTCTGATCAACACCATGACCAACGTGGTAATGGATCGCGAAGGTGTGATTGAGAAGTTTGGTATCCCACCAGAACTGATCATCGATTACTTGGCACTGATGGGCGATAAAGTCGATAACATCCCTGGTGTTCCGGGTGTGGGTGACAAGACAGCGACGGCTTTACTACAAGGCATTGGTAGTATCGAAAAGTTGTATCAGAATCTTGATGATATTGCGGCGCTTGGTTTCCGCGGTTCGAAGACGATGGCTAAGAAGCTGGCTGATAATAAAGCCAATGCTGACATGTCCTACGAGCTTGCAACAATCAAGCTAGATGTTGAGCTTGAAGAGACGCCTGAGTCATTGGTAAAAGCTCAACCCAATATCGATGAGTTGATCAAGCTATACGGTCAATTGGTTTTCAAATCTTGGCTGAACGAGCTCCTTGAAGGTGGCAGCGGAGTGGTTGAGGCGGATGAGAAATCTTCCGCAGCGGGAGCTGGATCAGTACGTAGCAGCGCTTCTACTGTAGAGATGAATACGTCTGCCGTGACGATTGATCGTAGCAACTACGAAACGATTCTAGATGAAGCGTCATTCAATGTTTGGTTAGAAAAGCTTAAAGCAGCTGAATTGTTTGCTTTTGATACTGAGACAGACAGCCTTGATTACATGGTGGCGAACTTGGTCGGTCTATCATTTGCGACGGACGAGGGCGTTGCCGCTTACGTACCGGTTGCTCATGATTACCTAGATGCACCGCAACAGCTGGATCGTGATTGGGTACTTGAACAACTGAAACCGATTCTTGAAGATGATGCTCAAGCTAAAGTGGGTCAAAACCTGAAGTACGATATGAGTGTGCTAGCGCGCTACGGTATCGAGATGAAAGGCATCAAACACGATACCATGCTGGCGTCTTACGTTTTCAACAGCGTAGGTGGCAAGCATGATATGGACAGCCTAGCGCTGCGTTTCCTTCAGCACAGCTGCATCTCATTTGAGCAAATCGCAGGTAAAGGCAAGAAACAGCTTACTTTCAACCAGATTGAACTGGGTGAGGCGTCTCCATACGCTGCAGAAGATGCTGACGTGACACTACGTTTGCATAACCGCCTGATGGAAAACATCGAGCAAGATGAAAAGCTTAAAACCATCTATGAAGAAATCGAAGTACCGTTGATCCCTGTGATGTCTCGCATTGAACGCACTGGTGTATTCATTGATGACATGTTGCTAGGCGCTCAATCACAAGAGATTGCGGTTCGTCTGGATGAGCTAGAGCAGAAAGCTTACGAGATAGCAGAGCAAGAGTTCAATATGAACTCGCCAAAACAACTGCAAGCGATCCTGTTTGAGAAAATGGGTCTGCCAGTTATCAAGAAAACGCCATCAGGTGCACCTTCAACCAACGAAGAAGTGCTTCAAGAGCTGGCGCTTGATTACCCGCTACCTAAGTTGATCATTGAGTATCGTGGTCTTGCGAAGCTTAAGTCGACGTACACAGATAAACTGCCGAAGATGATCAACGCTGAGACTGGTCGTGTTCATACGTCTTATCATCAAGCGGTGACCGCGACGGGCCGTTTGTCTTCGACTGATCCAAACCTACAGAACATCCCAATTCGTAATGAAGAAGGTCGTCGTATCCGCCAAGCATTCGTTGCACAACATGGTTGGAAGATTCTAGCGGTCGATTACTCTCAAATTGAATTGCGTATCATGGCGCACCTATCAGGTGACAAAGCGCTGCTGGAAGCATTCCAACAAGGCAAAGATATCCACGCGGCAACGGCTGCTGAGATCATTGGTGTTGATATTGAGAGTGTGACCACTGAGCAGCGTCGTCGTGCTAAAGCGGTTAACTTTGGTCTTATCTACGGCATGAGTGCTTTTGGTTTGGCTAAGCAGCTAGGTATTCCTCGTGGCGAAGCACAACACTACATGGATACTTACTTTGAGCGTTACCCAGGTGTGATGCAGTATATGGAAGACACACGCAGCGCGGCTTCAGAGCAAGGCTTTGTTGAAACCATTTACGGTCGTCGTCTGCACCTTCCTGAGATTCAATCTCGAAATGGCATGCGTCGTAAGGCTGCTGAACGTGCGGCAATCAACGCGCCAATGCAGGGCACAGCAGCAGATATCATTAAGAAAGCGATGCTGTTGGTTGATGAATGGATTCAAGCGGAAGGCGATGGTCGTGTGAAACTGCTTATGCAAGTACACGATGAATTGGTCTTCGAAGTGGAAGAGTCAGCTTTAGCCGAAATTGAAAGTAAAGTACAAGAATTGATGGAATCCGCCGCAGAGCTAGAAGTACCGCTTGTCGCGGAAGCTGGCCACGGTGACAACTGGGATCAAGCCCACTAATCAGTTTTTGACCTTATTGAGTAAATTAGTATGAGCCAGTGCACAAACACTGGCTTTTTTTTGTCTCGAATAAAGTTAAGTCATAAGAAGATTTTGGGTGTTTTAATAAAACGTTCATGAAAAAAAACTACAAAAATGGTTTTCATTTCTGAGCAATTGTTGTACATTAAATCTTGTAGGGTACAGAGGTAAGATGTTCTATCTTTCAGACCTTTTGTTTCACGTTATTGGATTAGGCTGATTCAGCCGCCCCAGTCAGTATTTGACTGGGGCGTTTTTTCTTGTGCGAAAGAAAAATATCTCCAACCTACTATTCCCCCGTAAAATCTCCCATTTTTAGTGCCTTTTGTTACGCTTTCCCTAAGCTCCGTGATAAACACTTGATTGCCTTAGATCTGGAATTCAATCAGCAATTGGTAATTTTAATCCGTCTCTAAGTGCATTGTTTTATTCTTGAAAATAACTTTTATTTTACAAGTGACTCATAATGCATTGATCGTTTACGTCTTATTTATCAGTATATTGAGTGGGTGAATGCTCAATGTAGTCCATGATTTCCTGTTGTTTCTCTGTGCTGTATTTCAGAGCTTCGGCCGTGATCTGGATAGATTGCGCCATAGAAGAGATATTGTTGGTCGCTTCCACCAAGGTTTGCTGCATGGGTTTTAGGATAAGTAGATAGATAGCGGTCAACGCGATAACAATGACAGTGATAACGGCTGCCAACGCAATAATGATTTTAGTTTGGATATCATCTAGCAGTAATTGACTGGTTTTCTTAAAGGCGAGTCGAGATTGGTCTAAGACTTGTGGGAGTTGATTGAGTGATGTCTTGGTGGAGCTCGCAAGCTGATTGATGCTTTCAACGGTTTGATTCAAGGCTTGTTGTTGGTCATTGCTGAGGTTGGGGTTGTTGACTATCGCCTGCAAAGATTGCGATATCACCTCAAGAGACTCACTCGCGTCTTGAGCGTATTTTTCCATACCATCCAAGTCCAAGGTCATATCAACATTGATCAGTGGGGTTTGTTCTTGTTCTGCTTCAGAGGCGAACCCTGTCAGTGAGATCAACATAAGTGCAATGATGGCCAATGGTGTTTTCCACATGAGTATTCCTTTCTCATTGTTCTGTTTATTTAGATGTGTCTTTTAGTATGGTTCACTTCTCTCGTTTCTAACTGATTAATCTTGTCTTTAATTCTCAAGACTTAGGTTTAACTCACTAATTTTTGGGCAAAAAAATACCCCACCTATATAAGGAAGGGTATTAATAAGGCTAAATCACTTGCTGTAAGTGCTTTAACTTCTAATTATAGATAAAGCTATAGATAGAAGAATTACTCTGAGTCGTTTTGCTCTTCGTCCGCTAGCTCATCAATGATCTGATCAGCAAACACAGGTGCAAACCACTCATCCATCTTGGCACGCAGTTGGTCAACGCCGATGCCCTTCATTGAAGAGAAGACATCAACCGCTACATCACCACCGAAAGATTTCGCATCATTACGGATTTTCAGTAGCTGTGCTTTACGCGCACCGCTTTTCAGTTTGTCTGCTTTTGTTAACAAAACCTGTACTGGGATGCGGCTATCGATAGCCCAGTAGATCATTTGTTGGTCAAGGTCCTTCATTGGGTGACGGATATCCATCAATACCACTAAACCTTTTAGGCTTTCACGTCGTTGTAGGTATTCACCTAGCGACTTCTGCCATTTTTTCTTCATCTCAAGCGGTACTTGAGCGAAGCCATATCCCGGTAAATCGACAATATGACAGCCGTCGGTAACCTTAAATAGGTTAATTAGCTGAGTTCGACCTGGGGTTTTACTGGTTTTCGCCAAGCTTTTTTGGTTTGTAACGCGGTTTAGTGCGCTAGATTTACCAGCATTGGAGCGTCCTGCAAACGCAATTTCGATCCCTTCGTCTTCTGGTAAGTGACGAATATCAGGTGCACTGGTAATGAAATGCGTGTTTTGATAATGAATTTTTACGCTCACTGTTAACTCCATCTCGACTTTGTGTAGTCGATTGATTACTTTTTTGTGAATTTGTGTAAAATAACCGTGCTCGGCATAAGGTCGCCTATTGTACCATGAGTGGCAACATAGAGTGGTACTGGAAGCTTGATAATTATAATGGAATGTCATGAAGAAATTAGCGCTAATTTTGAGTCTTTTAGCCAGCTGCTCAGTATGGGCTCAAGGTAGTATTGAAGCTGGTAAAGCCAAATCACAAACATGTGTTGCCTGCCACGGTGCTGACGGCAACAGTCTGATCACTCAGTATCCTAAGCTGGCTGGTCAACATGAGAAGTATCTAGAGAAGCAGTTAAAAGAGCTTAAGCTAGGTATGACGAGTGGTGGTAAACAAGGTCGTTACGAGCCTGTAATGGGTGCAATGGCGATGCCTTTATCTGAAGAAGATATGGCTGACCTAGCGGCATACTACGCATCTCTCCCTATCTCTAGTAACTCTACTCCTGAAAATGTAGTAGATGAAGGTAAGGTTCTTTACACTGCGGGTAACGCAGAACGCGGCGTAACGGCTTGTATTGCTTGTCACGGCCCTCGTGGTAATGGTACCGAACTTTCTGGTTTCCCTAAGATTTCAGGTCAGCACGCAGATTACATCAAGGCTCAACTTGAGAAATTCCGCGATGGTAACCGTAATAACGACATGAATGCGATGATGCGTGATGTAGCTAAAAAGTTAACAGACGCAGATATTGATACCTTATCGAAGTACGTTGGTGGTTTACACTAATATGTCGGTTTCTTGCTCTTAGCCAGAGTAATGAAATGTACGTTCGAGCGAGATTGAAGAGACGCCCCGATCAGTAATGGTTGGGGCGTTTTCTTTTGTATTGATTTTATATATCCGGTTTGTGTTAATGTCTAATTTATCAATGCGTGTTCGAATTGTGTACAAAAGTGTGAGCTCGCACTCTTGTAGTCTTTTTGTAAAAAGGTAAAGTAGCCGCCATCAGCTAGGAGCTGACTTAGATACGGATGGTCATCTAGTCTAACGGTATAGACAGAAACGGATCAGGCTAGGACAGCCCAGCAACAAGGTGTTAGAAAAGGATAGCCAAAACTCATCAGGACGATGAACAACAAACAAATTTGGCATGGAAAGCACCAATAACAAATGGAGATTTGTGTACCAAGTTGAGTATGCAAATTTTGGCCGATATAGGCAGATTTAGAGAGCGATAGGTTTTCCTATCGCTTTTTTTATTGATTTGATGAAAAAACACCCAATACCTCTCCACTATAAACTCAGTTTCTGGTATGTTTCGCATCCCTGTTTAAGGATGTGCTATGTATACTTGTCCCTTATGCCATCACCAAGGCGTGAATCACTATTTTGAAGACAAACGCAGAGCCTATCTGCAGTGTCAGCAATGTGAACTGGTATTTGTTAAACCTGAACAAAGGTTAGAAGCAAAAGAAGAGAAAGCACACTATGATCTCCATGAGAACGATCCTAGTGATGCAGGCTATCGCCGTTTTCTATCTCGCATCGCGGATCCACTAACAGACAAAATTTCATCTAACTCACACGGGTTGGATTTTGGTTGTGGCCCAGGCCCTACGCTATCTATTATGTTAGAAGAAGCCGGACACACCATGGAGTTGTACGATATCTATTACCACCCAGAAGCTTCTGTGTTGGAAAAAACGTATGACTTTATGACTGCCACGGAGGTGATAGAGCATCTTTATCACCCAGACAAAGTGTGGCAGCAATGGTTGAATTTAGTTAAACCCAAGGGCTGGATTGGTCTTATGACTAAACTAGTAATAGACGTAGACGCGTTTGCTGGTTGGCACTACAAGAATGACCCGACACATGTCGTCTTCTTTAGTCGTCAAACATTCCAGTTTTTGGCAGAGCGGGATAAGCTCGAACTAGAATTTTTTGGAAATGATGTAATTTTACTGAGGAAAGTGCAGTAATGGGTCGTAGTAAGAAATCAAGAAAACCGGGAGCACTTGGCGCTCCGGAACCTATGGTTACTCGTAACCGTAGTGAATCTGATGTTGAAGGTCGTGAACGTAAGCGTGTTAAAAAGCGTAAAGGCCTTAAGTCTGGCAGCCGTCACTCTGATGGTAGCGAAGCAAAACAGCGTAAAGCTGCACTAGCTCGCGACCCTCGTTTAGGCAGCAAGAAAAAAATCCCGCTGATTGTTGAACCAGCGAAGAAGTCGACGAAACAAGAGCGCAAGCTATCTAACGAACAAGAGTTAGAGATGCTTGAGAATGATGCTCAACTGAACACATTGCTAGATCGTATCGAAAATGGTGAAAACCTAGGTGCTGGTCTGCAGAAGTTTGTTGATGAGAAACTTGATCGTATCGAACACCTAATGGGCCGCTTAGGTCTGCTAGAGCCAGAAGACGATGAAGAAGAGATCTTCGAAGAAGCACCGGTTGCCTCTAAGAAGAAAGCAAGCTCTGACGAAGACTTGCTATCTCAATTCGAAGATTTCGACTTAGACAGCTTTAAAGGTTAATAGCCAATGAACGTAACCTTATTAGCAATTGCTGGTGGAATTATCATTCTCGGCTTGGGCTCTTACGCAGGTTACCTTCTACTTCAAGTGAAGAAGCAGACGGAGTTGCAAAAGCAGCATCAAGCACTTGCCATTGAAAAACGTAACGCGACGATTTACGAAAACGTAAATACTTTGTGCTTAGCGGGTATTCAAGGCCAGTGTGACTTACCTGAGATCAGTATCCGAGTGTGTATCATTATGGATAACGTTCAGGGTGATGAGCGTGTCGATTTTGATTCTGAGTATCCTGCTCTTTCTGAGCTGTACCATATCGTAAAAGATATGGCTCGCGGAGATGCAAGACAGGAACTGACGAAGAAAGATCGCATGCAGCAGAATCTCACGCGCCATAAGGCAGAGACTCGCTTGAATGATGCGGTCATCGAAGATTTGAAAAGGTTGCAGGAGAAGGTTAAGCCTCTCAACAACCAAATCAACATTCAGATGATCTAGTCACTAAGACTATTTAATATAGAGGCTTGTTGAACACTCCATTTTTAAGACGTGCTGCTTTTAATACCTATGCCTTTAAGACGCTTTGTCTTAAAGGCATATTGTTTTTAAGTCGCCTTGCTTTTTAATAGACAATGTTAAATGGGCTTTCTTACCTTTTGCGTCTCGTTAATCCCGACGCTTTGTTAGTGATCAAGCTAGCAGTTCTGAGTTTTTGTCTGAAAAATTGATTTTGTCTTGGAACGACCTTACTGGTCGTGTGGCAAAATAACCCGTCTATATTTTAATGTATGTAAAATGATTTGAGAGACCTTAGGTTCTCGCGGATCTAAATTGGAAGTACCGCTATGTCGAGCAAGCCAGTAACAACGAATCAGCAAATCGTTTGGGATCAAGAAATCTTAAACAAGTACAACTATTCGGGACCTCGTTACACCTCATACCCAACTGCGTTGGAGTTTCATGAAGCGTTTACTGTCGCTGATTACGACATGGCGTGTACTCAATATCCTGATCGTCCACTCTCTCTTTACGTGCATATCCCATTTTGTCACAAGCTTTGTTACTACTGTGGTTGTAATAAAGTCATTACTCGTCACTCGCATAAAGCGGATGAGTACTTGGATGTGATTGAACATGAAATCCGCCAGCGCGCCTCGTTATTGAATGGCCGTAAAGTGACTCAACTGCACTTCGGTGGTGGTACACCAACGTTCTTGACCAAAACACAAATCACTCGTTTGATGGGCATTTTGCGTGAAGAGTTTAACTTCACCGCTGACGCTGAAATCAGTATTGAAGTTGACCCGCGTGAGATTGAGCTAGACGTACTTGACCACCTTCGAAATGAAGGCTTCAACCGCCTGAGCATTGGCGTGCAAGACTTTAATAAAGAAGTACAGAAGCTGGTTAACCGTGAGCAAGATGAAGAGTTCATTATTGCAATGGTTCAACGTGCGACAGAGCTAGGCTTCCGTTCAACTAACCTGGATTTGATCTACGGCCTACCAAAGCAGACTCAAGCTTTGTTCGCTGAAACATTGAAGCAAGTGTTAGAAATGAAGCCGGGCCGTTTATCTGTATTTAACTACGCACACATGCCGCAACTGTTTGCTGCGCAGCGTAAGATAAAAGATGAAGACCTACCTGAAGCTAAAGAGAAGATGGCTATCTTACAAGATACTATCGAGACGCTAACCGGGGCGGGTTATCAGTTCATAGGTATGGATCACTTCGCATTACCTGAAGACGAGCTAGCCGTAGCACAACGTGAAGGTATTCTGCATCGTAACTTCCAAGGCTACACGACCCAAGGTGAAGCTGACTTAATTGGTTTCGGTGTTTCTGCTATCTCAATGGTCGGTGATGCTTACGCTCAAAACCAGAAAGAGCTGAAGAAGTACTACGCTCAAGTGAATGACCTGCGCCATGCACTTTGGAAAGGTGTTGCACTAGACAGTGACGACCTTCTACGTCGTGAAGTGATCAAGCAGCTGATTTGTAACTTCAAGCTTGATAAAACAATGATCGAATCTGAGTTCTCGGTTAACTTTAATCGCTACTTCAAAGAAGATTTAGAGCTTCTACAAACCTTTATCAACGATGAGTTGGTTGAAGTCGATGACAAAGAAATCCGCGTAACTTTGCGTGGCCGTTTGCTGATCCGTAACATCTGTATGTGTTTTGATAAATACCTACGTGCCAAGGCTCGCCAACAGCAATTCTCTCGCGTCATCTAATAACTCGATAGAGAATAGAAACATAAAAAATGCCAGCATCATGCTGGCATTTTTGTATCTGACTCATTCGGTTTCTGCCTGATTTAGGCGCGGCTCTCTTTGGTGCCCTGTTTAGCCTCTGCGTTTTATTCGACTTTGTTATTCGTTTTAAACTTGGCATTTAGCTTACTGCCTAGGTCGGTAGGCCATTGGTCAAACGGAACTGGACGGCTGTATAAGAAACCTTGAGCTAATGGGCATTGAAGCTGCTTGAGTAGTTCAGCTTGTTGTTGTGTTTCAACGCCTTCTGCCACCAAACTCACTTTGAAACCCTTGGTAATGTTGACGATGGCCGCGACGATGGAGCTGTCTAGGTTCTCTTTTTCCAACTTACTGACGAAGCTGCGATCGATCTTTAAGCAATCAAATGGCAGTTTGTGTAAGTAAGCCAGTGACGAATAGCCGGTACCAAAGTCATCAATTGCAATCGAGATGCCTAGTGCTTTTAGCGTCAGCATATTATCGATGATGGTTTGGTCATTGTCGACGATGCGTGATTCAGTGATCTCTAGCGTCAGGTTTTGGGCTGGTAATTTGGTGTCACGCAGCGTGGTTTTAACCAATTCAATAAATCCGCTTTCACTCAGTTGGTCGACAGATAAGTTAACGTGAATAGAGAAGTCTTTATTCCATTTTCCAGATTCAATCGCAATTGCGGTATCTCGACATGACTTGTGCAAAATCTGCTTACCAATGTCGTAGATCAATCCTGTTTCTTCTGCTAAAGGAATGAACTCCAAAGGTGAGATTATACCCTCGTCCGTTACCCAACGAGCCAAAGCCTCGGCACCTATGGTAGCTCCAGATTCAAGGTCGATTATAGGCTGATAGAAAGGCTCGAACTGCTGAAGATCAATTGCCTTGTTAAGACGTGCCAGCATCTTGGTACGATATCTCGATGCTTTGCCCATTTCTGGGTTGTAAATACTGACACTGGTTTTGTCTTGCTTTGCGTTGCTCAAGGCTATACTGCTGTTGCGTAGCAGCAGTGTAATGTCGTTGACGTTCGAGACATTCACGACCCCCATTGATACTTTGATGACCACGCTTTCTGATTCCATGGCAAATGGGGAGGTAAAGATTCGAAGTAAGCGACTCGTCAGTAGTTGAACGTCATCTATTTGATTGATGTTAGGAGCGTAAATCGCAAATTCATCCCCGCCAGTTCGAGCTAACAGGAAGTTCGATGGTAGCGTACCTCTTAAACGAGCGGCCGCAATGATAAGCAGTTGGTCACCATTGTAATGGCCGAGGCTATCATTAATATCTCGAAAGCGGTCAATACCAATTAAATAAAGTGTACCTTTTTCGTTTTCAGGGTTTTTCTTGGCTGTATCAATAAAGCCTTCACGACTATACAGTTTGGTTAATGAGTCATAGGTAAGTTGAGCCTGTAACGCCTGAAAAGAAGCCTTTAAATTGTTGGTCATTTCATTAAATGACGCAGTTAACATGCTAATTTCATAGATGTTGCCCGTTTTTGGCATGCTCGTCTCCCAGTCACCTTTGGCGAGGCGCTTTGCTGCCCCTGCAGTTGAAGTGATGGGTTGAGTTACGCGATTAAAGGCAATTAATCCAGCGATAATACCAATGCAACTGAGAGTTAGACCGAGTAACCAACTGTTTCTTTGGTTTTTTGGTAATTCACCAAGTAGGCTACTTTCTGGGATCGACATACCAATAATCCAAGTGATGCCGTACTCATCTTCATAAGGGGTAAGTTGATTGAAATATCGTTCGTTATCTAAATTAAAACTAAAGCGCTGCACATTTAAATCATCGATTAGATGAAACTTATCTACATAACGGGCACTTTCACGTATTACCGCGTTAGCACTCTCTGTTGCTAACAAGCGCTGGCCTTTGTCTGTTTGTCCTGTTCCCCAAGAGACCACGCTGCCTCCGCCCGAATGAGCGACTAAGCGCTGTTGCTTATCAATAATATAAACAGAGGCATCCGTTTTATCTTTGAGATCCTTGAGAAAAGCATTAAAGGTGTTGATCTTAATATCGCTGGCGAGGACACCTTTGAGCTCGTTATCACTATAGATAGGAGCGAGAGCCGATAAAGTGATCTCTTGTCGTTCATCTGCATTGGCATAAATTGATGACCATACAGCCTTGTTCTGTGTCACTACTGGAGTGTACCAAGGGCGAACTCTAGGGTCATAACCTGAAATTGTGGTTCGAATGTCTCCGCTAATCGTATTACCACGATAAATGACAAGTTTGCCTTGAGTTCGATCATCCCGAGCCATTAAAGTTAAGCCGCGGTTTGTTTCTTTTCGAAAGCCGACATAGTTACCATCTTCAGAACCAAAGCCGATTACATCAAGCTGAGGGATCGCTTGAAAATGCGCAGAAAACTTGTAAAGAATATAGTCTTGAACCTGACTAAGATTTCCCTCTTTATAAAGGTTGTGATAACCGATGTTATGACTTAGTGAAAGGTTAGCGTGAAATGGCTTTTCTAAAAAATCGGCAAGGCTTTGATGAACGTTATCAGTGAGTGATGTTAGTTGGCGCGCACTAATATCACTCACCATCTCCTTGTAGCTTTGCTTTTGAGTGAAAATCATTACGCCCATAGTGAAGAGAAATATCATCACGAATGGCAGAACCACTGCGGTTCTCAAGGTAATTTGTGTTTTCAAAGACATCTTTAGCTACAGTTTGGATAGATAGTGTACTGTAATTGTACCGATACTATTCAAAGCAAGCGACACTTTTTTAGCTTTAAAAAATATGTATCTAAAGGCATATATAGATCAGTACAACTCTTTGAGTTTACGAGTCAGGGTGTTTCTTCCCCATCCTAAAACTTTCGCTGCATCTTGTTTATGGCCATTAGTATGGTTGAGTGCGGCCTCTAATAATATACGTTCAAACTCGGGTAGAGCATAAGTCAGCAGCTCTTTTTCGCCGGAATCAAGCGCACTCTTGGCCCAATTAGCCAGCAGTTGTTGCCAATTACCATCAGTACCTTCGCTGATTACAACCTTCTCTTCCAACAACTCAGGTGGTAGATCCGAAGGGAGTATTTCGCTGCCGCTCGCCATTACAGTTAGCCAACGACAAATGTTCTCAAGCTGACGTACGTTACCCGGCCAATTGAGCTGATTGAGCTTCAGAATGGTCTCTGGGTGTAGTGTCTTCACTTCTACGCCAAGCTCTTCAGCGGCTGATGCTAGGAAGTGGTGAGTCAGCTTTTCAATGTCCTGTTTACGTTCGCGCAGTGCCGGAATATGGATTCGGATAACGTTGAGTCGATGGAAAAGGTCTTCACGGAAACCACCGTCATGTACTAAGCGCTCAAGATCTTGGTGGGTTGCGGCAACGATACGAACATCGACCTTAACCGCAGAATGTCCACCTACGCGATAAAACTGGCCATCAGACAGCACGCGCAGTAGTCGAGTCTGAATATCGAGTGGCATGTCGCCAATCTCATCAAGAAACAGAGTACCCCCGTTGGCTTGCTCGAAGCGTCCTTGGCGAACACTGTTAGCACCGGTAAAGGCGCCTTTTTCGTGGCCAAACAGTTCTGACTCGATGAGATCTTTGGGAATCGCAGCCATGTTCAGGGCGATAAAGGGCTTTTTCGCTCTTGGGCTGTGACGATGTAAGGCGTGTGCGACTAGTTCTTTGCCTGTACCTGATTCACCATTGATTAGCACGGAAATGGATGACCGAGACAAACGACCAATGGCGCGGAAGACTTCCTGCATCGCAGGCGCTTCGCCAATGATTTCTGGCGCGTTGGTGTCTTCTACTGCTTCACTCGCCTGTTCTCGCTTTTGCTCTTGGCTGTGGGCGATTGCTCGTTCTACTAAAGTCAGTGTCTCATCGATATCGAACGGCTTAGGCAGATACTCAAAAGCGCCTTTTTGATAAGCATTGACCGCAGCATCAAGGTCTGAGTGCGCGGTCATAATGATCACTGGCAGGTCGGGAGAGCGTTGATGAACCTGATGCAAAAGCTCAATACCGTCAATGCCGGGCATGCGAATGTCGGACACCAAAACGTCTGGTGTCTCGCGCTCAAGAGCAAGTAATACGCTCTCTGCATCAGCAAATGTTTCACACTTTATATCCGCAGATGAAAGTGTTTTCTCTACTACCCAGCGGATAGAGCTGTCGTCATCGACGACCCAAACGTATCCCTTACTCATAATTCAAATCCTTTGCAGCCAAATCTATTGTGATAATCATTGTTGTTTTTATTGTTCGGTATTCAGTGTTGCCAATGAAACGTTGTTTCCAGTGGGAGACACAGCTTTGCTTATATCGGCAAATAAATCGTGAATGTGGTGTTGCCCGGCCAGCTTTCAACATCAATTTTCCCATTGTGTTGATCGATCAGGTTTTGAGATATCGATAGCCCTAGCCCTGTACCTCCTTCTCGTCCGCTGACCATTGGGTAAAACAGGGTGTCTTTCAATTCATCGGGGATACCCGGGCCGTTGTCGCAGATCTCAATGCGAGCGGCGAGTTTGTGTCGCTGACCATGAATGTTTGCTTGATGCACCGTTCTGGTGCGAATGGTGATTTTTCCTGATTCTTGAGCCTTCAGAATCTGAGCTGCGTTGCTCACTATATTGAGCATGGCTTGTTCTACCTGTGCTGAATCCATCAAGATGTCCGGTAGGCTCGGGTCGTAGTCTCGTTCGATGACGAGTGTTGAACCTGATTCTAGCTCGACGAGTTGCCTTACTTTTTCAAGTATTTGGTGAAGGTTCTCTTCCGATTTGGTCCCCGGTTTCTGTGGGCCAAGCAGGCGATCGACCAAAGCTCTCAGGCGGTCGGCTTGCTCAATAATGATCTGCGTATATTCATTAAGGGACTGATCAGGGAGCATTTTACCAAGTAGCTGCGCGGCTCCTCTTAATCCGCCCAATGGATTCTTAATCTCATGGGCTAATCCACGCACCAATAGTTTAGCCGCTTGTTGTTGTGCGTGTTGGTTGAGCTCTTGGCTGAGGCGTCTTTGTTGGTCTATCTTGCGCATCTCAACCAATAACAGCGTTTCTCGCTGCCAAGAGATTGGGCTCACTGTTACCTCAAGCATTAGTGGGCGGTTATCAACCACAAAGGTAACGTCGCTGTCTGTGATGCTTTGGCCACTTTGTAGCGGTTGAGTCAACAGCGCTAAATCCAGTGAGGCGTGCTGGATAAGTTGGCTCAGAGGGTGATCAACGATACGTCGTGCACTTTGCGAAAAGAGTTGTTCAGCCGCCGGGTTGGCGTATCGGACATACAGTTGCTCATCGAGCATCAATGTTGAGGTCACCATATTGTCGAGAATGGCGCTGGAAAGATGATGTGTATCTATGCTGTCGCTTTTGGCTGATCGATTCACTATTTCGTCCTTGAACTGGTGTTTTTCTCACTGCACCAAATTGGTGCGAAGCTAAGTTCAAGTATGGCGCATATCAACCAGAAGCTAAAGATAATTCATTAGAGTCGCTGAAAGCTGCTTCGATCAGGTGAAAAGTAGAGGTAATTTGGCCTCTTTTAACACATTGGCTTACTTGAGCGTCGCTCGATGTAAATACACGGTGACTGGACTAGTAGATGCAATAAGCTTGCCGCTTCTATGTGCTTGAATTGCAATGGTGTGAGTGCCTCGATCGATACCTTTCAATTCCCAATTAGGTTGGGTTTGTGGAGCGCCATAACGACGACCATCGAGCATCAATTGCAACTGCTCTCCAATACCAAGCTTGCGGTTGAGTTCTATTTTTATTGGGATTAAGCCACGGTTGCTGCGGATGGTTTGATCATGAACTGGAGTCAGCATGCTGAGGGCTAACTGAGCGGGTACCTCTCGTTTCGTGTTATCCGTTTTTTCCTGAGCTTGAACTGGTGTTGCCATTTTAGTTGTAGAGGGATCTGCAGCGTCAACAGGCGTTGAAGCCTCAAATTTAGGAGCAGGCGCGGAAGCTTGTACGTCAGGTAGGCGCAGAGCCTCCGCACCTTGATCGGTAGGGGTATCACTAAAGTGAAGCACACCATCCTCATCTTCCCAGGTGTACACCGTTTGAGCAGAGCACGAGAATGCGACTGTTAATCCGATTAGGAACAGTATGTTTTTCATATCGTTAGCCTCTTTTCACCGTTAGGTGTTTTCACGTTTGACGTTAGTTTTGTTATTGATTTTATTGTATTTATAGCAACAGCCTCTGAGGGCTTTTGTTTAAGATATGGTACGAGGAAGCTGGGGGAGGGAGAATAGAAAAAAGGCCCGCCTGCGAGGCGAGCCTAATATTTTTTAGTGCTTCTTACATGTTGCAATAGCTTTTATTGCAGTAAGAATTACATGCTAACCGACTAAGGATTAAACTGAGTAGTACAGTTCAAACTCAAGTGGGTGTGTAGCCATGTTCACGCGCTGTACGTCATCAGATTTCAGAGTGATGTAAGAATCGATGAAGTCGTCAGAGAATACGCCACCAGCAGTTAGGAACTCACGGTCTTCGTTAAGTGCTGCTAGAGCACCTTGTAGAGATTCTGCAACTGTTGGGATTTCAGCTGCTTCTTCTGCAGGAAGGTCGTATAGATCTTTATCCATAGCTTCGCCAGGGTGGATCTTGTTCTTAATACCGTCAAGGCCAGCCATAAGCATTGCTGAGTAGCATAGGTATGGGTTAGCTGCTGGGTCACCAAAACGTAGCTCGATACGACGTGCTTTCGGGCTTGGTACTACTGGGATACGGATGGAAGCAGAACGGTTACGTGCTGAGTAAGCAAGCATTACAGGTGCTTCGAAACCAGGTACAAGACGCTTGTATGAGTTCGTTGATGGGTTAGCAAATGCGTTGATTGCGCGAGCGTGCTTGATTACACCACCGATGTAGTAAAGAGCCATTTCAGATAGGCCGCCGTACTTATCACCAGCAAACAAGTTTTGTCCATCTTTGTTCAATGACATGTGAACGTGCATGCCAGAACCGTTGTCACCAACTAGTGGCTTAGGCATGAATGTCGCTGTTTTGCCAAATGCGTGCGCAACGTTGTGTACAACGTACTTGTAGATTTGAGTCTCATCCGCTTTTGTTGTTAGCGTGTTGAAGCGAGTTGCGATTTCGTTTTGACCCGCAGTTGCAACTTCGTGGTGGTGAGCTTCAACAACTAGGCCCATCTCTTCCATTACTAGACACATTGCTGAACGGATATCTTGAGATGAATCGACAGGAGCTACTGGGAAGTAACCGCCTTTAACGCCAGGACGGTGACCTTTGTTACCGCCTTCGATGTCAGAACCTGTGTTCCAAGCGGCTTCTACATCATCAATCTTGAAGAAAGAACCAGACATGTCGTTTGAGAACTTAACGTCATCGAATAGGAAGAATTCTGGCTCTGGACCCACTAGAACTGTGTCTGCGATACCCGTAGAACGTAGGTATTCTTCAGAACGTTTAGCGATAGAGCGTGGGTCACGGTCGTAGCCTTGCATTGTTGCAGGCTCAAGGATGTCACAACGGATGTTTAGCGTTGCATCTTCTGTGAATGGGTCCAGTACAGCAGAAGCTGCGTCTGGCATCATTACCATGTCAGATTCATTAATGCCTTTCCACCCAGCTACTGAAGAGCCGTCAAACATTTTGCCTTCTTCGAAGAAGTCTGCATCAACTTGGTGAGAAGGAATAGAGATGTGCTGCTCTTTACCTTTTGTATCAGTAAAACGTAAGTCGATAAATTTAACTTCGTTCTCTTGGATCAGGGATAGTACATTTTCTACTGACATCTTGGATAACCTCCAGTGTTATTAATTCGGTATTAGCTCGATTCGGTTGAAACCAGCATTGATTAATGTCTATACGTGCATTAATCGATGCTGATTTATCTATAGCCAAAAACGTGCCAAAAAAATTATTCCATTAATTTCAATGATTTACTTGTTTTCTTTATTTGCGAACTCTGACTTTTGCACCAAAATGATCTTTGATTGCACGGTATTGGTGCAACTGTTTATCTGTGCACCAATATGAGACATAAGCGAACACCATTCAGCAATGAATTGCCTAAGTTGTCAATCCACTTTTGTTATTTTACCTGAGATTTGGTTGCCCACTTCGCGGGTGATACTTTTCGATAACCCTACGAATTAGTCGACTAGACACTGTACGGAACCAAAGTTAAGCGGATATGAATCGCTAATAAAGAAAAAAGCCTTGGTTCAGATCACATATTTCTGGGTTTTTGTCTAGAATCTGGTATATTATTGACCGTTTTTTAAATCAAGCTAGCGGTTATTATCCAAACTTTTGAGATAAGTGACGGCTACTTTTATGAGTGAATCGAGAATCCATGTCTACTCCACAGATTGATAAGTTAAGAAATATCGCGATCATCGCGCACGTTGACCACGGTAAAACGACTTTGGTTGATAAACTACTACAACAGTCAGGCACTCTTGAGTCTCGTGGTGAAGCTGAAGAGCGTGTCATGGATTCGAATGACATCGAAAAAGAGCGTGGCATTACAATCCTTGCGAAGAACACAGCAATCAACTGGAATGATTACCGCATCAACATCGTAGATACTCCGGGACACGCGGACTTCGGTGGTGAAGTTGAGCGTATCATGTCTATGGTTGATTCTGTTCTGCTTATCGTTGACGCAGTTGATGGTCCAATGCCTCAAACTCGTTTCGTAACGCAAAAAGCATTCGCACACGGTCTTAAGCCAATCGTTGTAATCAACAAGATTGACCGCCCAGGCGCTCGTCCTGATTGGGTTATGGATCAAGTATTCGACCTTTTCGACAACCTAGGTGCTACAGATGAGCAACTAGACTTCACCGTTGTTTACGCTTCAGCTCTAAACGGTTGGGCAACAATGACTGAAGGTGAAACTGGCGAGAACATGGAACCATTGTTCCAAGCTGTTGTTGATACAGTAGAAGCGCCAGCAGTTGACCTTGACGGTCCACTACAAATGCAAATTTCGCAACTTGATTACAGCTCTTATGTAGGTGTTATCGGTGTTGCTCGTGTTACTCGTGGTTCTGTTAAGCCAAACCAACAAGTAACTATCGTGAATGCTGAAGGCAAAAAACGTAACGGTAAAGTAGGTACTGTACTTGGTTACCTAGGTCTTGAGCGTCACGAAGTAGAACAAGCTAACGCTGGCGACATCATTGCAATCACAGGTCTTGGTGAGTTGAAAATTTCAGACACTATCTGTGACGTAAACACTGTTGAAGCAATGGAACCACTGTCTGTTGATGAACCAACAGTAACAATGACGTTCCAAGTAAACACTTCTCCGTTCGCGGGTAAAGAAGGTAAGTTTGTAACTTCACGTAACATCCTTGAGCGTCTTGAAAAAGAATTGGTTCATAACGTTGCACTACGTGTTGAAGAAACTGAAAGTCCAGACCGTTTCCGCGTATCAGGCCGTGGTGAACTTCACCTTTCTATCCTGATCGAAAACATGCGTCGTGAAGGTTTCGAGCTAGCAGTATCTCGTCCAGAAGTAATCATCAAAGAAGAAGATGGTCAGAAAATGGAACCGTTCGAAACGGTTACTATCGATGTAGTTGAAGAGCACCAAGGTGCGATCATGGAAAGCATCGGTCTACGTAAGGGTGAGCTAACAGATATGGCACCAGATGGTAAAGGCCGTGTTCGCATGGACTTCATGATGCCTTCTCGTGGTCTTATCGGTTTCCAAACTGAATTCCTTACAATGACGTCTGGTTCTGGTCTTATTTACCACTCGTTCGATCACTACGGTCCTTACAAAGGCGGTATCATTGGTCAACGTAACAACGGTGTTCTAATCTCGAACGCGACTGGTAAAGCACTGACTTACGCATTGTTCTTCCTTCAAGCTCGTGGTCGTCTATTTACAGAGCACGCTGATGAAGTTTATGAAGGTCAAGTAATCGGTATTCACAACCGTTCAAACGACCTGACAGTAAACTGTCTGAAAGGTAAGCAACTAACGAACGTTCGTGCATCTGGTACTGATGAAGCACAAGTTCTTTCTCCACCGATCAAGCACACTCTAGAGCAAGCTCTTGAGTTTATCGATGAAGATGAACTAGTAGAAGTAACGCCACTAAACGTACGTATCCGTAAGAAGCTTCTTACTGAAAACGAACGTAAGCGTGCAGCACGTCCAGCTAAGGCTTAATTGCCAGTTGACTAGCTTCTAGCTATTCAAGCAATACGTTTTAGAATAAATAAGAAAGCCCCGTGTAGCCTAGCTGCTCGGGGCTTTTGTTTTATATGGTGTTGGAGTAGATACGGGTAAACGAGATGCAGGATACGAAGGGCGTTCAAGTATTCGTCATCCTCAAGAGGGAGCAACGACCGAGTTGGGGATCTAGCTTTTGATACCTAAGTAACGCTCAACGAATTGAAGCCGCTCATCGACCGACATAAATGGCACTTCGATCACCTCATAACCTAGCTTTTGATAGACTCTGACTAGCGCGTGGTGAATCTCTAATGCCTCCTCAAACGGATAAGGTCTCACATCATCTTGTACGTAAATCGATGCCTCAGGACGACAGAACAGCACTTGGGGGTGGTAGCCTTGGCTCGCTTCTCGGTAGTTCGCATCAATCTCAAGATTAGCCTGAGCTAAGTAACCACAGATATCTGGAATCGCACGGTCAAGAAAAGCAATTTGGTGCTGCTTCGCTTGCTCTTTTTGCTCGCTCATCACGTCTAAACACAAGCGAGCAAAGCCCGGTAGGTCTAACCAAGGTAAGATACCGTTCTCAAGTTGGCTCTGTTGTTCTATCAATTGGCGAGAGGATTCTGCGAAGGTTGGGTAACCTATGTCACCCAAGGCATTAATCAGAGTTGTTTTTCCGGCTCCGGGGCCGCCAGTAATAATGATTGGCTTCATCGTGTTCTGTCTCTGAAGCGTTATTTTTGGTTGAGTTGTGCTAAGAACTTATCCGACTCAGCTATCGCAGCATTCATCTGTGTTATCGCGTAGGCGATGTCTTTTTCTAAGCTCATAAACTCTCCCTGCAATGAACCAACGGCACTCGCATTGAGGTTGTGTTTGAGATAAAGCGTGTTGTCGCGAAGAGTGTTGAGTACCGGATCCATTTTCTTCTCAGCCCGTTTCATCGCTGAAAGCATAGTCTGGTAAGACGATTTGGTTTCACGCAGCTTTTTCTCACTTGAACGACGCAGTGAATCGCTGGTGTAAAGGTCCAACTCTCCCTGCCATTCTGCAAATAGCGCATCCGACACATCTTCAATCGCAGCAATGCGGTCACTGACATTTTGTGCGGCTTTTTCACTGTCTTGGTATTTATCATTAATCTTGTTGTACATGTCTTCAAGGTCGCCGCCACTAAAATTAGTTAGGCTACTCAAAGCTTCAAGTGCGCTAGTAAACTCTTCCTGAGCGTCCTGTTGCGACTCTTTAGCGTCTTCCACTCTATCAACCATAATGTCACGCTTGTGGTAACCCACTTGCTCCATGGCGGAGTAATAAGCTGATTGGCATCCAGTAAGAGTAAAAATAGAGAGGACTATAACTATTAAATAAGGCATCCTAGTTTCCTATAGTTAAATAATATCAATCGTAGTAAATAACTGCTCAACCTAGCTTGTTAAAATGCTCGATAACGGCGTTAGAGTTTTTGATTGTAGAATAACTACTTATCACAAAACTCTGCCTTGTTCTCAAGCCTTTTTCCTACGCTATTTTTGAACATTTACTTACTGTGATTAATATAACGGAATATTAATTAGGACTATGAACGAGTTACCAGGGAGTTACAAGTTGAAGATAAAAAAGGCAGCTACAGGAAGCATCCAGTTTTCCCGCTATCTTCTTACGCGGATGACGCACGATAGAGTTAATGTGAATGCAGGGTACTTGGCGTACATTACTTTGCTCTCGATCGTACCGATGTTGACGGTTTTGCTCTCTATTTTGTCGTCATTTTCAGTTTTTGCTGATGTTGGTTTAGTGATTCAAAACTTCGTTATTACCAACTTTGTTCCCGCTTCCGGGGATGCGGTGCATGGTGCTTTACTGGAGTTTGTTGCTAATACCGGCAAGATGACGGCGGTGGGCAGTGTGTTCTTATTCATTGCCGCTCTGATGCTGATCTCCAATATTGATAAAAACCTAAACTACATCTGGCGAGTAACGGAAAAGCGACGTGCTGTGTTGTCTTTTTCGATGTATTGGATGGTGCTAACACTTGGGCCTATTTTGATCGGAGCGAGCATTGCTGCAACGTCGTATGTGACATCATTAAACTTGTTACAAAACGAAGTCGTGTCGAGTGCTTTTAATACCGTGATTCGCAAGCTCCCTTTGATTACCTCATTCTTTGCGTTTTTCGGTCTGTATCTGTTGGTTCCCAACAAAAAGATTCACTTTTCTCATGCGGCAGCTGGCTCTCTAGTGGCGGCTCTGTTGTTCGAACTCAGCAAGAAAGGCTTTGCAGCTTACATTACTCAGTTTCCGTCTTACCAGTTGATTTATGGCGCATTAGCGGCGATTCCCATTCTTTTTGTTTGGGTCTATTTGTGCTGGTTGATTGTGTTAGTGGGTGCTGAAGTGACGGCCGCGTTGGGCGAGCAGGAACAGTGGAGTGACTCTCAAGAAATGGTACACTCGTCGGATAAAGACAAAATTACAGAGCAAGGAAACAACAGTGATAGCACTGATCCAGAGAGTAAGTGAAGCTGCCGTCCGTGTTGATGGCGAAGTAGTGGGTGAGATTGAGCAAGGCTTATTAGTTCTGTTAGGTGTAGAAAAAGGTGATGACGAAGCCAAAGCCAAACGTTTGATGGAACGAGTGACCACTTATCGTGTCTTTGGAGATGAAGACGATAAAATGAACCTTAACGTGAAGCAGGTAGAAGGTAAGGTATTAGTGGTGTCTCAATTCACTTTGCCAGCTGACACCAAGAAAGGGACACGAGCTGGATTTTCTCGCGGTGCTCACCCAGAAGATGCAGAGCGTCTTTACAACTACTTCTCTGACCAATGTGAATCAGTGTTGCCAACGGAACGTGGCCGATTCGCAGCCGACATGAAAGTGTCTTTGGTTAATGATGGCCCAGTGACATTCTGGCTGCAGGTTTAGGCTTAAAGGAATAAGCATGTTTAAACTCATAACCCCGACCACCGAAAATCAACTGAACAAGTATTACCATTTTCGTTGGCAAATGCTCCGTGAACCTTGGCGAATGCCGGTCGGTTCAGAGCGCGATGAATATGACCCAATGAGTCACCATCGCATGATTGTTGATGGTCGAGGTCGCCCGATGGCGATTGGTCGTCTCTATATCACCCCAGATCTAGAGGGGCAGATTCGCTATATGGCGGTGAAGAACTCTCGCCAAAGCAAAGGCATGGGCTCACTTATCTTGGTTGCGCTAGAGTCACTGGCACGTCAAGAAGGTGCGAAGCGTTTGGTGTGTAATGCTCGTGAAGATGCGATCTCATTCTATGAGAAGAATGAGTTTGAGCGTCGTGGTGAGATTAACGACCAACGTGGGCCTGTGCGTCACCAACAGATGGTAAAACCTCTTGATCCAATGGCTGATGTACTGCGCAAACCAGAATGGTGTAATGAGCTTCAGCAGCGCTGGGAGCATCAGATCCCGATCAGTGACAAGATGGGCATCAAGATTAACCAATACACGGGTTATCAGTTCGAGTGTAGTGCTCAGTTGAATCCAAACCTTAACCCTCATAACACCATGTTTGCTGGCTCAGCCTTTACCTTGGCGACCTTAACCGGTTGGGGTATGACTTGGTTACTAATGAAGGAGCGTGGGTTGACAGGTGATATCGTACTAGCAGATAGTAATATTCGTTACCGTCATCCAGTTGAGCAAAACCCAGTGGCATCCACGTCATTGGATGGGATCAGTGGCGATTTAGATCGCCTCGCGTCTGGAAGAAAAGCTCGTATCATCATTCACGTGACCATTAACAGTGGCGACGTGGAGGCGGTTGAGTTTACGGGAACCTATATGCTGATCCCTGACTACAAAAAGAGATTATCAACAGACTCCAACGTAAGCGTATAGCTGACAATGGCTAGCAGATAAAGATACAGATAGAAGGCGCTACTCTTGTGGAGTGGCGCTTTTTTGTTGGCAGTCGTTAATCTCGGAATACTCAGCTTGGGTGAGCTTTCCTGATATTTGGTGGCATGGGTCGGATAGTGAAATAGAGAGAGTGTGTTGCTCGGTTTTTAGCAAGTCGAGCTCTCCAGAAATTTCGCCATTTAACGTTTGAATCCTTTGTTCGCTTTGCTCTGCTGCCGATGCACCAATAATGTGCACTGGTTCAAGTGTGAAGCGTCCACGGTCAAAATTCGCATTGAGCTCTGGGATTTCAAATACGTTATCAGTCGATGTTTCAGAAAGCTTATCATTAAAGGTCATCACACCTTGGCGAACGCTACCAGTGAGTTGACCTGTTGTGGAATAGCCGAGCATTAATGAATCGCCGTATAAACCCGCAGCTTGAAGTTCAAATTCGCCATAACCGGTTGCGTCGAGCGGTAGTTCAAGTTGCTGTAACATGGGTGCTATCGGTAATCCATCGGCAGAGATCTCTAAGCTCCATGGCTTACTGATTTTGTTGAAGTCGAGTGTTGCGTTGGCTTCAATATAGCCGTGCTTTAGTGGCATAAACAGGCGTGTCAGCGTCCATTTTCCTTGCTCGCTATTCATCTCAACCACTGGCTGTGCGCTAATAATGTTTTGATAGCTGGCATCATTCGCGCTGGCCATCAGCTTTCCTTGCCACAGACCTAGCTTTCTATCCTGTAAAAGTTGAACTTGATACCCCTCGATATGTAATCCTGAGACCTGCCAGTAAGGCTTTTGTGCAAGTTGGATAAGTTGGTTGCGTTCTATGTTAATTCGGCTAATTTCGACATTCTGGAGCTGCGTGAGCCAAGGTATCAAGAGAGTGGCGGGTAGAGGGCTATCTTGGCTTTCCGTAATCCACTTTATACCTTGCAGGTCGAGCTGTGCTAATAGAATGCTGTTAGGGGTTACTTTGCCATTAAGTTGAACAGTGCCCTGTAGGAATTGAGTATAGAAGTCTTCAATCAGAATCTGGTTCGGATCTAAATTGAGCTTGATACTTGGCTCTATGAACATGTCATCATCAATGCTCACTCCCTCTGCTTGCAGAGAGAAAATGGCTCTCTGTTGCTTCCACAGCTCAAAAGGCAGTTGGATATTTTCTAACGAGGCATCAAAAGCTGCGAGGTGGCCATCTTGCCACTCTACATCGCTACGCAGAATATCTAAGCTATTGATGTGATTGATCTGAATACCTGCCACATCCCATTCTTTGCTTAGTAGGCTTTGGGTCTGTTTCTGATTGAGTCGCAAGCCATCGACGGTCACATTCACCAACGACCAATCTTGCTGATACTGCTCTGCTTGACCAGAAATTTTGGCACCACGCCAGTCAAACGAAGCGCCATACAGGGTGCTATCACTTGGTTTAAGATCTAGGTCAATCAACAGGTTATCGAACGCTTCGCCTTGCCAATACAGCTGTGAGGCAGAAAGTTGGGTTTTTCCATAAGGTAGAAGTGAGTTGTCGTTGTTCCACGTTGGGTCGGAGATCTGAAGGTCGATGCCTCGCGCGTTAAAGTCTGGGGTTGAAAAGTCGAGATTGTTGATGGCCAGCTGGTGGATCTTAATGCTTGGCTGGGTAAATAAAGAGGTGAGCGTTTCTAGGTCGTCGGCTTCTAACTGTAGGCCACTGATCAAAACAGATTCAAAGACCAGTTTGGCCTCCGTAATCGAGCTGGAGCTGAACCAAAGGTCAATCTTGTCGATATACAGCGGTGTTTGTTTTTCAGGTTGGCTTTGGGTAATGCCCATTAAGGTGATGTGATAAGGCGACTGGTACTCAACATCTTCAATGAGCACAGGTTGTTCAATCGCATGTTTGATAAAAAAGTTAGTAATATCCGTACGGTATTGGGTTTGCAGGCTTAATAGCAATGCTGCGATAGTTGCAACGGCGATAGCCAACGCAATGCCGAACACCATGAATACCTTTTTCATTCCCTGAAAGCCTTAAATTTCAATCGTCTTAAAACAGAGTGGAACAAAAAGGGTCAAGCATCAACAAAAAAGCCCCTCAAAAGAGGGGCTTGCTACAAAAATATCATTTTAAATTGGGCGTTCGCTTTTGGCTTGGCCCGAGCAGATGATTGGGTTAGTCCAGTTGAGGGCCAGCCGCAACCAGTGACTTACCTTCAGCGTTGTCTGTGTACTTATCAAAGTTGTTGATGAAGCGCTCTGCTAGATCTTTCGCTTTGCTTTCCCATTGTAGAGGGTCAGTGTACGTGTCACGTGGATCAAGAATCGCTGGGTCAACATCGTGCAACGCTAGTGGTACTTCTAGGTTAAACATAGGGATAACCTTAGTCTCAGCTTGGTCGATTGAGCCATCTAGGATAGCGTCGATGATGCCACGAGTATCTTGGATTGAGATACGTTTGCCAGTGCCATTCCAACCAGTGTTCACAAGGTAAGCTTCAGCGCCAGCTGCTTCCATACGCTTCACAAGTACTTCAGCGTACTGAGTTGGATGAAGAGTTAGGAATGCCGCCCCAAATGCCGCAGAGAACGTTGGTGTTGGTTCAGTAATACCACGCTCTGTACCTGCTAGTTTCGCAGTGAAGCCAGATAGGAAGTGGTACTTCGTTTGCTCTGGAGTCAGTTTAGAAACAGGTGGTAACACACCAAATGCATCAGCAGTCAGGAAGATAACCTTTTGAGCGTGACCGGCTTTTGATACTGGCTTAACGATGTTGTCGATATGGTGAATCGGGTAAGAAACACGAGTGTTCTCGGTTTTTGAGCCGTCATCAAAATCGATAGAACCATCGCCACGAACCGTTACGTTTTCTAGTAGCGCATCGCGACGGATAGCATTGTAGATTTCAGGTTCTGCTTCTTTAGATAGGCGAATGGTCTTGGCGTAACAACCACCTTCGAAATTGAAGATACCATCGTCATCCCAACCGTGCTCATCATCACCGATTAGCTCACGTTTAGGGTCGGTTGAAAGGGTTGTTTTACCTGTGCCTGATAGACCGAAGAAAATCGCCACATCGCCTTCTTCACCGACGTTAGCACTACAGTGCATTGAAGCAATGCCTTGCAGAGGAAGTAGGTAGTTCATCATTGCGAACATGCCTTTCTTCATCTCACCGCCGTACCAAGTACCACCGATGATTTGAACGCGTTCTGTTAGGTTGAAAGCAACGAAGTTTTCAGAGTTGAGACCCTGCTTTTCCCAGTTAGGGTTAGTTGTTTTAGCACCGTTCATTACCACGAAATCAGGTTCGAACGTTGCTAGCTCTTCGTCTGTTGGACGAATGAACATGTTCTTAACGAAGTGCGCTTGCCATGCTACTTCAGTGATAATACGTACACTTAAGCGCGTATCAGGGTTAGCACCACAGTAACCGTCAATGACAAACAGGCGCTTGCCAGATAGCTGAGTTGTCACAAGCTCTTTAAGCTCATCCCATACTTCAGTTGTAATCGGTTTGTTGTCGTTTTTGCCTTGATCTGACCACCACATGGTATCGCGCGTGGTGTCATCTTTAACAATGTACTTATCTTTTGGTGAGCGGCCAGTAAAGATACCAGTGTCAACCGCAACAGAGCCTAGTTCCGTTACTACGCCTTTTTCGTAGCCTTCCAAACCTGGCAGTGTCTCTTCAACGAATAACTGCTCGTAGCTAGGGTTACGAAGAACTTCAGTAACGCCAGTCAGTCCGTGCTTAGTTAGATCAATTTGTGCAGCCTTAGTATGTTCCATAACGGTCATAGGTGCTCCTTGTAGGATATTTTGTAGGGATTTTGTATTAATTTTTTATTGTTATCTGCTCACCATGCTAGCAACGAGGCTCGGGGGAAACAGGGATATAGCTCAAAAAATATCCATATTAACCATGGGGTTTTAAGCGCCTCATCACATATTGGCCTGACTAGTCTATCCTGTACGCAAACCTTTGCGCTAGAGGAGAGAACATTATTAATTGATTAAAATTAAGAGGTGATTTTATTACGAGATGTTACGGAGTTTGCGATATTTTGATCACAAAAAAGGCCAGCGTAGTGCTGACCTTTTTGGGGTAAATTACGTGTTTTTGGTACGCCGTAAATTAATGAACCGTATTGCTGCCTTTATCTGCCGCTTCTGCATACAGAGCATCAACATCATTCTTGTCGAACGAGTAGTTTGTGCCACAGTAATCGCAGTGTAGAGCAACGCTGCCTTCAGTGCTAAGGATGTCGTAGATCTCTTCTTGAGCGACAGTAATGATAGCGGCACCGCTTCGGTCACGTGAACAACCACAGAAGAATTCAACCGGTTGTGGTGTGAACAGTTGTACTTTCTCTTGGTTGTACAAACGGTAAAGCAGTTCGTTTGCTTCTAGAGTGAATAGCTCTTCATTTTTAACTGTGTCAGTTAGCTGCTCTAGGTGCTCGAAGTCGTCTGGCGTACCAGTGCCGTCTGGCATCACTTGTAGCAACATACCAGCAGCGTGTGCTTTACCTTCATGCTCGCCAGTGCGCAACCATAGACGTGTCTTTAGCTGTTCAGAGTTTGCGAAGTAACCTTCAAGGACTTCAGCTAAAGTGTCACCTTCAAGACCAACGATACCTTGGTAACGCTCACCTTTTTTAGGATCGATAGTGATCACTAGGTGACCTTTACCTATTAGATCGTGCAGGCCAGCGTCGTCGGCAATGTCACCATCAAAGCGAGCAACGCCACGGATCTTCTGATCGTTATCGCCATTGATAACAGCTAGAGATACAGGGCCATCACCTTGCAGTTGCATGGTGATAGAGCCTTCAAACTTTAGAGTCGCTGTTAGTAGCGTCGTTGAAACCAGTAGCTCACCCAACAGCTTTTGTACTGGCGCTGGGTATTCCTTGCTAGAAATAATCTGTTGGTATGCTTCGTCCATCTGTACCAATTCACCACGAACTGATAGGTCTTCAAATAGGTAGCGATTTAAAACATTACTTGTAGACATTGGGTTGGCCATTTGGCTATTCCTTCTAGCTTATTGAGTCTTGAACTTGATGATGTCACGACGTTGCTTTTTATCTGGGCGACGTTCTGGTGCTGGGTTATGAGCGTTCAGTTTACGTTGTGTTGCAAACTCTTCTCTCTTTGCCAAGCTCTCGGTGGTTTCTTCATAGAGGGTTTGAGCTATAGGAGCTCCACCACGATGGGCCGAGATTTTCTCGATTGTCACCGTCTTTTCTTCATTACCTTGGCGCAGGGTAATCACTGCTCCAAGTTCGACAATTTTACTTGGTTTGCTGCGCTGACCATTATAGTGGACTTTGCCACCATCGACCATATTGCGAGCAATAGACCGGGTTTTGTAAAAACGAGCTGCCCACAACCATTTATCGAGTCTGACAGCTTCATTAGTAGTTTTCATATAGGGCTGCGCCTTATTAAGTGAGAAATGAATGCGGTTTAACTGTAATGAACAGTGCGCAACATGCTTTTAATTACATTAAGTAGAAGCTTAAAGTGGAGGCGGTTGGCATTTTTTTCAAGTCATAATACAAAATAGCCATGTAATGCCGCTTTATAGATTTGCTATGATATAGTTCAGGATCTTATGCTTAAATAAGCTTGGTATCGAACGAATGAATAAAAAAGCTGAAAGTTTAATGATTTGCAGCATTTGTCGTCATGAAAAGGGGCAAGGAAAGTGAACTTTTTAGAGCTCAAGAATCGCGCAGGAAATTCTCCTGTGTTGAGCCGCTTATTAGAAAATGGATTTGTACTTCAGCAGAAACTAAGCCTAGCGATGTGTTGTATGTTGATTGCAGCTTCCGCATGGATTTTAGGGCAGCTTGCATGGTTTATTGAACCTGCTGAGCAAACCGTCGTGCCTTGGAAAGCAACAGCTTCATCATTTTCTACTCCTCAATCGACCCTTGATATATCTTCTTTGCAGCGGAGCAACCTTTTTGGTGCCTATAACCCAACCACGCCAGTTGTGGTTGAACAGCAAGTTATCCAAGATGCGCCAAAGACACGATTAAATCTAGTTTTGGTCGGTGCTGTTGCCAGTTCTAATCCAAAACGGAGCTTAGCGGTGATCGCTAATCGCGGTACGCAGGCGACCTACGGAATTAATGAAGAGATAGAAGGCACTAGAGCTAAGCTTAAAGCCGTATTAGTCGACCGTGTCATTATTGATAACTCAGGTCGAGACGAAACCTTGATGCTTGAAGGTATTGAGTACAAGCGTTTAGCTGTCTCAGCCCCTGCGCCACCTCGCGCTTCTTCTTCGGTTCGTGGTAATAACCCTGCTTCAGCAGAGCAAAAGCTAGATGAAATTAAAGCGAAGATAATGAAAGATCCGCAACAAATCTTCCAATATGTTCGACTGTCCCAGGTCAAGCGCGACGATAAAGTGATTGGTTATCGAGTGAGTCCAGGCAAAGATTCAGAACTTTTTAACTCAGTAGGGCTCCAAAACGGAGATATCGCGACTCAGTTAAATGGGCAAGACCTGACAGACCCCGCTGCTATGGGCAACATATTCCGTTCTATCTCAGAGCTGACAGAGCTAAATCTCGTCGTCGAGAGAGATGGTCAACAACATGAAGTGTTTATTGAATTTTAAAACTTTGCGTCTAACGAAGGACGAAAGTGTAGGAGAAGTACGTGAAGCATTGGTTTAAGAAAAGTGCATGGTTATTGGCAGGAAGCTTAATCTGCACACCCGCCGCCATCGCGAGTGATTTTAGTGCCAGCTTTAAAGGCACTGATATCCAAGAGTTTATTAATATTGTTGGCCGTAATCTAGAGAAGACGATCATCGTCGACCCTTCGGTGCGCGGAAAAATCGATGTACGCAGCTACGACGTACTCAATGAAGAGCAATATTACAGCTTCTTCTTAAACGTATTAGAAGTGTACGGCTATGCAGTCGTTGAAATGGACTCAGGTGTTCTTAAGATCATCAAAGCGAAAGATTCTAAAACCTCGGCAATCCCAGTTGTTGGCGACCGTGATTCGATCACAGGCGACAGCGTTGTGACACGTGTTGTGACGGTTCGTAATGTCTCGGTTCGTGAGCTATCTCCTCTGCTTCGTCAACTGAATGACAACGCGGGCGCGGGCAACGTGGTGCACTACGATCCTGCAAATATCATCTTGATTACCGGCCGTGCGGCGGTTGTAAACCGTTTAGCAGAGATCATCAAGCGTGTAGACCAAGCGGGTGATAAAGAGATTGAGGTCGTTGAACTAAAGAATGCTTCCGCCGCGGAGATGGTGCGTATAGTCGATGCACTAAGTAAAACCACAGATGCTAAAAACACCCCTGCCTTCCTACAGCCTAAATTAGTTGCCGATGAGCGTACCAATGCAATTCTTATCTCAGGCGACCCTAAAGTACGCAGTCGTTTAAGAAAGTTGATTGAACAGCTTGATGTGGAAATGGCGACTAAGGGTAACAACCAAGTTATCTACCTTAAATACGCAAAAGCGGAAGACTTAGTCGATGTGCTGAAAGGCGTGTCTGACAATCTGCAATCAGAGAAACAAACATCAACTAAAGGCAGTTCATCGCAGCGAAACCAAGTGATGATTTCCGCTCACAGCGATACTAACTCGTTGGTGATTACCGCACAGCCAGACATCATGAACGCGCTGCAAGACGTGATCGCTCAACTCGATATCCGTCGTGCTCAAGTTTTGATTGAAGCCTTAATTGTTGAAATGGCAGAAGGTGACGGCGTTAACCTAGGTGTGCAGTGGGGCAACCTAGAAACGGGTGCCATGATTCAGTACAGCAATACCGGTGCATCGATTGGCGGTGTGATGGTGGGTCTAGAAGAAGCAAAAGACTCGACAACAACTAAAGCGGTTTACGATAAGGATAATAATTTCCTACGTAATGAAACCACGACAGAAAAGGGTGACTATTCAACGTTAGCATCTGCTCTTTCTGGCGTTAATGGTGCTGCAATGAGTGTGGTTATGGGCGACTGGACTGCCTTAATCAGTGCGGTTGCGACCGATTCAAACTCAAACATTCTGTCTTCTCCAAGTATCACGGTGATGGATAACGGCGAAGCGTCGTTTATCGTTGGTGAAGAGGTGCCCGTTCTAACCGGTTCTACAGCAGGTTCAAGCAACGATAATCCATTCCAAACGGTTGAACGTAAAGAAGTGGGTATTAAGCTAAAAGTCGTGCCGCAAATCAATGAAGGTGACTCGGTTCAACTGCAAATAGAACAAGAAGTATCGAACGTATTAGGGGCAAACGGGGCAGTAGATGTTCGTTTTGCTAAGCGTCAGCTAAATACGTCAGTGATTGTTCAAGATGGTCAAATGCTGGTGTTGGGGGGCTTGATTGACGAGCGTGCACTGGAGAGTGAGTCTAAGGTCCCATTCTTGGGTGATATTCCTGTTCTTGGACACCTGTTCAAATCAACCAGTACTCAGGTTGAGAAAAAGAACCTAATGGTATTTATCAAGCCAACCATTATTCGTGATGGCATGACAGCCGATGGTATCACGCAACGCAAATACAACTTTATCCGTGCTGAGCAACTGTACAAGGCAGAGCAAGGCTTGAAACTAATGGATAACGATAATATTCCAGTACTTCCTAAGTTTGGCGATAGCATGAATCATCCTGCTGAAATCCAAGCCTTCATCGATCAAATGGAAGCAGAATAATGGCTGAATTGGTAGGGGCGGCACGTACTTATCAGCGCTTGCCGTTTAGCTTTGCGAATCGCTACAAGATGGTGTTGGAATATCAGCACCCGGAGCGCGCGCCAGTACTTTATTATGTTGAACCTCTGAAATCGGCGGCGATCATTGAAGTGAGCCGTGTTGTGAAAAATGGCTTCACGCCACAAGCGATCAGCGCAGACGAATTTGATAAAAAACTGACGGACGCGTATCAGCGTGACTCGTCGGAAGCTCGACAGTTAATGGAAGATATTGGTGCCGACAATGACGACTTTTTCTCGTTAGCGGAAGAGTTGCCACAAGACGAAGACTTGCTTGAATCAGAAGACGACGCACCGATCATCAAGTTAATTAATGCGATGTTGGGTGAGGCGATTAAAGAAGGCGCTTCGGATATTCATATCGAAACCTTCGAAAAGTCACTGTCTATCCGTTTCCGTATTGATGGCGTGTTACGTGATGTGTTGGCGCCGAGCCGTAAACTGGCTCCGCTGTTGGTTTCGCGTGTAAAGGTTATGGCTAAATTGGATATTGCGGAAAAACGCGTGCCACAAGATGGTCGTATTTCTCTGCGTATCGGTGGCCGAGCGGTTGATGTGCGTGTATCTACCATGCCTTCTTCACACGGTGAACGTGTGGTAATGCGTCTGTTGGATAAAAACGCCACTCGTCTAGATCTACACAGTTTGGGTATGACGGCAGAGAACCACGAGAACTTCCGTAAACTTATTCAGCGCCCACACGGTATTATCTTGGTTACCGGTCCTACGGGTTCGGGTAAATCAACGACCTTGTACGCTGGCCTGCAAGAACTCAACAGTAACGAACGCAACATCCTTACCGTTGAAGATCCAATCGAATTTGATATTGATGGTATTGGTCAAACACAGGTAAACCCTAAGGTTGATATGACCTTTGCGCGCGGCTTACGCGCCATTCTTCGTCAAGACCCGGATGTGGTAATGATTGGTGAGATCCGTGATTTAGAGACTGCTGAGATCGCTGTTCAAGCCTCTTTGACGGGTCACTTAGTCATGTCGACTCTTCACACCAATACGGCAATCGGTGCGATCACGCGTCTGCGTGATATGGGCATTGAACCTTTCTTGATCTCTTCTTCTCTGCTGGGTGTTTTGGCTCAGCGCTTGGTTCGTACTCTGTGTAACGACTGTAAAGAACCTTACGAAGCCGATAAAGAACAGAAAAAGCTGTTTGGTATGAAGAAGAAAGAGAGCCTCACACTTTACCATGCAAAAGGTTGTGAAGAGTGTGGCCATAAAGGTTATCGAGGTCGTACCGGTATTCATGAGCTACTGATGATTGACGATTCGGTACAAGAGCTGATTCACAGTGAAGCTGGAGAACAGGCAATTGAGAAAGCGATTCGTGGCACAACCCCAAGTATTCGAGATGATGGCTTGAGCAAAGTTCTGAAAGGGGTAACTTCCTTAGAAGAAGTGATGCGAGTGACTAAGGAAGTCTAGTATGGCGGCATTTGAATACAAAGCGCTGGATGCCAAAGGTAAGAGCAAAAAGGGTTCGATTGAAGCGGATAATGCTCGTCAGGCTCGCCAACGTTTAAAAGAACAAGGTTTAATGCCGGTTGAGATGACCGAAGCTAAGGCGAAAAATGCGAAAGGTACTCAGCCTTCGACCAGCTTTAAGCGTGGTATCAGTACGCCAGATCTTGCGTTGATTACTCGTCAAATATCCACGCTCGTTCAATCAGGTATGCCGCTAGAAGAGTGCTTGAAAGCGGTAGCTGAGCAGTCTGAAAAGCCACGTATTCGAACTATGTTACTGGCAGTCCGATCTAAAGTGACAGAAGGTTATTCGCTAGCGGATAGCTTGTCTGATTATCCACACATCTTCGATGAACTGTTTAGGGCCATGGTTGCGGCGGGTGAGAAGTCTGGTCACTTAGATGCGGTATTGGAGCGACTGGCCGATTACGCAGAAAATCGTCAGAAGATGCGCTCTAAGCTGCTACAAGCGATGATCTACCCTGTGGTGCTGGTGGTGTTTGCGGTGACGATTGTTTCGTTCCTGTTGGCAACCGTGGTACCTAAGATCGTCGAGCCTATTATCCAAATGGGCCAAGAGCTTCCTCAGTCGACACAATTTTTATTGGCATCGAGTGAATTTATCCAGAATTGGGGCATCCAATTACTGTTGTTGATCATTGGTGTGATTGTGTTGATTAAGACCGCGCTCAAAAAGCCGGGTGTTCGCATGAGCTGGGATCGCAAACTATTGAGTATTCCGCTGATCGGCAAGATTGCGAAAGGGATCAATACCTCTCGTTTTGCACGAACACTCTCAATTTGTACCTCGAGTGCGATTCCAATCCTTGAAGGGATGAAGGTCGCGGTTGATGTGATGTCGAATCAACATGTGAAACAACAAGTATTACAGGCTTCAGACAGTGTTAGAGAAGGCGCAAGCTTACGTAAAGCGTTGGATCAAACCAAACTCTTTCCACCGATGATGCTGCATATGATCGCCAGTGGTGAGCAGAGTGGTCAGTTGGAACAGATGCTGACAAGAGCGGCAGATAACCAAGACCAAAGCTTTGAGTCGACGGTTAATATCGCGTTAGGCATTTTCACCCCAGCGCTTATCGCGTTGATGGCCGGTTTGGTGCTGTTTATCGTGATGGCGACACTGATGCCGATGCTTGAAATGAACAATTTAATGAGTGGATAACGTACTGCTCATCAGACGTTAGTTTTTGGATTATCGAGAAGAAGGGCATTATTACCTTCAACTCGCTATCTGTAATTTGGAGAAAATAATGAAAAATAAAATGAAAAAACAGTCAGGCTTTACTCTATTGGAAGTGATGGTTGTTGTGGTTATTCTTGGTGTTTTAGCCAGCTTTGTTGTTCCTAACCTTTTGGGTAACAAAGAGAAGGCGGATCAACAGAAAGCCATCACGGATATCGTGGCGCTAGAGAACGCGCTAGATATGTACAAACTGGATAACAGTGTTTACCCAACAACGGATCAAGGCCTTGATGGATTGGTTTCTAAGCCAAGCAGTCCAGAGCCTCGTAACTACCGTGACGGTGGCTACATTAAGCGTCTGCCTAACGACCCATGGGGCAATGAGTACCAATACCTAAGCCCTGGTGACAACGGTACGATTGATATCTTTACTCTTGGCGCTGATGGTCAAGAAGGCGGTGAAGGTATCGCTGCGGATATCGGTAACTGGAACATGCAGGATTTCCAATAAGCTTCGGCTTATTGTTTGATAAGTTATTGAGCTTGATACGTTATTGATGGTTGGACGTAAACAGATGGAGTCTACAAGGTGAAAACTAAGCAAACACAGCCAGGTTTCACCTTGATTGAGATTCTTTTGGTGTTGGTATTACTGTCAGTAACTGCGGTCGCGGTGATAGCGACTATTCCAACCAATAGCAAAGATGTAGCTAAAAAATACGCTCAAAGCTTTTATCAACGAGTTCAATTGCTTAATGAAGAGGCTATTTTGAGTGGCTTGGATTTTGGCGTTCGTGTCGATGAAAAGAAATCGACTTACGTTCTGATGGCGCTTAAGTCAGAAGGTTGGCAAGAAGTCGAATTTGAAAAAATCCCCTCTTCAACTGAATTACCGGAAGAACTCGCGTTGTCACTGACTTTAGGTGGTGGCGCATGGGAAGACGATGATCGTTTGTTCAATCCCGGAAGCTTGTTTGATGAAGATATGTTTGCGGATCTTGAAGAGGAAAAAAAGCCCAAGCCACCTCAGATATACATTTTGTCGAGTGCTGAAATGACGCCATTTGTATTGTCGTTTTATCCAAATACCGGAGACACCATACAAGATGGTTGGCGTATTCGAGTGTTGGATAATGGTGTGATTCGACTGCTAGAGCCGGGAGAAGAAGATGAAGAGGAATAACCGTTCTCCTTATCGTTCTCGTGGTATGCCTCTTGGTTCTCGAGGAATGACTCTGCTTGAAGTATTAGTTGCGCTCGCTATCTTCGCTACGGCGGCGATCAGTGTGATTCGTGCTGTCACCCAACACATTAATACCCTCAGTTATCTAGAAGAAAAAACCTTCGCGGCGATGGTTGTTGATAACCAGATGGCCTTAGTCATGCTGCATCCTGAGAAGCTTAAAAAAGCGCAGGGCACGCAAGAGTTAGCGGGAAGAGAGTGGTTCTGGAAGGTGACTCCCATCGATACCAGCGATAATTTATTAAAGGCGTTTGATGTGAGTGCGGCAACAAGTAAGAAAGCTTCTCCAGTGGTCACGGTGCGCAGCTATGTGGTCAATTAAAAGCGTGTGGTCAACTAAAAGCATGTGGTTAAGTAAAATCGTGTCGTTAGCGAAGAGCAAGTCGCTAAGTAAAAGCATGTCGGCAAATAAGCATACGCCGCGTAAACAAGGTATATCTTCAAAAGGGCGAGGCTTTACTTTAATCGAAGTTTTGGTCTCGATTGCCATCTTTTCCACGTTAAGCATGGCGGCTTATCAGGTGGTAAATCAGGTCCAACGAAGCAACGAACTCTCTATTGAGCGCAGTGCTCGTTTAAATCAACTGCAACGTAGTTTAGTCATTTTAGATAATGATTTTCGCCAGATGGCGGTACGACAATTTCGTACCAATGGTGAAGAAGCATCATCTAAGCTGATCCTAATGAAAGAGTATTTACTGGATTCCGACAGTGTTGGCATTATGTTTACTCGCCTTGGTTGGCACAACCCACAGCAGCAGTTCCCTCGCGGAGAAGTCACCAAAGTAGGCTACCGCATAAAAGAGGAAACGCTTGAGCGTGTATGGTGGCGTTACCCCGATACACCTGCCGGCCAACAAGGTGTGATTACTCCTCTGCTTGATGATGTTGAGAACCTGGAGTTCGAGTTTTATGACGGAAGCCGCTGGGGCAAAGAGTGGCAAACCGATAAATCACTGCCTAAAGCGGTGAGACTTAAGCTGACACTGAAAGATTACGGTGAGATAGAACGTGTTTATCTCACACCAAGTGGCGCCTTAGATCAGGTCGATGATTCTTCAAACAGTGACTCTTCAGGCAGTAATGAGGGGAATAATGATTCATCAAACTAATAAGCCTGCACTGACAAGGTCGGCTGTGGGGCGTAAGCAGCGTGGTGTCGCGCTGATCATTATTCTGATGCTTTTGGCGATCATGGCAACCATAGCTGGCAGTATGTCGGAACGTCTGTTTACGCAATTCAAGCGCGTTGGCAATCAACTGAATTACCAACAGGCTTACTGGTATAGCATTGGTGTAGAAGCGCTGGTGCAAGACGGTATTAGGCAAAGTTATAAAGATAGTGATACGGTGAACTTAAGCCAGCCATGGGCGTTAGAAGAGCAGGTATACCCATTGGATTATGGCCAAGTTAAAGGGCGTATCGTTGATGCGCAGGCTTGTTTCAATCTTAATGCGCTCGCTGGGATCACGACGACATCAAGTAACCAACCCCCTTATTTAGTGAAGGTTTGGCAAACCTTACTGGAAAACCAAGATGTGGAGCCTTATCAGGCTGAGGTTATCGCAAATTCAAGTTGGGAATTTCTGGACTCTGATACTCGAGCCTCCTCTTCTACGGGTGTAGAAGACAGCACTTATGAGGCGATGAAGCCAGCTTATTTGGCGGCGAATGGCTTAATAGCAGATGAATCGGAGCTGCGAGCCGTTTATCAGGTCTCTGGTGAGGCAATGGAAAAGGTACATCCATTTATTTGCGCTTTGCCCACTGATGATTTCCGATTAAACGTGAATACCATCTCGGAAAAGCAGGCATCTTTACTGGAAGCAATGTTTGCACCCGGTCTAAGTGAATCGGACGCCAAACAGCTGATAGACAAGCGCCCATTTGATGGCTGGGATTCGGTGGATGCGTTTATGGCTGAGCCTGCTATTGTTGGTGTGAGTGCTGAAGTCAGCAAACAAGCGAAAGCATATTTAACTGTAGATAGCGCCTATTTTGAGCTAGATGCAGAGGTATTAGTTGAGCAGTCTCGTGTACGTATACGAACGCTTTTCTATAGTAGTAATAGAGAAACAGTGACGGTAGTACGCCGTCGTTTTGGAGGAATCCGTGAGCGAGTTTCTGACCGTTCGACTGAGTAGCGAACCACAAAGCCCAGTGCAGTGGTTGGTTTGGTCGACAAGCCAACAAGAAGTGATAGCAAGTGGTGAGCTGTCTAGCTGGGATCAGCTTGATGAGTTAACGCCTTACGCTGAAAAGCGTAGCTGTATCGCTTTATTGCCGGGAAATGAGTGCTTAATTAAGCGTGTTGAAATTCCGAAAGGTGCTGCTCGCCAGTTCGACTCTATGCTGCCATTTTTGTTAGAAGACGAAGTGGCACAAGATATCGAAGACTTACATCTAACCATTTTAGATAAAGATGCAACGCACGCTACTGTGTGTGGTGTAGATCGCGAATGGTTAAAACAAGCTTTAGACCAGTTTCGCAAAGCCAATATTATTTTCCGTAAGGTGCTACCAGATACACTAGCCGTGCCTGTTGAAGATCAAGGCATCAGTGCATTGCAAATCGACCAGCATTGGCTATTACGTCAAGGTCACTCTCAACGTCAAGGTAACTATCAAGCCGTATCAATCAGCGAAGCATGGTTAGCGATGTTTTTGCAAAGTGATTGGGTTGTGGCTGACGACGAAGACCAACCTACGACTATCTTCAGCTATACCGCAATGCCGAGCGACGATGTACAGCAGCAAAGCGGTATGGAATGGCAAGCAAAGCCTGCGGAATTGGTGATGTCCTTATTGAGCCAACAAGCGATCACCAGCGGCGTAAATTTACTGACGGGCACCTTTAAAACCAAATCTTCTTTCAGTAAATATTGGCGTGTATGGCAGAAGGTGGCGATCGCTGCTTGCTTGTTGGTGGCCGTGATTGTGACTCAACAAGTGTTGAAGGTGCAGCAATACGAAGCACAAGCACAAGCCTATCGCATGGAGAGTGAGCGTATCTTTAGAGCCGTTCTGCCAGGCAAACAACGAATTCCTACAGTAAGCTACCTTAAGCGTCAGATGAATGATGAAGTTAAGAAATACGGTGGCTCAGGCGATGGTGACTCCTTACTTGGTTGGTTAGCATTGCTGCCAGAAACGTTAGGACAAGTGAAATCGATCGAAGTCGAAAGCATTCGCTATGATGGCAATCGCTCTGAAGTTCGATTACAAGCTAAAAGCGCTGATTTTCAACATTTTGAGACGGCTAAAGTGAAACTTGAAGAGAAGTTTTCCGTTGAACAAGGGCCATTGAACCGTAATGGCGATGCCGTATTTGGTAGTTTTACCCTTAAGCCCCGTCAGTAACTGCGCAAGGAGATCAGTGATGAGAAATATAATTGAGCCACTCCAAGCGTGGTGGACTTCAATAAGTCAAAGAGAGCAACGATTAGTCGTTGGTTGCTCAATTTTATTGGTAGTAGGTATCATTTATTGGGGGCTAATACAGCCCCTCAGTCAGCGAGCTGAACTGGCACAGAGTCGTATTCAAAGTGAAAAGCAACTACTGGCTTGGGTTACCAATAAAGCCAATGAGGTGGTTGAACTAAGAGGCAATGGTGGCATTAGTGCTAGTCAGCCTCTGAATCAATCCGTGCCCGCATCTATGCGTCGCTTCAAGATTGAATTGATACGAGTGCAACCACGTGGCGAGATGCTGCAAGTGTGGATTAAACCTTTGCCATTTAATCAATTTGTTGATTGGCTGACATACCTGAAAGAAAAGCAGGGTGTTGAGGTTGAGTTTATGGATATTGATCGCTCTGATAGCCTTGGGGTTATTGACGTCAACCGACTACAGTTTAAATGAGGTTAATGTGAAACGCGGTTTATCTTTTAAGTATGGTTTGTTATTTAGCAGCATCTTTATCGTTTTTTTCTCGGTAAGTTTGTTGCTGCACTTGCCGGCTTCTTTTGTTCTCAAACATGCGCCCGTTGTACGTGGTTTAAGCATTGAAGGTGTTGAGGGTACGGTTTGGCAAGGTCGCGCTAACAATATTGCGTGGCAGCGTGTCAATTACGGCTCAGTGCAGTGGGACTTCCAGTTCTCTAAACTATTCCAAGCCAAAGTAGAACTTGCGGTTCGCTTTGGACGTAACAGCGACATGAACTTATCTGGTAAAGGGCTTATCGGGTATAGCATGAGTGGTGCTTACGCGGAAAACTTAGTGGCATCAATGCCAGCTAGTAACGTGGTGAAGTATGCGCCTGCTATCCCTGTGCCAGTGTCTATTGCAGGACAAGTTGAACTGACTATCAAACATGCTGTTCAAGCTCAACCTTGGTGTCAATCTGGCGAAGGTACCGTGGCTTGGTCGGGCGCTGCGGTTGATTCTCCGGTTGGCTCGTTAGATTTTGGCCCTGTGATTGCTGACATCAGTTGTGAAAACAGCACTGTTTCAGCGAAAGGTAATCAGAAGAGTGCTCAAGTTGATAGTGAGTTTTCTGCGAGCGTAACGCCAAATCAAAGCTACACCTCGGCTGCATGGTTTAAGCCGGGCGCTGAATTCCCACCTGCGATGCAGAGTCAGCTTAAGTGGTTGGGCAACCCTGACAGCCAAGGTAAGTACCAGTTTACCTACCAAGGTCGTTTTTAATCCGGTATCTACTTCTGAACTAGCATCCGTTGGTTATCAAATAACGAGATATAAAAAATGGGCACCTCAATGAGGTGCCCATTTTATTTGTTCTGAGAATCTAGAGGATATCTGACGGTTAAAGAGAGCAAACAAGCCTAGTCTTTACCTTGTAAGATTTCTGCCCACGGTAAGTCAGCATCACCAAGCACAATGAAGTTCGGGTTCTCAAGCGTCTCTCTTTCATTGTACGAAAGCGGCTCTAACTGGGTACTTAAGATTCGTCCGCCAGCTTCTTCAACAATGCACTGGGTTGCTGCGGTATCCCACTCTCCGGTTGGTCCAATACGTAGATAACAGTCCACAGCACCTTCTGCGACTAAACATGCCTTAAGCGCAGCAGAGCCAAGAGGAACTAAGTCGTAGTTCCAAGCAGAGCTCATACGGTTAGTGATTCGATTGATGTCTTGGCGACGGCTGATTGCCATCGCGATCGATTGGTTTGGTAGCTCGTGGCGATGCGTTTTGATTTTAACGCTGTCATTAAGGTCTGGAATTTTCCAAGCGCCTTTACCACTGTAAGCGTAATAGCTCACACCTGAAACCGGTGCGTACACGACGCCCATTACCGGCTTGTTGTGTTCGATTAGGGCAATGATTGTCGCGAAATCGCCACTTCGTGCGATGAACTCCTGTGTACCGTCCAGCGGGTCAACCAACCAGTAGCGATCCCATTGAGAACGTTGCTCTAGGCTGATATCAGCGGCTTCTTCCGATAACACCGGAATATCAGGTGTCAGTTCGCTAAGTTTTTTCGAGATCAGTTTATGAGCGGCGAGATCAGCACTAGTGACGGGCGTATCATCACTCTTGGTAAACTCTTCGTAATCTTTTTTCTCGTAGATCTCTAAGATCAGTTGCCCAGCAGAGCGAGCAATCTCAATGACAGAGGGCAGCAGGTGAGACAAATCTTTTGTTATTGGCATAAATATTCTCTTACTCTTCGAGTGATTCTGACTGTTTTAATTATTGTTTAATACGCGAAGGGCTAATAGTAGGGCGGTAATACTGCGAGCCTCACAGAAGTCGAGATGCGTTAACAGTTCTTCGGCTTGAGCAAGTGGCCAGCGCACAATGTCTAGTGGCTCTGGTTCATCACCTTCTAGTTTCTCTGGGTAGAGCTCTTCTGCGATAAACAGCGTCATTTTGCTAGAGAAATAAGAGGGTGCAAGGATCACTTCTTTGAGAGGAGTAAGCTTGTTGGCACCAAAGCCAATCTCTTCTTTTAGTTCACGAACGGCGGCTTCATTTGGTTGTTCGCCTGGATCAATTAGACCTTTTGGGAAGCCGAGTTCATAGCGCTCTGTGCCCGCAGCGTATTCACGTACTAACAGAATATCGCCTTGTTCAGTAATCGGAACCATCATGACTGCGTTTCGGCCGCTGGGCTTCATACGTTCGTAAGTGCGCTCTTCACCGTTTGAAAAGCGTAAATCGAGAGACTCGATAGAGAACAGTTTTGATTGAGCGACAGTTTGCTGAGCCAAAATTTCTGGTTTGGTCCTTTTTGTCATTGCGCTCACTCCTTAACTCATTGGAATTCTTTCTTATAAAGTCATTCTAATATAGGGGAAATGACGGTGAGTTCCTAGATCCTAGCTTTCATATCCTAGAATTATTGGAGCAGGAACCGATTGCGATCACTTGAATACCTTACTGCAAATGGTAACGCCTCACTATTGTTGGCATTGAACGGGAAATATACGGTTCAGGAGTGCTTCTGCTGTTTTAAACACAAAAAAGGTTGATGCTTGCGCATCAACCTTTTGATTGAATCTTTAACTATCTACTGGCTAAGACTGTATGAGTGCTTAGTCGCAGGAGCACTTAGTTGTAAAGTGCCTAGTAGTAAACATGATTAGTAGTAAGAGTGCTCACCACGATCGTGTTCAGTTGCATCACGAACAGCTGTCAATTCACCTTCGAATTGTTGAAGAAGTTCTTTCTCGATGCCTTCTTTTAGCGTTACATCAACCATAGAACAACCGTTACAACCACCGCCGAATGCAACGATAGCAGCACCTTCTTCAGTGATCTCTACTAGGCTAACGTGACCGCCGTGGCCAGCAAGCTGTGGGTTCACTTGGGTTTGGATTGCATACTCAACACGCTCTATCAGAGTTGCGTCGTCTGATACTTTACGCATTTTAGCGTTTGGTGCTTTAAGCGTTAGTTGAGAGCCCATTTTGTCAGTCACGAAGTCAATCTCAGCTTCGTCTAGGAATGGTAGGCTTAACTCATCTACGTATGCAGAGAATGCTTCGAAAGACAGTTTTGTATCAGACGCTTCGATAGCATCTGTTGGGCAGTAAGAAACACCACACTCAGCGTTTTGTGTGCCTGGGTTTACCACGAACACACGAATGTTTGTACCTTCAGGCTGCTGTGACAGCAGATTGGCAAAGTGAGTTTGAGCTGTTTCTGTAATAGTAATATTTGACACGACGAATACCTGAGTAGATTTGTAGGTTATTAGCGCCATTCTACTCCTGTCAGACTTGTAATTCAGCCCTTTTTTGTTGGATTGCTGTACAAGTAGCGATTCACAGCTTCTATCCAGAGGGCTCAGGAGTGCGGCAGATGCAGTAAATATCAATCCTTTTCACACCTACTTCAAGTAGTAATTGGCATAATTGATACACAGTACTGCCGGTGGTTACAACATCATCAATTATCGCGACGTGAGAGGGGATATTTCCTTGAAAGTCTTGTTTTCGAAGCGTAAAAGCACTCTTTAGATTGTGTAATCGCGCGGATTTAGTTAGCCCTTGCTGAGAAGTTGTTGAGTGAATTCGACGGAACAGCACCTCATCTTTAACGTCAAGTTCTTGAGCGGTGTAATTAGCGAGCAGCTGACTTTGATTAAAGCCACGGTGAATGTATCGACGCCAATGCAGAGGGACACTGGTGATCATCGAAGCAGGATGTTCGATACGTGAGGCCAATAGCTTTGACAGATCGCGTGCAAACCAAAACTTATCGGCGTACTTCATTTGCTGAATGTAACGTGCTGTTGGAAAAGTGTAGTCCCCAACACAATAGAGACGATGCCAAGGTGGAGGCTGTGATAAACATTGCCCACACTGCTCTACTGTGAGCAGCATTTTTAAACCACATCGTTGGCAGCGAGGAACTGGCTCAAAGAGTTTGAGACAAGAATTGCACCATCGAGGGTGTGCGTCGTCGGGAAGCTTATCTAGCTTGCACAGGTCGCATTGAGGTGCGACCAGACGTGGTGTGTGTTTTTGTAGCCAATCGGATAACATAGCTCGTGATGCTTTTGGGTTATGGTGTTCCTTTTACTCACAATACTGAAAAGCGCGGATTATCGCTGATGGAAAAAGTAGGGAATATCGAGAATGAGTGACACGTTATATTGGCATGTTTCTGGGCAAGGGCCTGATTTAGTGTTGGTTCACGGCTGGGGAATGAACGGTGCGGTATGGCAACAAACCGTTGATGCGTTAGAAGCTGATTTTCGAGTGCATGTTGTTGACCTTCCTGGGTATGGACACAGTTCTCATTGCCACGCTCAAGATCTTGAAGAGATAGCTCAGCAACTGTTGGCCGAAGCTCCAAAGCAGGCTATTTGGGTCGGTTGGTCACTGGGTGGCTTGGTCGCAACACACATGGCTTTGCATCACTCAGATTACGTAAGCAAATTGGTGACTGTTGCCAGTTCTCCTAAATTCGCCGCTGCAAAAGAACCCGTGTTATGGCGAGGCATTCAGCCAAACGTATTAAGCGCATTTACCGAACAGCTGGTTGAAGATTTCCAAACCACTATCGAACGCTTTATGGCACTGCAAGCCATGGGCAGCCCTTCTGCAAGGCAAGATGTAAAACAACTCAAGCAAGCGGTACTGTCTCGTCCGCTTCCGAATCCTGATTCTTTATTGGCCGGCTTAAAGATGCTGTCTGATGTTGACTTGCGTGAACAACTGCCGGAGATTTCAGTGCCTATGTTGCGTTTATACGGGCGACTGGATGGATTGGTGCCAATCAAGGTAGCAAAAGATCTGGGTAGAGCGCTGCCTCATACCGAGCAATATATATTCACGCAGTCTTCACATGCGCCGTTTATGACAGAAGCCGATGCCTTTTGCAGTGAACTAGTTAGCTTCGCGCAAAAATAAGCACTAAATTTATTGTCGGATTGGTCGATATATAACCTAATACCAATCACAGTAAGTAAGTGTTCAAAAATAGCGTAGGAAAAAGGCTTGAAAACAAGGCAGCTTTTTTTTTGACAAGTAGTTTTGATAAGTAGTTATTCTACAATCAAAAGTTCTAACGCCGTTATCGAGCATTTTAACAAGCTAGGATGAGCAGTTATTTACTACGATTGGTATAACACCAAGGCATTGCATGATACTCAGACCTAACTCTCTCATGAGTTGATTGCGGTAAGTTGGGCTATGCCTGTTGTGCTGACTCAGTACGACAGCGTTATGGCAACAGTGATGGGCGATTCTTGAGGAGAGTTCGCGATGATTGTGTCACCTGCAACTGCAGTAAGTGTGCCACTAATCGCCCCGTCCGTTAATGTGCAAACAGAGCAAGTTGCGCGTGATAATAGAGTCCGAGAACCTGTTGCTCCCGCAGTAGCATTGGCGAGAACCAATGCAGAGCGTAAGGTAAAATCAGACGATAAACGAAGGCAGCAGTCGGCTTGGGATCCTTCAGACCATCCAGGTTATGAAATGGAGAACGAGTCAGAGGCCAATTCGGTTAGCCATGAAAAGCCACAAGATCCTTTTGACAGGCTGTTCAGCTTATTGGCTCTGAGAACATACAGTGCTGATCAAGGAAAGGGCTATACCATGCGTTTCCGCCTGCCAAAGCATGTTTTAGATGCGGCGATTCAGGAGGGACAGATGGAGAAACGACGTAAGGTCATAAAATATCATTATGGTCATGCTGTTGCGCCTCATGCTCCGTCAGAGATGTTAGTCGTATTATAGTTATACTCTTCATACTTGAAGCTGCAGCGTTGTTAACTGCGTAAGTTCACCCTAATCACATAGAACCTCTATGCTCATAGGGATGAACTTACTTGTTGCCTAGCTGCAACTCCAATTATTTTGAGTATAAGCACGAAGAATACAACCAAGCTTCGATGTCTTTTTTGAACACATAATAAAAAAACCTGCATACCCTAAGGGATGCAGGTTTTCTGTTTTAAGCACATCCGTTTTGCAGATGAGCTAACGGGTTACTTTTTCGCTTTAGCGAAGGCAGCTGCGAAAGCACCGCCCATCGCAGCGTTTTGTTGCGGCTCCTCACGACGGCGTTGTCCACCTTGTGAGTTTTGATTTGGTCGGCTTTGCGTACGAGGCGCACTTGAACGTTGCGCTCGGTTGTCTTGGCCTGGTTCATCTTTCATACGCATGCTTAGTGCGATACGTTTACGCTGAACATCCACTTCCATCACTTTCACTTTCACGATGTCACCGGCTTTCACCACTTCTCGTGGGTCAGAGACAAAGCGATCGGTCAGTGCTGAAATGTGTACCAAGCCGTCTTGGTGAACACCAATATCGACGAACGCACCGAAGTTAGCCACGTTTGAAACCACGCCTTCTAAGATCATACCGGGTTCTAAGTCAGACATGCTATTTACGCCATCGGCGAACGTTGCCGTCTTGAACTCAGGACGAGGATCTCGCCCCGGTTTATCCAGCTCTTTGATGATGTCGGTTACTGTCGGTACACCAAAATTCTCATTAGTGTAATCAACCGCATGTAAGCCACGTAAGAAGTCTGTGTTACCTACCAGAGATTTGATGTCTTTGTGGTTTTTCTCGGCGATGGTTTTCACCAATGGGTAAGCTTCTGGGTGAACCGATGATGCGTCTAGCGGGTTCTTACCATCCATGATACGTAGGAAGCCAGCACACTGTTCAAAGGCTTTTGGTCCTAAACGAGCGACTTTTTTCAAGGTAGTACGCGCTTCGAAACGACCATTCTCATCACGGAAGTCGACGATGTTTTGAGCGATGGTGCTAGAAAGACCAGCGACACGAGTCAGAAGCGCGGCAGAAGCGGTATTCACATCAACACCAACGGCGTTTACACAGTCTTCGACAATCGCGTCTAGGCGCTTAGCAAGCATGGTTTGGCTCACATCGTGTTGGTATTGGCCCACACCGATCGATTTAGGGTCAATCTTCACAAGCTCTGCCAGTGGATCTTGTAGACGACGCGCAATAGACACCGCACCACGAATCGAGACATCCATGTTCGGGAACTCTTTTGCCGCTAGCTCAGAAGCAGAATAAACCGATGCGCCCGCTTCGCTAACAATGATTTTCTGTGCTGTTAGGTTGCCACGCTTAATCACATCAGCAACAAAGCTGTCTGTTTCGCGTGAAGCGGTACCATTACCAATCGCAATCAAATCAACATTGAACTGGCGAACCATCTGCTCAACAACGTGCGCAGATTTGTCGTATTGCTTCTGTGGTGGGTGAGGGTAAATGGTCTCTGTTGCCAGAACCTTACCGGTTGAATCTACAACTGCGATTTTTGAACCGGTACGTAAACCCGGATCCAAGCCCAAAGTTGCTCGAGGGCCAGCAGGCGCAGCCATCAACAAGTCTTTAAGGTTGGTTGCGAACACCTCAATCGCTTCGATTTCACCGCGTTCTTTCATCGCGCCCATAAGCTCAGTTTCCATGTGCATAGAAACCTTGATACGCCATGCCCAGCTAATCACTTGTTTACGCCATGCATCCGCAGGAGCGCTGCTTAGGGTAATACCGTAGTGATCAGAGATGATGTTCTCGCAGTAAGAACCGCGTACACCTTCTTCTTGTTCAGGGTCTGCATTCATTGCCAGCGTTAGGAAGCCTTCATTTCGGCCTCGCAACATAGCAAGCGCACGGTGAGAAGGCACTTTGTTGAGTGTTTCGTTGTGTTCGAAGTAGTCTTTGAACTTCTCGCCAGCTTGTTCTTTGCCTGCCACGACACGTGAAACGAGCTCAGAGTTACGAGTTAGATGTTGGCGAATCTTTTCAAGTAGGTTTGCGTCTTCTGCAATACGCTCCATCACGATTGCACGTGCCCCATCGAGTGCGGCTTTAGTATCAGCAATGCCTTTATCGCTGCTGATGAAGTTAGCGGCTTCGGTTTCAGGATCGTGCTGTGGTTCATTCCAAAGTGTATCGGCAAGTGGTTCTAAGCCTGCTTCGATTGCGATTTGACCTTTGGTACGACGCTTTGGTTTGTATGGCAGGTATAGATCTTCTAGGCGCGTCTTACTGTCGGCTTGAGTGATATCACGCTCCAGTTCTGGCGTGAGTTTGCCTTGGTCTTGAATCGATTTTAGGATCGTTTGGCGACGATCGTCTAGCTCGCGAAGGTATGAAAGGCGGCTATCAAGGTTACGTAGTTGGGTATCGTCTAAGCCACCCGTGACTTCTTTACGGTAGCGGGCAATAAAGGGAACGGTGTTACCGTCGTCAATTAGGTTTACTGCGGCGGTGACTTGCTCTGAACGAACATTCAGTTCTTCAGCAATCAGTCGACAGATAGCTTGGCTCATCCGATGAATCTCTTATTTAATATCATGACAAATACATGGGGGTGAGCGTACGCTTTTTCTAGCTTTGACTGTGTAATTATCCTGTCAGAAGTCCAATTTCCGTTTCTGATACCCACTTTGTGCGAGATCTCTCACACGTGGTGTGCGACTAAGTCACTTTAAATCGATGAAATCGTCTTAAAATAAATCTAAGTTACTGATTTTATTTGTTTGTGTGTTTGTGGGCGTATTTCTTACCTGAAATGTTTTTTGAGACTGTCTAGGAAACCTGCCCAAATACCGTAATATTTAACTTGTCGACAGGGAGTTGGCAGGAACAGGAAAAAGCCTAACGGACTAGGTATCTTCAGGATGAAGATTTGATTACTTAGGATGAGTGGTCAGCAAGGAAGTTATAATCTCTGGATGAGATTCGCCAGTCAGGATGACAGGCTAGAATGGACACCGCTAGGATGGCGATGAACAAAAAGGAAATTGGTTAAAGGATTTAGCCACTATCAAGGAAAGATGCAGGGAGCACCTTATCTCGAAGAGATAAACAGTAGCCGGATTGCTGCGATAGAGACTTAACCCCGTCAGGCGAAAGCCTAGCGGGGTTTTCTTTTATCTGGCGTTTGGGTTTGCTTGAACACTCAGCTCATCGCTAAGTGTTTATTAGGTTTGATTATTCGTCGTCTGCGTAGCGAATCGAGTTAATGAACCACTCTTTGTCGCCTTCCGGTGTGGTTACCGTAAACTCGTCATCCGTTTCTTTCTTGAGCAGAGCTCTAGCCATTGGTGAGTCGATAGAGATATAGCCTTTAGCATCGCCGTAGATCTCTTCAGGTCCTACAATGCGAAACTTCTTAATTTCCCCATCATCATTCTCAATTTCGACCCAAGCACCGAAAAATACCTTACCTTCCTGTTGTGGCGAGTAATCCACGATAGTGACATCTGGTAGGAATTTGCGTAGGAAACGCACTCGGCGATCAATCTGACGAAGCAAACGCTTATTGAAGGTGTAATCTGCGTTTTCTGAACGATCTCCAAGGCTTGCAGCCCAAGTGACTATCTTAGTGATTTCAGGACGCTTCTCGTGCCATAAGTGGTCATGTTCTGCTTTGAGCTTGTTATAACCTTCGCGGGTGATAAGTTTGGTTTTCATAAATCTGACTTAATGAAATGATGATCTAAGATAGAATATATAGAAAGGCAACATACGTTAACAATTATTTAGGCGACTTTTTCCCCAATAATGTTACATTTTTAATGTCTTATACCAATATACAATTTACCAAGAATGCTTAACCTTAGGTTTAAGCTTTAATAGGTGGAACCATTACATGCAAGAAAACTACAAAATTTTAGTGGTCGATGACGATGCTCGTTTACGTGCACTGCTAGAACGCTATCTGTCAGAGCAAGGCTTTCAAGTGCGTAGCGTGGCAAACAGTGAGCAGATGGACCGCCTGTTAACCCGTGAAAACTTTCACTTGATGGTATTGGATTTAATGTTGCCGGGCGAAGACGGTCTTTCGATCTGTCGTCGTCTACGAAACGCAAACAACTCGCTACCAATCCTGATGCTTACAGCAAAGGGTGACGAAGTGGATCGCATTGTGGGTTTGGAAGTGGGTGCTGATGATTACCTGCCAAAACCATTTAACCCACGTGAACTGCTTGCTCGTATCAAAGCGGTAATGCGTCGCCAAGTGATTGAAGCACCGGGCGCGCCAAGCACAGAAGAGTCTGTGGTTGAGTTTGGTGAGTTCCGCCTAAACCTAGGTACACGTGAAATGTTCCGCGGTGAAGAGCCTATGCCTCTTACCTCAGGTGAATTTGCGGTTCTGAAATCACTGGTCACTAACGCTCGTGAGCCAATGTCTCGCGATAAGCTGATGAACATGGCGCGTGGCCGTGAATATTCAGCAATGGAACGTTCTATCGATGTTCAGATTTCGCGTTTGCGTCGTCTAGTAGAAGAAGATCCAAGTAAACCTCGTTATATCCAAACGGTGTGGGGCTTGGGTTATGTATTCGTTCCAGATGGCAAAGCTGTGTAATCTAGCTTTGCTCGTTCTGTGATTCAGAATTCTTTATTTACGGGTCATCTCATTAATATGCGATGGCCCGTTTTGTATTCAGCACAATGAGAGATACCAATCGTAGTAAATAACTGCTCATCCTAGCTTGTTAAAACGCTCGATAACTTCGTTAGAAATTTTGATTGTAGAATAACTACTTATCAAAAATTGCAGCCTTGTTCTCAAGCCTTTTTCCGGCGCTATTTATGATCATTTACTTACTGTGATTGGTATTACAGCTATAGTTCCCACTATATCCCTTTATCATCCCTCACTTTAGGTCTTCTATGCGCATACGTAGCTCCTTTACTCAGTCGATAGTGCTCTTCTTAACCCTGTTGGTTGCCAGCCAAATTTTTTCGTATTACGCGGTGTTCAATTATGCATTGATGCCGAGTTTGCAGCAGTTTAATAAAATTTTGGCTCACGAACTAAACCTAGTATTGGACCAAGGCAGTGATATCGAGATTGATGCGCCACTGCGTCAGCGTGTACTTGAGCAGCTCGGGGTTACGGTTCATGCCAAGGACAGTGAAGCGTCGGGCGAGTACTACCATGCGGTCGCGATAGACCTGATGAGTGAGGAGATGACCAAAGAGCTCGGCTCTGAGACCGAAGTGCGATTGGTTTTGGGCAAAGAAAGTTACGTGTTGTGGATGGACATTGCGCAGTTGCCTAACTCCTTGATTCGTATTCCCCTGTCTGAGCTCCAAGAAGAAGACTTTGCGCCTCTATTTCGTAACAGCCTGATCATGGCGTTGTTGATTGTTGCTGGTGGGTGGCTGTTTATCCGCTTGCAAAATCGGCCGTTGATAGCCCTAGAGAAAGCCGCGCAAGGTGTTGGGCGAGGTGATATTCCACCGCCCTTACCAGTACAAGGTGCACAAGAGATTCGCTCGGTAACTCGAGCCTTTAATCAGATGTCGAAAGGCATTCAAGAACTCGAAGAAGATAGAGCCCTACTAATGGCGGGTATCAGCCATGATCTGCGTACACCACTCACGCGTATTCGCTTAGCGACTGAGATGATGTCGCCAGAAGACAGTTATCTAGCGGAAGGGATCATCAGTGATACTGAAGAGTGTAATGAGATCATCAGTCAGTTTATGGATTACTTAAAGCCTGTGGACCGAGACTCATTCCAGGCGGTATTTGTCGATGATATTGCGCGTGAGGTCTCTAGCTCTGAAGGAGGCTATGAGGTTCAGATTGAAACCGATATTCCAGAAACCATGAAACCTGCGTTGGGTAACCCGATCGCGATGAAGCGTGCAGTGAGTAACTTGGTGGTGAACGCGCTGCGCTACGGTAATGGTTGGGTCAAAGTATCGACTGGTATGACGGCTGATAACAAACTGGCTTGGGTAACGGTAGAAGATAACGGTCCGGGTATTCCACAAGACCAGATCGGGAAGTTGTTTGAACCGTTCACTCGTGGTGACACGGCTCGTGGTAGTGAAGGGACAGGTTTAGGTTTAGCGATCGTGAAACGTATTGTTAGTCAGCATCAAGGTGCGGTGGTGGTGAATAACCGCAGTGAGGGTGGCTTGAAGGCGCAGATCAGTTTCCCTGTGAAACCTTAGGCTATACGCACGAAAAAGGCTTCCTTGTAGAAGCCTTTTTACGTTTTAAGCAAGATATGAGGGCGAATTACGCCTTAGAATACACATCGCGCTCACCCAGCCAGCGGTTGATGATCGCCTTGGCGTTGTCTGGGTAGCTATCGTGGATATGACGCGCGATACGCTGCACTTCAGGTATCAAACGCTGGTCACGGACTAAGTCGGCAATCTTAAAATCAGCCAAGCCTGTCTGCTTGGTACCAAGTAACTCACCGGGCCCACGAATCTCTAAGTCACGCTGAGCTATCACAAAGCCATCGTTACTTTCACGAAGTACCCCTAAGCGTTTCTGAGCGGTTTTAGATAGTGGGGAGTGGTACAACAGTACACAATGGCTTGCGACCGAACCACGGCCAACACGGCCACGCAGTTGGTGCAGTTGCGCTAGACCAAGACGCTCTGGGTTCTCGATGATCATTAAGCTCGAATTCGGTACATCCACACCGACTTCAATCACGGTTGTAGCAACTAACAGGTGCAGTTTGTTCTCTTTGAATTCCTGCATCACCGCTTGTTTCTCTGCGGGTTTCATTCGGCCATGAACCAAACCAATCTTTACGTCGGGCAGTTTGCGTTGCAGCTCTTCTGCCGTATCCGCTGCAGCTTGAGCTTCCAGTACTTCCGATTCATCAATCAACGTACACACCCAGTAAGCTTGTTTGCCTTCATTGAGACACGCATTTTTCACACGTTCAACAATGTCATCGCGTTTAGTATCAGGAATCGCGACGGTTTGAATTGGGGTTCGCCCCGGTGGTAACTCATCAATAATCGAGGTTTCGAGGTCGGCATAGGCCGTCATCGCCAGCGTTCGTGGAATTGGTGTTGCCGTCATCACCAGTTGGTGAGGGTAATAACCTTGCTTGGCGCCTTTTTCACGCAGCTCTAATCGCTGGTGGACGCCAAATCGGTGCTGCTCATCAATGATCACTAAACCAAGGTTGTTGAACTCGACATGCTCTTGAAATAGCGCATGAGTACCGACCACCATTTGCGCTTCGCCGCTGGCAATACGTGTTAGTTCAGTTTCACGAGCTTTGCCTTTGAGCTTACCTGCTAGCCATCCAACTTGAATACCCATTGCCTCAAACCAGTTGGCAAAGTTAATCGCGTGTTGTTCTGCGAGTAGTTCAGTGGGTGCCATAAGTGCTACTTGCTGACCGTGTTCGAGTGCGCGAACGGCTGCTAGTGCAGCGACTAAGGTTTTACCAGAGCCCACATCACCTTGCACTAAACGCATCATAGGGTGCGGCTTTTCCAAGTCAGCTTCGATCTCTTTGGTCACTCGTGCTTGGGCATTGGTTGGTGAAAACGGCAGCTGAGCCAGTAGCTTATCTTTAAGAGTGTTTACTGGAGGAAAAGGCATTGCCTTGTCTTGCTGCCCTTTGCTACGAACAGACAACATAGACAGGTTTTGAGCCAGCAACTCTTCCATAATCAGACGCAGTTGCGCAGGGTGCTTGCCTTCATCAAACAGCTCTAGGTCAATGCCCGGGGGCGGCCTGTGAATGGTATGCAGTGCTTGTGCGAGGGTAATTTGGTGGTCGTATAGACCAGACGGTAGCAGCTCATTGACGGCTGCTTTATCGATTAACTCTAGAGCTTGGTCTGTGAGGTTACGTAGCGTGACTTGTCTTAGCCCTTCAGTGGTTGGATACACCGGAGTCAGGTTGGCTTCAACGTCTGGTTGTTGCCTAGGAGCAAAGAATTTGTAATCCGGATGGACAATCTCAAGCCCCATATTGCCGCGCTTGATCTCACCATAAGCATGCACTTGTTTGCCTTCGGCAAAGTTATTCTTCATTCCTGCAGTAAAGTTGAAAAAGCGCAGAGTAATCGTGCCGTTACCATCGCTGATCTTTACTGCGAGCATCTTACGTTTACCGAAAATGGTATCAACATGCATCACCTTGCCTTGCACAGCAGCCCACAGCCCGGCATGCAGCTTTACGATGGGGTAGATACGAGTTCTATCTTCATAGCGCAAAGGCAGATGAAATAGCAGGTCTTGTACATTGTTAAGCCCAACCTTTTCCAGTTTCTCTGCGACTTTTGCGCCGACTCCAGATAAAGAGTTGAGAGGGATAGCAGATAAAAGCTGTGACATAACAAGACTCATAAACGTAAGAGAGATAATCTATTCAAGCATTTTACTGGATTTTTGTACAGGCAGGAATGGAGTCAGATAAATTCGAGGATTCAGTTATAAAAAATCCCCTTAAGCGATAAAGCATTAAGGGGATTTCAATTCTTAGCAAAGTTGCCAATAAGTTCGAACGTTAGTTCTTACGACGTCTTACTTTGAGCGCGTGTGGCATCACACGTAGCTTCTTCATAATGCTCGCTAAATGAACACGATCTTTCGTGGTCAACAAGATAGTCACTGTGTACAAGCGTCCGTCACGTTCTTCGGTTGAAATACCGTGAATGTTCGAGCCTGTTTTCGAGATAACGTTAGTTAGCTCAGCCAGCGCACCTTGATGGTTCTGTAATTCGACCTGAAGTTCAGCCGTGAACTCTTGGTTGTAATCGTCAGACCATTCAACCGCCATGTATTTATCCGGTTCTTTCTGGTAACCACGAACGTTTGGACACGTTTCACGGTGCACCACAAGACCACGACCTGGAGATACATGAGCAATAATGTGATCATCTGGAATCGGGTGACAACAGTTGGCGAACGTCAGTAATAGGCCTTCAGCACCACGGATAGGTAATTTCTTCCTAGACGTATCGCTGTTGTTTGCCACTTCAGTCAGTTCGTCAGCATCGCCCAATAAACGACGAGCAATAACGATACTCATCAGCTCACCAAGACCAATCGATGCTAGCAAGTCTTCAATGTCATCGAGACGTAGATCAGACAATACATGTTCGATATTCTCTTGACCGACATCGGCAATAGAGTGTTCACCAAGTGCATGGTTCAGTAGGCGACGGCCAAGGGTAATCGACTCTTCACGACGCATCGTTTTCAGAACCTGACGGATCTTCGTACGCGCACGTGAGGTCACTACATAGTTGAGCCATGCTGCGTTCGGACGTGCGCCCGGAGCACTGATGATCTCAATGGTTTGGCCATTCTTCAGCGATTTGCTGAGTGGGTAAGGGTTCATGTCTACACGAGCACCGACACACATGTTGCCGACGTCGGTATGTACCGCGTAAGCAAAATCGACTGCTGTTGCGCCTGCTGGAAGTTCGACAATGCGACCTTTCGGCGTGAATACGAAGATCTCATCTGGGAACAGATCAGATTTAACGTTTTCAATGAATTCGAATGAGTTACCTGCGCTTTGTTGCAGCTCAAGTAAGCTCTGCATCCAACGTTGTGCTTTAACCTGTGCAGTTGTCCCGTTGCTACTGCGTGAGCCATTGCCTTTGTAAGACCAGTGCGCCGCGACACCTTTATCTGCCATCTGCTCCATATCTTCAGTACGGATCTGGACCTCAACTGGCACCCCGTGAGGGCCGATCATTGACGTGTGCAGAGATTGGTAGCCGTTGGCTTTCGGTACCGCAATATAGTCTTTCATGCGGCCAGGACGAGGCTTGTACAGGCTGTGGGCCTGACCAAGGACGCGATAGCAAGTATCTGGTGTATCAACCACCACGCGGAAAGCGTAGATGTCCATAATGGTGTGGAAGCGCTGTTCTTTGGTTTTCATCTTGTTATAGATAGAGAACAGGTTCTTTTCACGACCAAGTACGCGAGCAGGTAAACCGACTTCTTCAAGGCGGCCTTCGATTTCGCTATGGATACGTTGGATCATCTCCTTACGGTTACCACGCGCAGCTTTCACTACGTTTTTCAGGACGCGATAACGGTTAGGATAAAGGGCTTCGAAGCCCAGCTCTTCTAGTTCTGTCTTGATGTTATGAATACCAAGACGATGAGCTAGCGGAGAATAAATCTCTAGGGTTTCACGAGCAATACGACGCTTCTTATCAGGACGAAGTGCCCCAAGCGTACGCATGTTGTGAGTACGGTCAGCTAATTTGATCAAGATAACGCGGATGTCTTGCACCATCGCGAGAACCATCTTACGGAAGTTCTCTGCTTGCGCTTCTTTGCGATCACGAAATTTAAGCTTATCCAGCTTAGATACACCATCAACCAGCTCAGCAACGGTATTGCCGAATTGAGCTTCTAGCTCCTCTTTTGTAACTTCAGTATCTTCAATTACATCGTGGAGTAGGGCTGCTTGCAGAGTTTCGATATCCAGACGCATTTCTGCCAGGATTCTTGAAACAGCTACAGGGTGAATAATGTATGGTTCACCCGTTGAACGGGTTTGCCCTTCATGGGCGTCTCTCGCTACCACATAAGATTGACGCAGAGCCTCAACTTGAGGCTCTGTTAGGTATTCTTGGGCAACGTCTTTGAGGCTATCGAATAGATACAAATTAAAGGCCCGGAAGGTTAATTAGTTCGAATGACGTTGATTCTATCAGCAAATATGAGCTATCGAGTGTGAGCGATGCTGCTTACTGCTGCAAGCTCAGCCGCTTCTTGCTCTTGTTGCTCTTGACGCTCACGAGCATCTAGTACGTCTTTAGTGATAAGACCTTCTTCGATTTCGCGAAGAGCGATAACCGTTGGCTTATCGTTTTCTTCAGGCACTAGTGAATCTTTGCCGCCAGTTTGCATTTGACGTGCGCGGCGAGCCGCAATAAGAACTAGGTCGAAACGGTTGCCAACTTTTTCAACAGCGTCTTGAACAGTTACGCGTGCCATGAGGACTCCAAATAGTAATTAACTAATAAATTTTTGATGACGAGAAAGTATACAAGTTTAACTAGAGACTTTCTAGTTCACCGTATACTTATCTCAATGGAAAATCCAGTTATACCAATCACAGTAAATAAGTGTTCAGAGATAGCACCGAACAAAAGTTTGAGAACAAGGCAGAATTTTTCGATAAGTAGTGACCCTACAATCAAAAATTCTAACGACGTTATCAGGCTTTTTCACAAGCTAGAATGACCAGTTGTTTACTTCGATTGGTATCAGAGATTATTCCGCTAGTAGTGCTGTAAGCATGCCGCTGTATTTCGCTGCTTGCTTATCTTCTTTTAAGCGCTCCGCACGAATGATAGCTCTGAAGTCCATTAGGGCTGCATCAAAGTCGTCATTCACGATCACATAATCGTATTCTGCATAGTGAGAAATTTCTGATTTTGCTTCGCTCATGCGTTTCGCAATAACTTCGTCGCTGTCTTGGCCGCGAACATTCAAACGACGCTCTAGCTCACCATTTGATGGTGGAAGAATGAATACACTCTTCGCTTGAGGCATTTGTTCACGGATCTGACGAGCACCTTGCCAGTCGATATCTAGGAATACATCGATACCGCGGTCTAGGTTTTCTTCAATCCAAACGCGTGAAGTACCGTAGTAGTTGCCGAAAACTTCAGCGTACTCTAGGAATTCACCTTTATTAATAAGGTCTTCAAAATGATGCTTCTCTACGAAGTGGTAGTGAACACCATTTTCTTCACCAGGGCGCATACCGCGAGTGGTGTGTGAAACAGATACCTTCATTGCGTAGGTTGGATTGGTTTCTAGCATTGCTGAGATCAAGCTCGACTTACCTGCGCCACTAGGTGCAGATACGATGTAAAGAGTACCTTTGCCCATCTGTATATTTCCACTGTTGGTTGGATTGAGTGAGGGCGATAAACCGACACTATAAAAGATAGCACTGACTCTAATTTTTGTTCCGATGGTTGCATCTAAAAAGGGATAACAAGTAAAACTAATAGAGACAACTGGTGAAAATTAGGTCAGAAAAATGGAGGCGAAGAGTAGCATATTTAGGTGATTGAGAACAACTGGCTTGATCGTTATTTATTCTCAAATGATCCTTTGTCTGATCTTCCTATAAATGTAATGACCGGTCATGTTCAGTTTTTTATGTGATCTGAACAAAATTTGTTGAAGTTTTAATCTCAACCCTTACAATCCGCGCAAACGATTAAATGCTGTATATATCTAGTGATATGGACTGGATGTTTCTACTACCGAGCCTACCTTGGTGACTACAGTTTTTAGTGTAGAGATCCCTCTATTCACACAGCATTTGAATCTCAAATTTCTTAATTTAATACATAGGTTTTGTTGTGAATACCGACTCCACCCTGAAAGCCCAGAAGACATCTGGCTCACTTGACACCATGTTCAAACTCTCAGAGAGAAAGACCACGATCAGCACTGAGCTATACGCAGGTTTTATTACCTTCTTAGCGATGAGTTATATCTTGGCGGTTAACCCAGCAATTTTGGGTGGCATTCCGGGAATGGACAAAGGTGCAGTCTTTACGGCGACCGCTCTTTCTGCTGCTATTGCAACGCTTATCATGGGCATTTGGGGTAACTATCCAGTCATGCTAGCACCTGGCATGAGCATGAATGGCTTCTTCAAAGGTTTATTGTTAAGTGGTTCAGTGGCGGTACTTTGGAATGAAGCATTATTTGGCATCTTCCTGTCGGGTATTCTTTATCTTGCCTTCTCACTGACTAATATCCGTAAGTCGATGATTGAATCGATTCCTGAAGATTTGAAGCTGGCGATTACTGTGTCTCTCGGCTTGTTCATTGCTTTCTTAGGCCTTAAGAATGCGGGTATCATCGTTTCTAACCCGTTCGTACTGGTTGGTTTAGGTGACATTTCCGATCCAAAAGTGATCATCGCTTATGTGAGCATCTTCATCGCATTGGGCTGTATGGTTCGTGATATTAAGTTGGCCACGTTTATCTCGTTTGTTTCAGCTATCGTACTGACCATTCTTGCTGATGTATTCATGGGCACATCAAACGCCCCAATCCCTGACCAATTCGTTTCAATGCCACCAAGTATGGCAGGCAGCTTTGGCGCTATCTTTGACTTCTCAGCTTTTACGCCTGAGAAAATGTTCGATTTGTTGTTCATCGTACTTATCTTCTTGATTGTCGATTTCTTCGATGGATTGAGCACGATTGTGGGTGTTGGCCGTGATGCAGGTATCATCGACAAAGACGGTAAAGTGCCGAATGCAAAATCGGCGCTAGTGGCTGATGCGGGCGGTACTGTGATTGGTTCAATTCTAGGTACCACATCGATTACTGCTTTCTCTGAATCGGGTATTGCCTCTTCTCAAGGTGCGAAAACAGGTTTAGCGGCAGTCATGGTGGCTGGCCTATTCCTAGTGTCTCTATTCCTATACCCAATCTTCTCTATCTTCTCAGCGGCAATGGTCGCGCCTGCGATGGTTGTGGTAGGCATCTACATGGTGGGTCGTCTTGGTCAGATTAACTGGGAAAAGAAAGAGTCACGCATTGCAGCTTTCTTCACCATCATGTTCACAGTGCTAAGCTTCTCACCAGCGAACGGTATGGCGATGGGTTTCATCAGCTACGCATTCACAATGGTTGTTGCAGGTAAGCGCAAAGAAGTGCACCCATTGATCTACGGGCTATGTGTGGTGTTCTTAACGTACCTGATTCTGTTGTAAGGCTAATTAGTCACTAGAAGTCGTTAAGTAAAAGACAAACAAATGGCTCTGCAGTGAATGTGGGGCCATTTTTGTATTCGTCGCTTCTCTAGAGCGCATGCTAATGTAGAGACTGGATTAATTATTTTTTGAAGAGTGACTATGCCTTCTCACTTACCTAAATCTTTTAGTAAGCCGTTTTTAAAAGTATTTCACATTATGGAAGCGGTATTGCTGGTGGCGATCACGCTCGCGACCTTGTTTGCGATGGTCGAAGAGTTCATGCATGTTTTTGCTGAACGTCGAGTGCAATTGACCGATATTCTACTGATGTTTATCTATTTAGAAGTGTTGGCGATGGTTCAGCAGTTTGTGATGAACGGTAAGATCCCTGTTCGATATCCGATTTACATCGCGATGATGGCGATTGCTCGTTACATTACTCTGGGCATGAAAGAGTTGGATGCAGTACTCATCGTTTGGTTGTCTGTTGCAGCGTTTATCTTAGCAGCAGCAACACTTTTGATTCGAGTAGGGCACCATTACTGGCCATATGTGGATCTTCGAACCAAGCAGCCGGATGAATGAGAGTTTTTGATTCAGTTGTATCGACTTACAGCAATAAAGCTTCAGTATATCATTTTTCTGATTACTATTATAAAATACAATATGAATTTAAATAAAGTGAAAAGTGAAAATGAAAGTTGCAGTTGTCATTCCTTGCTTTAAGGTGAAAAATCAAATTTGTAAAGTCTTAGATTCTATCGGGAATGAGGTGGATAAAATTTATGTTATCGACGATTGTTGCCCGGCAGCTAGTGGTAAGTTTGTTCTTGAAAACAATAAAGATACTAGAGTCAAAGTGATTTTTAGTGAAGTCAACTCTGGAGTTGGTGGCGCAGTGATGAAAGGGTATATTGAAGCCCTAAAAGATGGTATGGATATTATTATCAAAATTGATGGAGATGGACAGATGGATCCTACATTGATACCAAAATTCATAAACCCAATAATACAAGGGCATGCAGATTACACAAAAGGAAATAGATTTAATAGAATTGAGTCTCTTATTCTTATGCCTACAATAAGAAAGTTGGGGAATGCAATATTATCATTTGTCAATAAAGTGTCTAGCGGTTATTGGAAGGTAATGGATCCAACTAATGGCTACACTGCTATCCATCGTTCAGCTCTTTTAGAACTACCATTAAATAAAATTAGCCAAAGATATTTTTTCGAAAGTGATATGCTATTTCGTTTGGGTACGATTAGAGCTGTTGTTCAAGATATATCAATGGACGCAAAATATGATGATGAAGAAAGCAGTTTAGAAGTTAAAAAAGTTATCTTTGAATTTACGCCGTTATATATTAAATCATTTTTTAAACGTATATTTTACGCATACTTTCTGCGTGACTTTAATGTGGCTAGTATAGAGTTGATTTTAGGTTCTATTATGATGTTATTTGGTTTTTGTTTCGGTGTTATTAGTTGGTTTAATTCCATTTCGACAGGAGATGTCACTTCTACAGGAACTGTAATGATAGCTGTAATGCCTATTATTATGGGTTTCCAACTCCTATTAAGCTCACTTCATTATGATATAACTAACTCTCCATTACATCCTTTGCAAAAGAAATAGAAATAAATACATTGATCGCAAAGATTTATAATGTAGAGATTGTTGGTTTTATGTGAAAGTCCTGAAGGTTGTATTTTTAGTTAAAGGTACTTGATGTGATTTCAAGGTTTAAAAAAAATAAATTCTATAGTTATATATATATATTACTCTCATTTCCATTAATGATTTACCTTGCATTTCAAGTTCCAGCATTTCAAGTTGCTGATGAAGGCAGTCATTATCAAAGAGCATACCAAGTATCACAGGGAGAGTTATTTCCACAGAAAAAATTATTGCCTAATACTGTTGACGATTATACCGTTGGCGGGACAACTAGTCCTGAAATTAGTCAAATTGAGTTAGGTTACCTCCCTATCGCATTTAAACCAGATATGAAAGTAGACACGCAGTTGTCACTGGTTTTGAATAGCATCGAATGGGGAGGAAATAGTTGGGGTGATACTCGTAATGTGAGTATATACCCCCCATTTCTATATACACTTTCCAGTTTAGGGATTATTTTAGGAAAGAGCATAGATTTATCCGTATCAGAAACCTTGATTTTGTCTAGAATATTAAACGGCTCTATCGCAATTTTATTGTCAGCAGTTGCTATTTATATCGCGAACAAAGGCGTTGCTGTTCTATTTAGTATTTTAATGCTTCCAATGACCATATCTCAAATGGCATCGGTAAGTCCGGATGCCATTTCCTTTCCACTAGCAGCATTATTTGTGGCAATGGTTAGTCGATTTGATATTGAAAAAAATAACAGGTTTAAAATACTATTAATTATTAGCTCTGTATTTTTGGTGGTAATATCAATGACAAGGCCTCCTTATATTGCTCTATCTATGGTTTTTTTTGTTTTTTCGCTAAAGTATTGGAGTGATGAGGATAAAAGAATAAAGCTTATAGGTGCTTTTCTAATAAGTTTTATCTCTGTTGTTATTTGGTCTATTTATTTGACTTTTAACGTATCTGTTCCATTTGGCCCTGAAGGGGTGTCCTATCTGTTAAGGGTTGAACAGATTTTAAGTGCACCATTTTCATGGTTTGTTTTACTATTTAATAGCTTTATAGAGAATTATGCATTCTATGCTGTATCATTTATAGGGAAATTAGGATACTTGGACGTTAAATTGCCAATATGGTATTATTTCTTCGCCGGGGTTTCATTATTTCTGATATTTTATTCTGATGTTGGAAGGCTTTGGGGGCGTAGAAAGGGGGAGGTTTATCATAAATTACTCTTGCTATTAGTAATTATCGTAGCCATTTTTAGCATTTTTCTGGTTTTGTCTATATCATGGACGCCAATGTCCAGTTCTACAATTCAAGGTGTTCAAGGACGGTATTTTATACCTATTTCTCTATTTTTATGTTTACTATGTGAAGGCGAAAAAAACGATAAAAGTGGTTGTTTAATACAGAGGTTAGGCGTGTTTTTGTTTGGTTTTATTACTATTTTAGTTGTGCCGCTGTCTGTTTTTGAAAGGTATTATTAATTGATACCATTAATATTTTCACTAGAGGTCTTATGAAAGATATTCAGCAAGTAATCAGATATCTTATTGGTGGAGGATCTACAGCAATAATAAACTGGTCTTTAGTGTATATTTTTGTTGAGTTTTTTAGATTTCATTACTTGGCCAGTATGAATTCTGCTATTTTCATAATATATTTGTACTCATACTTTATTAACAAGTATTTTGTTTTTAATAATTATGAAAAAAAACATGTTAGACATGGTGTAGGGTTTATTGTTATGCGGTTGGTCCTGTTGTTAACTATTAATATCATTGTATATTTAGGCGTCGATGTTCTTGGTTTTAACTATTTGGTATTTATAATGGCAACAATGATTGGTGAGGCAGTTGTTAGTTTTTTAATAATGAAATTTTTCCTTTTTAGACCGAGTTTCTCTGAAAGTTAGAAGGGTGATAGAATATTATGGTTTATATTAATGGTGAATAGTTAACTTGTCATTTTTGATGTGAGCGGAGTACAGCAGTCAGGTACTATCTTATGTTTATCAAAACATCGACTAGGGCTATGGTTTGCCCCTTCACAACTTATATAGTTTGAATGTTTGCCATGTTAAATGCCTCCTTTATCCACTATAATTGAAGGAAATAACTATATGAACTATTATCAAAGCTCACCACATGTTTATTAGCATAGTTTGATTTTTAACTAGAATAAATTCAACAGGTTGTATTTTATGCGTGGTAAATATAGATGAATTATTTTTTTGGATAATACACCGTATACTCGGTCAATGGTTCAGTAGTTTGTGATGAACGGTAAGATCCCCGTGCGATACCCGATCTACATCGTGATGATGGCAATTGCTCGTTACATTACTCTGGGCATGAAAGAGTTGGATGCAGTACTCATCGTTTGGTTGTCTGTTGCAGCGTTTATCTTAGCAGCAGCAACACTTTTGATTCGAGTAGGGCACCATTACTGGCCATATGTGGATCTTCGAACCAAGCAGCCGGATGAGTAATTCAATTAACTGAAATATGATGGTCTAAAAAATTCGCCCAGCACTGCTGGGCGAATTCATTTAGTAACATACTAACCTGATAAGCAGTGTTAGAAGTTATAGATCAGTGCGATTTCAACACGGGAAATGTCATCACTGCTACTGCCGACTACGTCACGTGTGTAGTCGCTATCTAATGCGTAGTACATATTTAACTCAGACTTTAAGTTGCCTGTGATGTAATTATGGAATTGCAGATAGAACTGGGTGTAAGCGTATTTTTCGTCAGACTCTGCACCAAATAATACATCTTGGTTGAGTGTGTAGATTGCATCATCTGTGTTGGCACGCCATGTCGACATAAAGCCAGCGATGATGGATTGTTTCGGCTGATACTCAATCACAGTGTAAGAACCGACCTGCATTGCGTTACCGTAAGCGCCATCATGCGCGAAACCCAGTGGGTCACCTGTCCACAAAGGGTTAAACGTGTTCACTTTGTCGCTGTCTTTATCTGAACCTGATGCGTAATGTAGGTTCAGACCTAAGCGATAGTTCCAGTCTGCTTTCCAGTTGTAGTTCAAATCGGCATAAGCCATGTAGGCTGAGATATCTTTACCTGCATGATCGCCAAATTGGTAAACACCATCGAGCATGTAACCAAACCCTTCACTCACAAAATCATGTGCATGTAAGCCTAAAACTTGAATGTCGACGTCACCGTCAGGTGCATTAACAAAGCTTTCATTGGTGAGTTTATTACTCATTATGTAGGCTTGCATTGCCCCGAAGTCAGTTCTCCAATTAGCGAATAAGCCGGTCGATTTTTTGCCATTGGTTTTATCATCCCAGTTACCACCGAAGCTGCCATCTTTGTAGAGAGGGAATACTTCCTCGCCGTAGTATGCGTCAAAATTGATGCCTGCTACGCTGTATTTTGCGCTGGCTGCATTCCAACTTGATTGAACTGGCGTTGGTTCACGGTTCATCATTTGCCATTCATTTAAGTATATTTCTTGGCGACCAAGGCGGGTACTTAGGTATTGCTCACCGTCATCGAGTAATTTGAATTCGGTAAACAACTGGTGGAAGTCAGTACCGGCATCGTCAACTGGACCCGGACTATCGAGGTTAGTGTAGTTGGTTCGAATTTCACCAAATACACGCATCCAGTCTTGGTAAGTAACATCGGTGGAGAATTGCATGCGAGTACGCAGTTCATTTTTCTTGCGGTTTTCTCCGTCGTACATGTGATTCCAACGGTTATCGACTGCGGCTTTTACATTACCGCTAAATGAGACTTTCCAGTCACCACTGTCATCAATATCCAAGCGTTTGAGTTTTTCTGAAAAGCTTTTTTGACTTTCGTCTAGACCATCGACATAGCTCCAGTCCTCATTGGCTCTATCTCCCCAGAAGACGATCGGGTTGCGCTCAGACCAGCTTGATGTTGTATTTTCGTTTGCGTGTAGGACGCCAGAAACACAAAGAGCAAGTAAAGTAACTGCATGTTTTGTCATTGCTTTCATTTTTATATTTCCCATATTTCAGGTGCACGAATCCCTTCCTGTGACTTGTAGTCACAGGAGGAATTGTCAGTTATTGGTTTCTATAGATTCGTAACAGTAGGGTTACGGAAGTTACGCTTAGCTAAGAGTCGACACCAAGGGCTTCTTTGATACCAGAGGCAATCGTAATAACGTTGGCTCCATATATCACTTGAATGCCTTTATTCATTCTGACGACACCAATTGCGTTGAGCTGTTGTTTCCAAACTTTATCGCTTGCCGTTAGTGATTCGTCATGCAGCGAAACACGCAGTCGAGTTGCACAGTTTGTCACGTTCTCAATGTTGTCAGCTCCACCCAGCGCCTTAATGATTTCAACAGGCAGTCCTTTTGAGGTCTGATCCTTTTTCTTTTTAAAGTCTTCTTTTGAATACAGGGCGATATCACCATCTTCTTCTTCGCGACCTGGAGTTTTTGAATCAAACTTTAGGATGAAGAACTTGAATGTGTAGAAGTAAATCGCGAAGTATAGTGGGATAATCCACAATAGAGCCCAAGCATGAACCTTTTCAGGTTGTAGTAGGTTAGGCACCATAAATAGCAGCTGATTACCGTGAATTGAAACACCCATCATTTCGGTGATCACATAAGCAAGACCATTTAGCGGAACATGTACTGCAAAGAATAGGAATGGTTGGACGAATAGGAAGGTATATTCTAGTGGCTCGGTAATACCGATAACAGCAGCCGTAAATACGGCAGGCACCATGATAGCGGCTACCTTTTTACGATTGGCTGTTTTTGCTGTTACGTACATTGCATAAGCAGCACCCGTTAGGCCACCAATTTGGATTGGAATACGGCCACTGGTAAAGTTATGTGTAATGTAGCTCGTCGCCTCTGGTGAACTCATTTGGCCATTCATGATGTTACGAACACCTTCGTAAACAACACCATCAATCTCCATTACGCCACCAACACGAGTGTATTCAATAGGGAAGGCGATAAGGTGATGTAAGCCAAATGGCAATAAGCCTTTGTCAAATACGCCAAATAGGAAAGAGCCAAAAATACCTGAGCTAGTAATCAAGGTAGTGATGGACTGCAGTGCCCCAGCGATCGGCGGCCAAGCGTAGTAAACAAACAGCGCGATAGGCATGATAGCGAAGTAAGCGAAAATCACTACGGCACGAGGGCCAGAGAAGAAGCTCAAGAGTGCAGGCATTTCGAATTTGTAGTAACGGTTGTGGATCCAAGCCGTAATACAACCAACAAGAATACCGCTAAAGATCCCCATGTTGTAAGCGAAGATACCTAAAGACTCACCCCATAAAGAGTTGAAGTTTTGCGCTGCTACTTTGTCGTAACCAGCATCATTCATTAATGACGCAACGCTTGTAGTTTCTTGAGTCCATCCGTGAAATGCAGCGATCGATCCGATAGCGACGTTGAAACACATGAACATGGTAAAGCCAGTGAAGGCTGCCCAACCTTTTTCAGATTTCGCAAGCGCGAACGCTAGACCAATCGCAAAGAAAGGCGGTAGATTGCGCATGACCATCAAGCCAAGATCTAACATCAGCTTAAAGAATGCCCAAATAACAGAGTCGGTAGCAGACATTTGGTTTACAACACCAGCGCCCACACCAATAAATATACCTGCGATAACCAGTACGATGATGGATACCATCATACCTCCAGCAAGTGCTTGAACCTTATCTCTCATAATTTACTCCTAAAGTGATATGAGAACTTTCACGTATATTGTTATTGCTCTTTTTAATGACTCGAGGCTGAGCCTTTCATTAGGCTCATGGACACGAGTCACATCACCAGGAAAAGTAGGTCCGAATGCCACACCATTGTTTAGCGCGCGCGCGTAAGAAGCCGCACCTTTACTAAAGCACTGAGCGTCCATTTTGGTAACTTCGGAATAAGCTTTTCCCATTGCTTGGATAAGTTCACTTTCGGGTGAGAGGTAAGATAGAGGTAAGTACTGGTGTTCAATCAATCTCACTCCGTATTGTTGGGATACATACTGGAGTTGGGTACGAGCTTGATCGATAGTCAGTCCTTTAGGAAACCGAAAATCAAAATCCAAGTTGTAGCCATGTTGATTCAAATTGATGGAGGAGACACAGCATGTAGTCGACCCCATTTCCTTATCTTGGTGTGCTAGCCCTAATTTCGAAGCATCATTGGAATCACTAAAACACGCGTCTAGTAAATCAATTAAATTTCGAGAGTTAGTGTCTAACCCTTCAACATGTCGCATGTGACGAACAAACTGATCCATACAGTTATCGACCTTATGCGGGTTGCGAGATTTCTCCCACGGCGTTGACAACTCAACGCAGTACAACTCCTTTTGTTGGTGGTTGTCACTTTGTGCCACATTGGCAAGAGTGACCGTTGCTGAAGTTTCAAATATTGCTGCTACTTCAGCCGCTTTTTCTCCTGTCAGATAAATCGATAATTGATAGCAGGTGGATGTTCTGTCACGCTCACTTTCAATGCTTACGATCTGACAAGTTCCTAGGCCATTGTGAGTTGGGAATTCTCGTTGTAATGACGCATATAGGATGCCTTTTTCTCCATTAACGATTGGGAAGTCGCCATCTGGAGAGAAACCATAATCCGGTTGAGGGTTATGATTAAAATAATGCTCTACACATTCCCAAGTTGTCTCTTCTGCGCCACCGATGATCACTTTTATATTTTTGTCGAGTGTTACATCAAGCGCTTTAAACATCTTGAGGATATATAGGCTGGCCATAAGTGGGCCTTTGTTGTCGGTAACGCCTCGCCCTAATAAGTCATCACCTTGTTGGTGCATCTCAAATGCAGGTGTCAGCCATGCGTTTAAATCACCAGCTTCAACTACATCCACGTGATGCAATATACCTATTTCTTGTGATCCTTCACCATGGCTGATGTCCAAGGCATAACCATCATGGTCACGAACTTCAAACCCTTCTCGTTTCGCCCAGTTAATTAGAAAGTCGAATGCGTTTCTAATCGGTAAACCAAAAGGAGCATTGGGTGAACAGCTGCTGATATCTCGTACAGACGGAATAGCAATTAGCTCAGATAGATCACGCGTAAACGTTTCAATATTTGAATCAAAATAGCGCAGTGTTTGAGCTGAAAAATTGCTTTCCGTCATGTTTTATTCCTAAATTATCCTTACTGACATGCTTGTAAATAGACTTGCAAGCGAGGTCTCATTTTGATTATAAATCCCAGCTATTGAACGTGTTGCTTTGATAATAAATACGTACCTTCTGCATTCGAAAAAGCCATGAAATCGGCCGTTCTTTGCGCGAAAATACCGTTCTCGACGACGCCAGGAATAGCGTTAATTTGGAGTTCTAATCGCTTTGGTTCAGCGATGTCCAAATGAGCAACATCGAGAATGATATTGCCGTTATCAGTGGTGCAGTCTTGGCGCAACGTCGGGTGTCCACCAAGGCTTTGTAAGGCATTAAACACAGCGGTTTGTGCGGCAGGTAAAACCTCTACAGGGAGTGGGAACTTTCCGAGTTGAGTGACCAATCGACCGCTATCTGCGATGGTGATGAAGCTTAGAGCAAGCGTCGCGAGTACTTTTTCACGAGCCAGTGCTGCACCACCACCTTTCACGGTCATGCCGGTTGTAAGACCTTCATCAATGCCATCAATGTAGAAATCAACACGGCCACATTCAGATATGGATATCTCATTCAGGCCTGCAGAGGATAAAGCTCGACTTGAGCGAACCGAACTGGATACGCAATGAGCAAACTCAGCGCCACTTTCTTTCAATAGTTGAATGAAGACTTCAACTGTTGCACCAGTGCCGATACCAATCACGCTAGAAGGTGTTAGCGTTTTTAGGACTTGCTCTAAGGCTACTTTTGCAGCCTTAGTTCGCAGGCAGTCTTGGCTTTGGTTTTCAATAAAGCGTTGTGCCATGCTCATATTACTTCTCCAGAACCGCTAGGGATTTTTCAACGATGTTTTCAACCGTAAATCCAAACATTTCGAAGAGTTGTTCTGCTGGTGCTGATTCACCAAAGCTTGTCATTCCCACAATGTCGCCGTGTAGCCCGACATACTTGAACCAGTAGTCACGGATACCAGCTTCGATGGCAACTCGTGCTGTAACATGGCTTGGTAAAACCTGTTCCTTGTATTCCGCGCTTTGTGCGTCAAAAATATCGGTGGCCGGCATTGAAACTACGCGGCAGCGAACATGGCTGAGTTGTGCTTTTGCTTCCATGGCGAGTGCTACTTCAGAGCCCGTAGCGATTAGAATCAGCTGTGGGTCACCGTCACAGTCAGAAAGGATGTATCCACCTTTCGCTACATTGGAAAGCGTGTCTTGATCACGTTCGAATTGAACAAGGTTCTGGCGAGAGAAAATCAATGACGTTGGGCCATCAAAACGTTCGATAGCAGACTTCCAAGCCACCGCGGTTTCTACTTGGTCGCAAGGACGCCAAGTGCTCATGTTTGGGGTAAGTCGAAGCGATGCGATTTGTTCAACCGGTTGGTGTGTCGGACCATCTTCCCCCAAACCGATAGAGTCATGGGTATAAACGAAGATACTGCGTTGCTTCATTAGTGCTGCCATACGAAGCGCGTTACGAGCGTACTCCATGAACATCAAGAACGTACCGCCGTATGGGATAAAGCCACCATGCAACGCCACGCCATTCATCATTGCAGACATCGCAAATTCACGAACGCCGTAACTCAAGTAGTTTCCTGACGCATCTTGAGCGGTAATTGCTTTTGAGCCTGACCAGTTAGTTAAGTTTGAAGGGGTTAAATCGGCAGAACCTCCCAAAAACTCTGGCAGTAATGGTCCGAATGCTTCAATAGTATTTTGTGATGCTTTGCGAGTCGCGATGGTTTGTGGATTCGCTTGCAAAGTCTGGATTAGGTCTTGAGTGTGCTGATCCCAATTTTCAGGTAATAGGTTCTGGCTACGACGCAAAAACTCAGCGGCTAATTCTGGGTGCGCCTCTTGATAAGCATTGAAACGTGTTTGCCAATCATCTTCATTGCTTTGTCCTTTCTCTTTCCCATCCCATGCTTGGTATACATCTTGAGGAATTTCAAATTCAGGATGGTCCCAGCCGAGGTTGAGTCGAACCAATGCGACTTCATCAGCACCTAACGGAGCACCATGACAGTCATGACTGGCTGACTTGTTTGGTGAGCCAAAACCAATCACGGTTTTGCAGCAAATTAAGGTTGGTTTATCTGTTACGGCTTTAGCTTCAGTAATCGCTTTGAGAATATCATCAGCGTTATGACCATCAACATCAGCAATAACATGCCAACCGTAGGCTTCAAAACGTTTTGGTGTGTCATCAGAGAACCAGCCGTCGACTTCGCCATCAATCGAAATGCCATTGTCATCCCAAAAAGCGACCAGTTTCCCTAGTCCAAGCGTACCGGCAAGTGAACATGCTTCATGAGAAATACCTTCCATCATGCAGCCGTCGCCCATGAACACGTAGGTGTGGTGATCAACAATGTCGTGGCCTTCACGGTTGAACTGTTCAGCCAGCACTTTTTCAGCCAAAGCCATGCCGACACCGTTGGTGATGCCTTGTCCTAATGGGCCTGTAGTGGTTTCAATACCTGGAGCGTAACCGTATTCAGGGTGACCTGCGGTTTTACTGTGTAATTGACGGAAAGATTTGATGTCATCCATTGATAGCTCGTAACCAGATAGGTGTAACAAGCTATAGATAAGCATTGAGCCATGGCCATTCGACAAGATAAAACGGTCGCGGTCGGCCCAGTTAGGGTTGCTCGGATTGTGTTTTAGAAAATCACGCCATAGAACTTCAGCGATATCGGCCATGCCCATCGGTGCTCCGGGGTGGCCCGAGCCTGCTTTTTGTACAGCGTCCATGCTTAGAACGCGAATAGCGTCGGCTAATTTAGTTCGTGTAATCATTATGCTTCTCCTACAGGCGTGCTTCGATCATGGTTTCTAACTTGCCTTGATCGACTGCAAAGTTACGGATGCCTTCGGCGAGCTTTTCTGTTGCCATCGGGTCTTGGTTCATCTCCCAGCGGAACTGTGCTTCAGTCATAGCTGTTGGTGTATTTTTGATGGTGTCACGGTCGGCAAAGAGTAGGCGCTCAACAGAGCCTTCTTGTGCTGCAAGTTGGTCTAAAATTGCAGGGCCTATGGTCAAACGGTCACAGCCCGCTAATGCTAGGACTTCATCGGCATTGCGGAAGCTCGCGCCCATCACAACCGTGTTGTAGCCATGATCTTTGTAGTAGTTGTAAATTTCAGAGACTGAAACGACACCAGGATCTTCATGAGGAAGGTACTCTTTTTTATCGGTATTGGTTTTGTACCAATCTAGGATACGACCGACAAAAGGTGAGATTAAGAAAACACCGGCTTCTGCACAGGCTTTGGCTTGTGCAAAGTTGAACAGCAGCGTTAGGTTGCAGTTGATGCCTTCTTTCTCTAGCTCTTGAGCTGCTCGAATGCCTTCCCAAGTTGACGCTAACTTAATTAGGATTCGGTCGTTACTGATGCCAGCTTCGTTATACATGCCGATAAGCTTTCGAGCTTTTGCCAAGCTTGCGACTCTGTCGAATGACATACGAGCGTCAACTTCTGTTGAGATGCGCCCCGGTACCGTTTTTAGAATTTCTAAACCAATGTTGACCGCCAGTTTGTCTCCAGCGTCGATCAACTGTTGTGATTTGTCGTTGCTTTGTGCTTTTGCCCAAGTGATCGCATCGGCGATTAAGTGATCGTATTGCGGCATTTCTGCGGCTTTTAGTACTAGAGATGGGTTAGTTGTGGCGTCTTCAGGTTGAAATGCAGCAATAGCATCAATATCACCTGTGTCGGCAACGACAGTGGTGTGCTTTTTCAGTTGTTCTAATTTATTCATCGTTCATTCTCGGTAAGTTGGTTTATCAATTGCAGTAGCGTTTGATCATTCATCGATCTCAGCACCACGTTGGCTAGCGAGACATCGAGGTGACGAGTGAGCAAATTGGTTACTGCAACTGTTGGTATTCCTGCCGATCGAGCCGCCATAATTCCAGGAGGGGAATCTTCGAAAGCGATGGCTTGATGGGCAGATACACCGAGTTGTTCTAATGCCGCTAAATACACATCGGGATGTGGTTTCCGTCTATCTGAGGCAATGTCTTCTGCTCCGATAAAGCAGTCGAAATAGTGTGTAAGGTTCAAACGATTCAGAATTGGCATGTAATGTTCAGCTTCTGAGCTGGTGGCCAGTGCAATGCTCAATGAGTGTGATTTAGCAAAGTCTAGATACTGACGGACACCTTCTTGTTCTGTTATTGAAGCAATTAATTGGTAGGCATGAGCGATCACTCGATCGCGAATTTGTGAATCGGACAGCTTTTGATTCGACGCTTTGTTGAATAGTTGATAAAGGTAGGTTGCTGGCGCTGAGCTCCCAACTAGGCCAGCAACCTGGAGTGGCGAAACTTCAACGCCGTATGGTTTTAACAAAGCTTCCCAGGCTTTGAACATACAGGTTTCGGTATCGACGAGAAGACCATCGAAGTCAAAGACCAACGCTTTTAGGTTACTGGCAATGAATTCCTCTCTTTCCAATTTCAAAGCTGTATGACCTAAAGTGTTGTTCTTGCATTCCATGTTTCAATCTCCATTTTCTTTAATTATGACAAACGTGAATTTGTGACTGTCGCTTATTCAACCAAACTGGCCTGCAATACTTTTTTCATTTCTTCACCACTGGTTAGTGGTAGATCAAAGCAAAAAGCCGGCTCCAACTTTTGAACATCTTCTTTGGTGACACCTACTTGAGTTAAGTTCGATTCAAGACCGATACGTTCAAGGAATTTCACAAGAGCAGCCGCTAATGATTGAGCTTTTTCTTCGGTACTTCCCACAGCACCAAATAACTCAGCCACTTGAGCAAATCTCTCTGGTTGCTTGCGCCATTGAAGTTGTGCATAAGCTGGATAAACCACTGCGAGTGTTAACCCATGTGGTAGGTTTGTTTTGCTACTACCTAAGATTTCGCCTAAAGGGTGTGGTGCCCCCGCACCGCCATTAGCTAGCGAGATCCCGCCAAGTGTGTCTGCTTTCGCGAGTTGGCAGCGGCCATGTAAATCTGCGCCGTTGTCGACAACACTAGGTAGGTGATCAATGACAAGCTTCATTGCTTCTAACGCCATACCATCAACAAATGGAGATGGTCGAGTACCCGTAAATGATTCAAACGCATGTGAAAAAGCATCAAATCCTGTCATAGCTGTCATACGTGGAGGCAGTGTCAGCATGAGCTCTGGATCGATTAACGCTTCACAAGGGAAAAATTCAGGGTGAAACAGTGTTAGCTTTGCATGTTGCTCAAGGTCGGTAATCACTGCCGCTTGCGTCATTTGAGAGCCAGTTCCCGATGTTGTAGGTACAGCGATCAAAGGTACGACTTTCGCGGGTAGTGGGTTGACGTCCCCAAACGGTGAATCATAAGTGGCAAACCAATGAGCCCAATCTAGAGACTCTGTATTGATCGTTGCCGAAATGATTTTTGCTGTATCAATCGATGAACCACCACCAATGGCCAACACCACATCACAGTTATTTCCGATGGCCACTTGGCGGCCAAGTTCAACGACGGTTGTAGGCGGATTCGGTACGACACCATCAAAATGAGTCACTTCAATTCCTTGCTCTGAAAGCAAAGTAAAAATGCGGTCATAGGCTGGCTTTACTGCATCAAAAATAGGTTCGGATACTACTAGGCAACGTGTGCCATATTGAGCGATAAGCTGACCTATTTTCTGAATCTCACCCGCACCAAAGGTTAGCTTGGTCGGTTGATAGTGTTGAAACTGTGTCATGGTTTAATCCTTGGTAGTGGTGCCAAACCCGAGCATAGAGGGGGTAGGTTTAGCACCGTTATTTCTAGATTGCTGTGGCGCATCGATTCGATAGAAGCTGCGCTAGGCAATTACTTAAACGGTTTCGACTTCTTTTGTGTTTGCCGCTGCTTTATCTTCCAGTTGGTCGATTGCTGCGCGGAAGTCACGAACGCCTGCTGTGATGCCGTCTTTGTGGCCAAAGATATTTGTCGATGCAACCATCACGTCAATATCTTCATTAAGCAGTTCTTCGATGTTGTGGTTACGGATACCGCCATCAACACATAGCTCACAGTTAGGGTTGCGTTCGTTGATGAGTTCACGTGCTTCGCGGATCATTGCAATCGCAGATTTGCGCCATAACCATTCATCATCGCCATCAGTAATGCCGTGAATAACAATGTGTAAACGGTCTAGGTAGTAGATAGATTCTTTAACAAATGACACTGGCGTTAATGCACCAACGGTTAAACCAAATTTCATTCCGTGGTTTTGACAGTACTTAATGATGTAACACAGAGGAGCACCGATAAAATGCTCAGCTGGTAGAATCAGCATGTCTGCACCAGCAGCAGCGATTTTATCGATAAATAATTTGTCGCAATCTTTGAAGTAAGCGTGAACTTCAATTGGCTTTTCAGTGTAAGGACGAATGCCTTCAACAATTTGATGCCCCCCCATCAATTGCAGGTTTTTCAGGTCATGCATATCTGCTGCATCACAGTGGATGTAATCGGCACCAGCATCAGATACTTCTTTCACTACGTCTGCAATGTGGCCGTAATCTACGTGTGCTAATCCTGCGGCAATTTTTACTTTTTTCATGATTTATCCTTAGTAACTAAAAGTGTTTTGGCATGTGTGTTGGCCTTCTTGCACTATCAAGCGAAGGTACTGGCCAATTCCACAGCCGTTGTTATTGGTAACAATTAGATTAGCCATGCCTTTTAAAGCAGGGCTGGCATTAGCCATTGCGACAGGTTCTCCGACAAGTCGGAACATAGAGGCATCGTTGTCCCCATCCCCAAAAGCAATGGTGTTATGAGATGAAATTCTTTGGTCATTTAGCCACTGCTGAAGAGCGTGGCCTTTGGTGGCTGCTTTAGACGTAATGTCCAATTTATTCGGTGTTGATAAGTCAGCTTGGAAGTGCGTTTTTAAGGAATCTCGTAACTGGTTTAGAGATTCTTTGTCTTGGCTAGACACTAATACTTTGTATACATCGCCACTGCGAGCGATGAGTTCGGTCAGCGTTGGGATAATCTGCAGCTCCATTGCGGCATTAATAACCTCAGCCTTTTTTTCTAAACCCTTTGTATGAGTTGATTCTTTTTGAGCAAAGATGCCTTTACTTGAATAGATGGTGAAGGCGAAATGTCCATCATTCAGTAAGCTCAACAGACCCGTTAGTGATTCATGACTAATTGTGTGCTGATGTTGAACACGTTGTGTTTTAGGGTCATAAATATAGGCACCATTGCAGCAGATGATTGGTAGCGATAATTGAAGCTGGTCAACATATGGCATCATCAGCTGGTGCGGTCTACCACTCGCCAAGCTCACCTGATATCCATTATTAACGGCAAGACAAATCGCTTGTTTGTTAGTCACGCAGATCTGCTCAGCATCACTTAACAGTGTTCCATCTAAATCAATCATTACTGCTTGGTATTTCATTTTACTCTCCAGTGACTTCTCATGACGCAAATTGACTATAGGTGGTCAAATGCGGTCACGTAAAGTCATTTTTGATTTATTATGAACAAAGTAATGGTTTTGATCACATATTTTGAGTCAAATTAATTCAAAATAGTTCATTTTGAGAATCTAATTGCTCAAAAGTTCATAATACGTCAAAATAACTCAAAAGAACTTAATGGTATGAACAATGAATGAAGCTCAGCGTCATAGAAGCTTGTTAGATCATCTAACGAGTCATACGTTTATAACGACAAATGACTATGTGAAGATGTTAGATATCTCTTTATCTACAGCTCGTCGGGACATTACAAAGTTGGCGGAAGAAGGGAGGCTGAAAAAAATCCGTAATGGGGCAGAGGTAATCAATTTTGACTCGTCCCTAGCCGCAACTCATGCACCAAGCAGCTTTATCCCCTGCGAAACAGATATAGAAAGCTATGTAGCGAAAAAGCGAATTGCTAAAGCTGCGGCAGATATGTGTGAAGAACACGACAGTATTATTGTGAGTGGTAGCAATACGACTTTTTTGATGGGAGAGCATTTAGCGCATCGTGATGTGCAAGTTGTGACGAATTTTATGCCATTGGCTTATCAGCTGATTAGTCAAGATCATCAAAGTATCATCATACTTGGTGGCCAATATCTACCCGAACGTCAGATCACTATTTCTCCAGATGAAGAAGCAGCAGATGACCATAAAAGTCGTTTTGTCTTCTTTACGGGTACGGGTGTTACGACAGCGGGTGTGCATACCTCTGATCTATTGGTCTATATGGCAGAGAAAAAGCTGCTGGAGTATGGTGATCGTATTGTGGCTCTGATAGATAGCAGTAAAGTAGGTAAGCATGGAGGAAAGTTACTCGCTACCGCTTCTCAGATTGACACATTGATTACAGATGACGGCGCTGACCCTAAGGTGCTTGATGCTTTACGAGAACTAGGTGTGAAGATATTGGTAGTTTAGTTACGTGGAGAGTGCTGTTGCGGCGCGTGTTTTTGCTTTTGTCGTACTCTTGATTCTAGTAGAACATTATTACTGGCCGTGTGTGTTGTCCGAACCAAACCGCGGAAGAGTAAATTTCTTCAGATCATAGCTTTTTAAATGAAGTTCAGTGATGTTGTGGGGCTGAATAGAAGTTAATTGAACAAAAAATAGTCATTTTATTCAAATAACGCTTTACAACCTGGTCAGGATCACCAAGAATGTGCTTGCTCTGTTTTCAGGGTTATTAAATGAAACATCCAGTTGTAAAGTAAAACCCTTAGTATTGCTTCATTGTTATTCTCAGTGTTTCCCTTGGCTTCATAGATACATTAAATAATTCAAGCTTTCAGCGCATCGCACTTTTGGCGATTAATTTTTTATTTTTATATAAGGGACACATCATGTCTAACAAAACAAACGGCGTAGTAAAATGGTTTAACGAAGAGAAAGGCTTCGGTTTCCTAACTCAAGACAACGGCGGCGCTGACGTATTCGTACACTTCCGTGCAATCGCTTCTGAAGGTTTCAAGACTCTTAAAGAAGGCCAACAAGTGTCTTTCGAAGTAGAGCAAGGCCAAAAAGGTCTTCAAGCTGCAAACGTTGTAGCTCTATAAGATTTTAAGTCGGCGCAGGTTGCAATAGCAACTTGCGTCACTTTCTCTCTCAAACCAGTTTCCCCTCAGTTTTACCGTAACATTCTCCTCCACTTGCAACACCTCCTCTAAATATTAAAAATCCTTTTGTACACCTGATCAGTTCTATCTATCGCTGTATCTATTTTTTGTGCTAAGTACATCTCCTGCGTAACAACCTGCTCAACTTACTCATCCTGATTGTCATTATTGTATCCATAAAAAAAGCCCCTAAAACTAGGAGCTTATCTTGATCTAATCAACACTGATTCAGCTAGTGGCTATCCACAGTGTGTTACTGACGAACTGTTATTCAATGTTCTGGATCTGCTCACGCATCTGTTCGATAAGAACTTTAAGCTCAACGCCCGATGCTGTGATGTCTGTGCTGATAGACTTAGATGCTAGCGTGTTTGATTCACGGTTGAACTCTTGCATCATGAAGTCAAGTTTACGGCCACAAGCGCCACCTTTCTTCAATACTACATTCGCTTCTTTCACGTGAGAGTCTAGGCGGTCTAGTTCTTCTGCTACGTCTGACTTCTGAGCCAGTAGGATAAGCTCTTGCTCAACGCGAGAACCTTCAAGTTCAATCTTCGCATCTTCAAATTTGGTAAGAAGACGCTCACGTTGCCATTCTAGGATCTCAGGCATGCGTGCACGAACTTTAACGACTTCTTCAGTGATTGCATCTAAACGCTGAACGATGAGCGCTTTCATGTTTTCGCCTTCACGAGCACGAGCGTCAATGAACTCTGCGATTGCATCGTTGAATGCTTCAAGTAGATCTTTGTTGATGGCATCCATGTCTTGCTCTGGCGTTTCCATTACGCCAGGCCAGTTCATAATTTGGAATGGGTTCAAACGGCTGTCTTCACCTGTCATCGTCATTACTTGGTTAGCAGCATTGATTACTTGCTGAGCCAAACCTTCGTTAATGCTTAGCTCGCCTTTCGCTGCTGGGTTTGCTTCAAAACGTAGGTTACATTCAACCTTGCCGCGAGCTAGACGCTTACGGAAACGCTCACGTAAGATTGGCTCTAGACCACGGAACTGTTCAGGCATACGGAAGTAAGTTTCTAGGTAGCGTTGGTTTACACTACGGATTTCCCATACTGCTGTACCCCAATCGCCTTTTACTTCTTTGCGCGCGTACGCGGTCATACTATAAATCATCGAATTTTCCTGTCTTTTATCATTCTGAAAATAACGCGCACGCATAGTATCACGATATGGTGTGCTCCCGAAGCTTGTCGATTTTCCGTTATAAATAGCCTTCACGGTAAGTATCTTTGAGTCGTAAGTCGCCTTAAGTAGTAGGCCACTTTGAATGGTAAATAGATTTGAAAGATAAACTGCTATATAATCTTGCCCCAATCAAAACTGTCTCACCCCTTTCTTAGGTGATGCACTCTTTCGATAGTAAATCACTTCAGACTGTTAATAAGGTAGATACCAATGCGTCCAAATGACCGCGCTGTAGATCAAATTCGTCCAATTAAAATTACTCGTAACTACACTGCTTATGCTGAAGGTTCTGTATTAGTTGAGTTCGGCAACACTAAAGTTCTATGTAATGCGACGGTAGAAGAAAACGTACCGCGTTGGTTGAAAGGCCAAGGAAAGGGTTGGGTAACGGCTGAATACGGCATGCTTCCACGTGCGACGCACACTCGTAACCGTCGTGAAGCGGCGAGCGGTAAGCAAGGTGGTCGTACGATGGAAATCCAACGTCTGATCGCTCGTAGCCTACGTGCTGTTGTTGACCTGAAAGTAATGGGTGAAATCATGATCACTGTCGATTGTGATGTTATCCAAGCAGACGGCGGTACTCGTACTGCTTCTATCTCAGGTGCAAGCGTTGCAATGGCTGATGCTATCAACAGCCTACTAGCAAGCGGCAAACTGAAGAAGAACCCAATGAAAGGCCACGTAGCGGCAGTTTCAGTGGGCATCGTTGGTGCACAAGCACTGTGTGACCTTGAGTACGTTGAAGACTCAGCAGCCGATACCGATATGAACGTTGTAATGACGGAAGACGGTAAGATGATTGAGATTCAAGGCACCGCAGAAGGCGAACCGTTCAGCCACGAAGAGCTGATGCAGCTTTTAGCCCTGGCAAATAAGGGCATTGCCGATATCGTCGAAGCGCAGAAAGCTGCGTTGGCCGACTAGTTTTTTAATAGCTCCCACATTGGGGGCTATTTTTTTGTCTGCAAAACTCGAAAGGGTGGTGCAGAGCGCAAGTTAAGTTTTATTGAATAAACGTAGAGGAAAAACATGAAAGCATATCAACGTGAATTTATTGAATTTGCACTAGAGAAAGAAGTACTTAAGTTTGGTGAGTTTACTTTAAAGTCTGGCCGTAAGAGCCCTTACTTCTTTAATGCTGGATTGTTTAATACAGGTCGTGATCTAGCACGCTTAGGTCGCTTCTACGCAGCAGCATTAGCAGATTCAGGTATTGAGTTCGATGTACTATTTGGCCCTGCATACAAAGGTATCCCAATCGCAACAACAACAGCGGTTGCACTTGCTGATCACCACGATGTGGACACGCCTTACTGCTTCAACCGTAAAGAAGCAAAGAACCACGGTGAAGGTGGCAACCTAGTCGGTAGCGAACTTGAAGGTCGCATCATGTTAGTGGATGACGTGATCACTGCAGGTACTGCAATCCGTGAGTCGATGGAAATCATCCAAGCAAACGGCGCTGACTTAGCGGGTGTGCTTGTTGCTATCGACCGTCAAGAGAAGGGCAAAGGCGAGTTGTCTGCGATTCAGGAAGTAGAGCGCGACTTCGGCTGTGCGATTATCTCAATCGTTAGCCTGACTGATTTAGTGACTTTTCTTGAAGAGAAAGGCACAGACGCAGCACATCTTGATTCAGTAAAAGCGTACCGAACTCAATACGGAATCTAATTCGTAAACTGAAGAAGTTGAACCTAATGGTTTAGTGCCTTAGGTTTAGAGCTTAAAAAAGAAAAATGCCCGAGAGATGAAACTCTTTCGGGCATTTTTTTACTTAAATCTTATTGGACAGAACAAGGCTCGCTTACTTGTAACGAATGCCTTTTTCCGCTTCTGGATCTTCCATGGTTTTGAAGCGCTTGTGTAGCCACATCCATTGTTCTGGGGCTCTTAAGATAATCTTCTCAAGATAGCGGTTCATATACGCTGCTGCCGCTTTTTCATCTTTCTGCGGATAGTTATCTTCGATTGATTCGTCGGCCATGATTTCATATTTTCCGTCGGCATTTCTAAAGCCAGACCCAATAACGACCGCGCATCGACTGGTGTAAGCCAAAATGCTGGTTCCAGTGGTGGTGCTTGCATCCTCTACTGCAAAGAAAGGTACGAATACAGATTTATTGCGACCGTAGTCATGATCAGGGAGGTAGAAAAGGGTCTCACCTTGTCGCAGTCTTCGGATCATACGTTTTACGTCTTTACGGTGAACTAGACGGTTGCCGTTTTGAGTTCGACCGCGGTATTGAATGAACTCATAAGCTGGGTTGTTATGCGGGCGATAAACACCTAGGCCAGGAATACCCAAGATCGGCATTGCTCGGGCTGTGATCTCTAGATTCAAGGCATGAACACAACATAGTAGAACGCCTTTACCGTTAGCCTGATGACTACGAAGAACTTCGGTATCTTTATCAACTAGGATGCGCTTGAAGCGCCATGTTGGCCAAAACCACGTAATACCGGTTTCAACCAATGCCATACCAGTATTTTTAAAATTCTCGCTGACCATTGCCGCGACTTCATCTGCTGGCTTATCGGGGAAGGCTAATTCCAAGTTACGTGTCGCTACCGCTACGCGTTTTTTTCCATAGCGGGCACCAAGAGCACCTAACGAACGGCCTAATAGTAGTAATACTCGGTAAGGTAGAATGTTGACTATAAAAGCCAGTAACCCAAAGCCAAACCAAACTCCCCAATATTTAGGGTGCAGTAGTGCTAGGGTAAAAGGTGGCTTATTAATAACGTGTTGTACCGTGCTACTTGCAGGAGAGTTTTTCGTCGTCATAACCATCACTTAAGATATTGAGTTTACTTAATCTGAGCGCTGAGTAGAGCCCAATAAGCATCAAAGTTTTCTGTCGGTTGATATTTGAAGTCCGAGCGAACAAATCGATTTAAACTTCCTTCAACCTGACCTAACAATTGAGCCGCTAAGATTTTTTCATCAACCGGGAATGACTTCCCTTCACGAAGCTTTCTTTCTCGTAGAATTTGACGAAGTTGTGTCTCAATACGTTCGAAAAGCTGATTGATGCGATCGCGTAGGCGTTCATTTTCAAACATTAGAGCATGACCCGATAAAATTCGAGTCAGGCCTGGGTTACGTTCTGAGAAAACCAAGATAAGTTGTAGCACTAGGCGTATGCGCTCTAGTGTGTCTTTCTCTTCATCTAGAATACGGTTGATTCGAGACATCAACGCT
>NZ_CH902609.1:177460-255467 GCF_000153005.1 Vibrio sp. MED222 | reverse complement strand
CGAGCTGAACGATTTGGAGAGACATTCATGTCCCGAGTATGTCAAGTAACTGGTAAGCGTCCAGTAACGGGTAACAACCGTTCACACGCACGCAATGCTACCAAGCGTCGTTTTCTGCCGAACCTACAAACTCACCGTTTCTGGGTAGAGAGCGAAAAACGTTTTGTTAAACTACGTCTAACTGCTAAAGGCATGCGTATTATTGATAAGAAAGGCATCGATGCTGTTCTTGTTGATATCCGTGCACGTGGCGAAAACGTTTAAGAGGAATTAAGCAATGGCTAAAGGCATTCGTGAGAAAATCCGTCTAGTATCTTCTGCTGGAACTGGTCACTTCTACACAACTGACAAGAACAAGCGTAACATGCCAGGCAAATTTGAGATCAAAAAGTTTGATCCAGTAGTTCGCCAGCACGTTATGTACAAAGAAGCTAAAATCAAGTAATTGATAGCCCCTTTGTCTCTTCTTTTATAGAAGAATAAATTAAAAACCCAGCTTATAGCTGGGTTTTTTTATGCCCAAAATTTGGGAAGCCCCAGTGTTTTTGATAAGGGTAAGCATTATTGGCTCAATTTGGCACCTACCGTACAGACGTTACACTTGCCGATGAGCTTATGTGATAGAAAATTACTCAGGATAGAATGTGTCGCCATTTTCACGATATACTGAACACTCAATAGGTTAGATGAGCAGAATCAGATGAGATATCGTGGACGTCGATGGAACAACATACTCATGTTAAGCGTGATCGCTTTTATTGGGGTGCTAAACCTTCCAACATTGATCAAAACGTACCTTATCGAACCTGAGCCTGAACTTCAGGCAAGCAGCCCTTACCCTTATCTTTTAAACCCAAAAGCAGAACTTCAAGCCTTACACTTTACTAAGTGGTCGGTAGTGCAAGAAGACGGCCATTGGGTTTATCAAATGAAAGAGTCTGTCTCAGAGCAAAGTGTGAGTGCCCAAGAGTTATCGCAACGCTGGCAACAGCTAGTAGGCACGGAAGTCGACGCTAAAACTTATACTGACCTGACTCCCCAGCTTAATACGCCGTACACCATTGAAGTTTGGTATCAAGACCAAGAAGAGCCACAGCGTATTACCTATTATCAGCTTGCTGAGTTTTGGTTGCTAAAAAACTGGAATGATCAGTGGTTGGCGGTGTCTATTGAAGAGAGTTACTTGTTTCCAAGCTTTGGCTCAGAAGATTCATTTAAATCAGACCATCTCTTTAAAGCAGACAAGCTATCTATATCAGACAAACCACCTAAATCGGACGACTAACTATGCCTGAATTACCCGAAGTTGAAGTAAGCCGCATGGGGATCTCGCCTCATTTAGTTGGCGAGACGATTAAAACTCTGACTTTTCGTACCCCCAAACTGCGTTGGGATATCCCTCAAGAACTTAAGAAATTAGAAGGGCAGGTGATTCGCTCTATCTCACGCCGAGCTAAGTACCTATTGATAGAAACTGATACCGGAACAGCCATTGTGCACCTTGGTATGTCTGGCTCACTGCGCGTGTTAGACGCAGATTTCCCGCCAGCAAAACACGACCACGTGGATCTTAAGCTAACCAATGGCAAGATATTGCGTTACAACGATCCGCGTCGCTTTGGTGCGTGGTTATGGTCGGCGCCTGATGAAATACATACAGTATTACTGGGTTCTGGTCCTGAGCCACTAACTGACGACTTCAACGCAGATTACATTGCTGAGAAAGCAGAAAAGCGTAAGGTTGCCGTCAAACAGTTCATCATGGACAACAAAGTAGTGGTCGGTGTGGGTAATATCTACGCCAATGAAGCTCTGTTTTCTTCACGTATTAATCCTTTGCGCTCTGCAAGTAAGGTTACAAAACAAGAGTGGCTCTTGTTAACTAAAGAGATCAAGCAAGTACTCACGACGGCTATCAGACAGGGTGGAACAACGCTAAAAGACTTTGCCCAAGCGGATGGAAAACCGGGATATTTTGCTCAAGAGCTGCAGGTTTATGGTAAGGCTGGTGAACAGTGTCCTAACTGTGAAGAGCTGATTCAGGAACTTAAAATCGGGCAAAGAAACACGTTTTATTGCTCTAGCTGTCAGGTATAGATGTGTCCTTCTCAATACAGAAGTTGATATCACTTGAGGCTGTGTCTAGGGCACTTTATCTGATAAAATTACGGATATTATTGTGGAACTTGTCGTCTTCATTTCTAAAGGCAGAGTCTACCTCTAGAGCTTTGTTGATAATTCCTTGCCTATGGCTGCTGGCTTTGCCTTCGTTACATTACGTAAAAATAAAATATAAAGAGAAACTATGAAGATATTTTATTATCTAAAACATGCCTTGCTCTCTATCGCACCTCGTTTGTATTTTTCAAAACAGTTTGAAAAGCTGGAAAAGTCATATTCCGATCAAGCTGACTATATAAAAAGCAGAGTAAGTTATTATGTGAAAGGGCTCGGCGACTTTGATAAGGCTAGTCTAAACTGCGAGATTAGTAATTATTCTCGAAAAGGCTATACATCTTATTTCTTTGATCTTAAAGAGTTTCTTCATTATTTTCCAAAGTACTTTCGTTTCAGTTACTATTTTGGTGATGAAACGCATATAGAGCCAGTTCCAACGTTATTTAAAGCTCGTCCGATTGATGGGAACAATAGTAACTCTGTACTATTTAAATTAGATAAGCGTCGTCATTTCCGATTCGTGGATGATAACTTAAGTTTTTCTGATAAAAAAAATATGGCCGTATTTCGTGGTGCTGTGACTCAACCACATAGAATTCGTTTTATGAAAACTCTGTATGGTCATCCACTGATGAATGCAGGTCAATCGAATACTTCAGAGCAACACCCAGAGTGGCAACAGCCATTTATGACAGTAGAAGAGCAGCTTCAATACAAATTCATTATTTGCCTTGAAGGGAACGATGTTGCATCAAACTTGAAATGGGCAATGTCTTCAAACTCACTTGTCGTTACTCCAAAAATGAAATTTGAAACGTGGTTTATGGAAGGCACTCTGCAGCCAGGCATACATTATGTAGAGGTGAAGGATGACTGGTCGGATTTTGAGCAAAAAATTCAATACTATTTAGACAACCCTAAAGAGTCTGAACAGATGATCAAAAATGCGCATAAATACCTTGCTCCTTTCCAAGATGAACAACTAGAAAAATTGGTTTGCATTAAAACACTTCAAGAATATTTTAGACTATCTGGCCAAGCTATTAACGAACACGCTATTAACGAGCAAGACAAATGAAAATTCTGATTATTGGCCCGTCATGGGTTGGAGACATGGTAATGTCTCAAGGCTTATATATTGAGTTGCAAAGACAGTATCCTGACGCAAAAATTGATGTTTTAGCGCCAGCGTGGTGTAAGCCTATTTTGGAAAGAATGCCACAAGTCAATCAAGCTCTTGAAATGCCACTAGGGCATGGGCAATTTGATCTGAAATCTCGTTATAAGATCGGCAAATCGTTGAGGGAAGTACAGTACGATAAAGCGTACGTATTACCTAACTCCGCGAAATCAGCTTTAATTCCCCTGTTTGCACGCGTTCCTGAACGAGTTGGCTGGAAAGGTGAAATGCGTTTTGGTTTGCTTAATGACGTTAGAACCAATAAAAAAGCGTTTCAATACATGTTAGAGCGGTATGTAGCGTTAGCGCACCCTAAAGCTGAAATGACGGGTAGTGGTTGTTTAGGTGAATTGTCATCATTACCTTTTCCAAGCCTACAAGTTGTTGACTCCAGCCAACAAGAGGCTATGGAGCAATTTGGTTTAAACAATCAAAGGCCTGTCCTTGGTTTATGTCCTGGTGCTGAGTTTGGCCCTGCGAAACGTTGGCCTGATAATCACTTTGCAACAGCAGCGACAGCGATGATAAAGCAAGGTTACCAAGTGTGGTTGTTTGGCTCGGCTAAAGATCGTGAAGTAACCCAAAAGATAATCGAACAAGTCCCTGTTAATATGCAGCAGCATTGCTTCAATTTAGCTGGAGATACGAGCTTAATTCAGGCTGTAGACTTGATCGGGGCTTGTCGTACTGTCGTTAGCAATGATTCTGGGCTGATGCATGTGGCCGCTGCGGTGGGCTGTAATGTCGTGGCTGTTTACGGCTCTAGTTCACCTAAATATACGCCTCCGCTAACGAACAAACTGGCGATCATCAATACCGATATTGAGTGCCGACCTTGCTTTGAACGAACTTGTCCCAAGCAGCACCTAAAGTGCCTCACTGAGTTAATGCCGAGTAGAGTCATTAGTGCTATTGAGCAGTTTGATGTTATTTCCCAAGGCAAAATATAAATAAGGTCGTTATATGAGCATCGTCGTTCGTTGGGCCTATACCGCGCTACTTTTCCTTGTTAGCCCTATTCTGCTTTGGGGCTTATATCGCTCCAAAGCAAACAAACCGCCTTTTGGTCATCGCTGGAAAGAGCATTTCGGATTTACACCGCCTATTAAGAATAGACAATCGGGTGTGATTTGGATTCATGCCGTTTCAGTAGGGGAAGTGCTGGCGAGTAAAAAGTTAGTTGAACAACTGGCGATACAAAACCCAGATAAAAGAATACTGATCACTACAACAACGAGTACAGGCGCTGAGCAGGTCGAAAAGATGAGCGGTTCGATTAGCCATCGTTATATGCCTATTGATTTTAGTTGGTGTGTTCAACGTTTTATCAACCGCGTTCAGCCTGATAACATGCTCATTATTGAAACGGAATTATGGCCAAACACCATTAACACCGTTGCTAAAAATGATATTCCGATGATATTAGTTAATGGACGATTATCCGAAAAATCAGCCAGTAATTATCAAAAAATGAGTTCGTTAATTTATCCGACTATCTCTAAGTTAAATTTAATATTGACGGTACACTCTGATGATAAATCTCGATTTGAGTTACTAGGTGCGCCGAGCGAAAAAGTCATTGTCACAGGGTCAATTAAGTACGATGTGTCGATTGATAATAATGTAATCGCACAAGGCGAGCATCTTAAAGATATTTTGGGGCAGGGTAGGCAGATTGTTGTCGCCGCGAGCACTCATGCGGGCGAAGATGAACAAATTTTTAGAGCTTACCAACAAGCCAAAATCCAACGGCCAGAATTGCTGTTAGTGATAGTGCCTCGTCACCCTGAACGGTTTGATTCAGTTGCTGAATTGGCCAAAAACCAAGGCTTAGTTTTGGTTCGTCGAACCGAAGTTGTTGACGAGATACCGCTCGATGTCGACGTCTACTTGGGGGATACGATGGGAGAGCTTATGGTTATGCTTTCTGCGAGCGATCTTGTTTTTATGGGAGGAAGCCTACTTGGAAAGAAAGTAGGAGGACATAACTTCATCGAACCTGCGCTGCTTCAAAAATACTGCTTAACAGGGCCGAGCTATTTCAATTTTGCAGACCTGGCGAATCAATTGATCGACTCGAGCGCACTGTCTGTTGTAGCCGATGAGAATGAGCTTGCTTTACAAATGATCAGTGCATTATCCAAGCCTAAAGAGTTAATTGAAAAAGGGCGAATAGGCTATGGTATAGTTCAACAGAATCAAGGTGCGTTACAACAAACACTCCAATTGATACATCATTCAGCCACCAATATTGAGACATCACCATGATCAAAACTTTTGTTATTCATGTAAGCAAAGGCTACGAAGAACGTAGAAAACATATAGATAAGCACCTGCCAGAAGTGGGCATCACTGATTACGAATATATGTTAGCTGGTGATATCGATGATCTATCTGATGAGGTTAGAAATGGTTTTTTTGACGACTCACTGAGGCTCCCTGAGAAGTCTTGCTTTTATAAGCACTACTTAGTGATGAAAAAAGTCGTAGAAGAACAAATTCCACAAGTATTAGTGTTAGAAGATGATGCTTTTTTAAATAGCGATTTTATTGAGCAACTAGAAGCTTTCCAAAATGAACTTCGTGGTGAAGAAAAGTATCTTGTAAATATTGAAGAGGCATCGAGCTTAGTACCTGCATCAGTAAGAGTTCCAAATCAACATCTGTACTTGTGTAAAACGAACAAGCTTACTGGTGGTTTGCTTTATGACCTTAGTTTTGCTCGTGCAATGGTAGAGCATATGGAAAGCAATATAACTGACGCACCTATTGATGGTTATATTGGTAATGAGCGAACGACATTAGAGTACAATATTTTTTGGACACACCCACCTTTGGTTCGTCAGGGCAGTAAAACCGGTGCATTTGATAGTGAGTTGAGTGGTAGAACCTCAGGACTTTATGCGACGGTTAGAAGTTGGTTTAAAGAGGGATACCGAACTCATGTTCGAAGCCATGTCAGCAGCAAGCACAAAGCACTTTTTAAAAATATTACGAAGTACTAAATTATGAAATCAGAATTGGCTAGAAAACACTTAACATTTGTCATTTATGGCAATGATAGAACTTACTATCAAGGCGCAAGATTTTGCATTTTGTCTTTTTTAGCCAATTGGGTTGAGGCAAATGGAACTAGGCCTGAAATTTCTGTTCTAGCAGAAGAGCCTGAGCACTTCGCTAATATGCCAATTAAAGTGTTTCCGATATCGCCAGCTCAAAAGGCTGAATGGAGTCTAGGCAATACTTATCACTTCAGAATCAAGAACCGCGGCTTAAAATATCTTTGTGATAATTTAGAGTTGAGTCCTGAAGATAAACTGCTTTTTTTAGATACAGATACGTACTTTAACGTGCCAACAAACGTTTATTTCGACTCTATATCGGATAAAAACGCGTTACTGTTTTGCTCAGAAGTGAACATCAATACTTTGCCAAGCACCAATGAATACGCACATATCAGAGATAGAGATATAAAGCTTATGGATGGCAGTGTCTACCGCACCAATCCAGACTCAGTTATGTGGGCGTCGGCAGTCATCGGTATCACCGGGAAACACACATCAGCTTTTGATTATGCCGATGTGTTGATTCAAGCGTTACGTCAAGAAGGGTGTGAGGCACACACTCTAGAACAGTTTGCGTTATCTGAAGCGCTCTCTACACAGGTGAATATTGAACCAGCGAAAGCTTGGCTCAATCATTATTCAACGAGTGGACGAAAAGACTGGGCGAGAACGGTGTTGGAACAGTTCTTTGAAGAACACGGAGATAAACCATTTGAAGAGCAAATACGCTTAGCTAAAGAAGTGTCCTTCAAGCGCCCTCTTGCTGAAGTGATTCGAGGGCATATCTATAAAAAGAAAAAGAAACTTCGTAAGTTATTTGGTTTGAAAGAAGAATAAATCATAGACTCTCAAGGGTACTCACTTTGTACCCTTGTTCAATTTGTGAAAAATCAAAGTGCTGAGCATCAATCCTTCCTAATCGAACTTCTTTTTCGAATGAGCGCTTAAGTCGCTTTAAATTACTCTCTTTCCAGCTATTACCTGTTTGCGTTAGGCATTTATCAAAATCGATAATCCAAACCTTGCCTGCTTTATCAACGAGAATGTTATGGATATTGAGGTCGGTATGATTGACCCCGGCATCGTGCATTTTTCGAATTTGATGACCAATATCGTTGAAATGGGAATCGGATAGTTTTTTGTTTGATAGTATCTTTACTAAGTCTTCTGCGTCGGAAATCTTTTCAATTAAAATATCGGCTTTGTAAACGAGCCCTTCTTGCGAAACTTTCGCAGCAACGGGTGTCGGGACATTAACTTTATGTGTGGCTAGAAGCTCAAGTAACATTAGCTCTTGGTATGCTCGTGAGTTCTCTAATCCAGTAAATAAATAGCTGTCTCTAACTAGCTTTCCAAACAAGCCGCCGCGATGATAATGTCGAAGAGCGAAATTGCTTTTTTCTCCCTTAACAAACCATGTTGTTCCTCTACCTTGAGCGTGCCCCAGTATTGCTTGATTCGCCTTCCAATAATCCACAGAAAAAGCCAATTCAACGTCTTCGGTGAGTAATTTAGGATTATACCAGTACGTTGTTTTATGGATTTGCTTTGTTGTAAACATGAATCACTGTCTCGTATTGGGGAGTTTATGGCATACTTGGTAGAACAGTATATCAAACGCCGAACAGATTAATGAACGATTCATGTAGTTACCAAAAAATATTAGTTGTTGCCACTCATTGCATTGGTGATAGTTTGTTGATCTCTGCTTTTACCCATAGTCTGAGAAAAGCGTTTCCGACCGCAACAATAGATGTTTTAGTTAATGCTAGAGGGGAGATGGTTTTTGGTACCAATCCAGACGTTGACTCTTTAGTTGAAATTCCGCCAAGAGCATCCGTTAAGGACTATTACCGAATTTTAAAAACGCATGGTCGATATGATTTAGTCGTCAATGAAATGCTTAATGATAGAACCGCTATCTATAGTTTTATCTTTGGCAAGAAAAGACTTGGTGCAATTGATGAATCGCTTTCTGGCGCCTGGGTTAAAAAGTTAATTTATACTCATTACATTAAAGAACAACATCGCTTTGAGCATAAAATGAGTCGCGTTGCTCGTATGCTGGATACCATAGATGTTAATTGTATTGCACGGCTTGTATCTCCCGAAGAGTTATTACCTTCAGCGGTTCAAAAGAGATTGCCATCAAACTACATTGTTGTGCATGCGCCATCCTCCAACGAAATTAAGCAGTGGCCAGTCTCGTATTGGGTTGAAGTCATCAATCGTCTGATATCTGCAGGTTATAATATTGTCTTATCTGGCGCTAAATTAGAACGAGACGAGACCATTGTTGAACAAATCATTAGCCAAGTTCCTGAATCGAATCAACTGGTCAGTGTTTTGGGGGAATTATCATTAGCTCAAACCTCTGTATTAATAAAACACAGTGATGGTTTTGTTGGACCTGATAGTGGCCCTGGTCACCTCGCATCAGGTTACTCTATCCCAATTGTATCTATTATTAGCGTAGCGCCAGCAAGCATGTGGTCACCTTGGCCATATGAAGAGCCAATTGATGTAACGAACAATTTATACAGCAATGGTGTTAGCTCCCAAAGAGTCGCCAATATTAGACTTGTGCAATCTGAACGTAACTGCGTCCCTTGTTATAAAAACAGATGTCAAATTAGCGATGATGTCTATTCGCCATGCCTTCAAGATATCAAGCCAGATAACGTTGTTTCTGCTGTTCTAGAAATGATGCCATTGGAATCGATCAATGAATAACGCTCTTTCTGCTCCAAAATCTATTTGTATTCTGCGTTTATCTGCCATTGGTGACGTTTGTCATGCCCTTTCTGTGGTGCAACTTATTCAAGCTACCTATCCAGAATGTCAGATCACGTGGGTGATGGGAAAAATCGAAGCTCAATTACTTGGTGATATACCTGGAATTCAAGTTGTAGTGTTTGATAAAAAACGCGGCCTAAAAGGAATGAAAGAAGTATGGAGAGCCCTGCGTTCAACTCGGTTTGATTATTTGCTGCATATGCAAGTTGCATTAAGAGCCAGCCTGTTAACGATCGGAGTAAAGGCAAAAGTAAAACTTGGTTTTAGTTGGACACGTGCCAAAGAGGGGCAGTGGCTCTTTACCAATCGCAAGCTACCAAAAACGGACGCATCTCATGTGTTAGATAATTTCTCTGAATTTGCTTACTTTTTGGGGTGTCCTAAGCAGATACCGACATGGGATCTTGCTTTGTCTGATGAAGACCAAAAACTATCGATGGAGCTTGCGCATGAGCCGTATATTGTTATTAGCCCTGCCGCGAGTAAAGATGAGAGAAACTGGTTAGTTGAGCGCTATGCCGCTGTCGCCGATCACGCTTATCAGTTAGGCTTTAAAGTGGTTTTTTGTGGTGCTCCAACGGATAGAGAGCGCAATTTAACTGACAATATATCTCAGCACATGACATCACCTTGTATTAACTTAGTAGGCTCAACCTCGTTAAAGCAGCTTACCGCAGTGATTGGTCAATCCAGTGTAGTGATCGCTCCTGATTCAGGGCCTGCACACATCGCGACGACTCAAGGTGTCCCCGTGATTGGTTTGTATGCGCACAGTAACCCAATGCGAACAGGGCCTTACCATAGTTTAGACAGTGTGGTTTCTGTCTATGAACAGATTGCTGAAGAGCAACACGGTAAAGCGGTTGACGAGCTTCCATGGGGAACCCGAGTAAAAGGAAAAGATCTTATGGCTCTTATTTCTACAGAATCGGTGATTGAGCAGCTAGACCGTGTATTAGGCCGATTGAAAAACAAGAAAACATCCAGTGAATAAAGGAATGTCATGAAAATAGCAATATACCCAGGTACTTTTGATCCAGTGACTAACGGCCATTATGACTTAATTAAACGTGCCGCATGTATGTTTGAAAAACTTGTCATTGGTGTCGCAGAGAGCCCAAGTAAAGCCACCTTATTTAGCTTAGATGAGCGTGTGGCCTTATTGCGAGAAACTTGCCATGAATTACCTAATGTTTCCGTTGAAGGTTTTAGCGGTTTGTTGGTTGATTTTGCGACCGAGCAAAACGCCTCAATTTTGGTGCGTGGCTTAAGAACAACAATGGACTTTGAGTATGAATTTGGTTTGACGACAATGTATCGTCGATTAAAACCAGAACTAGAGAGCCTGTTTTTGACACCTTCAGAAGAGTTTGCTTTTTTATCATCAACATTGGTTCGTGAAGTCGCTATTCATGGTGGAGAAATAGAGCAATTTGTTCCAGGGTGTGTTCATCAAGCTGTTGTCGCTAAAGTAAAGCTTTAAAAAATTAAGTAATTATGAATATTCTAATGTATACAAGAGCCACGTTACCTGTGGTGAATTATGGTGGAACCGAACGAGTCATTTGGGACTTAGTTTATGCTTTGCACCTAGCCGGGCACCGAGTGACGCTGCTCGCTGGTAAAGGAACAAAGTGTGATTGGGCGAGAGTCATAGAGTATCAACCGAATGTACCACTGCAAAGTCAGCTTCCAAATGATATTGATGTTGTGCATTTCCACTCTGATCTTGAGCCTATCTCTTATCCCTACATTTTAACGCAGCATGGTAATTCAGACGGCCCTATTGACCCTAATACCGTCTTTGTTTCATCTCAGCATGCAAAAAATCATGGTGCACAAGCTTATGTTTACAATGGCTTGAATTGGGACAACTACCAAAAGCCTAACTTTAACTTGAAACGAGAACGTTTCCATTTTCTTGGGAAAGCGGCGTGGCGAGTTAAAAATGTTCAAGGTGCCATTGATATTACCAAGAAAGCTGGCCAGCAGCTTGATGTGTTGGGCGGCCATCGATTGAACCTAAAAATGGGTTTCAGGTTAACGTTAGATCGTCATGTTCGTTTTTTAGGGATGGTGGACGATACAACGAAATCTCAGATCATGACTCAGTCAAAAGGTCTGATATTCCCCGTGACTTGGCATGAACCGTTTGGCTTAGCGATTACAGAGAGTTTGTATTTTGGTTGCCCAGTGTTTGGTACACCTTATGGCTCACTGCCGGAATTAGTTTCTAGTGAGGTAGGTCTTTTATCGAGCTGTGAACAAGATCTCGTAGAAGGGATCTTAAATTCTGACACCTATGAATCTGCTCGTTGTAATGAATACGCGAGAGAGCAATTCAATGCCAATGTCATGGCTGCAGCGTATGTTAGTTATTACGAGAAGGTAGTTGAAGGTAATAAAGCCAATAGTGCATTAGGAAGTATTGTCGAGTCTTTTAAAAGGTTGCCTTATGAACGATAAATTGAAACCGAAACTGGTTTTCGTAGGCTATAAGCAACAGTATGAAAAACTAGAAATTGATGTCCTATCGTCTGATTATGAAAAGCATCATATTTTCCTAAGTAAGTGGCTAGTTAAATTAGTTTCCTTTTTATTTTTCTATAGTAAAAAACACTATCATGAGGCTTATGGAGCGATCATAAGACGAAAAATAAAGGCACTAAATGGCTTCGATGTCATATTCACCACCGATTCTCTGAGAGATATAAAGTCGATATCAAAGATTGATGGGAGGAAGGTGATTGTTTTTAGAAATGTCACAGATGGAAGCCTGAACCACCACCTAAAAGGTTTTGAAACATATACTTTTGATGAAGGTGATGCAGCAAAGTATGACTTTAAGCATATTTACCTACCTATGCCTCAACTAAAAATCATCGATGAGATAGAAAAATCGTCTGATTTCGATGTTTCTTTTGTCGGCGTGGATAAAGGAAGGAAAGAAAAGGTTCAGAAAATAAAAGGTGCATTAGATGGTTTTAAGTGCAAATTTATTGTTTTTGACAAGAAACCGTCTTATTCCTATGTTGAATACCTAACCGTGATGCTCAATACCAAATGTGTATTGGAAATGGTTCTTGATGGACAGACGTCTGATACTATGAGGGTTAAAGAAGCATTGTATGCTCGAAAAAAAGTAATCACGAATAATACGAGTCTTTATAATCATCCTTTATACTCAAAAGATAACTTTCTTATATTTGACTCTCTAAATGAACTTACTGGTAGTATGGAATACTTTATTTCTAGCGAGTTTGACGAATCAGTTTTGATTAAGCTTGAAGATTACACTGTTGATGGTTTTTATCACAAACTCCTATCTGGTAATGGCGAATAGACTCATTATGAAAAAAATCATACGCAAGATTAAGAAGCTAATATTCATTCGTGATCAAAAAAAACAGAAGAACTTCCTTTCTCGAAAATCAAACTTTACAGACACTCAATTTGAAGGCTGTAACTCTGTAGCAAGCGATTGTGATGTGAATGCTTCATATATTGGCTTCGGTACTTATATTGATACTCATTGTAATATGAACAATGTCAAAATAGGTCGTTTTTGCTCGATTGCTAATAATGTGAAAATTGTCCTAAATAACCACCCGATCAATGATTATGTGTCGACTCACCCTTGCTTTCATCGAGCAGATCATCGATTGATGCAGAAACAAGGATTGGATTTTAACAAAGGTACTATTTACTCGCATACTAAGTATGTTGAGGAGCATTATCAAGTTGTTGTTGGATCCGATGTTTGGATTGGTGAAGACGTGAAAATATTCCCAGGAGTGGCTATCGGGCATGGTGCAGTGATTGCAACAGGTTCTATTGTGACCAAAGATGTAGAAGCATTCAGTATTGTGGGCGGTGTTCCAGCGAAAGAGATTAAGAAGCGCTTTACTGAAGAGGAAAGGGAAGCTCTTTTAATGGAACAGTGGTGGGAATGGCCACTTGAAAAAATCAAAGAGCATCAAGGTGCCTTTATTAACATCAAAGATTTTAAGTTATTGATTAGTTAGAAACTTCTAACTAATCAATCGAGTCTATATGCCTACGTGTAGGTTTATACCCATATGTAGGTTTATACCCATATGTAGGTTAATAACCCACATATGGGTCTTGTCCGTTCCTACGTGTTTTTAATAACTTTAAAATCCACATGTACTGCTCAGGTTTCGGATTAACAAAACCTTCAACGACTTCATTCATTGCCCTAGCGTCTTGATGTTCATCGCCGGATAACTCAATGGGTGCTTTGATTTCAATTTCGTATTTACCCGTCTCAATATTATAGCTGGCAAAGGTTGGAACGATCTTCGCTCGGCTTACTTTTGCTAGTTTTCCTAGTCCGGGCAAGGTTGCTTTTTCAGTCGCAAAGAAATCTGAGAATACACTTTGCTCTGGGCCATGGTCTTGATCTGGCAGGTAATATCCCAAGTAGCCATCTTTGACTGATTTGATAAAAGGCTTAATGCCTCCACTGCGATCATAAACTCGTCCGCCATACTGAACTCTTTGCTTGTGCATGAGCAAATCGGTCAGAGGGTTTTTCTGGCTATTTGCCATCGCAGAAACGGGCAAGCCTCTTGAAGCTAAAAGGATAGCCGGAATGTCGATGCACCAAGAGTGAGGTACGAGCAAAATAGCACTTTGATTGTCTTTTTGTAGCTGTTGTAAGTGTTCTAATCCAATGATTTCTGAGTGTTTTTCAAGCCAACGTTTACTGCGTAATGATATGGCAGGAAAACCAAGTAAAAAGGCGCCAGCAGTTGTTAGGCAATTGGTTAGAATGGTTTCACGCTCTTGAACAGACTTTTCTGGAAAACAAAGCGCGAGGTTTATACGTGCCTTTTGTACTGAGCCACGTTGCTTCTTCGCCATTTTTGTCGCCACGAATTTTGCTATGGCTACTCGAATCGAGTTTGGCAGCAAAGAAATGGGTAGACATAGGCATAGCCCGAGCCAAGTTCCCCAGTGTTTTGGTGATAAAAACGCACTGATGAATTTGGGGTTGTATGCTTTAGGATCGTAGTCGTCGCGTTGAGTTGTCACTGTAAACCTTTAACTGGCGATATATATTGAACAAGCTAACAGTATACCGTTAGCTTGTTTTCGGGAGAGTGTAATCTAGCGATTAACTGACTGCATGTACTCGCTGACGCCTTCAGCAACCGATTTAAATTGAACATCGCAACCGGCATTACGCAACTTAGTTAAATCAGCTTGAGTAAACTCTTGGTAAGCACCTTTCAAATGCTCAGGGAATGGGATAGTTTCAATCTCTCCCTTACCGTGATGCTTAATCACCGCTTTTGCGACTTCTTCAAATGATTCGGCATTACCTGTACCTAGGTTGAAGATACCTGATACGCCATTTTTTAAGAACCACAGGTTTACGGCCGCAACATCACCAACATACACAAAATCACGCTTGAAGGTTTCGCTTCCTGCGAATAATTTCGGGTTTTCACCAGCGTTCATTTGATTGTTTAGGTGGAAAGCGACAGAAGCCATGCTGCCTTTGTGCTGTTCACGTGGACCGTAGACATTGAAGTATCGAAACCCAGTGATTTGAGAAAGCGTTTCGTTGTGTGCGGTTGCATCTGCAGTTAAGCGACGCACATAGTTATCAAATCGCTGTTTTGAATAGCCGTATACGTTTAGCGCGCCTTCGTACTGCGGCTCTTCAATAAAGGTATCGGTTTCACCATAAGTGGCAGCAGAAGAAGCATACAAGAACGGAATCTCGCGCTCGATACAGTAATGCAGCAACTCTTTCGAGTATTCGTAGTTGTTTAGCATCATGTATTTGCCATCCCACTCTGTGGTTGCTGAGCATGCACCTTCATGGAAAACAGCCTCAATGTGACCGAAATCATCGCCAGCCATAACTTGAGTTAGAAAGTCATCACGATCCATGTAATCGGTGATATCTAGGTCAACCAGGTTCTTAAATTTTTTGCCATCTTTTAAGTTGTCGACAACTAGAATATCGTTGTGGCCTGCTTCATTGAGCGCCTTAACAATATTGCTGCCAATCATGCCTGCACCACCAGTTACGATAATCATATTTCTTCCTACTTTTTTGAATACAAACTCACACGAGTATAGCAAGGAACAAACGAAGCGAGCTAGCGGAATAATTCTTTAATTCTAGTGTAATGTAGTGATGTTAATTGAGATATTCTATCCATTTTCGTCAGAGCTAATTCGACCAGATGTGAACAGGTCGATCTATCTGTTTAGTGGCGATATACTGAACCACTAAACGGATAGGGATCTAATTACTAATGAAAACACGTGACAAGATTGTTTACGCAGCTCTAGAGCTTTTTAATGAGCACGGCGAGCGTAGTATTACGACCAATCATATTGCTGAGCACATCGAAATCAGCCCAGGTAACCTCTACTACCACTTCCGCAACAAACAAGAAATTGTACGTGATATCTTTACTCTCTACTCGACTGAGTTACTTGAAAGGTTTACTCCGATTCAAGGGCAGCAAGAAAGCCTGACGCTACTAAAAAGCTACTTAGATTCAATCTTCACATTGATGTGGAAGTACCGATTCTTCTATGCGAACCTGCCTGAAATATTGTCTCGTGATGAAAAGCTGCATCTTGATTACATGGCCGTTCAAGAAAAGCTGCAAACGAATCTTGTGGATATTATGAGAGCTTTTGTTGAGTTGAACTTGCTAAAAGCAACAGATACAGAAATGAAGTCGATGGTCACATCTCTCCACTTGATCGCATCGGGTTGGTTGGCGTATCAGTCGGCGATGTCTCCAAAATCTCAAATTACGGAGCAAGTTGTTCACCAAGGAATGCTGCAGATGATCGCAACCGTTAAACCGATTGCAACGACTCAAGGCTTTGAGCAACTGACATTGTTAGAAGATGGTGTAAGAGCGCTGAACAGCAAATAAAAGCGAAGATGTGGGTAAGCGGTAAGTCGGATTCGGGTAACGAGAGCGGAAAAGCGCAGATTCGAGTGGTGGGATATAAATCGTGACGTCATTCCCTACAGCGAGGAACGAGCGTGATAGGGAATCTCTCTTTATCCTCGAGGGTAGCAATCTCAAGCGAGATTCCAGATATTTCGTCCCTCAATTCTGGAATGACTGAGTTTGATTAATGCGAATTCGGAAGTTTTCAGCTCTTTGGGCTTGTTCTTCGCATCTCGGTTACTTATATCTCGTATCTGTTTTTACCTAACCAACCATCTTTTCGGGTTTTGAGCTTGGCTGTTTCTACGAATTTCAAAGTACAGCGATGGTCGGGTTTGTCCACCAGTGTCACCGGCGAGAGCTATCGCCTCACCCGCTTTAACCTTGTCACCTTCTTTCTTTAAAAGCGCTTGGTTAAAGCCATACAGTGTCATGTCGCCTTTACCGTGATCAAGCAGCACCACTAAGCCATACCCACGTAAATACTCTGCGAATACGACGGTGCCTGAGTAAACAGATTTTACCTGCTGACCGTATTTCGCTTTGATCACCATGCCTTTCCAATTTACTTGGCCAGTTTGGCGTGAGCCGTAGTTATGCAGAACTTTATCTTTGATTGGCCAAGGCAGTTTACCTTTACGTTTGGCTAAGCCATCCATAGGGACAGCATTGCGTCTCTCTCGTGCGGCTTTTTCTGCTTTCGCTATTTCGGCTTTTAGGCGAGTTTCATTACGTTGAAGTTCGGCTAAGTAATTTTTGTCGCCAGAGATGTTTTTCTTAATACTGCCGACAGTCTTTTTACGCTGTGTTTGGGTCTGCGATAGTTTGTTGCGCTTTGCTACCTGTTGATTTAACAGCGTTGCTATTTGTTCTTGCTCAAGTTGGCGTTGCTTATGGCTTTCTTCTAATTCAAGTTGAGTTTGTTCGATCGTTTTGATTGTTGCAGATCGCGCTTTGGCGAGGTGTTGGTAATAGTGACTAATGCGGTCCTCTTCAACGCCAGTATTTAAGATGTGAGAAGAGGCTTTGGCTCTGCTGGTCATGTAGTAAGTCTGAATCAGCTGCTCTAACTTGTCGGTATGGGCTTTTTTCTGTGCTGTAAGCGCTTTAATCTTATTATCTAAGCTAGCAACATTAGCATTGGCGGTATTGAGTTGTTTTTTACTTGTTTTAATGGCTTTTTCAAGCAAGGAGATAGAGAGCTCTTGTTGCTTGAGGTTTGCCTGTAAATTGTCGAGCTTCTTCTGTTGTGAGGATAGTGTTTTTTGTTGACGAGATATCTCACTCGACACACCTTTCAGCTCCCCTTTCGATGCGGCAAGTGGCGATGCAGAGAAAAGAACAGCGCAAAGGCTGGAAGATATCAAAAGAACAGTGCTAATTACTTGGACTGGTTTCATCATTATCGTCATGTTGCTCTTATTAGTTTTCAGCATCTGCTCTTAAGTCTTTCGTATCTCGGCTCATCGAACCTAGAATCAGCTCTTATATTCCATCACCATGAATGAAATTTTGCGAGCGACCATTGAAGCCTTGGTCCATATCTAAAGATGGTTTATCTGTTTTCGGTTTTCCGACAATTTTTGCAGGAACGCCTGCGACTGTTGTATGAGGTGGCACGGCTTGTAGTACCACAGAGCATGAACCAATCTTCGCGCCTTCACCTACTTCAATGTTGCCGAGTATTTTAGCTCCGGCCCCAATCATTACGCCTTCGCGGATTTTGGGGTGACGGTCGCCGCCTTCTTTACCAGTACCACCAAGGGTAACGTCTTGAAGGATCGATACATCATTTTCGACGACAGCAGTTTCACCAATCACGATACCAGTGGCGTGGTCGAGCATGATAGCTTTACCGATACGAGCCGCTGGGTGAATATCAACTTGGCAAGCAACTGAAATTTGGTTTTGTAGGTAAGTAGCAAGTGCGATACGCCCTTGTTTCCACAACCAGTTAGCTACTCGGTAACCTTGCAGAGCGTGGTAGCCTTTCAGATAAAGTAGAGGCATCGAGTACATCTCGACCGCAGGATCTCGATTTACCGTCGCGCAAATATCACAAGCTGCCGCATCAATAATCGATTGATCCTGCTTAAATGCTTGTTCAACCACTTCACGTACTGCCATTGCTGGCATTGAAGCCGTCTTTAGCTTGTTTGCTAGGATGTAGCTAAGGGCTGCGCCTAAACTTTCATGGTTGATGATCGTGGCATGATAAAAACTCGCAAGCATAGGTTCTTGCTCTGACTGCTGTCGAGCTTCCTTCACTATGCATTGCCAAACTTTTTGCTGTTCACAGTGTTTCATTTTTCCATCCATTCCTTTAAACCAGATACGCGTAGCGAGATGAGAGATATGAAGAGCTTAGAAAAGCCAATTAGCGTAAATGAGATTCCAGATACTTCATTCTTCAATGACGAGCATTATACTAACGTCATCTTCAAGAGTGAGGTACGAGCGAGTTGGAGAACTTTGTTCGGGTCATTTACTTTATGCTATTCGCATCTTGATTACCCGTACCTCTAACTCTCTTCGTATCTCGCTTACTCTAATTTCGTATCTGCTCTTACTATCTTTCTGACTTTTTGTCTCTAGCAAGCAGATCTTGTGCTGCTAGGTGTGCATCTTTCCCTTGATACAACACTTGATAAATCTGTTCAACAATGGGCATTTCAACGCCCATACGTTCTGATAGTAACCAAACTTCTTTGGTGTTGCGATAACCTTCCACTACTTGGCCAATTTCGTCTTGTGCTGTATCTACATCTTTACCTGCGCCAAGTGCCAAACCAAAGCGACGGTTACGTGATTGGTTATCAGTACAGGTTAGCACTAGGTCACCCAATCCAGCCATGCCCATGAAGGTTTCTGGTTGCGCACCAAGAGCTGCGCCTAGTCGACTCATCTCAGCTAGACCGCGAGTGATAAGTGCAGTACGTGCATTGGCACCAAAACCAATACCATCCGACATGCCAGCACCAATGGCGATAACGTTTTTAACCGCGCCACCAAGCTGCATGCCAATAAAATCTGAATTTGCGTACACACGGAACGTTTTGCCACAGTGAATCTTTTCTTGAAGTTGCTCAAGGAATTCTGCATCAGGGGAAGCCACAGAGATTGCCGTTGGCATACCCATCGCAAGCTCTTTGGCGAAGGTAGGTCCTGATAGAACTGCTAACGAGTACCCATTACCAAGCACATCGTGAGCGACATCTTTTAGCAGGCGACCAGTTTCCGGCTCTAAACCTTTAGTAGCCCAGCAGATACGAGAACAATCTGTTAAGTGAGGCTTAAGGCTATTTAAAACGATATCAAATACGTGGCTAGGGACGACAACAAGAAGATCACGACTTGCTGTTACTGCCTTCTCAAGGTCTGACTCGATGATTAGGCTTTCTGGGAAGTCGATATTTGGTAGAAATTCATTATTTGCGCGCTCGGATTCGAGACGAGCCATGTGAACAGGATCATGCCCCCACAGAACAACGTTTGCACCGTTACGCGCTAGAGAGATAGCTAAAGAGGTTCCGTAAGAACCTGCGCCAATTACTGTCATGGCGATCTCTTTGCCGTAAGCGTTTGTCGAGATTGTCGGGCGAATTGTTTCTGTCATGCTTCCACCTAAAAATAATGAGGGAAATCGAAGAGTTCTGGAAAAGCTTTCCACTAAAATCAGAGGAGCTTTCAATTTTAGTACAGTGTAAAGAAAAAATGCACATCGCAGAAGTTGCGATGTGCATTTAAAAGCTAACTAGCGCTTGAATCGTTGGAGTTAAGTTCTACTTTGAGACTTAAGCCTGTTCGCCTTCAGCTTGCTGAGCTTGGTTTTGTAGGTAGTTCATGAACAAAGCATCAAAGTTAACTGGTGCTAGGTTCAGTTGTGGGAACGTACCTTTAACCACTAGGCTAGAAATTGTTTCTCGAGCGTATGGGAACAGGATGTTCGGGCAAAATGCACCTAGGCAATGAGCTAGTTGGCCAGCTTCCATTTCGCTTGCAGAGAAGATGCCGCCTTGTTGAACTTCACAAAGGAATGCAGTGTCTTCTGCATTCTTAACTGTAACCGTTAGACGTAGGATTACTTCGTACACGCCTTCGCCAAGTTCACGGCTTTGAGTGTCTAGGTCCAGTTTTACATCTGGGTTCCACTCTTTTTGAAACATGTCTGGAGAGTTTGGCGCTTCGAAAGATACGTCTTTTAGGAAGATACGTTGGATTGCGAAGTTCTGTTGTGCGTCTTGTTGTGCTGCTTCAGCCATTTTCTTATCCTTAAAAATTTATAATTAGGCTTCGTTCGCCATCTCTGTTGAACAAAACCTTAAAGTCATATTCGTTTAGTTAGGTCAGCTTACCTTTAACTACTTTTTACCTTTCACCAAAGGTAGGTTAGCTTCGCTCCAAGCCACTAAGCCGCTTTTCAGCACGCTTACGTTTTCGAAACCAGCTTTAACCAGTAGGTTAGCGCTTTCTTGAGCTGTTTGACCTGTCTTACATACTACGATGATTGGGTCGGCTTTGTGGCTTTCAAGGCTACCAAAGCTATTTGCTTTGATATCTGACGGCAAAATGTGAACTGCGTCAGTAATATGGCCCTTTTTGAACTCATCCTTAGTACGAATATCAACCACAACACCGTTTTCACGATTAATCATGTGTGTGGTTTGCGCTGCCGTGATCTCTTTGTAAGCTGCGTTTGATGTCTTGATAACGTTCGCAATGATGGCAACAACCAAGCCGATCCATACGATGGCTAAAATCATATTATCTTGAACAAATGGAACTAACTCTTGCATACCTTGAACTCTTATTCGTTATTGGGCGAAAAACTATAGGCCAAGAGTATAGCGAGATTTGGAGTTTGGTGTACATAGGATTATCAAACTTTGAACACTCTCAGGAGCAAAGTTTAACGATTTTTTTTGATTATATTTCCCGTTACATAGATAATAGCTGTATTTACATTTTTAGTTTTAAATGCGCAGTGTGGTTTTCGCTTATTGACCAAAGGGCGGTAGCGTGCCTGATAGTAGTGCTACTGCGTGTTGGTCTGTTGATTATCAAGGTTTATTTTAGGAGTTTTTGTGAAGATATTAGTCACCGGTGGTGCTGGTTTTATTGGCTCAGCAGTTATACGTCACATTATAAATAAGACAACGGACAGTGTGGTAAACGTTGATAAACTCACTTATGCAGGTAATCTAGAATCTCTTATAGAAGTAGATTCGAATGGACGTTACGCGTTCGAGCAAGTGGATATCTGTAATCGTTCAGAGCTTGACCGAGTGTTCTCTGAGCACAAACCGGATGCTGTCATGCATCTAGCTGCTGAGTCACATGTTGATCGCTCTATTACCGGCCCTGCAGCGTTTATCGAAACCAATATTGTCGGCACTTATACCTTGCTAGAAGCGACACGTGAATATTGGAATAAGCTTGAAGAGGATGCAAAAGCAGAATTTCGTTTTCACCATATCTCTACTGATGAAGTGTATGGCGACCTTCCGCATCCGGATGAAGTTCCAGAAGGGACTGAGCTGCCAATGTTCTTGGAAACAACCTCGTATGAACCATCAAGTCCATACTCTGCTTCAAAAGCATCAAGTGATCACTTAGTACGCGCATGGTTACGTACTTACGGTCTCCCTACTATCGTAACCAATTGCTCTAACAACTATGGTCCTTACCATTTTCCTGAAAAATTGATCCCATTAGTCATTTTGAATGCTTTAGAAGGAAAAGACCTTCCTATCTATGGTAAAGGCGACCAAATTCGTGACTGGTTGTTTGTTGAAGATCATGCACGGGCACTCTACAAAGTAGTGTCTGAAGGTAAAGTCGGGGAGACATACAATATTGGTGGCCACAACGAGAAGAAAAACCTCGAAGTCGTAAACACTATTTGTGACATCTTAGATACTTTAGTACCGAAAGAGTCAGCGTATGCAGAACAAATTACCTATGTTCAAGACCGCCCTGGTCATGACCGCCGTTACGCCATTGACTCATCTAAAATGCAGCGTGAGTTAGGTTGGACACCCGAGGAGACGTTTGAAACAGGTCTTCGTAAAACGGTGCAATGGTATCTAGACAATTCAGCGTGGTGTCAAAATGTACAAGATGGTAGTTACCAACGTGAGCGTTTAGGTGTAGAAAAAACTGAATCAAAGGGAAGTAAATAATGAAAGGTATTGTTCTAGCTGGTGGTTCAGGCACTCGTTTGTACCCATTGACTCGTGGTGTATCAAAGCAACTCTTGCCGATCTACGACAAACCAATGGTGTTTTACCCGATTTCTACATTGATGTTAGCTGGAATCAAAGACATCTTGATTATCACGACTCCAGAAGATAATGCAGGTTTTAAGCGCTTGCTTGGTGATGGTTCTGATTTTGGTATTAGTCTTGAGTATGCTATTCAACCAAGCCCAGATGGTTTAGCACAAGCTTTCATTATAGGTGAAGATTTTATTGGTGATGATTCTGTTTGTTTAGTACTCGGCGACAATATCTTCTATGGGCAATCATTTAGTGACACTTTAAAAAATGCTGCCAGCCGTGAAAGTGGTGCGACAGTTTTTGGCTACCAAGTCAAAGACCCAGAGCGTTTTGGTGTGGTCGAATTTGATGAAGAGATGAAAGCGATTTCGATTGAAGAAAAGCCGGCAACACCAAAATCCAATTACGCGGTAACGGGTTTGTATTTCTACGATAATCGCGTGGTGGAAATGGCCAAGCAAGTGAAGCCCTCTCATCGTGGTGAGTTAGAAATTACCACGCTAAATGAAATGTACTTAAACGATGGTTCACTGAATGTGGAATTATTAGGTCGCGGTTTTGCGTGGCTAGATACCGGTACGCATGAAAGCCTACACGAAGCCTCTTCTTTCGTCCAAACGATTGAAAATGTCCAAGGTTTGAAAGTCGCGTGTTTAGAAGAAATCGCTTGGCGTAACGGTTGGTTGAGTGATGAACAAGTTCTGACTCTAGCTAAACCAATGATGAAAAATGAATATGGTCAGTACTTAACGCGCCTAGTTAGTGAATCTCAAAAGAGGGCTGATGCTTAATGCGTGTATTAATTACCGGTTGTCATGGTCAAGTGGGCTCTTGTCTAACTAAACAATTAGCCAATAATGAAAATATAGCAGTATTAGCTCTTGATAGAGAGCATCTTGATATTACTAGTCAAGAGGCCGTTAATGCTATTGTGGCTGAATTTGAGCCTAGCATCATTATTAATGCAGCGGCACATACAGCGGTTGATAAGGCTGAAGAGGAGCTTGACCTTTCTTATGCGATAAACCGTGATGGTCCAAAATACCTCGCACAAGCAGCGCAGAGCGTTGGTGCTGCAATGCTGCATATCTCTACGGATTATGTTTTTGATGGAGATAAAGTAGGCGAATATGCAGAAACGGATGCTACAAACCCTCAAGGTGTTTACGGTAAAAGTAAACTAGCAGGTGAAATCGCCGTAGCACAAGAGTGTAAAAAACATATTATCCTTCGTACTGCGTGGGTGTTTGGTGAGAATGGCAATAACTTTGTTAAGACCATGTTGCGTTTAGCAAATAGCTATGAATCTCTAAGTATTGTGGGAGATCAGTTTGGTGGGCCGACTTATGCCGGTGATATCGCATCTGCGTTAGTAACTATCGCTAAGGCTATTTGTAATGGAGAAACTGATAGGTTTGGTATTTACCACTTCTCTGGATTACCACATGTAAGCTGGAGCCAGTTTGCGCAAGCTATTTTTGATGAAGCGGTTGAACAAGGTGTCCTGAAGTGTTCACCAGCAGTTAACTCAATAACGACTGAAGAGTACCCAACTCTCGCTAAGCGTCCAGAAAATTCTAAGCTCAATACAACACTAATACGTAATACGTTTGGGATAAATGCAAGCGATTGGGTGAGTCGACTAAAATTAGGTATAAAAAGATATGAATAAACTAAGACTTATAATTCCTTCTTACAATGAAGGAGTTAATATTAATAAGTGTGCAGAGAAGCTATTAGTTATATATGAAAACCTCATTGATAGAGCGGTGATTGACATATCCAGTGATATATTGTTTGTGGATGATGGTTCAAAAGATGATACATGGTCTCGAATTGAAGCACTAGCCGAAAATAATGATAAAATAAAAGGAATCAAGCTTTCCATTAATAAAGGGCACCAAGTCGCACTGAAATCAGGCTTGGATTGTTCGGTAGACAAGTGTGATTTCTCTATTTCCCTAGATGCGGATTTGCAACAAGACCCTTCTGTAATAGAAGATTTCATTTTGGACTTTAAGAATGGGAATGATGTGGTTTATGGTGTCAGGAAAGATAGAAATACAGATGGATTATTAAAAAAAACGTTAGCAAAATGTTTCTATAGATTAGCAAAAAAACTAGGCATTGACCTAGTTCCGGGTCATGCTGATTATCGAGGCTTGTCAAATAAAGCCCTAGATATCTTGTCGTCACATGATGGGAAAAACCCTTTCTTACGTGGGATCATTCCAACATTAGGTTTACGATCTTCAATTGTTGAGTTTGATGTTTACGATAGAGAACATGGTGAAAGTAAATATACGTTTGAAAAAATGATGAATCTTGCGTTAAGCGGAATTATTTCCTTTTCAATAGTCCCTCTTAGATTGTTTGCAGCACTTGGTGGTCTTATTGTTCTCACTTGCATTTTAATGTCGCTATATATTTTATCAATGTCAATTATATTTGGTGGAACTGTTCCTGGTTGGGCGTCAATTACACTGCCAATATATTTTCTAGGTGGTATTCAATTAATCGGCTTAAGCGTTATTGGTGAATATATAGGAAGGGTTTTCATAGAAGTGAATAAAGCACCTACGTATATTATCGACAGAGTTACAGAAAATAATAATAGGATATAATTATGGGAGGGATCTTATATATAGCTATTGCTATTTCACTAAATGTTTCTGCACAGGTATTACTTAAATACTGTAGTGGGCGTGTGTTTCCATTATCTATAAGTAATGGTTTTCTCTATGGTGTGTTATTGGCACTATTTTTTTATGGCGGTAGTTTTCTTATTACACTAAAAATATACTCTATGTATCCATTATCGATAGTTTCGCCTGTTATGGCTGGCTTGACTATTTTATGCATCACCCTCAGTGGTGTTTTTATATTCTCTGAGTATTTAAGTGGATTGCAAATATCAGGGGTTGTATTAACTATATTTGGTATAGTATTACTATCTATTAAATAGAATAATAAGGTTTTTAGACATGAGTTTGGACCAAATTTGCTTCTCTCTAGTTTTTCTTGGAGTGATAATCCCCATATTAATTTTCATCAAGCCGAAGTCGATTGTCTGTGGTATGTTTAAAGATAATATTGAAGTTAAAATCTTAAAAGAGAAAACTTTTTTCAGTGTAATTGTTGTGGCTATTTTCATTGGTGGGGTTTCAATCTATGCGCTAAACTTATTCTTACCGTTGGAATATCGTCACTCTGACTCTGTAGGTTATTTAAATTCACTCATACGGCCTGTTTTATACAGTGGGAGATTTTTTCCATTGGGTCACCAAGAATTCAACTTTTTGACATTAGAAAAGTTTGGATTCTTAGGCTTGTTTTCTCTCCCTTTTATACAATCATTGATTTCAATTTTCTGCTTGTATAAATTAATCCCACTTAGAAGTAATAATTTAAAGTTATTATTGATAATCCCTATATTTATTTCCTCACTATCAGTATCATTTTCAAACCTGATCATACCGGAACGAAACCAACTGTTTTTTTTGTTACTGTTCCTTTATTTTACATTTGAATCAACTGATACACGTAGAATTAAATTAGGTCTGCTTTTTGCAAGTATTTCTCTTTACTATAAAGAACCTACGTTAGTCATATATTTGGCTTTTTCAGCTGCAATGATTATCCTGAAGATATCAAAAAATATCATTAGCTATAAAGATATTCTTGACTTGAAATTTTGGTATAAAAAGTTATCGTTTGAATTGTATTTGCTAGTAATGAGTGTACTGTTCTTTATTTCGTATATTATTATTCAATCACTACAAACAAAGGGGGAATTATATACGCAAGGAGGAGACTTAATCCAATACTTAGAATACACTTTCAGTATTCAAGGGTTATACCACTATCCATTCTTATTATTATCATTGGCTATATCTATTGTTTTTATTATTAATGGATTAAGTAGTGGATATTTGCAGAGAGCGTTTGTCTTGTTTCTAGGCGCAAATGCATATGCATTTGGAATATTTGCATTGAAAATGCCCTCAGGTTTTTACTATTTTAGTGCTGCAAACCTATTAATCTTTCTTTCATGCTGTTATGTATTCGCTGATATGTTTGAAAATTCTGAGATGTTAAAGTGGAAGAATAGATCAGCGAGAGCTATTTTTATAGTTACTTTTGTGTTTTTTACGTATCAAACATGTGTTATTAGTGTCACCCAACTTTCAAGTTCGAAAGCAAAGCAGGTTCGGCTAGGGGTTATTTCAAGTTATTTGAACGAGGTGGAAGGAAATAAGGATTTGAATATTTACTACAACTTGAAAGAGGGTAATTATTTGGACTATTCCTCTTCAGTAATGAATTTATATATAAGAACAAAAATAGACAATAAATTCACATTATATTCAAGGTCAGGTTGTTATGTGTGGCATGAATCCAATGAGGATGGATACTATCAGTGCAAGAAAGCTAACTTTAACTTAAATGATGATTATGATTTTGTTATTGATGACACTAATGATAATAAATTTAAGGTTGGATACAAAGAATATAAGGGTAGTATTATTAACAGTGACGCAGTAACAGTTTATTATAAATCATTGGTAGAATAAAATGAAAGTAATTAATACAATTATTCGCGATGTAAAAATTATAGAGCCGAGTGTGTTTGGTGATGAGCGTGGTTTCTTTATGGAGACTTGGAGCCAAGATAAATTTGAAAAGCTCGTAACCGGTAAAGCAACGTCATTTGTTCAAGATAACCACTCCAAATCTAAAAAAGGTATTTTACGTGGCTTACATTACCAAACCCAAAATACCCAAGGAAAGCTAGTTCGAGTTGTGTCCGGTGAGGTATTTGATGTGGCTGTTGATATTAGAAAAGACTCACCGACTTTTGGACAATGGGTGGGGGAATTATTATCTGCTGAAAATAAACGTCAATTGTGGGTTCCGGAAGGTTTTGCTCATGGATTTTATGTGACTAGTGAAGAAGCAGAGTTCGTTTATAAATGTACGGACTATTATAACCCTGAAGCTGAGCACTGTTTATTCTGGAAAGATGAAACCGTAAATATTAAATGGCCAATTGAGAGTCCACCAACTCTGTCAGAAAAAGATAGTATAGGAAAAAGAATTAACGAAATCATTCCACTATAGTTTGATAATTCGTGATTAAATAGCTTAAACTTAAGAAGCTATTATATTAAATTTTAAGGTAGGGAAATGTATAAAATACCATTAAAGTTCATTAAGGGCATTTATAGTAGTCGTGAGTTATTAATTACTATGGCCAAGCGAGATATCCAAAATAGATACCTAGGCTCTCTATTTGGTGGTGTTTGGGCATTTATTCAACCACTTGTTACGATTATGGTTATATGGTTCGTTTTCCAAGTTGGCTTTAAGGCGCAGCCTACATCCAATGGAGTTCCATTTACACTTTGGCTTGTCTCAGCTATGATTCCTTGGTTCTTCATAGCAGAAATGTTGTCAAATGCGACTAATTCAATTGTAGAACAAGCAAATATTGTAAAGAAAATTGTTTTTAGGGTTAGTTTACTACCGATAGTAAAACTGATATCAGCACTAATTATTCACTTATTCTTTATAGCCATTCTTTTTTCAATTGCGTTTGCTTATGGTTATTACCCAAGTTTAAATTGGCTTCAAATACCATACTACTTAATATGCTCACTACTTTTGATGATTGGAGTGTCTTGGATTACCTCGTCTATAGTTATTTTCTTCCGTGATATCGGTCAGTTTATCGCAGTTCTAATACAATTAGGTTTTTGGGGCACTCCGATTTTTTGGGATATCGCAATGGTGCCCCAACAATATCAGTGGGTATTTAAATTAAACCCAGTATTCTATATTACTGAAGGCTATAGAAACACATTAACAACGGATCTTTGGTTTTGGGAGTCTATGAGTTGGACCGCATACTTCTGGTTTGTGACTTTTGTTACTTTATTATTTGGTGTTGTTTGTTTCAAAAGATTAAAGCCGCACTTTGCGGATGTATTATAGAAGGTTTAAATTATGAATGAACTTGCCATAAGTTGCAAAGGCGTAACCAAGACTTATCCAATGTACCATAATCCAAAGGACCGCTTTAAAGAGGCTCTTCACCCATTTAGAAAAGTCTACCATGAAGACTTCTATGCACTTCGAGATGTAAGCTTCGATATCCACAAAGGTGAAACTGTTGGAATAATTGGTCAAAATGGTGCAGGTAAGTCAACACTTCTCAAGATTATCACTGGAGTTCTAACTCCTACATCAGGAGCTTCTCAAGTAAACGGCGTTGTATCATCTATATTGGAGCTAGGAACCGGATTCAATAATGAACTGACTGGAATTGAAAATATTTATGTTAACAGTTCTTTGATGGGAGTGTCTAAAGAAAGTGTCGACAAAAAACTAGATCAGATCATTGCATTTGCAGACATAGGTGATCACATTAATCAACCTGTGCGTGGTTATTCTTCGGGGATGTTTGCACGATTAGCATTTTCTATAGCTATCAGTATTGATCCCGACATACTAATTGTGGATGAGGCATTAGCCGTCGGTGATATGAACTTTCAAGCTAAATGTATGACAGCAATGAAAAGAATTCAAGAGAATGGCACTACTATTCTTTTCGTTAGTCATGATATCAGTAGTGTGAAGAGTTTGTGTGAGAGGGCAATCTACATAAAAAATGGAGTTCTTCATGCTGAAGGTCACGCTGGAGAAGTCGCTGAATTATATATGAGAGAGATGCGAGAGGCACAAAGCGATCGTATTTCTAAAGACCTTGCTGTGGTTGATAAACCCGAACTGAATTCCAATATATTACCACGTGCTGAGCTCAAAGAGACAAGAGATCTAAAGAGCTTAAAAGTGTTTAAGACGCGTGTTGCAGAATTTCGATACGGTTCAGGCGGCGCAAACATAACTTTAGTTGAACTTTTAGACAAGAATGGCGAATTAGTGCATGAGGCTGACTTTAATGAAGAAGTTAGACTAAGAATACATATCGAAAGTGATATAGAAGACAAAGTGAGCGTTAATTTTCAGGTTTTTGATGACAAGAAAATTAATATTATATCAGGAGGTTGCCTTCTTTCTGAGGGGGAGTTAATTGATATAAAGAAAGGAAGTCGTCATATTGTCGATTATGACTTTAGACTTCCATTACAATATAACCATTACTCAATCCAAGCTACAATTACGTCAACACTAGTGGAAAATGTGTCCTATAATTTTATAGATGCAATACCTAATGCCTACTTGTTTAAAGTTAAAGTTAGACCGGAAATAACATTATGGTCCAAAGTTCATGTGTTTCCTAAGTTAACAGTGAAAGAGATTTAGAAAAAATCAGAGGCTACTGTAATTCTAGAGTGATATATAATGGTTGATATATAAATGAGTGCAATTAACAATAACACAAAGTATTTCTGTATAGGGTTCAATAAAACAGGTACAACTTCATTAGAAAATGCATTTCGATTATTTGGTTTTACTTTAGGGGACCAAGCAACAGCGGAAATGCTAATATTTGATTGGAATAATAATCAATTTGAAAAAATACTCAGATTTTGTGAAATGGCTGACGCTTTTCAAGATATTCCTTTTTCTCTACCTGGAACATATATAAAAATCTTTGAACAATACCCAAATGCCAAGTTTATTTTGACGTTGAGAGATTCTTCAGAGCAGTGGTATGAGTCTCTTACTCGGTTTCATTCCAAAGTCTTTTCAACTGATAAGAATAGCTTACCCTCTAAACATGATCTAGATAACTCTATGTATCGCTATAAAGGGTATAGTTTGGATGCAATGAAAGTTATGTATGGTTATCCAAACGTACCGCTTTATGATAAGAAGCATTACATGGATTTATACGAAAAGCACGAGAAGGACGTAAAAGAATTCTTTAAAGATAAGCCAGAAAATTTATTGGTTTTAAATGTTGCGGAGACAAACTCTTATCAAAAGCTTGCGGATTTTGTAGGGGTTCGTGTTGAGAGCGATGGCTCTTTTCCTTGGGAGAATAAGACATGAAAATTAAAGTAACACAGCCCTCATTTCCGCCTCTTAGTGAATTTAACCAAATGCTAGAGGATATCTGGGATAGGAAATGGCTTACTAATGGGGGGCATTATCACCAAGAACTAGAAAGAGCTTTAGCCAACCATCTTGGAGTTAAGTACGTTTCTTTATTTTGTAATGGTACTATTGCTTTATTGACTGGTCTCAAAGCTTTAGGGATAACTGGAGAAGTTATCACCACTCCTTTTACGTTTGTAGCAACTTCTCATGCAATTGAATGGAATGGTTGTACCCCTGTGTTTTGTGATATAGATCCCGATAGCTATAATTTGGATCCCTCTAAGATAGAGAGCTTAATCTCTGAAAAAACGCAAGCTATAATGCCAGTTCATGTTTATGGAACCCCATGTGATGTAAAAGCTCTAAAATCTATTGCTGATAAATATGATTTGAAAGTTTTCTATGATGCAGCTCATTCCTTTGGTGTTGAAGTTGACGGTGAGTCTATTTTAAATTTCGGTGACTTATCAATGATGAGTTTTCATGCAACAAAGGTATTCAATACGATTGAAGGTGGAGCTCTAATAACAAACTGTCCTGATATGAAGAAAAAGATCGATTTCTTGAAAAACTTTGGCTTTGCTGGAGAAGAATCGGTGGTTGATATTGGGATTAATGGCAAAATGAATGAAGTACAGGCTGCTTTTGGCTTAGCTCAGTTAAAGTATGTTGAGGAGCAAATCACTCATTGCAAGAGCATTTCTGATTTGTACCGTGAAAAGCTATCTGACGTGCCTGGTATCGAAGTTCTGAAGGAATCTGATAACGTAAAATATAATTACTCATACTTTCCAATAGTAGTTAATGAACGTGAATTTGGTATTGATCGTGATATGCTTTATGAAATATTAAAAGATAACAATATTTTATCTAGAAAATACTTTTATCCGCTAGTATCTGATTTTGATGTTTATAAAAACAATCGAGAAATTTTTAGACAAGGTAGTCTTAGCGTTGCAAAAAAAATAAGTGCTAGAGTTTTATGCCTCCCAATATACTCTGACCTTAATATAGATGATGCAAGTAACGTAATTGATGTGATTAGGGCCTCACGATGAAAGTAGCAATAATGCAACCCTACTTTTTCCCATACTTCGGTTATTTTGAGCTAATTAAGTCAGTCGACAAATTTATAATTTATGATGATGTCAACTATATAAAAAAAGGATGGGTAAATAGGAATCGGATATTAATATCCGGAGAGCCAAAAATGTTTACAATGCCTCTGGTTAATGCTAGCCAGAATAGGCGTATAAATGAAATATTGCTATCTCCCCAAATCTCATTATGGAAGAGCAAATTTCTTAAAACAATTGAGTTAAATTATAAAAGAGCCCCTCATTTTGAAGAAACTTACGCTTTGGTAAGTAAAATCATTGGTTATAAATCAGAGAGCTTATCTGACTTTATAACCAATAGCATAGTTAATATTTCTAAACACTTAGATATTAATTCAGAGTTCGTTATAAGCTCGTCTCGCTACAATAACTCCCAGTTAAAAGGGCAAGATAGAATAATCGACATATGCCAAAAGGAATGTGCTAGTGTATATATAAATGCACTCGGTGGGAGGGACCTCTATGCTGGAGGTGCATTCTTAAATAACAATATTGAACTAAGATTTATGGAGAACAAATCTTTGGTCTATGACCAGTTTTCTAATGAGTTTGTCAGTAATCTTTCGATCATAGACGTTCTTATGTTCAATGGGAAGACGTATCTATAATAACTGTTTTTCATGGAGTTATAATGAATAATCCTCCTTTAGTAATCGTATGGATGTGTACTTATAACCATATAGATTATATTGAACAAGCTGTTGAATCAGTCATGAGTCAAAAGACAACATTTACATTTAAATTGATTCTTTTAGATGATTGTTCGATTGATGGTACGAGAGATAAGTGTTTTGATCTTCGACGTAGGTATGGCTCTAAATTGGAGTTGATTCTTCCTGAAAAAAATACAGGGGGAAAATCTGTTATTGATGATCTTTATCCTAGATGCCTTAATAGTGGTGCTAAATATATTGCTCTTTGTGAAGGCGATGATTATTGGACTGATGAAAATAAGCTACAAAAACAGTTTGAAATGTTGGAAAAACTACCTGATCACGCCGGTTGTTCACACAATACTAAAGTTATTAAAAACCAAAGCAAAAGCGACAACGAATATATTGTTAATCAAAGTATAAAAAATACTTTTACGATTGACGATTTTACAAAGGGACTAGCATATTTTCATACATCGTCGATGTTATATCGAATAAATATGATGAAAAAAATAGATTTTGACTTCTTTAGGAAAAATCCTGGCGACTGGCTCTTATTAACATTGATGTCGGAACTTGGTCCGATTCACTATATTGATGAATCTATGTCATCGTATAGGATTCACAAAAATGGCGAGTGGAGTCGTTTAAGTAAGCTATTTCAATTAAAGAAAAACTTAGAATCGATCGTTAGATATAATCGTGGCTTTAGACAAAGATATGAACAAAACTATATGCCGTTATACATTAGATCTTCCTTATGTGAATACAAGAATTATAAGCAAGAAATTATTGAAAATTTGAATGTTTTTGAATACAACGAGCTTTTAAAGTTAGTTGAGTATTTCTATGAACATAATCAATCTAGTGAGAAAAGGATTAATGAAAATTCTGAAGTAATACAGAGTTTGCAGTTGTCAATCGGCTATCAGCAAGATGAAATAGACCTTTTAAAAAGCAAAATAAAAGGTAAGGAAGATTTCATTGAGGTCATGCAAAAAAAATTAGAAGTGAAAAATTATGAAATTAGAGCTATAAATGACCAAGTTATTGAAATGAAAGCTATAAACAATCAATTACTTGAACGTCTAGATAGACCTACTTTTTTAAATAAACTATCAAGGCTTTTTATAAATATATATAAACGTTGCCTTGCTATTTTTTCCTGATCTTTTAAGTCAAATTTAATACCTTAGCGATTGAAAACAGTTTTTGCTAAGATTTAATCATAGGGCTAGTTATGAAAAATCAACATCTTACGATAATGAAACATTACGAAAAATGTTTAGATTTATATGGTGACACTCATTTAGGTGTCGATTGGCCAAATAAAGAAGATGCGAGGTTACGATATGCAATTATGAAAGATTTAATTGTACAAGAAGATCTTAACTCGCGTATTTCCTTGTTAGACTTTGGCTGTGGGGCTTCTCATTTTTTTGAATACTTGAAAGATGTAGAGCTTAATAATGTAGATTATTCAGGCCTTGATATATCAAGGAAGTTTGTGACCTTGTCTAAGGAGAAATTTCCAGGCAACAGCTACTATTGTGTTGATATATTAAATAACGATACCGAATTACCACAGTTTGACTACGCTATTCTAAATGGAGTATTTACTGAAAAATGTGACCTCTCATTCGAAGAAATGTTATCCTTTTTCAAAGCTGTACTTACTCGTGTTTTTGCAAAGGTAAATATAGGTATGGCGTTCAATGTAATGTCAAAAAATGTAGATTGGGAGAGGGATGATTTATTTCACCTTTCTCTGGACTTGCTCACAGAGTTCTTGTCAAAAAATGTCTCAAGGAAATATATCATACGGAATGACTATGGTTTATATGAATATACAGTTTACGTCTATAAGTAGGGACTAGTGATGAAGCCAATTGTTGTATTTGGGGTTGAAGACTTTGCCGAACTTGCGTATTACTATTTGACTACGGATTCACCTTACAAAGTAGTTGCTTTTACAGTCCATGAAAAATACATGAAATGTAAAAGATATAATAATCTTCCTGTTATACCTTTTGAAGAGTTGGAAAAAAAATACCCTCCAGAACAATATGATTTGTTTGCGCCAATGATGGCAAAGAGAATGAATACTCTAAGAGAAAAAGTATACTTAGAAGGTAAAGAAAAAGGGTATGACTTCATTTCGTATGTCAGTTCAAAAGCTACAGTTTTTAACAATGTAATTGGAGAGAATTGTTTTATATTGGAAAATAATACTATTCAACCATTTTCTGTAATTGGGAATAATGTAGTGTTGTGGAGTGGGAACCATATTGGGCACCATGGTATAGTTAAAGACCATGTTTTTTTTACTTCACATGTCGTAATGTCAGGGCACTGTGTAATTGGCGAGAATTGCTTTCTAGGTGTTAATTCGACTATAAGAGATGGTTCCAATCTAGCCAAAGGCACACTCTTATCAATGTCTTCGTGTCTAACTTTAAAAGAAACAGAAGAGTGGGGAGTGTATATCGGTCATCCCGCAAAGAAAAAAGGGACTCGTTTTAGCTATGACGTATTTTAATCATTATAAATGGGAAAAGGTGGGGCTGATATATAAACCCAACAACACTATACCTTGGAGTGTTACTCATGCCCAAGCTCCAGTTGCTGATTATATTGAAGATAAGAATATTATACGTGTATACTTTTCCACTAGAAATATTGATGGTTTAAGTCTACCAACATTTGTCGATCTTAATGCAGATAACCCTTTAGAAATTATTCATATTAATGAAAGCCCTCTACTTGACCTTGGAAGCTTAGGTACATTTGATGATAGAGGTGTAATGCCATCATGGGTTGTTAATCGAGGTGATGAACGATGGTTATATTATATCGGGTGGAATGTAAGGGATAATATTTCCTATCACAACAGTGTAGGTTTAGCAATCGCTTCTTCTTCCGATGATAAATTTGTTAGGTTCTCCGAAGGGCCGTTGTGGGATAGAGATTGGAAAGAACCTTATTTTTCGGCGTCTACTTGCGTTTTATTTGATGATGGTGTTTGGAAAAATTGGTACTTATCCTGTACTGGTTGGAAGGTTGTCAATGGTAAATCGGAACCACGTTACCATATCAAATATGCTGAGTCTGAAGATGGGATCAATTGGGTCAGAGAAGGAAAAGTCGCTATAGACTATAAAAATGAGGAAGAGGCAGGTATCGTAAAAGCTTCTGTAGTCAAAGAAAACGGAAGATATCGAATGTGGTTTTCATACCGTAATTTCACAAACTATAGAACTGATCCAAAAGCTAGCTATCGTATTGGATATGCCGAGTCGAAGGATGGCATTGTTTGGAATCGAAATGACGACCTTGCAGGAATTGATATTAGCGCTTCGGGCTGGGATTCTGAAATGATAGCATATCCCCATGTAATAAAAGTAAAAGAGAGTTATCTTATGTTTTATAACGGTAATGGTTTTGGCCGATCAGGCTTTGGGTATGCTCGTTTGTTGAAATGATAATTATCGTTCGATATTGAATTGAAATTTTTGTTTTATTAGTTTGTAAAATTACAAATGGATTTTAAATGTTATTGAGAAGTCTATATTATTTGTTCCCTAGGTTTATTCGTCACCAATATATTGACAGTATTATATTCTACCGCCATGTTTTTTTTAGGCTAATAAGTTTATTTAAATCTAAGGAAAATAAACCCGAAGAAAATCGTTTCGATGTAAGACTAGTCGGGGATTTAGAGTTATTGGGGGGGGGATGTGAAATTATCCAACATGTATCTGAACGCTATGCAAGTGTACAAGGTCCACTCTTGTATGTAGATAATCAGGAATGTAAACGTTCATCGCTTGAAGGTAGATTACCTGATACTAAAGTTGTGCGTTTAAGCGGAGTTCAGGTTATTGGTTCTACAGATGCTGTAATTTCCGGAATAAATATGTACCATCATGAATTAAGCCTAATGGAAAATATTCATGATTTAAAGCGGCCAGATATTTTCTTGAAATATGAAGAACTGGAAGGTTTTGATTTTCAGATTTCGTTTATTCGTGAAAAGTTAACTCTAGATGGATTAGTGGTAAGTTTATTAAAAGAACATTCGACTAATTATTATCACTGGGTTACAGAAGTTATACCAAAGCTAGCTAATATGATGGAGTATATTGAATCTAAAGATGAAAAAATAACCATTTTAGTTGAAGAGGGAACCCCTCAACAAAGTCTTTCCCTTATCGAACTTCTCTTGTCTGAGTTAAAAAATACTGAATATCATCTCTGTCACGTAAAAAAGGGTCAGTTAGTTTATTGCGAAAGTTTAATCTATTGTACTCCTTTATGGACTTCTCTTGATAATACTCGGTCTTTGCCTAATCCGAAAAAGGAATTTTTTGTTTCTTCTGATTGTTTGAAAAAAGTTAAAGATAAATTGTCAAAAAACACACTATCGAACAATTATATTTTGAAAAATAAAAAAATATACTTACAAAGAGAAAACACCAAGCTAAGGAAGCTCAGTAATGTTCTAGATTTAGAGAGGTTACTGTATAGGAAAGGATTCGACTTTGTTGATCCTGGCTCTCTTGATTTTTTTGAGCAGTATAATTTATTTTCGCAAGCTGAAGTTATAGTTGGTGCTTCTGGTGCTGCCTTTACCAATTTATTATTCATGAAACCAGGTAGTACAGCTATATCACTATACCCATCGGCACAAAGCACTAACTATTATGTATTTCAGCCCTTAGCTGATGTTTCAAATGTTCATTTGATTCACTTCCTTACTACTCCTGACGATAACTCAAACTCTGTTCACGGTGATGCGAACGTAGATGTCAAAGAACTAGAAAAACTATTGGAAAAACTTGATGATTAAAACATTTAAATTCAATGTGCTTGGTGACGATAGAGGATCATTAGTTTCTCTCGAAGAATTGGGTAACATTCCCTTTGAAATTAAGCGTGTTTACTATATTTTTGATACAAAGAGCCAAATATCTAGAGGCTTTCATGCTCACAAAAAATTAGAGCAAATGGCGATTTGTGTGAAAGGTAGCTGTAGAATTGTCTTAGATGATGGTCAGTCGAGAGAGAGCGTTGTACTCGATAGTCCAGAACAAGGGTTGTATATTGATAATAACAAATGGCGAGAAATGCACGATTTTTCAAAGGATTGTGTTTTGTTGGTACTCGCGAGTAATATTTACGATGAGTCAGATTATATTCGTGATTATGAAGAATTTTTAAGGTTGGTAAACTAATGACTATACATAAAAGTGCGATCGTATCGAAAAAAGCAACGATTGGTAAAAATGTAACTATCGGAGCCTTTAGTATAATTCATGACAATGTAGATATTGGAGACAATACGGTTGTCGAAAGTAACTGTGAACTAGGTGTAGAAACTTCTTTATCAGGTAATAGAAAGTTAGTTGTTGGTAAAAATTCACATATTCGCTCATACAGTATGTTTTATGAGGGTTCGACTTTTGATGAAGGTTTAGTTACGGGTCATCGAGTTTCTGTTCGAGAGAAAACCGTCGCTGGTAAAAACTTTCAAATTGGAACCCTATCAGATATACAAGGGGATTGTGAATTTGGTGATTATGTGAGGCTTCACAGTAATGTTCATGTAGGAAAACTTTCAAAAGTCGGAGATTACGTCTGGCTATTTCCCTATGTTGTCCTTACGAATGACCCGCATCCGCCAAGTAACGTAATGCAAGGCGTTGTTATTGAAGACTATGCTGTGATAGCTACAATGTCCGTAATATTACCGGGAGTCACGATCGCTAAAGGTTGTTTAGTTGGAGCAAGTTCAACAGTAGCTAAAAGCACTCAAGAAGATATGCTTTATTCTGGTAATCCAGCGAAATTAATCGGCCCTGCCGCAAGAATACGCTTGAAAGATGGTAGCCGCAAGCCAGCTTACCCTTGGGTTAATCACTTCCATAGAGGCTATCCAGATGATGTCGTACAGCAATGGGTAAAGGAGAGTAACTAAATGTATGATATTCACGATATTGAAGTTGGGATGTCCGCATCATACTCTCAAACTATTTCTGAAGCTGATGTAAAGCAATTTGCTGGCTTCTCTGGAGATAGAAACCCCGTTCATCTTGATGAAGTTTATGCTGAAAACTCTCGTTTTAAGAAAAGAATCGCTCATGGCATGATTAGCTCTAGTTTTTTTTCCGCGCTGTTTGGAACTAAGCTGCCAGGTGAAGGCTGTGTCTATGTATCTCAATCCTTGAAGTTTAGGAAGCCCGTTTACATTGATGATACGGTTGTTGCTACTGTAGTTGTAAGCGAAATTGATATAAATAAACGTCGCGTTTATTTTGATACGTATTGTAAAGTGGGCAAGCAAAAAGTTATAACCGGCCAAGCAGAAATATACATTCCAGAGTAATTATGATGATTCCATTTTTAGACTTAAAAAAAATTAACGAAAGATACAAAGACGAAATTAAGGCTTCCTTTGACAAGGTTATTGACTCTGGTTGGTATATCATGGGAAATGAGCTCGAGCAGTTTGAAAGAGAGTTTTCAACTTATTGCCAAACGAAGTTTTGTATTGGTGTCGGCAATGGGCTAGATGCTCTAACGCTTACTTTGAAAGCATGGAAAATTATGGGGTTAATCGATGATGGTGATGAAGTTATTGTCCCTTCTAACACTTTTATTGCATCGGTGCTTGCTATTTCGGAGTGTAATTTGACTCCTGTATTAGTTGACGCAGACCCAAATAACTTTAACATCGATGTTTCCAAAATCGCTCAAAAAATCACATCAAAGACCAAAGTCATACTTCCGGTACATCTGTACGGTCAATTAGCTCCAATGAAAGAAATTTGTAAGCTAGCTGAAGATTATGACTTGTTGGTGCTAGAAGATTGCGCACAAGCACATGGAGCTATGATTGATGGGAAAAAAGCGGGATCTTGGGGTCATGCTGGTGCCTTCAGTTTCTATCCAGGGAAAAACTTAGGGGCTCTAGGTGATGCCGGTGCAATTACAACAAGTGACGAGAAGCTAAAGGAAATAGTTTCTGCATTAAGAAGCTATGGCTCTCACATAAAATATGAGCACATTTACAAAGGTGTGAACAGTAGGTTGGATGAAATACAAGCGGCTATTTTAAGAGTTAAGCTTAAGTACATTGATGAAGATATTAAAGATCGTCAAAGGGTTGCACGTTATTACATTGACAATATTAATAATGATTTAGTAAAACTCCCTGAATGGGAATATGAAGAAAGCCATGTTTTTCATTTGTTTGTTATTAAGACATCGGAACGAGAAAAGTTGAGTGAATACTTGTTAGAAAATGGTGTTCAAACTCAAAAACACTATCCTAAATTTGTCAATGAACAGGTAGCGTACGCCGAAATAGATCATGAAAATGAAGTTAGAGCTATTTGTGATGATATTTTAAGTCTACCGATAAGCCCTATTTTGACTGAATCAGAGCAAAAGCATGTAGTGAACCTGATCAATAACTGGTCTAATTAATTATGAACGAATCGAGTCTTCCTCTAATTTCAATATGCATGGTTACTTATAATCATGAAAATTATATTTCAGATTCTATTGAAAGTTGTTTATCTCAAACTTATAAAAACTTTGAGCTAATTATTGTTGATAATAACTCTACAGATGGTACTGTTGAAATAGTAAGAAATTATGAATCTGAAAGCAATAAAATTAAATTAATTGCTCTGGATAATAATACCTTCCCTTCACATGCATCTAACTTGGCAATTAGATCTGCAAAGGGGGTTTATATTACTTTACTTTCAGGTGATGACCTTTATTACAATAACAAACTAGCAATGCAATTGAAGTTGATGCTTGAGAGTGGGGCTCGTTTTTCTTTCACTTGGGTCGACACAATTGATGATGAAAAAAATATATGTGGTCACGAATTATCTAAAATATTTAATAAGGATTTTAATAGTTTAGAGATAAAAAAACATTTCATTGATTGTGGAAATATGTTGTGTGCGACTTCAGCGATGTTACATAGAGGCATCTTTGAGGAGTATGGTTATTTCGATGAAAGGTTACTTCAACTTCAAGACTATGACATGTGGTTAAGGTTATCTTCTACTGAAGATATTACATTACTTAACCATAAATTGTCTGCGTATCGGGTGAGAGGAGACGGTGAGAATTTGAGTTTGGCTATCAACGACTCAAAGTTTTTCCGAAGTGAGTATGAACAGTTTCGCGTTGAACGTCGATTTTTAGATTTTGACCTAGAAGTATTGTCATCTGTCGTATGTTCTAAGTGTTCTGACTCCTCTAAATATCATAAATTACATGATTATCTAATTAGCATCGGTAAATTTGCATCGGCTAAGGCAATACTCGATGAGTTCTATACTCGTATTGGCGCTAATATTAATTTCCCTTCTGATAACTACAGTAAATTTTTTGACTTATACTCAAGATCTGACTTCTTCAGAAGCAAAGTTTTAGATGAAGTCAGTATTTTGACAGGTAAAAATAGCTCGTTAAATCATAAGGTTGAATTGTTAGAAGAGCAAGTCAATGCTCTTGATAGCACGGTTAACCGTTTAAGTGCTATTGAAAACTCTACTACTTGGAGAGCTGTACAGCCAATTATAAGTGTATTAATTAAACTGAAGAGAGCAAAGAGTCTCGTTCTTTATCTACCACGCATTATCCGTCAGAAAGGTCTTAGAAATACCCTAAAATATGCTTTTCAAGTCTTTAAGTCAGGCGGGCTACGCACCCTCGTACATACAGCTTTAAATAATTCAGCGAGAGGACATGTCCATAGTTTGACTGAGAGAGACTTTATCAACAAGCCTTCAGTATTAGCTCATGAAGTTTGTCTAAACTCCGTGACAATCATAGCTGAGTTAAGTATACAACAGTGTACTAAATACAGAGTTACACAGAAAAAGGAAATGCTGGAGCTACTAGGTTTTAAGTGCGAAGTGGTTTCTTGGACTGATTACTATCAGTCGAGAACGAGTATATCCCATTCGTCAGTAGTTATTTTTTATCGGGTTCCGAGCACTGATACTGTATTGGCTTTGATTGAAGAGTGTAAACGCCTCAATGTAAAAACTTTTTGGGAAGTCGATGACCTTATCTTTAACGAAGCTATACTAGCAGAAAGTAAAACTGTTAGTGATCTCTCGAGTGAAGTTAGAACTCAAGTTTTGGAAGGCGCTAATTCTTATAAGCAAGCACTTCTTGCGTGTGATATGGCAATTGCTTCGACCTCTGGTTTAGCTGAGTCTATGAATGCTGAAGGAGTTGAAAATGTTTTCATACTTGAAAATTGCTTAGATTCAGAAACTCTTCAGCTAGCTAATGAGATATTAAAGAGTTCGGAAAAGAAACAGAAAATAGATAATAAGATTAGGATAGTATATGGGTCAGGCACATCAACTCATAATATTGATTTCGAAGAAGCCGCTTCGTCTATTGCGAAAGTACTGAGAGAAAACTCTCAGGTAATTTTTAGAATCATAGGTTTACTGGAGCTACCATCCAGCTTTGATGGCCTTGATGCTCAAGTAGAACGCTTTGAACTTTGTAGCTACTCTGAGTATTTACGCTTGCTATCTGAGTGCGATATCAGTATTGCACCCTTAGAGAAATATATATTTAATGAAGCTAAAAGTAATATTAAATATATCGAAGCATCTATAGTAAAACTTCCTTCAGTATCGTCTCCTTTGAGTGCCTTTATCGATGTCATCGACGATGGGGTAAATGGTTATATAGCTAGTGATCAGGTTGAGTGGTTTGACAAGCTGACAAAGCTTGTTTGTTGTGAGCAAACGCGACAAGACATGGCGATTAATGCAAATACTACAGTCTTGGCCCGCTATAATACAGAATCGATAGCAAACACTCAGTTAATGCCAATTGTAAGAGACTATAGTTGTATTAAGACCAAACCAAGAATAGTTGTATTCAACGTTTTTTATTCTCCAAGGTCTTTTGGTGGTGCTACGATTGTCACAGAGCAAATAAATAAGCTTTTACAAAAACATAAAGGCTATGAAGTGTATGTGGTTACTACTCTTCCTGTTGATGATGCTTTACGAGCTTACGAGCCTGTTCGTTATGAGGTAGAAGGTGTAACTGTATTCGGTGTACCTGTACCAAATGAGGATATGGAACTTTACAATAACAAATCAATTGTAAAGCCAGTAGCAAAAATATTAGAGGTGGTTAAGCCTGATCTGGCTCATGCACATTGCTTGCAAGGACTGGGAATCGGTGCTCTTCAAAGTTGCATTGATAAAAATATAAACTATATTGTTACTGTTCATGATGCTTGGTGGTTATGTTATAAGCAGTTTATGATCGATTCAAAAGGTGAGTTCTGTGGTCAAGATAAAATTGATTTAAGCAAGTGTAAGAACTGTACAGATAATCAAAAAACGCCTTCACTTCGAGATGCTGAACTCAGGCACTATCTCAAAAATGCATGTGAAGTTTTAGCTCCGAGTAGTTATACTGCAGAGCTTCATGATCTCAATAATATGCACCCTAAGCCTTTAACCGTTGATAGAAATGGTATTCTTATGCCTAAAGCATCAATAGTTAAAAAATTTGACGGTAGTATAACTTTTGGTTATGTCGGCGGAAATACTCCTATTAAAGGCAGCGACTTGGTATTAAAAGCTTTCTCTAATGTTAATAATTCTAAAGCTTTTTTGAAAATAGTTGATAATATGATAAATTTAGGACATAAGTCTTATCCGGATCATGTTGTATCTAGCATAAATAACTGCACTATAGTTCCTGGGTATAACCAAAATAATATTGATGATTTTTTTGAATCTATCGATGTGTTGTTATTCCCCTCAAGATGTAAAGAAAGCTTTGGTCTTACCGTCAGGGAGGCTATTGCTAGAAATGTTTGGGTTATTACTACTGATTCCGGTGGTGTTACAGAGTGTATTATTGAAGGAGAAAATGGGAATGTTATTCCATTTTCTTCTGATTCAAAGAAGTTAGAGAATGCAATAAATAATGTTATCACCCATTATGAGAAGCTGAAGCTTGGAGATGATGTTGACTTGCCTAAAGATTCAATCGCATATTTTAGTGATCAAGTAGATAATCTTGATGGAATATACAAATCATACCTTTAATAATAAATGATCTGGTTGGGTTGAATTATATAATTTTTAACCCACTCCTTAATTGAGAAATTGTCGTCATTTTATTTTTCGGTTGTTATTAGTTGTGGTTATAATCAGTGTTTAAAATTAAATGATGATAAATTTATGCTTGAAAACAAAAAAGAAGTTTCTGCGATAATTATTACGTTCAATCCCGTCCAAGAAGAACTTAAGTTATTAGTCGACAAATTGAAGCTACAAGTTTCGAAAATTTATATAATTGATAATAATTCCTCTGTGCCAATAGATATAGATGACTCTGAACAAGTCGAAGTGACATTTTTATCGGACAACATGGGGATTGCATATGCTCAAAATATTGGTATTAACAAGGCATTAAATGAGGGTTTTATTGACTTTATTTTGTTTGATCAAGACAGTGTTCCATCTGAATCAATGGTAAAAGAGTTGTTTATAGCTCGACAAGCAGCTCAATTTGAAGGTCAAAGAGTTGCAGCCGTTGGTCCTGTTCATATAGATCAAGATACATTTTCTGAATGTTTGTTTATTCGTACATCTAGGTATAGTGTCAATAGGTTCTTGTCGAGTGATAGAAGTGAAAATACCTTTTCTCCATGTGACTTTCTGATAGCTTCTGGTTGCCTTATTTCAAAGGCTACGCTTGATGATATTGGTTATATGGAAGAGGGGCTATTCATTGATTGTGTTGATATTGAATGGGGATTTAGAGCGAAGAGTAAAAATTATGTTTGTATCGCTGCATTTAATGCGAAAATGTATCATAAGGTTGGCGGTGCTCCGTTGAAAGTTTTAGGTCAAAGCCTTACAACTCATTCCCCAGTACGTCATTATTACTATTATCGTAATTTTTGCCGTTTGCTACAAAGGGCATACATACCATTGAGTTGGAAAGTTTATACTCTTATAAGATCAAGCTTACAAGCACTTATTTTTTGTGTATTTCTCAAACCTAGGTTTATGCAATTTAGATGTATTATAAAAGGGGTTTTTCACGGTCTAACCAATCGAAGTGGCAAGTATGAGTAAAAAGATCGTTTACGTAATAAATGTTGATTGGTACTTTCGTCTTCACTGGTTAGAGCGAGCAGAGTACTTCCAATCTTTAGGTTTTGATATTCATATTGTTAGTAGCTTTTCAAATGATGCGATTAAAAATGAATTGGAATCTAAAGGTTTTATTTGTCATCAGTTATCTGTAAAAAGAAAAAGTGTTAACCTTCTTCGAGAGATCGGTAGTATTTTCCGCCTTAAGAGAATATTAGATGAAATTGAACCTGAATTGATACATTGTGTGACAATTAAGCCTAATATATATGCAGGCTTGCTAAATAGATTGTTTTTTAATAAACCGATAATCTATAGTGTAACTGGGTTAGGCGCAGTTTTTAGTTCTAATTCAATTAAATTCAATCTCTTAAGACGTATCATTACTACGCTCTATAAGTCGATCTCTTCTTCTAAATCACGTTTCATTTTTGAAAACAACGAAGATTATCAACTATTTGATGAAATTGGTGTTTTAAAGTACGAAAATGGTCGAGTTGTCAAAGGTGCCGGAATTGATCTAGCTCGCTTTTCTCCTTCAATGTCACCTCTAAATAAGAGTGTTTTGTTCGGTGCTAGACTTTTGAACGAAAAAGGGTTGGCCTGTTTAGTCGAAGCAAAGCAGATTTTAGAAAGCCAAGGTGTTGAATTCACGCTTAATGTTGCGGGGATTATTGATAGCGACGTTTCTTCTGCTATTCCTCTTAGTCAAGTAGAGGCTTGGGCAAGCTCTGGTGATATTAATTGGCTAGGTAACGTGCAAAATATGCCTAAGCTAATAAAAGAAAACGATATAGTGTGTTTGCCTACTACATATGGTGAAGGTGTCCCTCGAATCTTAATCGAGGCAGCTTCTTGCCAAAGAGCGATAATCACAACTGATGTTGTTGGTTGTCGTGAAATCGTATCTCATAATGTTAACGGTTTACTGGCGCAACCAGGAGATGCAATTTCACTTGCTAACTGTTTACGCGCGTTGCTTGAGAATGATGAAAAAACTCTTGAATTTGGCGTTAGGGGGCGTCAAAAAGTTGAAACAGAGTTTTCTCAAGAAATGGTATTTGAAAAAACTCTAAAGGTTTACGATGAGCTTGGTGCTATCCGTTAGCATTGGGTTTATACCCAGTAGGGGCATCTAATAGAATCCTCATAATGCATTCTTCATCAAAGTTATGGCAACACCTATCGAGCTGTTCCAAAAGTGGCTGCATTTCACTCCAACTCAACATCTGCTCTCTGGCTGTCATTATCTTTTGATGGCCACTACCTTCCACATTGTCCCCAATCAAAAGCTCTTCATAAAGCTTTTCTCCTGGGCGTAATCCTGTGAACTTTATAGAAATATCGCCCTCTTGAGGTGATCCTTCTATATTTTCTTGCATACCCATTAGGTGAATCATTCGTTTCGCTAGGTCTAAAATCTTGACTGGCTCGCCCATATCAAGAACGAACACCTGACCATTGTTACCCATGGCCCCTGCTTGGATAACAAGTTGGGCTGCTTCGGGGATCAGCATGAAATAACGAATGATATCAGGGTGAGTTACGGTTACAGGGCCGCCACATTTGATTTGCTTTTTGAATAATGGAACAACCGAGCCCGAAGAGCCTAGAACATTACCAAAACGTACCATTGTGAAATTTGTGGTGTCTTGCTTATCTGCCAACGCTTGAAGAACCAACTCAGCCATGCGCTTGGTTGCCCCCATTACGTTAGTTGGTCTCACTGCTTTATCTGTTGAGATTAGAGTGAAGTTTTTTACCCCTGTTTGGATCGCAGCTTCAGCGCAAGCAAGTGTGCCAAACACATTATTACGAACGCCTTCAACAATATTATCTTCAACTAACGGAACATGTTTATATGCTGCAGCATGGTAAACAGTTTCAACGCCATGCGCTGTCATCAATTTTTCTAAGCGGTTTTGTCTCTGAACGGAGCCAAGAGCTGCAACGATTTGAGTTTCGCTTTTTAAATTTATTTTGGTCGAATTTAGTTCTTGGTCGATTTTATAAAGGTTGTATTCATTTAGCTCAAACAGCACAAGTGTTTTGGGTTTCTGTGACATGATTTGACGACACAGCTCAGAGCCAATAGAGCCTCCGGCGCCAGTAACCATTACATTCTTATTGAAAATGTTTTGTGCTAAAAGTGCCTTGTCAGGGTCCACAGCAGCTCTTCCAAGTAGATCTGCAACGTCTAAGTCTTTTACGTCAGTTGCTGTCGCTTTTCCTGTAGCAATATCTTCTACTGATGGAACGGATTGCACTGCGATTGGCCAATGTGACAATTTTTCAACCAATCTCAAGCGCTCACCTTTATTAATCCCATTAATGGCCAAAAGCAGCTTTACGGGTTGATAAAGTGATTGAAGGTGTTCAAATTCACTTGAGTGGTGGACCTTAAGTCCAAATAATATTTGACCTGACTTTGTAGGGTCGTCATCAAGTAATACGACTGGATTGTATTCATCCCCCTGAATCAGAGCATATGTTAAGTCGCGACCGGTAGCCCCTGCGCCATAAATAAACACATTGGGCTTTTGACGCTTAAACCAATGATAATAAATTGAACGGATAAGTATTCTGGGGCCACCTAGCGTCAGGGTTGCCAAGCCCGCATATATAAATGGGACACTTCTAGGGATGAACGATTGGAAAAAAAATCCACTCATTATTAAAGCTAGGGTCGATATTATAACGCCAAAGAAAATGTTGCCCACGGCTGGTAGCATCATATAACGTAGGACAGCTCGGTACATTCCTAATTTAATGAAGCTATAAATTGTGATTGAAACAGTAATAAAAAGAGTGATTAGTTCCTCTATTTCGACTGAAAAAAAAGCATTTCCAAGCCTTAAGGCAATGGCTAGATAGAGTGAAATCACGATAGCGAAAATATCATAGCCAATACTGATGAAACGCTTGTTCTTGCGTTTGGCATTAAGCAATATATGTATTGGTCTGATCATGGTGTTCCTTAGCGAGCCACTGAGCGTCTTAAGTTTGATGATTATAGTTTTTAGACTGTATTTTAATGTTGTTGAGTGCGGTAAGCTAGTTGTAATTGATTGTTATGTGTCACTCGGTACGTTTACTGTTAATATTGTTTGTTATTTGTTCTACTTTTAGGCTTTTTGCATTATGAGAATTGTAGTCACAGGCAGCACTGGTTTTGTCGGCTCTAGAGTTGTTGAGTTGGCTAGAGAGCGTGACTGGGCAGTCACTCCGGTTGTGCGTAAGCAAATAGGTCCACTAACTAATAGCTTGGTTGTTCCTTCTATTGGCGCATCTACTGATTGGTCGGGTTCATTCGAAGGTGTCGATTGTGTTGTTCACTGTGCAGCTCGTGTTCATCAAATGAATGAGGTCGAGCAAGATGCAGTGATAGCCTATCGAGATATTAATACACTGGGTACATTGAACTTAGCGAAGCAGGCAGCTGATGCGGGCGTTAAGAGATTTGTCTTTGTTAGTTCGATCAAAGTAAACGGTGAGTTTAGCGAGCCCAATTTACCCTTTGGGCCGAATTTAAATAATACTCCTCAAGACCCTTACAGTTTGAGTAAGTATGAAGCTGAAGTTGAGGTGGCTAAGCTCTCAAAAGATACAGGGTTAGAAGTGGTTATTATCAGGCCGCCATTAGTTTATGGACCTGGCGTAAAAGCGAATTTCTTATCTATGATGCGTTTGATTGACAAGGGTATTCCATTACCGTTTGGTGCCATAAAGAACCGTCGAAGCTTGGTGTATCTGGATAATCTATCCAGTTTGATACTGGTGTGCTGTGAACACCCTTTGGCTCCAGGGCATACATTTTTGGCTTCTGATGACCATGATGTATCGACAACTCAATTAATGCGAACAATTGCTCTATCTATGGGAAAAACACCGAGGCTTATACCCGTTCCTATGTCTTGGATAGAGCTGAGTGCTTCAGTGTTAAAAAAACAACAAGTCGCACAAAGAGTATGTGGCAACCTCCAAGTTGATATTTGTTTGACGAAGGAAATTCTGGGGTGGACACCTCCCGTGACCTTTAAGCAAGGAATCAAAAGAACAGTAGAAGCGTACTTGAAGTCGCATTGATGTGTTTTAGATAGCTTGTTACTTTCTTATCCATAAGTTCTTCAGGTGTTTTTGATTAATTAGTAGTACTTATATCGCCCCAGTTTTTAATTCAAATTTAATAGGACTTATATTTTGATTCGTTTATTGGATTTCTTTTTTGCTCTCTTTGGTCTGTTGTTCCTGTGGCCAGTATTTCTCCTTATTTGTATCCTTGGTTACTTTGATACAAGGTCGCCTGTCTTTTTTCAAACGCGTGTAGGTCGTAACAAAAAACCTTTCACCTTGGTTAAATTCCGCACAATGCCTGTCGAAACAAAATCTGTCGCGACTCATTTAGTTGGAGCGAGTTCAGTGACCAAGCTCGGTGGATTCCTGCGTAAAACCAAGCTTGATGAACTGCCTCAGCTATACAACGTGCTTAAAGGTGAAATGAGTTTAGTTGGCCCAAGACCATGTCTGTTTAACCAACAAGAGTTGATTGATGAGAGAGAGTCGAGAGGAGTATTGTCGGTTAGGCCTGGTGTGACGGGATTGGCTCAAATCAATGATATCGACATGTCGACACCGAAAAAATTAGCGGAGTGGGATCAACGCATGATTAACACGTTGAATACTAAGTTTTACTTCCAATACATTATTCAAACAGTATTAGGTAAAGGCTCGGGCGACCGCGTTTAATTTTTCTCTTGCTTTCTTACGTATCTTTGACGTTTTTTAGAATCAGTCTTGTATTGTAAGAGGCTTAGGCAAGGGGCTAAACCTGTAGTGAATGTGGCTGTTTAGAGCGTAGGTTATTGAATGATAAGCACAACTTTAAGTAGCGAAGTCAGTGTTCGTTAGTGAATTTTAGTGTTGACGAGAGCCATGAACTGACACTTGTATTTCCCTGTTTTATGGTGTCACTATACTTAAGCCTATAACGTCACCATGATAGGCTGTTCTCTTTGGTGTTTGTATTCTCATACCTTAATTCGTTTATTTGGAGCATTGGTTTTGCTTGATTGGTTAATTAATCCTGCTGTTCAGGTACTTGGCTTATTCGTTGCAACAATTTGCGGCTTGATACGCTTTCAATCTCAGTCTGATAGAGTGTTTGGTGTATTGTTGTTAGTGCTTTTTACCAGCTCTCTTGTTACGACAGAGCAGGTTATCCAAAGCTTTTCAAATATGGGTTTATTAACTTTGATGCTGTTGGTTATTTGCTCTGTAGCATTAGAGAAAACGAAGCTACTAAGAGTAGTTACCAACTATGTTATTGGACCTAACTATCGTTTCACCTTGCTCAGGTTATTCAGCTTAACCACTTTTTCTTCAGCGATATTGAACAATACTGCGGTCGTTTCCACTATGTTGGCACCGATCCGCAACAACCCGCATCACAAAGCCAGTAAACTACTTATCCCTCTTTCTTATGCTGCCATACTGGGTGGAACCTTAACCTTAGTTGGAACGTCCACTAACTTAATCGTCAATAGTTTGGTTATCGACTCAGGTTTGCCCAGTTTGAGGTTTTTCGACTTTACCGTGGTGGGCTTATGTTTGGTTGTGGGTTGTGGGGTGCTTTTGTTTGCATTAAGCCCATTATTGCCAGAGTACGACAAGAACCAAGTTCAGATCCGTGATTATATTATCGATACTGAAGTCGCTTCAGATTCAGAGCTAATCGGAAAGTCTGTAGAGCAAAATGGTCTTCGACATTTAGAGTCGTTATTTTTGGTCGAAATATTGAGAGAGGGGCGCTTGATATCGCCTGTGACTCCTCAAGAGGTTATTGCACCCAATGATCGCTTGTTGTTTAGTGGTGACGTTAAGAAGATCACGATACTAAGGGAATTCAATGGGCTTTCTTTGTTTGCGAGTAATAGTGGCTTACCCCTTGATAATCTCTCCGAAGTGGTTATTAAACCGGAAAGTAACTTGGTCGGAAAAACACTTAAACATTCAGGCTTTCGTGCTTTGTTTGATGCTGCTGTCGTTGCGATTAAACGCGATGGGGTGGCGTTGTCGGGTAAGCTTGGTGAAGTGACGCTTGAGGCTGGTGACTACTTAGTGCTTGCAGTGGGAAACGATCACTATTCAAGAAATAATATCCGTAAGAATTTTTATTTATTGAGCGAAGTTGAAACGGATCAGTGCTTAAGTGGGTGGAGAGAAAAGCTGACTGTTGTTGGGTTTCTCGGTTCTATCTTGTTGGCGGCGTTAGGTGTTGTGTCTCTTTTTAAAGTGATGTTGATATTATTAGGTGCACTTTTGTTGTCTGGGTGTTTAACGGCTAATGAGGTTCTGCAGCGTTTACCTAAAAATGTTTGGTTAATTATATCCTCCGCCCTGCTCTTGTCTCAGGCTTTAACAAATAGTGGTGCTTTGGGTGGGCTAGAAACAATGGTTCATTCATATGATTATTTGTTTACTCCACTGACGGGCTTGATTGTTGTTTATTTGTTGGCGTGGTTAATGACAGAGTTGGTCACTAACAATGCGGCGGCTGCACTCGTACTTCCTATTGGAATCGAATTGGCTTCGAGTTTATCTGCAAACCCTCAAGCGTATATACTTGCAGTCGCGTTTGGTGCTAGCGCCAGTTTTATTAGCCCATATGGTTACCAAACTAACTTGATGGTGTTTAATGCGGGACAGTATAAGCTGCAAGATTTTGTGAAAGTAGGCGTACCGATGTGCCTGCTTTATGGCTTGATTGTGTTAATCGCAATACCTGCCTTTATTGGATTGTAATTTAAGGACTTCTTTGAAATGAATATTTCTTCAGAGCGTATGACTCATCTAAAGCAATTAGAAGCTGAGTCTATTCATATCATGCGTGAGGTTGCCGCTGAGTTTGATAACCCGGTAATGCTATATTCTGTCGGTAAAGATTCTTCGGTGATGCTCCACCTAGCACAAAAAGCATTTGCGCCAGCGACGCCTCCGTTCCCGTTAATGCACGTAGATACCACGTGGAAGTTTAAAGAAATGATTCAGTTTCGTGACTATATGGCGGAAAAAGTGGGTATGAAGTTGATTGTGCATCAAAACCCTGAAGGGGTAGAGATGGACATCAGCCCATTTGTCCATGGCAGCTCTGTACATACTGATATCATGAAAACCCAAGGCTTGAAGCAAGCTCTGGACAAGCATGGTTTTGATGCTGCATTTGGAGGCGCACGGCGTGATGAAGAAAAATCTCGCGCCAAAGAGCGTGTATATTCTTTCCGCGATGAACATCACCGCTGGGACCCGAAAAACCAACGTCCTGAGCTATGGAATGTGTATAACGGTAAAGTAAATAAAGGCGAGAGCATTCGTGTGTTCCCTTTATCAAACTGGACTGAGCTGGATATCTGGCAATACATCTACCTTGAGAATATTGAAATCCCAGGATTATACCTAGCGGCAAAACGTCCAGTGATTAAGCGTGACGGTATGCTCATAATGAAAGACGATGAGCGGATGGAGCTCAAAGAAGGTGAGGTGATTGAAGAAAAGATGGTTCGTTTCCGCACACTTGGCTGTTACCCGTTGACGGGTGCGGTAGAGTCTGAAGCCGCAACGCTGCCAGAAATTATCCAAGAGATGCTACTCACCACAACGTCTGAACGCCAAGGCCGTGCTATTGATCATGATTCTTCTGGCTCAATGGAGAAGAAGAAACGCGAAGGGTATTTTTAAACTGTTATGACGACTCCATACCAACGTAAAAATAATGACTCGGTGAGTGACGATGTCGTGTGGCATAACTCAACAGTGACCCATCAAGATCGTGTGGCTCAAAAAGGGCAAAATCCAGTCATACTTTGGTTCACAGGTTTAAGTGGTTCTGGTAAATCCACCGTCGCAAATGCCGTTGAAAGTAAACTGCTGCAAATGGGCAAGCACAGTTATCTGCTTGATGGCGATAATGTGCGTCATGGCCTCAATCAAGATTTAGGTTTTTCAGATTCAGACCGCATTGAAAATATCCGCCGCATCGGTGAGGTAGCTAAGCTGTTTGTTGATGCGGGCAATATTGTGTTAACTGCGTTTATCTCACCGTTTATTTCTGATCGCCAACAAGTGCGTGAATTGGTAACTGAAGGTGAATTTCTTGAAGTGTTTGTCGATACCCCGCTAGAGGTGTGTGAAGCACGCGACCCTAAAGGGCTCTACAAGAAAGCACGTGCCGGTGAGATTAAACACTTCACAGGCATCGACTCAGAATACCAAGCACCGGTGAATCCTGAAATCCATCTGCATACTGCAGAGCTATCTATTGAAGCTTGCGCGGATTTTGTCGTAGCTGAACTTGAGAAAAAAGGTTACTTGCAGTTAGGAGGGCAGTATTAATGCATTATGACGTATTTAATGGTGATGCAGATGGAATCATTGCACTACTGCAATTGCGATTCGCTGAGCCAAAAGAGTCCACTTTGACTACCGGTGTGAAGCGCGACATCAAATTGTTAAAACAAGTGGATATCGACAACGCCAGATCAGTGACGGTGCTGGATATATCCATGGAGAAGAATTTACCAGATCTTGCAGCACTGCTACGCAACAACGTCAAAGTTTTCTACTGCGACCATCATCGTAGTGGCGATATCCCAAAATCTGAAAACCTTGACGTATTAATCAATCTTGATGCGGAAATCTGCACCAGTTTATTGATTAACCAACGGCTAGGCGGTAAACACGCTAAGTGGGCTGTGGCTGCGGCATTTGGTGATAACCTATTTTCTTCTGCCCAGAAGTTGGCACAAGAGATTGGCCTGAGCGAATCAGAGATCGAGTTCTTAAAAGAGTTAGGTACTTTGATTAACTATAACGGTTATGGTGCAACGCTGAGCGATTTACACATAGAGCCAGCAGCGCTCTATTTGCAACTCATTGGCTACGTCGATCCGCTATCGCTACTCGATGACGATAACTCGCCGTATCACACACTGAAGAAAGGCTACGAGCTAGACCGTAACCAAGTGTTGAGCATCACGCCAACTTACTCGGATACCCAATGTAAAGTGTTTGAGCTACCGTGTGAAGCTTGGGCAAGGCGCATTAGTGGTGTGTTTGGAAACGAGCTTGCAAATCAAAGCCCTGACTTAGCGCATGCAGTATTAACGCTAAACGCGAGCGAGCAAGATTACACGGTGAGCGTACGTGCACCATTAAACCACCGTGTTGGGGCCGATGATATCTGCTCGTCGTTTGCCACAGGTGGTGGCCGTAAAGCAGCCGCAGGCATTAACGCGTTAACGCTCGATGACAAGCAAAATTTCATCAACACGTTGTCAGCGTATTACGCTCATTAAATGAAATGTAATTGCAGAAGGTACACAGTCACTTTCTGCGATGTGGAGCTAAGGCTCCCATACTCTAGAGTGCAAAGCATTCGAGTAGACAACCCAATTATACAGGGCATTGAAGCCTGAAAAGAAGATTAGGAGAACGATATGTCTCACAGCTCAGAGCTTATCGCAACGGATATCGAAGCATATCTGAAAGTTCATGAAAACAAAGATTTATTGCGCTTCCTCACTTGCGGTAACGTTGATGATGGTAAGTCGACATTGATTGGTCGTCTGCTTTATGATTCAAAGTTGATTTACGAAGACCAAATGGCAGCGATTGAGAAAGACTCTCAGAAATTTAACACCACCGATGGTGATTTTGATCTGGCGCTTTTGGTGGATGGTCTGCAGTCAGAACGAGAGCAAGGTATTACGATTGATGTAGCATACCGCTACTTTTCAACGGATAAGCGCAAGTTCATCATCGCTGATACTCCAGGACACGAGCAGTACACGCGTAATATGGTGACGGGCGCTTCTACTTGTGAGTTAGCGATTGTAATGGTTGATGCTCGTTACGGTATTCAGACACAAACCCGCCGTCACAGCTATATCTGTAGCTTGTTGGGTATTAAGCACATCATTGTCGCTGTCAATAAAATGGACTTGATGGACTATAGTCAAGAGGTGTATCAGAAGATTAAGGCTGATTACCGTGAAATGGCAAAGAACTTCAACATCGATGATATCCGTTTTGTGCCGATTTCAGCCCTGAACGGAGACAACGTGGTGAAATCAAGTGAGGTGATGGATTGGTATCCAGGTGCAACGCTGATGAAGCTGCTTGAAACCGTCAAAATTGACCAAGATAAAGACCTCGAACATATGCGCTTTCCAGTGCAATACGTGAATCGCCCTAATCTAAACTTCCGTGGTTTCTGTGGCACGCTTGCGTCTGGTTTGGTGCAAGTGGGCGATGAAGTGACAGCGCTGCCATCAGGTAAGAGCTCTCGAGTAAAGTCGATTTATACCTTTGATGGTGATCTGGATACCGCACGTCCTGGTCAAGCGATCACGTTAATTCTTGAAGATGAGATTGATGTGTCACGGGGTGATATGCTGGTGCACAACGGTCATGAGCCAAAAGTCACCAATAAGGTCAATGCTCATATCGTATGGATGGGTGAGAACCCAATGCGTACGCATAAAGAGTACATCTTTAAGTTTGCGACCAAATCTTGTGTTGGTAAAGTGACTGGCATCCCTCATAAAATTGATGTCAATACATTAAAACAGCACGCCAAAGAGAGTGAAACGTTAGACCTTAACGAGATTGCTTTGTCTGAGATTGTATTGACGGACAAAATTGCTGTTGATACTTACCAAACACTACCACAAACTGGGTCATTCATTGTGATTGACCGTCATAATAATGTGACAGTAGGTGCGGGTATGGTTGAATCGGTATCGGATGAAAAAGAAGAAGGCCGTGTCTACTCTTCATCAGAAAAAGACTTGAATACCTACGTGCGCAAGCACTTCCCAGAGTGGGGGTGTGCAGAGATCTAACCTCATCAGGCTGCAGTATCGCACAGTACTTGGTCATTATGTTCTTAGGCAAAGGTGCGGAGATAGGGTGTGACGTATCACTTGTGGTGTGATTTCAACCTATTAGTAATCTAGATTCGTGCCTTAATTGCACTGCACCTGTAAGTTATCAGCGATATCATGTCGCTGACTTTATTCATTAAGTGACGCTTTTTTTCATATCCGATCATCCTACCTGCGACGTTTCTTGATCTTCCGCTACAGTTTTGACTGTAAACTGTAGTAAAATTACGCTAATTTGTTTTTATACCGATTTATTTTGAATTGAACGAGGTCAGTCCTATGTCAGCTAAGAAGCCAATGGCTCTAGTGATCCTTGACGGTTACGGTTACCGTGAAGACAACCAAGACAACGCTATCGCGAACGCTAATACACCTGTATTAGACGGTCTTATTGCTAACCAACCTAACACGCTAATCTCGGCTTCTGGCTTAGATGTAGGCCTACCTGATGGCCAAATGGGTAACTCTGAAGTGGGTCACACCAACATCGGTGCGGGTCGTGTGGTATATCAAGATCTTACTCGTATTACTAAGTCAATTTCAGATGGAGAGTTCGGCCAAACTGAAGCGCTAGTGAATGCGGTTGATAAAGCGGTGAAAGCTGATAAAGCAGTGCACATCATGGGCCTTATGTCTCCAGGTGGCGTTCACTCTCATGAAGATCACATCTATGCAGCTGTTGAAATGGCAGCAGAGCGTGGCGCAGAGAAAATTTACCTACACGCATTCCTAGACGGTCGTGATACACCGCCACGTAGCGCAGAAAACACACTTGCACGTTTCCAAGAGCTATTCGCTAAGCTAGGTAAAGGTCGTGTTGCTTCGCTTATTGGTCGTTACTACGCAATGGACCGTGATAACAACTGGGATCGCGTTCAAGAATCTTACGACCTGCTGACTCAAGCAAAAGCAGAGTTCACATTCGACACTGCAGTAGCTGGCCTAGAAGCGGCTTACGCTCGTGACGAAAACGATGAGTTCGTGAAAGCGACTGAAATTAAAGCGGAAGGCGAAGAGTCTGCCGCTATCGTTGATGGCGATGCGGTTATCTTCATGAACTACCGTGCTGACCGTGCTCGTGAAATCACACGTGCATTCGTTCCTGATTTCGATGGTTTTGCTCGTAACGCATTCCCAGCGATCGATTTCGTGATGCTAACTCAATACGCAGCAGATATTCCTCTTCTATGTGCATTCCCACCGGCTTCTCTAGAGAACACCTACGGTGAATGGCTATCGAAAGAAGGCAAAACGCAGCTACGTATCTCTGAAACAGAGAAATACGCGCACGTGACGTTCTTCTTCAACGGCGGCAAAGAAGACGAGTTTGAAGGCGAAGAGCGTCAGCTTGTTGCTTCTCCAAAAGTAGCAACGTACGACCTGCAACCAGAAATGAGCGCGCCAGAGCTAACTGAAAAGCTAGTTGCAGCAATCAAAGGCGGCAAATACGACGCTATCGTGTGTAACTTCCCTAACTGTGACATGGTTGGCCACACTGGCGTTTACGATGCAGCGGTTAAAGCGGTAGAGTCGCTAGACGAATGTCTTGGCAAAGTGGTTGAAGCAATCAAAGAAGCCGATGGCCAACTGCTTATCACCGCTGACCACGGTAACGCGGAAATGATGGTAAACCCAGAAACGGGCGGCATCCACACTGCACACACTAACCTACCAGTGCCACTTATCTACGTAGGTAGTAAAGACGTTGAGTTCAAAGAAGGCGGTAAACTGTCTGATCTTGCACCAACGATGCTTTCTCTGTCTGGTATTGATATCCCAGTTGAAATGTCAGGTGACGTGATCGTTAAGTAGTTACTGTTTTAGATAAATAGTTTTAACTTTCATTGAATACTAGAACGGCTGCGCGTGAGTGTAGCCGTTTTTTTGTATCTGGAGTTTGAGGAATAGATTATCGTTTACTCGTTACCTTCTTATCCCGTCATTCCAGAATTGAGGAACGAAATATCTGGAATCTTATGTTTAGTATAGCTTGTCATACATAAAGAGAGATTCCCTATCACGCTCGTCCCTCGCTGTAGGCAATAACAGAGAGTTATTTGCTAGCTTGAGCTCTCACACGAAGCGCAAACAAATACCCTGAAATACCCCCCATGATGTTCCCTAATGCTAAGCCGATAAACAACCCTTCGACGCCATCAATTTGGCTGCCTATCCAAGCAAACGGCAATGTAAATACGAACAGGCGCATGAAGCTCCATTGAAAGGCTTTGAGTGGTTGATGCATGGCATTCATCGCGCTGATCAGCATCATTACAATGCCTTGGAATCCATAGCTAAAGGGGACAACTAACAAGTAATGCCACAAGATGCCTCGCACAGACTCTTCTTGAGAAAATAGGGCGGCTAAAGGGATGCTCAATGGCACCATCATTAAGAAAATCAAACCTTGGAACATCACCGCAAAGCGCATGCTTAAGAACAGAGCTTTGAAACTACGCTGTGGATTATCAGCGCCAAAGTTCTGTGCCATGAAAGGCGTGAGGGCAGAAGTTAAAGACATCAACACGATGATCAAAATTGATTCAATACGCTGGGCAGCTCCGTAAGCTGCCACTGCTTCTGTTCCTTGTTTGGCTAACATCATCATGATTATGGCGCCAGCAAGTGGGTTCAGAGCATTAGAAAGAGCAGCGGGTGTGCCGATGGTTAAGATCTGTTTCCAGTCATCGATGATGCTTTTTAGTTTGGGCGGAGCAAGCAGTTTTGCTCGTATGGATAACACATACAGTGAACCACATAACGCACCAAACCAACTGAAGCCACTGGCAATGGCTGCGCCCTGAATCCCTAGCTCTGGGAAAGGACCGTAACCGAAGATCAGCAGCGGGTCGAGAATGCCGTTAATAAGGCCGGCCAGCATCATAATCTTGGCGGGTGTTTTGGTGTCGCCACTGGCTCGTATTGCGCTGTTGCCTGCCATAGGAATAACAAGCAGCGGTATCGCTAAATACCAAACCGACATGTACTCGGATATCAGTGGCAGTAACTCGGGTTCTGCCCCCAATAAGGCAAACATGGGTTCAAGTGTTACAAGCCCCAGAGTTGATGCAAAACCAACAAGAAGCACCGCAAGTAATAAACCGTGACAAGTAAAGCGAGCTGCATTTTGCGCGCAACCTTGGCCAAGTAATCTTCCAATACATGTCGACAAGCCAATGCCTATGCCCATGGTAATGCAGTTTATGGCGAAGGTGACTGGGAAGGTAAAGCTCACCGCTGCGAGTGCTTGTGTGCCGAGCAATGAGATAAAGAAAGTATCGACAAGGTTAAACATCAAGATCGCCACCATGCCGAAGATAGTCGGTATGGTCATGGTGCGTAGAGTCTGTGCTATCGGGGCCGTGAGAAGCCCATGCTTATCTTGCATGTAAAACGCCGTTGGAACTAAAACCGTAGGATAAACAGATGTGGGATACGAGTAAACGAAAAGCAAGGAAAGATGAGGGGTGAGAATCTGCTCTTTCGATCACAATTTTTTCTTTCCCCCCTTGGGTTCTTCCACATCGCCCCAACATACTCTTTAACCCCATGCCAATCGTGGCAACTATCATATTAAATGGAAATTATCAGGAGATACGACCGATGAATATCCGTCCTCTACACGACCGAGTTATCGTTGAGCGCCAAGAAGTTGAATCTAAATCTGCTGGTGGCATCGTTCTAACAGGTTCTGCCGCTGAAAAATCAACGCGCGGTACTATTCTAGCTGTTGGTAAAGGCCGCATTCTAGAAAATGGTTCAGTACAACCATTGGACGTTAAAGTTGGCGATACCGTTATCTTCTCTGAAGGCTACGGCACTAAAACTGAAAAGATCGACGGCAAAGAAGTTCTGATCATGTCTGAAAACGACATCATGGCGATCGTTGAGTAATCCGACCCATCAAACTGAACTGACTGAATAAAGAATTTTAAAGGAAATTAAGATGGCTGCTAAAGACGTTAAATTTGGTAACGACGCACGTATTAAAATGCTAGAAGGTGTAAACGTTCTGGCTGACGCAGTAAAAGTAACGCTAGGTCCTAAAGGCCGTAACGTTGTTCTAGACAAATCATTTGGCGCACCAACGATCACGAAAGATGGTGTTTCAGTTGCACGTGAAATCGAACTTGAAGACAAGTTCCAAAACATGGGCGCACAAATGGTTAAAGAAGTGGCTTCGCAAGCGAATGACGCGGCGGGCGATGGAACAACGACAGCAACAGTATTGGCTCAGTCTATTATTGCTGAAGGCCTAAAAGCCGTTGCTGCTGGCATGAACCCAATGGATCTTAAGCGCGGCATCGACAAAGCGGTTATCGCAGCTGTTGAAGAGCTGAAGAACCTTTCTGTTCCTTGTTCAGACACGAAAGCTATCGCGCAAGTAGGTACTATCTCTGCGAACTCTGATTCGACAGTGGGTAACATCATTGCTGAAGCGATGGAAAAAGTAGGTCGTGATGGCGTTATCACGGTTGAAGAAGGTCAGGCTCTGCAAGACGAGCTAGACGTAGTTGAAGGTATGCAGTTCGACCGCGGTTACCTATCTCCTTACTTCATCAACAACCAAGAAGCCGGTTCTGTTGATCTTGAAAGCCCATTCATTCTTCTAATCGACAAGAAAGTGTCGAACATCCGTGAACTTCTTCCGACTCTAGAAGCAGTTGCTAAGGCATCTCGTCCACTTCTTATCATCGCTGAAGATGTAGAAGGCGAAGCACTAGCAACTCTTGTTGTGAACAACATGCGCGGCATCGTTAAAGTGGCTGCAGTTAAAGCACCTGGTTTCGGCGACCGTCGTAAATCTATGCTGCAAGACATCGCAATCCTAACGGGCGGCACGGTTATCTCTGAAGAGATTGGCCTAGACCTTGAAAAAGTAACGCTAGAAGACCTAGGTCAAGCTAAGCGCATTACTATCACCAAAGAAAACTCAACTATCATTGATGGTGCGGGCGATGAAGTGATGATCAAAGGTCGCGTTTCTCAAATTCGTCAACAAATCGAAGATGCAACGTCTGACTACGATAAAGAAAAACTTCAAGAGCGCGTAGCTAAGCTAGCTGGCGGTGTTGCAGTAATCAAAGTAGGCGCTGCAACTGAAGTTGAGATGAAAGAGAAGAAAGACCGCGTAGAAGATGCACTTCACGCAACTCGCGCTGCTGTTGAAGAAGGTGTGGTTGCTGGTGGTGGTGTTGCACTTATCCGCGCTGCATCTAAAGTTGCTGGCCTTGAAGGCGACAACGAAGAGCAAAACGTAGGTATCCGTGTTGCACTACGTGCAATGGAAGCGCCTATTCGTCAAATCACTAAGAACGCAGGTGATGAAGAGTCTGTTGTTGCTAACAATGTTCGTGCTGGCGAAGGTAACTACGGTTACAACGCGGCTACTGGCGAATACGGCGACATGATTACAATGGGTATCCTAGATCCAACTAAGGTAACTCGTTCTGCACTTCAGTTCGCAGCATCCGTTGCTGGTCTTATGATCACAACAGAAGCGATGATCACTGATAAGCCACAAGATTCTGGCCCTGCAATGCCTGATATGGGTGGCATGGGCGGTATGGGGGGCATGGGCGGCATGATGTAATCATCCCCCTTTCTCGTAACAGAGAAAGTCATACATAAGCTTTAGAAAACGGAGACTTCGGTCTCCGTTTTTTTATGCTTTGAAATCGTCACTCCCGACAGCGAGGCACGAGCGTGATAGGGAATCTTTATCGTCTACTTATAGAAACCTGACTGCCGATGGTTACTCTTGCCTCTCATGATATCCTCCGCTCAATATTGCTCTTTATGATTTTGGGTCTTATATTCAATGGTACAGTTATGACATTGATTTAACATGGATAGCTGTTGAGTGAAGGACAATAAATACTTGATTGAATATAGATTAATCAAGTCAACAATAAGTCAGTGGAGACTCCCCAATGAAAAAATTACTTTCAGTACTTGCTGTATCTGCAGCGGTAATGGCACCGGCAGCATTTGCTTCTTCGCCTGTTATGTTTTCAACGATCAATGGTTTCAACGCTCCGGATTCAGATGCGGTTGGCGGTGTACGTCTGGCTCTGCTTCACGGGCAAGTCAATGACCTTAAAGGTGTCGACCTTGCAGTTGTTGGTATGTCTGAGACGCAAACCACAACAGGTGTGAACCTTGGTATTTTTGGTGCATCAAAAGTAAACCAAGAAATGACAGGTGCTTCACTAGGTTTCTTTAACTGGAACACAGGTAAAACAACAGGTGTTAACCTAGGTGCTGTTAACATTACTAATGATGTAAAAGGCGCGAACGTGAGTTTCGTAAACTATTCTGAAGGGAACACTATGGTGGATGTTGGCGCTGCGAACCTTTCAGAGGTGTCGACGGTTCAGGTTGGTATCTTCAACAAAACCAATAAAATTGAAGGTGTACAGATTGGCCTGATCAACTGTGCTGACAATGGTTTTTTCCCGTGCTTCCCAATTGTGAATTTCGCTAAGTAAGACGGTAGCCGCGCTGGTTTCAATATTGGTGAGCGACGTTCTTACCAAGGCTTAAAGCTATCCATGATTGAACCTATCAACGCCTTTACTTCTATGTTTAGGCGTTATTTTACATCTGCTATCTCACTCCTTAAACGTTACTGTAAGCATGTTGTTTTATACTCTTGTTGCGATGTTCTCACTTGTGGGTACAATGTGCGCTAAATTTTCAACGATGACTTACATGCTTTGATTAATCCCCATACCGTCGATTTTAAAAAGGCTTTCTTAAGTCTGACCGCCAGCTTTTTAGTGGTTTTTAGCTTGTTACTTGTTGATTCAGCGGAAGAGTCAGAAAAGCAGTATGGAATTGAAAACCAAGGCGTGACACGCTCTTTAGCGGAGCTTACACAGATTATTAATGCTCTTGAATATAATATTACCGCACTTTATCCGCTGCATGGGGATGCCTACGTATTCTCACATGAGCAAAAGGTCGAAGGTGATACGTGTTACTTCATTAGTGAAGAGCAAGCTGCCCCTAGATTTGATTTTATGTTCTCTGGCCCAAGTGAGATGTGCGATCTAAAGTCGGATCTTCATTTAGAAGCTGGTAGGCGCATGTTTATCGCACCCACCATGGCTTACTTTGCGAATACCATTGATACCATCTCTGCGATTTACTTTATCTCCAAAGATAAATTTATTATATCGTCGCCTTCCGATTTCGCCCGTTACATTAAAGGTGACACCTTTGATTCAGTCGTCAATAGTCGCCCTTATTGGGTGAATACGATTCGTTTTGGCTTAGCTCAGGGTCAAGATCAAGTGGTGTATACCGGCCAATACGATGACTACCTAACAGGGAAGAAGGTAGTGACCTTAACCAAAGGTATCTATGTTGATGGTGAGTTTAAAGGAGTACTCGGTGTTGATGGTTACGTCTCTAATCTCGTCTCTAATCCCGTTCATGGATACAAGGTGACGAGCGCAAGAGGAGTAAACAAATATGGGCTGTTGGACTTTACCTATTCACGACCTTTGTACGTCGATGGAATTAATACTGAGTTATACCTGACTATTGAAGAAGGAAAGAGTGAGCATTTTTTACATTTGCTGGAACTGGAGCGGGTTCAATTACTGATTTTGTTAGCTTTGTACTTTATCTCAGCACTATGGTTGTGGCGGTTTTATACCAAGCAAGAGCACAAGCGATTGAAGAATTTAGCGATGCTCGACCCATTGACTGGTTTATATAATCGGCGTGGTTTTGAAGCTCGGTTGCTGAACCAAAATGAGGAGCCAATTATTGGTGTTGGCGTATTTGATATCGATGATTTCAAAGTGGTGAATGATCAGTATGGTCATAAGGTGGGAGATGAGGTGATTTGCCATGTTGCTCAGTTAATGCTGAACAGCGTTAGGCAGAAAGATATCGTGGCGAGATTTGGTGGTGAAGAGTTTGTTGTCGCGATTACGGGCGAATCATCCGAATTACTTTCATCGATCTTTGAACGAATTCAAAATGACATTAGTTTACAAAGTTATCGATGCGCGACCGGTGACAAGATTAATATATCAGTCTCTGGGGGAGCGACGCTTTACTCTCTGTTCAAGTTCGACAGCATTGGACACTTGTGGGAAAACCAGAGTATTCGTTCATCAGATGAGCAGCTTTATAAGGCGAAGGCCGCAGGCAAGAATCAAGTGTCTATTCACGTACATTAATCTGTGAACTGCAGTTTAGAGCCTAGTCGTTTGCTAGGCTCTTTTTTATCTAAGGAAAAAGACCCTTAAGATGAAACAGTAGCTAAGAATAAAATGCAGATAAGGCCAAGTGTCTTCCGACGAGGTGTTACTTCTTCACGCGGACTTTTCTCATCCACTTCTGGTGAACACCACGGCGTAAGCTCTGGAAGCTGTTTTCTACCTTGTCTACCCCAAGCAGAATCACTAGCGCCATTAGCGTGATAATAACCGACTGCGAAAGGTGGCCAAGTGCGATCATCATACCTAATGCAGCGAGTACCCAGATAATCGCCGCTGACGTTACACCATGAATCTTTCCATCCAATGTCATCATTACCCCAGCACCAAGGAATCCAACCCCCGTAATTATCTGACCAAGTACACGAGCTTGATCGAGAGTGTTGGGGGATAGGCTAATCGCCATGGTGAGGAAGAAGTAAGTACCGCTAATGATAAGGATCGATGTCCGGATCCCGACGGGTTTACCGCGTGTTTGCCTTTCGATTCCGATTAAAGAACCACACAACATGCATGCTGCGAGGCCTGCCCAGCTAAAGGGGGCAAGGTTGAGAGCTTGTTCTATAAATTGTGACATATCACCCCTCCTAAGAATTTAGAATAGAGCCGAGTATGCTAATAATAGACCGGACGATCGAACAAAAAATTTTTGTCGTGAAGGTGCATTTAGCAACGTGTTGTCGTTACAGATAAGCTTAGTCGCTTTTTGAAGCTCGCTCGTTATTCAATGTTTAGGTCGAGTGGTGTTTTGCTACTGCGTCCGCCAATTTCACGGGTTAACTTAGGTACTAGATAGCCAGAAACCTCAGAGATTAATCCCTTAAAGTGGTGTTTCGCTTCTTCATCGGAGATATAGAAATGAGCAGCTCCCTGAACTTTATCAAGTACATGCATGTAGTAAGGTAAAATACCGGCGTCGAATAGCTTTTCACTTAATTTTTTCAATGAGCTAGCGCTGTTATTTACGCCTTTTAGCATTACGCCTTGGTTGAGCAGAGTCGCACCAGTTTGCTTCAGCTTATGGAAGGCCTGCTTGAGCTCTAAGTTGATTTCATTGGCATGATTAATATGGCTAACCATGACTACTTTAAGACGAGTGTTAGCTAATGTTTGGCATAGTTCATCAGTCACTCGCGCCGGAATCACGACAGGTAATCGGCTGTGAATTCGAACGGTTTTCACATGTGGAATTTGTTCGATAGCATTGATCAGCCACTCTAGTTCGCTGTCTTTGGCCATAAGAGGATCGCCGCCAGACAAGATCACCTCGTTGATCTCGGGATGTTGAGCCACATAATCGAGGCTAGTTTGCCAAACAGACTTAGATCCTTTGTTATCTTGATAAGGGAAATGACGGCGAAAGCAGTAACGGCAGTTAATCGCGCAGCCACCTTTCACGATCATTAGCGCGCGGCTTTTGTATTTGTGTAGTAGTCCCGGAATCGCGTTTTCTTGCTCTTCTAAGGGGTCAGCAGAATAGCCTTGGTGCACATCAAACTCTTCACTTAGCGGTAAAACTTGTCTTAGCAAAGGGTCGTGTGGATTGCCTTTTTCCATTCGCTCAACAAAGCTAAGAGGAACTCGAAGTGAAAACAGCTCACGTGCTGCGAATCCTTTTTGCCACGGTGTTGGGTCTATTTCCAATGCTTCAAGCAGTTTTGTCGGGTCAGAGATCGCATTCGATAGTTGTTTGAGCCAGTTTTGCTCAACAGATTCGACTTTTCGGGTTATGATATGCGGCATTGAAATTAACTCAAAGATGTGGAAGAGAAAATCATGGCGTCAGTAAGCACCAATGAATTCAAAGGCGGTTTAAAATTCATGTTAGATAACGAGCCTTGCGCAATTATCGACAATGAATACGTTAAGCCAGGTAAAGGCCAAGCGTTTAACCGTGTAAAACTTCGTAAACTGCTGTCAGGCAAAGTGTTAGAGAAAACATTCAAGTCAGGCGAAAGCTTCGAGCTTGCAGATGTTGTTGACGTTGAACTAGGCTACCTATACAACGACGGCGAATTCTACCACTTCATGAACAACGAAACATTTGAGCAAATCGCAGCAGACGTAAAAGCAGTCGCTGATTCAGCAAAATGGTTAGTTGAAAATGACGTTTGTACTCTAACGTTGTGGAATGATAACCCTATCACTGTTACTCCGCCAAACTTTGTTGAGATCGAAGTAACTGAAACTGATCCTGGCCTTAAAGGCGATACACAGGGTACGGGTGGTAAACCTGCAACTCTAGCAACAGGCGCGGTAGTTCGTGTTCCTCTATTCATCGCTATCGGTGAAGTTGTTAAAGTTGATACTCGTACTGGCGAATACGTTGGTCGTGTGAAGTAATTTGATTGTGTCCATCTTGTTTAAGGTGGCTCAGTGAAATAGAAAAGGTCGCTTATGAGCGGCCTTTTTTGTATCTGGCGATCGGAGAAGAGCAGATTCGAGTAAACGAGATTCGACAAGTAACAAAAAAGCAGAACAAGATAATCCTGTTCTGCTTCTAGTATTTTCGTTCTTAAACTCTTCGAATCTCAGTTACCCGAATCTCGAATCTGCTCTTAACTGTTAAATCATAAAAATGAAGATAACAGATAGCGCGCTGATTAGGCCTGCAACGAAGTAGCAACCCACTTTACCAGCAACGCCGACGTGGAACTTAAGGTCGTGCATGCCGTGGTGAAGACGGTGCATTGCATGCCACATTGGCAGTGCTAGCGTACCGATGATGAATAGCGCACCGATAATGCTGGTGGCAAACTCAGAGACACGTTCGTAGCTCATTGCATCCGCATCGATAATGCCCATTGGCACCAAGATACCCAGCACTAGAATGGTGATTGGTGTAATCATCGCGAACCAAGTACCGCCAGCGCCGAATAGGCCCCACCAGATTGGTTCATCAGAGCGTTTCGGATTGTGGTTAACATTGTAATTTGTGTTCATAACGAAGCTCCTTACACCACCATCAGAACGATTAAAGAAATAAATGCCACCGCTGCCCACTGGGTCAGTACGATGATTCTTTTATCTACCAATTTGCCTTTAAGGCGGATTGGCATTACTTGAGGCATCATGCTGAAGAAGGTCTGAGCGTGCAGTAAGCTGCCTAGCAGTGCCACGATGTTGATACCAACAACGACAGGGTTAGCCATAAAGCTCAACCAACCTTCCCACGCTTCAGGCCCTTTCACTAGCGAACCCAAACCGAAGGTTAGGAACAGAGTGAATAGAATCAAAGGCAGTACAGTCGCTTCACGTAGCATGTAGAAGCGGTAGAACGGATGGTTGCTCCACCACGTTCTCTTCATCTCACGAACATAAGGCTTACGGTTGCTCATATTATGCCTCCTCTGCTGTTTTTACTTGCGATCCATCAGGCTTGAACATCGAGATAACGAAGTCCATTGAAGACTCAACTTTGCCTTGGTTTACAGCTGCTGCTGGATCTACTTTCTTCGGACAAACGTCAGAACAGTAACCTACAAACGTACAGCCCCAAGCACCGTTGTCGCCATTGATAAGCTTCATGCGCTCAGCTTTACCATTGTCACGGCTATCTAGGTTGTAGCGGTGAGCAAGAGCAAGTGCCGCAGGGCCAATGAACTCAGGGTTTAGACCAAATTGAGGACACGCTGCGTAACACAAACCACAGTTGATGCAGCCAGCGAACTGTTTGTACTTCGCCATTTGCTCTGGAGTTTGGATGTTAGTGCCGTCTTCTGGTTTACGGTCGTTACCAATGATGTAAGGTTTGATTGCTTCAAGGCGTTCGATGAACGGTGTCATGTCGACAATCAAATCTTTCTCGATTGGGAAGTTAGCTAAAGGCTCGATCTTGAAGCCGTTCGGGTAGTCACGTAAGAAGCTCTTACATGCCAGTTTTGGCACGCCATCAACCATGATGCCGCAAGAACCACAAATCGCCATACGACAAGACCAACGGTAAGACAGGTCTTTATCTAGGTTATCTTTGATGTAACCAATCGCATCAAGTACCGACATGGTTTCATCAAATGGAACTTCAAAGGTTTGAAAGTGAGGTTCTGCATCGTGCTCAGGGTCATAACGCAGGATTTCAATTTTTTGGATTCGATTCGCTGACATTATGCTTGCTCCTCTTCGCTCTTCTTCGCATTCTCTTCTGCCGCTTTTTCAGCAGCAGCGGCTTTCTCGGCTGCTTCACCGTATAGACGAGCTTTAGGTTGAGATTTAGTAATCTTAACGCCGCTGTAGTCGATAGTTGGTGCTGCATCTTCGTTGTAGAAAGATAGAGAATGTTTCAGGAAGTTCACGTCATCACGTTCTGTGCAGTTGTCGTCTAGACGTTGGTGTGCACCGCGAGACTCTTTACGAAGGATCGCTGAGTGAACCATCGCTTCGGCAACTTCAAGGCCGTAACCCACTTCGATAGCGTAAAGTAGGTCAGTGTTGAACACTTTGCCTTTGTCTTTAATGCTGATCTTCTTGTAGCGAGCTTTCAGTTCAGTGATTTTGTCGATGGTTTCTTGCATCAAGTCTTCTTGACGGTAGATACCACAACCCGCTTCCATGGTGTGACCCATTTCAGTACGGATATCAGCCCAGTTCTCATCGCCTTCTTGAGCCAAGATGCCAGCGATGCGATCTTCAACCGCTTTCACTTGCTTAGCAATAGACTCTTCGTTCCAGCCTTTGAATTCAGCTGCGCGTTTCACGGCTTGTTCACCGGCTACGCGGCCGAAAACTACGAATTCAGCAAGAGAGTTAGACCCTAGGCGGTTTGCGCCATGTAGGCCAACTGAAGCACACTCACCAACAGCGAATAGCCCTTTAATGCGAGTTTCACACGTACCGTTGGTTTCAATACCACCCATGGTGTAGTGAACGGTTGGACGAATTGGGATTGGCTCTTTTGCTGGGTCAACGTTTACGTACGCTTTTGCAAGCTCACAGATAAACGGAAGACGCTCTTGCAGGTACTCTTCACCAAGGTGGCGAAGGTCAAGGTGTACGACATCACCAAGCGGGTGCTTGATGGTGTTGCCTTTCTGCTGCTCGTGCCAGAATGCTTGAGAAACTTTGTCACGAGGACCCAGTTCCATGTATTTGTTTTTCGGCTCGCCCACTGGAGTTTCAGGGCCCATGCCGTAATCTTGCAGGTAACGATAGCCGTTCTTGTTGACGATGATACCGCCTTCACCACGACAACCTTCGGTCATCAAGATGCCAGTGCCCGGGAGGCCTGTTGGGTGGTATTGAACGAACTCCATGTCACGCAGTGGTACACCGTGGCGATAAGCCATTGCCATACCGTCGCCAGTTACGATGCCGCCGTTGGTATTACAGTGGTAAACACGACCTGCGCCACCGGTTGCTAGAACAACAGATTTTGCTTTGATGGTAACAAGCTCACCTTCAGACATGTGAATCGCGATTAGGCCTTGTACTTCGCCATCTTCAACGAGCAAATCCACCACAAAGTACTCATCAAATCGTTTGATTGTGTCGTACTTCATCGAAGTCTGGAACAGAGTATGAAGCATGTGGAAGCCGGTTTTATCCGCTGCGAACCACGTTCTTTCTACCTTCATACCGCCGAATCGGCGTACGTTTACTTCACCGTTTTCTTTACGACTCCATGGGCAGCCCCATTGTTCCATTTGGATCATTTCGCGAGTCGAGTTTTCAACAAAGTATTCAACAACATCCTGTTCACATAGCCAGTCGCCACCGCCAACAGTATCGTTGAAGTGGTTATCTAGGCTATCTTCGTCTTTAATTACCGCTGCTGAACCGCCTTCTGCTGCCACCGTGTGCGAACGCATTGGGTAAACTTTAGAAATCAGTGCAACTTCCAATTCAGGATTAGCTTCAGCTGCTGCAATTGCTGTACGAAGACCAGCGCCGCCTGCGCCGATGACTGCGATATCTGTGGTAATTGTCTTCACAGTTATTCTCCAGTGTGATGCGGAGTATTCCGCTTGTTATTATAAAAAGCTTATTGGTAGTACTTACTAATTGGCGTTACTTACTAATTAATAGTACGTAAACGGCATCAACCGTTTATTACCCCTAAGCCTTAAGTGGTAGGTTCAGTGTAAGAGAGGAAGGTATTCGAAAAGTTGATGCATTTGGGTTTTTAGGTCGGTAGTGCATATGGAGGCATAGAATTTATAGGTTATGTGACTGCAATCACGGCAATCAATTGTTGATAACGATTAGCCCACAGGGCTTGTGTTAACGGCTTGTTGAGTATGATTTTTGTTATCAATGTGGATGTAAAATCTGTATTGATAATTGTATTGTAGAACGTAATTTTCTGGCTTCATTAAAACAACATTTCGCTTTCAAGAATAGAAAGATAGAAGCTTACAAAAGCGATGAAAGGTGGTAATTTTCGTCGTCTAGAATTCAGTAATATGGAACTCAATAATGCACTCTACATGGCAACCGGCCGCAACCATTAAGCAGTTAAAGCAACGTGCTGATATCCTTAATCAAATTCGTCAGTTCTTTGTTGAGCGAAACGTGATGGAAGTGGATACGCCTGCGATGAGCCACGCCACGGTGACGGATGTGCATTTACATACCTTCAAAACTGAATTCGTAGGGCCTGGTTATGCGCACGGCCAGCCACTATTCTTTATGACTAGCCCAGAGTTTCATATGAAACGCTTGTTGGCTGCCGGAAGCGGTTGTATTTACCAAATTTGTAAATCTTTTCGCAATGAAGAAAATGGCCGTTATCACAACCCTGAGTTCACTATGTTGGAGTGGTATCGCGTTGGTTTTGATCATCATGATCTGATGGATGAGATGGATCTGCTGTTACAGCAGGTACTTAAATCAGGCATAGCAGAGCGAATGACTTACCAACAAGCCTTTATTGATGTGTTAGGTGTTTGTCCGCTGGAAGATTCGATGGATACGCTAAAGCAAGCAGCTGCGAAACTAGGGCTCAGCGACATAGCTGACCCCGAGCAAGATCGCGATACGTTATTGCAGCTTCTTTTCAGTATTGGGGTCGAGGCGAAAATAGGCCAGCAGGTGCCTGCGTTTGTGTATGACTTCCCAGCATCGCAAGCAGCGTTAGCTAAGATCAATCCAAACGATTCACGAGTCGCCGATCGCTTTGAGGTGTATTTCAAAGGAATTGAGTTAGCAAACGGCTTCCACGAGTTAGATAAACCGCAAGAACAACTTAAGCGCTTTGAAGATGATAATGCCAAACGTATTGAGATGGGCTTATCACCTCAACCGATTGATCATCACTTGATTGAGGCATTAAAAGCAGGCTTACCAGACTGTGCGGGTGTTGCTTTGGGTATCGACCGTCTGATCATGCTGGCGTTAGGTTATGACCATATCGATGATGTGACGGCTTTTCCTTTCCCACGTTCTTAGCTCTCTATTCAGCTAGTCTTACTGACGGTTTGGCTAGCTGACCAGAATCCCAGTACCCACTACGGCAACAATGGCACCGATCCAAGCGTAGGCATTTGGTCTCTGCTTGGTGTAAAGCCAAAGTATCGGTAACAACATGATGGGTGTAGTTGAAGATAACAGAGCGACCATACCGACATTACCTTCCTGCAACGCATACAAAATCAACGTCATTCCTACTGCCATCGCTAGAAAACCATTAACCGCGGTAATCGCGAATATCTGCTTATTCATTGGGTTAAGTGCGCGTGAAAGTTTGGCGCCTGTTAAACGAAATGCGGAGTGAGCAACAAAAGCGGTGATCATTCGAATGGCAGAAGCGGCAACAGGGTCGATACTGGTTTGCATCACGGGTTTGGCAATGATGCCGCCCAATGCTTGGCAGATCGCTGCGGTGATTCCCAGTGCGACACCAATCCACACGGTGCCCTTGATGGTTTCAAGCTGGTTGTTGGCTTGTCCTCGACGACCAAAGAATATCGCAGTTAATACACCACTAAACACCAAAGCCGAGCCAATCAGCTCAATAGAGGTCATACTTTCACTAAACAGGAAGTAACCAAGAATCGCCGAGAACACGGCGTGGCAAGAGAACAGTAAACCCGCTTGGCGCGGTCCCATTCGGTTCAAACAGGCAAATAGGGCGGTATCACCAATGAATATACCAATCAGGCCAGATAGCATCATCGGCGTGATTAGATTGGCTTCGACAGTTGACCAACCTCCGGTAAACCAAGCCATGCTTGATAAGATGATCGCGGTACAACCCATTCTCCAACGGCTATAGGCGAAAGAACCTAAGTGTTGGGCAGGCTTTACTGACATTAGGCTCGCAATAGCCCAAAGAAAAGCGGCAGCTAGAGCTAACCATTCAAATCCCATCTGAATAACATCCTTGTGTCTGGGATAAATTAGCTCATCAATATGCATCAAACCGAACTGAGAACAAAGTGATTCTTATGAAAGAACTACTTTGTTTCAGTTATTAGTTTATGTCAGCTGTCGCTCGGTGGTGTGGTTCACTTACTTTGCTTGAGTCGCACTATACCTTAAAGCGCTCCACGTCCTGGCGCATCGACTCGGCAGCGCTACTCATTTCATTTGAGCTATTGCGACTGCTTTCAGCTTGCTGTGCAAGGTCATCAGAGGCATCCTTGATTCCTTGCGTATTACGGCTGATGTCTTCGCTGACCGCGCGTTGCTCTTCCGCAGCACTCGCTATTTGCAGCGCCATATCGTTGATTTCAGTGATTGCCTGAGTGATTTTAGTCAGGCTGCCATGAGCTTGTTCTGCGAAGCCAACACTGTTCTCTGCTAACTGAGTGCTGGTGGTCATGCTTTCAACGGCATGTTCGGTATTTTTCTGCAGTGTATCAATCATCACGCGGATCTCTTCCGTCGAGCCATGCGTTCTTTGGCTGAGCACTCGCACTTCATCGGCGACAACTGCAAACCCACGACCTTGTTCACCCGCACGAGCGGCTTCAATCGCGGCATTCAATGCCAACAGGTTGGTCTGTTCGGCAATGCCTTGAATGGTGGATAGGATCTGGTTGATGCTTTGAGCATTACTCTCTAATTCACGAATAACATTGGCTGCATCTTCAACCTGAGTCGCAAGGCCTGTAATCGCATCGCGGTTTTGTTGGATAACCTCTTGGCCTTCGTTACAAGCGGTAGCGGATGCTTGAGATGCGGAGGCGGTTAATTCGGCATGGCTGGCCACTTCAGCTGCGGTGGCGGACATTTCATGAATCGCAGTCGCAATTTGGTTGATGTCGTTTTGTTGGTTCTCGACTCGAATCGAAGATTGCGTAGCCAGTTGATTGGCTTTTTCCGCATGGTTGTTTAAGTCGTGACTGTGCTCTATTACGCCCTTAAGCATGCTTTGCATCTGGCTCAAGAACTGGTTTACGAGCTCGGCAAGTTTGCCAATTTCATCCATGCGCTTGATATCAATACGCTGAGTCAGGTCGCCTCTGCCTTGAGCAAGCTGAGTCAGTGCTTCAGACAATGTTTGCAGTGGGTGCAGCAAGCGGTTAATCACCATTGTGCTCGCAATCGAAATGACGATGTATAAAATCAAAGAGGTAAGCGTGATAAATTGAATGGCATCGGATACCGCAGAAAATGCCATTTCTTTATCGATCACAATACCCAATGACCAATCGGTATTCGGAACGTTAGCGATGTAGACCATTTTATCGCCTTGACCAGGCCAAGTTAACGTCGTGATCATTTGGTTTTGGAGCAGTTGTGATACTTTGTCGACCGTTAGCTCAGGGTTCAAATTCGTCAGTGGTTTCTGACTCAACTCTTCATCACTGTAGGCGACGATGTTGTTATTACCGTCGACTAAAAAAGCAAAACCGTCATTATCGAGTTTTACATTGAGTACGGTATCAATAATGCTGGTTACGGTTAAGTCTGCCGCGATAACACCCTGTCTTTCACCATTAAATGCTTTAGCGAAACTGATGACAATGCTGCCGTCAAAATCTTGATAAGGTTCGGTAATGATGAGTTCAGATGTCGCGTTTGCATCTTTATACCAAGGGCGGGATCGTGGGTCGTAGTCTGCTGGCCAATCCTCAGCCTTGTCGCCATAAGCTATACTGCCATCACTGAATCCTGCATAAACAGACAAAAATTGCCCGGCTTGCTTGGTGATCAATAACTCGCGATCAGAGTTGCTATTGCTTGAAATGGTCGATTCATTGGCAAGCATCATATCACTGCGGATTGATAACCAATCGGCAATGTAGTTCGTCGTACCAACACTCACGTTTTTCACCTGTTGGTTGATCGCGACTTCAGTTTCTTGAGTAAGCTGATTAACAGATATCCAAGCTTGAGCGCCACTTACGACGGCAATAATAACCGCGATAGCGATCTGAATTTTGAACTTAATAGTATGTCTCAAGGTTTATCCCTCCTTCTTGGATAAAAGGCTAATGACAGCGACGCGTTGGATTGCGAACGGATGTGTCTCTGCTAGGTGTCTAGTGTCGTTATATTTAAAGTTCGAAACGTGTTGAAAATCATAATTTAAATATATATATGATTATTTTTAATAAACAGTGAAGTGGAATCACAATTGGTTGCTGCTAAGGTGTTAATTGTTATCAGGATTTATCTTATTGGTTAAAATCTGGTGGCCCGCCAGCTAGCGAGGTCACGATTACTAGCTGGACGGAAGGGAGGCATTGACGTGCTAAGTGATAATAAACAGCGCGAGGTAGACCATCAGTAAGCCGACAATCCCTAAGATGATACCCATCTTCGCCATATCTTTGCTTTCGATAAGCCCAGTTGAGTAAGCCAGCGAGTTTGGTGGCGTCGATACTGGAAGAATCATCCCGAGCGATGCCGAGAAGGCGACCACAACCAGCAAGCCTTGTAAGCCTCCAATTGCTACTAGGCTTTCCATAGAAGCGCCAATCGCAGCTGCTATCGGCATCAGCAAGTTTGCGGTAGCTGTGTTCGACATGAAATTAGCCATTAGCCAACACACGATAGACAGCGTTAGTACCACTGCAGTCGGCGAGAGCGATTCATAATCAATCGCGTGTGCGAGTGCAGCGGCTAAGCCTGTTTTATCCAAGCCAATCCCAATCGCTATACCACCCGCAACCAGCCACAACACATCCCAGTTAATCAGCTTGAGTTCTTCTTTGCCCATGATGCCAGTGAGAGTAAAAACAGCCAGTGGAATGATAGAGACCACATAAGTGTTCATGCCATGCAGTTTGGTGGTCATCCACAATAAGATTGTCGCAGCGAAGGTGATGTAAACCACGATCGCTCGCCAGCTCTTTTTAAATTGTCCATCAAGCTTGAGGACCATATTTCTTTCTTTAGAAGGGAAGAGTTTTTGTAGGAGAAACCAAGCGATGGTGAGTTGGATGATCACAAAGGGTAAGCCCATCATCATCCAGCTGAGGAAGTCGATGGTGTTTTCACCGGTTAGGTATTGTAGTGCGATGGCATTGGGCGGTGTACCGATGGGTGTCGCTATACCACCGGTGTTGGCAGCAATTGGAATACACAATACGAGCGCCTTAATCCCCATATCGCCTTTGGGTGCCGAAGCCACAATAGGGCCGAGCAGGGCCAGCATCATAACCGTGGTTGCGGTATTTGACATGAACATTGAGAACACGGCGGTGATCAGCATTAAACCTAGCATGATAAAGCGCGGTTCTGTACCGAATGGTTTGAGCAGCACTCGAGCTAGGTTGTTATCGAGTTCATACTTGGATGCGGATATCGCAAGAGCAAAACCACCCATGAAAAGGATGATGATCGGTGACGAAAATGCACCGAAGATGTCGGTATATTTGATTAACTCACCGAGATCGTGCCCCGTTGGTGGATTTCTAAATAGGTGTAAACCTTTGTCAGATATCATCACCAGTTCAAGCGCAATGATCAAAATTGAAGTGGCGAATACCGGAACAGGTTCAAGCACCCACAGTAGAGCGGCCAACAAGAATATTGCCAACAAGCGATGTTGAATCAGCGTGAGATCATCGATTGGTATTGAATCTATCGGCATGAATAACACGCCTAAGGGAATCGCAAAACAAATCAACAGCTTGACCAGAACGCCAACATTGAGTTTAGGCATGTACAAAGACCCTATAAATAAAATATCTTCAAATAGAGTAAGTTATCTGGATTTTTGGTACTTGGAGACGGGTTGTAAAATCGAAAAGTTGTTTAAGGTTTCGACAGTTGTTTTGCTTTTGGTCAATATTTTATCTGGGCAATTAGAGGCAAGAGTGAGAAGCCGCAGGTGGCTGGGCAGGGGGTGAGGATTGAGGTTTGAAAGCTTGGGTTGTTAGAGCTTGAGTAGGAAACGAATTGGTAGAGTTAAGAAAAAGGCGCGTTCTTCTCTGATATAGAAAAAGTAACGCGCCTTTAAAACTAAATGAGTTAACTCAGATCGTTAAGCTTGGTCAGTGTTCTCTGCTGAATCAACAGCTTCAGTCTCAACGTCTTTACCCGCAATGTGCGCGAAAGGAGTGCCTAGAACGGTTTTCTCACCATTCTGCATAGTGTCGTCAAACTTGATTGCATCTTTAGCAAACAGGTTGATAACCGTTGAACCAAGCTTGAAGCGACCCATCTCTTCGCCTTTCTTCAAGATAATAGATTTATCACCTTGTGCTGGGTAATCCCACTTGTAAACCGAGTTACCGCGAGGTGGCGTGATGGTGCCAGCCCATACTTGCTCGATGCTACCTACGATAGTTGCACCAACCAGCACTTGTGCCATTGGGCCAAACTCAGTATCAAAGATACAAACCACACGCTCGTTACGTGCGAATAGGTTTGGAACGTTCTCTGCCGTTAGCGGGTTAACTGAGAACAGGTCTCCGGGAACGTAGATCATCTGACGCAGTGTGCCGTCGCATGGCATGTGCACACGGTGATAATCACTTGGCGACAAGTAAAGCGTTGCGAATTCACCGTCTTTAAACTCATCGGCTAGGTCTGCATCACCACCAAGCAACTCACGTGCTGAGTAGTTATGGTTTTTAGCTTGAATCAGTTGACCATCAGTAATTGGGCCAAACTGACTTACACGTGCATCAGCAGGGTGAACAATAACAGAGTCACCTTCTGCGATAGGGCGCATGCCTTCTTTCAATTCACGTACGAAGAATTCATTGAATGTCTTAAAGTGTTTTGGATCGCTATGCAGAGCTTCATCCATGTTCACTTTGTATTGCTTGATGAACCAGTTAATGATCGCTGTCGTTAAACCACCCGCTTTAGCAGACGCCAGTTTACCAACTAAACGAGTCAGGCCATGTTGTGGGATCCAGTACTGCAATCCAACTTTAATCTTATCCATTGTATTAATTTTCCAATGCTAATTGTTTTTCAATTAAATCTGTCGATGACGGTTTAGGGCGCGAGATGTTACTTAAGTTCGCGCCAATTGTCAGTAAATGCACACATTTGTTCACAAAAACGCGATTAGAGATCGGCTTTCTTGCTTCGTGAGTACTGACGGTTATCTTTGTTGTCAGCCATTGTTTCAATAATGCGATGGTAGCTAGCAAAACGTAAGCGGCTAATTTTTCCGTCTTCAACGGCTTCACGTAGAAGACATCCTGGGTCGTCATTGTGTTTACAGTCGCGGAACTTACAGCCACCTAGGTATGGCTTGAATTCAATGAAAGCATCTGTGACTTCATCGGGTTCTAAATGCCATAAGCCGAATTCACGTACCCCTGGGGAATCGATAAGATCACCACCAGAAGGGAAGTGATACAAACGCGCTGCTGTGGTGGTGTGTTGACCCAGTCCTGAGTTTTCAGAAACTGCGCCTTCTTCAATGTCCAATGTTGGCATCAGTGCATTCACTACGCTGGATTTACCTACACCAGATTGACCAACGAAAATGTTGATACGATCTTTCAGTTCAGCTTCCAACTCTTTGATGCCGTAACCCGACTCTTTACTCACGAACATGACTTTATAGCCGATTTTCTCGTATATCTTCAGTGTTTCGCGGTATTCGCTAATTTGTTGTTCTGTCAGCAAGTCAACTTTATTGAGTACAACTAAAGGGGCGATATTCACCGTTTCAGAGGCGATCAAGTAGCGGTCGATGATATTAAGTGATAGCTCTGGTAGTACAGCTGAAACGATAACCATTTGGTCTACGTTTGCGGCAACCGGTTTGAGGCCGTCATAGTAGTCAGGGCGAGTTAGCATTGACGTTCTTGGCTCAACGGCTTCGACAACACCTGAGATGCCAGCCATGGATTCTAAGCCTGCACGCCAAGTTACTCGGTCACCAGAAACTAAAGTCTCAATACTACGGCGTAAGTTACAACGGTGAACTTCGTTGGTTTCAAGATCTTCGATATCGGCATGTTGACCAAAGCGCGTAATCACGAGTCCGCTTTTTGTTCCGCCAA
>NZ_CH902609.1:175904-177017 GCF_000153005.1 Vibrio sp. MED222 | reverse complement strand
AACGAATTCAAGACAGTACAGTTTCAGAGCAAGATGCCATTCAACAAACGATTGAGTTTCTGGAAAAATGGGTACCAAAAGGTAAGTCACCAATTTGTGGCAACAGCATTGGTCAAGATCGCCGATTCTTATACAAGCATATGCCAGAGCTGGAAGAGTACTTCCACTACCGTTATGTTGATGTTAGCACCCTAAAAGAGCTGACTCGCCGTTGGAAGCCTGAAGTGTTAGATGGTTTTTCTAAGTCGGGAAGCCACCTTGCATTAGACGATATTCGAGAGTCTATTGCTGAGCTGCAGTACTATCGAAAAACGATTATTAACATCTAATCAGATCAAATGTTCACGTTTATCTAACTTTTCAGGGACATAAGAGCTATTTTTTTTGCAAATATGTGTGCTTTTACAGCAGTTGAGTAAAAACTTGCTGATTTTTGCATTAAGGACTTGCATCACAAAAAAATGCTCTTATAATTCGCAGCCCTGAACGGCGAAAGACGTTTTCAGTTTGCGATACTAGCTCAGTTGGTAGAGCGCAACCTTGCCAAGGTTGAGGTCATCGGTTCGAACCCGATGTATCGCTCCAGATTTATACTTTTAGGAAGTGAATTCCTAGAAGGTCTCTTTAGAGAGAAAGATTCATTGACTTAAACAATGCATTCGGACGCGGGATGGAGCAGTTTGGTAGCTCGTCGGGCTCATAACCCGAAGGTCGTCGGTTCAAATCCGGCTCCCGCAACCACATTACAGTTGAACGTTGATTTGATGCTTTGTAGCAGAAAAGATGAACGGTTAGCTTATGCGATACTAGCTCAGTTGGTAGAGCGCAACCTTGCCAAGGTTGAGGTCATCGGTTCGAACCCGATGTATCGCTCCAAATTCTATTCTTAGAAGCTGTCTCTTTGAGAAAGTGCTCAGAATGAAAATGGTTTAGTCTCATTGTCTTAAACGGTAATGATGCGAAAAGAGAAACATCCGGACGCGGGATGGAGCAGTTTGGTAGCTCGTCGGGCTCATAACCCGAAGGTCGTCGGTTCAAATCCGGCTCCCGCAACCACATTACAGTTGAACGTTGATTTGATGCTTTGTAGCAGAAAAGATGAACGGTTAGCTT
>NZ_CH902609.1:133566-174278 GCF_000153005.1 Vibrio sp. MED222 | reverse complement strand
CTACTTAACGCGTTAGCTCCGAAAGCCACGGCTCAAGGCCACAACCTCCAAGTAGACATCGTTTACGGCGTGGACTACCAGGGTATCTAATCCTGTTTGCTCCCCACGCTTTCGCATCTGAGTGTCAGTGTCTGTCCAGGGGGCCGCCTTCGCCACTGGTATTCCTTCAGATCTCTACGCATTTCACCGCTACACCTGAAATTCTACCCCCCTCTACAGCACTCTAGTTCACCAGTTTCAAATGCAGTTCCGAGGTTGAGCCCCGGGCTTTCACATCTGACTTAATGAACCACCTGCATGCGCTTTACGCCCAGTAATTCCGATTAACGCTCGCACCCTCCGTATTACCGCGGCTGCTGGCACGGAGTTAGCCGGTGCTTCTTCTGTTGCTAACGTCAAGATGCGCAGCTATTAACTACACACCCTTCCTCACAACTGAAAGTACTTTACAACCCGAAGGCCTTCTTCATACACGCGGCATGGCTGCATCAGGCTTTCGCCCATTGTGCAATATTCCCCACTGCTGCCTCCCGTAGGAGTCTGGACCGTGTCTCAGTTCCAGTGTGGCTGATCATCCTCTCAGACCAGCTAGGGATCGTCGCCTTGGTGAGCCATTACCTCACCAACTAGCTAATCCCACCTAGGCATATCTTGACGCGAGAGGCCCGAAGGTCCCCCTCTTTGGCCCGTAGGCATTATGCGGTATTAGCCATCGTTTCCAATGGTTATCCCCCACATCAAGGCAATTTCCTAGGCATTACTCACCCGTCCGCCGCTCGACGCCCATTAACGCACCCGAAGGATTGTTAGTGTCGTTTCCGCTCGACTTGCATGTGTTAGGCCTGCCGCCAGCGTTCAATCTGAGCCATGATCAAACTCTTCAATTTAAGATTTTGTGACTCAACGAATACTGACTTCAAAACTAATATTCATGTAAACATGAACATGTAATTCTAAAGCTATTATCATTCCAACAGAATGATAATGAATTGACTGTGCCGAATAACTACAAGTAGTTAAACGTATTGGTCACTCAGTTCATTGAAATCATTTTGTTACCGAAGTAACTGTCATTACCTAAGTAATAACGTTTTGATATTCATCAACGAGTGCCCACACAGATTGATAGGTTTAAATTGTTAAAGAGCTACTCTTCGTTGTGACTTACATCACTTCGGAAGAGGCGGCCATTCTAGCGTTTTAATTCTCAGTGTCAAACACTTTTGAAAATTAATTTCTACTTTCTAAAAGTAGAAGCGAATTATCGCTTAAAGCTAGTTGCCTTACTAACATTCTTCGCTGAAGCCTTGTGGCGTCTACCGTGTCAGTGAGGCGGCATTATAGAGATGTTCCTCACATTGGCAAGTGTTTATTACCGAAAATTGCAAAAATAACGATTAGATGATGGATAAACACCCAAAGCCTTATTTATGCAAGTTTAACTACAAAGTACCTACATAATAACCACAGACTTATCCACAATCGCTTTAATTTTATCCCCTAGAAACTAAAAAGCTGCCTTGAGGCAGCTTTTTAAATGGCAATGAGTCTAAATCCCAGAGCCATATTGCTCTCCATCGTCTTCATGGAGGCCACATTCTCGTTTCAGACCATTGAAACGGGTTTCTTCTTCAGTCATACCCGGTTCCCATTTCTTAGTTGTATGAGTATCTCCGACAGAAAGGTACCCCTGCTCACGAAGTGGGTGGTAACTAAGGCTATGCTCTTCCAAGTAATAGTGAACATCTTTATTTGTCCAATCTATTACTGGCAAGAACTTAAACACACCATTTTGGATAGATAAGATCGGCAAGTTTGCGCGCGATTGAGATTGCTCTCTTCGCAACCCTGAAAACCAAGTGCCAGCCTCTAGTTCATCCAGCGCTCTTCTCATCGGTTCAACTTTATTAAGTTTGTTGTACTTCTCTATCCCTTCTATACCTTGATCCCAAAGTTTGCCATATTGCGCTTCTTGCCAATTAGAGCTCTGTTGTGCGCGAAAGACTTGAAGGTTTAGAGTCAACTTCTGACTTAACTCATCTATAAAGCGATACGTTTCTGGGAATAGGTACCCGGTGTCTGTCAGAATAACTGGAATATCGGGTTTGGCTTGAGTCACTAAGTGCAGCATCAATGCTGCTTGGATTCCGAAACTAGAAGACACCACATGTGTTCCTTCTAAGTTTTCTAGAGCCCACTTCACTCTTTCTAATGCAGTTAGCTGCTCTAACTCAGCATTAATTTGTCCAAGATGAAGTATCTGCTCCGTCTTAGTCAATGCGAGTAGCTCTGCTAACTTCAATTTTGAAGCGACAGAATTATGCATGCAGATCCCTCTTTGAAATGATCACCTCTTCGATGATGCCAGCTCGGATTGTAAAATCACCGAACCCTTCATTGTCGTTACGTTCCGTAGCCCAACGTCCCACCAGCGAATCAATCTCTTCTAAGATCTGAGCTGAAGTGATGTTCTCTTTATACATCTTCGGGATACGAGTTCCGGCTTTGTTGCCACCTAAGTGCATGTTGTAACGCCCCGGCGCCTTACCGACTAAACCCAACTCAGCCAACATTGCACGACCACAGCCGTTTGGACAACCCGTGATGCGAAGGATGATGTTATCTTCTTCTGGTAATCCGTGTTTCTTCAGAATGTCTTCAACATCCGTTACAAACTCAGGAAGAAAACGTTCGGCTTCTGCCATTGCTAACGGACATGTTGGGAATGCCACACACGCCATTGAGTTCTTGCGCTGTTCTGAAACGGCATCATCCATCAGACCGTATTGACGTGCCAGCTTTTCAATTTGTGCCTTTTGGCTCTTAGGTACACCTGCAACAATGAGATTTTGGTTCGCTGTCATGCGGAAATCACCTTTGTGGATCTTCGCTATTTCAGCAACACCTGTTTTCAGCGCTTTACCCGGAAAATCAAGTAAACGACCATTTTCGATGAATAACGCTAAGTGGTGCTTACCATCAATACCTTCCGCCCAACCGATACGGTCGCCACGGCCAGTAAACTCATAAGGACGGCTTTCAGAAAACTCAACGCCTGCACGTTTTTCTACTTCTGCTTTAAATACATCAATACCAACACGGTCTAGTGTGTATTTGGTTTTAGCATTCTTACGGTTCGAACGGTTGCCCCAGTCACGTTGTGTCGTCACAACAGCTGCCGCTACATCTAACGTTTTTTCTAATGGCACAAAACCAAAGTCGTCAGCTTTACGTGCATAAGTAGAAGTATCGCCGTGCGTCATTGCAAGACCACCGCCCACTAATACGTTAAAGCCCACCAGCTTTCCGTCTTTAGCAATCGCAATAAAGTTAAGATCGTTAGCATGAACATCTACGTCATTTTGCGGAGGAATTACAACCGTCGTTTTGAACTTACGTGGTAAGTAGTTACTACCTAAGATAGGTTCTTCATCTGTTGTTGCGAGCTTTTCACCATCTAACCAGATCTCAGCATAAGCACGAGTTTTAGGTAATAGGTGTTCACTGATCTTTTTCGCCCACTCATAAGCTTCTTGGTGTAGCTCGGACTCAACCGGGTTCGTGGTACACAAAACATTTCGGTTTACATCACCCGCAGTAGCGATCGAATCAATACCAATACTGTTTAGTGTTTGGTGCATTAACTTAATGTTCGGCTTCAACACACCATGGAACTGAAAGGTTTGACGTGTTGTTAGACGAATTGAACCATAAGAGGTGCTTTCATCTGCGAATTTATCAATCGCGAGCCACTGCTTAGGAGTGATGATGCCGCCTGGCATACGCGCACGTAGCATTACATTATGTAAAGGTTCTAATTTTTGCTTGGTACGTTCGTTACGAATATCACGGTCATCTTGTTGATACATACCGTGGAAACGGATCAGTTGAAAGTTATCTGCGGTAAAACCACCAGTGATACGATCTTGAAGATCTTGTTCAATCGTACCGCGAAGGTTTTTACTTTCACGCTTCAGACGTTCATTGTCAGCCAAAGGTCCCAGTACTTGACCTAGCACTTCTTGCTCTATTACTTGCTTGCTCATTAGTACACATCCCTTTGGTAACGTTTCGCTTTACGTAAATCATTAATATATTGTTCAGCTTGTTCGCGGCTCTGATTGCCATGTTTTTCCGCTATCGTAACTAACGCTTCATGGACATCTTTTGCCATTCGAGTTGCATCGCCACATACATAGAGGTACGCGCCCTCTTGAAGCCATTGCCAAACCTGCTCTGCCTGCTCAATTAATCGGTCTTGAACATAAACCTTTTCTTTTTGATCACGACTAAACGCAACATCAAGCTTGGTTAATGCACCAGATTTAAGATACCTCTGCCATTCAACTTGATATAAGAAATCTTGAGTAAAGGTACGGTCACCAAAGAACAACCAGCTTTTACCTTCAGCGTCATTGTTTTCACGCTCTTGAACAAAACTACGGAAAGGTGCGATACCTGTACCCGGGCCAACCATGATGATTGGTGTGTTGTCGTCTTGCGGCAGTTTGAAGTTATTGTTGTTCTCTACAAACACCTTAACTTCACCACCTTCTTCAAGGCGTTGAGCTAAGAAACTTGAAGCACCACCCAGACGAGATTCATCGCCCTTTTGGTATTCAACCAGACCAACCGTTAAGTGAACTTCTTCATCCACTTCAGCTTGGCTTGATGCAATAGAATAGAGGCGTGGAGTTAACTTACGTAGTAGGCCAATCAGTTCATCAGCCGATAGCTTGGTCTTCTTCTCAGCTAAAACATCAACAACTTGAGTATTACCCGCGTATTCACGAAGCTTGTCTTTATCTTCCACCAGCTTAATTAACTTCTTGCTGCCCGATAGCTCAGCAAACTTAGTCACTAGCTGAGGGTTTGAAGATGTAATCTCAAATTTGCTGACGAGTGCGCTATGCACAGACAAGTTGTCACCATCGACATCGACACTTTCGATACCAGACAGCCCAACCTTAGAAAGAATTTGATTTGCGAGTTCTGAACTGTTTTCAAACCATACGCCTAGCGCATCACCCGGTTGGTAAGTAATACCCGACTCATCAAGATCAATTTCGATATGACGAACATCTTTGCCCGAATCACGACCAGTGATCTTTTGGCTCGTCAATAATGTCGCGGTGTATGGGTTTTGTTTGGTGTATTGCGAATGACCAGCAGCCGCTTGACCGACTGGTAATTGAACCACATCGGCTTCAGTACCTGTCGATAGCGTCTCTTTTACTTGCTCTAATGCTTTAGCGCGCCATTCCGTTGCTGATTCTTCGTAATCAACATCACAATCAAGACGGTCAACAAACGATTTAGCACCAAGCTTAGCGAGGAAGTTATCGAAGTCTTTAGCCGTTTGGCAGAAGAACTCATAGCTTGAGTCACCTAAACCGATCACACCGTATTGTAGGTTTGATAATTTTGGCGCTTTCTTCGATTGAAGGAATTCATGCAACTCAATAGCGTTATCAGGGGCTTCGCCCTCACCATTGGTTGAAGCTACAAAAATGACGTGTGTCTCTTTGGCTAAGTTCTTACCTTTATAATCACTTGCATCGAAAAGCTCGACAGCAATCCCTAAGGCTTTCGCTTCTGCCTCAAGCGATTCGGCGACACCTTTCGCATTACCGGTTTGGGATGCGAAGATAATGCTGAGCTTACCCGCAGGTTTTGCGGCTACTGCAGCGGCTGCTTGAGCGATTGGCGCGGCGGCACCCACAGGCTGAGTTTGGCTCACACCCCAAAGGTAACCACTGACCCATGCCAGTTGTTGAGAAGATAATTCAGAAACAGTTTGCTGAAGATGACCCAATTGTTGGTCATTAAGTGGTGCTGCTAGCCCAGGTAACTCATTAGCCCCAGACTGTGCATTATTATTTTGTGAAGACTCTTTCTTATTTAAAGACATGGTCACGACATCCCTAATCATTGCGTGACGATAGATTAACCACTCCTTTTAATAACAAGAAAGAATAGAAAAGTATGTTTTATAACTTTTTGGAAGTAAAAACCGATTGAAACGTCAATTGAGTTACTGGTTTTCAATACGAACTTGTTGAAAGCCAACCGCCATTGCCGACTTAGATGCTAGGTCTAAATCCGCGTAATGACACTCTTCACCATGAACATCAGTAAGCAAAACAAAGCCACCGCCCATATGGCGAAACTCCACAACCCAAGACCCCTCTTGAATTGAGGGCTCTATGATCGCTTCAACCAACAGATTTTCTCGATATAAATTTCGTAATTCATTGAGTGTCATATTCCATCCCTTGCTTTGACCTCACAACATAGACCTTATAAGAATAGACGCTAATTAGGTCTCTGTATTAAGGATGGTCGAAAGTGATGAATGTGCTAACTAATTCCAGAAAAGTATATACCCAAGTAACTTCAAGATGCTTGGGTATAACCAATAGATATAAAAAAACGCCACTTAATAAAGTGACGTTCTTAAATTTCGTTCTAGATTCGTTTTAATTGCCTAGAAGCGTACTTCTACGCCAGCAAACCAACCATCAACCATAACAAACGATTTAGGTGGCCCTGGCTTTGGGTCATCTAACGGATCAGGTTCTTTGTCCGTCTCAAGAGGTTTGTTCAGCTCTGAAGAGAAGAATTTGTCCGAATCAAGGTCGATCACACGATAGCCACCACGAAGTGCTATTTCAGTATCTGCCACTGGAATACGGTACTGAACACCCGCCATCAAATCGGTACTCTTAATACCGTTGCTATCACCAAATTCCATCGTACCAATGATATCAAGCTGAGTATTAGGGACATTGATTTCTGCGTTACCGTAGAAGCTCCAGGTAAACTCATCAAAACTTGTCGTTTTCGAACTGTACGGGTCTTTGTAATGTGAGTTTGCATACTGAGTAAATGTCACACCCGCATCGAAGTTCATCAACTTGTGATCCAACATTGTGTAGTAGAACGTGTAGTCATACTTATCAAACGCTAACAATGTTGTATCAACAGTAGAGTAGCGGAAACTCGCATTTGGCAGCTTAGGGGCATTATGCTCAAATGCGAAATACAACGAAGGTGAGTTTGAGTCACTCGACCTAGCTTCGTTCAGCTTTGTACTTCCCCACCACATATCAGCACCGATCTTAGTCGTGTAAGAAAACTCTTCTTCAGCGGACACAGCCGAACTTAAAGAAAGCATTCCCACTAAAGCAATTAATGGCATTTTATTCATTTGAGATAGCTCCAATTCCATATCGTTGTGCTAATTGTATGCACATTCATAGATTATTGGGGAAAATTCTACCACACATCTTAAATTCTAAAACGATAAACCGCTGACGAGTAAAGATTTGACGACACGATGACCTTAATAACGTCTTTGGTTAGAGCTGTGTACATAGTTTTTGAAAAACCACACACCCACTGCAATCACGATCAGCCAAGGCAGCAGTTTAAACACAACCCCCATCATACCTAAGACCAGCATGACCGCTAACGCGATTCCGGTTGCCGCTAGTACCGTCATAAACGTAATACCAGTAACGAGTAAAGTTGCGACGAAAATAAGAACAAAGATTAATTCAAACATAATGGTCTCCCTAATGAGTTCATGACCTATCTTTCCTACTTTCTAACATTGCAGCTTCCATACCAAGTTAGATACAACCATAAACTCCTTATTTATCAGGCAAATAAAAAGCCACACATCTTCATGCGTGGCTTTTCGGAAACTCACAATGGTAAATTTAGCCTCTAATGGCGAATTTAGCCTTGTTCTTTAAGCTTTTAACTTTTAGTTCTTGGCTTTTGCTTTAACCTTGAGGGTGTCTATACGTTTAGCTCTTTAGGGATCTTAGCCAATGCCGTCTGAATCACCTCAATGCCCGCGCCTTTCTTATGTGCATTCTCACTGATGTAACGACGCCATTGTCTTGCACCCGGCATGCTTTGGAACAAACCCAGCATATGACGAGAGATATGACCAAGGCTCGCTCCATTCGAAAGCTGACGCTCAATGTACGGGTACATCTCTTCAACTACTTGTGAACGCTTCTTGATTGGTGTGTCTAAACCAAAGATCTGCTGATCAACTTCAGCCAAGATAAACGGGCTATGGTATGCCTCACGACCAATCATCACACCATCAAGGTGCTGCAAGTGCTCTTTAGTTTGTTCTAATGTAGTAATGCCACCATTTACCGCAATCACTAGATCTGAGAAGTCTTTCTTGATTTGGTATGCACGATCGTAATCTAGCGGTGGGATCTCACGGTTCTCTTTCGGGCTAAGGCCACTCAACCACGCCTTACGCGCATGGATAGTAAATTGCTCACAACCGCCCTTTTCAGAAACAGTAGAAACAAACTTAGTCAGAAACTCGTAAGAATCTTGGTCGTCGATACCAATACGCGTTTTTACCGTAATTGGAATATCTGTGACTTCTTTCATCGCTGACACACAGTCTGCCACCAGCTCGGGCTCAGCCATTAGGCAAGCGCCAAAGCGACCATTCTGAACTCGGTCTGAAGGACAACCTACATTGAGGTTCACTTCATCATAACCACGCTCACCAGCAAGCTTGGCACAAGCCGCCAAATCAACCGGGTTTGAACCACCAAGTTGAAGTGCTAATGGGTGTTCTTGCTCGTTATACTCTAGAAAGTCGCCCTTACCATGTAAGATCGCACCAGTTGTGACCATTTCCGTGTACAGAAGCGTCTGCTGAGATAGCAAACGGTGAAAGTAACGACAGTGGCGGTCAGTCCAATCCAACATGGGTGCAACGGATAAGCGGTTAGCCGCGTATTTACTGGTATTGTCAGGTTTCATAAAGCGTTACTCAAAATCTATACACTGCATATATATACAGAAACTCGCTAGTTCAACCGCAAGCTCCCCCACTCAGTACGCTTATAGTACGTATTGATGGAGTGGAACGAAGGCATCTAGCATTAAAAAGAACACTTCAAAGCGGTGAATCACGCTTCACAGTGGACATTGTAGTCAAAAATAATTCGGCGATTATACACAGGGAATCGAAAACATTCAGGAACAAAGACCAACTTATTTTTCCCTACAACTCACGAAGTGTTAGTGCAGGCTTTCAGCGAGTGAGAAACGAATTGGGTATTGAGGATTTGAGGTATCACGACCTACGAAGAGAGGGAGCAAGTCAGTTGTTTGGAAAGGGCTACTCTATTGAAGAAGTAGCTCAAGTGACTGGGCATAGATATCTAAATATTTTGTGGCAAGTTTATACTCAATCATTCCCAGCAAACCTTCATAAGAAATCATTAAACGACTGATAAATAAAAAGTAATAACCCCACACAAATGGGTGACAAGATTATCAATAAAAACAAGACCTTGAAAGTAACTCTAGGCAACCCAATATTGTCAAAAAGTTAATATGCACACCAAGAGGCCACTATGGGAAAAGGACTTAGCGAAGCTCTGAAAGAAATTCCAGAGGATTACGAACATGAATATAACGCTTACTATCTCGCTAAGGATTTTTATTCTCCGGGTTTTTTATCAACACTAACAGCGTACCTCAAAGACAAGAGAACTCCTGAGCGTAATTTTGACTGTGATCCAAAAATAGCTGGATACCTCAGAACTTTAGGTTTGAACCATATCCTTTGGAATTGTCCGGAACCGGTAAGAATAAAGAATGGAGTAACTTACACTCCTATAACCCAGCTATGTTCAGCAGAAGCAACTGACGATGTAACTACATCTATAAACAGCTGCTTACGTCATTTCACTGACAACGTTGAAGGTCCTTCTCCCGACGGGTTAGTTCAGCTGTATCATGTTGTAGGCGAGTTGCATGACAATGTATGGTCACATGGCCAATCAACGGGCTTTTCTATGGCGCAAAAAAACGCAGTTCCTGGGACTAACAAGACGGACTTTCACTTAGAGTTTGCGATCGCGGATAAAGGCTTAGGTTTCTTAGAAGAAATGAGACGTTCAGGCAAAGCTCAGTTACACGGCATCACATGTGATCAAGAAGCGTTGCTTTGGTGTATAGAAGAAGGGAACTCAACAAAGCATGCAGATGACAGCGACCCATGGGCTCAACAATTACCACCAGAACACATAGGTAACTCTCCTTACGGTGGTGGTATTGGTTCAGATTATACAGTAAACCACCACCAAGGCTTGGGCTTAGCTCATTTGGTTCGATTAATTGAACAATTCCAAGGAACGCTGACAATCGCTTCTGGAAGATGCCTCTTAAATATCAATGAAGATGGTGAAAGAGTACAAGAAACGCTTCCAACTTATTGGAAAGGCGTTGCAATAAGCTGTAAATTTAAGCTATCTTTACTTTGTGAAGAGATAAACGATACAGTCGATGAACAACTCTTAGCGTTGATGGAACAACTCAGGGGGGGATGATAATGAAAACTAAAATAGCAATAAATAAAAGTGATTTAGCTTCAAGAAGAACAGCCTCGGTAGAACGTAAGGCTCTTGAAGAAGCAATACTGTTTGGCGATGCAGTTGAAGTAGATCTAGAGTCCGTCAACTCCATATCTGAATCATATTCCGATGAGCTTTTCGGCGTATTAGTGGCCAAGCATGGTCTTGATGCCTTCGTAAAACAAGTGACTATTCTGAACGCTAAAGAAAGCATCCTGAGAAGCATAGCTAAAGTTATTCAACGTAGAGAAATTGAGCGAAAAAAGCCCTTTGAGACTGCAGAGAATGTCGCTATGGCTTAAATATACATTACCAACAAAAAAGCCCCTTTTCAGGGGCTTTTTTGTTCTAGATACGTCAAACGCTCATCCATCTTTTCCATCATTAAGCGCAGCCACTTAACATCGGTTTTAAGTGTAATACCTCCCCCACCTCACTAGACAAGGCACTAACAACGGCAACAATTATTGTTTGATACTCTGCCATTACTTAAACTCATTGCGTAGGGTTTCCCATAGGCCAAATACTATTGGAGCACTTGCGCCAATAATGCCACCGAATTGAACACCGTCTGCCGATACGCTCGCGGTGATAACTTCAGGGTGACCAGCTGCCAAAACCGCTCCTGCGCCAGATAACACTAAACCCTTTTTAGCCGATGACAGGCCAATGTCGATTGAGAACTCTCGCTCAATAAGCACATTGTTGCACTTGATATTTTCAAACTCATTCACCAGATCTCTAATTCAGCTTGATTAATCAGTTATGCCTTGAGTCACACTGTCGTTTTGAGTTACCTTGTCTTATTCAAAGTCGTAGGTCACAATACGCTCTGTACCTGACTTTAATAAAATCAATGTCTCCTCAAACAAGGTTACCTAGCAATAGGGGCTAAATGGGGATGTTTGATTGAACGGTGAAAAATTTGGACCACACATTAATAGAGCAAGTTGAAGGGATATGCGTATCGCGAGGTGTTAGGCTAACACCCCAAAGAAAGCGAGTGTTTGAGCTTATCCTATCTAATAAAAAAGCCTCCAGTGCTTATGAATTATTAGAGCAATTGAAAGTCAGTGAACCGCAAGCCAAGCCTCCTACAGTTTATCGCGCTTTGGATTTTTTGTTAGAGCAAGGGTTCATTCACCGAGTTGAGTCAACGAATAGCTTTATATGCTGCTGCTCTTGCAATGCCAACACGCATTTTTCCCAATTACTGATCTGCGATAAATGTGGCACTGTGATAGAATTACAAGACGATGCGCTTGTCGCCCTACTCGCGAGTAACGCCGAGCAGCATGGATTCAAGTTGACCAACCATGTCATTGAATCACATGGCATTTGCCAAACTTGCTCCTCCGAAATGAAAGAATAAGATTATAGAAGAACATTATGCGCGCTGAATTTGTAAACCCGTTTTTAGCTTCTTTGATGAACGTACTAAAAACGATGGCATCTCTAGAATTAAAGCCTCAGAAACCAAGAGTGAAGAAAGATGAAATCGCTCGTGGTGATGTGTCCGGCCTAATTGGTATGGTTGGTACACAGTCTCGTGGCTCAATGTCGATCACCTTTGATGAAGGGCTTGCTCTAGAAATCATGGAAAACATGCTAGGTGAACGACCAAACGGTTTGAACGAAGAAGTGACCGACATGGTGGGTGAAATCACTAACATGGTAACCGGTGGCGCAAAGCGTATTCTTGCAGAAAGCGGCTTTGACTTCGATATGGCAACGCCAATCGTGGTTTCAGGTAAAGGCCATACTATTCGTCACAAGTGTGAAGGCGCAATCATCATCATGCCTTTCTCATCTCAGTGGGGTAATGCTTTCATCGAGATCTGTTTCGAATAGAGACAATCGACTAAATAAAAAGCGAAAGGCTGACGTACATACGTCAGCCTTTTTTTATTGCCGTAAATCAACGGACATAAAAAACGCCAACCGAAAGGTTGGCGTTTACAATTATTACTTGGTGTTACTTAAACAGTCTTAAGCTTTCAGCGCTTTAAATGCGTTGATTAGACCGTTAGTAGAGCTGTCGTGAGACGTTACTTGTGCATCGTCTGCAAGCTCTGGAAGAATTTGGTTTGCTAGTTGCTTACCAAGTTCTACGCCCCATTGGTCGAAGCTGAAGATGTTCCAGATAACGCCTTGAACGAAGATCTTGTGCTCGTACATCGCGATTAGGTTACCTAAAGAGCGAGGGTTGATTTGCTTAACAAGAATAGAGTTCGTTGGGCGGTTACCTTCAAATACTTTGAAAGGTACTAGCTCAGCAACTTCTTCAGCTGTTTTGCCAGCCGCTAGGAATTCAGCTTCTACTGTCTCTTTTGTCTTACCGAAAGCTAGCGCTTCAGTTTGAGCAAAGAAGTTAGACATTAGCTTCTGGTGGTGATCAGATGCTGGGTTGTGGCTGATAGCCGGAGCAATGAAGTCTGATGGGATCAGCTTAGTGCCTTGGTGAATCAGTTGGTAGAACGCGTGCTGACCGTTTGTACCAGGTTCACCCCAGATGATAGGGCCTGTTTGGTATTCTACTGGGTTACCTTCACGGTCAACGAATTTACCGTTAGATTCCATGTTACCTTGCTGGAAGTAAGCAGCAAAACGGTGCATGTATTGATCGTAAGGTAGGATTGCTTCTGACTCAGCGCCGTGGAAGTTGTTGTACCAAACACCAATTAACGCAAGGATCACTGGAATGTTGCTTTCAAATTCCGTTGAAGCAAAGTGGTTATCCATCTCATGTGCGCCATCGAGTAGCTCAGCGAAGTTATCGAAGCCGATAGATAGTGAGATAGAAAGACCGATCGCTGACCATAGTGAGTAACGACCGCCTACCCAATCCCAGAATTCGAACATGTTGTCAGTATCAATACCAAACTCAGCAACTGAAGCCGCGTTTGTTGATAGTGCTGCGAAGTGCTTAGCAACGTGTGCTGAGTCGCCCGCTTCAGCCAAGAACCAATCACGCGCAGAGTGTGCGTTCGTCATTGTTTCTTGAGTGGTAAATGTCTTAGATGCCACTAGGAACAGTGTTGTTTCTGGGTTAAGAGGCTTTAGTGTCTCAACGATGTGAGTGCCGTCTACGTTAGAAACAAAGTGCATGTTTAGGCGAGTTTTGTATGGCGTAAGTGCTTCAGTTACCATGTATGGACCAAGGTCTGAACCGCCGATACCGATGTTAACTACATCAGTGATCTCTTTACCTGTGTAACCTTTCCACTCACCAGAAACGATACGGTGTGTGAACAGTTCCATTTTTGCTAGTACTGCATTCACTGCTGGCATTACGTCTTTGCCATCAACCATTACTGGCTTGTCGCTACGGTTACGTAACGCAGTGTGAAGAACTGAACGACCTTCAGTCTTGTTGATTGCATCACCGCCGAACATTGCTTCGATTGCAGACTTAACTTCAGTCTCGTTCGCAAGAGCAAATAGGTGCTGCATCGTTTCAGCGTCGATAAGGTTCTTAGAGTAATCCACTAAGATGTCTGAACCGAAACGAGTAGAGAAGCTCTCGAAACGCTTTGCATCTTGAGCAAATAGCTCTTTCATATCCATATCTTGAGCAGACTCAAAATGTGCAGTTAGAGCTTTCCACGCTTGTGTTTGCGTTGGGTTGATATTTTTCAACATGGTATCTATCCCGATGTTACTGTAGGTTTTATTCTAGACGTCACCAAAGTGATGAATAGAACCCCCGATTAGGCGAAAGTTTATATTTTTCTATGATGACCAAATCGCATCACCACTGAAAGATTCTTTGTAATTTTTTTTCACGACGTATTATGCCGCATATGAAGAGCGGTACCTTGAGATAAATCAGAATTAGATTTCCTGATAGAAGAATCGGTACTGACTCTAGCGCTCACTTCATTAAATGTGAGCGAAACCTGATAAATTCAAGTTCAAAAGATAGCGTTAAACCACTTTTTTTCCAAATACATTATAGAGGATGGCGTATGTGGATTCAGAAGACGATACACCTACACGCACAAAAACGTGGATTTCATCTCATCACTGATGAAATTGAACAACAGATATCCGATATCCATTCACTGTCTGTTGGTTTATTACATCTATTCATTCAGCATACATCTGCTAGCCTTACGCTAAATGAGAACGCAGACCCTACTGTCCGCACTGATATGGAATCACACTTTAATAAGTTTGTTCCCGAACGAGCACCCTACTACAAGCACACCTACGAAGGTGATGATGATATGCCCGCTCACATTAAAGCATCGACACTTGGTACCAGTGTGACAATTCCAATTACCAATGGTCGTCTAGCATTAGGGACATGGCAGGGCATTTACTTAGGTGAACACCGAGATTGTGGCGGAAGTCGTACCGTTATTGCGACCATTCAAGGTGAGTAACGTTACGTCATCAACAATGAAATACCGCTTAACGAACATAATGGTAGAAAACAAAAAAGGGTGACACAGTTATGTGTCACCCTTTAAAAATATAAGAGAGTCGAGTTGGTAAAACCAGAATTAGAAAGGCTGGTTTATCATAACCCTAAAGGTCCCTTCATCACCGCCTCGCGCTAATTCAGCACGTACAACAATGCCTTCAACCTGGAAACGAACTGCGCCGCCTAGGCTCCATTTCATGTCTGTGTGCAGTGTTTTGATATCGTACTCATCAGCAACACGCCCGACTTCAGCAAACGCCACCCACTGCCACCAAGGCAAATCGTAGTAGTTAATCAGTGGGATATCGTCCAGCGGTTGCCAATCAGGAAGCACTCGATATTCCGCAGAGTAGTGAATAGCAGAACGACCGTGGTAACGGCCTCCGGTATAACCTCTTAAGCGATATAAGCCACCGAGTCGAGCTTGCTCTGTTTCCGGTGGACGAGCACAATCTTGCCCTGAACAGTTGCCCCACGTAGGTGTGTCAGCGGTATAGACATCAAATGCCACGACTTGTTGGTCGAACAAGTTCCCCAAAGGACCCAATGCAAAATACTGACTGTTTTGGAATGTCCACTTCAGCCATAAGTCATCGTTAGACCAACTTTCAGCGCCGGTAGTAAACTCAAGATTGGTATGAGACCCCTTGGTTGGGTTGCGTGTGCTATCACGGTTATCCCAATCAAACGCCAAACTAAAACCTGTCGCTTGTTCGCTATTGTTTAAGCCTTCTAGCTCACGAGCCGTATAGAAAGGCGTAAAGACAATCGAACTGACACCTGACTCTAATGGGGAAGCAAAGCTCACATCTTTGATGGGTTGGAAAGCTCCTAGCAAGCCATGCTCTGCAACATTGCCCCAAGGCAGCAGATACTTAAACTCAACCTGATAGTTTTCTTCTAAGCCGTCGGCAATGGTTTTATCATCAATGGATGAATCATTATCGCCTTGAGAGCCAATGTAATACGGGTTTTCGTTAAAGCGAGCTTGGTACATCTGAGTACTGAACAATACGTTCTCAGACAGTGCGAAGTTAAAGGCTGATAAGAAACCGACGTAGCTGTCTTTATCTGAATAAAGCGCCATGCCAAACAGAGCGGCTTGAGGTTGCCAAACACCCTTTGCGACACCAGCAACCCCGAAGGTATTACCCATGGTTTCAGTACTAAAATAGAAAGGAACAAAGGCTGAATCTTTTTCTTCACTCACAGCGGGAGAAGACAAGCTGACACCAAGTAATGCCATTGCAGACATTAACCAGTGTCGAGTCGTTCGTATGAACATCATTTACTTATAGGATCCATAGTTACTTCGCATTAGTTACTTCACATTTAGTTACTTCGTATTAGCTACTTCACGTACTCCATCGCAACACGCGAAGTCAGCTTAGTGACCAGCTCGTAAGCGATAGTGCCAATATGTTCTGCGACTTCTTCTGAAGGTAAATCTTTACCCCATAATGTTGCTTCATCACCGACTTTATCTGCCGCATCAGGGCCAAGGTCAACCGTTAGCATGTCCATTGATACACGTCCGGCGATCGGTACTTTTCGGCCGTTAACGAACACTGGAGTGCCGTTAGGAGCAGTGCGAGGATAACCATCACCATAACCTATCGCGATCACGCCAACCTTGGTATCTCGCTCACTGGTCCAGTTACCGCCATAACCCACACTTTCACCCGCTTTAACATCACGAACGGCTATCAGGTGCGAGGTCAAAGTCATTACAGGATAAAAGCCGAGGTCTTGCGCTGATTTATCAGCAAAAGGAGAAACACCGTAAGAGATAATTCCCGGGCGAACCCAGTCAAGGTGGCTGTCTGGCCAAGCTAATAGACCCGCAGAAGCAGCAAGTGAACGCTCACCTTCACAACCGTCGGTGAGCGATAAGAAAAGCTCGGTCTGTTCAACGGTGGTTGCTCTATCAAGTTCATCAGCACAACCGAAGTGGCTCATGTAGCGCAGAGGTTTAGCGACATTCGCACATTGATGTAAGCGCTCAACAAAGTTTTGGTATTGCTCAGGACGAGCACCTAGGCGATGCATACCACTGTCGACTTTTAGCCAAACCACAACAGGTGTTTCCAACTCTGCATTCTCTAGCGCGCTTAATTGCTCTTCGCAATGCACTACTGTTTGGATGTTATTGGTCACTAAGATTGGCAAATCGCCCGAAGAATAAAACCCTTCTAGCAACAAAATAGGTTTAACAATGCCACCAGCACGAAGCTGTAATGCTTCTTCAATACGCGCCACACCAAAAGCATCAGAGCTTTTTGAATGCTTGGCAATATGCTGTAAGCCATGTCCGTAGCCATTGGCTTTCACAACAGACATTACCTTGCAATGAGGAGCCTTCGACTTTATCTGGTTCAGGTTATGTTCAAGCGCGTTTAAGTCAATACTCGCCGTCGCTGCTTTCATGTAAGTCATTAGTGATTACTCATCATCAAATGCAGGACCTGCATAGTTATCAAATCGGGAGTGTTGACCTTGGAACGTAAGACGAACCGAACCGATCGGACCGTTACGTTGCTTACCAAGGATGATTTCAGCGATGCCTTTCAATGAACTATCTGGGTTATAAACCTCATCGCGATAGATAAACATGATTAAGTCGGCATCTTGCTCGATCGAACCTGATTCACGCAAATCCGAGTTAACTGGGCGCTTGTCAGCACGTTGCTCTAGGGAACGGTTAAGCTGAGAAAGTGCCACAACTGGTACGTTGAGCTCTTTTGCTAGTGCTTTCAATGAGCGAGAAATCTCGGCGATCTCTAGAGTACGGTTATCAGATAACGAAGGTACACGCATTAATTGAAGGTAATCTATCATGATCATAGAGATACCATCATGCTCACGAGCAATTCGTCGAGCTCGAGAACGTACTTCTGTTGGCGTTAGACCCGAGCTGTCATCGATATACATATTCTTCTTATCCATCAGAATACCCATACTCGACGAGATACGAGCCCAATCTTCATCGTCTAACTGACCGGTACGAATCTTGGTTTGGTCTACGCGAGAAAGTGATGCAAGCATACGCATCATCAGCTGTTCAGCTGGCATCTCTAGCGAGAAGATTAACACTGGCTTATCTTGCTTCATCGCTGCGTTTTCACATAGGTTCATCGCAAACGTGGTTTTACCCATCGATGGACGCGCAGCAACAATGATTAAGTCAGAACCCTGAAGGCCTGCTGTCTTCTTATTGAGGTCGTTAAAGCCAGTATCGACACCAGTCACACCATCTTGTGGCGATTTATATAAGATTTCGATACGTTCTAGCGTCTTCTCTAGAATGCTATCAACGTTTTGTGGACCTTCATTTTCACTTGCTCGGCCTTCGGCAATCGCGAAAACTTTACTCTCAGCAAGATCAACAAGTTCTTCCGATGTACGACCTTGAGGGTCATAACCAGAATCCGCAATTTCATTTGCCACACCAATCAGGCTACGCACCAATGCACGTTGTGCCACGATATCTGCATAGGCATTGATGTTTGCCGCACTTGGCGTATTTTTCGCTAGGTCAGCAAGGTAAGCAAAGCCACCCACTTCTTCAAGTTGCTCACGCAGCTCTAAATGTTCAGAGAGTGTAATAAGATCCAGAGGAGAGCTTTCTTCAAGGATATCCTTTACCGCTTCAAAGATCAGACGGTGAGGACGGCTATAAAAGTCTTTGGCCACAACCTTTTCGGCCACCGTATCCCAGCGTTCGTTATCCAATAACAAACCGCCAATAACAGATTGCTCAGCTTCTAATGAATGTGGCGGGACCTTGATGGCGTCCACCTGATCGTTGGCTGATTTCTGACTTTTGGTATCCACTATGACTACACTCAATAACTAATAATGATCGTTCATTATACCCAAGAACATCCGTTTGTAATCCGATCCTATGAGTTTGTTTTATTCTTCAGCAAGAATTTACCTATTGCTGACGGAATTAACCAAAGGTAGCATTACGATCCTTCCATTCATTCACTGTATAACTGAGGTATGCGTGTCCAAATTATTGGCTCTGAACACTGGTCTTCTAAGCTCTAGTCTTCTAAGCATCGGTCTCCTGAGCACTCCGTCGGCCTTAGCGGATGATGCTAAAGCCTCTGTTGATGCAATCCTCGACTCGATAGTGGTACCAGAACCTGCTGCTGAGCCGATCGTCGTTGCACCGACACTTGAAAAAGATATGGATATCGCACCGAGTGATTCAGAACTGCCGAACCCACTGAATACTGAAGTCGAATTTGGATATCAGTCGCATACTGGTAATTCTGATTCTCGATCGCTTAATGCACGCCTGAACGGTGAGTACACGGCTGGCCGTCATAGAACCAGTGGCGAATGGAAATATTACAATCTCTACAAAGATGGCGAAGAAGATAAAAGGCAATCGACATATTCTGCTCAGAGTGACTACAAGTTAAGTCCGAAAACCTACCTCTATGGCAGCTTTAAAGGGGTCGATTCACGATACAGTGCTTATTTTAAGGACTACACCGTTTCTAGCGGTCTAGGTTATCAGTTTTCGAATACAGAAGAGTTTGTGTTGGAGGTCGAAGTGGGGCCGGGTTTTCGTTACCAAGAGCCTAATCTCGATGAATTAGACGACGATGACATCATCTTCCCAGAGATCGTTGAAGAAGCGATTTTCCGTGGCAATGTAAATACATCATGGCAGGTATTGAAAAATTTGAAGCTCAAAGCCGATGTGACGTTGGTGTCTGGCCACAGCAACCTAAAATTTGATACTGAATTAGAAGCCATCAACGATATTACCGACAATATCGCACTAAAAATTGCTCACTCTCGACAGTACCACGACAAGGTACCGGAAGGGTTGAACAAAGAAGATTCCGTACTGTCTGTAAATCTACTTTTTCAATTCTAAATTTGAGAGCGGGTATAACGGTGTATCGATAAAGAACACCCTCGTTTTTACTATGTAAGCCCCTCCTCTCTAGTGCTTCCTATTCCTGCAATCGTCGCTGTTCCAAAAAGCTTAAAACTCATATTGCAGACATAAAAAAACACCAGCCGAAGCTGGTGTTTAAAACTTTCAAAAGAAAGAATTCGTCTTGGTACTGAAATTACTCAGCTGCAACGATAGCGATTTTCGCAGTAGCAAAAACTTCAGAGTGAAGTTGGATGCTTACTTCGAATTCGCCGATGTTACGTAGAGCGCCTTCAGGTAGGCGTACTTCGCTCTTAGCTACTGCAACACCTGCCGCTGTAATAGCGTCAGCGATGTCACGAGTACCGATAGAACCGAATAGTTTACCTTCGTCACCAGCTTTAGAAGCGATTGTAACGCCTTCTAGAGTGTTAACGCTCTCAGCGCGAGCTTCTGAAGCAGCTAGTTGCTCAGCAACTTTAGCTTCTAGTTCTGCACGACGAGTTTCGAACATAGCAACGTTGTCTTTAGTTGCCATAACTGCTTTACCCTGTGGGATAAGGAAGTTACGAGCGTAACCAGATTTAACGTTTACTTGGTCGCCAAGGCCACCTAGGTTACCGATCTTATCAAGTAGAATAACTTGCATTATCTTAGTCCTCTTAAACTATTATTAACTATTACCGATTACTGATGCTTGTCAGTGTACGGTAGTAGTGCTAGGTAACGAGAACGCTTGATAGCGCGAGCTAGCTGACGTTGGTATTTAGCACTTGTACCAGTGATACGGCTAGGTACAATTTTACCAGCTTCAGTGATGTAGTTTTTTAGAGTTGCTACGTCTTTGTAGTCAATCTCTTGTACGCCTTCTGCAGTAAAACGGCAGAATTTACGACGACGGAAGAAACGAGCCATGGGCTATCTCCTGATCTAAATTTAATAATGCGGTACTCACACGAACTTATAAATAAGTCTAAGCAAATGCTTGTAGTGGGAATACCTAAACGAGTTGAATAAAATTTAATGACCTAAAAGGCCAAAAAAGAATTACTCAGCAGCAGCTTCTGGCTTAGCTTCTTCTTCACGACGTGGTGCACGTTCTTCACGGTCATCACGACGAGGAGCACGCTCTGCACGCTCTTCTTTTTGCTTAAGCATGATAGATTGCTCAGTCACAGCGCCTTTAGTGCGCATGATCATGTTACGTAGAACTGCATCGTTAAAACGGAAAGCAGTTTCTAGCTCGTCCATCACTTCTTGGCCAGCTTCAACGTTCATAAGAACGTAGTGAGCTTTGTGAAGTTTGTTGATTGGGTAAGCCATTTGACGGCGGCCCCAGTCTTCTAGACGGTGGATAGTACCACCAGCTTCAGTGATTGAACCAGTGTAACGCTCGATCATGCCAGCAACTTGCTCGCTTTGATCAGGGTGAACCATGAATACGATTTCATAATGACGCATTTGGTTGCTCCTTACGGATTATTAGCTTCCACGAAAGGCTCGGTCGTCCAAGGGAAGCAAGGAACTAAAGAAAAATGACCGAGTTTTAAGGACGGCAAATATTATAGAAAGAACCCGGTATTGGCAAGCGGTATTTGGCTAATAATGAAACAGTTTTTCTTTCGCCATCTAGCCATCTGTGATTCTGTCAATTTGTCACTCTAGGCCCTAAAAAGAAACGCCCACCAGCAAGTGGTGAGCGTTAATAAATTCATAGACTTAAAGTCATTTAACTCTTTATATAGCAAGTACCTCTAAACAACATAGAGACACACAACTAAACCAAGCGTAACTGAGTCAAATGTTGCTGAACCTAGGTTTACTGAGCTAAACGTTGGCGTACCGCTTCGAACAGACAGATGCCCGATGCTACTGAAACGTTCAGGCTCGACACGCTACCTGCCATTGGAATCTTAATCAGATCATCACAGGTTTCACGCGTTAGACGACGCATACCGTCACCTTCAGCACCCATAACTACAGCAAGAGGGCCTGTTAACTTCGCTTGGTAGATATCATGCGTTGCTTCACCTGCGGTACCCACAAACCATACACCCTGTTCTTGCAGTGCACGCATTGTACGAGCTAGGTTGGTTACACGTACTAGAGGAACGGTCTCAGCCGCACCACACGCTACCTTGCTTACCGTTGCTGTTAGCGGCGAAGAGCGGTCTTTCGGTACGATAACAGCAGCAACACCCGCGGCATCCGCATTACGCAGACAAGCACCTAGGTTGTGAGGGTCTGTTACGCCGTCTAGAACCAACAGCAGAGGCTGTTCGTGCTGCGCAAGGATATCATCTAGGTGAGTTTCATTAAGTTGCTTAGCAGGCTTCACCTTAGCAATAAGACCTTGGTGATTCGCACCTTGTGCTTTTTCATCAAGCGGCTTACGACCCATTTGTTGAATCGATACACCAAATTGCTGCAATTGATTCAGTAATGGAAGCAGGCGATCGTCTTGACGACCTTTCAGTACATACGCTTCGATAAAACGAGCTGGATCTTTTTCTAGTACGGCTTTCACCGCGTGAATACCGTAAATAAATTCGTTACTCATTGTCTCTGGTTACTCTTATTGCTCAGAGGTGAATGTCATCAAACCCGATGCACCCATCTCTGTATTGTTTATTTCGAGAGCATGCATCTTCCGCCTGATACTCTCGCATTTAAATTCGTTAGACGTTTAAGCGCTACTCGTCACTGTAATGACGATAGCTTAAGACTTATCAGCCTTTGGCTTACGGCTTGCTGCGCGCTTTTTCTTCGCACGAGCTTTAGCAGCACCAGTTTTATTCGCTGGCTTTTTCTTCTTAGATGAACTTTCGCTACTTCCATCAGGTCGCTTAGTTGGTTCAACTAAAGGCGTTGCAGGTACACCCGGCTTATTGCTCTTCACCGCTGAACGCTTCTTGCTTTTCGCCTTTTTCATCGCTTCAGCAGCACGCTTCTTGGCTGTTTTACCTTTACCACGCGGCTGACGATCGGTGTCTTCTAAATCAAAATCGATTTGACGAGTTTCTAAGTTAACCGCAGAAACCTTCACTTTAACCGAATCACCCAAGCGGTAGATATTACCTGAGCTTTCACCCACTAGACGCTGACCAACAGCATCAAATTGGTAGTAATCATTCGCTAGCGCAGAAATATGTACCAGACCATCGATGTGCAGTTCCGTTAGACGCACAAAGAAACCGAAGCCAGTCACGTTGGCAATCACGCCATCCATCACTTCGCCAACATGGTCTTGCATGTACTCACACTTCAGCCAGTCGTTCACTTCACGCGTAGCATCATCAGCACGACGCTCAGTCATTGAACACTGTTCGCCGTAGAAGTCCATATCATCGAAAGTGTAGTGGTAACCACCGGTTGGCGTCCAACGCTCGCTGTTACGACCTTCTTCTTTCGCAATAAGGTACTTAATTGCACGGTGCAATAGTAAATCTGGGTAACGACGAATTGGCGAGGTAAAGTGAGCATAGCGCTTAAGAGCTAGACCAAAGTGACCCGCGTTATCCGCGTTGTATACCGCTTGCTTCATTGAGCGCAGCAGCATAGTTTGGATTAATTCACGATCTTCACGTTCGTTAATCTGCTGCATCAGTTGTGCATAATCTACCGGAGATGGCGACAGGCCACCTTCCAGCGTTAAACCTAATTCACTTAAGAAACTCTTAAAGCCCATTAAGCGCTCTTCACCCGGAGTATCGTGAACACGGTACAGCGCAGGCTCTTTTGCTTTTTCTACGTAAGATGCCGATGCGATATTCGCAAGAATCATACATTCTTCGATGATCTTATGTGCATCGTTACGGATTACTGGCTCAATACGGTCGATCTTACGATCCGCATTGAAGATAAACTTAGTTTCTACCGTTTCAAATTCAATCGCACCACGTTCGTCACGCGTTTTCTTAAGCACCTTATACATCTTATGAAGCTCTTCAAGATGTGGTACTTCTGGTTCGTAACGTTCACGTAACTCTTCATTGCCATCTAAGATCGCGCCTACTTTGTTATAAGTAAGACGAGCATGAGAATTCATGACTGCTTCATAGTGCTTGTAGCCTGACAGTTTACCTTTGTCTGAGATAGTCATCTCACACACCATACACAAACGGTCGACTTGAGGGTTCAATGAACACAAACCATTTGAAAGGACTTCTGGCAGCATTGGGACAACTTGTGACGGGAAGTATACCGAGTTACCACGGTTAATCGCTTCTTTGTCTAGCGCTGTCTCTGGGCGAACGTAGTAACTTACGTCAGCAATCGCTACCCACAGGCGCCAGCCGCCGCCTTTCTTCGCTTCACAGTAAACCGCATCATCGAAGTCACGCGCATCTTCACCATCGATAGTCACCAATGGCAATTTACGCAGATCAACACGTCCTTCTTTTGCTTCTTCAGGAACATGCTCACCAAGATTTTCGATTTGCTTATCTACGGCTTCAGGCCACTCTTGTGGGATCTGGTGAGTACGGATCGCGATCTGCGTTTCCATACCCGGAGCCATATTCTCACCAAGAACTTCGGTCACTTTACCCATCATGTTACGAGAACGACCACCACGGTCCGTAATTTCAATCACAACCACATTACCCATTCGAGCACCGCCTTTATGCTCAGTTGGGATCTGGATGTCGTGACTAATACGCGAATCATCAGCAACCACATAAGAATGGCCGTACTCTAGGAAGAAGCGACCAACAAGTGGCGTTTTACGCTCTTCAAGCACACGAACCAAACGGCCTTCACGACGGCCACGCTTACTGTTGTCAGTAGGCTGAACCAATACGTAATCACCGTGCATGATGGTTTTCATCTGATGATGCGGCAGCACGATATCATTGTCTTTACCCACACTGCCGTCTGGGCGTACCCAACCATGACCATCTTTATGACCAATCACAAAGCCTTTAATCAATTCCATCTTCTCAGGCAATGCGTAACACTGACGACGGGTAAAGATAAGCTGTCCATCACGTTCCATTGCACGTAAACGACGACGCAGCCCTTCATATTGTTCCTCTCCAGCCAAACCCAAAGCTTCGAATAGATCGTTGCGGTTCATAGGAATATTCGCGTCTGTTAGAAACGAAATAATGAACTCACGGCTTGGTACTGGGTTTTCGTAATTTTTCGACTCTCGGTCGGCAAAAGGATCAACAGTGGTTGTCGCTGTCGTGTTTTCTGACATTGGTGTGTTTTTTGACATAGGCGGGCCTGCTTAAGCAAGGAAGGTATATTACCCCTAGTATATCTGATGCTAGAGGTAAGCTACAGATATGCTTTGGAAAAGCCTAAAATAACCTAAGATTGATACATATCTTCACTTTGTGAAACATCACTTCATAGACGCGGACTATCATCAAAATTTCAAGCAAACGATAAAACAAACGTTTGCGCCATGAATGAAATACACTATTATCCACACACTTTAACAACACCTGTTCTGAGTATTGATATGAAACTAAAACGCACCCTATTGGCTTCAGCGATGGCAAGCCTAGCTCTATTTCCATTTGCGAGTTCAGCAATGGAAAAAGCTGACCTGATGATAACCGATGCCATGGTTCTAACCATGAACCAAGAAAAAACGGTTTACGAGAGCGGCACTGTTGTGGTCAAAGACAACAAAATCATTGCGGTTGGCGATGCTTCACTAGAGAAGCAGTACCAAGCTAAACAAGTGCTAGACGTTGATGGCGATATCGTAATGCCAGGTCTCATCAATACTCATACTCATGTATCCATGACGGTTTTCCGTTCGTTGGCCGATGATGTGCCTGATCGCTTGCACCGCTACATCTTCCCACTTGAAGCTAAGTTAGTATCTCGCGATATGGTTCGTATAGGCGCCAACCTTGGTAACGTTGAAATGGTAAAAGGTGGCGTAACTACTTACGCTGATATGTACTACTTTGAAGACGAAGTCGCTAAAACTGTTGATAAAATTGGTATGCGCGCAGTATTAGGCGAAACAGTAATCAAATTCCCAGTGGCAGATGCAGCAAACGCGGAAGAAGGTATTAAATACGCTTTAAACTTCATTGAAGAATATAAAGATCACCCGCGTATTACGCCTGCATTTGCTCCTCACGCCCCTTACACAAACACAACCGAAGTCCTTCAAAAAGTAGCAAAGCTTTCTCTAGAACTTGATGTTCCAGTAATGATTCACTTAGCTGAATCTCATCGTGAAGAAGAAAAAATTGCAAAACGAGCTGAAGGTTTATCTCCGGTTCAATACATGGACAGCATTGGTGCACTAAACAAAAACTTAGTTGGCGCACACATGATCCTAGTAGACGATCATGATATCGAGCTAGTGAAAAAATCAGATATGGGCGTGGCTCACAACATGAGTGCCAACATCAAGTCAGCAAAAGGCGTGTCACCTGCGCTTAAGATGTATGACGAAAATGTACGTATCGGTTTAGGTACTGATGGCCCAATGTCAGGTAACACATTGAGCACCATTGATGAGTTCAACCAAGTCGCTAAGGTTCACAAATTGGTGAATAAAGATCGTGCTGCAATGCCGCCGATCAAAGTGATCGACATGGCAACAATGGGCGCAGCAAAAGCACTACACATGGAAGATAAGATCGGCTCTCTTGAAGCTGGCAAGCTAGCCGACATCATAGTGATCGACACCAAGGCTCCAAACATGGTTCCTGTGTACAACCCATACTCTGCATTAGTTTACTCAGCTAACTCGGGGAACGTTCGTCACACCATCGTTGATGGCAAGATCATCATGCAAGATCGCGACATGCTAACGGTCGATGAAGATCAAATTCGCCAAGAAGCACTCGATTTCACCAAAGTCGTTCGTAAGACGGTAATTGAATCTGGTGAAGTTGTTCAGTAACGTCATCGAATGAAATAAACGGTTTTCCGTTCAGATCAAAAAAGGCCTCATAGGTATTTACCTATGAGGCCTTTTTATATCGATATATTTCTAGTTCAAGACTGATGGTTAACGAGTGCAGTCGTTAATCATCAACCTTAATTAATAATTGTAATTACCAGAACACGTCTCGACGTTTTGCTCGAGCGATAATGTTGTCTGGCATTCTCCGCTCCAAACCGCTTCGAAGCACAGTTATACGCTTATGTTGCCTTTGATCCGCTGTCACCGAGTTGTATAACCAGCGATAAGCATCTTCATAATCTAACGGGCTACCGTAATCACGTAGCAAGAGTTCCGCTAAGTGGATACTTGCACTTAAGTTACCCATTGAAGCTGCTTCTCGGAGATACGGAATCGCGCGCTCTTTATCTTGTTGCACCAAAGTGCCAAGAGAATAATAACGTCCTAACTGCTCGAGTGCCGCTGGTAAACCTTGATGTGCCGCGTTTTCCATATAGTAAAGGCCAAGCTCTACATCTTGCGGAACACACACACCCCAAGCCAACATATCACCGTATAAAAACTCATAAGAAGGCAAGCTAATACGTGTTGCACGAGCAACGATATCTTCAACTAACTGGCACTTATCAGCTTTCACTCGCTCTAGGTGTTGATTATTCTCGATTAAATTAATCAGTTCAGCTTCTGTATATATTGGAACGGGCTCTCCCACATCAGCCAAATCTGCATGACTCAAGGGTGAGCTCAGCGCCACTATCAATGAAGCTGCTACAATTCGTAGCTTCATACCTGCACTCTATTATCTGTCGTTAAAGCTATCTATTGAGGGCAGCAGACGATTTCTGCACGCACCAAAATAGGGTGAACTTCACTTTCCATGATATCTGTATCGGCAATAACCTTGACGGCTTTAGACAAAACTTGCCGCTAATGGGCAATATTTTGCCATATGGCGTTCAAAAGATCATCACGAGCGGCTTAGTTTTCAAATTGCAGGTATTAAAAAGCCGACTTAACAAAGTCGGCTTTTAGAAAACTATTTCATTATCAAAGTACTTTAATTACCTCAGTACGCTTCGTGCTGTGGTAATCACTCAACTGGGCATTATGCGCCGTATGGGTGAACCTTGATGATAGTTTCGTTACGATCTGGGCCAGTTGATACGATATCAATTGGAACGCCAGTTAGGTCTTCGATACGCTTGATGTAATCTAGAGCAGCTTGTGGAAGCGCGTCGATAGATTTAGCACCAAATGTGTTTTCAGACCAACCAGGCATTGTTTCGTAGATTGGCGTCGCTTCTTCGAATGACTCAGCAGCCATTGGAGAAACTTCTAGGATAGAACCATCTTTCATCTTGTAACCAGTACAGATTTTTAGTTCTTCTAGGCCATCTAGAACGTCTAGTTTAGTTAGACACATACCAGATAGAGAGTTGATTTGGATTGCACGACGCATAGCAACAGCATCGAACCAACCTGTACGACGTAGACGACCAGTAGTTGCGCCAAACTCGTGACCAACATCGCCTAGGTGCTTACCGACTGGGTCTTGCTTCTCAAGGCCATCGTATAGCTCAGTTGGGAATGGACCTGAACCAACACGAGTACAGTAAGCCTTAGTAATACCAAGGATGTAACCGATGTGACGAGGACCGAAACCAGAACCTGCAGCAACACCACCAGCAGTCGTGTTAGAAGACGTTACGTATGGGTAAGTACCGTGGTCGATATCTAGTAGCGTACCTTGAGCACCTTCAAACATGATCTTGTCGCCGCGCTTACGTGCTGCGTCTAGTTCGTCAGTTACGTCGATAACCATCGCAGTTAACATGTCTGCGTAGCTCATCGCTTGCTCAAGTACTTCTTCGTAGCTTACTGTTTCAGCTTTGTAGAAGTGCTCTAGTTGGAAGTTGTGGAATTCCATAACTTCTTTTAGCTTCTCAGCAAATGCTTCTTTATCGAAAAGGTCGCCAACGCGTAGACCGCGACGAGCAACTTTATCTTCGTAAGCAGGACCGATACCACGACCTGTTGTACCGATAGCTTTAGCGCCACGAGCGATTTCACGCGCGTTGTCGATAGCAATATGGTACGGAAGAATTAGAGGACAAGCTTCAGAGATGAAAAGACGCTCACGCACTGGGATACCGCGTTCTTCAAGAGGCTTCATCTCTTTAAGAAGTGCGTCAGGCGATAATACAACACCGTTACCAATAACACATTTAACGTTATTGCGTAGGATGCCTGATGGAATTAAGTGAAGAACGGTTTTTTCACCGTCAATTACAAGTGTGTGACCTGCATTGTGACCGCCTTGGTAGCGAACCACGTATTTTGCATCTTCAGTTAAAAGGTCAACGATTTTACCTTTACCTTCATCACCCCATTGGGTGCCTAGAACGACTACGTTATTTCCCATCTTTCCAATTTCTGTTGCTAATTAAAAATGGATTCTAGCACTGAATCACACTTCTTGCAGTCACTTTTTGTTCATAAACGTTAACGCTGTACAAAAATAAACCAGAGATAACTGAGGGCGAATGTGTAAAGATGCTGATATCATTGCATTTTATAGACAAAAGGCAGAACCATGTCTCAATCAATTTGGCTCGCTATTGGGCTCGTTCTTATCGCTGAAGGGCTCGGCCCCTTGATTGCACCTAATGGCTGGAGAAACATGGTCGCGCAACTGAGCGAGCAACCAGACACCCAACTGCGCCGTATTGGCGGTTGTCTTGTGGTGGCTGGTGCCGTTATCGCTTTCATGACCTACCGCTAGGTTTTCTCAAAGTACGGAGCTGTCACTACGACTTCCCTCGAAGATTCAATGGTCAACCTGCAGTCTTCAACGAATAGAAAACAAAAAGGCTCCCATTATGGGAGCCTTTTGATTTTTAGGTACTTCGCTAATTTAATGAATTAACGAATCAGCTTATTTTGCTGGAGCACCGCTTGCTTGATTCATGTATTGGAAGAAGTCAGTCTTCGGATCCAGTACTAGAATGTCGCTCTTATCGCTAAATGATGTCTCATAAGCTTGCAGTGAACGCATGAAGCCATAGAACTCAGGGTCTTTGCTAAATGCATCAGAGTAGATCTTCGCTGCTTCTGCATCAGCATCACCACGAGTCACTCGAGCAGTACGGTCAGCTTCAGCAAGAACAGTCGCGACTTCTAGCTCAGCTTGAGCACGGATAACTTCTGCTTTCTCACGACCTTGTGAACGGTGTCTACGAGCAACCGACTCACGTTCTGCACGCATACGGCGGTAGATAGATTCACTGATTTCGTCAGGAAGGTTAATCTTCTTCATTCGGAAATCAACAACTTCAACACCTAAATCAGCCATCGCACTTTCTGCCGTTCCAGACAAAACGTTTTCCATGATCTTATCGCGTTCGCCATCAACTTCTAGTGCTTCTGCAGCCGCTACCGTTGTGACAACTTCGCTATCAGCAGAGTCTGGCAGGATGTCCTTATTACGAGGGCCTGACACGATCTGCTTAATTTCACGAGAACCAATTTCAGAACGAAGAACATCTGTCACTTTACGCTCAAGAAGTGCTTCTGCCGTCATGATATTGCCGCCGCCGGTACTCAGATAAAAACGTCCAAAATCAGCAATACGCCATTTTGCGTAAGTATCAATTAGAACGTCTTTTTTCTCTGATGTTACGAAACGGTCAGAACGACCATCCATCGTTTGAATACGAGCATCAAGTACTTTTACGCGATCAAACATCGGCAGTTTAAAGTGCAAGCCTGGTTCATAGATTCGTGATACGCCGTTGTCATCGAGAACTCGACCAAAACGAATTACCATGCCACGTTCGCCTTCTTGAATCACAAATAGTGACATCAATAGAAGGGCAATCGTCACAACTAATACAGGGATCATTAATTTACGCATTATTAGTATCTCCCTTGACGTGAACTGTCTGAACGAGTTTGAGTGCTAGACTTTGGATCCGCTTGAGTTTCTAACTCAATTTGATCGTAAGTTGATGATGTTTTTGCAGGGCGAGTGCCCGACTGAGAACCACCTTGTGCGCCTAGCTTATCAATTGGTAGGTATAGCAAGTTACCGCTTGATTCAGAATCAATCAGGACTTTCGATGTGCTTGAGTACACTTTTTCCATTGTATCAAGGTACATACGGTTACGTGTTACTTCAGGAGCTGCTTGGTATTCAGGTAGCAGCTTCTCGAACTGAGCTACTTGACCTAGAGCACCATTAACTGTGCGCTCTGAGTAACCCACCGCTTCTTTCTTCAAACGCTCAGCACGACCTGTTGCTTTTGGAAGAATGTCATTTCGGTAAGCTTCAGCTTCACGCTCGAAACGCTCTTCATCCTCACGAGCCGCGATAGCATCATCAAATGCATCTTTCACTTGCTCTGGTGGACGTGCTGACTGGAAGTTCACGTCAACAATCAGAATACCCATGTCGTAGCTATCAATAATACGGTTCAACGTTTCTTGAGTGCTTTGACGAATCTGCTGACGACCACTTGTCAAGATACTATCCATTAGTGAGTCACCAATTACCGCACGAAGCGCAGAATCGGTTGCTTGGCGTAAACTGTCGTCTGCATTCGTTACACGATACAAGTATTTGTATGGGTCAGAAACACGGTATTGAACACCCATTTCAACGGTCACAACGTTTTCATCTTTCGTTAGCATGGTGCCAGCAGCACGTAGAGAACGAATCGCTTGAACGTTTACCAGTTGCTCATCTTTGATTTCATCGATAAAGCGTGGGTGCCAGTTAAGACCAGGTTCCTCGATACGGTCGAACTGACCCAGTCGAAGTACTACTGCTCTTTCTGCTTCGCCAACGGTATAGAAACCCGCGAAGAACCAGATAGCAATCGCAATGACAGCAATGACACCAAAGCCAATCGCACCGCCACCACCAATAGATGGCCCGTTACCGTTGCCACCTTTTTTACCAAACTTGCCACCTAACTTTTGACTTAGTTTACTAAACACTTCGTCTAAGTCTGGCGGTCCTTGATCTCGGCCGCCGCGATTATTGTTCTTACCCCAAGGGTCGTTATCGCGGCCGTTATTATCGCCGTTGTTGTTATTTCCAGGCTCATTCCACGCCATTAGAAAGCTCCATCATTTGATATGACGTTATACTGTAGCAGTCTCTTTGGTAACGATAAAGCCACCTAAGAGCGCCCCTTCTCTTTTTTCAAGTTTAGACCAATCTATTTGTTGCATTCGGATATCTATCAACAAGTTACCATTTTCATCATACTCTTCTTGTTGAATACATTTCATCTCAAAGAATAAGCTACGAATACGGCCCTGATGTTGATGTGGAATACACAATCGGAATTGAACCATTTGACTTGCTAAACGCTCAGTTAAAGCTTCAAACAGCAGTTCAATGCCTTCTCCTTCCATTGCAGAAACCCAAACAGCGCGAGGTGCGCCCTCTTCGTCTCTTTCAATTCGAGGTTTTTGGTCTTCCATGCAGTCAATTTTGTTCATGACTACAAGGGTTGGCACTTCATGAGCATCGATTTCTTCTAATACTTCATGAACAGCCTGAATGTTCTCACGAAAGCGGTCATCACTGGCATCAACAACATGTAACAAAATGTCAGCTTCCTGCGTCTCTTGTAACGTAGCCTTGAACGCAGCGACCAAGTCGTGTGGTAGATGACGGATAAAACCTACGGTATCTGCGAGAATTGCAGGCCCGACATCTGCCAAATCAATCTTACGTAGTGTTGGGTCTAAGGTTGCAAACAGTTGGTCTGCCGCATAAACACCAGCACTTGTGATGCGATTGAAAAGTGTTGATTTCCCCGCATTGGTATAACCAACCAAAGAAATTGTTGGGATTTCAGCTCGATTACGAGCACGTCGTCCTTGTTCACGCTGCTTAGCGACTTTCGCTAAACGACGTAATATTGCCTTTATACGGTCACGCAACAAACGTCGATCGGTTTCCAGTTGAGTTTCACCTGGACCACGAAGACCAATACCACCTTTCTGCCTTTCAAGGTGAGTCCAACCACGAATCAATCGAGTAGAGATATGACGAAGCTGAGCGAGCTCAACTTGTAGCTTACCTTCATGAGTTCGCGCACGTTGTGCAAAGATATCTAAGATCAAACCCGTGCGATCAATCACACGACATTTACACAATTGCTCGAGGTTTCGCTCTTGGGCAGGAGAGAGGGAGTGGTTAAAAATCACAATTTCAGCACCGGTTAGCTGAACAGCTTGTGCGATTTCTAGGGCTTTACCTTCTCCAACGTAGTATTTAGGGAGTGGGGATTGTCGGCTACCAGTAATCACTTGTAGCGTTTCTACCCCCGCTGAGGAGACCAGCATTTCACATTCGCTCAGGTCTTCCCATTCTCCCTCTTGCGTGAAGTTGATATGAACAAGTACGGCTCGCTCGCCGGATTCATAACGGTCAAACAAGCAACCAACTCCTTATTACAGCGCAAGCTGTATCAATTGAACGATTAATCTTCAGTCTTCTCAGGACGATCAGATGGCGCGCGTTGTTGCTCGCCGCTGTGGTGACTAACTGCACGAGCAGGAACCACAGTAGAAATCGCATGCTTGTAAACCATTTGGTTTACTGTGTTCTTCAATAAGATCACGAATTGATCGAAAGACTCGATCTGACCTTGCAGCTTGATGCCGTTAACAAGATAGATAGAGACTGGAATGCGCTCACGACGGAGTGCATTTAGGAATGGGTCTTGTAGCGATTGCCCCTTAGCCATTTTATTTTCCTTATTTATATTTTGTTGTAATTATTTAGCTAGTGGTGCACAAAAAGGTGCGGCCTTTGCATCTGAGCTAAACGAATAAAAAAACTCCGTTGTTATTGAAAGGCTGTGATTTTTAAAAGCCTCAACAACTGATCCTTTCCAGAGTATATTCACGCAAAAGCGATCACATTATACACAGCAATACTAATCAGATGCTATTGCATCTGAAAGAGTTTCTAACGCCTGTTCAATGTTTTCGCTATCCAACCAAGTTAAATCATCCCAACTGCGTAACCAGGTGATTTGTCGCTTGGCCAATTGACGGGTTGCGCAGACACCACGGAAAACCGCTTCGTCTAAATCGCAATTCCCATCTAAATAATCCCACATCTGCCTATAACCAACGCATCGGATCGACGGCAGTTCAGGGTGAAGATCTTCTCTGGCGTACAACGCTTTCATTTCATCTTCAAATCCCGCTTCTATCATCTTCTCGAAACGCAGCTCAATGCGGCGATGGAGTTCTTTCCTTTCCTTGGGAGCTATTGCAAATTGTTTTACACGAAATGGCAGGCTATCGCCTTTCGTTTGAGTTAGCTCTGTTAATGTTTTACCCGAAATTCGATAAACTTCCAATGCCCTTGAAAGCCTTTGTGGATCATTTGGGTGTATTCTTTCAGCGGATACGGGATCTATCTCTCTTAATTGATCATGCAATGCCTGCCAACCCTGTTCAATAGACTCCGCTTCAATCTGCTTACGAATCTCTTGATCCGCGGCGGGTAGTGGCGATAAACCTTCCAACAATGCCTTGTAGTAAAGCATTGTGCCACCAACAAGTAGCGGGATTTTACCTTCCGCTACAATCTTATTCATTTCACTGATCGCATCACGACGAAAGTCAGCCGCAGAATACGCTTCGCTTGGATCGAGAATATCAATCAAGCGATGAGGCGCGAGCGCGAGCTCTCCTGCATCCGGCTTAGCAGTACCAATATCCATGTCTTTGTAGATTAGCGCCGAATCGACACTGATGATCTCTACCGGGTATTTCTGACGTAAGCGGATAGCTAAATCTGTTTTTCCTGATGCCGTTGGGCCCATTAAAAACAACGCTAAAGGTAATTTTTCAGTCATGATATTTTGTATTTATTTCTCTGTTAGAGCACTTAATTAAAAGGCTTCATGTCGCGATACTCTTGTCTACTAAGAAAAGCCTCATCGCAACAGTTAAATCGTAAACAGCCGAAGCCGTAAATAAGCTTAATTTATCTAAAACTCAGCTGTGAAAATTCACCTGCAAACTAAGCCATAAAAGCAGCGATGGTTGCAGAAAAGTCGATAGGATTAACAAACTCTGGATCATCTAATGGAAGTAGACCATGCCAAAGTTGTTCAAGTTCCCCAACTAGTTGAACCGCTTCAGATAAAGTGTAGTCGCTTTTTACTTGTGCCGTTTGAATCCCGATCCAGTTAACCAATGATGGCAACAGATCGCTGGAAACATTAGCCGAGTGATTATCAACAATCTGAGCGTTTAATGAAGCCGCGTAAGATAACAGATCTGGGATCAAAATTTGTAAGTTTTGCTGCCTTAAAGGAGAAGGCACGCCCATCACCATTACCGCCTCGCTGTTTCGCGCCTTAAGCTCAATCCCCAGTAACGCCAAAGTTTGACTCAGCGCCTTAGCAACTTCGACAAGTTCACTGCCCAGCTTAATCGATAAGGGCACCAATAGTGGCTGGCTTTTTAACGCGCCCCCTCGAGTATCAAGCTGACCAACAACACGCAATAACTCAGCCTTAGCCAAAGAAACCAACACACTGCCGTTCTTATTGCCCATCACCAGATATTGACGTTCCACAATCGAGACCGCTTTACCCAAGTCCGTTACAGGTGCTCTTGGTTTCAAGTTAACGGGATTCTGTTGAGAAGGCTTAGCTTCTTTGTCTATGTTATCTCTGGTTTCTACTGGTGCCACGTGCTCTTGAGGAGATGATGGCTGTACAACTTGATCATCAAAATCTGGCGTTTTCAGAAGCTCTTTATAGGCCTTCACTTCTCGCTTAGATGGAGCAGGTTCACCATGATGTTGGTGCGGCTCTTTTTCTTTTTTAGGTTCAGGTCGAGACTCTATCCACTCTTGGCGAGGCGAGCCTGTAAAACTGGTTTCGCGATCCGACGAGCCTCTGCTAGACGATGAACCTCGGTTAGCTGGTGAGCTATAACGCTGCCCACCATCATTAACGCTGTGCTGAGGGTTATCATAAACCTGTTCAGATTCGGCTTTTCTTGGGTAGGCTGGCGTTTGCTCAATAGCATATCTTTCACTATCAGATACTTGAGGTTGTTCTGAACTGCTCGGCATTATGCTTTCAGGCTCTGAGAAACTGGCAATCTCTCCGATACCCGGATTCGAGCTACCTTGCTGATGATGCATCACTTCTGACTGATGAAACGCAGACTGCTTGATCGGTGCTGCATCAATTTGTTTGCTTTGGGCTAAGCCATCACTCAAGGCTTGGTAGATAAAGTCGTGTACAAGGCGGGCTTGATGAAAACGCACTTCATGTTTTGCAGGATGAACATTCACGTCCACCTGATGTGGGTCTAGCTCAATGAACAACACATACGTCGCGAATTGGTCGGGGCGCAAGCTAGTTTCGTAGCTTTGACGAATCGCATGATTGATCAGCTTATCGCGCATCATACGACCATTCACATAACAGTATTGCAGATCGCTTTGTTGTCTTGCTCCTTCAGGCGTGGTGATCCAACCATGAAGTTTTAAGCCTTGATGCTCAAGTTCGATCTTAAGCATATGGCGAACAAAAGGATTGCCACATACTGCTGCGATGCGCTTTTCGGCTTGAACTTGTGTTTTTGCAGCGCGGTACTGACGAATCATTTTACCGTTATGACGAAGGTTAATCGTCACATCAAAACGGCTCAATGCAATGCGTTTAAGCAGCTCATCGATATGCGTGAATTCAGTTTTCTCGGTGCGTAAGAATTTACGTCGTGCCGGAGTATTGAAGAACAGATCCAATACCTCAACCGAGGTGCCAATGGGATGCGCTGCTGGCTGCAGTTTCACCTGCATATCACGACCTTCACTATGTGCAGCCCAAGCTTGATCCTGAGTCGTAGGACGTGAAGTCATAGTTAGGCGGGCAACAGAGCTAATACTCGCCAGTGCTTCACCTCGGAAACCTAGGCTGACGATCGCTTCAAGGTCATCAAGAGTATGAATTTTAGAGGTAGCATGACGGCTTAATGCCAAGGCAAGCTCATCTTTAACAATGCCCTTGCCGTTGTCACGAACGCGGATCATCTTAGCGCCACCTTTCTCGATATCGATATCGATACGTGTCGCACCAGAATCCAAACTGTTCTCAACCAACTCTTTCACAACAGAAGCAGGTCTTTCTACCACTTCACCCGCTGCGATTTGGTTAGCTAGCCGAGCTGGCAGTATTTTGATCGTCATATGTATAGCTACCTTACTGCCATTTATAGAAGCACTTCTCGCGTTTGAGATTGCTTCTATGCTCTAAACATTACTTCAACATTAGCCAACTATTTGTGCGGAATAATCAGCACTTGGCCAATGGCCAACTCATCGGAACGTAGTTTGTTTGCTTGACGGATACTGTTGACGCTCACGCCATATTTCGAAGCAATCTTGCCAAGATAATCGCCTCTTGCGACTTTATGTTTACGTAGAGGTATATCTTTTACTTCAACCGTAATACGTAACTTTTGGCCTACTCTCACGGTTTCTGATTTCAAGCGGTTCTCACGTTTAATGCTTGCTACCGATACTTTGTAACGGCTAGCTATCTTGCCTAAGTACTCTCCAGACTTAACCGTGTGTGTCACCGTTTTACGGCTTGTTGTGGTAGCCGCTTGTGAACCCGAGCTTGGAATTTTTAGAATTTGCCCTACCGCTAAGCTCGTCGACTTCAAACCATTCAACTTCACTAATGCTTGTGTAGACGTGCCGTACCTCTTCGCAATCACAGACAATGATTCACCACGCTGTACTTTGTGCTGACTGGTAGAGTTAGAAGATGCCGCCGCGTTAGAAATAACAATCCCTTCTGGTGGATTCGCTTTCAAATATTTAACGACCGCTTTGGTCACAGCTCGCGCAAGTTTGTCTTGATGCGAACGTTGGAAAAGAAGCTTCTCTTCGGTCGGATTCGAAATAAAGCCCGTTTCTACAAGTACCGATGGAATTTGTGGTGAACGTAACACTGCCAAGCTGGTGTTAATCGGCTTACTGTTATGCAGTTTTGCGACCTTACCCATTTCAGAGAGAATGGTCGTTGCCAGTTTATAGCCCTCTTTTTGAGAGTGGCTAAACTGCAAATCAAGCAGGGTTTGGTTGACGTTTTTATCTGCAATATTGCCAGTAAACGCAGCACCGCTGCCGCCCAGCAATTCTGACTGCTTCTCTTTGTTCTCAATCCAACGGGAAATCTCAGTATTTGCCCGTCGAGTATTCAACACGAACACCGAACCACCTCTTGGTTGAGGCGTCGTAAAGGCATCGGCGTGAATAGAGATCAAGAGGTGTGCTTCGTTCTCACGAGCAATTGCAACACGTCTGTTCAGGTTTACAAAGTAATCAGCATTACGTGTTAAACGCGTTTTGATTCCTGGAACTGCATTTAACTGCGCAGCGATCTTTTTCGAAATACTAAGAGTCGCATTCTTCTCATATTTACGAGATGGGCCAATGGAACCAGGATCTTCACCACCGTGGCCTGGGTCAATCACAATCAGAACATCACGCTGACGCTTAACTTGATTGAGGTTCTTACTCACTGTTGGCTTACTCGGCGTTGATGTTGCTTTGCCTTTACTTGCCGCACCATGAGGCAAGTCGATCACCAAGCGATGTCCGTACTGACCACCAGGAGTCGGACTGAGTTTAAACAACTCTGCTTTAGACGACTTCTTTAACTCAAAAACCAAGCGATAGGTGTTTTTGTCTGGCGGTGAGCTTTTACGAATCTTAGATAGAACGGGGCTGTCTTTCACCACGACAGGTAACTTAGTTGCAAGGTTGGTCTTTTTTAAATCAACAACCAAGCGACTCGGGCTACTCAGGGTGAAATAGCTGAAATCCGCTTCTGATTTTAAATCGATAACCACACGAGTTTCTTCTGGAGAAGGCCAAACCCTTAAACTCTTTAGTGAGTTTGCAGAAACAAGTGAAGAAAACAATATAGAAAAAACAGCAGCCAACATAGCTACTGCTGAAATAAGGCGTCTAGAAATCAACATAACTCCAACTGACTAAGTAAGCGCTGTCCGTATTCACTGTTAGCGGTTAAAGAAACAATGCGGTGATCGTCTTGGTAACGAATATCAATATCCAAATCTGCTTCTGGTAGCATTCCATAACCTTTCTCTGGCCATTCAACCAAACAGATAGCATCTGGCGTGAAGTAGTCACGAATCCCCATAAACTCTAACTCTTCAGGATCAGCTAGGCGATAAAGATCAAAATGGTACACCTGCCAATCGGCAAGTTGATAAGGTTCAACTAGAGTATACGTTGGGCTCTTTACATTTCCTTGATGGCCAAGTGCTTTTACAAAACCACGACTGAAGGTCGTTTTACCTGCGCCAAGATCACCATGCAGATAAATAGTTGTCTGCTGTGAGCAAAGATTAGAAAGCTCCGTTCCTAATTGAATCGTTGCTTGTTCATCTTTCAAAGTAAATTGTTTAGTGCTCATGAATACGTTCTCTAAAAATCGATCGTTGACTATATAAAAATCAAAAGAACAAGAATAGTAAACCGTGATGCTTTTGGGAGACAAGCACTCAAGTGTAAGTTCTATGAAAAATACTGATCAAAACACGTCTGTTCTGGTCAATACCACTAAGATCCGTTAAGATCCGCCCCCATTTTTGCCGAACCTAATTTTAATTAGCCTTATCTCTAATTGTAAAACAGAGAAAATAAGAATTAAGAATGAAGCCATGAATCTAGACCATCTTGCTGAAAAAATTAAAATCTGGGGAAAAGAACTAGGCTTTCAAAAAGTTGGCATCTGCGATGTTGATTTAAGTGAACATGAAGCCCCTCTTCAAGCATGGCTAGATGCTGGCAACCACGGCGAAATGGATTGGATGGCTCGACATGGGATGATGCGTGCTCGTCCCAATGAACTTCACCCAGGCACCATTCGAGTGATCAGCGCCCGAATGAACTATCTACCACCAGAAGCTCAGTTTGCCTCTAACCTAAGCGATACCACTCAAGGTTATATCAGCCGTTATTCTTTAGGCCGCGATTATCACAAATTGTTCCGCAACCAGTTGAAAAAGCTGGGACAAAGAATCGAAAAGGAAGTCGAAGGTTTAGACTCACGTCCTTTCGTGGATTCAGCGCCCATTTTGGAACGACCGCTCGCTCAAAAAGCAGGGTTGGGCTGGACAGGTAAACACTCATTAATTCTTGATAAAGACGCTGGCTCTTGGTTCTTCCTAGGAGAATTGTTAGTTAACATTCCTCTTCCAACAGATGAACCCAGTGTCGATGAGTGCGGCAAATGCACCGCATGTATCACCTCTTGTCCAACGGGCGCCATTATTGCTGATGGCGTAGTGGATGCTCGAAAATGTATCTCGTACTTAACCATTGAATATGATGGTGTGATCCCGGAAGAGTTTAGAGACGCAATTGGTAATCGTATTTACGGTTGCGATGACTGTCAGTTAGTTTGCCCGTGGAACCGCCATGCCGAACTCACTGAGCAAACTGACTTCCACCGCAGAGAAGACTTCCGAGAGGCAAACCTTGTTTCACTTTCAAGTTGGGATGAAGCTACCTTCCTAAAGAAGATGGAAGGCTCAGCGATAAGACGTATTGGACACACCCAATGGTTACGCAATATCTTTGTTGCTATGGGCAATGCGCCATTTCAACAACGCATTGTTGAAACACTGGAATCTCATCGAGGCAACAACGAAATGCTGGATGTACATATTGAGTGGGCTTTAAATAAACAACTACAACAGTTACCCAATGCTAGCAGCATGCAAGAAGATAGCTCTACGCAGAAAAATAGTTGTGTGCAAAAAGATAGCAGCAAAATCCTCACCAAAAAGCACAGGCTAATACGCATCGTTGAGAAAGGGCTACCAAGAGACGCCTAACCCCTTAGGCATCAACGATTGGCAGGCCAATCCACACCAACAACCCACCATACAACACAACTCGTTGCACATAATTTTCGAACAATGTTTGACCTTGTTCTCAATTCTAACAATGTGGAAAAAATTCAGAACTCTTCGTAAACTTCCGACACCCACGTA
>NZ_CH902609.1:54569-119231 GCF_000153005.1 Vibrio sp. MED222 | reverse complement strand
TGGCCACGCTGTCTCCACCCGAGACTCAGTGAAATTGAAATCGCTGTGAAGATGCAGTGTACCCGCGGCTAGACGGAAAGACCCCGTGAACCTTTACTACAGCTTGGCACTGAACATTGAACCTACATGTGTAGGATAGGTGGGAGACTATGAAATTGCGTCGCTAGATGTGATGGAGTCGTCCTTGAAATACCACCCTTGTAGTTTTGATGTTCTAACGTTGGTCCCTGAATCGGGATTACGGACAGTGCCTGGTGGGTAGTTTGACTGGGGCGGTCTCCTCCCAAAGAGTAACGGAGGAGCACGAAGGTGGGCTAAACACGGTGGACATCGTGTGGTTAGTGCAATGCATAGCCCGCTGACTGCGAGAATGACAATTCGAGCAGGTGCGAAAGCAGGTCATAGTGATCCCGGTGGTTCTGAATGGAAGGGCCATCGCTCAACGGATAAAAGGTACTCCGGGGATAACAGGCTGATACCGCCCAAGAGTTCATATCGACGGCGGTGTTTGGCACCTCGATGTCGGCTCATCACATCCTGGGGCTGAAGTCGGTCCCAAGGGTATGGCTGTTCGCCATTTAAAGTGGTACGCGAGCTGGGTTTAGAACGTCGTGAGACAGTTCGGTCCCTATCTGCCGTGGGCGTTGGAAAATTGAAAGGGGCTGCTCCTAGTACGAGAGGACCGGAGTGGACGAACCTCTGGTGTTCGGGTTGTCATGCCAATGGCATTGCCCGGTAGCTAAGTTCGGAATCGATAACCGCTGAAAGCATCTAAGCGGGAAGCGAGCCTTGAGATGAGTTTTCCCTGGCACTATAAGTGTCCTAAAGGGTTGTCGTAGACTACGACGTTGATAGGCAGGGTGTGTAAGTGCTGCGAGGCATTGAGCTAACCTGTACTAATTGCCCGTGAGGCTTAACCATACAACACCCAAGGGGTTTTGTGGACTCAAAGAAATACCAAACGCTTGAATGAGTTTGATGAGAGACTTTTAAATCAGTTTTCCAGATTATTTTGCCTTCAGTTTTTAAAAAACTGAAAGTAAAAGCAAAATTTGCTTGGCGACCATAGCATTGTGGACCCACCTGATTCCATGCCGAACTCAGAAGTGAAACACAATAGCGCCGATGGTAGTGTGGGGCTTCCCCATGTGAGAGTAGGACATCGCCAGGCTTTAAATTTGAACACTTGTCAGCGACGACAAGTATTCCACTGCGGAGTGGTAGTTCAGTTGGTTAGAATACCGGCCTGTCACGCCGGGGGTCGCGGGTTCGAGTCCCGTCCACTCCGCCACTTATTCAGAGGTTCAGCTCTTTAAAACTGAAATAGGGGTGTAGCTCCAATTGGCAGAGCAGCGGATTCCAAATCCGCGTGTTGGGAGTTCGAATCTCTCCACCCCTGCCATATTTAAGGCTCTAGCAGAAATGCTAGGGCCTTTTTGCTTTCTGAAGCTAATTATACGCCATTAGCAAAGCAGCGGATTCTCCGGCTTGCCAAAATAGCGCGTGTTGGGAGTCTAAACCTCTACTCCTGCCACATACAAAGCCTCAGCAGAAATGCTAGGTTTTTTTACGTCTGTTGCTTCTTCGAAGCAATGTTGGGAGAACTAGGCGTCCTCCTAACTTACCAGTTTGGTTGAATCTCCGGAGTGCCGACTCAGTCCTCCTCTGGCATATTTAAGGATCTAGACTGCACGCCCCGGTAGAAAGACTAGACCCTTCTTGCTACTGCATCAGATGTTCTATAGAGAAGTTTCGGTTCTAGAACATTGGTGTGCGAAGCTTTACTCTAATTACAATTCCTCTTCGATCGTGGTTCTCTTTCTACACTTTATTATGCTTTCAATACTTCACTTGAAAAGAAGGCCATGTATCTTTACTTAATTTATTTCCGTAAATACTTTGTGTTTATCTTCGCTCGAATGCACTCAAACTGGTGGTTGCTTGTTGGCCTGTTTGGAAGCGTTAGGTACGACAAAGAGTCGTGATTGCAGATAGCAATCATGACTAAAGTAGTGGTCAGAGATAGGGAGCAACTTGTAGGCTAGAGAGGCGTGCTTGTTGATGGACACAGGTACAAAAAAGGCCGCTTATACTAAGCGACCTTCGTTTATATTTTTAGGTATTAATCCAATTCTTTCTCAGCTTGTTTCGCTTTTTCTATCATTGGAGTGATTGTTGATCCTTGAACCAGAATAGAGAACACAACAACAGCATAGGTCATAACGAGGATTATCTCTTTAACATCTATTGCTTTGTCTTCAATCACCCAGATACCTGAAGGGATTGAAAGTGCCATAGCTAGAGCTAAGCCTCCGCGTAGACCACCCCAAGTTAGAATCTTAGTCGACCATGGGTTGTAAGTTCTAAAGCGTTTAAATCCAATATAAGACAAGAAAACACTTAGATAGCGTGCACTCAATACTAGAGGGACTGCGAACGCCATCAAAATCCAATCTTCTTGGTGGAACTTGAATAGCAGCATAGACATACCAATCAATAAGAATAGTACGCCATTTAAGAACTCATCTATTAATTCCCAGAAATGGTCTAGGTGATCCTCACTTTCCTTAGAAAATCCGATGAAGCGTGTCCAGTTGCCTATCATGATACCAGATACCACCATTGCTAATGGTCCAGATACATGCAGAACCTCTGCAAAAGCATAACCAGCTGTAGGAATACCGATGGTTAATAGCAACTCCATCGAGTGGTCATCGGTGTTGCTGATTAGATAGTGGAATATCAAACCTAGAACAAATCCGTAGACGATACCGCCAATAGCCTCTTGGACGAATAACATGGTCACGCTACCTACAGTCGGAGCTTCTGTGCCGAACGCAATGGTAAATAGGGTTACGAAGATAACTAGGCCAAAACCATCGTTGAATAGAGATTCTCCCTCGATTTGAGTAGAGATTCGTCTGGGAGCATCGAGCTTCTTCACTATTGCTAATACAGCTATTGGATCGGTTGGAGATATTAGAGAACCAAACAGTAAGCAATAAATTAGGTCAAATTGAATACCGATAAATTGACAAAACCCATAAAGTACAAAGCCAATAAAGAATGTCGAAAACAGTGTAGCACCAAGAGCGAGTACCGTTATTTCCCATTTCTGATCTTTTAGATTAGGTAACTTAATCCCCAAACCACCTGCAAAAAGTAAGAATCCCAGTATTCCTTTTAGGAGGAAGTCTTCAAAGTTGATACTGGCAACGGTTTCTGAAGCGATGTCAGCCAATTGGAACCAATTGTTTTGTCCCGCAATGATAATCAATAGAGATAGCATCATTGAGCCAGCTGTGATGGCGATGGTTGTCTGCATTTTACCAATTTTGGTATTAACGAAAGCAATAAGCATGGCTGCAGCGGACAAGAAGCATAAGGTGTAATAGACCGACATTGGGATTCCAATATGTAACAAAATATGAATATTAATTCTCGTTCTCTCATGCTCAAATAGCAAACATTTTTTTGTCATGACTTGGTTATTTACTTCATGTTTTAGACGTCTAGACTCCTTTCGAATGTGTGGTAGGATGGAGAGATAATTAAAGGAATGAGGTTGTATCGTGGGAAGTAATGTAAGGCAAAAGATTGACGCTCTGTTGAAGCAACGAATTTTACTGATTGATGGTGGCATGGGTACCATGATTCAGGATTATAAATTGGAAGAGCAAGACTATCGCGGTGAGCGATTTGCTGATTGGCATAGTGACTTAAAAGGTAACAACGACCTTTTGGTACTTACACAACCTAAGCTTATCAAAGATATCCATATGGAGTATTTGGAAGCCGGTGCTGATATCCTCGAGACCAATACCTTTAACGCTACAACCATCGCTATGGCCGACTATGATATGGAAAGTCTTAGCGAAGAAATTAACTATGCTGCTGCTAAGTTGGCTCGTGAAGCAGCAGATGAATGGACAGTGAAGACTCCTGATAAACCCCGTTTCGTGGCGGGTGTGTTAGGTCCAACTAACCGAACTTGTTCTCTCTCCCCAGATGTTAATGATCCGGGCTATCGTAATGTTAGCTTTGATGAACTTGTTGACGCTTACTCTGAATCGACTCGTGCGCTTATCAAGGGCGGTTCAGACTTAATTCTTATTGAAACTATCTTCGATACGTTAAACGCGAAAGCGTGTGCTTTTGCGGTTGAATCTGTCTTTGAAGAAGTAGGTATCATTTTACCGGTTATGATCTCCGGTACTATCACAGATGCATCTGGTCGAACGCTTTCCGGACAAACAACAGAAGCCTTCTATAATGCCCTTCGTCATGTAAAACCTATCTCATTTGGATTGAACTGTGCATTAGGTCCTGACGAACTGCGTGAATACGTTGGTGAAATGTCTCGTATTTCAGAATGCAATGTTTCCGCTCACCCTAATGCAGGTTTACCTAATGCATTCGGTGAATATGACTTGTCTCCAGAAGATATGGCTGAACACGTTAAGGAATGGGCTGAAAGTGGCTTCTTGAACTTAATTGGTGGATGTTGTGGTACAACGCCAGAACATATACGCCAAATGGCAGAAGCTGTTGAAGGTGTGACACCGCGCCAATTACCAGATTTACCCGTCTCTTGTCGTCTCTCTGGTTTAGAGCCATTGACGATATCCAAGGAATCTCTGTTTGTTAACGTGGGTGAGCGAACTAACGTTACGGGCTCTGCTCGCTTTAAGCGCCTTATCAAAGAAGAGCTATATGATGAAGCTTTGAGTGTGGCTCGAGAGCAAGTTGAGAATGGCGCTCAAATTATCGATATCAACATGGATGAAGGGATGCTAGACGCTGAGGCGTGTATGGTTAAATTCCTTAATCTATGTGCGTCTGAGCCTGAGATCTCGAAAGTGCCAGTCATGGTCGACTCTTCAAAATGGGAAGTGATTGAAGCGGGTCTGAAATGTATTCAGGGTAAAGGCATCGTTAACTCGATCTCATTGAAGGAAGGGAAAGAGAAGTTTGTCGAACAAGCGAAACTGGTTCGCCGATATGGTGCAGCCGTTATCGTGATGGCGTTCGATGAAGTTGGCCAAGCTGATACTCGAGAGCGTAAGGTTGAGATTTGTACTAATGCCTACAATATTCTGGTTGATGAAGTGGGCTTCCCACCTGAAGATATTATTTTTGACCCGAACATTTTTGCTGTGGCGACAGGTATTGATGAGCATAACAACTATGCGGTCGATTTCATTGAAGCTGTAGGGGACATCAAACGAGACTTACCTCATGCGATGATTTCTGGTGGTGTATCGAATGTTTCGTTCTCATTCCGAGGTAATAACTACGTTCGTGAGGCTATCCACGCAGTATTCCTATACCACTGCTTTAAAAACGGTATGGATATGGGCATCGTAAATGCTGGGCAATTAGAGATTTACGATAATGTCCCTGAGGATTTACGTGAAGCCGTTGAAGATGTGGTTCTAAACCGCCGAGATGATTCCACTGAGCGCTTGCTAGATATCGCAACTGAATATCTAGAGCGTGCAGTTGGAAAGGTTGAAGATAAATCTGCTTTAGAGTGGCGTACCTGGCCAGTAGAAAAACGCTTAGAGCATTCTTTAGTTAAAGGTATTACCGACTTTATTGTTGAAGATACCGAAGAAGCTCGTGTTAATGCCTCTCGCCCTATCGAGGTGATAGAAGGCCCATTAATGGATGGTATGAATGTGGTTGGTGACCTCTTTGGTGAAGGTAAGATGTTCCTTCCTCAAGTGGTGAAATCTGCACGTGTTATGAAGCAAGCGGTAGCCCATTTAGAGCCATTTATCAATGCAACCAAAGACGTAGGTGCAACTAACGGAAAAATCTTACTTGCGACCGTAAAAGGCGATGTTCACGATATTGGCAAAAATATTGTGGGCGTTGTCTTGCAGTGTAATAACTACGAAATTATCGATTTAGGCGTGATGGTTTCATGTGAAAAAATCCTTAAGGTCGCTAAGGAAGAAAACGTCGATATCATTGGCCTTTCGGGTTTGATCACTCCTTCCCTGGATGAGATGGTGCATGTTGCGAAAGAAATGGAAAGACAAGGTTTTAAACTGCCTCTTCTCATCGGTGGAGCAACCACATCTAAAGCGCATACAGCCGTTAAGATTGAACAGAACTACTCCGAGCCTGTGGTCTACGTAAACAATGCTTCACGTGCGGTGGGTGTGTGTACTTCGTTGCTATCTAACGAATTGAAACCTGCATTTGTTGAGAAGTTGGATATTGATTACGATCGCGTTCGCGATCAGCATAATCGTAAGAAGCCTCGTACTAAACCGGTCACTCTTGAAAGAGCACGTGCTAATAAAGTAGCTATCGATTGGGATGCTTACACGCCACCGGCACCCGCTAAACCGGGAGTTCACATCTTTAATGATTTTGATGTGGCAACTTTGCGTCAGTACATCGACTGGACTCCATTCTTTATGACATGGTCATTGGTCGGTAAATACCCTGCAATTCTTAATCATGAAGAAGTGGGCGAGGAAGCGAAACGCTTATTCAAAGATGCCAACGATTTATTGGATCGAGTACAGAAAGAGAAGTTACTTGAAGCTCGTGGGATGTGTGCGATGTTCCCTGCCAACAGCGTTGGCGATGATATCGAAGTGTATACCGATGAATCTCGTACTGAAGTGTTAAAGGTTTTACACAACCTTCGTCAGCAAACCGAGAAGCCAAAAGGTTTTAACTACTGTTTGTCTGATTACATTGCGCCGAAAGATAGCGGTAAAGCGGACTGGATTGGTGGCTTTGCAGTGACTGGTGGTATCGGCGAGCGTGAGCTTGCTGATGAATACAAAGCCAACGGTGATGACTACAACGCGATTATGATTCAGGCGGTTGCTGACCGATTGGCTGAAGCGTTCGCTGAATACCTGCATAAAGAAGTGAGAAAGGACATTTGGGGCTACTCGCCGGATGAGGAGCTGTCTAATGACGATTTGATTCGTGAGAAGTACCAAGGTATTCGTCCAGCTCCAGGTTACCCTGCTTGCCCAGAACATACAGAAAAAGGAACGTTGTGGGAGTTGATGGGTGTTGAAAAAGCGATCGACATGTCACTAACCACGAGCTACGCGATGTGGCCTGGTGCTTCAGTGTCTGGTATGTATTTTTCACATCCTGATGCCCGATACTTTGCGATTGCACAGATTCAACAGGATCAAGTGGATAGCTATGCCGACCGTAAAGGTTGGGATATGTTGGAAGCTGAGAAGTGGTTAGGCCCAAACATTAACTAGTTTGAATCTATAACGAGCTTTGATTCGTAACGTAAAAAAGAGAAAGGGTTGCTTAATAGCAACCCTTTTTGTATCTGTAATTTAGTTATTTATCTGTCGATGATAAACGGACTATCTACTCAAATAACTCTTGATGAAGTTTTTGAACCGCCAACTTAGACACAGATTCATCTAGCAAGAAGCATAGGTTGTGTGGGCTTGCTCCGTAACAAATCATACGTAGGTTGAAATCTTCTAGAGTGCCGAATACCTGCTTTGCATAGCCTTTGCTTTCGCTCATGTTGTTACCAATAAGAGCAACGAGGCATAGGTCGTGCTCAATATCTACGGAACACAACTCTTCAAGCTCAAGGCGAGCGGCTTCAGGTAACTCAGGAGCACCACCAGAGGTATCGGTTTGATCGAGAGTCAGTGAGACACTGATCTCTGAGGTAGTGATAAGATCGACTGAGATCTTATGTTTAGCCAGGATCTCGAATACCTTTGCCAAAAAACCATAGGCATGGAACATGTTAGCGCTGCGTAGCGTAACCATGGTTTGGTTGCAGCGTAGGGCAAGCGCTCTGAACAGAGGAGAGCTTTCAACTTGTTGACGAATCCATGTTCCACCAAGCTCTGGTGCTTTTGATGAGCCGACAAAAACAGGGATTTGATGGCGTAGTGCAGGAACCAGAGTTGAAGGGTGTAATATTTTCGCGCCAAAGTTTGCCATCTCAGATGCCTCACTGAAGCTGATCTCTGGGATAGGAGATGCTTTCGATGCGATACGTGGATCTGTGGTGTAGATCCCTGGAACATCAGTCCAGATCTCTAAACCAATCGCTTGTACTGATTCGGCAATTAGTGCAGCAGAATAATCACTGCCGCCACGACCTAACGTTGTGGTGTTACCTTCGCTATCGGCACCGATAAAGCCTTGGGTAACGACAACTTGCTGTTGGCATAGTGGAATCAATTTCTGCTGTGCTAAAGCTGCAATATCTTTTAATTGTGGTTCTGCTTTACCGAAGTCATCATTGGTGCGCATCACTTCTCTGATATCAAAACGAACAGCGGGTGTCCCACGTTCACGAATGATCTGAGTCAGAATATGTGTCGACATCAGTTCGCCACATGCCACTAGGTGATCGGTGAGTTTGGTACTGGCTTGGAATGATGCCGCTTCTGCAGCGCTCGCAATATCATCCAGAATACAGTGCACATCTTTTTCAATGTTAATTGGGTCAGCTAGCTGAGCAAGAATCGTATTATGAATGTCGGTTAACTGTGTCACTAGTTTTTGGCGACGAGTTTTATCTTGAACACCATTCGCGAGCTCAACAAGCAGGTTAGTCACGCCAGAGCATGCGCTACTCACGACCAATTTCGTATTTGAGTTGTTTTCAATAATGGCAGCACAACGGCTCATTGCTTCAAAGTTGGCAACACTTGTTCCACCAAACTTAGCGACATTAAAAGAACCAGCTACATTAGATGCACTCACGATATATCTCCCACGATTTCCTAAAATAAAATTACTGTTGGGTAATCCAACGTCCGATGTTTTTCGAAGAGAGTTTTAGAGCAAAAAAGAGAGGAATTATTAGAATAGTAACCTCAGAAGCTCTTCACCATATAGAAATGGCGACAGTTAACGGGATTCAGCCCGCTCAACCGATAATAAAGGTCCTGCATCCTTTTATTATCTCGGCACTGCTCCCCATGAATGTTTTGTATTGGAAATGCGGTTCCACAAAACACCTGCCTGGGCAGTGCTCCTCTTCTGCTAGATAGCCATTTCATTGAACGTGTTTGCGCAAATAATGTCAATCCGTAACGTGAGATAATTGAAAAATAATTTTAACAATTATGTGACACTGGTTTGACCTCAATACTTATGGCTAATTGCTGAGGTAATCAATTTGCTTTAGGGTGGATTGTTCACAACATTAACGTAAGGGATGTACATGTCTAATTTAACACTCACTGCTGCTATCGATAGCTTTTATCCGCCACACCGAACGTTAATGGGGCCGGGGCCTTCAGACATTTCTCCTCAAGTTTTACAGGCCTTAAGCCGTCCAACCATTGGTCACCTCGACCCGCTATTTATTGCGATGATGGATGAGCTTAAACAACTTCTTAAGTATGCATTCCAAACAGAGAATGAATTTACGATTGCTGTTTCTGCTCCAGGCAGTGCGGGCATGGAAACCTGTTTTGTTAATTTGATTGAGCCTGGTGAAAAGGTCATTGTTTGTCGTAACGGTGTTTTTGGTGAGCGTATGCGCGAGAATGTTGTTCGCTGCGGTGGTGAAGCCATCCTTGTTGATGACGAGTGGGGTAAGCCCGTTTCAGTTGAAAAGGTAGAAAAGGCATTGGCAGAAAACCCCGATGCTGTTGCTGTCGCATTTGTGCATGCCGAGACGTCTACTGGCGCGTTATCGGATGCTCAAGCTATTTCCGCAGTCGCTCGCCAGTTTGATGCATTGTCGATTGTGGATGCGGTGACATCATTAGGTGGTGTGCCATTGTTGGTTGATGAATGGCAACTCGATGCGGTTTATTCAGGCAGTCAGAAGTGTCTGTCTTGTGTACCTGGTTTATCTCCCGTGACGTTCTCTCAACGTGCTGTCGATAAAATGAAAGCACGTCAAGCTCCCGTACAAAGCTGGTTCTTGGATCAGAGCTTGGTATTAGGTTATTGGAGTGGAGAAGGTAAGCGTAGCTATCACCACACTGCGCCCGTGAACAGCCTATATGCTCTGCATGAGTCGTTGGTTTTGTTGAAAAATGAAGGCCTAGACAATGCGTGGTCTCGTCACTATGCGATGCACCAAGAACTTAAAGCTGGCGTAGAAGCTTTGGGGTTGGAGTTTGTGGTTGCTGAAGAGAGTCGCTTACCTCAATTGAATGCGCTTTACTTCCCTGAAGGGATTGATGAAGCCAAAATAAGAACGCAGCTGTTAGAAGAGTATAATCTTGAAATCGGTGCTGGGCTTGGCTCTTTGGCTGGTAAGGCGTGGCGTATCGGCCTAATGGGTTACGGTGCTCGTAAAGAGAATGTCGCTTTGTGCTTAAAAGCGTTACAAGACATTTTAAAATAACGGTAATAAATTGAAGTTTAAAAGAAAAGCGCACGAGAGAATGTGCGCTTTTTTGTGTCTAGGCTATAGGCTAAATGTCATTACAGCAAAATGACTCTAGATTCCTTGGCGTCATTTAGCTGAAGAAATGTTGTTTTCTGCTTCGGATATCTTCTTATACTGAACCTTGGAAAAGTCTCGATTTGGGAACAAGAAGCTCGCTTCACTGCGAATTTGTTCTGCCTTGCTGTGATCGCCTAATCCTTGATATGCGAGAATCAGGTTGGTGTAGAAAGCAGGCCTTGGCTTATTCTTTATGATTTCTAACGACCAATCTATATAAGGAAGGATCAGGCTAGGATCGGCTTTGTAGAGGCCGATATTTAGATAGGTACTGTACACATCCCAATCATAGCGATCTTTCCAGACTACGGGGTTCGTTACCTGCTTAAGAATGTCCGGGTTTTTCGGCTTAGACATTTCAAATTTAGTGAGTACATAATTGGTGTGTAAGGCACTCAGCATGTAAAAACTCACCAAGATAGGAACGACTAAGCTCGACACTCTGAATAGGATTTTACTTACGATACTAAACGGCTGCTGATAGTGGCGAGAAGTCCGTTGGTCGACCCAGTAAATCAAAATGATAAAGGTTATCCAGTGAATCGCCGAGTGGTAAAAAGGATACTCAAGCTGAGAATGTAAGAGCATAGGTATGAATAGCGCAAGTAGTGCTAGACGTGTTCCTTTCGCTGAGCTTGCTATGCGTGACATCACCAACATTGCAGCAATCAAGATCCCGATGATTGGTACTATTCCGCCTTCAACCCCCCAAAACAGGAACTCATTGTGTGGGTGATCCATTGAAGGAAGGCCGGGATGATAATTTGAGTTAAGTTGATGTTGGCGGGCTGTGTATAGCGTGTATTCGGATTCGAATTTTCCGTAGCCATAACCGGTAAATGGCTTTTCGATCATCATATCGAGCGCTTGTGGAAAGGTATAAGCTCGTGGACTTTCTAAGTTTGCTTTTTTACTGGCGAAACTATCAGTTGCACTGAGGCTGATTACCGAAAAGGCGACGACGATACCGACTACCACTGATGCACACCACCCGTAGAAGCGTTTCTTGGTCGAGAACTTGTATAGATAAGGCAGAATGCATACAAACCCAATGACGGCAGCCAACCACCCGGTACGTGATGCGATGATGATCAGCAAAGGTACGGTTAAGGCTGGTGTTAAATAAAGTAGAAGCGACTCGCTAATTTGGTGATTATATTTAGTTGGTTGCCTTGCTAAAAGATAAGCTGACAGCACAAAACCTGTAGCAAGAAAGCTTGCCATAACATTCGGTTGTTGGAATATCCCATAAGGTCTATTGGCCGCAGTGTTGTAGTCAAATAGGTTGCCAGGTTCTAATAGGAAATATTGCACATAGCCAAATAGTGCCTGTATGACAACAGCAAGCACAATGAACCACAATATGCGCTGCTTGTGCTTATTGCTGAACTTAAATTGTTGCAGCACGACGAATAATGTAAAGCCCGCCCACAATCCAAGTAAGCGCCCTGACGCTCCTTGAGGAGCGGCGTTGCTGTATAAAATCGGCAGTGTGAGTATGATGCAGCTTATCAACAAGCCAATCGTTAATTTGGAATACTTGAGTACTCGGTTAGTAGCAAGTTGGTAGAAGCCAATCGCCAGCGTAAAGCTAAGGGCTAACCAAGTGGTTGGATTAAAGGATAAAGTAAGGCCTGAGCCTCCTGGGTTAGGCATGAAAAAATGCATGGCTAATAAGAATACAACAGCTAGAGAGGCCAGAAATGCTTTATTGAGTGGTAGCTTAGTTACCTGATTTTCTAGTTGGGTACCGCTAGTGTGTATTGTTGCCATAAATCCCTAACCTTATAAAAACAGAGCTTGTTCCTTCTGAAACAAGCTCTGTTACTTTAACATTTTTCTGTCTGCTCGCAGGACGCTATTTTACACCTACTTCAAATTTAACATAGGTTTAAGGAAGCGAGCCGTATGCGAACCTTCGACTAACGCCACATCTTCAGGAGTACCTTCTGCAACAATTTCACCGCCTCCTTGACCACCTTCAGGGCCAAGATCTAGGATCCAGTCCGCGGTTTTGACGACGTCTAGGTTATGCTCAATCACGACAACCGTATTGCCGTGATCACGTAATCTATGCAGTACCGTTAATAGCTGTTGAATATCGTGGAAGTGAAGCCCTGTTGTTGGCTCGTCGAGAATGTATAAGGTTTTACCTGTATCTCGTTTCGACAGCTCACGTGCCAATTTAACACGTTGGGCTTCACCACCAGATAAGGTTGTCGCTGCTTGTCCGAGGCGAATGTAGGAAAGGCCAACATCCATTAAGGTTTGCAGCTTACGAGCAATAACAGGAACAGGGTTGAAGTATTCTCGAGCATCTTCGACAGTCATCTCTAGAACTTCGTCAATGGTTTTCCCCTTGTAGCGGACCTCTAGCGTTTCACGGTTATAACGCTTACCTTTACACACATCGCACGGTACATACACATCTGGCAAGAAATGCATCTCTACTTTGATGACACCGTCTCCCTGACACGCTTCACAACGACCACCACGAACGTTAAAACTGAATCGACCTGGCTTGTAGCCACGAGATCGTGATTCTTGTGTACCTGCAAATAACTCTCGAATTGGAGTGAAAATACCAGTGTAGGTTGCAGGATTCGATCTTGGTGTTCGACCGATAGGGCTTTGATCAATATCGATTACTTTGTCGAAATGCTCTAAGCCTTTAATCTTTTTGTGCTGCGCCGGAACTGCAGTTGTTGCACCGTTCAATTGAGTGTGGGCGACTTTAAAGAAGGTGTCATTGATGAGTGTTGATTTACCGGATCCCGATACACCAGTAATACAGCTGAACAAGCCTACAGGGATTGTCGCAGTGACATTCTTTAGGTTGTTCCCAGTCGCGCCAACGATCTCGACGACCTTTTTCTTATCGATAGGCGTTCTTTGTTTGGGGATCGCAATTTCTTTGGCGCCGCTGAGGTATTGCCCAGTTAAAGAATTCGGATTTTCGATGATGTCTTGCATGGTGCCTTCAGCGACCACGTGACCACCATGAACACCTGCGCCTGGGCCTATATCGATAACATGGTCAGCGCAACGAATCGCATCTTCGTCATGCTCAACAACAAGTACGGTATTTCCTAAGTCTCTTAGGTGAACCAGAGTTTGCAGTAGACGTTCATTATCACGCTGGTGGAGGCCAATCGATGGTTCATCCAGCACATACATAACGCCAACTAAACCGGCCCCAATTTGACTTGCTAGACGAATTCTTTGCGCTTCACCACCTGACAGTGTTTCTGCACTGCGTGATAGGTTCAGGTAATTCAAACCAACGTTCACCAAAAAATGCAGACGATCATTGATCTCTTTCATCACTTTATCAGCAATTTGTCTACGCTGGCCGTCTAACTTCAACTCTTGGAAAAATTGTAGTGCGTCAGCAATGCTGAGCTGAACGATTTCTGGCAGTGTGGTATCGCCAATAAAGACGTTTCTTGCTTCTAATCTTAAACGCGTACCATCACAGCTAGAGCATGACTTCGTTGATATGTACTTGGCAAGATCTTCACGCACCGCGCTAGATTCAGTGTCGCGGTAACGGCGTTCCAGCGTATTTAAAATACCTTCAAAGGGGTGACGCTTGACTCGGATATCACCACGATCATTGATGTATTTGAATTCAACTTCAGTTCTACCAGAGCCCTTGAGGATGATCTCTTGAGTTTTCTTTGGTAAAGAGTTGAACGGAGCATAAAGGTCAAAACCATAATGGTCTGATAGCGATGTCAGCATTTGGAAATAGTAATAATTTTTCTGATCCCAGCCTTTTATCGCACCTTCTGCAATGCTTAGGTTCTCATCTAAAATTACTCGACTTGGGTCAAAATATTGTTGAACACCAAGTCCATCACAAGTACCACATGCACCAGCAGGATTGTTGAATGAGAATAGGCGAGGCTCAAGTTCTTGCATGCTGTAGCCACATTTTGGACAAGCGAAGTTTGCAGAGAACACGATCTCTTCTTGTTCTTTATCATCCATCCAACCGACTACGGCGATGCCACCAGAGAGCTCTAATGTTGTCTCAAACGATTCAGCTAAACGCTGTTGAAGATCTGGGCGAACCTTAAAGCGATCAACGACAACTTCAATGGTGTGCTTCTTGTGCAGCTCCAATGTGGGAGGATCGGACAGATCACAGGTCTCACCATCAATACGGGCACGAATAAAGCCTTGAGCCGCTAGGTTCTCAAGCGTTTTAACGTGCTCACCTTTACGTTCTTTGACTATTGGAGCCAACAGCATCATCTTTGAACCAGCCGGTAGCTCTAAGACTTTATCGACCATTTGGCTGATGGTTTGTGCTGCAAGAGGGGTATTGTGATCAGGACAGCGCGGCTCACCAACTCGCGCGTACAGTAATCTAAGATAGTCATAGACTTCAGTAATAGTACCGACGGTTGAGCGAGGGTTATGTGAAGTCGATTTTTGTTCTATGGAGATGGCTGGAGATAAACCTTCGATGTGGTCGACATCGGGTTTTTCCATGAGAGATAGAAATTGACGAGCGTAGGCCGACAAAGACTCAACATAACGACGTTGACCTTCTGCGTAGAGGGTATCAAACGCAAGTGACGACTTTCCTGAACCTGATAATCCAGTGATAACCGTCAGCTTATCACGAGGTATGGTTAGGTTAATGTCTTTGAGGTTATGCGTACGAGCGCCTCTAATTTCTATTTTATCCATCTCAACAGACCATGTAATTTTAAGTGGCTAAAGTATTACATAGAGTGAGATTTGTGCAAAGTTTTACTGGATAAAAAAACAGTAATAAAAAAGGGCGACTCTTTTGAGTCACCCTTGGAATCATTTAATGTGCTGTTAACCAACCGCTCATTGCTATTAATTAAATAGCTAAACAGTGAGTAAGCCAAAATTAGCGATTAAGCTTCTTTTGTGGTTGAGTGCTTACCTAGCTCGATTTGTTGTTGATCTTTTTTATATAGGTTTTCAAAGCAGTAATTTGTTGCTTCGATGTAGCCTTCAACACTACCGCAGTCAAAACGTTGGCCTTTAAATTTGTAAGCCAATACACAGCCTGCTTTTGCTTGTTTCAGCAATGCATCAGTGATCTGGATCTCACCGCCTTTGCCTGGTTCAGTCTGCTCGATAAGCTCAAAGATATCTGGGGTCAGGATATAACGGCCAATGATCGCTAGGTTGCTTGGAGCAGTGCCTGGCTCTGGCTTTTCTACCATGTCATCGACACGGAACAGGTCATCTTTGATCATCTCGCCAGAGATAACACCGTATTTGTGAGTCTCTTCTTCAGGAACTTCTTGTACTGCCACAATTGAACAGCGGAATTGCTTGTATAATGCAACCATTTGAGTCAGTACACCTTGCTGTTCGTTCACACAAAGGTCATCAGCAAGCACAACCGCGAACGGTTCATCACCCACAAGCTCACGCCCCGTCAAGATAGCATGACCTAGACCTTTCATTTCGCGTTGACGAATGTAGGTGAAGTTTGCTGCTTCAATCGTCTCACGAATATTGATTAGCAAGTCTTCTTTATTGGTACCGCTAATTTGGTGCTCAAGCTCGTAGTTCTTATCAAAGTGATCCATCAATGAGTGCTTACCACGGCCTGTAACAATGCACATACCATCCATACCTGCTTCGATGGCTTCTTCAACGCCGTATTCAATCAGAGGTTTGTTGACAACAGGCATCATTTCTTTAGGCATTGATTTAGTTGCTGGTAGGAAGCGTGTACCGTAGCCAGCTGCCGGGAAAAGGCACTTTTTGATCATGATAAGACCCTTTATCTATAATAATTATTGATTCAACTGATTTGTTGATATTTCTGAGGGCAACTCTAGCATATGTTATGTCGAAAATTCAGCAACAATACCTATGATTACTCGAGCTTCCCTCATTATTATTGTCAGATTAGAGGCGAAGCGGTTATGCAAGCAAGTTTTGGTTTGCCCATGCAATAGCTTGGACTCTATTTTTCACCGCTAACTTACGGAATATTTGATAGAGGTGGGATTTGACCGTGAATTCGCTAATGAAAAGGTCATCGGCTATTTGAGTATTTGATGATCCTGATTGAAGGCAGCGAATGACTTGGATTTCACGAATAGTTAAATCAACATTGGTTGGGGTCGTATTGGTATTGACCATGTTACGATAATAAAACAGAAGTTGATTAGTCACCTTCCTTGGTAACCAATTATCACCATCGATCACTTCTTGAAGACCACGAGCAATCTTGTCCTTTTGATCTGTGTTGTAAAAGAGTCCTTTTAATACCCCATAGGTCAGCAGTTCTGAGGTAGGAAGTTGCAGAGGAACATTGAATAAAATTATCTCATGATTCTTCCACATCACGGGTAGGTTAGGACAAATAGCCAATAGCTGTGGTACCTCTTTGTAATCAACGAGTAAGATGCGATTGCTCTGCTTTCTATCAACTAGCATCAATTCACTTGGTGTCATTTTGTAGAGAATAATGGATAAGTGTTTTTCGATTTCTTTTACGTGTAGGTAAGTGTCACTCGGATCGATGCACAGAAAGTGTAAAGTGCGAGCGTATCGAGATTTTCTCATTGAAACGTCCTGTTTATATTTAATGAGATTTCACGTTGTCATGCACATTTTTACTTCTCTAGCACCTTTTATGTGACTTGCGTTGAATATCAACTCTCAAAGTAAATGAGTGGTTTGTAAGTGGAGGAAAAAGCAACATCGCTCTGAATATCATGATTTGTTACGTTTTTAATCTTTGTCGTGAGGAGAGAATAGGAATGCGATTTATCACTGCAGAAAAGCATGCTATTCTTGTGCGCTAAAATTTTCTGAGACTATGAATTTAGACGGAGCAAATCATGGCTAGCCGTGGAGTTAACAAAGTTATATTAGTGGGTAACCTAGGTAATGACCCTGAAATTCGTTACATGCCAAATGGCGGTGCAGTAGCGAACATTACCATTGCAACGTCAGAGTCATGGCGTGACAAAGCAACTGGCGAACAGCGCGAAAAAACAGAATGGCACCGTGTTGCTCTGTTTGGCAAGCTGGCGGAAGTTGCTGGTGAGTACCTACGTAAAGGTTCCCAAGTTTACATTGAAGGTCAACTTCAAACGCGTAAATGGCAAGATCAAAGCGGTCAAGATCGCTACACAACAGAAGTCGTTGTTCAAGGCTTCAACGGTGTAATGCAAATGCTTGGCGGTCGTGCTCAAGGCGGTGCTCCTGCCCAAGGTGGTATGGGTAACAACCAACAGCAAGGTAGTTGGGGGCAACCACAGCAGCCACAACAACAGCAGCAACAATACAGTGCGCCAGCTCAACAGCAGCCGAAAGCACCTCAACAAGCTCCTCAGCAGGCTCAACCTCAATATAATGAGCCGCCGATGGATTTTGATGATGACATCCCATTTTAAGCACTGTTTTTAATATATTATAAAAGCAGTATTAAATTGGAAGAAGCCGCGTTCATCGCGGCTTTTTGTTACCTACAATTCTTAACGCTTTATTTACAACGTCAATTTATAGTATAAGTAGCAATACGGTATAATGTGAGTTGAAAAGGATTTCGTTATTCATGAGATATACCCCGACACTAAAATTGAGCACTCGATTGGTCGCATTTGTCACCGTGATAGTGATCAGTGCGATGTTCATCCTTTTTATTGGTGGCACACTCTCCTTTAAGCGTATAGGACAGGAATATTTAGATCATTATTTGGTTGGCATTGTCGACGTCGTAGATAAAGAGATGGAAGATCCAGATGCTGCGTATTCAATGCAACGTTGGATGCCGAAGATGTTGCAGGCAAGCAATATCGTTGAGATGAAGCTTTCAAACAAAACCGGTATCGTTTACCGATTTAAAGATACCTCCCCACAAATTGATCCAAACCGTCTCTATGAAAGAAGCTTCATTTTAGATCGAAATGAAGGCTATCAAATCGAATTTAAAGCACTCCCCCCTTATATTGGTTACAACTACTCGATTGAAGCTATGTGGTCGATTACTTTGGCGGTGGCATTGATCCTTTTTTGTTTGGCTCGTGGTGTTCGTTGGTTAAAAGAACAGTTAATGGGCTCAGAGATTTTGGAAGAGCGAGGGAGAATGATCCTTGCTGGGCAGGTAGAGGCTCATTCAAAAGGGGACGAGCGAGAATGGCCATATACGGCAAGTGAAGCGCTTGATGTACTGATTGAAGAGTTGAAAGATGCACGCCAAGAGCGAAGTCGCTTTGATACTTTTATCCGCACCCATACTTTTCTAGATAAGCTCACTGGTACAGCCAACCGAGTACTATTTGATAACAAACTTGAATCTGTACTGCATGAAAGTGGCGCTCGTGGAGGCGTTTTACTGATACGTATCGACGAGTGGGAACAAGTTCGAGATTCCAATGACAAGCAGCTCACCGACGGATTTATTATTGAAGTTGGTGAAGTATTGTCGAATATTGTTCAGCGTTATCCCGATGTCATTTTTTCTCGCTATTACGAAGCAGACTTTGCCGTGTTTATTCCGCATCAAGGAACAAAGGATATTGCGACGTTGGCTGCTCAATGTTTAAGGCAATTAGATAAATTGACTCCGCCGGAGCCTTTGGAGTCAGATAACTGGTGCCATATTGGCGTGACAATGTATGTCGAAGGTGAACGCCATAGCCAAATCATGGATGAAACGGAAACAGCGTTAAAGAGCGCTCAGTTAGAGCGCATTAATAACTGGAGCCGTTACCCAAAAGAAAATAAAAGTGAGATAGACAGAGGCAGTGTTCGCTGGAGAACATTACTTGATAAAGCCCTACTACCTGAAAATTTAGTAATCTTTGCTCAGCGGTGTTATCTTATGCCGGATTCCGGTCAAGTTAATGAATTGCATAAAGAAATATTCATTAGAATTCAAGAACCAGACAAAGGTCTATTGAAATCTTCTCGTTTTATGTCTGCGGTAGAACAAGTCGGTTATCAAGCTCAAATGGATCAATCGGTTTTGACGGTTTTGTTTAAGTCGCTGAAAGTATCAACACAGCCTGTCAATTATTCGGTGAACTTGAGTGTCACTCCGTTTGCAAATAAATCACATTTTAAATGGTTCAGAAGTGAGTTGTTACAGCTCTCTGCTCAGCATCGTTCTCAGCTTGCTTTTGAGTTTTCAGAAGGCCATCTAATTACTCACCTTGATTATATGCGACCAGTGGCGAAGATGTTACGAGGGTTAGGGTGTAAAGTGGTGGTTGGCCAAGCTGGGCGAACCATTGTTAGTACTCATTATATAAAGGATTTGAAGGTTGACTATATTAAGCTTCATCGAAGTTTGGTAAAGAAAATCGATCAAAGGCATGAAAACCAACTGTTTGTTCGAAGTCTGATTGGAGCATGCGGTGATTCTCCAACTGAAGTGATCGCGGTCGGAGTTGAGACAAAGCAAGAAAAGAATACCTTGATAGAGTTAGGCATTAACGGTTATCAAGGGAGATATTTCGACGAAGAACAACAAATCATTCCCTTGCCTACTCAAGGGAAGAAGACAGTGAAAGCTGAATCCGTTGTAAAAGTCGGTCGAAGAAATCGATGGCGTAAGAGTAATAGTTAAGCATGAATTTTAAAGCGATTTTAGACAAAATAAAGCCAACGAATAATAACGGTAGTTCTCAAATTGTCCTTTTGGGTAATGATACCGTTTATATTTCATCGACTGAGTCAAAACCTCAAGTCACCAGTTTCCCTGTGGTTAACGGTGACTGGGAAAGTGCGCTGAAAAAATTGTTGAGCAGTGAGTCGCTTACCAGTGATTGCCTTCAGCTAATTGTTTGTGCTAACTACTACCAAACTTATCAAATTGATAAACCGGACATTCCACAGAGTGAATGGTCGGTTGCATTGCCTTTTCTATTGAAAGATCTGATCTCTGAAAGGGTGACTGAGATTACAGCGAGTGCGGTAGCGCTACCGACCTCGAATAAGCTACAAGTGTATGTTTTGCCTAAAAAGCTATTGGACAAGCTTGTAAGCATTACTAATTCAGCACAAGTTGATCTTAAAGGTATTGCTCCCGAAGATGAAGTTTGGGGCTACAGTGCTGGTGAGCTCTCTAATTTCATTCTTTTACAACGCAGCCCCAACTCACATTTTAAGCTTGGTGCATTTGTTGAAAACACGGTTTGCTTCCAAAGAACAATCCGCAGTGTTGTCCCCCCCTTAACTGGTACCGCATCAAGTGCATTGCAGTTGGATGGTCTAGCTTTAGAACTCCAACGATCGATTGATTACCTGTCTTCTCAAATTAAAGGCACTCAACTTCATCAGTTAAAAATCTGCTGTGATGATGAAGATGAAGCTGAATTACAGAGTGTGTTAAATAGCACATTGAGTTCGACCGTTTCTTTGCTTGTTGAAGGTGAACGCGAAAATTCAGAGAAATGGTTAGTTACGCTCGCGGCTGAAAAGAATATTTTTAACGTTAATCTCTACCCTGAGCACCTTAAGCCTAAAAAAGAGTATTTCACTCTAGTGAATGTGGTTATGGTTTGGGGGCTTGTGTGTACCTTGTTGCTTGGCAGTTATAGTGTAATGCAGTATCAAGCATCGAATTTGGATGAAGAGCTAGCAGCTTTACAATATGACTTGAATCAGCTTAACCAAGAAGTTAACCAATTAAACAGTCAGTTAATTCAACATAAACCGTCTCCAAACAAGGTAGCTGCGGTTGCTCGTCTCACTAGTGAGACGCAAGCGAAAAAAGAGGCGTTGAAGGCGGTCGGTCAATTCGATGAATCTCAGCAAGTCGGGTATTCTGGCGTCATGAACTCCTTCGCTCAATTAGGCCGAAATGACATCTCGCTTTCGCATATATACATGACTCACGATACCTTAGAGCTTAATGGTTTTGCCCGTGATGCAAGTGTAGTTCCAAATTGGGTTGGTCAATTTAAGAATGAACTTAATTTAGTCGGACGTACCTTTGAAAAGATAAAGATAGGTCGAAATGAGCAAGATGTGGTGACGTTTGAGTTAAGTACTCATAGGGAGAGTGAATAATGCAACTGTGGAACCAGCTTAGCGATAAGTTCCTTGCATTAAGCCTGAGAGAGAAATGGCTACTTTTCGTGTGTGGTCTAGTGGGCTTATCCATGCTTGTATTTACCTTATTGATTGAACCTGCATATCTTGATTTACAAGAAAAGAATGTGAAGTCGATGAGCCTTACGCAGTCAAATCAGAAACAACAAGGTGAATTACTTGTTCTACAAGCCAAGTTGAACAAAGACCCAGATAAAGAAATTGATCTTGAGTTAAAAAAACTATTGGTTGAGAGCCAAGAGCTATCATTTGAGCTCGCTGAAATCGTTGATAGGTTGGTTACGCCTTCTCAAATGGCGCAGTTATTAGAGAGCGTTCTTAATGCAGGTAATGGACTGAAGCTTGAGTCTTTAGAATCGTTACAACCAGAAGCTATTTCGGACAATCAAGAGAACAGTGACAATTCAAAGTACTTTCTCCATCCTGTTAGAATGGAGTTGACGGGTAGCTACTTCGATATTTCAATTTATCTTCAAGCACTTGAGTCACTTCCTGTGAGCTATTATTGGCGCACGTTTGAGTATTCAGTAGAAGAATATCCCAAAGCTCGACTTGTGTTCGAGGTTTACACCCTAGGTACCAGACAGGAGTTTATTGGTGGTTAGAACTCTAGTGTTATCTTTGCTGTTTGGTAGTTCAGTGGTATGGGCAGAACAAGACCCAACAGCGCCATTAGGTTGGCTTTCGCCCCAACAGAAATCAGCATCAGCTAAAAAGGCGCCAGTTCAATATCGTTTACCGTCCCTAGAGAGCATTGTTTGCAAGGGCGATACACCTTGTTATGCGATTATGAATGGTCAGATTCTCGAACAAGGAGAAACGATCAGAGGGTACCGAGTTAAGAACATAGATCCAGAGTACGTCACTCTGCAGAGAAGCTCTAAGCAGTGGAAATTAGAGATGTTCTCTTTAGATGTTAAGAATAATTAAGGTTAGAGTGAAGACATGCGTAAACTTGTAGTAGCAATTCTAGTGTCATCTTTAGTCGGCTGTTCGATGGGGCATAGAGATCCTGTTGAGATAAAAGAGTCTTTAAACGAATCTATTAATGAAGCGAATAGTAAAGCACTTCATGACTTACCTTCGTCGGTACAAGATGACCTTATGCCTCAGCTAAGTTCGGACTCTATGTCTCCGAGTGTGGAAACCGTCAAGCGCTTTCGTATTCAAGCAAAAGGTGTTGAAGCGAGAACCTTTTTTGCAAGCCTAGTGAAAGGTACTGAGTACAGTGCCGCGATTCATCCAAGCGTTGCTGGAAAACTCACTCTAAATCTAACAGACGTGACGTTAGATGAAGTACTGGCTGTTGCTCAGGATATGTATGGTTACGATATTGAAAAGCGTGGCAAGGTCATTCAAATTTACCCTGCTGGCCTGCGTACAGTCACGATTCCAGTGGATTACTTGCAAGTAAAGCGTTCTGGTCGTTCTTTAACGACGATTACTACTGGAACAATTTCCACTTCAGACTCTAACTCTAACTCGAACTCATCTAACTCGAATTCTAATTCGTCTAATTCAAACTCATCGAACTCGAACTCGAACTCGAACTCTAATTCGTCTAGCTCCACATCTAACGGTGGTACGGAGATTGAAACGATATCTGAAAGTGATTTTTGGCCGCAGCTTGAAGCGGCAGTCGCTCACTTAATTGGTTCTGGTGATGGGCAAAGCGTTGTGGTTACGCCACAAGCGAGTGTGATTACGGTACGTGCTTACCCCGATGAAATCCGAGAGGTTCGTGAGTTCCTTGGTATTTCTCAGAAACGTCTGCAGCGCCAAGTTATCTTGGAAGCCAAAATTATGGAAGTGACACTTAGTGACGGCTATCAACAAGGCATTAACTGGACCAAGATGTTTTCGTCGAACGGTACTAACTACACGCTAGGTATGGGTTCTATCGTTAAAAATGCAGCTGGTACGATCATCCCAGGCAAACTACCAGGCATGGACCCAATCGGTACCGCTTTAGGTGGTCAATCTAACCTCGTTGTTTCCGGAGGTAGCTTTGAAGCTGTATTGAGTTTTATGGATACACAGGGTGACTTGAATGTGTTATCTAGCCCAAGAGTGACAGCAGCTAATAACCAGAAAGCTGTTATAAAAGTGGGTATAGATAAATATTTCGTGACGAATTTATCAAGTTCGGTCGGTAGTGGTGATAACGCGAATGTTGCCCCTGAAGTTGAGCTAACCCCGTTCTTCTCCGGTATTTCTTTGGATGTGACGCCGCAGATCGATGATAAAGGAAATGTGTTCCTGCATGTTCACCCCGCAGTGATTGAGGTGGAAGAGGAAGTGAAAGAGCTTAATCTTGGCTCAACAACTGGTGTTGTGACGCTGCCGTTGGCTAAAAGCTCTATTCGTGAGTCTGACTCCGTGATTCGAGCGCAAGATGGTGATGTGGTTGTTATTGGCGGATTGATGAAATCAAACACCAGTGACATGACTTCAAAAGTTCCATTTCTTGGTGATATCCCGGCACTCGGTCATTTGTTCCGTAATACCAGTCAACTAACTCAAAAAACTGAACTTGTTATTCTATTAAAGCCAACGGTTGTAGGTGTAAATACTTGGCAATCAGAAATGGAGCGTTCTCGAGATCTTTTACAAGAATGGTTCCCTGATGAATAGTAACCACTCACTTTATCAATGCAGATTGGTAGTGAATTACTAAGCTAGGTCGTCTTATGTATCAAGTTCATTTTGATTTTGAACAGTTACCATTTACCTTAACGCCGAATACCGATTTTTTTTATGGTTTAGCACCTCATTTTGAGGCAATTCAAACGGTCATTTCGGCGTTAGAAATGGGCGAGGGGGTAGTTAAGGTTACAGGGGAGGTCGGCACAGGCAAAACCATGGTGTGCCGAATGTTGGTCAATCATCTCAATGATTGTACTGCTTTAATCTACCTGCCTAACCCAGTGCTATCTGGGGCTGACTTACGACAAGCCGTGGCTAAAGAGCTTGGTTTGATTACCGATAATGAAGCCACCTTAGTGGATAACATTCAACATAAACTTATTGAATTGCATAACTCAGGCTTACGAGTGGTTGCGATTCTTGATGAGGCTCAGGCTTTGTCAGATGAAGCTCTAGAGACCTTAAGGTTGTTTGGTAACTTAGAAACTGAAGATAAAAAGCTGCTGCAAATTGTTCTATTAGGGCAGCCGGAATTGGATGCTCGATTAGAGGCTTATCATCTAAGGCAATTTCGTCAAAGAATCACATTTAGTTCGACACTGAGGCCACTGACTCTCGATGAAACAGTGGCTTACATTGATAACCGGATCGCTAAATCTGGTGGCAAATATGCTCCCTTTAGCCTGAGCCATAAAAAAGCGATCTGGCGCTCTTCTTTGGGGATCCCAAGGTTGATTAACCAGTTGTGTCATAAAGCTTTGTTGCTTGCTTTTAGTGAAGATAAGAAAAATATAGAAAACCAACATCTCTTTGCTGCAATGCATGAAACATACGATGTGTGTAAACCTAAATTTAAAACGCCAATGCTGTGGGGTTGGAACTAATTATGAGCGTCATTAATAACGCCTTGTCTGAATTGGCAAAAAAAGAGTCAACAGCATCGATTGAAGCTGCGGTGGTACCTAAAGTAAAAACACGCTCTCCATTGGTTTGGGTGGTCGCAGGTTTTACCCTTAGCTTGGCCATGGGGGGCTGGGCTATATCACAAGGCCCTGCTGTCGATAACTCAATATCAACTCGAGATATACAAGTTTCCGTTATTGATACTTCAGAAGGCAATTCAGAGGGTAGTCCTGAAGCGGCCATTACTCAACCTGTGTCCTCGCCGACTAAGAAGTTAGTGACGCTAGATTCAGCGAACATTTCGGCTAACAACACGGTAATACTAAAAAGTACTCAATCTAAATCGGATTCAGTCATTGCTGCATCAACTCAGTCAGTTACAAAGCCTAAAGTAAACCCTGAATCTCAAGCTATACCTAAATCTCAAAGCACACCTAAAGCAAAAGTAGCAAAGCCAATGCTTGTTGCTAGCGTGGCTAAAAAAGATCCCACACCAGTATCAAATCAACCTGAAACGTCTGGCGATTTAGAAAGTAATGGAATGTTGATTGAGCAGGTAGAATTAACGCCTGAACAACTTTCTATTAATGCTCAAGGCCGAGCTCAGAAAGCTCTTGATGCCAATGACCTTTCTGGTGCGTTGAAAGGTTATAACGAAGCGCTTCGTTATGATCCAAGAAATGAAGATGTCCGTCAGAAACTAGCAATTCTCTATTTTGGTAAAGGTGATACTCGCAAAGCGTATGAGTTATTTCAGTCGGGTATCAAACTCAATATCAACAGTGAAAAACTGCGCCTAGGTTTATCGAAGCTACTTGTGAAAGCCAATCAAGCGGAAGCTGCTTTGAGCCCATTAATACACTTACCACCTAGTCCAACTCAAGACTACTTAGCAATGCGCGCTGCATTAAGTCAAAAGTCTCAGCAAGAAGATATTGCGCTAGAGAGCTACCAAAAATTGACTGAGGTCGATTCAGATAATGCTCGCTGGTGGTTAGGTTTAGCGATTCAGCAAGAACGTCAGCTTGATTTCATGGCTGCAAAGCAATCATACCAAGGAGCATTGGTTAGAGTTGGGATCTCATCTCAGTCGCAAGGCTTTGTACGTGATCGTTTAAAAATACTCAATGCTTTAGAGGAGAGTGGCGATGCAAATTAGATTAAGAAAAAGGCTCGGTGATTTGCTCGTAGAAGAGGGCATCATTACTGAAGATCAAGTTGAACAAGCTCTGGCCGCTCAAAAAAGGACAGGCCGCAAGCTTGGTGATGCACTGATCGAGCTTGGCTTTTTATCAGAGCAGCAAATGCTCAGTTTCTTGTCGCAACAGCTTGCTATTCCTCTTATTGATATTAGCCGAGCTAATGTTGACGTCGAAGCTGTGCAGCTTTTACCTGAGGTTCATGCTCGCCGCCTTCGAGCTTTGGTCATTGGGCGTCAAGGTGACACATTACGTGTTGCAATGAGTGATCCTGCTGATCTGTTTGCCCAAGAATCTTTGCTGAGTCAACTAGGCGACTACGCACTCGAATTTGTCGTCGCACAAGAGAGACAATTAGTTGATGGTTTCGACCGTTATTACCGAAGAACCAAAGAGATTGCCTCATTTGCTGAGCAGCTTCATGCTGAGCATAAAGTTAATGAAGCCTTTGACTTTGATATCGCTGAAGAAGACAGCGACGAAGTTACGGTCGTTAAGCTAGTAAACTCGCTGTTTGAAGATGCTATTCAAGTTGGTGCGTCTGATATTCATATTGAACCAGATTCAAACGTATTACGTTTACGTCAGCGTATTGATGGTGTCCTGCATGAAACGTTGTTGAATGAAGTGAATATTGCTTCTGCACTGGTTTTGCGTTTGAAGCTGATGGCTAACCTCGACATTTCAGAGAAACGACTGCCTCAAGATGGTCGCTTTAATATTCGCGTTAAAGGTCAATCGGTCGATATTCGTATGTCGACTATGCCAGTACAGCACGGTGAGTCAGTGGTTATGCGTTTGCTTAATCAATCGGCTGGCCTACGTAAATTGGAGTTGTCAGGCATTCCGAGTGATTTGCTCGTTCGTCTTCGTCATCAATTACGCCGCCCACATGGCATGATTCTCGTAACCGGGCCTACGGGCTCAGGTAAAACAACGACTCTATACGGTGCGTTAAGTGAATTAAACGAACCGGGTAAAAAGATCATTACCGCTGAAGACCCTGTAGAATACCGTCTTCCTCGTGTGAATCAGGTTCAGGTAAACCCTAAGATTAACCTCAATTTCTCAACGATTTTGAGAACCTTCCTACGTCAGGATCCGGATATCATTCTTATTGGTGAGATGCGAGATCACGAAACCGTTGAAATTGGTTTGAGAGCGGCACTTACTGGTCACTTAGTGTTAAGTACTCTGCATACCAACGATGCAGTAGACAGTGCACTGCGTATGATGGACATGGGGGCTCCGGGTTATCTGGTAGCAAGTGCTGTTCGAGCCGTGGTCGCACAGCGGTTAGTTCGTAAGGTATGTACTGATTGCAAGGTTGATGATGAGCTGGATGAAGCGCGTAAGCAATGGTTGAGTGTTCGTTTCCCAAACCAGCGAGGTACGCCATTTATGAAAGGGCGTGGTTGTCAAAATTGTAATTTGACAGGCTACAGTGGTCGTATTGGTGTGTTTGAAATGTTGGAGCTCGATCAGCCTATGATGGATGCGCTTAGAGCCAATGATGCCGTTGTTTTTGCTCAAACGGCAAGGCAGTCTGAAAATTACAAACCGCTGTTAGCTTCTGCGATGGAATTGGCCATACAGGGGGTTGTGAGCTTTGATGAGGTAATGAACCTTGGCGAAGGCGATGCTTCTGGTGCCACTGATCCAATTTATCTGTAGGGGTAGAGTGATATGCCAACTTATCGTTATGTAGGTCGCAGTTCTGATGGCAGTCAAGTGACAGGCCAGTTGGATGCAAATAACGAAGATCTTGCTGCTGACAGTTTGATGAGTAAAGGGATCATTCCAACTTCGATTAAACTTGGAAAAAGTGGCGGTTCAATCCTGGATATGGATGTATCCAGTCTGTTCTCCCCGAATGTGCCTTTAGAGGTGTTGGTTCTGTTTTGCCGACAGTTGTATAGTTTAACTAAGGCGGGTGTTCCGCTATTAAGATCGATGAAAGGGTTAACTCAACATTGTGAAAATAAGCAACTGAAAGTAGCACTTGAAGAAGTGGTCGCTGAACTCACAAACGGTCGTGGGTTAGCGGCGTCGATGCAAATGCACCCTAAGGTATTTAGTTCATTGTTTGTATCGATGATCAGTGTTGGTGAGAATACAGGTCGTTTAGATCAGGCATTGTTACAACTGGCTGGATACTACGAACAAGAGGTTGAAACTCGAAAGCGAATCAAAACGGCAATGCGTTACCCAACGTTCGTGATTACTTTTATTACAATCGCTATGTTTGTCTTGAATATATTCGTGATTCCTCAGTTTTCGAGTATGTTCGCGCGTTTTGGGGTCGACTTACCACTTCCAACTCGTATTTTAATGGGAATGTCTGAGTTCTTTGTTAATTACTGGGGGTTAATGCTTGGATTAATCTTTGGTCTTGTTTTTGCTTTTAAAGCATGGGTTAAGACAGATAAAGGGTGGGAAAAGTGGGATCGGCTGCGCTTAAAAATGCCAGTGATTGGTGGGGTGGTCAATCGAGCTCTATTGTCGCGCTTCTCACGTACTTTTGCTTTGATGCTAAAAGCAGGTGTACCGCTTAACCAATCGTTATCGCTATCGGCTGAAGCTTTGGACAATCGTTTTTTAGAACTTCGTGTTCAAGGTATGAAATCGGCAATAGAAGCGGGAAGTACCGTTTCTTCTACCGCGATTAACAGCGAGATTTTCACACCACTCGTGATACAAATGATTTCTGTGGGTGAAGAAACGGGTCGTATTGATGAGTTGCTGCTTGAAGTTGCGGATTTTTACGACCGAGAGGTTGATTACGATCTAAAAACGTTAACCGCTAGAATTGAACCTATTCTGTTGACGATCGTTGCGGGAATGGTGCTGGTTTTAGCTCTGGGTATTTTCTTGCCAATGTGGGGAATGCTGGATGCAATCAAAGGTTAGGGGATGCTGAATAACCTACAGCGCTCACGTTTTGTTATTTGGGTTACGGTTATTCTTTTTCTCGTTATGGGATTGCTTTCTGTATGGAAAACAGTAGAAGAAGAAGCAACGAACACGGCATTAATCGTTGCGAGCAAGCGAATTCTTGAGCAAGCGAATTTGTTCAAACAGCAGTATTTGTTATCTGGTGTGGAGCAAAAGAATGATGCGAAACCGCCAAAGACTTACAGCAGAACGGGGTGGGTTATGCCAATTCAAGACTCGGCTCGAAATTGCGGTTATTGGTTGGAGCAATTATATCCTAAGGGGCGTATTTTAGGTCTCAGCTCTCCAAACATTGAAGACAAAAGTGATAACATTCATTTTCATTGCCGTTATCATTATAGTGATAAGTATCAGATAGATATATTACTCAAAAAAGAAAGATTTAGTGTCAAAGTCAATATATTGGCCTTGTGAACGTATTGACGCTGTTTTTATGGTTTTATGCATATTCAAATGTATAATGCGCATTAGCAATTAGATGAGTAGGTAGAAAGTGCTTAAAAATCAAAAGGGTTTCTCCCTAGTTGAGTTAGTCATAGTGATTGTTGTTGTGGGTTTATTAGCTGTTGCAGCTTTACCCCGTTTCTTGGATGTGACAGACGAAGCCAAGAAAGCCAGTATTGAAGGTGTCGCGGGTGGTTTTGCGACAGGAGTACTTTCAGCAAGAGCGCAATGGGAAGCAGAAGCTCGTCCATCAGAAAGAATTGGTGTTGAAACATACAATACTGTAAATTACGATGGTGTTGATTTTTGGCTAACCAGATCAACAAGTAGCAATGGAAGTACTAATTTTAGAGACGGCTACCCATGGTCTATAAACACCAATTCAGCTTCAGCTCCGTCTAATGATGTGACCGATGCTTCGTGTGTCGATTTAATGGAAAATCTACTTCAGAACCCTCCTAAGGTTGGAACATTAACCAATGTGGCAAATGGTTCGAATTACAAATATTCAGCGCAAGCGGATAACAGCAATGACTACTGCACTTACATTCAATTGGAAGGCGGTACTCAGCATCAATTCGTTTACGAGATTAGAACTGGTCGTGTGACCGTAACACTGCAGTAAACCTGCGTTTAAATATACATAGAGAGAAAAGACTATGAAAAAACAAAGCGGTTTCACCCTAATAGAACTAGTGGTGGTAATTGTTATTCTAGGTATTCTTGCAGTTACTGCAGCACCTCGTTTTCTTAACTTACAAGGTGATGCCCGTACATCATCTATGCAAGGCCTGCGTGGCGCAATGGCAGGTGCGACGGGTATCGTTTATGGCCGTGCAGCAGTAGATGGTCGTGAAGGTCAACCTAAAACAGCTCTGGCAACAACGCCACAAACAACAGATGGTGTGGCTATTAACTTTGGTTATCCAACTTCTGCTGATATCGCAGGTGTTCCGGCTGGTATTGAAACTGCTGTAGTTGGTTTACCTGGTACCGATTGGGTTGTAGTGAATGTGACGGAAACTGGCGTTGTTCCAGACGCTGTCGCTTATTCATTTGCGGGGACTGACCCAGTACAAGCGAACAATGGTTTTGTATACGATGCAACTACACCTGCGAATAACAATGGCTGTTTTGTCATTTATGTTGAAGCTGCCAATGCCACAACACCAGCATTTGTTGATGTTGTCACTACTGGTGCGGATGGCTGTTAATAGTATTATTAGAGGATATCAAGGCCAGCATTGCTGGTCTTTTTTCTATCTGAAATTCAGGTAAGCGACAAAGACAACTTCCTTTCCCTGAGTTACACTTAATCTTCAAACTATCAAATATTTAGCGGATTGGATTTCGGTGAATCAATTCAATAGAACATACAGAAACATCGGATTTCAGCAACAAGGTTTTACTTTAGTCGAGTTAATCATTGTGATCTTGTTGATCGCGATTGTCTCTGCCTACGCTGCTAGCCGTCTTTCTGGAAGGGATCGCTTTTCTGCCTTTGCAGCTCAAGAGCAAGTAACTTCTGTTGTCCGCCAAGTTCAAGTGAATCGTATGCAGTCCAATGTGGACCTTGGGGCCGTCGTTGGAGAGAGCAATTTTATTCTCGCTATCGTTGGGAATTGTATCGGCTCGGAAGTGAGCTGTACCGCGCGAAGCCAAGCGCGGAGTGATTGGGTTATGCTCAACGGAGCTAACTTAACGGCTGCATCTGATACCACTCCCGCTATTCCTCTATCTCTAGTTAACTTTGATTTATTAGGTAACCCTACAACAGGTGAAACACCTGCAGGCGTTGTCGTTAACGTTGCAGCTGGTGTGGTGATTACGATTACTTCAAATGTGAATACCTGCCGTGTGGAAATTAACGCGCAAGGTTATGTCGAAAATGGGGTGTGCTCATGAATAGTATTCATAAATCACCTGTAAAAGAACGTGGTTTTACATTAATTGAAAGTGTGATTGTGATTGTGATTATGGGGCTCGCGATGATGACCATCATAAACTTTTTAGCGCCTCAGGTTAGTCGATCTGGTGATCCTCATTATCAGACTCGTTCAGCCGCGCTAGGGCAAAGCGTGATGTCGATGATTCTTGCTCGAGGGTTCGACGAGAATAGTGATTTTGATGGTGGGGAATTTAGATGCGGTGAGGGGGCGTCTGGTGTGAATTGCACTGCTGAGGCTAACTTTGGCCCAGAAGAGGCTGACATTGCTCTATACAATGATGTCGATGACTATGATGGGTGTTGGGAACCCGGTGCAACTAACGGGTGTCGAGACCTTAATCTATTACTGGATGAAAATGGCGCAACAACCTACAGAAACTACCGCCTAGATGTTGATGTGACGTACCAAATGGTCGATCAACTGAAAAGAATCAACCTAACGATCTCGGCCTCAAATTATCCTCCTATCGTGCTGGATGCCTATCGAGGGAATTACTAATGAGAAGGCAAGGTTTCACTCTTATTGAAATGATTATCACCATGATTGTTGGTAGCATTTTAGTTGTAGGCATTGCTGGGTTTGTTGAATTGGGTGCGCGTGGCTATGCGGACACCGTAGATAGGCAGCGTTTACAAACTCAAGCCAAGTTTGTCTTGGAAAAAATCACTCGTGAAGTGCGTCATGCTGTACCGAATATGTTCAATCAGAATGCTGTCGTCCCGGGAGCTCGCTGTGTTTCATTTTTCCCTATCGTTACCTCTGGGATTTATGCGGTGTCGGGCGATGATATTCAATTTGTTACGGCTGATAATACACTGACGACAGCTGCGCTAACCCCATTATCTTTAGTGATAAACCCTACAGAGGCGGCGCCGACCAATAATATTTTCCCCTTAGCTACTGTAACTGCAACCAATAATACTTTCTTGCTTGCTAATGAGTCTGTAAACCTTGTGGGTAATTCGGTTTCAAATCGACATTATATTTACAATCCTAATGGCCGCGTCACCTATTGCATTGTGAATGGCCGAGTATGGAGAAGTGAAGGTAATGGCGCGCTAATCCCAATTTCGGATACGGGAGTGACTGGGGATTTAGACTATCAACCCGCAAATGTTCAGCGTAATGGTATCGTCCATCTTGAGTTTGAATTTAGAAACCAAGTCGGGGATGAACTGACCAATTTCCAGCAAGACATACAGGTGATCAATGTTCCTTAAAAAAAGACAAGTCGGAAGCCTGTATATTGTCGTTATTTTTGTATTGGTGGTGATGGGGTTTCTTGCTACAACCTTAAGCCGCATAGAGTGGTCCAATAATGACGCACATACAAAAGATGTGATTGGTACTCAAGCCCATCTTTTAGCTCATTCGGCAATAGAGCGAGCCTTAATGCAGATATATCCACCTAGAGCCAACACAACGGTTTCATTTGATGTGGCTGCAGAGTGTACAAACTTGAATGGAACAGCAATGAACTTCGCAACGACAATTACATGTGCAGATGTTCAAATAACGTGCTCACCAACAGGTGGTCAACTTGTCGATAGTTCTCAGTTATACACGGTAAGAGCGGTCGCAATGTGCGGAACGGGTGTGAATTTAATGCAACGTAGTCAAGATGTGTGGGTGAGATAATGAGAGTACTATTTTTATCATTGTTTTTGTTGTTTTCTCTCGGCATATCATCGTTTTCGTATGCTTCCACTTGTCTAGCTAATGGCTCTTCTGTAGATGCTCGCAATGGTTTTTGTATCACTTTTTCTCTTGAGTCTGACGGGTCGAATCGAATTCGATTAGCGAATAGCCAATATTTCCCGTTATGGACAGATGATGATGATTTTGATGATTATTATCAGCAAATCTTTGACGAAGATTATGAAGATGATGACATCCTTCGACAATTTCAGGTTAAGTTTGAGCGTACTTCTAATTATAACGCTAGATGGATAAGTGGAAAATTAACCTACTCAGTAGATGGTACTCAGAAAAAAGTTATTAATAACTTTGATTTATCTTATGCCACTGGCGCCGATAAATTCGACCCATTTGTTACCATTACACTGATTGGTGATAGTTTCACTAGTAGTTCCCAATACTGTATATCGGAAAAAGATTGCCAGCCCTTGGTACCACGTTCTAAACCGCTATTTGAATTTGGAGAGGTAGACGCTAGCTCTTGTAATGGGTATACGTGTAGCTTTGATTTTGATGAAGATTTTAAAACGACGCCTGTCGTTATATTGATGTCTTCTTATAATCTAAATGATAATCCATCGGCAATGTTCGTCACATCTGTGACTAAAGATCGGGTCGAAGTGAAACAGCGCTTCCCTTTAAGCTCGGACCCTAACTTAATGGATCCGATCTATTATTTTGCCGCAGAGGTTGGGGACGTAATACTAGATGAATCTCAGCCAGGGAAAATAATACGTGTAAGTAAAGTTGAGTTGAACCACTTCCAAACGGCAGGCGATACAAGGAGGGAAGGCTGGAAACGAGAAACATACTCTCAACGTTTCTCTGCGGCTCCTATTGTCTTTTCTCAAGTTCAGCCCGATAGCGGTAAGGATTTTTGGGTAACTACCGCACACAAAAATGTTGGAACCTCGAATTTTCGGCTGGCCTTAGAGTTTGGCCGGCAAAATGTACCAACTCCTACAAGCTATAGACGCAGAACTGTAGGGTATATGGCGGCACCTGAGTTTTCTGGGCAAACTTCAGGTGGTATTCGTTTTGTTTTTAATAAACCCAGTAGTTCATACAATCAAAGCGCTTCATTAGCGCAGTCTTGTATTGATAATCAGGTGTTCCATGGCCAGTCGTTCCAAGACTTTGGTGTGATTATTCAAAAGCAAACTCGAAGTGGATCGGATGGAGGGTGGTTAAGGTTATGTGAACTATCGAATCCGGATTATTTTACATTTATGCTAGAAGAAGACGCTTCAAATCGCTCGCATCAGACATATGAAAGAGTTGGGTTCTTTGCATTTGAAGAAGTAAGGCCAAAACCCCCTATTCAAAAATGTGATTACTTTCCTGAAATGTTGCAATCAAACCGTTATTTGCCAGGTGCAAATCCCGGAGAATGGACTCCATGGGATGGACAACTGGATATATCTTCAGGAAGTGGTACTGGAAATAATATCTATCTCGATCAAATTTCCAAATCAGAAGCATTAGGTTTTACTTCTTCTAGAGTGTCTGGTCTTGGAGCTTGTGTTTATAAAGACGGGCAGAATAGTGGCGGAAGTTGTACGGTGAGTTCGGCTAAGAACTTATTTCCGTTAGGTGTTCCGGATACTACTGCTTTTAACCCTTCGGGCGGTGTGTTGATAGCGGCTGGCAATAATCAGACGACTGAGGCGACTCAATTTAATTATACTTCATTATCTTTTAGCGCAAATACGAGCACAGTTGTTTTTCCCGCTGGAGAGTATTGGATTGACACCATCAATTTTAATCATAACGATTCTTACATTAAGGTTAAAGGTGATGGTCCAGTTGTTATTCACTACAACCATATAAATTTGTCTCATAAAAGTCGTATATATATTAATGCAGGAATAGATGAGCAGAGTGATTCTAGCTATGATCACAATGACTTTACGTTTATTGGTCATGGCCGTTTTTCATCTTTTTGGCCTTTAGGTGGTTCTGATATCCGTTTGAATGCGAATGTGTATGTATCGCCAGAGGCTATCAGTGCTGGTTTCGATATTAATGGTGTCGCTCGTTTTCAAATGACAGGAGCAATTACCGCTCCTAGAGTTTCATTTAGGTCGTCAGACACTAGCTTCATAAGGGCTAAGTCAATAGCAGGATGTTACACGCCTCCTAGCCCAACGATAAAATATATAGAGATCAAACCAAACAACTATCACTTAACTTGTGATGACAAGGCTGAGGTGTATGTCGTGCCTTATGATGAAAACAGTCAGCCAATGAGCGATGTCAATGGGGAGACGGTATCTATAAGTGCACCTGAGGTAACTTTTAGCGGTGGCTCTTTTGATAGCCAAAACAAGAGGTTTGTTTTTGATATTGATGGTCGAAGTGGTAATAAATACGGTGATGTGCTTGCGACTGCATCAGTTAATGGAACGACTATCCAAGACCAAAAAGACATTAGCTTTGTACCTTATCGGTTTGATATTAAGCCGAGTGCTAGTTCTACATGGAACAATCAGCCGCTAGAGGTCATTGCCGGAAAAGCAGAAGATATTGATGTTCGAGTCTTGGCTTGTAGTAATAATGCATCACCAACGCCGATTGTGATGAATTATGCGGAAAAGTTAGATGTGAACGATCTTGGATACGTGCTTCAAAAGCCCGGAAGTGGTGGCGGTAGCCTTGGCAGTGGCGATTTTAACTTCTCTAAAGGGGTGGTTGAGGATGTTGCTATTCAATTTGATAACTCAGGCGAGTTAGTTGTCACACTTGAAGATAAGAGCTTTAGGTGTTCAACTCAACCCCCGACAGTCGCGAACTGCCCTAGCGATGGCGGTACGTTGAAAGGTCAAATTACCTTGAAGGCTCGCCCTTGGAAAATAGCAATATGTAATGTTCGTTCAGGATCTTCGTTTAACCCTGCTGGTGGGGAAACAGGAGGTGGCTTTATATCAGCAGGAACAGATTTCATTGTTGACTATAAACCAATCATTCATCCAGATTCAGCATTAGGCATCACTGATGAGTGTGCCTACCCAGTGACAAGTAATTATTCACTTGATAGTGGTCCCTTAGATTTAGATTTTAAGGTGGTTTACCCAGCTCCATCATTAAACCCCCAACCAGGGGCTGTGACTCCTAATGTGATTCCTTCATTTAGTACCAACCAAGTACTGAATACTCTCGTTCATACTTGGAGCGAAGTTGGCGCTATCGAGTTTATTAGTAGTGCTATTTATCTTGGTCGTGATATACAAAAAGATCACCAAGTCATTGGCCGCTTTTATCCTGATTACTTTAATACGTTGAATAATGTGTGGGGAAACCCTGCAGGGCAAGCTTTTGCTTACATGAATCAAGAGTTTGATAATGTCTCCGTTGACGTTGAGGCTTACAGTGCGTTGGGGAACGAAACTCAGAATTACGGAAGTTTTAACACTATTCAGCAAGCTTTTTTTGAGTTAGATGAAGGGCGTTTACTCAACGGTAATCGCTTGAATTTAACTTATCGAGGTAGTCGAGGGGCGATCAATAACAACGATATATCATGGCAGAAGCAGGCTGACTTTTCGCCTGATGGTCCTTTTAATTTTGATGGGGGGCCAATTCGAGATGTCTCTTTGAATATTTTTACAGCAACACTTTCAGATCCTGTGCAATTCAAAACACAACCAACCGATCCTTCAGGCATGACAACACAACGACTGCCTGATAGCCAACCCAATGTGGTTTTTGGTCGTGTGAATTTGAGTGATGTAGGTGGGGTTGAAGGTAGTTCGATTACCGTTCCTCTTCAAGTTCAGTATTGGACAAACGGTGCTTTTATTAACAATGTATTTGATAGTTTTACTGATATCGATGCTGAAATGGATGGAAACCCTACGGTTATATGGCCTGTTGGGGGAGCGACTACGGCGACATTAACGGGAGCTGCTGATGTGAATAATGGAGTGTCGAACAACTTTACAGCACAGCAAGCCCCTAATGCTGTAACTAGGGAGCAAGTGCAAATTTGGCAACAGCTTGACTCCATAAATAATAATATGCCTTGGCTAATGTTTGATTGGGACCAAGATGGTATTGATGAAGAAAACCCATCAACAGTAGTCACCTTTGGTATCCATCGCGGGAACGATCGTGTGATCTACCGAGGTGAAAGTGGCTTAATAGGTCAGCAATAATATGATTTTTTGGCTGTTAAGTTAGGAATCTGTAAGAAATTGTGGGTTTCAGTCCATGTTTATACTTCAATGCCTTGCCGTGACAGCAAGGCATTGGTACATTTAGTGCAATTTTTGTCTTCTAATTCTTGCAGGATGAGCGAAGAATATGTTTAAAAAGCTTCGTGGCATGTTTTCAAACGACCTATCGATTGATTTAGGTACTGCCAATACCCTTATATATGTAAAAGGCCAAGGCATTGTTCTTGATGAGCCTTCAGTTGTAGCTATCCGCCAAGATCGTGCGGGTTCTGCAAAGAGTGTCGCTGCGGTTGGTCACGCTGCTAAGCAAATGCTTGGCCGTACGCCTGGTAATATCTCAGCAATCCGTCCAATGAAAGACGGCGTAATTGCTGACTTTTACGTAACGGAAAAAATGCTTCAGCACTTCATTAAGCAAGTGCATGATAACAGTGTTCTTAAACCAAGCCCTCGCGTATTGGTTTGTGTTCCTTGTGGTTCAACGCAAGTTGAGCGCCGTGCAATCCGTGAATCAGCACTGGGTGCTGGTGCTCGTGAAGTTTACCTAATCGATGAGCCTATGGCTGCTGCGATTGGTGCAGGCCTACGTGTATCTGAGCCAACAGGTTCAATGGTTGTTGATATCGGTGGTGGTACGACGGAAGTTGCCGTTATCTCACTAAACGGTGTGGTTTACTCGTCTTCTGTACGTATCGGTGGTGACCGTTTTGATGAAGCTATCATCAACTACGTTCGTCGTAACTACGGCAGCTTGATCGGTGAAGCAACAGCCGAAAAGATCAAACACGAAATCGGTTCTGCTTACCCAGGCGATGAAGTCGATGAGATTGAAGTACGTGGTCGTAACCTTGCTGAAGGTGTTCCTCGTAGCTTTAGTCTGAACTCAAATGAAATCCTTGAAGCGCTTCAAGAACCTTTATCTGGCATCGTATCTGCAGTCATGGTTGCACTTGAACAGTGTCCACCAGAGCTTGCTTCTGATATCTCAGAAAACGGTATGGTACTGACAGGTGGTGGTGCACTGCTTAAAGACCTTGATCGTCTGCTAACTGAAGAAACGGGTATCCCTGTTGTTGTGGCGGAAGAGCCATTAACGTGTGTTGCTCTAGGCGGTGGTAAAGCTCTAGAGATGATCGACATGCACGGCGGTGATCTTTTCAGCGAAGAATAGTATCTAGTGTTAGGCTCTTTTCTTATCTAGTTTTATGTAAAGAGCCTAAGACCTTGTCTATAGGATCAAATGTCGCTCTAGGACCAAATATAGAATGAAGCCAATTTTTGGTAGAGGTCCCTCTCTACAATTGCGCCTGTTTTTTGCTGTAACATTATCAGCCAGCCTTATGCTGGCTGATAGTCGTTTAGATGCATTCTCAAATGTCCGCTATCTATTAAACAGCATGGTTGCGCCAATTCAGTATGCCGCTAATTTGCCTCGCACCATGTTTGATGGCGTATACGACCGTTTTAGTACTCGCAAAGGGCTAATTGAATCCAACCATACTATTAAACGAGAAGTCTTGCGCCTGAAGAGCGAGCTGATTCTGCTTGAGCAATATCAAGAGGAAAACAAGCGCCTTCGTAAGCTATTAGGCTCTCCGTTTATCCGTGATGAAAAGAAAGTCGTCACAGAAGTTATGGCCGTTGATACTTCACCCTACCGTCACCAAGTCGTGATCGACAAAGGTCAGATTGATGGGGTGTACGAAGGTCAGCCTGTGATCAATGAAAAAGGCATTGTTGGTCAAGTCACTTTTGTTGCTGCTCATAATAGTCGTGTTTTGCTACTGACTGATGCAAATAACGCAATTCCTGTTCAGGTTATTCGTAACGATATACGTGTGATTGCTTCTGGTAATGGCATGATTGATGAGATCCAGTTAGAGCACATTCCAACCAGTACTGATATTCAAGAAGAAGATCTGTTGGTGACATCTGGACTCGGTGGTGTATATCCAGAGGGTTACCCAGTCGCTTATGTGACTGCCGTTGATTATGACCCGAAGCGCGAGTTCGCCGTTATCAAAGCAGAACCTGTAGTTGAGTTTGATAAGCTCAGATACTTGTTGCTTGTGTGGCCTGATGAAAATAAACAGATGCAAGCAGAGCAATCTAGTATCGAACAAGCATTGTTAGAAGGTGAAAATGGCCAATAGCGTTTTAAGAAGCAAAGTAGTAATTGGCTGCTCATTTTTGATAGCACTTATTCTACAAACGATCCCTTGGCCGGGTAGTTTAGACCTATTCAGGCCATCTTGGTTATTACTGGTTACCTGCTATTGGGTTTTAGCGTTACCTTACAGAGTTAACGTTGGTAGTGCTCTAGTACTGGGCTTATTGTGGGACCTTTTGATCGGTTCGACTCTCGGTATTAGAGGCATGATGATGGCAATAGTAATGTACATTATTGCAATGAACTTCCTCGTGATTCGAAATATGGCGCTATGGCAGCAAGCGATAATCATTGCAGCCTTAACTGTGTTGTTTGAGGTGCTAATATTCTTTGGTGAATATTTGATCCAAGATGTCGTTTTCAATCCGTTATCGCTATGGAGCGCATTGATAAACTGTATACTTTGGCCTTGGATGTTTTTATTAATGAGACGTGTACGTCGCCATTGGCATGTAAGGTAGAGTGACGATGGAAAAGAAACATTTAGTTTTGGCATCCGGCTCTCCACGCCGCAAAGAATTGTTATCTCAACTCGGTTATGAGTTTTATGTCCTTGTAACTGATGTCGAAGAGTGTAAACACGCTCAAGAAACCGCCGAAGAGTACGTTAAGCGACTATCTTTAGATAAAGCCTTAGCTGCGTTGTCTTTATTGAAAGATAACCCTTCTGAAAAACAGCATGTTGCTTCTGGTTCTGATACTGTAGTTGCTAGTTCTCTTGATTCTGAAACAGTGGTTCTGGGCTCTGACACGGTCGTCGTAAGCCAAGGGCAAGTGCTCGAAAAGCCAATAGACCTTGCTGACTCTAAGCGTATGCTTACTCAGTTAGCGAATGATCGTCACCAAGTGATGACGGCAGTTTCTGTTGTATCGGAAGAAAAACAAAAGACAGAAATCATTATTACCGACGTATGGTTTAAACCCCTCAGTGAAAAAGAAATAGAACAATACTGGCAAACAGGGGAGCCATGCGATAAAGCTGGTAGCTATGGGATCCAAGGTTTGGGCGGACGCTTTGTTACCCGAATCGAAGGTAGTTATTACGCCGTTGTCGGCTTACCTTTATTTGAAACGGACCAGCTACTGCAAGAATTCTTATAATTACTAATCTGAGGTGCACCATGAGTGCTGAATTGTTGCTGAACGTGACCCCGAGTGAGACTCGTGTGGCCATGATTGAAGGGGGAGCTCTTCAAGAGATCCATGTCGAACGAGATGCTCGACGCGGGATCGTAGGAAATATCTACAAAGGACGTGTAAGCCGTGTTTTGCCTGGAATGCAGGCGGCATTTGTGGATATTGGCCTTGATAAAGCAGCTTTTTTGCACGCCTCTGATATTGTCCCCCACACTGAATGTGTTGCTGAGAATGAAAAGAAGCAATTTCAGGTTCGTGATATTTCAGAGCTTGTTCGCCAAGGGCAAGATATTGTCGTTCAAGTGGTCAAAGATCCTCTTGGTACCAAAGGTGCCCGTCTAACCACTGACATTACATTACCATCTCGTTATCTGGTATTCATGCCGGGCGCAAGCCACGTTGGTGTTTCTCAGAGAATTGATAGTGAGTCAGAACGCAACCGCCTAAAAAAAGTCGTGTCTCGTTACTGTGACGAGCACGGTGGCTTCATCATCCGTACGGCAGCAGAAGGCGCAGATTCAAATGAGTTGGCGCAAGATGCCGCATTCTTGAAGCGATTATGGCTAAAGGTGTTAGAACGTCGTGGTAAGCACAAAGCTCGTACTCGCTTGTATGGTGAGTTGTGCTTAAGCCAACGTATCTTACGTGATTTTGTCGGTACTGAGCTGAGCAAGATTCAGGTCGATTCTCGTCTAGAATATGAAAACCTAAAAGAGTTTACTTCTGAATACGTGCCTGAGCTAACAGACAAGCTTGAGTTGTATGAAGGTGATAAGCCTATCTTTGATATGTACGATACCGAGAACGAAATTCAACGTTCATTGGATCGCAAAGTCGAATTGAAGTCTGGTGGGTATCTGATTATCGACCAAACAGAAGCGATGACAACCGTCGACATCAATACTGGTGCCTTTGTTGGTCGTCGTAATCTAGAAGAAACGATTTTCAATACTAACGTCGAAGCGACACAAGCTATTGCTCGTCAACTTCGCCTTCGTAACTTAGGCGGCATCATCATTATCGATTTTATTGATATGCTGTCTGAAGAACACCGTAAGCGAGTACTAACTTCTTTAGAAGCGGCATTAGACAAAGACCGTGTGAAAACCAACATTAATGGCTTCACACAGCTTGGTTTGGTTGAGATGACTCGTAAACGTACTCGTGAAAGTATTGAGCATATTCTGTGTTCTAGCTGCCCTGCTTGTGAAGGTCGCGGTAGCGTGAAGACAGTTGAAACCGTTTGTTATGAAATTCTTCGAGAGATCACACGAGTGAATCGCGCGTATGACGCCGATAAGTTTGTTGTTTATGCGGCGGCTGCCGTTGCCGAGGCGTTAGAAGGAGAGGAATCTCACGCGCTTGCTGAGCTTGAAGTGTTTATTGGTAAGCAAGTTAAAATTCAGGCTGAGCCTCTGTACATACAAGAGCAGTTTGATGTTGTTATGATGTAATGGATATTTTGTGAGTTCAAGCGTTACTCTGATTCTTCGTACATGTCTATGGTTAGTGGTTACTCTCTTAGTAACACTAGCCATTGCTGTCACTACACTGCGTGTAGCCTTACCCAATTTAAATAAGTATCAATCTGAAATTGAGCTTTGGGTAAACCAACATTCCGGTTTTGAGTTTTCTATTCAAGATGTGGGTGGTTTTTGGCGTAACACTCACCCCTCTATTGCTCTGCAAGGTGTTAAGGCTAGCCTTCCCAACGCAGAAGATGTGGCTTTCTCTGTTGAGCGTGTTGAAGTTGAGTTTGACTTGATTCAATCGGTCGTGCAGATGCGTCCTGTCGTGGCCGATTTGGTCATGAATCAAATGTACCTCGACATCCGCTCAATTGATCTATTTGCCGGGCAAAACGGTAAAGATGAACCTAAAGACCCCGGCTCTTCCAAGCGAGTGATGCAGGAGCTGGACAATTTACTTTTAAAAACTTTGGTGGATGTGACCGCTAAAGATTCCTCTCTTCTATATCGAACTATCTCTGGTGAAGAACGTCAGCTTGATATCGAAACTTTAAAATGGCAAAACTCAGGTAAACATCACCTTGCGGAGGGGGTAGTAAGTATTAAAGACGCTAACCTCAACTCTTTGTCAGTAAGTGCTAACTTTGTTGATGGTGGTTCTTTAACTGATATGACGGGCGAGTTTTATGTCAGCGCGGATAGTATCTCAGTAATGCCTTGGTTAACTCGTTATATGCAGGCAGAATCCGGCATTGAGACGGGCACGGTGAGCTTGAATAGCTGGCTAACGCTACGAAATAGCAAGCCAGTTAGCGCTTATGTTGAGGTATTACCTTCAGAACTGACTTGGAATGAAGATGGTCAACATGACTTGATGCTTGAGTCGGGTGTTTTTAAATTATCCCCCATTGATGGTGGATGGCAGGTTAATGGTCACTCACTAAATCTAAGAACGGATGACAGGCCTTGGCCTGAACTTGATGTCGCTTTCAAGTGGAATAAAGGCCCGTGGGAACTTAATGTTTCTGAACTTGATGTTGAAACCATTACTCCGTTGATCAAGTTGATGCCAGATTCTTCGCAATCTACCCAAATGATCAATGCATTGGCACCGGGCGGTATCGTTTCAGACATTCGCGTTGCGATGGACTCTGGAATTGAAAGCTTGCGTTACTCTGCGAACTTTTCCGATTTGGCGATCGAACAATGGGAGTTAGTCCCTGGCTTTAGCCAAGTATCTGGGCATGTGTTTGGCTCGGCTTCGGAAGCGAAAGCCAGCTTATATGTTATTGATGATGTGTTTCCTTATGGTGATGTTTTCCAAGCGCCTCTGAATATCAAACAAGGTCAGGTTGATATTGTTTGGCAGCAAGATGAAAACGGCTGGAAACTGTGGTCGGACAAAATCACTGCAGCCACGCCAGATTTACAAGTACTAGGCGCATTTCGCTTGGACTTTCCAGATAACGCTAGCCCTTACCTTTCTTTTTATGGTGAAGCGGACGCTTACAACGTCGGTGAGACATGGCGCTATTTGCCGACATTGGCACTTGGCCAAGACTTAACCGATTACCTTTCAACAGCGATTCAAGCGGGTAAGGCCGACACCGTTAAATTACTTTGGCATGGTGAATTAGCCCAATACCCGTACACCAATCATGATGGTATTTTCCAAGTTTGGGTTGGCTTAGAAGACGCTAAGTTCAGCTTCGATACCGCGTGGCCATTGATAACCGACCTTCAACTTGACCTGTTATTTGAAAATGATGCGATGTATTTAGACTCTCGCTCCGCTCAATTGATGGATGTGGCGGCAGATCGAATCACTGGTCGTATTCCTTATTTAGGGGAAGGCGGTCATATCGAAATTGAAGCTAAAGCAACGGCGTCTGGTAATGCAGTTCGAAATTACATGACTGCTTCGCCACTCGTAGATTCTGTGGGTGCTGCGTTAACTGCGCTTAAAGTGAGTGGTGATGTCTCTTCTGAGTTCCAGCTTAATATTCCGTTTGATTCTGAACAAGAACCTAGAGCGTGGGGATATGCAGATCTGAGTGGTAATCATGTTGAGATTGAAGCTCCACCAATGGTGCTAGAGAACACCACTGGTCGTATTGAATTTGATAATGATGTCGTGACAGCAAGTGGTCTTGCAGCTGATTTGCTTAATCAAGGTATCTCGGTTGACTTTAAAGGTCTTAATGATGGACCTGGCTATGCAGTGGATCTTGATGTGTTAGGTGATTGGGACGTCAATCCTCTAAAGCCGTATGTCGGAGAGCAGTGGTTAAGCCGTTTGTCGGGTCATGCACAATGGCAAAGCCAGATCGATATTCAACTTAATGATATTGGTTTTACTTACCAACTCGACTTACAGTCAGACCTCAAATACTTAGCGAGTGATTACCCATACCCATTAGCTAAAAAGTCATTAGAAAGTGGCTCGGCAAGGCTACAAGCCTCGGGCAATCAAGAATCGATTACCGCGCGTCTGCAATTGCCGAGCACTAAATACCAAGCTGAGATTGATATTTCCGGCGATGTTCCTGAATTAACGGCGACCAATTTAGTCCTTGGTCGTGGTGGCTATAAAATTAGCCCCGTGGTAGGGCACCATGCCTTGATTCGTACCGATAAGTTCAATGCCGATGACTGGCTGTCAGTAGTCATGGAGCCAGTGCAACCATCGGATGCTGTCCTTAGCCAGATGAACAGGCCAACCATTCCAGCGCCACGTCGCATCACCTTCGAGAGCAAAGAGCTGATCTTAGGTGGTATTTCTTGGAATGATGTTGATTTTAGCGCTCGAAAAAATAAGCAAGCATGGCAAATGGAAGTGTCTAGCCAAGAGCTAGAAGGAGATATTAACTACCTGCCACCTTATGATTTGACGGTTTCATTGGATCGCCTGCATCTGTTTGTTCCTGGGTGGAGTGACAAGAAAAACCAAGATCAACTGCTACAGCGTAAGGCGCAAGAAGCACCATTGATCTCTGAGTTGGATAGAAAGCTCCATGATGCGATGCCGAATTTGACGCTGACCTTGAACGACTTCTGGCTTCAAGGCTATAAAGTTGGCAAGGTTGATGTTGAAATGGCGAGAAAGGAAGACCGCATTGAGTGGAATAAGATTCAGGTGAGAAGCGGCGGAAATAAAGCGGATATCAGTGGCTGGTGGGAACTGCAAGGCGATAAGAGTCATTCATCGTTAACTCTTGATGTTGAAGGTGAAAACAACAGTGAGTTAATGGAGCGTTTCGGTATTACTTCCGGGATTCAAAAAGCGCCCTTTGAGTTAGAAGGTCAATTGACTTGGGATGGTTCGCCTTGGGGGATCAAAATGGATACCCTTGATGGCAACGTTAAAACCCAATTTGGTAAAGGTATTATCTCGGATGTGAGTGGCGCAGCTCGATTACTGGGGCTGTTTAGCCTAGATTCGATTATCCGTAAGATGCAGCTCGACTTCTCGGACGTATTTGATAATGGCATGGCATTCAACAGCATCACAGGAACTGGCGAGATTCAAAATGGTATCTTTCTGACTAACGATCTGAATATGGATGCGGTCGCCGGTGAGATGAAAATAAAAGGGATCGCCAACCTCAATACACGCGAGGTCGATGCTGAAGTGAACTTCACCCCAGATATCACCTCCGGGATTCCAGTATTAACGGCTTTTGCGGTAACGCCTCAAACAGCGCTATACGTGTTAGCGGTGACTACGGTTATTTCTCCGGTTGTTGAAGTCTTTACCCAAGTTAATTATTCGGTGAAAGGGCCGTTGGATTCACCAACAGTGAGCGAGCTTTCTCGCAGTTCTGGAGAATTCCAGCTACCAGAAAAACTCAGAAAATTAGCCGAATAAGCCTTAAATTAGCCAAATAAGCCTTAAATTAGCCAAATAAACCTTAAATTAGCCGAAAAAAACTTAGTATCCTAATCAGCTAATATACGGTGAAATGCTGATTTCTGAATCATAATGAATGGAGGAGCGATACACATGGATTGTGTTGGGTTGATTCAAATGACATCAGGCCCTCGACCTGACTTGAACTTTGATTATCTTGCTCAAGAAGTAGCAAAGTGCAAAGAGTTGGGGGCTAAGTGGGTTGTGTGCCCTGAAAATGCGTTAGTCTTTGGCAGTAAAGCCGACTATCACCAGTATGCTGAGCCTCTAAATGATGGCCCACTGCAAAAGAAAGTCTCTGAGCTAGCAAAGCTTTACCGAATTTGGATTGTTATTGGCAGTATGCCGATAAGCACAGCTAAAGGCGTGACTACCACAACTTTGGTGGTTGATGATTTTGGTTGCCTCGTTGCTCATTACGACAAGCTACACATGTTTGATGTGGATGTCGCTGACGCACATAAGTGCTATCGAGAATCGGATATTTTCACGCCCGGTGACCGAGTGGTAACAACGGAAACGCCTTTTGGTCGCTTAGGTTTGAGTATTTGTTATGATGTGCGCTTTCCGCACTTGTATTCAGAGTTACGCAAGCAAGGTGCACAAATCATAGTGGTACCGGCAGCTTTTACCGCAGTAACAGGGCAAGCTCACTGGGAAGCATTATTAAGATGCCGCGCGATCGAAACACAATCGTGGATTATTGCGGTAGGGCAAGGCGGAAATCATCCTTGCCAAAGAGAAACATGGGGACACTCAATGGTGGTTGATCCATGGGGACGAGTGGTTGCACAGCTAGACCAAGATCCTAAAAGTATGGTGGTTGAGATAGACACATCCAGTTGCGAATCAATCAGGCAAAATATGCCAATCGCGCAGCATTCTCGATTTACCAATCAATTTTAATTACAAATAAGAGCCATTTATGAGCATCAATCAAATTGAAGAAGCGCTACTGAACCCAACAGGGCTGACGGAGCAAAATATCGCAGATACATTGGCGAGCATTGCTACCCGCCAAATTGATTATGCTGATATTTACTTTCAGTCAAGCTGGCATGAATCTTTAGTGCTAGAAGACAGCATTATTAAAGACGGCTCTTTCAATATCGATTGTGGTCTTGGTGTACGAGCGGTATCTGGTGAAAAAACCGGTTTTGCTTACTCTGACCAAATCCAATTGGATGGCCTTAAACAGAGTGCAATCGCGGCTCGCGGTATCGCTAAGCAAGGGCAAAACGGTAAGGTACAAGCTTTCAAGCGTAACTCTAACCAAGCTTACTATGATGCAGTTAATCCGCTAGCAAGCTGGGAAAAGCAGCAAAAGACAGAATTACTTAAAGCGCTTGATGCTTACATTCGTACTAAAGAACCGATGGTAACTGAAGTATCGGTGAGCCTAAGTGGTGTACATGAACAGATGCTTGTTGCGGCAACTGATGGTACTTTCGCTGGTGATATTCGCCCGTTGGTTCGTCTATCAATTAGCGTACTTGCACAGAAAGGCGATCGTCGTGAACGTGGCAGTGCCGGTGGCGGTGGTCGTTTTGGTTACGATTTTTTCTTAAGTGATGCTAACGGTTCTCAAGTTGCTTACCAGTTCGCTGATGAAGCCATTCGCCAAGCATTAGTTAACCTTGAAGCGGTTGCTGCGCCTGCTGGTGCAATGCCTGTGGTTCTTGGTTCTGGTTGGCCTGGTGTTCTACTGCATGAAGCGGTAGGCCACGGCTTAGAAGGTGATTTCAACCGTAAAGAGTCTTCAGTATTTTCTGGCAAGATCGGCGAGCAAGTTACATCAAGCCTATGTACGATTGTTGATGACGGCACATTAACGGATCTACGCGGTTCATTGAACGTTGATGATGAGGGTGTTAATGGTCAGTACAATACGCTAATCGAAAACGGCATCCTAAAAGGTTACATGCAAGATAAGCTAAACGCTCGTCTAATGGGTGTAGCGCCGACAGGTAATGGTCGTCGTGAGTCTTACGCGCATCTTCCAATGCCACGTATGACGAATACATACATGCTGCCGGGCGAACACACACCGGAAGAGATCATTGCAACGGTTGAGAAAGGCATCTACGCACCGAACTTCGGTGGCGGTCAGGTTGATATCACATCAGGTAAGTTTGTGTTCTCAGCTTCTGAAGCGTACATGATTGAAAACGGCAAGATCACTCACCCAGTGAAGGGCGCGACGCTGATCGGTTCTGGTATCGAAGCAATGCAGCAGGTGTCTATGGTCGGTAATGACCTAAGCATTGACCGTGGTGTTGGTGTGTGTGGTAAGGCTGGTCAAAGTGTGCCAGTGGGTGTTGGTCAGCCAACGTTGAAGCTAGACTCGCTAACCGTCGGTGGTACTGAGTAAAGCAGATTAGCCTCTGAAAAATCACTATAAAGATAAATTGAAAAGCGCCTCTATTGTGAGGCGCTTTTTGTTTATAGGTTACTGGTTCTGTGAGCGCGCAGAGTCTACATGTTTTCTTCCGCGAACTCAGCCAGTCGGCTACGCACCACACCATTGAGGTGGATGTTGGCACTGCCTTCGAAGTTTTTAAAACGCTCGACCATGTAGGTGAGCCCCGAGGTCACAGGAGTTAGGTAGGAAGAATCTATCTGCGCTAGGTTTCCTGAGCAGACGATCTTGGTCCCTTCACCACAACGGGTGATGATGGTTTTGATTTGTGAAGCGGTCAGGTTCTGACACTCATCCAAAAGCACAAATGCATTCTGAATTGAACGACCACGCATAAAGTTAATCGATTTGAACTGGATGTTGGCTTTATCACAGATGTACTTCATCGAGCCCTCTGTGCAGTGATCATTCTTGTGCAGCGCTTCCAGTGTATCGGTCACTGCAGCTAACCAAGGCAACATCTTCTCTTCCTCTGTACCCGGAAGAAACCCTATCGACTCACCTATATCAGGTGTGTTTCGGGTTACGATGATCTTATCGAACTGTTTACGTTCAATAGTTTGTTCAAGTGCAGCAGCCATGGCTAACAGTGTCTTACCACTACCAGCAGCGCCAGTGAGAATCACCAGATCAATATCAGGGTCGAGCAGGGCATCGATCGCCATACCTTGGTATACGTTTTTGGGTGTGATGTCCCATGCTCTGCGATTCATTAGTCTTTCGCGACTGAGGTCTCTTAGTGTAATGCTTTCAGTTTCAATCTCTTCGACTCGAGCTGCAAAGTCACTTTCTTCGTCAATCACATACTGGTTGAGAAAGGTTGGCTCGAACGGCGCTCTTGCTAAGGTGTGCAGGGTCTTTCCGCCTAAACTTCTGCTCTCGACATTATCGATACCATCCCAAAATGAGCCTTCCAGTTGTTGGAAGCCTTTGGTGAGGTATTGGATATCATCAATCAATTGGTCGGTTTGATAGTCTTCAACAAAACGGACACCGGCGCCTTTGGCTCGTAAACGCATGTTGATGTCTTTGGTGATAAGAACCACTTCGCGTGGCGCGCGTTTATTTTGAAGATAGAGGACTGCGTTGAGGATTCGGTTATCGCCAGCTTTGTCATCGGCGAAGGCTTTGATGCTTTCTTGAAGTTCGTAATCTGCGAGTATTGAAATACTGCCAGATGCGTTTATGTCTTTAGAAAAAGGGATGCCTTCCGATATTTGGTCTGGTGTGGCTTCCCTGAATAAGTCTTCGAGAGTTCGAATCGCAATTCTCGCATCTCGAGCAACATCTCTTTTACTGTCTTTGATTCTGTCGAGTTCTTCTAGCACTGTCATTGGGATAACGACATCGTGCTCTTGGAAAGAAAATATAGCGAAGGGTTCGTGAAGTAGGATATTGGTGTCTAAAACAAATAGCTTCCGGTTGGTCTCGCCCATAGCATCTCCTTGCCGACGTGCGGCTTGCCTTGCATTCATTGAACGTAGATTAAGCTCATATAAAGGTTAGTATCTGATTCTAGTGATAGTCAACAACTCACCTAAACTTCATTTGAGAGCTGCATTCTGCTCTCCATAGAATAACCATGATTTTTTGACAGTTTGATTGCACTTATGAAAACAGAAAAAAAGTATGAAATCGTCTCCTTTAGGCGTGACCTAAATCACAGCATCGAGTAAGATTAGCGACCTTTTTCTGCACCATTTTCTCAAGATATTTATTATTAAGAGCGCACTTAAAAAGTGGCTGCAAACTAGGCATTTTTGGCTATATTTTTAGTTCAAGAGCAATAACGTTCTTGTTTGAAATTGCAGTTAGAAAGACCAAATTCCAACTATAAGATTGAGGTAGTCGATTCATGACATTTGCTTTGGGGCAACGCTGGATAAGCGATACGGAGAGCGATTTAGGTTTAGGTACCGTTGTAGCAATGGATGCTCGCACAGTAACAGTAATGTTTGCTGCGTCAGAAGAAAACCGCGTCTATGCACGCACAGATGCTCCCGTAACCCGAGTGGCGTTCAATGTAGGCGATGTCATCGAATGCCAAGAAGGTTGGTCTTTATCTGTTGAAGAAGTTATCGAAGATAAAGGGCTACTGACTTATTTGGGTATTCGTGAAGATACTCAAGAGACAGAGGTGACTCTGCGTGAAATCTTTTTAAGTAACCAGATCCGCTTTAACAAGCCACAAGATAAGCTGTACGCAGGTCAAATCGACCGTATGGATAACTTTGCGTTGCGCTACCGTGCTTTAAGCAACCAATACCAACAACATAAGAGCCCAATGCGCGGCTTGTGTGGTATGCGTGCAGGTCTTATCCCTCATCAGCTTTACATTGCTCATGAAGTCGGTCGTCGTCACGCTCCACGCGTTTTACTGGCTGATGAAGTTGGCCTAGGTAAAACCATAGAAGCGGGTATGATTATCCACCAGCAGGTGTTGTCTGGCCGTGCGGAACGTATTCTTATTGTGGTTCCTGAAACACTACAACACCAATGGCTAGTTGAGATGATGCGCCGTTTCAACCTGCACTTCTCTATCTTTGATGAAGAGCGTTGTATTGAATCTTTTGCAGAATCAGATAATCCATTCGATACACAGCAATACGTCCTGTGTTCTTTGGATTTCCTACGCAAGAGCCGTAAGCGCTACGAGCAAGCACTTGAAGGTGAGTGGGATTTGTTGGTTGTCGATGAAGCGCACCACCTTGAGTGGAGCCAAGACAAACCGAGCCGCGAATACCAAGTGGTTGAAGGATTAGCTGAAAACACGTCTGGTGTATTGCTACTGACAGCGACCCCTGAACAGCTGGGTCGTGAGAGTCACTTTGCGCGTCTGCGTCTGCTTGATCCTGATCGCTTCTACGATTACGAAGCATTCGTTGAAGAAGAAGACCAATATGCGCCAGTTGCTGATGCAGTAACGGCATTGTTCTCTGGCGTGAAGCTTGAAAACAGCGCGAAGAACCAAATTACAGAACTTCTGTCTGAGCAAGATGTTGAGCCACTGTTCCGTGTTATCGAAGGTGATAGCAGCGAAGAAGAGCAAGCCTTAGCTCGCCAAGAACTGATTGATAACCTTATGGATCGCCATGGTACTGGCCGTGTTCTTTTTAGAAATACACGTGCTGCAATCAAAGGCTTCCCTAAGCGTAATGTAAACCTACTGCCGATGGACATTCCAACGCAGTACACAACCTCGATGCGTGTATCGGGCATGATCGGTGGCAAGATGGCACCAGAAGCTCGAGCGATGAAGATGTTGTATCCAGAAGAGATCTTCCAAGAATTTGAAGGTGAAGATTCAAGCTGGTGGCAGTTCGATTCACGTGTGAACTGGTTGATTGAAAAAATCCAAGACAAGCGCAGCGAAAAGATCCTAGTGATCGCTTCTCGTGCAAGTACTGCTTTGCAATTAGAACAAGCACTGCGTGAGCGTGAAGGTGTGCGTGCAACGGTATTCCACGAAGGCATGTCGATTCTAGAGCGTGATAAAGCTGCGGCTTACTTTGCTCAAGAAGAGGGCGGCGCTCAGGTTCTTATCTGTAGCGAAATCGGTTCTGAAGGTCGTAACTTCCAGTTTGCTAACCAGTTAGTGATGTTCGATCTTCCGTTTAACCCGGATTTGCTTGAACAACGTATTGGTCGTTTGGACCGTATCGGTCAACTTCGAGATATCGACATTCATGTCCCTTACCTAAAAGGCACATCGCAAGCGATTCTAGCGCGTTGGTTCGATGAAGGTTTGAATGCATTCGCAGAGACTTGTCCTACTGGTCGCACGGTTTACGATAAGTATTCTGATGTACTGATCGAAATGCTGGCTTCTGGTAACACTGAGCAGCTTGATGAAGTCATTGAAGAATCAGCGAAGCTCAATCAAAGCCTGAAATCGGATCTAGAAAAAGGCCGAGATCGCCTACTAGAGATGCATTCAAATGGTGGCGATAAAGCCCATGAGATTGCTGAAAAGATCGCGTCTACTGATGGTGATACTAACCTAGTTTCTTTTGCACTGAGCCTGTTTGACACCATTGGTCTGAACCAAGATGACAAGGGTGAAAATGCACTAGTTGTGACACCTTCTGAACACATGATGGTGCCAAGCTACCCAGGCTTACCTTATGAAGGTGCAACGATTACGTTTGACCGTGAAACCGCGCTTTCTCGTGAAGACATGAATTTTATTAGCTGGGAACACCCAATGATTCAGGGCGGTATTGATCTGCTATTGAGTGAAGGTGTGGGTGCGTCTGCGGTATCTCTACTGAAGAACAAAGCGCTGCCAGTCGGTACGATTCTACTTGAGTTGGTTTACCTTGTTGATGCACAAGCGCCAAAGCGCAGCGGTATCAGCCAGTTCCTGCCTAAGACGCCGATTCGCTTGATGATGGATGGTCGTGGTAACGATTTATCTGCTCAGGTTGAATTCGATAGCTTTAACCGTCAACTAAGCCCGGTAAACCGTCATTTAGCGAGCAAGCTAGTGAACTCGGTACAAGGTGAGATTCACAAACTAATCGAAGCAGGTGAGACGCATGTACTGCCGAAGGTTGAAGAGGTTCGTCAACAAGCTCAGAAAGATATGCAAACTAACTTGAACGGTGAGTTAGAGCGTCTACAAGCGCTTAAAGCGGTTAACCCTAACATTCGTGATGAAGAGCTAGAGGTTATCGAAGCTCAAATCAACGAACTGACAGGTTACATCAGCAAGGCTCAGGTTCAGCTTGATTCGCTACGTTTGATTGTGGTTTCTCACAACTAGTTTTGAATTAGCTAAATGCTTTAACGAAATAAGGCCTTCATCATGAAGGCCTTATTTGTATCTATAACTTAGTTAAGAGCTTGGTTAACAGTTTGGCTAAGAATTTGGAGAGCAGATTACATCAACCATTTCCACCAAACGAACAGAGCTAAGAAGCCAAATAGGTAAACAAGGCCTACCACAGACAACCATTTTAGCTTAGTGCCAATCGCCAATCCTTCAGGAAGCTTAGTTTTGCTTACTAAGATGAAGTTAAGCAATGCGAAGAATGGCGTAGTAGCAAAGGCAAGCACCATCGCAAAATCAAGCATTGGCATCAGTGCTGCGCTGAAGAACATCACAATTGCGAGTGCCGCGAGAGAGACAATGATGATCCAGCCTTGCAGCATTTTTGGGCTCGATTCTTTTTTCAATAACAGGCGCTGTGATTCGGCAAGCACGCGTGAGTAACCATCGATAACGGTAATGGTACTGCCAAAGATACAGAAGAAGGCGATAAGAGCGATCAGTGGGCGAGACCATTCACCAATCGTGGAAGCGTAGATGCCGACCAATTGATGGGTGAAGCCAACACCAGAGCGAGACAATTCAACGCCTGTTCCATGAAGTACTAGTGTACCTAAAGCAACGAATACCAAAGCAAGCAGTGCCGTACCAATGTAGCCTACGTTGAAATCGAACAGTGCAGATTGAGCGGTCACTTCTTGTTTCTCTTTTTGGCTTTTTAGCCACATAGAGGTGATGCTTGATATCTCGATAGGCGCGGGCATCCAACCCATAGTGACAACGATAAAGCCAATAGCTGCCAATGACCAAGGTGATGGTGGAACAAAAGCCGCATCAGGTTCAACTGGAGAGCCGATAGCAATAGCGACTGCAGCCAAGGTTGTGATGGTCAGGATCGCCATGATCGCTTTAGACAGTGTATCGAGCGCGCGATAATGGCCAGCGAATAGAATGATCAAGCACGTAGCTAAAACGATCATGCACAATGTGCTGGTGGCCAAATCAAAAGGAATAAAGTAACTCAGTAAGCTTGCACTGAATAGCAGTAAGGCTGCGGTATTTACCACGGCGGAAATGGCACTTAGTATCGAAAAGATAACAAGGTAAGGTCGACCGAGGTTAGAATATCCTTCCACCAAGCTTTGCCCAGTACCAAGGGTATATTGGATGCCGGCTCTAAAGAATGGGTACTTAAATACGTTAACTAAAAGAATCAGTGCGGCTAGTTGCCATCCATAAATAGCGCCAGCTTTCGTTGAAGCGACTAAGTGAGATCCACCGACCGCAGCTGCGGCCATCATGATTCCTGGGCCAAAAGATTTAATCAGGCTTGAAAGTGGTGTGGAGGTTGGTGTTGAGGTGGTTTTAGCCGTACTTTCCATCGTTTTTCCTTTGAGGCTTAGTTCTTATTTTCCGTTACCTTATCAATACCATGTTTCGTAATTTCGTCAACTTTTATGTACAAAAGTGTTTAAAATTGTATTTTTTAATAAACGAATCGACCATGAGTTATTTATTAACCAGTAATTAAGAGGCTCTAATGGCGTTAGAACAGTACACACCACCACGTGAACCGTGGACTGATATTATCTATCAAGATGATGATATTCTTGTGGTGAACAAGCCAGCAGGCCTGCTTTCGGTACCGGGGAGACTGCCGGAGCACTACGACAGTATGTGGAGTCGGTTGGTTGTCGAATTTCCGGAGATTCAAGTTGTGCATCGGTTGGATATGTCTACATCAGGCTTGATGCTATTGGCTAAGCATAAACAGGCTGAGCGGCATTTGAAGAAGCAATTTCAATATCGACTGACACACAAACTTTATTACGCACGAGTGTGGGGTTCAATGGAAGACAAGGCAGGTTTGATTGACCTTCCTCTTATTTGCGATTGGACGAATCGCCCTAGACAGAAAGTGTGTTTCGACGATGGTAAACCATCTCAGACTCGCTATGTGGTTGAGCAACAAGAGCCTCAAACGACATTATTGAAATTGCTGCCGATCACTGGTCGCTCTCATCAGTTGCGTGTTCACTGCATGGAGCTAGGGAATCCAATTGTGGGCGACGAGTTTTATGCAACACCAGATGCGTTTAATTATAGTGACAGGTTAGCTTTACACGCATGTGAACTGAGTTTTTATCATCCGGCTAATAATCAGCTTTTCAAAGCTTTCGTGCCATGTGATTTTTACCCTCAAGCATCGCCACAAATCGAGCAGCACTTTGAAATTGCGCCAGAGCTTCCAGACTACAGTAAGCTAAAAGCTTAGAATGGTTAAATTAATACCAATGCAAGGACGTACAATGCCGAAGTTGAAAGTGGTCTTTCTCGACCGAGCTACCATCCCATCTCAAATACATTTAAAACCCCTTAGCTTTGAGCATCAGTGGGTGGAGTATGACTTCACTTCGCCAGAACAAGTGTCTGAACGAATAGAAGGCGCTGATGTTGTTATTACCAACAAGGTCGTGCTTAACGAATCGAATTTGGCTCAAGCACAACAACTTAAGCTAATAGCTGTTTCAGCAACGGGTGTGAACAATGTCGATGTTGGCTACTGCAAGAGTAACAACATAGCGGTGACAAACGTGCAAGGCTACGCGACTCAATCGGTACCTGAACATGTTATCGCGATGCTGTTTACGCTTAAGCGAAACCTCGTTGGTTATCATCAAGATATCGAGGCTGGCGAGTGGCAAAAGGACAAACAATTCTGTTTCTTTACTCATCCGATTCAAGATGTTGCAGGCAGTACATTGGGCTTAATCGGGAGTGGTAGCTTAGGGCAAGCGACCGCGATATTAGCAAAAGCGATTGGTATGAATGTCATCTTTACTGAGCGTAAAGGGGCTGATTCTTGTCGAGAAGGGTATCTACCTTTTGATACGGTGTTACAGCAAGCGGATGCGATCAGCTTACATTGTCCATTAACTGAAGCGACTCGAAATCTGATTTCAGAGCGAGAGCTAACCATGATGAAATCAAGTGCGGTATTAATTAATGCTGGCCGTGGTGGACTTGTCGATGAGCAGGCCTTAGTTGAAGCTTTGAAAAGTAATGAGATTGCAGGTGCGGGCATGGATGTGTTTACACAAGAACCTGCAGATAATTCGAATCCACTATTGGCTAACAGCCACTTACCTAATTTACTGCTAACACCACATGTGGCGTGGGGCAGCGACAGTTCAATTCAAAAACTGTCTGATATCTTAATCGATAATATTGATGGGTTTGTTGCAGGTAATCCGCAGAACTTAGTGAGTTGATTGAAGAATTGAATGGTGCAAGCACAAAATAAAAAAAGGTTGGCTTTTAGGCCAACCTTTTTAGATTTAGATCGTTGTGTCGATTAAGTGATTTAGCCTTGCGGCTTAACTACCAATACATTGATTGGTGAGTTCTGAACCACTTTGCTTGCAACAGAACCCAGTACAACCTTGTCGATTTTCGAGCGCTTATGACTAGGCATCACGATAAGATCTGCCCCTAGTTTCTCTGCGCAATCAAGAATCGTTGTGTAGGCCTTGCCTTCGGCAACGTGAACTTTATAGATCACATCATCGTCAATATGCTTATCAGCAAATTCTTTCAGCTGATTTTTAACATCAAGCTTCATTTGGTTTGCTGCATCTTTCGGGAAGTAAGACGCTACCATCGACATGTGGATGCCCGGTAATACGTTCAGAATGTGGATCTCAGCATTACTGTGTTTCGCGTGCCATACCGCTAGCTCGACCGCTTTATCAGAAAAGCCTTTGTCGTTCAGATCAACGGGAACAAGGATTTGTCTATACATGTATTCGTCTCTTTTTGAGCAGCGCCGAGTACATACCAAGCGCTGTAATTATCTTTTCCATGTAGTAAAAAAGCCAAATAGAGTAGAGCGCTATTTGGCTCTATCCATTACGCGCTAATCTCATCCTTACGAGCACGCCTTCTTTGGTTCATCGCTAAACCAATCAAAATTAATAGGGCAGGTAAGAATACCCACTCTTTCATTGGTCGTTCTGCATCTTGGATAACGGATTTAATTTCCCAATCAAAGTCAATGCCAGCAGCTTCAGCAGGGCTACCAAACTCAACCATATCAACAATCATCTTGTCGTCAGCTTGGGTCAGCATTAGGCCCATTGAAGCAATGCGGTCTTCACTTGTTGTCGCAGAATCTTCAAACGGAAGGCGAACTGTTTTCTCAGAATAGTTACCTTCTAAGTTTTCGCCACCGACTCTCAATTCAAGTGATTGTCCCACAGATAGATTTTCTGTGATTTGAGCGATCTCAACTCCAGGTGAAAGAACTTTCTCTGGATAAATCATGTCCCACCAGAAGCCAGGGCGGAAGAAAGAGAAGGTCAGAACGATAAGCAGTATAGTTTCCCACCACTTGTTCTTAGTGAACCACCAACCTTGTGTCGCTGCTGCAAAGATAAGTACCGCAGTAACCGAAGAGAAAATCGTCAGTGCTAAGTGCCACCAAGAATCAATGCCCATCAACAGTAGTTGGGTGTTGAAGATGAACATGAACGGCAATATCGCGGTCCGGATATCGTAGGTAAAACCTTGAATACCGGTACGAATCGGGTCTGATTTAGCAATCGCAGCGGCCGCAAATGCAGCCAAACCTACCGGAGGTGTATCGTCCGCAAGAATACCGAAGTAGAACACGAATAAGTGAACCGCAATCAGTGGAATGATCAAGCCGTGCGCTGCACCTAAGGTAACAATTACTGGTGCCATCAATGTTGATACAACGATGTAGTTCGCCGTTGTTGGCAAGCCCATACCTAAGATCAAGCTGATTACCGCAGTGAATAACAACATTAGAATGATGCTACCGCCTGAGATGAACTCAACAAAATCGGTCATTACAAGGCCGATACCTGTCAGCGTTACCACGCCTACAACCGTACCAGCTGCAGCTGTCGCTACACCGATACCGATCATGTTACGTGCGCCTGAAACTAAGCTCTCTGCTAGATCAACGAAGCCTGCTTTTGTTTGTTCTGCGAGATCGTCTGATTTGTTCATCAGAGTCATTAAAGGACGCTGAGTGATCAGAATGAAGATCATGAACACGGTCGCCCAGAATGCCGACAGACCTGGAGAGAAACGTTCAACCGTTAAACACCAAACTAGAACTACGATAGGCAGTAGGAAGTGAAGGCCAGACTTAATCGTTGGGCCTGGATCAGGTACTTCTGTTAGGTTCTCGTCGATTTCCATGCCACCTTCAGCTGCGTATTTAGCAGAAACACGAACCAGAGCGACATAAGAGACTAATAGAGCAACAGTCACAATTGGTGTGGCTGCAGCGCCAAAGACATCTTTTGTCCAGCCGACACCGTAGTAAACCGCTGCACTGATGACACATAGGCCTAAGATAGTACCAGTGAAAGAGAGTAGGCTTTGCACGATAGTTGGTGTGTGACGACGAGGTAAGCCCGTCATACCTGCTTTACATGCCTCTAAGTGAACAATGTAAATCAGGGCGATGTAAGAGATCAGAGCGGGCAGTAGTGCTGCTTTGATTACTTCTACGTAAGAGATGCCCACGTACTCAACCATCAAGAATGCTGCTGCACCCATGATCGGTGGTGTTAATTGACCATTGGTTGAAGCTGCGACTTCTACTGCACCCGCTTTTGTTCCCGGGAAACCAACACGCTTCATTAGCGGGATAGTAAAGGTACCAGTGGTAACTACGTTAGCAATCGAAGAACCTGATACCAGACCAGATAAACCAGATGCTACAACGGCTGCTTTCGCTGGGCCGCCCTTCATGTGGCCAAGCAGAGAGAATGCCACTTTGATGAAGTAAGCACCTGCACCCGCGCGCTCAAGCATTGCACCAAACAGTACAAACAAGAATACAAATGACGTTGATACGCCAAGAGCAACACCGAACACACCTTCTGTTGTTAACCACAGATGCGACATTGCCTTGTTCAGGCTCGCACCTTTGTGGGCGATAACGTCTGGCATGTGTGGACCGCCAAAGGTGTAAAGTAAGAAGACTGCTGCCACAACCATAAGAGGTGGACCTAAAGCGCGTCGTGTTGCCTCAAGCAGTAGAACCATACCGAATACGGCCGCAACAATATCGAATGTTGTTGGTGCACCCGAGCGTTCAGCGAGCTGAGTATAGAAAATATAGATATAAGAAGCTGAAAAGCTACCTACAAGCGCTAGTATCCAGTCGACAGCTGGGATGCGATCCCTAGGCGAATTCTTCATGGCTGGATAAGCGGTAAAGGCTAGGAAAATAGCAAACGTAAGGTGAATTGCTCGAGCTTCAGTGTCGTTTAAAATTGCGAAGTTAAAAATGAATGGCAGCGGAGATGCATACCAAAGTTGGAACAGTGACCAACATAGAGGCACAAACCATAAAATACGGCCTTGGATACCACGAGGGCTACGCGCACCAGTATCTGATTGTGCCACCATTTCTTGCACATCTGGAGACGGTGATGTTGTCTGCGTCATGTACTTTATCCTTATTATTGATGGTCTGCCTTTTGTTACGAACAACTAAACGTGATTTCTTTCCTATCTAGTGTAGTGAATGGATAGAGAAATGCGTTCTTTGTTCGTCTTTGTCTTAGGCTTGATACGAAGGTAAATCCTCCAAATTGGAGAAACTTAAAGGGTTGTTCTTTTCACTTAAATTATTTTTATAAAACGTGAAAATCCAATAAGGAGGACTAGCCTCCTTATTGGTTTAGTAGGCTTAAAGTAGAGTTACTTTAGAAGACCTACTTCTTTGTAGTATTTTGCGGCACCTGGGTGAAGAGGGATAGAGATACCCGCTTTAACCATGTCTTCTTTTTTCAGGTTAGCAAATGCTGGGTGCAGACGTTTGAATGTTGCGAAGTTTTCAAATACTGCTTTAGCAACGTTGTATGCTACTTCATCTGAAACGTCTGAAGTTGTTACCATAGTTGCAGCAACACCAAAGCTATTTACGTCAGCATCTGTACCGCGGTACATACCAGCAGGTACTGTGCTGTATGCGTAGTATGGGTTTTCAGCTACGATCTTGTCGATCTGTGGACCTGTTGCAGAAACCAGTTTTGCATCACAAGACGTTGTCGCTTCTTTAATTGATCCGTTCGGGTGACCAACCATGTAGATGAATGCATCAATCTTGTTATCACAAAGTGCTTGTGAACGCTCAGAACCTTTCAGTTCAGAAGCAAGCTTGAAGCTATCGTTAGTCCAGCCCATAGAGTCCATTACAACACCCATCGTTGCACGGTCGCCAGAACCCGGGTTACCAATGTTGACACGCTTACCAGCTAGGTCTGAAACATTGTTAATACCTGCATCGGTGCGAGCGATGATGTTGAACGGTTCTGTATGTAGAGAGAACATAGCACGAAGTTTCTTGTATTCGCCTTGGTCTTTGAACTTACTTGTACCGTTGTAGCCGTGGTATTGCCAGTCCGATTGAACAACACCGAAATCTAGTTCACCAGCACGGATGGTATTAACGTTGTAGATTGAACCGCCAGTAGACTCGACAGAACAACGAATGTTGTGGTCTTTACGGCCTTTGTTCACTAGCTTACAAATTGCACCACCAGTCGGGTAATAAACACCCGTTACTGAACCAGTACCAATTGTGATGAACTCTTGAGCGTTAACTGCGCCAGCGCCCATTACAGCAGCTGCAATAGCCCCAACTTTAATCAGTTTGGTAAATGCCATGAATTTCCCTTCCTTTATTCATTATTAACCCTGAAACAAGTGTAGTCGTTTCTGGAGTTTCCTATTTGGAAACGGCACCTTTTTCAATCCATGTGATGAAAAAGTGGCTGAATAATATCAAAAATTGGCAGAAAATTACTCAAATGTTAAAAGATATAGCGAAAAAATCTAACAAATGACGGTTGGATCTCGTGTTTGATTTGCTATTGAGTTTTTTAAAATCAATGAGTTAGTGATTTTTGGGAGAGGCGGGATAGATATCTTAGGATGTGATTTGGATCACGAACTAAATAGGTGTTTGTGATCCAATAGTAATGGCTGATAGTTATGAAACTGTGAGCAATTATCCTGCGTATTCAAACAGTTCGCATACAGAATCGAACAGTTGCTTAGTGGTAACTGATAAGGTTGGAGTAATGAAGATAGTATCATCTCCAGCAACTACCCCCAGTATGCCTTCTGACTTACCTAATGAATCTAATAAGCGAGCAATAAGCTGCGCGGCACCAGGGCCAGTGTGTATCACAACCAATGCATTGTTGTGATCAATATCTAACACTAACTCTCTTAAAGAGCTCGAAACCGTCGGAACACCAAGTTCAGCAGGAAGACAATAAACCATCTCCATTTTTGCATTGCGTGTTCGCACGGCGCCAAACTTAGTTAACATACGCGAAACTTTAGATTGGTTGATACTTTCAAAGCCTTCATGCTTCAGAGCATCGACAATCTCGCCTTGCGAACCAAAACGTTCTTCTTTTAGTAGTGATTTAAAAGCTCGAACTAAGTTGTCTTGTTTTTCTGTATTGCGCATATGTCATTCTTATTCATTAACAAAGATGTTTGCATATTCTCGCATATATATTCAGTTCTCGCCAAAATATCACGGTAATTTGTTAGTCATATCACTGTAAAAATTTAATAGGATAATGTGTTATTTAAGACGAGTTGTTTTGTCATTTCAAATGATTATCGCCATAATGCGAACTTGCTGTGTAGCACGGTTTTATTGACTTGCGCGAAGTCGCAAAGCTAGCGTTAATTGATTGTAATCACTTTGTGATTAATATAGTTTTTTAACTTAAATTTAGCTCAAGAATTACCCTACAAAGAATCTATAAGAGAAAGCTCTCAAGGAGAATAACAATGAAAGTAGCTGTTATTGGTGCCGCTGGTGGCATCGGTCAAGCCCTAGCCCTACTACTAAAGAACCGCCTGCCTGCTGGTTCAGATCTTGCACTTTACGACATCGCTCCGGTAACCCCGGGGGTTGCTGCCGATCTTAGCCATATCCCAACGCCTGTTTCGATCAAAGGTTACGCGGGTGAAGATCCAACTCCAGCACTTGAAGGTGCGGATGTTGTGCTTATTTCTGCGGGTGTTGCTCGTAAACCTGGTATGGATCGTGCGGATCTTTTCAATGTGAACGCTGGCATTGTTAAGTCTCTAGCTGAAAAAATTGCCGTTACTTGTCCTACTGCTTGTGTTGGTATCATTACTAACCCAGTAAATACAACAGTGCCAATCGCTGCTGAAGTACTTAAGAAAGCGGGCGTTTACGACAAGCGTCGTTTATTCGGTATTACTACTCTTGATGTCATTCGTTCTGAAACGTTCGTTGCTGAGCTGAAAGATAAAGATCCAGGCGACATTCGTGTTCCTGTTATCGGTGGTCACTCAGGTGTAACGATCCTTCCTCTGCTTTCTCAAGTTGAAGGTGTTGAGTTTACTGACGAAGAAATCGCAGCGCTAACAACTCGCATCCAAAACGCGGGTACTGAAGTAGTAGAAGCTAAAGCGGGTGGCGGTAGTGCGACCCTATCTATGGGTCAAGCGGCTTGTCGCTTCGGTCTTGCTCTAGTGAAAGCACTTCAAGGCGAAGAGAACGTGATTGAGTGTGCCTACGTTGAAGGTGAAGGCGAGCACGCACCATTCTTCGCACAACCAGTTAAACTTGGCAAAGAAGGCGCTGAAGCGATTCTTAGCTACGGTGAACTGAGCGACTTCGAACGCAATGCACTAGACAGCATGCTAGAAACGCTAAATGGCGATATTGAGATTGGTGTTGAATTCGCTAAATAAGCGATAGATAACTGAACTCTGCTAAAAACGACAGTTAACGAAAGCCGATCATTGCGATCGGCTTTTTTGATCCTTGTATTCAATCCACTCGTAATCTTTTTATAACCACGAAGAATTAGGGTATTGAACGATGACTAGAGTACAAAAAGGGATGAATGTTAACTATCTAGGTCGCTTGGGCAAGATATTGGTTATCGATGAGCAAGAGCAGTTCGCGTTGTTTGAGTCTTACAATAGTCATAAGCAATATGCAGTTCCGTTGGAAGAACTTGAAGAGATCGAAGCGCAACTACCTCTATCGTTAGAATCGAGTCGTTATTGAGACCCAGAGTATTATCTAGCAGGATCAAAAAAAGAGCCAACAGGCTCTTTTTTATTATATAGCTGTCTATTTACTACTTAGCTTCTATTTACTTGCTACGTTTTACTGCAAGGTGAGCTAGCGTAGTTAAAGCCTGCTTGTATTCTGACTCAGGAAGAATAGAAAGCTCAGCAATAGCTTTATCAGCTTCTTCATAGGCTTTATTGGTCGTGTACTCTAACGAGCCAGTCTCTTTCATGACAGACATAATGTCGTCGAGACGTTCCATACCATTAGCTTTTTCAATCGCTTCACGAATCATGCTTGCTTGGTCTGGGGAACCATTGCGCATTGCGTAAAGCAACGGTAACGTCGGTTTGCCTTCTGCTAGGTCATCACCAACATTTTTACCCATCTCTTTACCATCAGCGGTGTAGTCCATCACATCATCAATAAGCTGGAATGCTGTTCCTAGGTACTTACCGTAGTTTTGCATCGCCGTTTCGATCTCAGGTGTAGACTCTGTAAGAATTGCGCCGATTTGGGTTGCGGCTTCAAACAAACGAGCGGTCTTTGAATAGATCACCTGCATATAGCTTTCTTCTGTGGTGTCTGGGTTGTTACAGTTCATCAATTGTTGAACTTCACCCTCGGCAATCACATTTACTGATTCGCTCATTAGCTCAAGGATCCTTAAAGATCCAAGCGTCGTCATCATCTGGAATGAGCGGGTGTAAATAAAATCACCAACCAAAACGCTAGCTGCATTACCAAAAGCCGCATTCGCTGTAGCTTTGCCACGTCGCATGTCTGATTCGTCGACAACATCGTCATGAAGCAGTGTTGCTGTGTGGATAAACTCAATAAAAGCGGCTGAGGTGATGTGAGCTTCACCTTGGTAACCAAGTGCACGAGCTGATAAAAGAGCAAGCAAAGGGCGTAGGCGTTTGCCACCACCGCTAACGATATAAAAACCAAGCTGGTTGATTAAACTTACGTCAGAATTAAGTTGGGCTTGAATTGTTTCATTCACTTTTGCCATATCATTGGCAGTAAGCGTTTGGATAGCTTTAAAATCCATTGTTCATCCGGCTGAAGTTAGACCCTGTAAGGCTTATACGTTGTATTTAATTGTTGAATAATACACTAAAAAACGTTGATTAATACATCACTTAAAGGCATCATTGCCGCACTTTTCTTTGGCGAACAT
>NZ_CH902609.1:11860-54290 GCF_000153005.1 Vibrio sp. MED222 | reverse complement strand
CGGCATGATTCCCGTAGAATCTGCGCCCTATTGATTAGTTTAGCGCACACCCGAGTTGTAGAATTAACAACCATAGGCTGTGCGGAAAAAGCGGAGTAAAATATGTACGCTGTTTTCCAATCTGGTGGCAAACAACACCGAGTAAGCGAAGGTCAAACACTTCGTTTAGAGAAATTAGACGTTGAAACTGGTGCAACTGTAGAATTTGATAAAGTTCTTCTTGTTGCTAACGGCGAAGAAATCGCTGTTGGTGCACCTCTTGTTGAAGGTGGCAAGGTTACTGCAGAAGTAGTACAACACGGTCGTGGCGATAAAGTAAAAATCGTTAAGTTCCGTCGTCGTAAGCACTCGCGTAAGCAAGCTGGTCACCGTCAGTGGTTCACAGAAGTGAAAATCACTGGCATTAACGCTTAAGTATTAGGAGAGTTTAACAATGGCACATAAAAAAGCTGGCGGTTCTACTAATAACGGCCGCGATTCAGAAAGCAAACGTCTTGGTGTTAAGCGTTTTGGTGGTGAATCTGTTCTTGCAGGTAACATCATCGTTCGTCAACGTGGTACTAAGTTCCACGCTGGCACAAACGTTGGCATCGGTAAAGACCATACTCTTTTCGCTCTTACTGAAGGTAAAGTGAAATTTGCAGTAAAAGGTCCTAAAAACCGTAAGTTTGTAAGCATCGAAGCTGAGTAATTTAATCTTTTATTAGATTATTTATACTAGCTTTCAAGCTGAATTCAAAAGCCCTGCCGATTCGGCAGGGTTTTTTATTTATAGCGAGAATAAAAAAGTAGACGCTCTGGCTTTAGTTTGAGAAGCAATTTGGTGTTTGATAAGCAGTTTAGTTTTGAGAAGCCGTTTGTTTTTTAAGAAACAGAAAGCAAAGAACCTCTCCTTATTTGTTCCTTGGTTGCAGATCGATCTAGATCTTAGGTGATCGATCTAAACACGGATCTGCTAGAATTTATATCACTCCTTGATGAGTGGTAACGCAACGTAAGTGCGGAGTTAAAAAATGAAATTCGTTGATGAAGCATCAGTAAAAATAGAAGCCGGTGATGGCGGTAATGGTACAGTAAGCTTTTGGCGCGAAAAATTCGTCGCTAAAGGTGGTCCTGACGGCGGTGATGGCGGTGATGGCGGTGATGTTTACATCCAAGCGGATGAGAACTTAAACACACTGATCGATTACCGTTTCCAACGTTTTTACAATGCAGAGCGTGGCGAAAATGGCCGCGGTGGTAACTGTACGGGTAAACGTGGTAAAGATATGACCATGAAAGTACCTGTAGGTACTCGTGCTGTTGATATCCACACTAATGAAATCGTTGCTGAAGTTGCTGAACATGGCAAAAAAGTAATGGTTGGTAAAGGTGGTTGGCACGGTCTTGGTAACACGCGTTTTAAGTCGTCGGTTAACCGTGCTCCTCGTCAAAAGACAATGGGTACTAAAGGTGAAGTTCGCGAACTGCGTTTAGAGCTTCTTCTATTAGCGGATGTTGGTATGCTTGGCTTGCCAAACGCTGGTAAATCTACTTTTATTCGCTCAGTATCTGCTGCGAAACCAAAAGTGGCTGATTACCCGTTTACCACGCTAATCCCTAGCTTAGGTGTGGTAAGTGTTGTCCCTGAGAAGAGTTTCGTCGTTGCCGATATCCCTGGCTTGATCGAAGGCGCAGCTGATGGCGCTGGTCTTGGTATTCGTTTCTTGAAGCACCTTGAGCGTTGTCGCGTTCTTCTGCATATGATCGATATTTTGCCGATCGATGGTTCTGATCCTATTCAGAATGCACTGACGATCATCGATGAGCTTGAGCAATACAGTGAGAAAGTTGCACAGAAACCTCGTTGGTTAGTGTTCAATAAAGTTGACCTAATGCCTGAAGAAGAAGCTGACGAAAAGATTCAAGAAATCGTCGAAGCTTTAGGTTGGGAAGGCGAGTACTTCAAGATCTCTGCTGTAAACAAGATCGGTACCAAAGATCTTTGCTTTAAACTGGGTGAGTTCATGGAGAACCTACCTCGTGAAGTTGAAGCAATTGAAGAAGAAGAAAAAGTTAACTTTATGTGGGATGACTACCATAAAGATGCGATGGCCGGTAAGAATGTCGTGACTGAAGATGACGACGACTGGGATGATTGGGATGACGAAGAAGATGACGGTCATGTTATCTATGTTCGTGATTAATAATCCTCGTAGTTTCTTATAAGCACTTTGGTCGCTTTTTCTAAGATACGCTGATAGTTTTATTAAACCGCAATGAAAATTGCGGTTTTTTTGTATCTAAATCATGACGTCTTGCTGTTTTTTATGCAAAATTTATCTTTAGATAATTAACGCCTATGGGAAGGAAATCATGGCATCAAAGCAAAGAGCGATCTCAAGGTTAGTCGCTCAATCAGGACAAATGTTATTAGCTCATGGCGCCGAGAGCACACTGGTCGGTGACATTATGCGCCGTATCGGTATTGCTTGTGGGGTGAATGAAGTTGAAGTTGCACTATCAGCCAATGCGTTGGTTGTGACAACGGTAATGGATGATCATTGCATAACGACGACTCGAAGTTGTGCTGATCGTGGCATTAATATGCAGGTTATCACCGAGATTCAACGCGTGTGTATCATGATGGAGAAAGGGATTCTTGATTATGATTTAGCTTATAAGAAGATCCAAGGGATCAGTCCCGAACGCTACAACCGTTGGTTAGTTGTCGTAATGATAGGGCTATCGTGTGCTTCTTTTAGCCGTCTTGCTGGCGGAGATTGGCATGTCTTTATGATGACGTTTATAGCTTCGGCTTGCGGTATGATCGTGAGACAAGAGATTGGTCATCGCCATTTCAATCCGTTATTAAATTTCGCTATTACCGCTTTTGTCACCACCACCATTTCAGCTCAGGCAGTGCTCTACAATATTGGTGGTCAACCCACTATCGTGATGGCTTCGTCAGTATTGATGCTAGTGCCCGGTTTTCCTTTGATTAACTCCGTAGCAGATATGCTTAAAGGCCACATTAATATGGGTCTCGCACGCTTCACCATGGCCAGTTTATTAACGTTGGCTACAAGCTTAGGTATTGTCGCAGCGATGAGCCTATCTGACGTATGGGGGTGGGTGAACTAATGACTATTTTTGAACTTTTTGTTGGGTTACTCAACGACATGTTTTTTGCTGCGATTCCTGCGGTTGGTTTTGCATTGGTGTTTAACGTCCCGCAACGAGCGTTGATCTATTGTGCTCTCGGAGGATCCATTGGCCACGGTAGCCGTTACTTAATGATGCATTTCGGCATTCCCATTGAATGGGCGACGTTCTTTGCTGCTACATTGGTCGGCATGATAGGGGTGCACTGGTCGCATAAATTGTTAGCACACCCGAAAGTATTTACGGTTGCAGCCTTGATTCCGATGGTCCCTGGCGTGTTTGCCTTTAAGGCGATGATTGCCATGGTTGAGATTAACCGAGCAGGATACAACCCAGAACTATTGGCATTGTTGATGGAGAACTTTTTGAAATCGATGTTCATTATCGCAGGGCTTGCGGTTGGCTTAGCAGTGCCTGGGCTGTTATTCTACCGTCGTAGACCTATCGTCTAGCTTCAACTTCATTTTCAAGTAAGGACAGGACTTTCGATTTATGATCATCAGCATGATAGCGGCAATGGCGAACAACCGTGTAATTGGTAAAGACAATCAGATGCCTTGGCATTTACCTGCAGATTTCGCATGGTTTAAACGTTCAACTATGGGTAAACCTGTCGTGATGGGACGTAAGACTTACGATTCAATTGGACGTCCTTTACCGGGGAGGCTGAACGTTGTAATCAGCCGCGACGAGAGTTTAGAAATCGGAGGCGTCACGACGGTAACTTCGATTGAAAAAGCACTAGAGCTGGTTAGTGATGTTGATGAAGTGATGATCATCGGTGGCGGTTCAATCTATGAAAGCTGCTTACCAAAAGCGAACAAGTTATACCTGACTTATATCGATTTTGATGTGGATGGTGATACTCAATTCCCAGACTGGGGAGAAGGTTGGAAGCAGAGCTTTAATGATACTTATCAGGCGGATGAGAAAAACAAGCACAATATGGAGTTTGTGGTTCTCGAGCGTTAACGGTGGTTATTAAGCGTTAGGCTCTGAAAATGCTTGCGTTACTGTGCCCAGCTAGCGCAAGCTTCTCGTATCTCGTATCTCGTATCTCGTATCTCGTATCTCGTATCTCGTATCTCGTATCTCGTATCTCGTGTTTCTATAGCGCTTTTTGAGTGAAAAACTGTTTGTCTTCCCAGCGAAGTATCGTCAAGTCTCCCCCCCACACACACCCAGTATCAAGTCCAATTACATCTTTTCCGTTATAGCCTTCAAGCGCAGCCCAGTGTCCAAAAACAACGGTTTTATCGAGCTTTATGCGTTGCGGAAGGTCAAACCATGGCACTAGTGGTTCATCGGTAATTTCATTCGGTGGTAGCTTACATGCCATGTCGAGTCGGCCATCTTCAAAACAGAAGCGCATTCTTGTCAGGCTATTGATCGCATAGCGATAACGTTCGATGTCTTGCAACTCGTTGTTCCAGAGATCTGGCGTGTTGCTGTACATGTTCTCAATAAGCCACTGCCAACGGTCCGATTTCAGTAATGACGTTATCTCTCGATTCTCTGTACGTGCTTGTTCTAAGTCCCATTGAGGTGAGATGCCCGCATGTGTCATGACAAACTCAGGGTGTTCTTGCATCAAGGGTTGTTGTCTTAACCATTCCAGCAATTGGTCACGGTCTTCAGCATCAAGAATTGGTTGAGTCTTGTCTTTTGGTTTGGCTGAAAAGAGGCCTAAGGAGACCGCAAGTAGATGTAAATCATGGTTACCCAATACCACCTTCGCTGAACTGCCAAGGCTACGAACAAAACGTAACGTCTCTAAGGATTTAGGGCCACGAGCAACTATGTCTCCGGCGACCCATAACGTATCTTGTTGTTTATCAAAGTTGATGGTTTCAAGCAGTAACTGAAGTTCGTCGAAGCATCCTTGGATGTCTCCGACAATATAATTCGACACAGCATTTTCCTGTAAGTGGTAGATGTGTACTAGTTAAGAATATTGGGGATGGCCAGTCTAAATGGGTCGACTTCTGTTATGAAATCAATGCCTTTATGATCGGTCATTACATAGTGTCCCTGCATGACTCCCACTGGGGTTTCGATGACGGTGCCACTGGTGTATGTGTATTCGTCATTGGCTTCAATCACAGGTTGCTGTCCAACCACGCCATCACCTTCTATGGTGAGTTGTTTACCGTTGGAATCAGTAATCAGCCAGCGACGAGACATAAGTTGTACTGTTGTTTTACTTAGATTTTTGATGGTAATGATGTAAGCGAAAACGTAGCGATTCTTAGATGGCTCAGATTGTTCTTCAATATATTTAGAATGAACTTGGCATTTGATACAAGGCGTAGATATATCCATATTCGCACCTTTTGTTGTTGGTATGCTTTAAGTATTACATAAAAAATAGGCTCCTCACCGAAGTGTAGGAGCCTTTTTCGATTATTTATCAGCGTTGTGACTGTCGTGCAACCAGTTCGCCATATCGACAAACTGTTCGAGCGTCAGGTTCTCAGGGCGCATGCCAGGGTTTACACCTAGCTCTTCAAGCACTTCCTTGTCGATTAGGCTCTTGTAGCAGTTACGTACTGTTTTACGACGCTGGTTAAAGCCTTCGCGACATACGCGATCTAACCACTTAAGATCTTTTGCCGGGTAAGGCAGTACTTCATAAGGCTGAAGGCGAACGACTGCAGAGTCTACTTTCGGTGGCGGAACAAATGCTGTTGGTGGCACTTCTAAAACAGGAGTGACTTTACAGTAATATTGAGCCATAACCGTTAGACGACCGTAAGCTTTAGTACCAGGACCCGCTGCTAATCGGTTAACGACTTCTTTTTGAAGCATAAAGTGCATGTCTTGCACGTCTTTATGGAACTCAAAAAGGTGGAACATCAATGGTGTAGAGATGTTGTATGGCAAGTTACCGAAGATACGTAGCTTGTTGTTTGGCTTAACAAGTTGTTCGAAATCGAACTTCATTGCATCGCCTTCATAGATCGTTAACTTTTCAGCAAGATCAGGGTGATTACGCAGACGTTCAGCAAGATCTCTATCCAGTTCAATTACTGTGAACTTGTCGACAAGCTTGCCAACAGGCTCAGTAATCGCACCAAGACCGGGGCCGATTTCTACTAAGTTCTGGCCTGGTAGTGGGTTAATACTCGATACGATGCCATCAATAATGTATGGATCGTTAAGGAAGTTTTGACCAAAACGTTTACGCGCTTTGTGCCCTAAGTGGACATCATTTCTCATTGCTTTTTCTCTACTAATTCAATGGCGTGCGTGAGCGCTGTTCTAAAGCTCCCTGTATCGGCTTGGCCTTTCCCTGCCAAGTCTAAGGCGGTACCGTGATCGACTGATGTGCGAATAAACGGTAAGCCAAGCGTGATGTTCACTGAGCGACCAAACCCTTTGTATTTCAATACTGGGAGTACTTGGTCGTGATACATACCTAAAACAGCATCTGCATCTTGCAAATATTTTTCATTAAAGATGGTGTCTGCTGGCAATGGGCCAACTAAATTAATACCATCTTTCTGGCGAATTTTTTCTAGCGTAGGGGTGATAGTTTCTATCTCTTCACGACCCAAACAACCATCTTCACCAGCATGTGGATTCAAACCACACACGTAGATAGCTGGTTTCTCAATCGCAAATTTTTCAACCAAGTCTTTATGCAGAATAGCAATGATTTGCTCTAATCTGTCTTCGGTCACTGCTTGAGATACATAAGCTAGCGGGATGTGCGTTGTTACTAGAGCAACACGCAGCCCTTCTGTTGCCAACATCATCACGACAAGTGGAGTATTGGACTTCTCTGCAAAGAACTCGGTATGGCCACTAAAAGCAACGCCAGCTCGGTTAATTACACCCTTGTGAACAGGGCCGGTGACAATAGCATCAAATTCATCATTCATACAGCCAATTGCTGCGGTTTCTAAAGTATTTAATACGTAATGACCGTTAGCCTCGTTGAGTTGGCCTGCAACTGCTGTTTCAGCTAGTGGAACGTGTTTCACAACCAATGTTCCAGAGCGTTGAGGTTGCTTGGGCGCGGTTGAATCGTAATCCAACAGCTCAACCTCAATCCCTAACATTTCAGCTCGCTCTGCTAATAGGGTTTTGTCCGCACAAACGACGAGCTGGTGTGGCCAGCTTTCTTGGGATAAGGCGAGAGTTAAATCTGGCCCAATTCCCGCTGGTTCACCTGCCGTAATGACAAGGCGTTTAGTTGTCATCTTGGTCATCCTCGACCACTTCAACAAAGGCGCTAGCTCTTACTTCTTGCAGCCAAGCACCAACTTCTTCGTTGAACTTACGGTTAAATAGAATTTGATAAGCTTTGTTTTTCAATGCTGAATCGGTACGGTCGACTTCGCGACGGTCTAGTACTTCAACAATGTGCCAACCGTGCACGGTTTTGAATGGCGCACTGATTTTACCTTCAGGTAACGTTTCTACTTGGTGCTTGAATTCAGGTACGTATAAATCCGGAGTTTGGTAGCCTAACTCACCATCTTGTACTGCTGAACCTGGGTCTTGGCTGTATTGCTGTGCAAGGTCACCAAAGCTCGCTTCACCTGCGTTTACACGACGAGTGATTTCTTCAAGCTGCTCTTTCGCACCGTCATCACTCAAGATAACCGTTGGCTTAATCAAAATATGACGTGCATTAACTTCGGTAACTGCAACGGTTTCCAAACCTTTTACGTCTTCAATTTTTAGAATATGGAAGCCAACACCACTTCGGAAAGGGCCGATGATGCTGCCTTTGTTCTGCATTTTTATTTGATCTGCAAAAATCGTAGGCATCTCTTCTTTACGCATCCAACCCCAATCACCACCTTGCAGTGCTTTAGGGCCTTTAGAGTAAGTATAAGCCATGGTGCTGAAGTCTTTGCCGTTGTTTAGCTCTTCCACTAAATCAGTCGCTTGTGCTTCCAATTCTTCTTTGGTTTGGTCGTCATTGAATCGCAGTTGAATGTGGCCAATTTTGTATTGAACCGTCGCATTGGTTTCTTGCGCTAAGATGTCCGCTAGGTTGTCAACTTCTGCAGGAAGGATATTAATACGACGACGAACCAAGGCATTGCGCGCTTCACTTGCCGCAATCTCTTTTCTTACTTGCTCACGAAATGCATTGTAGCTCAGGCCTTCTTCAGCAACCGATGCTGTAAGTTGTTGCACTGTTTGGTTGTTATCTTTGGCAATGCCTTCAATCGCTTGATCCAGTCGAGCATCATCAATTCGAACCCCAATACGTTCCGCTTCTTGGGTCTGAATTGTATCGATGATCAACTTTTCGAGTACTTGTTCATTGAGCACGTCTTGTGATGGTAGTGTTTGCCCGCTTTTCTTCGCGTTTGCACGCAGTGTTTTCATTGAAGTATCAATGTCACTTTGTAAGATCACGCCCTCGTTGACGATTACTTTTACGCTATCGAGTTCAACTGGTGCGGCATAGCTTGTTGATAAAGTACAAGCGGCTGCGATAGCTATTAATGTGCGTTTCCACAATGTCATGTGTAATCCTTTATATTTACCGATGTTTTATCAGTAAAGAAAGTTAGTTGTTTAAGAAGAATGGGCGACCGTAGCTAAGTGCGTTATTTGAGCTTGTTTCACTTACTTCGCTTGAATCAGAGCCTATATTGGTACCAAAGCCAACAATACCGAAGTTAAAGCCAAAGTTTTTCTCGTATACTGGTGTCGCATTCGATGTGTTGATGTAATCACCTTCCCATCTACGCAATTGGTTACTATAGGTGAAGCCGATATACCAACAATCGGACTTGTAATTGAGTTTAGCTAACCACTCAAGGTTCTCTTCGGTTGTTAAATCATAGAAGTACTGAGCGCTGGCACTCCACTTACGTGAAATCTGGTAGGCTCCGAGTAATCCTGCTTGAGATATACCATCTTTAGTAATCGATCCAACATTAAAATCAACAGTGTCTTCGATATACTCTTTGGTTACGTAGCGGTAGTTGGTTTGGATATAACCACCAGAAAAACGGTACTCAATGGTGCTGTTGGCTAGTTGCATTGCTGTGGTATCGATGTCGTACTGAACCCCACCATGATAAAACAGGTAGTCGTCGTAATTAAAGTCGACTTCTACAGCCCAAGATGAGTAATTCGAGTTCTTATCTTTAGTATCAAGTGTTAGATGTTGTTTCGTATCTTTGTCGATATAAAAGATCTGTCCAAAAGACACATTGAGTCGCTCTTTATACTCATCATCAAAGAAACGAGATGATGCACCGTAGCTTACTTGGTTAGCTGCAGCGATACGGTCTACACCACTGTATTTACGGCTTCTAAACAGGCCATAATAATCAGTCTGCAGAAGTGTCGTATCGTAAAGACCAATGTTGTTTTGATCTTCTTTTGGTACATACAGGTATTGAACTTGGGGTTCTAGAGTTTGAGTGTAGTTACCAATAACCTTGGTATCTCTTTCTAAAACGATACCAGCATGACTCCTAAATTCAGGGATAACTCGACTTACTGACTTTTCTAAATCTTTATATTTGTCACTTGTGGTATCAACACCATCAAGATCTTGTTGGTAGTAAGTACCAAGAAGTCGGGCTTCTGTGGTCCAAGTACCCCAAGTGTTGCCTACTGGAATTGTAATTCCCGGCTCAACGTGAATACGAGTTGCCGATGGTTTCCCTTTTGCATCTGTATCAAACAGAGACACATGGCTGACCAAGTCGAAATCTAAATACTCCATTACCTCAGGGGCATAATAGTTATATTCAAGCTGTGGGAGCAGGCGGTATGGAAGGTTGTTTGTCGTATTTGTGAGGACCTGAAAATCTCGCACAAGTACAGACGCATCCCAATTTTGAGAACGGTATGTAGCCTGCCCTTCTTGAAGAAGCTGGCCATCTTCACGGTTACCAATGCCGCTTCCGTTGACATCTGTGAAGTACTCGATATCGCCAACTTTTGAGTAATCAATTTCAAACAACCAAGATTCTTGGAATATTCCTGAGTGATTAAGTTGAGCCCCCCAACGTTTGCCTTTCTCTGGGTATTTTTTGTCATCAGGCAAGTATTCAGACTTAATCATCCCGGAACCAAAATCGCTTAAATATCTAAATTCACTGTTAAGCTGGGTACCACGCTCTTTCATGTGCTTAAAAGTGGTTTTGAGGTCATACTCTGGTGCCAAGTTCCAATAAACAGGGATCTCAAATTCAAAACCATCACTTGAGCCATATGATACCGTTGGATATAAGAAGCCTGTTTTACGCGTATCACCAATCGGAACGGTTAAGTACGGCAGATAAAAAACAGGAACGCTCTGAATTTCAAACCTTGGGTTGTAGAACGTAGCCTCTTCTTCATTTTGGTCGACATCGATACTTGACGCTCTTAGTCGCCATGCATTGTCGCCGATAGGGCAAGAGGTGATTGAGCCATCTTCAATCTCATAAACCGCTTTTCCGGTTTTTGCGATGTAAACCGCATCTCCTCGCCCTTGCTCACAGAGAAACTCATAATCGGTATTTTCGAGCGTCATTTCATCGGTGGTCAGATTGTTAGTGGCTCTGTCTGCCACTGACTTTATTTGACCATCGCTAAAGTTTACGTTGCCTTCAGCTACAACGATATTTTCTTGTTGGTGAAGCGTTACATTGTCGGCAAGGATGGTTTTGTTTCCTTGGGTAACTCTTACATCACCTGAGTAGATTGCCTTGTCACCATTGATAGCCTCTAAGCGATCGGACTCAACATGAGCGGGAAGTTGTGTCTCGTTTTCTGCAGCGGGATCGATCAAGCATTGATCTATAGAGGGCATTTCCTGCACACTACTATCGGTGATTGTTTCAGCTTGAGTTGTCGACACGTATAATGCCGTACTTATAGACGCGGCTAACAAGGTGCGGGAAAAAAATTGCATGAAGTTGAACTATCCTGTGTCACTAGATGAAGGGTTGATCTAGTATCAATCCAATTAATAAAGCATTTTCCTTATGATAAAGGAAATATTAGCATTCAGCATCATCAGACAGCATTACTCAGACAAAATTCATAGATAGAGAACACATAATGCAAATATTTGGCAAAATTTTGGGCGCTTTTTTTGGTTTTTTATTTGGGGGGCCGCTCGGTTTAGTTTTTGGCCTATTTTTAGGGCACCAGTTCGATAAAGCTCGCCGATTGAACCAATCGGGCTTCAATAGCTCTGGTTTTGGACGAGGTCCAAGCCAAGCTGAAAGACAAAACGAGTTTTTTAAATCCGCCTTTGCGGTTATGGGACACGTTGCTAAAGCTAAGGGGCAGGTCACGCCAGAAGAGATTCAGCTCGCTTCTACAATGATGGAGCGTATGAACCTGCATGGCGAACAACGTAAAGCGGCTCAAGATGCTTTCCGTGACGGCAAAGAGAGTGACTTCCCGTTAAGCGATGTGCTTGAGCGTGTGAAAATCTCATCGGGCGGTCGTTTTGATCTTCTGCAGTTTTTTCTTGAGCTACAAGTGTCCGCAGCATTTGCCGATGGAAGTTTGCACCCGAGTGAGCGCCAAGTCTTACATAAGATAGCGCAAGGCCTTGGATTTTCTGCAGAACAGCTAGAGCGCCGCTTGCAGATGCAAGAAGCAGCATTTCGTTTTCAACAGCAAGGTGGAAGCTTTGGTGGCCATCAAGGCCATGGTCAATCATCGGGTTGGCAACAGGCTTCGCAACAAAACCAATTGGCCGATGCGTTTAAAGTTCTCGGTGTAAGTGAAAGTGCCGACGGTAAAGAGGTTAAGAAAGCTTACCGCAAGCTGATGAATGAGCATCACCCAGATAAACTGATGGCGAAGGGCTTACCGCCTGAGATGATGAATGTTGCGAAAGAGAAATCGCAAGAAATTCAGAATGCTTATGATCTGATAAAGAAAGTAAAAGGTTTTAAGTAATTGAACACTAAACCGAGTAATAACAAAGTTACTCGGTTTTTTATTAAAGGGAATTATATGACGGTAATGTATCAGGATGTTCTAGAGTTTTGGTTCGATGAGTTGACGCCTAAAGATTGGTTTACTGGCGGCGCCGAGATTGACACTTTGATAGAGTCTCGATTTTCTGAATTGCATAAAGCAGCCATTCAAGGCGAGCTATTTGAGTGGCGCCAAACTGCGCAAGGACGATTGGCTGAGATTATCGTGCTTGATCAGTTTTCTCGAAATATTGGTAGAAACAGTCCGACAGCTTTTTCGGCTGATCCGATGGCGTTGGCTCTAGCCCAAGAGGCGGTAGCGGGTGGTTTTGATCACCAGCTTAACGAGCAACAGAAAAGCTTCCTGTATATGCCTTATATGCACAGTGAGTCTTTGTTAGTTCATGAACAAGCTGTGGAACTCTTTTCTCAAACGGGATTAGAACATAATCTTGATTTTGAGTTTAAGCACAAGGTCATCATCAAGCGTTTTGGTCGCTACCCTCACCGTAATGAGGTGTTAGGGAGAGCTTCGACTCCCGAAGAGGTTGAGTTCTTGCAGCAACCGGGCTCAAGCTTTTAATTGTAGAAACACAGTTCAATAGATAAAAAAGAGGCAAGTGGTTAATAAAAACCTTTAGCCTCTTTTTTTGTTTGGCTTCATTCATGAGCTTTAACGTTAAAACTAGTTTGCTTGGTTGAGCGACCAATCATAGTCATAGCTGATTTTGTTAGTGTTCGTCACCGGCTTTGTTCGATACTGGTCTAAGTGTTGAATGAGTTGTTTCTCTGTACCAAAATCCACAGCAAACCAATCGTAAATCGATGATAGTTGTAGTTTATTGTTTTCAATTAACACGCCCTTATCACTATTTACAAAATCACTAGCAGCTTGTTCTAACAAGGCTGCAGTGTTGTCAGAGGTAAAAGCTTCAGGCTGTAAGTTAGGGCAACCTAAACTCGCGCAATTCACCGCGTAATGCGTGCGCGGATCTTGCCAAATCGGTCTTAAAATTCGATGCTCAATATCATTGAGTGTTAGTGACTTCCCGTTAACGATTACTACATCATCTCCCCACGGTCCAAAACTAAACAGTCCGCCGAGCTTGGTGATGGATTTTATTGGGTAGGCATCAAGAATTAAATCGACAGTCACGGCGTTATATAAATTAACCCAGTAGGCATATTGTTCCGCTTTTGAGTAGTCGAGTGGATTCAACTGCTCTAGCCTCTTGATGTATTGCTTGAGCTTTGTCTTATCTGCAGTGCTCACGGCTTGATAGCGAACTAGGGTGTTTTGCCCTTGTTTAACTAAGTAGCTATCGATAAATTGCTGCCAATCTTGATGAGATACCTGTTCTAGATTGGTTTCGTCGCTTTGGTTCCAGTATGGCCAAAGATCGGATTTAGGCGCAGACCAAGCTAAGGTTGAGAAAAGTAGGCTGACAATAAAAAGTAGTTGTTTCATGGCATTCTCCTGATGACTGACTACTAAGACCTTAAGGCTTACCATTTTCTTTCAATGCTCTTCATTTAAATAAACATATGAAGTTAAGTTAAAAGCTTAGCCAAATAAAAAAGGTTGGCGCTAAGCCAACCTTTTATATGAACACAAAACTGTGTGATTCTATTTCAAGACTTCTTTACTTCAGGAAGCTAGGAATCTTAGCTTCAAACTCTGAGATCTTATCGGCATGTTGAAGCGTTAGGCCGATGTTATCTAGGCCATTCAGCAAACAGTGACGACGGAACTCATCAATTTCAAACGAGTACTCTTTACCGTTTGCTCTGACTTTCATTGCTTCTAAATCAACGTCGATCTCAGCGCCTTCGTTTGCTTCAACAAACTGGAATAGTTCATCGACTTCCTGCTCTGAAAGACGAACAGGCACCATCTGGTTGTTGATCGAGTTACCGTAGAAAATATCAGCAAAGCTTGGCGCGATCATCACTTGAATACCGTAATCGGCAAGCGCCCAAGGTGCGTGCTCACGAGATGAACCACAACCGAAGTTTTCACGAGCCAGTAGAATTGAAGCGCCTTTATAGCGTGGTGCATTCATTACAAACTCAGGGTTTGGTTGTTGGCCTGCATCATCAAGGAAGCGCCAGTCGTGGAACAAATGCTTACCAAAACCGATACGGTTCACTTTCTGTAGAAACTGCTTTGGAATGATCGCATCAGTATCGATGTTGGCCGTATCTAGAGGAACGACTAATCCGGTGTGTTGTTGAAAACCTGACATGTTAAATCCTCTAATTAAAGTTCACGAATATCGACAAAGTGACCAGCGATTGCTGCTGCGGCTGCCATTGCTGGGCTAACTAGGTGCGTACGACCATCACGGCCTTGGCGACCTTCAAAGTTACGGTTTGATGTAGAAGCACAGCGCTCTTGTGGACCTAGACGGTCATTGTTCATTGCAAGACACATAGAGCAACCCGGCAGGCGCCATTCAAAGCCGGCTTCGATAAAGATCTTATCTAGGCCTTCAGCTTCCGCTTGTGCTTTTACTTGCTCAGAGCCCGGAACGATCAATGCTTGAACATGTTTCGCTACTTGGCGGCCTTTTGCTATTGCTGCAGCTGCACGCATGTCTTCGATACGCGAGTTAGTACAAGAACCTACGAAGACTTTATCAACGTTGTAATCCGATAGAGATTTACCCGCTTCAAGACCCATGTACGCTAGAGCCTTTTCTGCTGAAGCTTTTTCAACAGGATCTGCGAAGCTTTCTGGTGCAGGGATTGGTGTGTCTACCGAGATAACCTGACCTGGGTTAGTGCCCCAAGTAACTTGTGGTTTGATGTCTGCTGCTTCTAGTGTCACAACTGCATCGAATTCAGCGTCAGCATCAGTTTTCAATGTGTCCCAGTATTCGATTGCTGCTTCTAAGTCTTCACCTTGTGGAGAGAACTTACGACCTTTAATGTATTCATATGTCGTTGCATCTGGAGCGATTAAGCCTGCTTTAGCGCCAAGCTCGATTGCCATGTTACATACCGTCATACGACCTTCCATTGTAAGGTCAGTAATTGCCTCACCACAGAATTCAACCACGTAGCCTGTACCGCCAGCGGCTGTTGTCTTGCCTATGATCGCGAGTACGATATCTTTTGCGGTAATGCCTTCAGCGACTTTGCCTTTTACTTCGATCTTCATGGTTTTAGCGCGCGCTTGTTTTAGCGTTTGAGTTGCTAGAACGTGCTCAACTTCAGAAGTACCGATACCGAATGCTAAAGAACCAAATGCACCGTGTGTTGCAGTGTGTGAGTCACCACATACGATGGTCATGCCCGGCAGAGTAATACCTAGCTCAGGACCCATTACGTGCACAATACCTTGGTATTTGTGGTTTAGATCGTAAAGCGTGACACCAAACTCTTCACAGTTTTTTGATAGCGTTTCCATTTGGATACGAGCCATTTCACCCGAAGCGTTGATGTCTTTCGTTTGTGTCGATACGTTGTGATCCATGGTCGCAAAAGTTTTGCCTACTTGGCGAACTTTACGACCTTTTTCACGCAGGCCATCAAAGGCTTGTGGCGACGTTACTTCGTGGACTAAGTGGCGATCGATATAAAGAATTGGCGTTTCGCCCTTCGCTGCAACCGCAACGTGAGCGTCATAAACTTTTTCGTATAAGGTTTTTGCTTGCTGGTTTGTCGACATAGCTTTTCTTCCTTGGGAGCATCAGTCCCAGTGTTTGTTTCTAGCCAAGTCATACTGTCTAAGCTGACTTGGCTTGATATTATTCTTATGTACTTGCTTTTAATCTAAGCATCTAGCTTATGAAGCTAAGATGTACTCAGCGATCTTGTCACCCATTTCTGAGGTAGTCAGCGCTTGGTTCTTGCCTGCAAGGTCTGCAGTTAGCTCGCCTGCAGAAAGTGCTTTAGATACCGCTGTTTCGATGTCTTGCGCTGCCGCTTCTTCGCCTAGGCTGTAACGAAGCATTAGCGCTGCCGAAAGAATTTGCGCGACTGGGTTCGCAATGTTCTTACCTGCGATATCTGGAGCACTGCCACCTGCTGGTTCGTATAGGCCGAAGTTGCTTTCGTTCAAGCTTGCAGAAGGAAGCATACCCATAGAGCCTGTGATCATTGCACACTCATCAGAGATGATGTCACCGAAGATGTTTGAACAAAGCATCACATCAAACTGAGATGGATCTTTGATTAGTTGCATGGTCGCGTTGTCGATGTACATGTGCTTTAGCGTGACATCTGGGTAATCTTTTGCGATCTCTTCAACCACTTCACGCCATAAGATAGAGCTCTGAAGAACGTTCGCTTTATCGATTGAGTAAACGTTTTTGTTACGTAGACGAGCGGATTCAAAAGCAATCTTCGCAATTCGTTCGATTTCGTAACGGTGGTAAACCTCAGTATCAAAGGCTTTCTCTGTTGCGCCTTCGCCTTCACGGCCTTTTGGTTGACCGAAGTAGATACCGCCAGTTAGTTCACGAACAACAACGATGTCGAAGCCGTTACCTGAGATGTCTGCACGCAAAGGAGAGAAAGACTCTAGACCTTTATGGATTTGTGCAGGACGTAAGTTACAGAACAGTTGGAAGTGTTTACGTAGAGGAAGTAGGGCACCACGCTCTGGTTGATCGTTTGGTGGGAGATGTTCCCACTTAGGTCCGCCAACCGAGCCAAATAGTACTGCGTCAGATTCTTCACAGCCCGTTACTGTCGCTTCTGGAAGTGGGCAGCCGTGATTATCAATTGCGATACCACCAACATCATACTCTTCGCGAGAAAAGCTAATCGCGTGCTTCTTTTCAATCGCGTCTAGCACTTTATGTGCTTGCTGCATTACTTCTGGGCCAATGCCATCACCAGGTAGTACGGCAATCTTGTATGATTTATCTGTCATGTTAATCCTTTAATTCTTGTTACTGAGCTGTTTGGCTCGTTTTAAATTTTGTCCCTAAAGCCAACAACATCGGCTCTAGGGCTCTGTTATTGGGGTATTAAACTGTCGCGAATTTTTGCTGCTTCATTTCAGCAATAGTGTCTGCGCGTTGAATGCTATTGATAACGTGTAGCAACGCTTGACCAGAAGCTTCAACGATATCTGTTGAAACGCCCGTACCGTGGTACTTACGGCCTTTATAGTTAGCAATGATGTCAGCTTGACCTAAGCCATCTTCACCTTCACCTTTTGCAGTTAGGTCGAACTTATCCAACGCGATTTCGTAGCCTGTTAAGCGGTAGATACATTGGTATAAAGCATCAACCGGGCCGTTGCCGACAGCCGCTTCGCATTTCTCTTCATCACCACATTGCAGTTTGATGCTGGTGGTAGACATAACACTACCAGATTGTACGCTTAGGTAGTTAAGTTTATAGAAGTCATCTTCATCACGTAGATTCGCGAAGTGCATCAATGCTTCTAGGTCGTAATCGAACACTTGTCCTTTACGATCAGCAAGCTTCAAGAAGTCTTCGTACAATGAATCTAGGTTGTACTCATTGTCTTTATAACCCATCGCGTCCATGTGGCTCTTAACAGCGGCTCGGCCACTACGACTTGTTAGGTTTAAGGCTTTGTTTTTCAAGCCAATAGACTCAGGCGTCATGATCTCGTAAGTGTTCTTGTTCTTAAGCATGCCATCTTGGTGAATACCTGAAGAGTGGCTGAATGCGTTAGCACCGACGATTGCTTTATTGTCTTGAATCGGCATGTGGCAAAGTTGGCTAACCAACTTACTGGTACGGTGAATCTCTTTGTGATCCAAGCCAGTATGAACACCCAAAAGCTCTTGGCGAGTTTTGATGATCATTGCAATTTCTTCTAAAGAACAGTTACCTGCACGTTCGCCAATACCGTTGATTGTGCCTTCAATTTGGCGAGCGCCCGCTTGCACAGCAGCAATTGAGTTTGCAACCGACATACCTAAGTCATCGTGACAGTGAACAGAGATGATCGCTTGGTCGATGTTGGGTACGCGATCGAATAGCGTCTTGATAATGCCACCAAACTCATTTGGTACTGTGTAGCCCACTGTGTCTGGAATGTTGATGGTTTTCGCGCCTGCGTTAATCGCGGCTTCAACCATGCGACATAGGTTGTCGATAGGGGTACGGCCGGCATCTTCACAAGAGAATTCAACATCATCGGTATAGTTACGAGCGTGCTTGACTGCTTTCACTGCCATCTCTACTACGTCATCGTAGCTGCGGCGTAATTTGTCTTGTACGTGAACCGTTGATGTTGAGATGAAGGTATGAATACGGAACTGGTCAGCAACTTTAAGCGCTTCGGCAGCGGCATCGATATCTTTCGCTACGGCACGAGAAAGCGCACAAATACGGCTGTCTTTGATGTGTTTAGCGATGGTTTGTACTGACTCAAAATCACCCGGAGAAGAAATAGGGAAGCCAGCTTCGATAACATCTACACCCAGTCTCTCAAGAGCATAAGCGATCTGTAACTTCTCTTTTACCGTAAGGCTTGCAGCCAATGCTTGCTCGCCGTCACGTAAGGTAGTATCAAAAATTATTACTTGATCGTTCATGGGTGCTTCCTTATATCGATAATGAATCGATTGCTATCCAAATTATTATTAAGAATGATGTTCTTTTAAAAGTGCCAGTTACAAAAAAACCCGCTCAGTGCGGGTTTTAATATTTGTGTAGTTCTTGACCCACAACTTACCCGCGCGATTGGTTCACGATAAGGAGAAGTTTCAGCAGTAGAGAAGAAGAAAAAATCATTACACAAATATCCGTAAATAAACTGTTAACACCATATTTACCGTAATTTATTCTGAGCGTCAAACAAGAAAATCCAATATCAGCGTGCATTGGCAGTGTTTTGGTTTTGTTTGTGCTGTTTTTTGTTTAAGTGTTAGCGATATCAACTGAATGGTGGTTTTGTATTGGCGGGTTAGTTTATCGTTTGGCTGATGTGTAGGTTAAAACTTTGTAGTAAATATTTTTAATGGAACGATTCACCAAAAAAATCACAAGCGTGACTAAAGTAATTAATCAATTGATTAAATAGTGAGTAATTAATCTTCTACTGTTATGCCTGTTTATCTCTATAATTAATCGAATGATTAATTATAGAGATGGATTTTTGCCATGACGGCACGAAAAGCGGGGCGACCTCAACAGAACTTAGATGTTCGACAACTATTGATTGAGCATGCTCGTGATCTGTTTGTCGTTCAGTCATACGACAAGGTCTCGACACGCCTGATTGCTGATCGTGCGGGTGTGAACATTGCGATGATCCGTTATTACTTTGGCAGTAAGGCTGGATTATTTGAGGCGATGCTGCGTGAAACGCTACGACCGATGCAATTGCAAATGCAGAGATTGGTTGAAGAAAGCAGCCATGAGAACTTTCTTGATTTAATGCGGACTTACTATAAAGAGATGGTCAAGGTGCCCAAGTTTCCTCGCTTGATTGCTCAAGTGATGAATATGCCTCCCTCTGAAGTGCAAAGAGAGTTGCTCGAAAAGGTTTTTCTCGATGTCGCCAAGCCAGCCCAAGATGTCATTTTTGAAAAGCTGGTTGAACAAGGCATCTTAAAACAGAACATGGATCCAAAATTGTGTCGAGTTTCGTATATAAGCTTGATGGTGTTCCCCTTCATTGCTCCGCCCCCTCTATTAGCAATCCATGGTATTGAGATTAATGAAGAATTTCTTAACCGTTTAATCGAACACAACATTCAATTGATGACCGAAGGCTTTATCAACGCACCGAGCCCTTCTGCAGTGCAGGACAAAAGATAATGAAAATAAATAAAAAACTACTCTTCTTCCCAGCACTTGCGGTTGGTGTCATCGGCCTTGTGACTGCGATTAGCTTAAAGCCGGATCTGCCGACTAAGCCCGCGGGAGATAGGGCTCGTCTAGTCGAAACAGTTAGTTTAGAACAACAAATGATCGCGCCGTTGGCGGTGGGCTTTGGCAAAGTAGTCCCTAAAGTTGAATGGAAAGCCATCGCCGAGGTGACAGGGCAGATTGTTTATCGACATCCAGACCTAGAAAAAGGGCAGATCATTCCAGCGGGAACTGAGGTACTTAAGATCGATCCTTTGGATTACGAGTTGAAGTTGGTACAAGCTGAAGCGGATCTTAAATCAAGCCAGACTTCATTAGCTAAGTTAAACCAAGAAGAAGATAACCTTAAGCAGACCTTAAAGATCGAAAAGAACCGCTTAGTGATCAGCAATAAAGAGCTGCAACGTAAACAAGATCTGCGCAAGAAAGGGCTAACTTCTCAATCCGATGTTGATCTCCAGCAGCAAAGTGCGTTGTCTCAACAGAAGCTTGTATTGGATATTGACAACCAAATTGCATTGATGCCAGATGAAAAGCGTGTTGCGGAAGCAGTGATTAAGGTGAATGTCTCTAAAGTAAAAGAGGCGCAACGCTCTTTGGATAAAACGACCATCACCTTGCCTAGAGCGATGCGAATAGCTCAGGTCGATATTGAACAGAACCAAGTGGTTAATCTTCAGCAAGAGATGTTTGTTGCTCACGGGATTAAAGTTATGGAAGTTGAGGCGCAACTCTCTATTCACGATATGCAAACTTTAGCCTCAAGCTTTACTCAATTCCCTCGTGATGCCGCAGGCATACCAAACCCTTATGAAGCGCCAATCAAAGCAAGTATTCAGCTAAACAGTGGCAGCCTTAACCTCAATTGGCCTGCAAAGGTTGCGAGAATCAGTGAAACCGTTGATGAGAACCAAGCAACTGCGGGGATCATTCTTGAAATTGGTCAAGACTATTCAGCTCTGCAGCCAAGCAGTGCAACGCCTTTGGTCAATGGCATGTTCGTCAAAGCAGAGATTGAAGGTGTCGCGAATCTAAGTTGGGTGGTTCCAGAGCGAGCATTGCACGGTGACAAGGTTTACCTGATGGATGACAATCAGCGCTTGCAAGTGGTGAATGTTGAAGTGCTTTATCGCAGAGATAACCAAGTGGTTGTGAGTGGCGAGCTACAAACGGGAGATAAATTGGTTCTTAATGACGTCCTGCCAGCTATCGAAGGCATGTTACTGAAAGAGTCGAACTCTACAGAGGTTAAGCTTGAATCGGATACTCAGGAGAGTGCGTCATGATCAAGTTCTTTTCTAGGCACCCAACAGCTGCAAACTTGTTGATGCTTGGGTTATTGATCATGGGTATAAGCTCATTATCAACCATCAAGCGTGAAACCTTCCCCGCTTATGATCCGCCTTATATTATGGCGGCCATCGTTTATCCCGGTGCATCACCACAAGAAGTGGAAGAAAGCTTGTGTGTACGAATGGAAGATGCCGTCGATGGCCTAGCTAACATTGAAGAGACTCAGTGTGAAGCCATCGAAGGCAGCGCTCGTTTAATTCTCAAGTTAAATGAGAAAGCGGACATTGGCCGAATGCTGGTGGACGTTCAAACTCAGATCAACTCGATCAATGATTTCCCTAGTGAGATTGAATCTCCGGTTGTTCAAGAGTTGGATTGGAATGAACCGGTAGTTGATATCGCTATTACAGCCGAAACCTCATGGCCTGAACTCAAAGCTTACGCCGAAGATCTCAAACGAACCATGAAGCTCGATTACGACGTTTCTTTAGTCGAAGTTAGTGGTTTTTCCGATCACCAATATCGTGTCGAACTGGATACCCAAGCCATTCGCCAGTTGGGTTTGAGTGTCGGTGATATCGCCGACCAAATTGGCCGTCAGAATGTAAAACTGCCAAGCGGTAACGTTGAGACGCCAGACAAAAATTTTCTGATTCGTTTTGATGAGAGACGAATTACACCGGTTGAGCTGGAAAGCATCGTGGTTGGATCTGCGCCTAATGGCTCGGTGATTCGTTTGAGAGATATTGCCAAGATAACCGATCGCTTTGAGTTGGATGAGCAGAAGGTTCTGTTTGATGGTAAGCCATCTGCTCTGTTGAAGATCAGTAAGAATAAAGAAGATGATGCGTTACGAATCAAAGAGAACGTGACGCGATTCGTTGAGGATCAAAGCGCGATTGCCCCCGATGGTGTGACACTGCAAATGACCAATGATCTCTCCTCTGTACTTTGGGATCGTCTGACCATGATGGTGCGCAACGGCTGGCAAGGTATTGTGTTGGTGTTTGCCACCATGTGGTTGTTCTTCAGTTTGCGATATTCATTCTGGGTAGCTGCTGGTCTGCCGGTAGCCTTCCTTGGTGGTTTGTTCTTGATGGCCAACCTTGGCTTGTCGATCAACATTATGTCACTGGTCGGTTTATTAATGGCGATTGGTATCATGATGGACGACGCCATCGTGATAGCCGAATCGATAGCCTCCCATTTAGATAGGGGACAAAGCGTTGATGATGCGGTGTACAACGGCGTAAAGAAAGTGCTTCCCGGAGTACTGTCTTCTTTCCTAACCACGGTGTGTATTTTCGGTAGCTTACTGTTCCTTGATGGGGAAATGGGCGCGGTGCTTAAAGCGGTCCCTCAGGTGCTTATCTTGGTGTTGTCGCTGAGCTTAATCGAGGCGTTTCTTATTCTACCAAATCACTTATCTCATTCATTACACAAAGAAAAAAATGATAAGCCAGCGCTGCGCTTTAAAGTTGTGTTGTTAGAGAAGTTCGAGAACTTTCGTAATACCATCTTGATGAACATGGTTGAGAAGGTCGTGACGTTCCGCTACGCCTTTATGGGGGGAGTGATAACCTTATTACTTCTATCTATCTCCTTGATTGCTGGTGGTGTTGTCAAATTCCAACCATTTCCTGAGTTGGATGGTGATATTGCCGAGGCTCGCATCATTCTTCCACCGGGCGCATCACTGTCTCAAACCGAGAAAGTGGTCGATAAAATAGTCGCATCTGCTGAACGTTTGAATGAGCAGTGGAGTGAAGACGTCGAGGACGGTAATAGATTGGTTGAGCATATCACCAGCCAATTCAATGCAAACGCGGATGCCAATGAATCAGGGCCACACTTAGCTACCGTGCGCTTAGACTTACGAGGTGCAGAAAGTCGCAACACGGTGATCGATGATTTCATTGATGCATGGCGGGAAGACATCGGCGATTTGGCGGACCCTATCTCGCTGGTTTTCAAACAACCGACGATGGGGCCGGGTGGTCGTGCTATCGAGATCCGCGCCAAACATGATGATCTTGCTGCATTGAAATCGGCTTCTTTGGATATTCAGGAGTACCTTAATCAGTTTGATGGTGTGCATGGTGTTCTTGATGACATGCGCATGGGTAAGGAAGAGATCTTAGTTAAACTTCGCCCAGGTGCGGAAACCTACAATGTGAATGGGCAGATGATTGCTTCCCAATTGCGTGCGGCCTTCTTTGGTCAGACTGCGGATGAAATCCAAATTGGGGTTGAGAACATTTCGATTGAGGTACGCCTTGATAAAGAACAAGCGGGTGATTTACAGCAACTGGCTAACTTCCCAATCATCACCGCAGACGGCAGCCAGATCCCGCTAGCTACATTGGCAACGTTAGATTTCCAGCGTAACTACGTGCGAATTCAACGCATCGATGGCTTAAGAACCATCAGTATCTTTGGTGATATTGATAATAAGAAAGCGAGTTCATCCGCGATTCTGGCTCAGTTCCAAAAAGATGAAGCCGCCAAACTTATTCAGAAGTACCCGGGTTTACGTTTTGATTTTGAAGGTGAAGCCAAAGATGCCGCGAAGACCGGAGCCTCAATGGGCAAAGGGTTCTTGCTCGGCTTATTCGGCGTATTTGCGATTCTAAGTTATCAGTTCAGAAGTTACTTAGAACCTGTGGTCGTGATGTTGGCGATTCCACTAGCCTTCATTGGGGTAGTGGTTGGTCACTGGATACTTGGCCACGCTTTGAGTATGCCAAGCATGATGGGCTTTGTGTCGCTTGCCGGGATCGTGGTCAATGATTCCATCTTGTTAGTGCAATACATTCGTCACCATGTTGATGAGGGAGATAGCGTTCATGACTCGGTGGTGAAGGCCAGTCGCGAGCGTTTCCGTGCGGTATTTTTGACATCAATGACGACCGCAGCAGGTTTGCTACCGCTGTTGACGGAAACCAGCTTGCAGGCTCAGGTTATCCAGCCTCTGGTTATTTCAATTGTGTTTGGCATATTTGCTTCAACCTTACTGGTGTTGTTTATGATCCCTGCCGCTTACGCGATATTGGCTGACTTCGGGTTGGTGAAGAAGCATGAGCCATTAGCGCTATAATCTTTAGCGCTATTATCATTAGTCAGCACTACTATCATTAGCGAACGCTATAACCATTAACACGATAGAAGTAGTGTTTGTTTACTTATATAAAGAAGCAAAAACATAGAAGAATAAAGCGGCCTTGTGTCGCTTTATTTTTATCGGCTGCTTCTAGGCTCCTATTAGCTTACTTAGTGAAAGCGGTTAATTCGCTTCAAAATTCATTTTAGTTCATTCAAAACGTCACTTAACTGTCATTTCAGGGGCATACCTTGAGCCTTAACTGAATAAGGATTGTTAAGGAGATCGTATGCGTACTATCGAACCTGTTGTCCGCTGGGATGTGGCATTTTCTGTTTTCTGTTTGAAGAACCGTTATAGCGGGCAACATGCAACATTGAGTAAAGCGGTGTCTCATACCGGGGATGGTCATCTATATGTGTTGATCGCTCTGATTGCGCTGTTAGCTGATGGCTACACAGGTCGTGAATTTTTAATGGTTGGTCTAGCCGCTTTTGCGATAGAGCTACCGATTTATTGGGTAGCCAAAAACACCCTAAAGCGCCGCAGACCCGCTGAATTCTCTTCATTACTTCACTCTCACATTGTGCCGTCAGATAAATACAGCCTGCCATCTGGGCACTCCGCTGCTGCATTTGTTATGGCGACTCTAATCGGACATTTTTATCCAAGTCTCTATCTCTTTAGCTTGATTTGGGCGACAGCGATTGCAGGCTCTCGAATCCTACTCGGTGTGCACTTTTTAACGGACGTACTGATTGGCGCAGCGCTAGGTATAGCGTGCACAAGCCTAGCCATTTACTTCATTTTATAGCGCTTAGTCGTATGGCTGTTTGTTCTGTTGTTCATATTAAAAAGACACAGGCAAAGACAGCAGAGCTCGAATTATTAATCTTCAAGGAACCTGAATGAAAATTTTATATGGCGTACAGGGCACTGGAAATGGGCACATCGCTAGAGCGAGAGCAATGGCCGTCGCTTTTCGTCAGCAAAATATTGATGTCGACTTTCTGTTCTCTGGGCGAGACGAGAGTAAATTCTTTTCGATGGAAGCGTTTGGCAACTATCAGACCCGCAGCGGTTTAACTTTTTACAGCGAGCAGGGAAAGGTTAAATACGGCAAGACACTCATCAAGAACAACATCTGGCGATTTCTCCGCGAGGTTAACCAGATCGATCTTGCGCCTTATGACTTAGTGCTTAATGATTTTGAACCTGTGACGGCATGGGCGGCTAAGAGGCAAGGTGTGCCATGTATTGGTATAAGCCACCAGAATGCGTTCCGCTATGATGTACCTAAAGAAGGGGGCAACTGGATTGAACATTCCGTGATTCAACATTTCGCCCCAACTGAGCACTCTATTGGTTTGCACTGGTATCACTTTGAACAGCCAATATTGCCACCTATCGTTCACACGCCAGCGTGTGATGAGCGAGCGAAAGCAACACAAGACTTCACCTTGGTTTATCTACCATTTGAGGATCTTGATGCGATCTCTGAGTTGTTGATGAAGTTTGTTTCTCATCACTTTGTCTGTTATCACCCGAATGTGATTGAGCATAGCCGAGTCGAAAATATAGAGTTCAAACCACTCAGTCATGCCGGCTTCCAATTCGATCTCAATCAGTGCTCTGGTGTGGTGGCCAACGGCGGTTTTGAATTGCCATCTGAAGCCTTAACTTTAGGTAAGAAGTTGCTTCTTAAGCCTCTTGAGGGACAGTTCGAACAACAAAGTAATGTGGCGACGCTTGAAGCGCTCGGGTTGGCTCAAACCATGAGTTTTTTAGACGCGGCTATCTTGCGTAGTTGGCTCGGTGAAAAGCAGGCTGAAAGGGTTACTTACCCTGACGTGGCAAGTGCACTTGTTGAGTGGGTTTTGGCGGGCAAATGGTCTAACCAAGATGACTTGAGAAAGCAACTTTGGGATAAGGTGGATTTTCCTAGTTATGCATCACTCACGTAACCCATAATTGTTATTTCTGAATTGCCTAGCTGAACGATTCACGAGTTCAATAATTTGTAACAAATGTAACCAAAACGATAGAACAGCTAAATAAGTCGAAATGAAACTCATAAGTGACGCATTTTATGTTTTTTTATAACTCCATAAGCAACTGATTTTTAGGTGTTGTTTAATCATTAAGGTAAAATTAAATTATTCTTTATCAATCTTGTTGGTAGCTCGAGATTTATTGGTTAATAGTAATGGCAATCCGAAAAACATCGGTCTGATAAATATAAGAATTAGTGGTTATCTATTCCCACACCATTACCAATTTAACCCTGTCGAACCGACAAGAGGCAACTTGAATGTTAGAGAAAAAAGACGCAATGAGTGCAATTGCAAGCTACAGAATGGAAAGCACACTTCGTGGAGTCGACTTAAATCTTTTGACTGTATTTGATGCAGTTATGCAAGAGCAAAATATTACACGTGCAGCTCATAATCTGGGCATGTCTCAGCCAGCGGTAAGTAATGCTGTTGCTCGTTTGAAAGTAATGTTCAACGACGAGCTATTCATGCGTCAAGGTCGTGGTATTCAACCGACTCAACGTGCTCGTCAGTTGTTTGGCCCAATCCGCCAAGCGCTGCAGTTAGTACGCAACGAATTGCCAAGTTCTGTATTCTCACCAGAGTCGTCTTCTCGTTTGTTCAAACTTGCAATTTGTAGCCCTTGCGACATGCGTTTTGCACCTAAGATTATGTCGACAATCAACGACCAAGCACCTAGCGTTAATCTGCACATGGATGCTGAATTTGACCGTCAACTTTCTGAGCGCATGCGTTACCAAGAAATTGACTTCGTTATTGATTACTCGCGTTTTGATGAACAAGGTTTCTCAAGCACTGAAATCTTCCAAGATGAATTGGTTGTGGTCGCTTCTGCTTCTCACCCACGCATCAACGGTGAAGTTTCAGCGGCAGAATTGCTTAACGAAAAGCACGCTAAACTGTCTCGCATTCACGGTCAACGTAGCTTCTCTGAGCAAGCTTACCGTGACCTAGATTGCACGCCTTTCTACGAAGGTACGAGCTTGAGCAACGTTCTTTACGTTGTTGGTCAATCTGAACTTGTAACAATCGCTCCTCGTTGGATGGTAGAACATGCAGCAAACAAAGAGCAGCTTCAGATTTTAGATTTCCCATTCGATAATGCGGCGATTTCTGGCTTCCTTAGCTGGCACGAATCAAGTGAAAAGGACAAAGGACACATCTGGTTACGAGATCAGTTAATGATGATCTGTGGCGAAGTAGTGGCGCTTAACTAGACACTAATTCCTATGATTTATAAGCCCTAAGCTAGGAGTCTGGCTTGGGGTTTTTTTGTACCTGCTATTTTTGTTGATAGAAAACTTAGCGTGAGACGTACTATTACTTATAACTTTGAGCTTCATCAGTTGCCTTTTCCATGATCAGAGGTACACTTGTGCGCTCAAAAAAGCTTACAGGTGTAAGCCAAAGGTAAAGAGATGGCCAATTTAGATTTTCATATCGTAAAAAGACTTCGTGACCAAATTGCCCAAGGCGGCAACCGTACAGCTTTGAAGCACAAAGTAGACAATGTATGGCAAGGTATTAGCTGGGAACAATTTGGACAACAAATCGATACGCTTTCATTAGCGCTATTGGCTCAAGGATTGAGAGTTCAGGATAAGATCGGTATCTTCTCGAACAATATGCCTCAGTGGACTGTGGCTGACTTCGCATCCTTACAAGCGCGCCTTGTAACGGTACCAATCTACCCAACCAACACAGCGGCGCAGTCTTCTTACATTATCCAAAATGCGGATGTGAAGATCTTATTCGTTGGTGAGCAAGCTCAATTCGATGCGGCGGTTAGCCTTTTTGAAGAGTGTGAACAGCTAGAAGTTGTTGTGGCGATGTCTGATGATATCGATCTGCAAGGACATCGCTTTGCCGTCTCTTGGAAAGAATTCATGGCTCGTGGTGTTGAAGATCAGCAAGCTGAACTTGATGTTCGTCTTGCGGATGCCTGCATGGATGACTTACTGACGCTTATCTATACCTCTGGTACAACAGGCCAGCCTAAAGGTGTAATGCTTGATTACACTAATGTTGGCTATCAACTAAAAGGCCATGATGAGCGTCTCAGCTTAAGCAAAGACGACGTCTCATTGTGTTTTTTACCTCTATCACATGTATTTGAGCGCGCTTGGACTTTCTATGTCCTTTATAAAGGCGCAACCAACTGCTATTTGCAAGACACCATGCAAGTTCGTGATGCATTGAGTGATGTTAAACCAACGGTTATGTCTGCTGTTCCTCGCTTCTACGAGAAGATTTTCTCAGCGATTCACGAGAAAGTATCTAAAGCACCGTTTATTCGTAAAGTACTCTTTACTTGGGCGGTGAACATGGGCGCGAAGCTTTCTGTTTGTCATCAAGAAGGTCGTACACCATCATTCATGCTGAAGAAGAGCCATGCGCTTGCTGACAAGCTTGTGTTATCTAAACTGCGAGCTCTGTTAGGTGGTAACATCAACTTCATGCCATGTGGTGGCGCGAAGCTTGATGAAACCATTGGTCGCTTCTTCCACGCGATTGGTATCAATGTAAAACTTGGCTACGGCATGACAGAAACCACGGCAACAGTATCGTGCTGGGATGACCGTTGTTTTAACCCTGATTCGATCGGTATGTCGATGCCGGGCGCTGAAGTGAAAATTGGCGCTAAGGACGAGATTCTTGTTCGTGGCCCAATGGTGATGCGTGGCTACTACAAGATGCCAGAAGAGACAGCTAAGACATTTGACGAGCATGGTTTCCTAAAAACGGGTGATGCGGGTCATTTTGATGAAAATGGTAATCTATTCATTACTGATCGCATCAAAGAATTAATGAAGACTTCTGGCGGTAAGTACATTGCACCGCAAGTGGTGGAAGGCGCGATTGGTAAAGATCACTTTATCGAACAGATTGCTGTTATCGCTGATACTCGCAAATTCGTTTCTGCGCTGATTGTTCCTTGTTATGACTCGCTAGAAGTGTATGCCAAAGAGCTTAATATTAAGTATCACGACCGTGTGGAACTTGTTAAAAATCACCAAATAGTAGAGATGCTAGAGAAACGTGTGAATGACTTACAACAAGAGCTAGCGAAGTTTGAGCAAGTGAAGAAGTTCAAGTTGCTGCCAAAAGCGTTTTCTATGGATGATGGTGAGCTAACACCGACCCAGAAACTGCGTCGTAAGGTTATTAACGATAAGTATCAAGACGAAATCGAAGAAATGTACAACGAAAAGCCTAAAGATAAGTAGTTTTCTGTTTAGATAAATTTTCAGTTGTTTAAAAATCCCCCTACGAATGTGATTGCATTTTTAGGGGGATTTTTTGTATCTAATGACACAGCACAATGTGCGAAAGCGCACACCAACAAGCTCGCTGTTTATCGATAAATAGCGAACTGTTGAAATATTAAGTGCTTTTTTTTATCAAGTAGGCAGTGTTTAAACCTAGTGTGAAAGCCTGTATTGGGTTTTATTTGATGCTTTGAGCTAATAGTTGGTTTTTTGGCACAGTTGCCGAATAACAGGCGTTAGACCAGATGATAATAAAGCGTTAAAGTTGTTTCGTATTACTGTTTGTTGTTATCACAACAGACAGCCATAGCCGAAAAAGTGGAAGTATTTCGAATTAGGCTACGAATAAGCCCTAGACTATGAAAAACCAGCCCAACATGTTCACCAAATGTGATTGGAAACTGGTGAGGAGAGCAATATGACAACAAAACCTGAAACAGCCATGTCATCCGGCGCTGAAATGTTATCCGGCGCTGAGATGGTGGTGCAGTCTCTAATTGAAGAGGGTGTAGAACAAATCTTTGGTTATCCAGGTGGTTCTGTACTTGATATCTACGATGCGCTGCATGCTAAAACTGCTGAAATTAAACACGTATTAGTACGACACGAACAAGCCGCTACCCACATGGCAGATGGCTATACTCGTTCTACCGGTAAGCCGGGTGTAGTACTTGTGTGTTCTGGTCCAGGTGCGACCAATACCGTTACTGGTATTGCAACAGCCTACATGGACTCAATCCCAATGATTGTTATTTCTGGTAACGTACCAAATAACCTTATTGGTAACGACGCCTTCCAAGAGTGTGACATCGTTGGTGTATCACGCCCGATCGTTAAACACAGCTTCCTCGTTAAGAAAGCGGAAGATATCCCTGAAGTCGTTAAAAAAGCATTCTATATTTCAACGACAGGACGTCCAGGTCCTGTGGTTATTGATCTGCCAAAAGACATTTTAAACCCACAAATTAAGCTTCCTTATGAATACCCAGAAACGATCAAAATGCGTTCATATAACCCAACGGTTACGGGTCATAAAGGTCAGATCAAAAAGGCGCTAAAAGCCCTTCTTGAAGCGAAGAAACCGGTACTTTATGTCGGTGGTGGTGCGGTTATTTCTGAGGCAGATAAGCCGCTGTTAAAATTAGCAGAGGCACTGAATTTACCCGTGGTAAGTACCCTAATGGGGCTTGGCGCTTTCCCTGGTACTCATAAGAACTCTTTGGGTATGTTGGGCATGCATGGTTTGTATGAAGCCAATATGGCGATGCACAATGCGGACTTGATCTTTGGTATTGGCGTACGTTTCGATGATCGAACGACCAATAACCTAGATAAATACTGTCCTGATGCGAAGATCATGCACATTGATATCGATCCATCTTCTATCTCTAAGAACGTTAAAGTGGATCTTCCGATTGTAGGTTCAGCGGAAAAAGTACTAGAAAGCATGGTTAACCTGCTTATTGAGCAAGGTGGAACTAACGATGCAGAAGCGATGGAAAGCTGGTGGAGTGAAATTAAACAGTGGCAAGAACGTGACTGCTTAGCGTATGACAAAACGTCGGGTCGAATTAAGCCACAACAAGTTATTGAAACACTGCATAAAGTAACCAATGGCGATGCCTATGTTGCTTCGGATGTAGGTCAACACCAAATGTTTGCTGCTTTGTACTACCCGTTTGACAAGCCGCGCCGTTGGATTAACTCTGGTGGTCTAGGCACGATGGGCTTTGGCTTACCTGCTGGTATGGGCGTTAAGTTTGCGAAACCTGATGAAGAAGTTGTGATTGTTACTGGTGACGGCAGTATTCAAATGAATATCCAAGAGCTGTCGACTGCGCTGCAATACAATATTCCCGTTAAGATTATTAATCTTAACAACCGTTTCTTAGGCATGGTAAAACAGTGGCAAGACATTGTTTATCAAGGTCGTTACTCTAATTCATATATGGACTCTGTTCCTGATTTTGCTGCTATCGCTGAGGCTTATGGCCACGTTGGCATGCGTATTTCATCTCCGGATGAATTGGAATCAGGTTTGGAAAAAGCACTGGCGATGAAAGACCGTTTGGTATTTGTCGATATTAGTGTGGATGACACCGAGCACGTATACCCAATGCAGATCAAAGGCGAGGGTATGGATAACATGTGGCTAAGCAAAACGGAGAGAACATAATATGAGACACATCCTTTCACTATTAATGGAAAACCAACCAGGTGCACTATCTCGTGTGGTTGGCTTGTTTTCTCAGCGTGGCTACAACATCGAGTCTTTGAATGTATCCCCTACGGATGATCCAACGCTTTCTCGTCTGAATGTCACCACTAACTCAAGCGAAATGCAGCTTGAGCAGATCCAAAAACAGCTACACAAGTTAATCGACGTACTTAAGGTACAAGAAGTGTCTGAGCTTGAGCATATCGAGCGTGAACTTCTGATGGTAAAAGTACGCGCTAGCGGCTTTGCTCGCGCTGAAGTGAAACGCACAGCGGATATATTCCGTGGTCAAATCGTTGATGTGACGGCTTCGCAATATACGGTTCAAATGGCCGGCACTAGCGAGAAGCTGGATGCTTTCATTCAGGCATTGTCTGAAGTAACGGAAGTACTTGAAGTGGCTCGAAGTGGGGTTGTTGGCATCGCACGTGGTGAACGAGCGTTGAAAGCCTAACGAAGAAAGATTTAAAGCTGCTTTTAAGCTAAAACTGAGCATTTAATCGTTTGAAAAAAATAGCGATTTTACTGATACGAACGGCCCTTAATTTGGGTCGTTTTGCTTTCTGGAAGTAAGCATCGTTTGTCCATACTTTCTTATTGCCATTCATTTCTTTGTAGCTCTCCATTAGGGCGCTATTGCGCTGTTTATAGAGTGCCCTGTTATTTACTGTGCTTGATCCCCCCAGTGCCGTGCATCCATATTTATTGGGAATCTCATTTTTGAGAGACTTAAATCACAAAGTTTATATGATTAGACTAAAGTCTAATGCTCGCGGTGATTTGAGCTAAACTGAACAATAATCAAATAGTCTTGCTTCATGTCATCTTATGATAAAAGATGCGATTAATAGAGTGTTTGCTAGATGTAAAAGGATGGCACCGTTAACTTAATTCAACTGGTTAGCTAACCCTATCAAAGTCTTGAAAGGCATTAGTTGAATTAGGTTCGCTGAAGCAAGGGTTTAGGGATCATACAGTCTGATTGAAAGAGGCGTGGTATGTTTGTCGATTTTTTAGTGAGGTTAACCATAGGTACATTAGCCGTTCTTGGCTTTCAACTGAGTGCATTGTATTTTTTACCTATGGTTGTGCTACTCAATACTCATCACAAAGAGTTTTTTGGGTGGTAGTTCAGTCGTAATACTGGAAATAAAAAACGGAGCTATTAGGCTCAGTTTTTATGTGGTTAGAATCTATCTTGACATTATGCGGCTTCGATAACTTCTTCAATTCGCTTCATTGAACTTAACAGGTGTTGATCCAATAGTTCTGTCGCTTGATCGACATTTTTAGCAAGTACCAGCTTCATGATCATTTCATGCTCATCAATATTGAACAGATCATCAGATGCGCTTTTCGCTGACATCGCTAGGAAGCGGTAGCGTTTTACTTGATTGATAAGATCATCAAAGAACTTAAACATGTTCTCTGAGTCTGCGCCTTCAAGTAACGCTGCATGGAACTGCTGGTGACGTTCTTCCCACTCAACACAATCAAACTCTTCTGAGACATATTGTATGCGTGATAGCTTGTGGTAGGAGGTTAATACTTCCAGTTCCCAGCTTTCATCGCCTGCTGAAATTGCCTTTTTAAGCAGAACAGAAGAGACAACACGAAGGCTTTCATATAGGTCATTGAGTTCTTTTTTTGATACCGGTGATACCCAGCAGCCTTTTTGTGGCTCTAGCTTTACGTATTTACTCCAAGATAGCTGCACTAAGGCTTCGCGAATTGGAGATGCGCCGACGTTGTATCGTGCTTTGAGATCAGCTACAACGAGTTTTTTACCTGGGGTTAATTCACCATTGAGAATATCTTGGCGAATCATCTTTGATACTTTGTCAGTAAGCGTAGGACTAGACATTACAAACCTCATGTATATTTGATTTCTAGTCTGCTAATCCGTTTCTTAGGAAGAGTTTATTGGAGTTTAACAGTACGTAGTTCTAATGTGATTGATAATACAGCGTACTGAAAAGTTAGGCAAGATTTTGTTTCATAAAAAAAGAGGGCCGAAGCCCTCTTTTATATTTTATGCGAATCGGTTCATTCTTATAGAACGTGAACAGATGCTGTGTTTGTAGTACCAGAAGCGACTAGAGCACCAGAAACCATAACTACGATGTCGCCTTTGTTACCTAGGCCAGATTGTAGAGCGATTTCTTTACCGTTGATGTAGAACGCGTCTGTGTTCTCGATAGAGTCAACAAGAACTGGCTTAACACCTTTAGTAAGAACTAGCTGTGCAGCTGTCTTTTCGTTAGTTGTTAGAGCAAGGATGTTTGCAGTTGGGAAGTACTTACGTACTGAACGTGCAGACTTACCGCCTTCAGTTGCAACAACGATTAGAGGAGCAGCTAGCTTCTCTGCTGTGTCTACAGCGCCTTTACATACTGCTTCAGTGATGCGTAGACGTGGGCTGTCTAGACGAGAACCTAGCTCAGCTTTAAGAGCTGAATCAGTACGGTTCGCGATTTGAGCCATGATAGTAACAGCTTCAACTGGGTACTTACCTTTAGCAGTTTCACCAGAAAGCATTACTGCATCAGTACCATCCATGATTGCGTTCGCAACGTCACCCGCTTCTGCACGAGTTGGACGTGGGTTGCTGATCATCGAGTCAAGCATTTGAGTTGCAGTGATAACCATCTTACGTGCGCGGTTACACTTCTCGATCATCATCTTCTGAGCGAAGATTACTTCTTCAGCTGGGATTTCAACACCTAGGTCACCACGAGCAACCATGATGCCGTCAGAAGCTTCAAGGATTGAATCGAAGTTATCTACACCTTCTTGGTTTTCAATCTTAGAAATGATGTGGATGTTCTCGCCGCCATTAGCGTTTAGAAGCTCACGGATTTCTTTAACGTCGTCTTCTTTACGAATGAAAGAAGCAGCTACGAAATCAACGCCTTGCTCACAACCAAACTTAAGGTCAGCTTTGTCTTTCTCAGAAAGAGCTGGAAGTTGAACAGAAACGCCAGGAAGGTTAACACCTTTGTTTTCGCCTAGAGCACCGTTGTTAAGAACTTTACACTTAACTTCAGTTTCTGTTGTTGCGATAACTTCCATTTCGATTAGGCCATCATCAACAAGGATAGTGTTACCTGCTGTTAGGTCCTTAGCGAAACCTAGGTAAGTTACTGCTACTACGTCTTTGTTACCAACAACTGTTGCGTCAGTTGTGAAAGTGAACTCTTGACCAGCTACTAGATCTACGTCGTTACCATCTTCAAGTTTGATAGTACGGATTTCTGGACCTTTAGTATCTAGAAGGATCGCAAGTTGCTCACCATTATTTTCCATTACTTTACGGAAGTTCGCGATACGAGTGCCGTGCTCTGCGAAATCACCGTGAGAGAAGTTAAGACGCATAACGTTCATGCCAGCATCTACTAGTTCAGTTAGCTTCTCTACAGATTCAGTTTTAGGGCCAATCGTACATACGATTTTGGTCTTTTTCATGGAAGGTACTCTCCGGTAAGTATTGTTACAATTTGAAATTTATTTAAGTTCTGAAGATTGGTCCGCTACATCAACATTTTGTGCCTGTTGTGTAAAAGCGCGGGACTTCCAATATGTCCTTCAGAGTTGTAAGTCTTTCATCAATTTTAGTCATTTTATGACCAAAAGATTTTGATTCAATATCGGTTTTCTGTGACTTACCCCACTATATAGGAGGTAAGTTGCAAAAAAATAACAGTCAGTTTTGTAATTTTTTTTCTTTTCGGGTGCGGATTCTACCACCTAATGAGTTCAATATCACTGCTTAACAATTGTCTTAGGACAAGGTTTTATCGCTATTTATTAATTTTTTGGATCAAAATAAATGGACTAAATAGTTTCGTTGTAACTATAATATGTTTCACATCGAAACTTAATGGCCTTTTTTAAATGTCGAAACGAAACACCCAGCTCAGAAGACATGCAATTTCTAACCTAGTGAATGAAAAAGGGGAGGTTAGTGTTGATGAATTATCCGCTAAGTTCGAAACCTCAGAGGTCACGATTAGAAAGGACTTGGCGTCTTTAGAGAAAAACGGTCAGCTTTTGCGCCGTTATGGTGGTGCGATTTCATTACCGAAAGAGGTTGTGAACGAAGAGCTGGGTCCACAAGTTTCGACTCGAAAGATTTCATTAGCGAAAGCCGCGGCAGATTTAATTCGCGACCATAATCGCATTGTGATCGATAGCGGTAGCACGACAGGGGCGCTAATTCAGCAGCTCAATAGCAAGCGTGGTTTGGTTGTGATGACCAACTCGTTGCACGTTGCTAATGCACTTAATGAGTTGGAAAGCGAACCAACACTGCTAATGACCGGTGGCACTTGGGATACCCATTCGGATTCTTTCCAAGGCAAAGTCGCAGAGTCAGTACTTCGTGCTTACGATTTTGATCAACTATTTATTGGGGCTGATGGTATCGACCTTGATAGAGGCACGACCACGTTCAATGAATTGGTTGGTCTAAGTAAAGTAATGGCTGAAGTGTCACGAGAAGTGATCGTGATGGTTGAGTCGGAAAAGGTGGGGCGAAAGATCCCCAATTTAGAGTTGGCTTGGAACCACATCGACATTTTGATTACCGATACAGATTTGAGCAAAGAATCTCAAGCAAGTATCGAATCACATGATGTTCGTGTGATCTTGACTGATCCAGCGTAAAAACAAATTTAAATATTATGCATTTACCTTCCTATAATTAATCTTAATAAAGATATGGCCTTTGCTTGCTGCCAATAGGAATAAAACAAAATTGATGGAGTGAAACTATGTGTGGAATTGTTGGTGCAGTAGCACAGCGTGATGTAGCCGAAATTTTAGTAGAAGGCCTTCGCCGCCTAGAATACCGAGGCTACGATTCAGCGGGTGTCGCTGTAGTTGATAGCGAATCTAACCTAACTCGTGTACGCCGCCTTGGTAAAGTACAAGAGCTAGCAGACGCAGTCGATCAACAACATGTTATTGGCGGTACTGGTATAGCTCATACACGTTGGGCGACACACGGTGAGCCTTCTGAAGCAAACGCACACCCACACATGTCTGGTGATATTGCTGTTGTACACAATGGTATTATCGAAAACCACGAAGCACTGCGTGCTCTTCTTCAAGAGCGTGGTTATGTGTTTACTTCACAAACGGATACTGAAGTTATCGCTCATCTTGTTGAGTGGGAACTTCGCACGTCAGCTTCTTTGGTTGAAGCTCTGCAAAAAACAGCAAAACAATTAGACGGTGCATACGGCACGGTGGCGGTTGATCGTAAAGATCCTAGCCGTATCGTTGTTGCTCGTTCTGGTAGCCCAATCGTTATCGGTTTTGGTGTGGGCGAGAACTTCCTTGCTTCTGACCAACTAGCGCTATTAAGCGTAACTCGTCGCTTCATGTACTTAGAAGAGGGTGATGTTGCTGAGGTGACTCGTCGTGATGTAACAGTATTTGATGTAGCGGGCGAGCGTGTAGGGCGTGAAATCGTTGAATCAAACGCAGAACACGATGCAGGTGATAAAGGTCAATACCGTCACTTCATGCAGAAAGAGATCTTTGAGCAGCCAACAGCGCTGATCAACACAATGGAAGGTCGTATCTCTGACACTTCTGTAATCACTAATGCAATCGGTGTTAAAGCGGAAGAGATCCTAAGCAAGGTAGAACACGTGCAGATCATCGCATGTGGTACGTCTTACAACTCAGGCATGGCAGCTCGTTACTGGTTTGAGTCTCTAGCAGGCGTAAGCTGTGACGTAGAGATTGCCTCTGAATTCCGTTACCGTGATTTCGTTGTTCGCCCGAACAGCCTATTGGTGACTCTGTCTCAGTCTGGTGAAACGGCGGATACGCTTGCTGCACTTCGTCTTGCAAAAGAAAAAGGTTACATGTCGGCAATGACTATCTGTAACGTTGCGGGTTCTTCGCTAGTTCGTGAATCTGATTTTGCCTTCATGACTCGCGCAGGAACTGAGATCGGCGTTGCTTCAACTAAAGCCTTCACGACACAGCTAGCGGCTATGCTGATGATGGTAACGTCAATTGGTCGTCTACAAGGTCGCATCAATGAAGAGAAAGAAGCTGAGATCGTTCAAGCACTGCATCAACTGCCTGCTGATATTGAAAAAGCATTAGCGTTTGATAAAGAGATCGAAGAGCTAGCACCTGATTTTGCAGATAAGCACCACACACTATTCTTGGGTCGTGGTGAGTTCTACCCAATCGCGATGGAAGCGTCTCTTAAACTGAAAGAGATCTCTTACATCCACGCAGAAGCATACGCGGCTGGTGAGCTTAAGCACGGTCCTTTGGCTCTTATCGATGCAGATATGCCAGTCGTCGTTATTGCACCAAGCAACGACTTGCTAGAGAAACTGAAATCAAACGTTGAAGAAGTACGTGCTCGTGGCGGTCTACTTTACGTATTCGCAGATGAAGATGCAGGCTTTGAAAGCGATGAGAACATGAAGATCATCAAGATGCCTCACGTAAGTGAAGTAACAGCACCTATCTACTACACAGTACCGATGCAGTTGTTGTCTTACCACGTAGCGCTAATCAAAGGTACTGACGTTGACCAACCTCGTAACCTTGCGAAAGCGGTTACTGTTGAGTAATCGTTAGCTTATCTAAGAAAATTAGATAATAAGAAGCCCATCCTGTGATGGGCTTTTTTGTGTCTGCTAGTTAACGATTCGTGTTAGAGCTAGCTGTAGCGTCATTAAGCATTAAGCATTAAGCATTAAGCGCTAAGTGCTTGCTCTAGGTCAGCCAAGATATCGTCAATGTGCTCGATACCTACTGAGAGACGAATCATCTCTGGTGACACACCTGCTTGCTTTTGTTCCGCTTCGCTTAATTGACGGTGTGTTGTAGAAGCAGGGTGACAAGCGAGAGATTTTGCATCGCCAATGTTCACCAAGCGCTTGAATATTTGTAGCGCATCATAGAAACGAACACCGGCTTCATAACCATCTTTCAAGCCAAAAGATAAAATGGCAGACGGCTTACCTTGCATGTATTTCTCAGCCAGCGGATAGAACTCAGACGTTGGTAAACCAGCGTAGCTCACCCAACTCACTTTCTCATGTTGCTGAAGGTACTCTGCTACTTTTAGTGCGTTCTCTGTGTGTCGCTCCATGCGTAACGACAACGTTTCTAGACCTTGCATTAGCATGAAGGCATTCATAGGCGACAGTGCAGCGCCTGTATTACGTAGTGGAACCGTTCGAGCACGACCAATAAACGCGGCTTCACCAAAAGCCTCGGTGTACACCACACCGTGGTAAGAAGGTTCTGGCTGATTAAATACTGGGAAGCGATCTTTGTGCTCTGCCCATGGGAATTTGCCTGAGTCGACAATCACGCCACCCAATGTTGTTCCGTGACCACCAACGTATTTGGTGAGTGAGTGCACCACAATATCAGCACCAAAATCGATAGGTTTACACAACACAGGTGTCGCCACCGTGTTATCGACAATCACAGGTACACCTTGTGCGTGAGCAAGCTCAGCAACTCGTTCTAAGTCGATAATATTACCAGCGGGGTTACCGATACTTTCGCAGTAAACCGCTTTGGTTTTTTCATCAATCAGTGCCGCTAAGCTTTCAGGTTTGTCGTCTTTGGCAAAGCGAACTTCTATCCCTTGGTTTGGCAGCATGTGAGCAAATAGAGTGTAAGTACCGCCGTAAAGCTGAGGCGTTGAAACGATGTTGTCACCGATTTGTGCCAACGTTTGAATGGCGTAGTTGATCGCCGCGCTGCCCGCACTCACACTAAGCCTGCAATACCACCCTCTAAGGCTGCCATGCGTTTTTCCAACACATCATTGGTTGGGTTCATTATGCGAGTGTAGATATTACCGGGTACCGCAAGATTAAACAGGTCTGCACCGTGTTGTGCGTCATCGAATTCGTAAGCAACGGTTTGGTAAATAGGGGTCGCAACTGATTTGGTTGTTGGATCAGTTTCGTAGCCGAAGTGAATCGAGAGCGTTTCGTCTTTCATGAGTCTTCCCTGAACTATTGAATGATTTGTGTACTCTCATATTGCCGATTTTTTATAAAAGAAAAGTATATTTAGTCACAGAGAGGGAATTGGAATTGCGTGTGGGACAATTCGTTATTTGTAGGAAATACAGCGGTGAGTTGTACAGCTTCAGAAAAGCAAAAAGCCAGAGCAGTGTGAACTGTTCTGGCTTTTCTAATTTGGTGGCCCCTCCCAGATTTGAACTGGGGACCGAACGATTATGAGTCGTGCGCTCTAACCACTGAGCTAAGGGGCCGTAGGGCATAGATTATAGGGGAAGCATTCATTGGTGTCTAGACACTATGAGGGGCAATTCCGCTTACATCTTAGCCACTTAAATCATATAGGCACAAAAAAGGTGAGCCAACGCTCACCTTTTTTATTTTATGCTTAAAAACTAACCACACTAAAGTGTGTAATTACTCGTCTAGGAAGCTACGCAGAGTTTCTGAGCGGCTTGGGTGACGAAGTTTACGCAGTGCTTTTGCTTCGATCTGACGGATACGTTCACGAGTAACGTCGAACTGCTTACCCACTTCTTCTAGAGTGTGGTCAGTGTTCATGTCGATACCGAAACGCATACGCAGTACTTTCGCTTCACGAGGCGTTAGGCCTGCAAGAACGTCTTTAGTTGCGCCGCGCAGGCTTGTTGCCGTTGCAGAGTCTAAAGGCAGTTCTAGCGTTGTATCCTCGATGAAATCACCTAGGTGCGAATCTTCGTCGTCACCGATTGGTGTCTCCATTGAGATAGGCTCTTTAGCGATTTTCAGTACTTTACGGATCTTGTCTTCAGGCATTTGCATGCGCTCAGCCAACTCTTCCGGAAGTGGTTCACGACCCATCTCTTGTAGCATTTGACGAGAGATACGGTTTAGTTTGTTGATCGTTTCGATCATGTGAACCGGAATACGGATAGTACGAGCTTGGTCGGCAATCGAACGAGTGATTGCTTGACGGATCCACCACGTAGCGTAAGTAGAGAACTTGTAACCACGACGGTATTCAAACTTATCTACTGCTTTCATCAGACCTATGTTACCTTCTTGGATTAGATCCAGGAATTGTAGACCACGGTTTGTGTACTTCTTAGCAATCGAGATTACTAGACGTAAGTTCGCTTCAACCATCTCTTTCTTAGCACGACGAGCTTTCGCTTCACCGATAGACATACGACGGCTGATATCTTTAATGCTTTGAACAGTAAGAGACGTTTCACGTTCGATTATATCCAGCTTTTGGATAGAACGACGGATGTCGTGTTCGTTACGTTTGATCTTTTCAGCGTATGGTTTGTCTGAAGCAAGAACTTCGTCCAACCATGCTTCGCTAGATTCATTACCAGTAAATAGAGCAATGAAAGATTTCTTCGGCATTTTGCCGTACTCAACCGTTTGACGCATGATTAGGCGTTCTTGAGTACGTACGCGATCCATTGAAGTACGCAGTTCGTTTACTAGGTAATCGAACTGTTTTGGCGTTAGACGGAACTCTTTGAATACGTCTTGCATCATTGTCGTTGCAAGTGTGGCTTTCGGACTTTCATGGCCGTATTCATTGATTGCGAGTTGACGGTTTTGGTAGCTAGTGCGAAGTGCTGTGAACTTCTCAAGAGCAAGCTCAGGATCAATACCTGTATCTTCCTCTTCTTCTTCCTCGTCGTCTTCTGCTTCTTCTTTGTCTTCGTCTTCTAGATCAGTTTTAGCAAGTTCTGAACCGATGTGAGTCGCCGTTGGCGCAGCTGTGCCATCGTCGTCTGGGTCAACAAAGCCATTGATTAGATCTGTTAAACGAATCTCTTCAGCGAGTACGCGGTCAAACTGTTCCAAGATGTATGGAATAGTGCCTGGGTACTCAGCTACAGATAATTGAACAGTATTGATACCATCTTCAATACGCTTCGCAATGTCGATTTCGCCTTCACGAGTCAGTAGTTCAACTGTACCCATTTCACGCATGTACATACGAACTGGGTCAGTTGTACGGCCAATCTCGCTTTCTACGCTTGACAGCGCAGCAGCAGCAGCTTCAGCTGCATCTTCATCTATATTGGCATCGTCATCATTAAGTGCTAGATCATCAGCGTCAGGTGCAGTTTCTACTACCTTGATACCCATGTCATTGATCATTTGAATGATGTCTTCTACCTGTTCAGAATCCACGATTTCTGCAGGTAGGTGGTCGTTTACTTCGGCGTAGGTCAGATAGCCTTGTTCCTTGCCTTTAATAACAAGTAATTTTAGCTGTGACTGCGGATTTTGATCCATAGATGATATCCAACTTCAGGTCTGGTGAAGGACGTTGCATTCTCAAATGCAAACCAATTATGTTAACAAATTTATTAAATGCTGACTAATCAAACAGGGTTACGCTTTTAGATCTAGCATTAAAGCTAGTAGCTCCCTTTTTTCTTCGGCTGATAAACCGACACTTCTTGCTTTGGCCTGCAGGTTTTCAATTTGTTTTTCAACGCACTGGGCAAGGATATTGTCCAATGAGTCTAAAAATATGTCTTCTTGATTGTCTTCGTCGAGGGGGATTTCCCAGCTCGCGAGACGAGACAGAAGCGCCTCATGTTTATTGTGTCGCCAATGCTCTAATAATTGGCCTGTGTTGATATGGGG
>NZ_CH902609.1:9513-11366 GCF_000153005.1 Vibrio sp. MED222 | reverse complement strand
GATAATGAATAACCCCTGAGGTGAAAGGCATATGCCAATAGTTAAAGTACGTGAAAACGAACCGTTCGACGTTGCACTACGTCGTTTCAAGCGCTCTTGTGAAAAAGCAGGTATCCTTTCTGAAGTGCGTCGTCGTGAGCATTACGAAAAGCCAACTACAGTTCGCAAACGCGCTAAAGCAGCAGCTCAAAAGCGTCACGCTAAAAAGCTAGCTCGCGAAAACGCACGTCGCGTTCGTCTGTACTAATAACTTAATCCATAAGGACTGAGTTATGGCTCTTATTGAACAACTCAAAGAAGAGCAAAAATTAGCGATGAAAGCCAAGGACAAACCGCGCCTTGGCACTATCCGCTTAGCTCTTTCAGCAATTAAGCAACGTGAAGTTGACGAACGGATCACTCTGAACGACGACGACATTATTGCTATATTAGTTAAAATGGTTAAGCAACGTCGCGATTCTGTTGCTCAATATGAATCGGCAAATCGGCAAGATCTTGCTGACGTGGAAAAAGCAGAAATTACGGTACTTGAAGGCTTTATGCCTCAACCGCTAACTGAAGAAGAAGTTATTGCACTACTTGATAGCGCAATTGCAGAAGCTCAACCTGCGGGCATGCAAGACATGGGTAAAGTAATGGCTATCTTGAAACCACAAATTCAAGGGCGTGCAGATATGGGTAAAGTTAGTGGTTTAGTTCGTTCTAAACTCGCTTAATCCCAAATCAAATTGCAACAAGCCGTGCAATCCTTCGGAACGCACGGCTTGTTTGTATCTGTAACCTATTCAAACTATTATTATCCACACTCTCAGTTAGTGCATTTTTCTAAGGTTTTATGGCAGGACACATCCCGCGTAGTTTCATCGATGATCTCCTAGCGCGTCTCGACATTGTCGATATTGTGGACGCACGCGTGAAACTTAAGAAAAAAGGCAAAAACTATGGTGCTTGTTGCCCATTTCACAACGAAAAGACCCCTTCTTTCAGCGTAAGCCAAGAAAAACAGTTTTATCACTGCTTTGGTTGTGGCGTACACGGCAATGCTATCGACTTCATTATGGAGTTCGAACGTCTCGATTTTGTTGAAGCGATTGAAGAGCTGGCCTCATTTTTAGGACTTGATGTTCCTAGAGAACAGCGCAGCGGTGAAATATCTACGGCGCCAAGAGCCAACAGCGAACAAAAACGTAACCTCTACGATTTGATGGGCGGCATCAGTAATTTTTACCGCTCTCAGCTGAAAATTTCAGCTAACAAACCTGCGATTGATTACCTAAAAAATCGCGGTCTTTCTGGTGAAATCGTACAGAAGTTTGGCATTGGCTACGTCGCTGATGAATGGGACTTGGTTCGTAAGAACTTTGGCCAACAAAAAGAAGCCCAAGACATGCTCGTTACTGGCGGCATGTTGATAGAAAACGATAAAGGCAACCGATACGATCGATTCCGTGGACGCGTGATGTTCCCGATTCGTGACCGTCGAGGCCGAGTGATCGGGTTTGGTGGTCGTGTCTTAGAAGACGGCACACCGAAATACCTGAACTCACCAGAAACGCCTATCTTCCATAAAGGCAAAGAGCTTTACGGCCTTTATGAAGTGCTGCAAGCCTACCGTGAACCGCCGCAAATACTTGTGGTTGAAGGTTACATGGATGTCGTGGCATTAGCGCAATATGGTGTTGATTACTCAGTGGCATCACTGGGCACCTCGACAACCGGTGACCACGTTCAAATGTTGTTCCGCCAAACCAGCACAGTGGTTTGTTGTTACGACGGTGACCGAGCAGGTAAAGAAGCGGCGTGGCGCGCACTCGAAAATGCGCTTGAATACCTGAAAACAGGTAACACGCTCA
>NZ_CH902609.1:0-9413 GCF_000153005.1 Vibrio sp. MED222 | reverse complement strand
CTATTCGCGTTTGGTCATTAACCAGCTTGATCAAAAATGGTGCGGAATTTTAATCCGATCACAGTGGCTTTGTAAAGCACTTTGTCGATTATAGTCTGTACAATATTTGTTTGAAGAGCTTAGGCAGGGTAATATTGCGCTAATTTCCCATTTTAGACGAAAGCGTGCCGAGAAAATTATGCGCATTATTGGTATTGAAACCTCTTGTGATGAAACAGGAATCGCAATTTATGATGATGAGCAAGGGCTGCTTTCTCATCAGTTATACAGCCAAGTAAAGCTGCACGCCGATTACGGTGGTGTGGTACCTGAGCTAGCGTCGCGTGACCACGTAAAAAAAACCATTCCACTGATTAAAGCGGCATTGGCAGAAGCGAACCTAACGTCGAAAGATATTGATGGCGTGGCTTACACGGCTGGCCCTGGTTTGGTTGGTGCATTGCTTGTGGGCGCAACGATTGGTCGCAGTATTGCCTATGCGTGGGGCGTGCCTGCTGTGCCAGTGCACCATATGGAAGGTCACCTTCTTGCGCCAATGCTAGAAGATAATCCTCCACCATTCCCATTTGTTGCTCTGCTGGTGTCTGGCGGTCATACCATGATGGTAGAAGTGAAAGGCATTGGTGAATACCGAATTCTTGGTGAATCGATTGATGATGCGGCGGGTGAAGCGTTTGATAAAACCGCGAAGCTAATGGGCTTAGATTACCCAGGTGGTCCACTGCTATCTCGACTCGCAGAAAAAGGCACGCCAGGTCGTTTTAAGTTCCCACGTCCAATGACCGATCGTCCGGGTCTAGATATGAGCTTTTCGGGCTTGAAAACGTTCGCGGCAAATACCATTCGTGCTAATGACAATGATGACCAAACTCGTGCTGACATCGCTTATGCGTTCCAAGAAGCGGTTTGTGCGACCTTGGTAATCAAGTGTAAGCGTGCGTTGGTAGAGACGGGTATGAAACGTATCGTGATTGCTGGCGGTGTGAGTGCCAACAAACAACTACGAGTTGAGCTTGAAGCATTAGCCAAGAAAATCGGTGGGGAGGTGTACTACCCACGCACTGAGTTCTGTACAGATAACGGTGCGATGATCGCTTATGCGGGCATGCAGCGCCTGAAGAATGGTGAAACGGCTGATTTATCTGTCCATGCCACACCGCGTTGGCCAATTGACCAGCTAGAGCCGATTGTTTAATCATAACCAATCGCCAAATAAACCATAGTATTTCGATAAACGGTCGCTGAGTGCGGCCGTTTTTATATCCTAGCTTACCGACTGTATGTCGATAAATAATTGCTGAGAGAGATTAGGGAAGAAAATGAACAAGTTCACAGTAGACAATCAATCGATGGCGTACCTAGATGAAGGTCAAGGCCCTGTTGTTGTATTAGGCCACAGCTACCTTTGGGACAGTGCAATGTGGCAGCCACAGATCGAGGCTCTAAAAGCTCAGTATCGCTGTATTGTTCCAGAGCTTTGGTCTCATGGTGAATCACAAGCCGCGCCGAGCTCGATGCGCAACTTAAAAGATTACGCTCAACACATTTTGGATCTACTTGATCATTTAGAAATCGAAGAATTTTCCGTAGTAGGTTTATCGGTTGGCGGTATGTGGGGAACCGAGTTAGCGGAACTTGCACCTGCACGTATTAAATCTTTAGTTCTAATGGATACCTTTGTTGGTTTAGAACCAGAAGTTGCTCATGCTAAATACTTCAGCATGTTAGACACCATTACTCAAACCAAGATGGTTCCTCAACCGATTGTTGAAGCGGTTGTTCCATTGTTCTTTGCAAATGATGCTCAAACAAACACGCCAACTTTAGTGGAAGGCTTTACTCAGAAATTATCGGCTCTTAAGGGTGAGAACGCTGAAGAAGTGGCTCGAATCGGTCGAATGGTCTTTGGACGTCGCGATATGATTGAAGCAGTAGAGAGCTTTGCACTGCCAGTTTTGATCGCTGTAGGGCAAGAAGACAAACCACGTCCGGCACTTGAGTCATACCTAATGAACGATTGTATTACGGGCAGTGAGTTAGTGGTGATTCCTGATGCTGGTCATATTAGTTCGCTAGAGCAACCAGAGTTTGTGAACACAATGCTGAAGACGTTTTTAGATAAACATCTGCTGTAAGCTTTAGATATTGAATAGTATTGCTCGACAGAGATTTACGTTGGTTTAAACGTATCTCAATTTAAAAATGGATCGGCTTAGACATGACAGTTTAAGCCGATTTTTTTTGCCCGAGTTTTGGTTCGCTGCCATCGAGTAGGCGGCGGATATTCTGATGGTGACGTAGGACGATCAAACAACACAACATGGCCACAGGCAGTGTGTATTGAGGTTTGACTAACCAAGCGTAGAAAGGTGCGAGCAACACAGTAACCAGTGCAGCTAAAGAAGAATAACGAAACAAAAATGCCACAACTAACCAGGTCGCCATGATCATGCCCGTTAGATCGAATCCAATTGGGGCGATAGCTCCGAGTGCGGTTGCGACGCCTTTACCACCTTTAAAGTGGAAGAATATTGGATACATATGACCAAGGCAGGCTGCGATCGCCACAACACCTAAAATGATGGGATCGATCTTGAGGTAGTAGCCAAGCCAAACAGGAATGGTGCCTTTAAGCATGTCACAAAGCAGGACGGCCGCAGCGGCGCCTTTGCCACCCACGCGAAGCACATTGGTGGCTCCGGGGTTATTGGACCCCACAGTTCTTGGGTCAGGAAGTCTTAAGACTCGGCATATCAAGACCGCACTAGAGATTGAACCTAGTAAATAGGCAGCAATAATCATGATGAGTGCCAATGGGGTCATGTTTTTCCTTAAACAGTTATAAGCCTAACGATGGGAAAATAATGCTCAATCTAAGAGTAATTGATATCATATCTGGAATTACGCAAATAATACGTTTTTTTCCCCGGTATGGGTATCCGACCTCTAAAAGGACAAGTCATGGCACTGGATAAAGTTTTCATTGAACAGCTAGAAGTAATTACAACGATCGGTGTTTACGATTGGGAACAAGAGATTAAACAAAAACTTGTGCTTGATATTGAAATGGCTCATGACAATCGCCCAGCAGGTAAGAGTGATGATGTTGTCGATGCTTTGGATTACTCGACAGTCAGCACTGCCGTACTTGACCACATTGCGAATGGCCGATTCCTATTGGTTGAGCGTGTGGCAGAAGAAGTCGCTGAATTGATTATGACTCAGTTCTCAGTGCCTTGGATTAAAATTCGTCTAGCGAAGCCTGGCGCAGTACCACAAGCAAAAGCCGTGGGTGTGATCATCGAAAGAGGTCAAGCATGACAATAGCCTATGTTGGTGTTGGCACGAACATAGACCGCGACAAGCATGCAAGGGTGGCATGGACAGAGCTTCAGTCATTAGGGACTAACCTTAAATGCTCTAAGATCTATCACTGTGAGCCTGTGGGGTTTAAAAGCCACTCGTTTTATAACTTTGTGGTTGAGATCGATACATCACTCTCATTGACTGAATTTTCACAGCACCTCCGTGAAATTGAGTTTAAATGGGGTCGCCCTCAAGATGCCCATAAGCTTCAAGATCGAAAGCTCGATCTTGATATTGTGCTGTTTGGAGAGGTGGTTTCTGAGAGCGAGCCAGAATTACCACGCAGTGATATCTATAAATATTCTTTTGTAACACAACCACTTTATGATCTCTGTCCTGCGAGAGTGATCCCGCAAGATGGAAGAACCGTCAGTGAAATATGGCAGAATATGCAGCAATTAGACACACTCTCTGTTGTAGATATGAAACTATAATTTGAAGGCAAGTAATGAGTTATTTTGAAGCGTTTATGTTGGCGTTGGTGCAAGGCTTTACTGAGTTTTTACCTATTTCCAGTTCTGCACACTTAATCCTTCCTTCTGCTGTTTTAGGTTGGGAAGATCAAGGCTTGGCTTTTGATGTGGCTGTCCATGTCGGTACTTTGGCAGCCGTGGTTATCTATTTCCGTAAAGAAGTGGTCTCTCTGTTGAGCGCATTCTTTGGTTCAGTGTTTAAAGGCGATCGCAGTAAAGAAGCGAAGTTAGCGTGGATGATCATTCTCGCGACGATTCCTGCGTGTATCTTTGGTTTGTTGATGAAAGATATTGTTGAGCTTTACTTGCGCAGTGCATGGGGGATAGCGACGACCACCATTATCTTTGGTCTGTTGCTATGGTGGGTGGATAAGAACTCAAGCCTGCGTGATGACGAATACCAAGCGGGTTGGAAAAAGGCGCTGTTTATTGGTCTTGCTCAAGCAATGGCGATCATCCCAGGTACGTCTCGCTCTGGCGCAACGATTACCGCAGCACTTTACCTTGGTTTCACACGTGAAGCGGCGGCTCGATTCTCTTTCTTGATGTCTATCCCAATCATCACTCTGGCTGGTGGTTATTTGGGCCTGAAGTTAGTGACCAGTGGTGATCCAATCCATGTTGGTACTTTGCTAACGGGAATCGTGGTTTCTTTCATTAGTGCTTATATCTGTATTCACTTCTTCTTGAAGCTTATCTCTCGTATGGGTATGACGCCGTTTGTTATTTACCGCTTGATTTTAGGTTTTGGTCTATTCGCTTTCTTGATGATGCAGTAGCGCTCGACTTACGAAGACACATGTATGGTCCTACAGATTGAAACGGAAAAACCCGCCTAATAGCGGGTTTTTTGATACGTGTTTATCAATCTTCTAATGCTTAATTATCAGCGAGTTCAGATAGGGCCCTTTCAATTGCGACCGCTCTGCGTTTTTCTTGTTCTTCTCGAATATATTTACCTTGAAAACCATCGGCAATAATCGATTTCACTTCGACTTGAAGCGCTGCTTGGTAAGCCACTTCAAAACGCGCTTTCTGAGGGTAAGGCTGATCTTCTAATCCTTTTCGGCCTGCGTGATCGGCCTGGCAGCAAAGCAGTATATCGTCGAGTCTATCTGGCTTACGCCAAACATCGAATTTGTTGAGAACCTTGAGGAAGGTGGTTGGCTTTAGCTCGCCTGCACGGTGGATATTGGAATGCTGTTCGCACACTAACAGTGCGAGGTCTCTGAATTCATTGGGCACTCTGACTCTTTCACACAGCTTCTTAATGATTTTTAAGCCTGTATGGCAATGCATTTTGTGGCTTGGCCACTCGCTTTCTGGCGTGACGCCTTTACCTAAATCATGTACTTGAGCGGCAAAGCGTACTGGCAATGACTGGCTTAAGAGTGCTGCTTGTTTAGCCACCATCAGAGTGTGAATGCCCGTGTCGATCTCAGGGTGCCATTTTTCAGGTTGAGGCACACCAAATAGAGCGTCAATTTCAGGCAACACAACAGCTAATGCGCCACACTCTTTCAGTATAGAAAGGAACACTTCAGGGTGCGGAGTACTAAGAGATTTATGCCACTCCTGCCAAACTCGTTCGGCAGTGAGGTGTGCCAGTTCACCTGATTGCACTATCTCACTCATCATCACCATGGTTTCAGATGCAACCGTAAAGTTGAGATGATGGAGTTTGGCGGCGAAGCGAGCCACACGCAGCACACGAAGAGGATCTTCAACAAAGGCATCCGAGACGTGCCTTAGAATACGATCAGAGAGATCTTTTTGGCCATGGTAAGGATCGTAAAGTTGGCCATTGTCATCTTGAGCGATGGCGTTGATCGTTAGATCTCGACGCATGAGATCTTCTTCCAAACTCACATCTGGTGCAAAGTAACATTCGAAACCTGTATAACCCGAACCGGATTTTTTCTCAGTGCGAGCCAGTGCGTGCTCTTCTTTGGTTTTTGGATGTAAGAATACAGGGAAATCTTTCCCGACAGCAGTAAAGCCAAGGCTTTCCATCTCTTGAGGGGTACTTCCTACCACGACCCAATCTCTATCATAACTATCAATATTGAGCAGCTTATCGCGTACCGCTCCACCGACTAGATAGCGCTGTAGCCCATTGTCTTTTGGTAGGCTATCGTATATTTGCAACTTATCACCTCGAAATGTTTTATCACTGCTGGACTTTACTGCGAGCAATGGTACTTTCCATTAATCGTAATTATAGGGCAGCACATGTATAAGGAATATTTTGGCTTCGTTGAGATGCCATTTTCGATTGTACCAAATTCTCGCTATTTGTTTTTGAGTCAGCGTCACCAAGAAGCGATGCAGAACCTACAAGCCGGTTTAGGCGAAGGTGGGGGCTTCGCGATGCTTACTGGTGAAGTGGGTACTGGAAAAACAACGGTCGCCAAAGCGATGTTGTCATCACTCGATAATCAGACTCAAGCTGGCCTTATACTCAACCCTACGTTTTCCAATTCAGATCTACTTGAAGCTATTTGCGATGAGTTTGAGGTCGAATACCCTGAACAAGCGTCGTTGAAACAGCTGAGTCAGGCAATTCATCACTTCCTGCTTGATAGCCATGCTGAAGGCATTCAAACCTTATTGGTGATAGATGAGGCCCAACACCTTGCAGCTGATGTGTTGGAGCAGCTACGCCTTCTGACCAATTTAGAAACCGATAGTCGTAAGCTATTAAAGGTGCTGTTGGTTGGCCAACCTGAATTACAGCAACACTTACAAACCACACAGCTACGTCAACTCGCGCAGCGGATTACAGGTCGCTATCACTTACTACCTCTTAATATCGAAGAAACGGGTAAGTACATCGCGTTTCGTTTGGAAACGGCTGGTGGTGAGCAGATGTTGTTTTCGAATCGTTCAATCAAGCTTATCTCCCAATATACCCATGGTATTCCGAGGCTCATTAACTTGGTGTGTGATAAAGCGCTGCAATTGGCTTTCCATGATGGTGATAAATCACCGAGTAATGAAACGGTTAACCGAGCTTGTCAGCAGGTCATGTCCTTTCAGGCCGATGTGTATCACGTCGAGAAAACTCGTGCTACTCATGTAGTTCCAAAATTAATCCAATACGCGGGGATTGCCACATTAAGTGTCGGCCTTGTAATCGCGACCTTTAACTTCGCCCCAACCTATATTAGTTCATGGATGCCTGCGGATACTTCCAGTGAAGTGAAAACGGAAGTAGCGGCGAATACTCAACGCTCATTTGTGGCTGAAGCACCGATATTGGATGATAAATCTATATCGGTTCAAGATCTCAAGGCTTCGAAGTTTGCACTACCACAAGATGTTCAGAATCACTTAAGGCAAGGGAATAATCAAACGCTTGCAATTAGGGACCTATACACGCTTTGGGGGTATGAATCTTCGCTTCGTGATTGGCTATGTTTGAGTGAACAACAAAGTGTATTTGTATGTGAGCAACATCAAGCCAATTTAGAATATTTGATTGAACTTGGAGTTCCCGTGGTTCTTAATCTGGAATTAGGTCAAGAACCTGTGTTTGCTGTACTTTATGGCGCGTCTGAGGAGTCTGTTGAGCTCCTAGTCAACGAAAAGCTATTGGTGATGCCTAAGCGCACCTTAAAGCAAATTTGGCAAGGTGATTATGTCGCGATTTGGAAACAGCCGCTAAGAGAGACCCTGAAAGAGGGCTATCAAGGTGAGGCGGTTGCTTTACTTGATCTATTGCTTTCAGAAGTCTTGGGTGAAGACGTATCGGGCAGTGATGTATTTGACTATGAATTGAAAATGAAAATCGAAGCGTTTCAAACTTGGCAGGGTATGTCTGTTGATGGCATCGCAGGTAAGCGCACCTTAGCAAGGTTGCAGAGATTAGCTCAACTCGACTCGCCTAAGTTGATGTCATTAGAAGGAGGCGAAAGCTAATGTCACGTATTATGCACGAGCTTAAACAGTCTTCTAATAATAAACCTAGTTTTAAAGGTTACCAAAACCATCACGTGCCTAGTTCTGCTAGAGGGATTAGCAACAAACGAGGTTCATCGTTAACAATGGGACTGATCCTTGTCTTGGTGCCTTCTTTATTGGTGGGCGGCGTTCTGGCTTACCAGTCGCATAATCAACAGCAGCAGCAAGGCTCGGCTAGCCCCGTAGCTCTGCCTGAATCAAAGCTTCAATCAGACCTTGAGCCTCACATTGCCAGTGTGGATGCAGTGTCAGTGGATGCAGACGATGAAGCATTATTCTCTGTTCGCTCGGCACCGGTAAGCCAGCTTTTGAAAGCACTACCGCGTCAAGAGATACATGCAAAGATGGGCACCGACATCGGTAATATCGCTAGTGACTCAAAAGCGATATTGGCAAATGTAGATACTAGTAATCAAGCAGCAACGAATTTAGAGCCATTATCTATTGAACCGTCAGTTCAACCTGGAACGAATAATGATAATGCCACGCTGCAATCGGACCGTGATTTACTGAAAGGGTTAGACCTCACCGAGTTGTCACCCGATTTAGCGTTGAAGCTTGAATCAATGATGGGAGAGCAGTCGGTTTCATCTGAACCGATGGATTCTAGACCTGTGGGGAATATGGATTCTCAGGTCATCGATTTAGAAACACATGGCAATAGATTGTCTGGTGTATTACCTAAGTTAGACTTACAAACTCACATGTACTCGAGTAGCGAAACTAAGCGTTGGGTAAAAGTGAATGGACATGAAGTTGCTCAAGGGGAATGGATCGAGCGGGGTATTCAGTTGCTTGAGATTAAACCACAATCGGTAATCATTGAATTCAATCAGCAGAAAATAGAAATCCCAGCTTTGTATGAGTGGAAAGGTTAGTACTATCGATATTACTTACTGTGATTGATGTTAGCGCTGTGACTTGAATGATAAATCCAGACAAATAAAAAGGAGCACCTCGGTGCTCCTTTTTGATATTCGATACTGAACCTACTAGCAAATGCGAGGCTTACGCCCAGCCGTTTGGTGACTTTCTACGACGAGGCATGATGTGTGGCAGAACAAGGCCAAGAAGTAGACCAATACCAGCAACACCACCACCGTACATGAAGTACTTCAATAGTAAGTCATCTTTTTGAGTATCTAGCTTAGCGCGTAGTTGACGGTTCTCAGTTTGAGAGCTCGTTAGCTGTTGGCTAATCTCACTGTAGTTCTGCTCTAGTTCAGCAATCTGTTTGTTGCGAGAGTCTAGAGAGCTTGCGAGACCTGCTTTTTCGCTGTCAGCACTTTGGCGAGCATTCGCCAGTTTGCCTTTTACTTCAGAGAGTTCTTTCTCTAGCTTAGGCATGCGCAGCGCCATACTTTCTTTTGTGCTTACGAACTTACTCTCAACCCAACCTTTACGTCCTCGGCTATCTTGAACCTGAGTGTAACCCGTGCTCTTGTTAGTTTGCAGGTAGGTGATTTTCTCGCCGGCATCAATACTACCTATGATACGGAAAGTATTGTTTGGGCCAGAGTGCATATAAGTAAATAGTTTGTCAGCAATATAACGGTCTTGAGCAAAGGCAGCTGGAGCCGCAAGCATTGCGAACAAAACTAAGCTAATCAG
>NZ_CH902610.1:283688-305543 GCF_000153005.1 Vibrio sp. MED222 | reverse complement strand
GGCTACTTAGCTCAGTTGGTTAGAGCACATCACTCATAATGATGGGGTCGCAGGTTCGAATCCCGCAGTAGCCACCATTTCCTAAGCACTCTGTTTGTTATTAAACGTATGTCTTTTGACAACAAAGAGTTTTTAGGAAATAAAGCGGTCGTGGCGGAATTGGTAGACGCACCAGATTTAGGTTCTGGCGCCGAGAGGTGTGAGAGTTCAAGTCTCTCCGACCGCACCATATTGAGATGTCTTAATTGACATCATTGTTGGGCTATCGCCAAGCGGTAAGGCACTGGCTTTTGATGCCAGCATTCCCTGGTTCGAATCCAGGTAGCCCAGCCACAATTTAAAGTGTAATTATCTTTAAAAAGATAATGGCATTGGAAGCGAGATTATATTATATTACTTCGCTCTCAGATGGCTACTTAGCTCAGTTGGTTAGAGCACATCACTCATAATGATGGGGTCGCAGGTTCGAATCCCGCAGTAGCCACCATTCTTTCTTTATGAAAGAAAAAGTACAAACAACGTTATATTGAATCACCAATGTCGATATAACTATACTCTTCGCTAGAGTAAAAGCTTTGCTGCGGTCGTGGCGGAATTGGTAGACGCACCAGATTTAGGTTCTGGCGCCGAGAGGTGTGAGAGTTCAAGTCTCTCCGACCGCACCATTATTTAGATATCTTAAATGATATCCTGTTGGGCTATCGCCAAGCGGTAAGGCACTGGCTTTTGATGCCAGCATTCCCTGGTTCGAATCCAGGTAGCCCAGCCACTATTAAAACTCTTTGTTTTTTACTTAGCTTATTTTTAAGCTAGACAGCAAACCAAGAGCACAACGTTACATCGAATCACCAATGTCGATATAACTATAAAGATTTGCTGCGGTCGTGGCGGAATTGGTAGACGCACCAGATTTAGGTTCTGGCGCCGAGAGGTGTGAGAGTTCAAGTCTCTCCGACCGCACCATTATTTAGATATCTTAAATGATATCCTGTTGGGCTATCGCCAAGCGGTAAGGCACTGGCTTTTGATGCCAGCATTCCCTGGTTCGAATCCAGGTAGCCCAGCCACTATTAAAACTCTTTGTTTTTTACTTAGCTTATTTTTAAGCTAGATAGCAAACCAAGAGCACAACGTTACATCGAATCACCAATGTCGATATAACTATAAAGATTTGCTGCGGTCGTGGCGGAATTGGTAGACGCACCAGATTTAGGTTCTGGCGCCGAGAGGTGTGAGAGTTCAAGTCTCTCCGACCGCACCATTATTTAGATATCTTAAATGATATCCTGTTGGGCTATCGCCAAGCGGTAAGGCACTGGCTTTTGATGCCAGCATTCCCTGGTTCGAATCCAGGTAGCCCAGCCATTACAACGTTACTTAGACAAACCATAAGTCTTCTTAACTATATACTCTTCGCTAAGCTCTTTGCTTAGTTGAGAGGAAAGCTTTGCTGCGGTCGTGGCGGAATTGGTAGACGCACCAGATTTAGGTTCTGGCGCCGAAAGGTGTGAGAGTTCAAGTCTCTCCGACCGCACCATTATTTAGATATCTTAAATGATATCCTGTTGGGCTATCGCCAAGCGGTAAGGCACTGGCTTTTGATGCCAGCATTCCCTGGTTCGAATCCAGGTAGCCCAGCCATTACAACGTTACTTAGACAAACCATAAGTCTTCTTAACTATACTCTTCGCTAGAGTAAAAGCTTTGCTGCGGTCGTGGCGGAATTGGTAGACGCACCAGATTTAGGTTCTGGCGCCGAGAGGTGTGAGAGTTCAAGTCTCTCCGACCGCACCATTATTTAGATATCTTAAATGGTATCCTGTTGGGCTATCGCCAAGCGGTAAGGCACTGGCTTTTGATGCCAGCATTCCCTGGTTCGAATCCAGGTAGCCCAGCCACTATTAAAACTCTTTGTTTTTTACTTAGCTTATTTTTAAGCTAGATAGCAAACCAAGAGCACAACGTTATATTGAATCACCAATGTCGATATAACTATAAAGATTTGCTGCGGTCGTGGCGGAATTGGTAGACGCACCAGATTTAGGTTCTGGCGCCGAGAGGTGTGAGAGTTCAAGTCTCTCCGACCGCACCATTATTTCTCTTTAATTAGAGATAAAATAGTGAATACATAAAAATTCATTATTGGCTACTTAGCTCAGTTGGTTAGAGCACATCACTCATAATGATGGGGTCGCAGGTTCGAATCCCGCAGTAGCCACCATTCTTTCTTTATGAAAGAAAAAGTACAAACAACGTTATATTGAATCACCAATATCGATATAACTATAAAGATTTGCTGCGGTCGTGGCGGAATTGGTAGACGCACCAGATTTAGGTTCTGGCGCCGAGAGGTGTGAGAGTTCAAGTCTCTCCGACCGCACCATTATTTCTCTTTAATTAGAGATAAAATAGTGAATACATAAAAATTCATTATTGGCTACTTAGCTCAGTTGGTTAGAGCACATCACTCATAATGATGGGGTCGCAGGTTCGAATCCCGCAGTAGCCACCATTCTTTCTTTATGAAAGAAAAAGTACAAACAACGTTATATTGAATCACCAATATCGATATAACTATAAAGATTTGCTGCGGTCGTGGCGGAATTGGTAGACGCACCAGATTTAGGTTCTGGCGCCGAGAGGTGTGAGAGTTCAAGTCTCTCCGACCGCACCATCATTGAATAGAACCCAGCTTTTTAGCTGGGTTTTGTTTTATCTGGAATATGTAAATCTGCAAGCCAAGTCACCAAGTATTCTCTCCTATAACCTCACTTTTACTACGATTTTATTAGACAATGTCTGCTCCATTTCCTAACTGAGTATGACTGCCTATGAAAACCCTCCCTTTAACGATCGGTTGCTACACAGATTCTCCAAGTAATAGCCAAGGTGTATATCAAACTCAGTTAGATCTAGAAACGGGAACGCTGTTGCCTTTAGAGCTTATAGCGGCCTGTACAAATCCTTCGTTTGTCACCACGACAAAGCTAGGGATCTATACAGCTTCTGAAGTTGACCAAAAGATGCAACCGCAACTGATTCATATACCGAATTCTGATTCAACAATAGCGTCAAATACTAGACTAATTTCAGGAGATCACCCTTGTCATATCACGGTAGATCCCCACAATAAGTTTGCTATTACATCGCAATATTCATCAGGGGCATTCGATATCTTTAGTTTAAGTATCAATGGCAATATCGATAAACGGCTCAAAACACTCAAAATGGTTGGTTCTGGACCTAATGCAGAAAGACAAACAGGCCCACATGCACATCAAAGCCTTTTCCTAAAGAACTCTCCGCAGTTTGTCACCGTCGATCTCGGAGCCGATCGAATCAACTTCTATTGCTTTGACGAAGAGCAAGAAGAGTTCCTTGATGAACCAATGCAATCTATCAAAGTGCGGGCAGGGAATGGACCTCGTCACTTAATCTTTAACCAAGCCGAAGATAGAGCCTATGTGGTGTGTGAGCTCTCTGAAACGATATTGATTTTGGAAAAGTCTTTAGGGGTGTGGAGTATTGTGGAAGAGGTTGATGCATTAGCAAATATGGATAAAGGAGAAGCAGCGGCTGCAATTAAGCTATCGCCAGATGAGCAATTCCTTTATGTGTCTTGCCGACATCAATCCAGAATCAGTTGTTTTAGAATAGACTCCGTCACTCAAAAGCTCATTTTTATGGATAGTTACGATGTTGAAGGCAAGTTCCCTCGCGACTTTCATATCACTAATGACGGACAATGGCTTATCGCCGCAAACCAGCATTCCAACAACCTCACATCATTCAAACGAGATATTGAAGATGGCTCCCTCACCTATACTGGATGCTCTTTAGCCATTGATGCACCTGTTTGTGTGACGCAATAGCACTAAGCACTATCATGAAATCAAAAAAGGAGAGCCTCAGCTCTCCTTCTTTTATAACTAGATAACTTGGAGTAACCAATCACAACCCTAAAGCGTACTTAAGCACCTGTGATTTAATCGGCCCTGAGTTTTCTGCTAGCTTTAGTGCTGCATTTCGCACAAACTTAAGTGGGCCAATGTCATTGCTAAACGTTTTGTAGAAAAAGTCCATGCCACTTTGCATCATTAGATTGTCACCTCTTCTGATCACTTCATAGCGTCTCGCCACAGATTGATTCAATTCGCCTTTCTCTTGGGTGATATCCAATAGTGCTGCCACATCTTTAAAACCCAAGTTAACACCCTGCCCTGCTAGAGGGTTAATCGTATGTGCAGAGTCCCCGACTAAAATACAGTTATTCTTTGAGTATGATTGAGCATGACGTCGTGTCAGAGGAAAAGAACCCGAGTTCAAAACTTTGATATCACCTAACTCTTTAGGAAAGTGAGTAAGTACTTCATTACGTAGTTTTTCAGGGGGCATTGCTGACAATTGCTTAATACGCAGTGGAGAATCATACCAAACTAACGAGCCCTGCCCGACTTCTTGATCGTCAGAGACTAGAGAACACAAAGGCAAAAATGAACGAGGACCACTTGGTAAAAATTGCTGCCAAGTAATATCTTGCTGAGGCTGTTCTGTTTCTACGTTGATAAGCATGCAGTGCTGTCGGTAATCCCAAGCCGTAATACCAATCCCTGCTTGCTGACGGACGGCTGAATTTGCGCCATCAGCGCCAACCACCCACTTCGCGGACAACTGAGTACCCGACTGAAGCTTGACTATATTGGTCTCACCAAACTCAATCTCATCGAGCTTTTCTGGACATAACAGTTCGAGATTGTCGTAGGCATCAAACTGAGCCCATAAACCCAATTGGATTAATCGATTCTCAACGATATAGCCCAAACGAGGAAGGTCCAGTGATGCTGCATCAAACCGAGTACGACACTCTGGATGTTCCCAAGTTTCCAATCGCTTGTAAGAACAGACGCGCATCGCTGCAATACTTTGCCATGCACCAAGATCTTCAAGCAAATCGACCGATGCTTGAGAAATCGCTGACACACGAATGTCCATCGCTTGCGACTCATCAAAAGCTTGTGGGGCAAAACCTTCGATCACCGCAACACTCAGACCTTGCTTTGCAAAACCGATTGCTGTTGCTGCACCAACCATGCCGCCACCGACGACTACAATATCGTAACTGTTCATATTTTGTACTTATCAGTTTGATTCTTTGACTGTTTTTGATTGTACTTTTTCATAACGAACTTGTAACCAAAAACCTTATTCGAAAGAAGGGTTATCCCTTATGGCATATGGCGTTAACGATAATAAAAACCACTACATAAGAGATTTGTTCAGACTACTAGTCAGTCGGTTTTGAAACCAGTACAATACGCCGCTTGCCGCTAGAGCCTGTCATAAAATTGAATACCGAATTATGACGAACGGAGCTAGCGGATGAATAATGGGCGATTTGCTCCCTTAAATTAAACTAACGATCGAGCGAACATATAATGAGTAAGAAACTGCTAATTAAAACTTGGGGCTGTCAGATGAATGAATATGATTCATCAAAAATGGCCGACCTGCTTAACGCTGCAAATGGCTATGAGCTAACTGAAGTACCTGAGGAAGCAGACGTACTACTATTGAATACTTGTTCTATCCGCGAAAAAGCGCAAGAAAAAGTATTCCACCAGCTTGGTCGTTGGAAAACGCTTAAAGATAAAAAAGAAGGTGTGGTGATCGGTGTGGGTGGCTGTGTAGCGACTCAAGAAGGTGATCACATTCGTCAACGTGCACCTTATGTAGACGTTATCTTTGGCCCACAAACATTACACCGTTTACCAGAGATGATTAAGTCATCACTGTCTAACGAAAAGCCAGTAATGGACATCTCTTTCCCAGAGATCGAAAAGTTCGATAACCTGCCAGAGCCAAAAGCAGACGGCGCAACAGCCTACGTTTCTATCATGGAAGGTTGTTCTAAGTACTGTACTTACTGCGTTGTTCCATATACTCGTGGCGAAGAAGTTAGTCGTCCAATGGATGATGTGCTATTCGAAGTTGCACAACTTGCAGAGCAAGGCGTACGTGAAGTAAACCTGCTAGGCCAAAACGTAAACGCATTCCGAGGCCCTACTCACGAAGGTGACATCTGCACATTTGCAGAGCTCCTTCGCCTAGTTGCGTCTATCGACGGTATCGACCGTATTCGTTTCACAACAAGCCACCCGCTTGAGTTTGGTGACGACATCATTGAAGTTTACAAAGATACCCCTGAACTAGTGAGCTTCCTTCACCTACCAGTACAAAGTGGTAGTGACCGTATTCTTACGATGATGAAGCGTCCACATACGGCTATCGAGTACAAATCTATTATCCGTAAACTGCGTAAAGCTCGTCCTGACATTCAAATCAGCTCTGACTTTATTGTTGGTTTCCCTGGTGAGTCTAAGCAAGACTTCCAAGATACAATGAAGCTAATTAAAGAAGTTGATTTCGATATGAGCTTCAGCTTTGTTTTCTCTCCACGTCCAGGTACGCCAGCGGCAGATTACCCATGTGATGTACCAGCACAAGAGAAAAAAGATCGTCTGTACGAACTGCAACAAACAGTAAACACACAAGCTATGCGTTTCTCTCGTCTAATGCTAGGTACAGAGCAGCGTATTCTTGTTGAAGGTCCATCAAGAAAGAATCTCATGGAACTGCGTGGCCGTACTGAAAACAGCCGTGTTGTGAACTTCGAAGGTTCTGCAGACCTAATCGGTCAGTTTGTAGATGTGAAGATCACTGAGGTTTACACTAACTCACTACGTGGTGAGCTAGTTCGCACAGAAAAAGACATGGGTCTACGCGTTGTAATGACTCCAGCAGAAATGATGGAAAAAACAAAACGTGAAGACGAGCTAGGTGTAGCGACATTTACGCCATAGGCAATACAACTGTTTGAGCACAAAGCGCAAACACAAAGCTTGAAATTACCTAACTAAGTGACCATCTTAGAAATAGGGATATCACCATCAAAAGCCCGGTCTAAATCGGGCTTTTTGCTCTTTTTTATATTTAAGAGTGAGTGGCACAAAATGAGAGGCTAATTTGAGCAATAAAATCGTTACCTTAGAGATAAATCTAGAGCCAGCAGATAACAAGCGCTTGGCAAGTTTATGCGGACCATTTGACGACAACATCAAGCATCTTGAGCGTCGTCTGGGCGTTGAGATTAATTACCGTAGCAACTTTTTCACGATTGTCGGTAAGCCTCACACTACAGCCGCAGCTTTAGACATCATCAAACACCTCTATGTTGAAACGGCTCCAGTTAAAGGCAACATAATCGATATCGAACCGGAGCAAGTGCATCTGGCGGTCACTGAGTCTGGTATTTTGGAGCAACACGTCGAGTCTGAAATCGACTACGGCAAAGAAGTGACCATTAAGACTAAAAAAGGCGTTATCAAACCTCGCACGCCAAACCAAGCACAATATCTAATGAACATGGTCACTCATGACATCACTTTTGGTATTGGACCTGCTGGTACTGGTAAAACGTACTTAGCTGTTGCGGCTGCGGTTGATGCACTTGAACGTCAAGAAGTTCGTCGAATCCTACTGACTCGTCCTGCTGTTGAAGCTGGTGAGAAGCTTGGTTTCCTACCGGGTGATTTAAGCCAAAAAGTAGACCCCTATTTGCGTCCGCTTTACGATGCACTGTTTGAAATGCTTGGCTTTGAGCGAGTTGAGAAGCTGATTGAACGTAACGTGATTGAAGTTGCTCCACTGGCTTACATGCGTGGTCGTACATTGAATGATGCGTTTATCATTCTTGATGAGAGCCAAAACACCACGGTAGAGCAGATGAAAATGTTCTTAACCCGTATCGGTTTTAACTCTCGCGCTGTGATCACAGGTGATATTACACAAATCGATTTACCTCGTGGTGCAAAATCAGGCCTACGTCATGCAACTGAAGTGCTCAGTGAAGTGGATGATATTAGCTTTAACTTCTTCATGTCTGAAGACGTCGTTCGTCACCCTGTGGTTGCTCGTATCGTTAATGCGTACGAGAAGTGGGAAGCCAAAGACCAAAAAGAGCGTAAAGAGTTTGAGGCTCGCAAACGAGAAGAACGAGAAGCCAAACTTCTTGAGGCTCAGCAAGCTGTTACGACACAATTAGCAACACAAAATAGTTCTGTCATTGCAGAGCAAGGTGATAAATAGATGTCTATTGAACTAGACCTGCAATTAGCAGTCGAAAATGAGCAAGGTCTTCCAACTGAGCAAGATATTCAACTTTGGTTAGACAAGACAATTCCTCAGTTTCAAGAGAGTGCCGAGTTGACGGTTCGTATTGTTGATACACAAGAAAGCCACCAGCTCAATCATGACTATCGTGGAAAAGATAAGCCAACTAACGTGCTGTCTTTCCCATTTGAAGCACCACCAGGAGTGGAATTAGATCTACTGGGTGACCTCATTATTTGCCGCCAAGTTGTCGAAAAAGAAGCAGAAGAGCAAAGTAAGCCTCTGCTAGCACACTGGGCTCATATGGTTGTACATGGCAGTCTGCATCTGCTAGGTTATGATCATATCGAAGATGATGAAGCTGAAGAGATGGAGTCACTCGAAACAGAAATCATGCAAACTATGGGGTTTGAAGACCCGTATATTCTAGAAAAGTAAATCGATTCTAGTAAAGTAGGTTGCAGAGAAACAATAACTCATCGAACCTGTGATTTTCGCAGGAATCTGAGTTGTAACGTGTGCTATCACACTTCTGATAGCGTTATTTTTTGAGAAATCATGAACGAAGGTAACCCCCCCACTTCTGAGGGAAGTAAAAAATCTGAAGGTCCGAGTAGAAAGTCCTTCTTTGAACGCCTAGGCCAACTATTTCAAGGTGAAGTTAAAGATCGCCAAGAGCTCGTAGATGTAATCCGCGACTCAGAAATTAATGACCTAATTGACCACGACACGCGCGACATGCTCGAGGGTGTAATGGAAATTTCAGAGATGCGAGTACGCGACATCATGCTGCCTCGCTCTCAAATGGTTACAGTTGAACGCACCGATGATTTAGATACATTGATTGCGCTTATTACTGATGCTCAACACTCTCGCTACCCAGTGATCAGTGAAGATAAAGACCATGTTGAAGGCATTCTATTAGCGAAGGACCTACTTAAGTATTTGGGTTCAGAAAGTGCCCCATTTGATATCGAACAAGTGATTCGCCCTGTCGTGGTTGTTCCTGAAAGTAAGCGTGTTGATCGCCTACTCAAAGAGTTCCAAGAAGAGCGCTACCACATGTCTATCGTTGTCGATGAGTTTGGCGGAGTTTCTGGCCTGGTAACCATTGAAGATATCCTCGAAGAAATCGTTGGTGAAATTGAAGACGAGTTCGACGATGAAGAAGAGCTAGATATTCGTAAGCTGAGTAAGCATACTTTCTCTGTTAAAGCTTTAACCACTATTGAAGAGTTCAACGATACGTTTGGAACTGCCTTTAGTGACGATGAAGTGGATACGGTAGGCGGCATGGTTATGACAGCACTCGGTCACCTGCCGGTTCGTGGCGAAATTGTAGAGATTGAAAACTACCATTTCAAAATAACATCAGCAGATAACCGTCGTGTGATTCAGTTACAGGTAACCATTCCTGACGAACAGCCTCTTCCTACTATCGAAGAATAACAACTTCTCTCTAAAGAGATAACAGAAATTAGATGACTAAGACCTTTATTCATCGCCTATTACGGCCGCTAGCGGCCGTTTTTGTTGGCGCTATAACCACCCTTTCATTCGCTCCATACTCTATATGGCCTCTTGCTATTCTCAGCCCAGCTTTGTTGCTGTTACTGATCCACAACCGTTCTCCTAAAAGTGCGCTTTGGATTGGCTACGGATGGGGTTTAGGCCAATTCGCAACAGGTATCAGCTGGGTATACGTCAGCATCGATCATTTTGGCGGCATGCCACTGGCAGCCAACCTGTTTTTGATGGCTTTGCTCATTGGCTACCTAGCGGTTTATTCAGGCCTATTTACCTGGAGCTTAAACAAGTACTTCCCTGCTAATAACCTAAGCCGCTTTTTCCTCGCAGCTCCTGCATTGTGGTTAATCAGTGATTGGCTACGTGGCTGGGTAATGACGGGCTTTCCTTGGCTTTGGCTTGGCTACAGCCAAATCGATTCTCCACTAGGCTCGTTTGCACCGATTGGCGGTGTCGAGTTAATTACTCTGGCAGTCATTGTCTCTGCATCTGCACTCGCTTATATGGTTATCAATAAAGCATGGAGTGTTGGCATCATCCCTGCGATCGTATTCAGTGCAGGTTTTGGCATTCGAAATATCGATTGGGTGACACCGAACCCTGAAAAAACAACCTCAGTGGTATTGATTCAAGGCAATGTAGATCAAGACAGTAAATGGCTACCAAGCCACCGCTGGCCTACGATGATGAAGTACACAGATCTAAGTAGAGAAAACTGGGATGCCGATATCATCATTTGGCCTGAAGCCGCTATTCCAGCATTCGAAGTTGAAATTCCATCTTTCTTACGTAACTTAGATAGCGCAGCGAAGATGAACAACAGCTCAATCATCACTGGCGTACTCAATCAGTCTGAAGATAAGAAGTACTACAACAGCGTTCTTTCTCTAGGTGTCAATCCATACGGTGAATACAGCTACGATCCAGACGAACGCTACCATAAACATCACCTATTGCCATTTGGTGAGTTTGTGCCGTTTGAAAATATCTTGCGCCCATTGGCACCGTTCTTCAACTTGCCGATGTCATCATTTAGCCGTGGCGATTTTGTTCAACCAAACATCGTGGCAAATGGCCGTCACTTAGCACCTGCGTTGTGTTATGAGATCGTCTTTAATGATCAAGTTAGACAAAGCGTGACTGATGAGACGGACTTTATTTTAACGCTCTCTAACGATGCGTGGTTTGGTCGTTCGATTGGTCCACTGCAACATATGGAAATCGCACAGATGCGTGCTCTGGAGCTTGGTAAGCCAGTTATTCGCTCGACCAACAATGGTGTGACGGCAGTAACCGATTACAAAGGCAACATCATCAAGCAAATACCTCAGTTTGAAACGGCCGTATTAAAAGCTGAACTCATTTCAACGGATGGTCAAACGCCTTATCACACAGTTGGTACTTGGCCACTGTACATCTGGGCGATGCTCAGCTTGGCGATGGGTTGGCTAATAAGAAAGCCAAAGAGCTAGATTCGAAGAAAAGTGATTAGAGGGTTGACTGGTTGGGTCAACCCTTTTTGATTGCTGCGGTTTAACATTGATATCGCTATAGTTCAGAAGTTTACGGTTTAAGGGCTTTACGACTAAACCCTTTAGAACCACATTTAATGCATGGAATGATATTGGTTGGGTGGTTATATTCGGTTTGATGGCCACACTCGTCACATACCAAGGTGCCTAACCCAATGACTTCACCCGCTTGATATAAGCCCTGATGTTCAAGATCTTGGAACAACTCAACCCATTCCACCTTAGTACGATCAGTAATATCCAACAGCCCTTGCCAAATAGAGTCTGCAATCATTAAATAAAACGGACCACTTTTGCTCTCTTCATAGCTTTCGGAAAACTCTTTTAAATCCGATTTTACGTAAGCGGAAATCAACGACAGCTCGTCTTTGGTCATGTCGTTGGCTGCTTTCGCATACTTACCTGACGTTTCTATTTTGTTGTTAAGCTCTTCAGGACTATGCTTCAGCGTTTCTATCACCTCTTCGACGACTTCTTCATAGAGTGCTTTTTTCTTCGGCATAACAACCTCCTTAAGATAACCAACCTTGAAACGAGCAAACGGATGCGCCGCAATGCACTCCCGCTCACAAACAAATGCAATTCATACTCTTAAGTATAGTTGCCCTGCGAAATTCAGTGAAAATTACACAATCTACTAGGCAGCAACTGCAAGTATGAAGGGTATAACTATTGTTGTACTCAGCTCCTTTAGGTATTCTATGACGATCTGTAAGATTCTGTTCTAACCGAACTCACAAATTCCAAGATAACCGGATACCATCGATGCAAGAACAATATAACCCGCAAGAGATTGAACAAAAGGTTCAACAACACTGGGATAACAGCGAAACTTTCGTTGTAAGTGAAGACCCAAACAAAGAAAAATTCTACTGTCTTTCTATGTTCCCTTACCCAAGTGGCCGACTGCACATGGGTCACGTGCGTAACTACACCATCGGTGATGTGGTATCTCGTTTCCAACGTCTACAAGGCAAAAACGTAATGCAACCAATTGGTTGGGATGCATTCGGCCTACCTGCAGAAAACGCAGCTGTAAAAAACAACACAGCGCCTGCTCCGTGGACTTACGAAAACATCGAATACATGAAAAACCAGCTTAAACTTTTAGGCTTTGGTTACGACTGGAAACGTGAATTCGCAACGTGTACGCCTGAGTACTACCGTTGGGAGCAAGAGTTCTTCACTAAACTTTACGAACAAGGCCTAGTTTACAAGAAGACTTCTTCTGTTAACTGGTGTCCAAACGACCAAACTGTACTGGCAAACGAGCAAGTAGAAGACGGTTGCTGCTGGCGTTGTGATACTCCGGTAGAACAAAAGAAAATCCCACAGTGGTTCATTAAAATCACTGAGTACGCTCAAGAGCTACTAGACGATCTAGACAACCTTGAAGGTTGGCCTGAAATGGTTAAGACCATGCAGCGCAACTGGATCGGCCGCTCTGAAGGTGTTGAGCTATCTTTCGCTGTTAACGGTGAAGAAGCGCCATTAGAAGTGTACACAACACGTCCTGATACACTAATGGGTGTTTCTTATGTTGGTATCGCTGCAGGTCACCCACTTGCAGAGAAAGCATCAAAGAACAATCCTGAGCTTGCAGCATTCGTTGAAGAGTGTCGTAACACCAAAGTGGCTGAAGCAGAACTAGCAACGATGGAAAAGAAAGGTATGGATACTGGCCTAACGGCTATCCACCCTCTTAACGGTCGTGTTGTTCCTGTATACGTAGCAAACTTCGTTCTTATGGATTACGGCACAGGTGCGGTAATGGCGGTTCCTGCTCACGACCAACGTGACTACGAATTCGCAACTAAGTACGGCATCGATATCATCCCAGTGATCAAACCTGAAGATGGTTCTGATCTAGACGTGTCTGAAGCGGCTTACACTGAGAAAGGTGTACTGTTCGATTCTGGTGGATTCGATGGTCTTGCATTCCAAGAAGCATTCGATGCAATCGCTGCGAAGCTTGAAGCTGAAGGCAAAGGTAAGAAAACAGTAAACTTCCGTCTACGTGACTGGGGCGTTTCTCGTCAACGTTACTGGGGTGCTCCAATCCCAATGGTAACCACTGAAGACGGTGAAGTTCACCCAGTACCTGCAGACCAACTGCCAGTCATTCTTCCAGAAGACGTGGTAATGGATGGCGTTACTAGCCCAATCAAAGCTGACAAATCTTGGGCTGAAACAACATTCAATGGCGAACCTGCGCTACGTGAAACTGATACGTTCGATACGTTCATGGAATCATCATGGTACTACGCACGTTACTGTTCACCACAAGCTGATGACATTCTAGATCCAGAGAAAGCTAACTACTGGCTGCCAGTTGACCAATACGTTGGTGGTATTGAGCACGCTTGTATGCACCTGCTTTACTCTCGTTTCTTCCACAAGCTTCTACGTGATGCGGGTTACGTGACATCTGACGAACCATTCAAGCAACTTCTATGTCAAGGTATGGTTCTAGCTGACGCGTTCTACCACACCAACGAGAAAGGCACTAAAGAGTGGATTGCTCCAACTGACGTGACTATCGACCGTGACGCGAAAGGCCGCATTGAAAAAGCTGTCGACAACCAAGGCCGCAACGTTGAGCACTCAGGCATGATCAAAATGTCTAAGTCTAAGAACAACGGTATCGACCCACAAGAGATGGTAGACAAGTACGGCGCTGATACAGTACGCCTATTCATGATGTTTGCATCGCCTGCAGACATGACGCTTGAGTGGCAAGAGTCTGGCGTTGAAGGGGCAAACCGTTTCCTTAAGCGTGTTTGGAAACTGGTTCACACTCACTCTTCTAAAGGTGCAGCTGAAACTGTGGATGCTTCTGCTCTATCTGGTGGCCAGAAAGCACTTCGTCGTGATATCCACAAAACTATCGCGAAAGTAACGGACGATATCGGCCGTCGCCAAACGTTCAACACAGCAATCGCTGCAATCATGGAGCTGATGAACAAGCTAGCGAAAGCGCCTCAAGAGTCTGTACAAGATCGTGCAATTCTTGATGAAGCACTAAAAGCAGTTGTACGTATGCTTTACCCTATGACGCCACACATCTCTTACGAAATGTGGATTGCATTGGGTGAATCAAACGTAGACTCAGCAACATGGCCAACTTTCGATGAGAAAGCGCTAGTTGAAGACGAGAAGACTATCGTTGTAATGATCAACGGTAAGCTACGAGCAAAACTAACGGTTGCTGCTGACGCGACAGAAGAGCAAGTTCGTGAGCTTGGTCTAAATGATGAGAACGCTAAGAAGTTCCTAGATGGGTTAACTATCCGTAAAGTTATCTTCGTACCTGGTAAGCTTCTAAACATCGTTGCTAACTAATTTCGTTAGCACAGTGCAATTACTGAAGAATTAACGAACTTAATTCATCAAAAGCAGTCTGTAGACAGGGTAACTAATAGCCCTGTCTACTTATTTAAACGCTTTAGACTTGAGCCTAACAACTCAAGCGAACTAAAGCCTTTTAATAAGTATTCTACCTTCATGAGAGCCATCAAATAATGCGCCTGAATTCACTATCTTCATTGAAAGTTACTATTGTTGTTCTAACCGTTAGCCTACTGAGCGCCTGTGGTTTTCACCTGCGCGGTGATTACTCTGTGCCAGAAGAGCTCAACAAGATCTCTGTGACCAGTTACGACCAATACAGTACGTTTACACGCATGATGAGAAGCCAGTTGCGTATGAATAATGTGGAAATCGTGCCACCTGCTGAGAACACACCTAACCTTCACATCATTAGCGAAGGCGTCGGTGAGCGTACCCTGTCTCTTTACCAAAACACTCTAGCGGCAGAAAAAGAACTGACGCTTAATGCTTCATATCGTGTGACGATACCAGAGCTAGGCGACAAAACCTTCTCAACTAGCGTAACTCGAAGCTATTTAGATAACCCACTAACAGCGCTCGCAAAATCGGTTGAACGTGACATGATTGAAGATGAGATGCGCAAGTTGGCAACAAGCCAAATCCTTCGTCAAATGGCTCGATTGAAAGCAAATATTGCAGCCGACAGTATGGATCTACAAGCTCTAGAGAACGTTCAAGTGAAAGAGCTTGAGAAACAATACAACATCAAGAACATCGAAATTGACGACGTTGAGATCGACGCAAGTGCAGTACCTGATGCTGAGCCTAGCGTAACGGTTGAGCAATAGGTTTATTTAATGCGTATTTTTGCTGATCGTTTATCTGAGCAACTTGCTAAGCAGTTAAGTAACGTTTACCTAATTTTTGGTAACGAACCTTTACTGCTGCAGGAAAGCCGTGAAGCGATTCAAAAGACAGCCAAAGAGCAAGGCTTTGAAGAACGCCACCGCTTTGCTATTGATAGCAGTCTCGACTGGAATCAAGTCTACGACTGCACTCAAGCATTGAGCCTATTCTCTAGTCGTCAGCTCATCGAACTTGAATTGCCAGAGTCCGGGGTCAATGCCGCAATAGCAAAAGAGCTGCTCGCACTTTCAGAGCATATTCATAGCGACATCTTGTTGATCTTGGTGGGCACCAAGCTCACTAAGGCTCAAGAAAGCGCTAAGTGGTTTAAAGCACTCTCGAATCAAGGCCACTGGATCAGCTGCCTAACCCCAGACGTTAGCCGCTTACCTCAGTTTGTCCAAACACGCTGTCGTCAGATCGGCTTATCTCCGGATCCTGAAGCGATACAAATGTTGGCGCAATGGCATGAGGGTAATCTATTTGCGCTCACCCAAAGCCTAGAAAAACTGGCTCTCCAATACCCAGATGGAAAGCTCACATTAGTACGTTTAGAAGAATCGCTGAGTCGACACAACCATTTTACGCCATTCCATTGGAGTGATGCGTTATTAGCAGGCAAAGGCAACCGTGCACAGCGAATCCTGCGTCAGTTAGAAGCCGAAGGTGTCGAACCCGTTATCTTATTGCGCAGCATACAACGTGAGCTTGCTCTGCTATTACAAATGCAGCAACAAATGAAGCAGATGCCAATCGCGCAGGTATTTGAAAAGCACCGTATCTGGCAATCCAAAAAACCTCTTTATAACGCCGCGCTAACAAGAGTTTCGATATCTCAATTACACTCCCTGTTTGCGCTACTCACTCAAGTAGAATTGATGACAAAAACACAATATGAACAGTCGCCTTGGCCACTAATTCATCAGTTAAGCGTAGAGTTTTGTATCCCTTCAGCTTCAATCCCATTTCACGCATAAAAGCGTGGTATATTCTAGGGTCAACAGACCCTAAAAAGCTAAACTCAGATTAAAGGAACACCCCGTGTTACGTGAAGAACTAAAAGATTTTCTTGCAGACAAAGCCGACGACATGAAAGCAGAATCGATTGTGACTATCGATGTAGAAGGCAAATCAAGTGTTACTGACTACATGATTGTTTGTACTGGTACATCTAAGCGCCATGTTGCCTCTATTGCACAGCACGTTGCTGATGAAGTGCGCAAGGCTGGCATGAATCCCCTTGGCATGGACGGCCAAAAAGAAGGTGAATGGGTTGTTCTAGACATGGGCACAAGCATGCTTCACGTTATGCAAGAAGAGCATCGTGAGCTGTACCAACTAGAAAAACTTTGGGGCTAAGCTTTGAAGATCCAGTTAATCGCAGTTGGTACAAAAATGCCAAAGTGGGTTGAAGAAGGCTTTAAAGAATATAAACGCCGCTTCCCTCATGATATGCCATTAGAACTCATTGAAATCACTGCGGGAAAACGCGGGAAAAATGCCGATATTGCACGTATTCTTCAAAAAGAAGGCGAAGCAATGTTAGCTGCAGTTCCAAAAGGTAACCGCATTGTCACACTCGATATCCCAGGTAAAAAGTGGGATACGCCTCAACTCGCAGAGCAATTGGAAAGTTGGAAGCTGGATGGCCGTGACGTTTCTATCCTTATTGGCGGGCCCGAAGGATTAGCACCAGCATGTAAAGCGGCAGCAGACCAAAGCTGGTCTCTATCAGCACTTACTCTCCCTCACCCATTAGTACGCGTTATCATGGCTGAAAGCTTATATCGAGCTTGGAGCGTCACTGCTAACCACCCTTATCATCGAGAATAAGCGTTAATGTTACGTAAACGTAGCCAAATTCGTGATTACAAAGCAGAAGCACGACTATTTACTAGTCGTGCTTTTGTTGCGTTTGCAGGGATTATAGTGATGATGAGCTTGCTGGTTGTGAACCTTTACAACATCCAAGTTAATCAATATCAGGACTATAAAACCCGCTCCAACGACAACCGCATCAAGGTCGTTCCAATCGCACCCAATCGTGGTTTAATTTACGACCGCAACGGTGTACTTCTTGCAGAAAACCGGCCTGTTTTTAATCTGGAGATCACCCCAGAAAAAGTCAAAAACATGGAAGATACGCTTGTTCGTTTACAAGCGTTAATCGACATACCACCGGAGCGTATCGAACGTTTTAATCGTGATCGTCGTAATTCACGTCGCTTCAAATCAGTACCTATTCTTAATCAGCTTACCGAAGAACAAGTGGCGGTCTTTTCTGTAAATCAACATAAGTTCCCAGGCGTTGAAGTGACAGGGACGCTAAAACGTTTCTACCCTTATGGTGATGTGTTAACTCACGTGATTGGCTACGTATCTCGCATCAACGACCGTGATATGCAGCGCTTGGTTCGTGAAGAGAAAGACGCCAATTACCAAGCCACCCGCGATATCGGTAAACTCGGCATTGAGCGCTATTACGAAGACATGCTACACGGCACCGCTGGCTATCAAGAAGTCGAAGTAAACAGCCGTGGACGAGTGATCCGCACTCTTAAATTTGTACCTTCGGCTCCGGGGAAAGATATCGTGCTCAACTTGGATATCAAACTTCAGCTATACGTGCATAAACTGCTTGATGGACGTCGTGGTTCAGCCGTGGTTCTCGACCCGAAAGACAATGGCGTATTAGCCATGGTTTCCAGCCCAAGCTACGACCCAAATGCCTTTGTGCATGGTATTTCCTCGAAAGGTTATAATGCCCTGCTTCAAGACAAAGACCGACCTTTAGTTAACCGTGCAACGCTAGGAATTTATCCGCCAGCATCGACGATCAAACCCTTCATTGCCGTCGCAGCTCTGCAAGAAGGCGTAATTACTCCGAACACGACGCGTAATGACCCGGGCTATTGGAAGATTCCAAACTCAAAAACGAAGCCGTTCCGCGACTGGTTACGTTGGGGACACGGTGTCGTTGACATAGAGAAAGCCATTGAAGAATCGGTTGATACCTTCTTCTACCAAATTTCATTTGATTTAGGCATCGATCGCTTATCTAAATGGATGATGTTATTCGGTTTTGGTGATTACACTGGCATCGACATTTACGAAGAAAGCAAAGCGAATATGCCCACTCGCGAATGGAAAATGGCCAGACACCGTGTACCTTGGTATCAAGGTGACACCATCCCTGTCGGTATTGGCCAGGGCTACTGGACAGCAACACCAATGCAGATTGCAAAAGCGACTTCAGTATTGGTCAATGAAGGAGAGGTAACCGCTCCCCATTTACTACGCGCGACAATTGAGAACGGTCAACCGTTCGATGAACAAACGATATCTGAAATCGAAACGTACCCTCCGGTAACTGGTGTTAAGCAGAGATACTGGGATATCGCGCAAGAAGGCATGAGATTGGTAAACCACGGAAAGAAAGGCACAGCAAGACGCTCATTCCAAAAAATGTCTTATCAAACTGCTGGTAAATCAGGTACTGCACAAGTCTTCGGTCTAAAAGAAGATGAAGAATACAACGCAGATGAAATCGCAGAACATTTACGCGATCATGCCCTCTTCACCGGTTATGCGCCTTTTGAAAATCCTGAAGCGGTCGTAACTATCGTTTTGGAGAATGCCGGTGGTGGTTCATCAAATGGTGGCCCAGTTGTAAGAAGAATTTTAGACCATATTATTCTTGCAGAAGATTATGAAAGTGAGCCAATAAAATAATGAAACTTGATCCTTCAACTGGACGAAATAGAGCCCTATTTGAACGGCTGCATATCGACCTGCCGCTATTGCTTGGCATTCTGGTTTTAATGGGCTTTGCCCTATTGATTATGTACAGCGCAAGCGGACAGAGCCTTGCGATGATGGATCGCCAAGCGATGCGTATGGTGCTGTCTTTAGGTGTGATGATCTTTTTAGCGCAAATCTCGCCTCGTACTTATGAGACCTTGGCTCCACTACTGTTTGCGGGCGGCGTTATTCTACTACTCGGAGTGTTGTTCTTTGGCGAGGCCTCTAAAGGTGCACAGCGCTGGTTAAACTTCGGCTTTATTCGATTCCAACCCTCTGAACTATTGAAGCTTGCAGTACCTTTGATGCTGGCTCGATTTATTGGTAAGCGCTCGCTGCCACCCACTTTCCAAACTTTAGCTATCTCATTAGTGATGGTGTTTGTACCGACAATCCTTATCGCTAAACAGCCCGATTTAGGCACATCGATACTCATCGCAGCATCCGGTATCTTCGTGATATTCCTGGCAGGTATTAGTTGGAAGATCATTGCCAGTGCCGCGATTGCACTGGGTGGGTTTATTCCAATCTTATGGTTCTTCTTGATGCGTGAATATCAAAAAGTTCGTGTAAGAACCCTTTTTGACCCTGAATCAGATCCATTAGGCGCGGGCTATCACATCATCCAAAGTAAGATTGCAATTGGCTCTGGTGGTATATCAGGAAAAGGTTGGCTGCAAGGTACCCAATCTCAACTAGAGTTCATTCCAGAGCGCCATACCGACTTTATTTTTGCGGTCATCGCCGAAGAGTGGGGCATGATTGGTATTTTGTTTTTGCTCGCTATCTACCTGTTCATTATTGGCCGTGGCTTAGTGCTTGCAAGCCAAGCTCAAACAGCATTTGGTCGAATGATGGGCGGCAGTATCGTACTGAGTTTCTTCGTCTATATTTTCGTAAACATTGGTATGGTAAGCGGCATTCTACCTGTGGTGGGTGTCCCTCTACCTCTGGTCAGCTATGGCGGTACCTCTATGGTTACCCTTATGGCCGGTTTCGGTATTTTAATGTCAATCCATACACACAGAAAAGCATTCTCAAAGGCGACCTAATTGATGTCTGTTAAAGTAACTCCTATAAAAACATCTTTGGTTAATGAGCTGCCAATAAAAAAACTAGTATCTATAGTGAGCCTAGCCGTTGTTATAAACGGTTGTTCTTCGACAGAACCAACAGGACGCTACGATATAGATTCAGACATTGCACCAGACGCACCGATCTCAGTAGAGCATCTCGAGGATGCTCACCCTCAGTATGAACCTTATAGTTTAGGTGGTAACACGGATTACACTTTGCGTGGCGAAGACTACAAGATTGTAAAGAAGACAGAAGGGTTTACAGAGAAAGGTAAAGCCTCTTGGTACGGTAAGAAATTTCATGGCCATTTAACGTCGAATGGCGAGATCTACGACATGTATTCGATGTCTGCGGCACACAAAACATTGCCGATTCCGAGCTATGTAAAAGTGACAAATACCGATAATAACAAAACGACGATTGTGCGCATCAATGACCGAGGTCCATTTCATGAAGGGCGAATCATTGACCTTAGTTATGCCGCGGCATACAAACTCGATGTATTGAGAACAGGCACTGCAAATGTTGAGATAGAAGTCATCACTGTGGCTATGCCAACCGACGCAAATAAAAAGGCGGCTTTACCTCAATTTATTATTCAAGTAGCCACTTCTCCACATGAAGATAGAACCGAGAAGTTAGCCAAAGATCTAGGCGAAAAGTTAGCTGTAGCAACGTTCTTGCAGCCAAATGATGATAACTACCGCCTGATGCTTGGCCCATTTCATGACTATGCTCTGACTCAAGAAAAATTAGAACAAGTTAAGCTAATGGGTTACCCGTCAGCTTATATAAAAAAACACACGCTAACTCGCTAATTTATCTAACAGTTACTTCTGGTAATCAGCGCTCTGGTGTGACAGAGTGATTCTGTTAATATATGAATAGTTCACCTAATAATTGCATTCAAAATGATTAAATCTAATAAACTTGTTAAATCGATCTTTGCTACTTCAGTTGCACTTTCTGCAACGATAGCAACATCGTCATTCGCCGCTCCTATTATTGTTCCTGACGCTCCTCAAATCGCTGCTAAGGGATTTGTTCTGATGGATTACCATTCAGGCAAAGTACTCGCAGAGAAAGAGATGAACACTCAACTTTCTCCAGCAAGTTTAACCAAGATGATGACGAGCTACGTAGTCGGCCAAGAGCTAGAGCGTGGCAACATCAACCTAAACGACGATGTTGTTATCAGTGAAAATGCTTGGGCTAAAAACTTCCCTGATTCATCTAAGATGTTCATTGAAGTTGGTACAACCGTTAAAGTTGAAGAGCTGAACCGCGGTATCATTATTCAATCAGGTAACGATGCTTGTGTTGCGATGGCTGAACATATTGCCGGCTCTGAAGATGCATTTGTTGACTTAATGAACGCATGGGCGAGCTCTATCGGAATGAAAGACACGCACTTTGCTAACGTGCACGGTCTAGACAACCCTAACCTTTACTCAACGCCTTACGATATGGCGCTACTAGGTCAGGCGCTGATTCGCGACGTTCCTGATGAGTA
>NZ_CH902610.1:114620-282408 GCF_000153005.1 Vibrio sp. MED222 | reverse complement strand
CTGGTGATATCCCTGTGATACAAAGCGATCGCGGTGGCCAAGTGACGTACCACGGGCCCGGTCAGTTAGTCGCTTACTTCCTGATAAACATCCGCCGCAAGAAATTCGGAGTGCGTGATTTGGTTACTCATATTGAGAACCTCGTAATCAATACTCTGAAAGCTTACAATATAGATTCAACTGCCCGACCTGACGCTCCTGGTGTTTATGTCGATGGCAAGAAAATCTGTTCACTTGGATTACGAATTCGACGCGGCTGCTCGTTCCACGGGCTAGCACTCAACGTCGATATGGACTTGTCTCCATTCCAACGTATTAACCCATGTGGTTACCAAGGAATGGAAATGGCGCAAGTAAGCCAACTCGGCGGTCCAAGTGAACTAGAAAACGTTGAGCAACAGTTAATACAAGAGCTCGTAGAACTACTCGGCTATGACCAAGTAGACATTCAAGCCACCAGTAACATTACAGCAGAAGCATAAAATCATGAGCAAACCAATCCAAATGGAAAAAGGCGTTAAATATCGTGACGCTGACAAAATGGCATTAATTCCCGTAAAGAATATGCCTGCTGAACAGAAAGAAGTTTTACGTAAGCCTGCATGGATGAAGATTAAACTTCCTTCAGACAGCCATCGTATTCAAGAAATCAAATCTGCAATGCGCAAAAACAACCTGCACTCAGTTTGTGAAGAAGCGTCTTGCCCTAACCTAGCTGAGTGTTTTAACCACGGCACGGCAACGTTTATGATTCTTGGCGCTATCTGTACTCGTCGCTGCCCGTTCTGTGATGTTGCCCATGGTCGACCAAATGCTCCAGAAGCCGAAGAGCCGAAGAAACTGGCTAAGACGATTAAAGACATGAAACTGAAGTACGTTGTAATCACTTCAGTGGACCGCGATGACTTACGTGATGGCGGTGCTCAACACTTTGCTGATTGTAACCGTGAAATTCGCGAGCAAAACCCAAACATTCGTATCGAAACACTGGTTCCGGACTTCCGTGGTCGTATGGACGTTGCGCTTGAACTAATGAAAGACAATCCACCAGATGTTTTCAACCACAACCTAGAGACGGCGCCGCGTCTATACCGTAAAGCGCGTCCAGGTGCGAACTACAAGTGGTCTCTTGATCTGTTAAGAAAATTCAAAGAGCAGCATCCAAACATCCCAACCAAATCAGGTGTGATGATGGGCCTTGGTGAGACGAAAGAAGAGATCGTTCAAGTATTGAAAGATCTTCGTGAACATGGCGTAACAATGCTGACACTAGGCCAGTACCTAGCACCAAGCCGTCACCACTTGCCAGTTGAACGCTACGTGCCGCCTTCTGAGTTTGATGAGTTGAAAGAGATTGCTCTAGAGCTAGGCTTCACTCACGCAGCATGTGGTCCGTTTGTACGTTCTTCTTACCATGCAGACTTGCAAGCACAAGGTATGGAAATTAAGTAATCACGATTGCTTAACGAACAATACAAAGGCGCTGAATTTTATGTTCAGCGCCTTTTTTGTATCGAACAAGCTTGTTCGATACAAAAACAACAAAGCCACTCATTAAGAGTGGCCTTGAACTGCAAGTCTAATCATCTAGATGTTAAATGGTCTACTAGCCAAAAGATGCCCAGATAACCGTTGCGACTAAAATTGGGCACACGAACTTCACATACATTGGCCAAACCTTACCAAACCAACCAAGTTGAAAGTCAGGACAACCTTGCTCAAGCTCTTTCACTTTTGACGCTCGGCTCCATACCCAACCACCAAACACACAGAACATCAGTGCAGCGACTGGTTGAAGGTACTGAGTCGCAATCATCGCTACCATGCCAAACATCGCAGCAAAGTTGTAAACAATCACCACACTGAACAATGCGATAGCACCACCAATTACCCAACTTGTTGGCGTTCGTCTGGTCTTGAAACGCTCACTAACAAGAGCGACAGGGGCTTCCAACATTGAAATCGATGAAGTAAGTGCAGCAATCGTTAGCAATAAGAAGAATACAATTGCGAAGACCTGACCCAGCATACCTAAGCTATCAAACATCAAAGGCAGAACCGTAAATACTAGGGTATCAGAGCTCAGTAATGAGCCATCTTCAGCATAGATTTGAACACCTTTTTGCATCGCAACAAACATCGCAGGCATCACGACTAAGCCTGCAATAAAAGCAACCGCGGTATCAACTAAGGTAACATTCATTGCCATTTTTGGCAGGTTCTCTTTCTTACTTAAGTAAGAGCCATAAACCAACATCGAGCAACCACCAATAGTGAGCGAGAAGAAGCCCTGCCCCATAGCCGCTAGAATCAGTTTTCTATCCCACACTTTCTCAAAGTCTGGAACTAGGTAATGCTTTAGGCCTTCCATCGCGCCAGATTGCGTCATGATGTAAACAAACAATAAGCCAAATAACACAAATAGCGCAGGCATCAAACGGGTCGACCATTTCTCGATCCCCTGCTTAACACCGCCCTGAACAATCAAGATAGTCAGTACATAGAATGCGACGGTACCAAAAACATTGCGCTCAACACTGAAGCCTTTAAACCAATCAGCAGCAGCCTCTAGACCAATCAGGTCAGCGACAGCACCAATTAGGAAGCAGATCAACCAACCACCGACAATGCTATAAAACGCTAGCACTGCACTTGGAACACTCAACCCAATCCAACCGACAAATTCACCGACTCTCTTGCCTAATGGGTTTGTAGTCAAAGAACGCATACTATCGACAGGATTTGCTTGGCCATGTCGACCAATAGCCATCTCAACCACCAGCATCGGGAAAGCAACCACGAAAATCATAATTAGGTAAACAAGCAGAAAAGCACCACCGCCGTTACTGGCGACTTGGGTTGGGAAACCCCAAATATTACCTAAGCCAACAGCTGCACCCGCCGCTGCTAAAATAAAACCCAAACGAGAGCTAAAGTGCTCTCTTGAAGAGGAAGATTGTTGGTCCATATTGCCCGCATCAAAAATCAGTGAACTAGTTGGGAAGTACAGTAATCAAAAGCAATGATAGGTACAACTAATAAATGAGCAATCTTCTAGTTTTTACAACAAATGCGCTATTTAGAACCATTAAATTAACAAATGACCGGTCTTATCGTTTACTTATAAGCAGTAAAGCAAGGTTCAGGACTAGAGAGACAATTGATTGAATTGAGATGATTACTCGTCGTATTGTTCAATTTATACGAACAAAAAGAGCACCAAATGGTGCTCTTGTGACTTATAGTTAGATTCAGATTAGATCGTGAAGACTTGATAGTCTTTTAGGTTCGGAATGATTTCATGCAGCTGTTGCTCTTGTTCTGCCATCTCATCAAGAGAATCACAGAACTCATTCGCTTCCTCTTGCACTTGTTGAGAGTGTTCTTTCATGCGCTCTTCAACTTTAAGCTTTAATGCAGCCATGCTGTCAGCCAATTCAGTAAGATTTAAGCCACCATCTTGTTTCATTTTTTCTGACATCGCATTAAAAGCGCTAGAGATAAATTCTTGGTTAAAGATCTCCTTAGCCTTCTCGAAATCTTCAGACCAACCATTGGCCATCGAATCAAAACTGTCTGCTGGTAACACTAACTCGCCATCTTTGTAGTAACGAGCTTCCAGTTCATCAAAGTAGGTTTTCATTGACTCTTTTACATTATCAAATGATTCCGGTGAATCTAGGCTAGCAGCAATGTCATCAATAACGTCATTCGCTAACGCTAAGCCATCGTTAGCCATTTGTTTCGCTCGTGGCAAGTACTCACTCACTTTTTCGCGGTATTTCTCAATCGCCGCTTGTTGGTCGGCATCAAGCTCAACCTTCTCACCATGGATATATAAATCGTTGTTACCATCAAAAACGGCAGTATCACCATTCACTTGGTGGATTTCGACTTTCTGGTCATCGATTCGCAATTCATTTTTCAAATCAACTCGACACTGAGCAGCAAAAGTTGGCAGGCTCACAACAGAGATTACCGCTGTTAACGATGCGATTAATACACTGTTCTTCATAAACATTTTGTTTTTCATAAATACATTGTTTTTCATAACATCCTCTCATCAATCTGACAGATTACTATACCCTTGGTATATGCTTCTTTGTCAGAGAAACGTTTTATATATATCCGTTACTCAGTTAGTCGATAGATATTACTTCATAGCAAAACTGTTTATCTGCGACCTTAAACTCAATCTCATCACCGACTTCTTTCCCCATTAGAGCCTGACCAAAAGGTGCATTTTCCGTCACGATAGCAACTTCATTGTTATTCCACGTAACAGAAAGCCCACCGACTCTCGGCCCCATGAAAAAGTGTTTATATTGATCATGCTCGTCAATGACCACAACATAGCTGCTCACTGTAATCTTCTCACTATCACGCAGCACTAAGTTACGATAACACTGAATGTCACCTTCACACTCTTGCACTCTTACTGCTTGACCGTGAGCAAGATACGAAGCTTCTAGTGCCAATGTATCGTACTTATGCTCAGGCACTGTCTCTTCATCGGTCGCCGCATCAATAGCGCGTTGAGTAGCAGATTGTGCGATACGTAATCGGGATTCAAGTTGCTCTATGATTATTTGGCGAAGCTCAGACTTATTCATACTATTGGGGTGCTTTTGTATAGGAGCTACAGAATAGAATTAGGTACAATCAGGTGCAAGACATTTGATTCATCAAGCGACGCAATCATCAATAGGCGCCCGCTTTAACATCAATACGACACTTAATAACTCAGGTAGAACATAAATGATTGAGCAGAAGCTAAAACAAGTATTCGGATTCGACTCACTGCGTAATGGGCAAAAGCAAGTCATTGATAATGTTCTATCTGGTCACTCGACTGCCGCTATATTCCCAACAGGCTCAGGCAAGTCGCTTTGCTACCAATTGCCAGCATTAGAGTTGCCGCACTTAACCTTAGTGATATCACCATTGTTAGCCTTAATGAAAGACCAGCTCAGCTTCTTACACAGTAAGGGAATAAGCGCGGCTGCAATCGAATCAAGCCAAGACAGACAAACCACACAACAGGTGATGCAATCCGTGCGTAACGGGGACACCAAAATCCTAATGATCTCTGTTGAGCGCTTGAAGAATGAACGCTTTCGTCAGTTTATCTCCCAAGTACCAATCTCTTTACTGGTGGTCGATGAAGCGCACTGTATTTCAGAATGGGGGCACAACTTCAGACCAGACTACCTGAAGCTTCCCCAATACCAAAAGCAGCTCAATATTCCACAAGTACTGCTACTGACAGCTACTGCGACGACATCGGTTATCCAAGATATGAAGTCGAAGTTTGAAATTGATGAGGAACGCGTTGTGGTTACGGGTTTCTATCGTCAAAACCTCGACCTGTCGATTCAACCTTGCGAACAAACCAGCAAACTAGAAACCTTGTGCAATGTCGTTAACCAAGCTTCTCTAGCTCCGACTATTGTTTATGTCACCCTTCAACAGACAGCAGAGATGGTGGCTCAGCAACTCCGTAATGCTGGCGTTAATGCCGTGGCTTACCATGCCGGTCTTAAGCCTGAAAACAGAGATGCCATTCAGCATCAATTCATGAACGATGACGTGAACTGCATCGTGGCAACCATTGCTTTTGGTATGGGTGTCGATAAGTCCAACATTCGCCGAGTGATTCACTTTGACTTACCGAAATCGATCGAAAACTACTCGCAAGAGATAGGCAGAGCCGGCAGAGATGGTCAGCCTTCAGAATGTATTCTTCTCGCCAACAAATATGGTCTAAGTACACTAGAGAACTTCGTCTTTGGCGACACGCCAGACAACATATCAATTCAAACGGTCTTAAAAGAAATATACGAAAACCAAAACATTGCGGCTTCTGGCACAAACCAATGGGAAATCATGCTCAACCAACTATCGCGTGAGTCCAACATTCGTCAGTTACCACTAAAAACGCTATTGGTGTATCTTGAAATTGAAGGCGTGATTGAGCCTAAATACAGCTACTTTGCTGACTACAAATTTAAATTCATACGTACTAAGCAGCAGATCACCGAACAATTCCAAGGCGAACGTCGCCATTTTGTGGAAGCGATTTTCCAATGCTCTCCTCAAGCAAGAGTATGGTGCCAAGTCGACTTCGACGCACTGTGGACACACTTCCAGACTGATCGTCAGCGTGTGATTGCGGCAATCGATTATTTCAATGAACAAGGTTGGATTGAGTTGGAAAGTAAGCAGATCACAGATGTGTATGCGATCCACAACACCACTGAAGGCATGATGCAGTTATCGGAACGTCTAACTGAATTGTTTAAGGAAAAAGAGAACAGTGAGATAAACCGCCTTAACCAAATGCTGAGCTTCTTTGAGGCTGATACCTGCCTAAGCTCACGCCTAGCGAGTTACTTTGCCGATGATAAGGCACCAACAAACTGCGGTCATTGCTCTGTATGCCGTGGTGAAGTGGCAATTTTACCAACCGTCGATGTTGAACCCGTTGACGACGAGACCGTAATGACATGGACCCATGAATTCATTTCCGCAAGCCAACAATTGATCACCGACGAAGCCATTACTCGTTTTCTATGCGGAATCGCAACTCCACTTTCAACTAAGCTTAAAGCCAGCAAAATGGTTGGATACGGGAAGCTAGAGCAACAACCATTCAGTGATACGCTAGCGCGAGTAAAACAACTTCCTAGATAAGGCATCTTACGTATTGATATAGAAACTGACTAGACTACCAAGTCTAGTCGGTGCTTCTCAATACCATCTATTTTGACGCCCCTCTATTCGGATTCCCCTCTAAACTAGACAGCCTAAAAGAAACTCAACTGACGCATCTGGTCTTTGGGTTGTAGCATTACGCTTAAACCAAGCAGGCGTATTTCTCGCCCTTGCTGCCTTTTAAGTATCTCACTCAACAGTTTTTTAAAGTGCTCTCGATCGAGAGAGGCGTGTATGTGCTCAATAGTGGTTTGCTGGAAGTCGGCAAACTTGAGCTTAATGCCCTGCTTGATGATAGCTTTACTTGGGCTAGCTTTCTCTAGACGTGCTTCAAGCTCAGGAAAAAGCTTGTCTTCAATTACCTGCCAACATTCTGCGTAAGTAGAAATATTCTGAGTAAAAGTTCGCTCCACGCCTACCGATTTTCGTTCACGCTCAATAATAACTTCTCTGTCATCAATACCATGGCTGCGCTTCCAGAGTGATGCGCCTTGACGGCCAAACCGGAGCAATAGATCTCGATAGTCAGATTCCTTAATGTCCTTACAAGTAAAGAAGCCAGCTTGATGGAGCTTTTCAATACTGACCTTGCCAACGCCTGGGATTTTTTCGAGTGGCAGCTCATCAATCACTGATTGAACATCTTGTGGAGGAATAACAAACTGACCATTGGGCTTGTTTAGATCCGAGGCCACCTTCGCCAAAAATTTAATCGGCGCAATACCAGCAGAAGCGGTCAGGTTAAGTTCATTCCAGATATCACGACGAATTGCTTCGGCAATCAGTGTTGCCGAACCACGACACAGCGTCGAATCCGTGACATCAAGAAAAGCTTCATCTAAAGACAGGGGTTCAATGATGGATGTATATCGAGAAAAAATCTCGCGAATCTTTTTCGATATCTCGACGTAGACCGACATCCTCCCAGGAACAACCAACAGATTGGGACAAAGCTGCAGCGCCTTTCCCGTCGGCATTGCAGAACGAATACCAAACTTGCGAGCTTCGTAATTACAGGTACTCAAAACGCCACGCTGCTTTTCATGCCCCCCAACTGCAAGTGGTCGATTTCGGTAAGCAGGATTATCTCTCATTTCAACAGCTGCGTAAAAACAGTCCATATCAACGTGGATTATCTTTCTTACTTTCTCTTCACTCGCACTACACATCTAGGAATAACCCAACCTTACAACTGTATTTATAAACAGTATAATCAATTATTCTCAGATTTAAAATGATCTGGAGCCCAGCTAAATAGCTTTAACTTCATTAGCCACTTACTATTCTGATAGTATTGTTAGAGAGTATTTAACCTATAAGTAGGGATAACTTTTGAGTGATAAAATACTAGTAGTCGAAGATAGTCGTGCATTCAGAAACTACCTGTACCAGCAATTTAAAAATGATGGCTATGAGGTTGCGCTGGCTGAATCAGTGGCTGAAGCTAAAGCTATCTTAGAACAAGATACGGATTTCTTGTGCGCGGTGCTCGATTACTGCTTACCAGATGGTCAAGATGGCGAGATCATTGATTTGGTACTCGGCTATCAACAAAAAATCATAGTCCTAACCGGCATGTTCAACAACACACTTCGAGAACAAGTACTCGCGAAGGGTGTGATTGATTACATCCTCAAAGACAGCATGTCATCAGTCAGTTATTTGCTTCCTTTGGTTAATCGAATCTCAAATAACCGATATCATAAAGCCTTGGTTGTTGATGATTCTGCGGTTGTTCGTCGATATGTAGTGCAACTTCTTGAGCACCAATATATTCAAACGATTCAAGCGGAAGATGGCGAACAAGCACTAGAGCTTCTCCAAAACGACCCCGACATCACTTTCGTCGTTACCGATCATGACATGCCAAACAAAGATGGCATTTCGATGACCCGTGACATTCGAGTACACCATGATCGTAATCAACTCGCTATTCTTGGGCTATCTGGCAGTGACGACCGAACCATGACAGCTCGTTTCCTTAAGGCTGGTGCCAACGACTTCCTTTACAAGCCATTTAACCAAGAAGAGTTTTTCTGCCGTATTCATCAGCTACTCGATATGAAAGAGGCCACCAATGAACTATTTCGTCATGCAAATGAAGATGCTCTGACCGGGCTTTGGAACCGTCGTTATCTATTCAATCAAACATGTAAAGGCTGCGAACATCGCAGCATCGCCATGATGGATATAGACTTCTTTAAAAAGGTGAATGATACCTACGGTCATGATGGTGGCGATGCGGTACTCATTGAAGTCGGAAAGATCATCAAAAATCATTTTAAAGATGATGTCGCCGTTCGTTTCGGCGGTGAAGAGTTCTGCATTCAATCATGCCGACCATTTGAAGAATTTGTCGACACGCTAGAGTCAATGAGGATTGCGATACAAAACCAAGAAGTTATTCATGACTCACAACGGATTAAAGTCAGCATGAGTATCGGGTTAAGCGACTTAGTTGGCAGTTTGGATGAGCAAATAAAAGCCGCGGACGAACTACTTTATACTGCAAAAGAACAAGGTAGGAACCAACTGGTCTTTGCGCGCAATAACATGCAAATCGACCACTAGAAATTCGTTTTTGTTTCCGTTTTTAGCATTCCAAAATAGACAGTTCACTCAAACAAAAAAAGCTCAAGACGATAATCTTGAGCTTCTTATTCTAAGGGCATAGACAACTCTATTCCCCTATGACTGTCACCAATTAAGCGATACGGTCTTTACTCCAAGCCGCTTCTTTTTGTTGACGTTCTGCCAGTTTCTCTTCACGGTATGCTTCACGTGCTTCACGTTTTTTACGCGCATCACAAGGTTCAGGGCAGTTACATACTTTATCAATACCAACAGCACCTAAGCCACCACAGCTACCTTTCACAACTTTCTTTTGGATAATATAGCCAATTGACATCGCTGCGATTACTGCAAGAAAAACACCAAATGTAATCAGAAATGTATTCATAATTATCTCGCTTACCTTATTTACCTAAGTATGGCTTAAATGCTTCTGAAGCAATTTCTTTAAAGCCATCAGCTGTTTTTACCACCATGAACACTGGGATGTTATGTTGGTTTGCGACTTCCAGTCCTTTTTCTTCACCTAAGACCATAAGGCCAGTAGATAAACCGTCTGCAGTCATTGAAGACGGGTTTAAAACAGTCACTGAAACCACTTTGTGATGAAGCGGCTTACCTGTTTCTGGGTTGATGATGTGTGAATAACGAACACCATCACGCTCAAAATAGTTTCGGTAGTCGCCAGACGTTGCGATCGCCATATCACCAGGCTCGATGATCTCTTGAATGTTGCGCTCGTCAACACTTGGCTTCTCGATGGCGATACGCCAACCCACACTTTCACGGTTTAAGCCCTTCAAACGGATTTCACCGCCCACTTCTACCATGTAGTTATGAATGCCAATTGAATCGAGGTAGTCAGCAACGACATCCACGCCCCAACCTTTTGCGATAGTCGAAAGGTCAACATACAAGTTAGGCAAATCTTTGCTTAGCTTATTACCTTCAACGCTTAAGTGGTGAATACCAATCTTAGCCTTACGAGCCGCAAGCTCTTCGTCTGATGGAACCACTTCAGGACGTGCTTCTGGACCAAAACCCCACAAGTTAACTAATGGACCAACCGTCACATCCAACGCACCTTCAGTAAGACCGTTCAAACGAATCGCTTCTTTCACAACGATAGCGGTTTGTTCAGATACTTCGAATGCGTCCGCACCTTTGTGTTGGTTGAAACGGCTCAGCTCTGAATCTTCACGGTAAGTCGACATTTGATCATTAACTTCTTCAAGTAGACGATCGATCTCGGTATGAACTTCTTTAGACTCAGGAAATTCATCGCCATTGATGTACTTAATGTTATAACTGGTCCCCATTGTCGGACCACTTAAATGCACTTGCTCTCTTGCCTGCTCACAGCCCGCAAGAAAAATCAAAGAAGTTAATGCAACAAGCCAAATTCTCACTTGCTTACTCCTGTCTAATGTTGAGGATTTATATAAGGAAAAATAAGAGTGAAAAATAGGTATTTTAAATGCCTTACTCTTTCTTATATAAGCCAGTTTGTTGTCACGAGTAGTCTTAGAAAAACAAATGGCTGACTCGTAAGAGTCAGCCATAATATCAATCACTTAAATGGATTAACCACCGAAGTCATCTAGTAGGATGTTTTCATCTTCTACACCAAGATCTTTCAGCATGCCGATCACAGCCGCGTTCATCATTGGTGGACCACACATGTAGTACTCACAGTCTTCAGGAGCTTCGTGATCCTTCAGGTAGTTTTCGTACAATACGTTGTGGATGAAACCAGTGTAACCGTCCCAGTTGTCCTCAGGTTGAGGATCAGACAGAGCACAATGCCACACGAAGTTTTCGTTTGCAGCCGCTAGGCCGTCGAAGTCTTCAATGTAGAACATCTCACGCTTAGAACGTGCACCGTACCAGTAAGACATCTTACGAGTAGAGTTAAGACGCTTAAGTTGGTCGAAGATATGTGAACGCATTGGCGCCATACCTGCACCACCACCGATGAATACCATTTCATTGTCTGTGTCTTTAGCAAAGAACTCACCAAATGGACCAGAAATAGTACATTTGTCGCCTTCTTTAAGAGACCAGATATATGAAGACATCACACCAGGAGCTACGTCAGGGTTGTTTGGCGGCGGAGTTGCGATACGCACGTTAAGCTTGATGATGCCTTTCTCTTCTGGGTATGAAGCCATAGAGTAAGCACGGATCGAATGCTCTTTAACGATAGACTCGTAACGGAACAAGTTGAACTTATCCCAGTCACCACGGTATTCCTCAGGAATATCGTAATCTGCGTATTTCACGTGATGTGGTTCAGCTTCAATCTGAATGTAACCACCCGCGCGGAACGGAACTTCTTCACCTTCAGGGATAGCTAGAGCCAATTCTTTGATGAAAGTAGCTTCGTTATCGTTAGAGATAACAGTACATTCCCACTTCTTCACACCAAAGATATCTTCGTCTAGTTCAATCTCCATGTCAGTTTTCATAGCAACTTGACATGCTAGACGTTCGCCTTCGCGAGCTTCACCTTTTGTGATGTGATCAAGTTCAGTTGGAAGGATGTCGCCACCACCAGACTTAACTTTTACCCGACACTGACCACAAGAGCCACCGCCACCACAAGCAGAAGATACGAAGATACCAGCGCCAGCTAGGGCACCAAGTAGCTTGCTACCAGGCTGAGTAACGATCGCCTTTTCAGGGTCGCCGTTTACAGCAATAGTGATGTCACCTGATGGTACTAGCTTAGACTTAGCGAAAAGAATCACTAGTACTAGAGCCAATACAATAATGGTAAACATCGCTACGCCAAGAATAATGCTTTGCATTTGTTATTCCTTATTACTGGGTGCTTACCCTACAGTTGAACACCAGAGAAAGACATAAAGCCTAACGCCATCAGACCAACAGTAATGAACGTGATACCAAGGCCACGAAGACCTGGAGGTACGTCAGAGTACTTCATCTTCTCACGGATACCCGCAAGAGCAACGATAGCTAACATCCAACCCACACCAGAACCGAAGCCGTAAACAACAGATTCAGCAAAGTTGTAGTCGCGAGTTACCATGAAAGATACACCACCAAAGATTGCACAGTTAACTGTGATCAGTGGAAGGAAGATACCTAGTGCGTTATACAAAGGTGGGAAGAAACGGTCTAAAACCATCTCTAGGATTTGTACAAGTGCCGCGATAACACCGATGAATGCGATGAAGTTAAGGAAACTTAAATCGACACCTTCAACAAGCGCGTTTTCTTTCAGGATGTGTGTGTAAACAAGGTTGTTTACAGGAACAGCGATTGTAAGTACTACAACTACCGCAACACCAAGACCAAAAGAAGTTTTAACTTTCTTAGAAACCGCTAGGAATGTACACATACCTAGGAAGAAAGAAAGCGCCATGTTTTCGATGAAAATCGATTTAACTAGCAGACTAATATAATGTTCCATGACTACCTTACCCCTTCGCTTCTACTTGTTCTGGTTTGAACACACGAATTGCCCAAATCAAGAAACCAATTAGGAAGAATGCTGAAGGTGCTAGAAGCATCAAGCCGTTTGGCTGATACCAACCACCGTTGCTCACTAGAGGTAGTACTTCCATATCAAATAGTTTGCCAGAGCCAAGAAGCTCACGGAAGAAACCAACAGTGATCAATACGAAACCGTAACCAAGACCGTTACCAAGGCCATCGATGAAAGATGGGATTGGTGCAGACTTCATTGCGAATGCTTCAGCACGGCCCATTACAATACAGTTAGTAATGATTAGGCCAACGAATACAGATAGCTGCTTAGAGATATCGTATAGGTATGCTTTAAGCACTTGGTCTACCACGATTACTAATGATGCGATAATTGCCATCTGAACGATGATACGCACACTGTTCGGAATGTGGTTACGGATCAAAGAAACGAAGAAGTTAGACAGAGCAGTAACGAACATTACCGCGATAGTCATAACAAACGCTGTTTCTAGTTTAGTGGTTACCGCAAGAGCAGAACACACACCAAGAACCTGTAGCGCGATTGGGTTGTTGTCCAACACCGGCGCTAAGATGCTCTTTTTAATTTCTTTTGCACTAGACATTAGTTCAGACCTCCGTCACGAACTTTTGCTAGGAACGGACCAAAGCCCATATCACCTAACCAGAAGTCAAATGTATGTTGAACACCAACACTTGTTAGTGTTGCACCAGAAAGGCCATCTACACCGTGCTCAGAACCTTGAGGAGCGCCACCTTTAACAACCTGAATAGCAGGTTTGTGGTTTTCGTCGAATAATTTCTTACCAACGAATTGAGCGCGCCAAGATGGGTTCTCAACTTCACCACCAAGTCCAGGAGTTTCACCTTGCTCGTAGTAAGTGATACCAGAAACCGTGTTGCCATCAGTTTCTACCGCAACGAATGCGTACATCATTGACCATAGGCCGTTACCGTGAACAGGGATGATAACTTTAGAAGTTTCAGCGCCATCTTTCACTAGGTATACAGTACCCGTGTTAGCACGACGAATGATCTTAGCGATGTCATCTTCAGCTGAAAGCTTGATTGACTGAGCTGGATCTTTTGCCGCTTTACGTTGGTCGTATGCAGCAGCGTCGCCGTCAACGAAATCGCCAGTAGCGAAATCAACTAGACGAGGTTCGATGTTCTCTGCGTAGAGTGCTGGGATATCACCTGCAAGCTCAATACCCGCAACTTCAAGGATCTTAGTTTGCTGATCCAGAACTGCGTTAGCTTGCTGCTTAGGTTTAAGAACAACTGCAGCTGTTGAAACGATGATTGAGCACACTAGGCTCAATGCGATAACAACAAACAGCGTCTTTTTAATGCTATCGTTATTACTTGCCATAGCGCGCTAGTCTCCGCTTAATGTTCTTCTCGATTACAACGTGGTCAAACAGAGGAGCAAATAGGTTTGCGAATAGAATCGCAAGCATCATGCCTTCTGGGTATGCAGGGTTAACTACACGAATCATTACACACATTGCGCCGATTAGGATGCCGTACCACCACTTACCTTTATTGGTAAATGAAGCTGATACTGGGTCAGTCGCCATGAAGAACATACCGAATGCGAAGCCACCTAGAACTAGGTGCCAATGCCAAGGCATGCTGAACATTGCGTTAGTATCAGAACCGATCACGTTGAACAGTGTAGACACAGCAATCATACCGATCATTACACCAGCAATGATGCGCCATGAAGCGATACGCATGTAAACGATCATCGCTGCACCAATCATAAGTGCTAGAGTTGATACTTCACCGATAGAACCTGGGATGTTACCAATGAATGCGTCCATCCAAGTGATTGCTTCACCTGATGTCACGTTCATTAGTGCGCTACCGCCGCCTTGAGCCCATTGGCTAAGAGCAGTTGCACCAGAGAAACCATCTGCAGCAGTCCAAACTACGTCACCTGAAATCTGTGCAGGGTATGCAAAGAATAGGAACGCACGGCCAGCAAGTGCAGGGTTCAGGAAGTTACGACCCGTACCACCGAAGATCTCTTTCGCTACTACAACACCGAAGGTAATACCTAGTGCTGCTTGCCATAGAGGAAGCGTTGGCGGAACGATAAGCGCAAATAAGATAGAAGTAACAAAGAAACCTTCGTTTACTTCGTGCTTACGCACCATACAGAACAGAACTTCCCAGAAACCACCAACGATGAATACCGTTGCGTAGATAGGTAGGAAGTATGTAGCACCAAGTAGCATCTTGCTGCCAACACCTGCATCGGGCCCTAAGGAGGCTCCAAGCATTTCGGTTAGCCAGTAGTGCCAGTTACCACTGATAACAGATGCTAGTTCAGCGCCTGCGTACATATGGTTAAGTGCAGCGATAGCTTGGCCACCCGCGTTGTACATACCCCAGAACATTGCTGGGAATACCGCGAACCAAACCATGATCATGATACGTTTTAAATCAACGCTATCACGAACGTGTGAGCTTTTCTTTGTGATAAGACCTGGCGTGTAAAACACTGTCGCTGCTGCTTCGTAAAGCGCAAACCACTTCTCGTGTTTACCACCTGGCTCAAAATGATGCTCGATGTCTTCAAGAAACTTTTTAAGGCCCATGAAAATTACCCTTCCTTCTCAATCGTATCTAGGCATTCACGAAGTAGTTGACCGTACTCGTACTTACCTGGACATACAAAGGTACACAATGCTACATCTTCTTCGTCTAGTTCTAGCGCACCAAGTGCTTGAGCACTATCAATGTCGCCTGCACATAGATCACGAAGCAGCAATGTAGGTTCCATATCTAGAGGCATTACGCGCTCGTAGTTACCAATTGGAACCATTGAGCGGTCACTACCGTTTGTCGTCGTTGTCATGTTGAACAACTGACCTTTAAACAGGTGACCAAGGAATGAACGAGTAACAGAGAACTTGTTCTTACCAGGCATAGCCCAGCCGAATAGCTCTTTATCACGACCTTCACGTAGAACAGAAACTTGCTGATGGTAACGACCAAGGAAAGCATGTGGACCTGTTGCTTCAGTACCCGTAAGTACAGAACCAGAAATCACACGAACTTCGCCTGGCATTAACTCGCTGTCTGTCAACTCTTCAAGGCTAGCACCAATTTGAGTACGAACTAGACGTGGGTTATTCACCACTGGACCAGCCAGAGAAACAACACGCTCAGAGTAAATCTCACCAGTAAGGAAAAGCTTACCGAATGCGATAACATCTTGGTAGTTAATGCTCCACGCTACATTTTGTGCATTTACCGGATATAGGTAATGCATATGCGTGCCTGCAAGACCTGCAGGGTGTGGGCCATCAAAAACATGTTCTTCAACGTTAGACTGAGCTGAACGAGGTAAGCTAGTACCTTTTTTACAAACGTACACTTTACCGTTAGTCAGAGTTGAAAGAAGATCTAAACCAGCAACGAAAGCATCAGACTGCTCGTTAATGATTAATTCTGGCTCAGCTGCTAGCGGATTAGTATCCATAGCAGTAACGAAAATAGCCTGAGTTTCAGAATCAACTGCTGGAACCTTGCTGAACGGACGAGTTCGCAAAGCGGTCCATGCGCCAGACTCAACTAACTGAGTTTTAACCGTTTCACGGTCAAGACTTACTAGTTGGTTAGCTTCATAGCTATTGAACGTGATTTGCTCATTGCCTGCTACTTCAATCACTACTGATTGAAGAACACGCTTAGCACCACGGTTCACTTCAATAACTTTACCGCTTGCTGGAGAAGTAAATACAACACCTGGGTTCTTTTTATCTGCAAAAAGAACTTGGCCTTTCTTCACTTCATCACCAACGCGAGCATGCATCGTAGGACGCATACCAACGTACTCTTCGCCAAGCAAGGCGACTTTAGTGATGGACTTACCATCATTAATCACCTGGGATGGAGTTCCTGCGATAGGAAGATCCAAACCCTTCTTTATTGTAATCATACGCACTTGCACTACTTTATCGGGAAAAAGATTCTTTTAATTGCGTAAATTCGGGACGTTTTAAAATCGCCCTTAGACACGACATTACAGTGTCCGGTTTTGGTAAATTAGAGATACCAAAATCGCAACATTACATTAATAAACTCATCACAAAGATTATGTGAGATTTATCAGGTGCCGTATTCTAGCATTTTTTGACAACTTGATGCCATGACCAATAACTTGAATACGGCCTTAATTTGGTGAGATTTGAAGCATATGGACTCTCAAATATGTATAAATTTGACGAGCCGCACAGATAAAATGGCTTTTGAATCGTGTTTTAAACAAGAGATTAATACTCTGTCACAAACTAATATTTTACGAGTTATGTTGAAACACTGTTAATAAAAACATTACTCATTGTGGGTATTTAAAGACGCCTAATTTGACATCAATTTGAGTGATATAAACCCTAAAAACACATCAGCCTGGCGATAAAAAAGGCAGCATCGCCACCTCTTCTATCAGTTAGTTTTATTACTTACCACCGCCCATACACATAGGGCTGTCTGGCACGTTATCGAGTTGCTTCATCCATTCATCTTTTGTATAAGTGTGAATAGATAGTGCGTGAATATTATTCGCTAGCTCTTCTGAAAGTGCTTTATTTACCGCTCGATGACGACCAATAAGGCGCAAGCCTTCAAACGCATCGCTGACAACAATCACTTTAAAATGACTCTCAGAACCAGCCGGAACATTGTGCATGTAGCTCTCATTGACCACGTTTAAATGACTTGGTGAAAACTCATTGTGCAATTTTGTTTCGATAACTTCTTGGATCATTATGATTCCTTAATAACGTATTGGCATTATCTGTGGGGGAAGTATAAACCCTAACTGGTCGACTGTCTGAGTATTTCATAACGAACGACTTAGGTTTGGTTGAGTTTTTTCTATCTTGTTCAGGCTGCATTTGAGACAATATCTTTGTTATTTCTTACATAAGTATCTCAAGCTATGAAAACCGAACTTACTCTTCTCGATAGAACTTTGACCTTACATCGTTTCCCCAACCGTTCAAATGAAACCCTTCAAGCTTGGGATGCGGGCGACGAATACATTATTAGTCACGTTGAAGAGATGAATCTTGAACCTGGCAAACACATCCTGATCATGAACGATAGCTTTGGTGCCCTGTCGGCATGGTTCTCTAAAGATCATGATGTCACCATGATGAGCGACTCGTTTATCTCTCATCGCGGTGCGCTAAAAAACTTGCAGCGCAATCAAAGTAACCGTGTGAACTTCCTGAATACGATGGATGATATCCCACACGGTATCGACCTTGTGATCATGCAACTACCGAAAACAAACCGTCATCTAGTATGGCAATTGAGCCAACTACGCCAAGCGTTGCCAGAAGGCTGCCAAGTCATCAGTGTAAACAAAGTAAAAGACATCCACACATCTACACTTAATATTTTCGAAAAATACCTAGGTGAAACCAAAACTTCTCTAGCGAAGAAGAAACATCGCTTGGTTTTCTCTTCACCAAATTGTCAGCCGCTTCAAACGGTCGAACCTTTTGTTGAATGGGATGTCGACGGTGAAGATATTCGCCTGAAAAATTTACCGAACGTTTACTCAGGCGAGGCACTCGATCAAGGCGCTCGCTATATGCTAGAGCACATCCCTCAAGATCCTGAACTGCGTCATATCATCGACCTAGGTTGTGGCAACGGTGTATTGAGTGTAAAAGCTGGGCAATTAAACCCACAAGCACGTATCACCTGTGTTGATGAAAGCTTTATGGCAGTGGAATCAGCGCGCCAAAATATTAAGGATAACCTTGGCGAAGAAGGTAATTTCCAGTTCATCGCCAATAACTGTTTAGATGGTTTTAAGAAAAACAGCACTTACTTAGTTATGTGTAACCCTCCGTTCCACCAACAACAAGCGATTACAGATCACATTGCATGGCAAATGTTCTGTGATGCAAAGCATGTTCTTAGCAACGGAGGCAAATTAATTGTTATTGGTAACCGACACCTCGGATACGATGTCAAACTAGCAAGACTATTTGGTGAAGCAAACGTTGAAACGCTTGAACTGAACCAGAAATTTGAGATATTACAAGCAACAAGAGAACCTGCGAATTTTAATAAATAAGCAGAAATGACGTCACAAGAATTTAAGATACCGAGCTCCTGGTGTGAATTTAGAAAGGATAAAGGAATGAAAAAACTGATTTTGGCTGCTTCTATTTTGGCTTTGACAGCATGTTCAGCCCCTCAGCAAGAACAGATCAACGTAATGCCAGAAGCTTCACTAAGCTCAAGCAACCTTGTACAAGGCAAAACATACACACTAACCAGTAAAGATGTTCGTGCCGCTCAATATGTTGCATTGGTTGATAGTGGCCGTTCAAACATTCAGCCAATTCACGCTAAGCAAAACATGCGTATTTCTCTAGAAAACGCTATTGCTCAACAATTGGAGTCTCAAGGTTTTCGTGCAAGCGTAAACAGTGAAAACTCAATTGTTTTAGAGATTCAAGAAGCGCTTGTTACCGTCAAGCACACCATCATGGAAAACCAAATGGATGGTAAAGTAACACTTGAAGTAACCGCTGAAACGCCTGAAGGCAAGCTAGTTAAGACATTCAATGGTACAGCAACTCGCACAGGTGCATTAAGTGCATCAAATGACGATATCGCAATGGTACTAAACGATGTTATCGACTTAGTTCTTAAAGAGATTGCCAATGACCAAGAGCTGCAAACTTACATGAAGGAACGTTTCTAATGGGGCGCATTCTATCTTCTATCGCATTGATGCTGGTGAGCGTGAGCGTTTGGGCTGGTCCTAAAGTGAACGTAGAAACAACATTAGGCGGCTTCACTATCGAGCTAAACCAAGAGCAAGCACCGGTTAGTGTTGATAACTTTCTGAAATATGTTGCTGACGGTAGCTACGAAGGCACTCAGTTTCACCGTGTGATCCCGGGCTTTATGGCTCAGGGTGGTGGCTTCGATCAAGATATGAAGCAATTAGCAACTTATGCGCCTATCAAAAATGAAGGCAGTAATGGCCTGAAGAATGATACTGCAACGATCGCAATGGCTCGCACCAATGCACCAGATTCTGCAACTCGCCAGTTCTTCATTAACTTTGCAGACAACGATTTCTTAAACGCGAAAGGCGGTAATCCTGGTTACGCTGTGTTTGGTAAAGTAACCGATGGTTTTGACGTTGTTCAGAAGATGGCAACAATTCCAACCAAGCGAATGGGCCGCATGTCAGACATTCCTGTCGACCCAATCGTCATCACTAAAGTGACCCTTCTTAAGTAATCCAATGTAACGCCCTTATTCTTAAGGGCGTTTTCTATACAAGGACGCCCCATGTCATCAGGCACCCCCTCTCTTTCTTGGATGCAAACTTTCCGCAGCTACTTAGACAAACGTCTACTTTGGGTGTTTATGCTCGGTTGTTCGAGTGGCTTCCCATGGGTTCTGATTGGATCCAACATGTCTGGTTGGCTAAAAGATGCCGGTTTAACTCGTGCTGCGATCGGTTATTTCGGCAGTGTGTTTGCTGTCTATGCTATTAACTTTTTATGGGCACCGTTGGTAGACCGAGTCAAACTGCCAGTTTTACACGCGATATTAGGCCAACGACGCAGTTGGATATTCTTGTGCCAAAGCTTGGTATTGATCTGTACCCTGTTCATTGCTGGAGTAAACCCAGCCAATGACTTGATGTTCACCTCTATGCTTGCTCTCGGAATAGCTATCGCCTCAGCAACTCAAGATGTCGCAATAGATGCCTTCCGTATTGATTCATTTCCAAAATCGGAAGCATCAAAGTTGCCACAAGCATCCGCAATGGCCGTGATGGGATGGTGGACTGGCTATTCTCTTCCAGGTTATCTTGCTTTTATCAATGCTGACTCAATCGGTTGGAATGGTGTGTATTACGGTATGGCTGGTGTGGTTGTCGTGTTAATGCTGTTTACTCTTTTTGTCGGAGAACCCAATACACAACGTGAAGCATTGCAAGAGCAAGCACAACAACGTCACAACAGAGTTGTCGGTTCAAAAGTCGTCGCTTGGTTCAGCGTTACAGTGCTAGAACCGTTTTATGATTTCTTCAAACGAAACGGAGTTCAAGTTGCCATCACCCTTCTACTGTTTGTGTTCCTATTTAAGATAGGTGAAGCCTTCTTGGGTAGAATGTCTATCACCTTCTATAAAGAGATAGGCTTTAGCAATGAACAGATTGGCCACTACTCTAAGTTAATCGGTTGGGGCGCGACGATATTCTTCACCTTGCTAGGCAGTATCTTCAATGTGAAATTCGGTATTGTACGCGGGCTAATGATTGGTGGCATCGCAATGGCAGCCAGCAACCTAATGTTTGCGTGGATCGCTCAGGCAGGCCCTAGTGAAACTCTGTTCTTGGCAACTATCATTGTCGACAACTTCACAACCGCCTTTTCGACGGTAGCATTTGTCTCTTTCTTAACCTTACTGACTGGTCAAGCTTTCTCAGCAACGCAATATGCCTTATTAGCATCCTTAGGCAATTTCGGTAGAACAACACTGGCTTCATTCAGTGGCGAGCTCGTCGATTACCTCAATGATTGGTCAACCTTCTTTATACTGACGTCATTAATGGTGATTCCGAGTTTGATCATGCTCTATTCGCTACGCCACTTTTTCACTAATTTATTAGAAAAAGCGAAAAACAACCACGAATAAAAGAAAAAGAAAGCAAAAGAGAAGAGGGGAGCATTGAGCTACCCTCTTCTCTTTTCTATTTTCTATTTTCTATTTGCAGACGCTTAACGGATTAATCTGTAGTTTCACTTACTATTAAGTTAAATCCCGTTCCCATCGAATCATCAATCGCCACTACTTGATACACAACACCGTTAACTAAGGTCGCAGGCGCGGAGTCAATAGCAACAGTAGATGGATCGCCAGCCACCGTAATCGTCACATAGTAAGTTCCCGCAGCTACATAAATACCATTCGCGAAATCTTTGAATTTCACATTACTCAACGCAGGCGTACTTCCAGAAATTCCCACGTTCTCGGTTAAATAAATATCAACCGAAGCTGCAATTGGATTAGCTGCAGCATGAGTAATGTTCAATACTGCACTGGTTGCAACAGAGCGTCGATTTTCTGGAACAACTAGCGCTTCCAAATTGAGAGGACTTACCGTCCCCACGGCATAGATGCTGTAATCCATTCCGGCAAACACCGCTAAACCGTCAACATCAATGAATGTTGGAGAGGTGGTTGCTGTTTCATAAATATCGATATCGTAACTGCCTGCTGCCAAATCTAAGAAGCCACGAACTTCTTTAAACATTAGAGCATCAAGAGGAGCAAACTTAGCCGAGTTTACAAACACATCCACAGAGGGTGCACCATCAACTAAATGCCCTACTCTCACTTCTGCAGATTCTGCCATGTCGTAAATTATAGATGAACTTTTGCCATCCATTACCATCAGCTTCACCGGAGACGTACTGGTTGAATCCGCTCTTGGAACTGCCGCAATAGTTAACTCGCTACCGCCAGACAGAGTGATTTCTCCAGAGTCAAAAGCAATAGCACTTCCACTCACGGTTTCTAATCTCACACGATATTGACCAGCAGGAATATTGAGCACATCGGTAAATCCTTTGTATCCCAAAGTTCCAATCGGTGCGCCTAGAGGATCATTCGGTGCTGTAACGTATAGATTCACATCACCAACTCCAGTTGCCGCGTGAACAACTTGCACATCCAAACTCGAACTCGTCGCCGTGCCTGCTGCAGGTCGTGTCACAACGAGAGCCTCAACTGGGTTGTTGGAACCGTCAGCATCACCGACCACCATCACCGTGTAATCTAAATCACCGCTTAAATCGAACTGGCTTGGCGGAATCACTGTCGCCACACCATCTCCAGGGAGTTGAACATCGACCTGTAGAGTTGTCTGGCCTTGATTGACCGAGGTATATCCAGATGCCTGAGCATAATCAACCCCAGTCCAACGAGCCTGACTATTAATTAGCACATTAGCTAGTGGAGCATCTGGCGATGCGTGAACAGCTTGCAGCTGGGTTGTTGGTTGATCGTCATCATTACACCCTACAATGAATAGGGCTGACAACGCTACAGCGAGTATAGGTGAATATTTCATTGGTCTTCTCTCCAAAAAGTTCGACCAGTTCGTCACACAGAAGATAAGCTCACGAGCAGATCTTTAAATGTTGCCTCAAAATTGGTGCAATAAACGGTCTCAATATTGTCAGCGATGAAAAAACAACCAGAGTTAAAAGTCAGGTTAATCATCACATGAATTGTTCATCAATTGATTCAAACTTCAGTACGGAGTTGCTTGGAAATGGATCAAAGGCAGGATCGAAACGTTCGCTGAGTGAGGTGTTTTTTACGAGAAAACGCTTAGAAAGAAATACTGTTGATTTTGATATGCATGTCACACTTTTTGGTATAATCGTTTGCTTAGAGCGGTATTTCACCAATTTATACACAAAATAATCGAATTTCACAAAATCAATAGAAGTGGGGATTCATCAAGATGCATAGCAACATTAAAGTTCCATCATTTAGATCGTTAGTGTGATCACGCTCACCATAATAATCATAGTTTTCACTCTGTCTCACTTTTATTTGAGAACAAAATCGCTATTATGCTCGGCATTCGGACATATAAACACGCACGGATTAGCGGGTTACTTATTTCAAACATAGAGAGTTCCATTATGCGTAAATCACTTTTAACTCTTGGCCTACTTGCAGCAGCTTCTGCTCCAGTAATGGCGGCTGATTATTCTGACGGCGATACTCACAAGAATGATTACAACTGGATGCAGTTTAATATCATGCACACTATCGATGAGAAGCCTCAGGACAAAGATCATACTTATCTTGAAATGGAGTTTGGTGGACGCTCTGGTATCTTCGATCTTTACGGTTACATTGATGTATTCAACCTAACTAACGATAGCGGCAGCGATAAAGCAAAAGACGATCAACTGTTTGTTAAATTTGCGCCTCGTATGTCTATCGATGGCCTAACTGGTAAAGACCTTTCTTTTGGTCCAGTACAAGAACTATACGTTGCAAACTACACAACTATCGATGGCAAAGCTGACGGTGGTTACGCAACTAAAACAGGTATCGGTTCAGACGTAATGGTACCTTGGTTTGGTAAAATGCAATTCAATCTTTACGCTACGTACGATCTAAATACGAAAGATTGGAACGGTTACCAATTTTCTACAAACTGGTTTAAGCCATTCGTAAACTTCGATAACGGTTCATTCATTGCTTACCAAGGTTACATCGATTACGAGTTTGGTCGTGATAGTTCATACAACCAGTCGAGCAACGGCGGAGCTATGTTCAATGGTATTTACTGGCACAATGACCAATTTGCTGTAGGTTACGGTCTTAAATTATACCAAGATGTATACGGTCTAAGAGATGGTGCTCAAATTGATAGTGCTAACCCACAATACGGCCAGTTCTCTACTTCAGGCGTAGGTCACTACTTCGCAGTAACTTACAAGTTCTAATCGAACTTCTAAGAAAGTTTCCAAAATGGCACCCTCGGGTGCCATTTTTTATTGCTTTCATTTAATGCCTCGCTATCCTTGCAGCACCACTTTCTTATCTCGGTATTGCTGTGAACATCACTATTGTTGGGCCTGGGGCTATCGGCTCTTTGTGGGCGATAAAACTACTTCAAGCGGGTCATAATGTGGCTTTGTGGAGTCGTTCCGCAGATAACTCAATTGACTTATCGCTTGATGAACAAACTTCACTTTCCTTCAGTAACAACAATATTGAGAAGCTACCAGAAAGTGATCTAGTGATCTTCACGGTCAAAGCTTGGCAAGTAGAAGAAGCAACCACCCCACTGCTTCAATATCTCGACCCTGACACTATTCTCATGTTCATGCACAACGGTATGGGAGCGGTCGATAACATTGCTAATCAAATTGACGCTCACCCAGTAGTATTGGCGACCACGACTCAAGCAGCATTCAAACCCAATAGCAACAATGTATCCCACACCGGAATCGGCCAAACTCAATTGGGTGCTTTTAACCTCAAGGGGCAACAGTGCACTTTTTTAGTTGATGTGTTGGAACATGCCTTCCCTGCCGTGAGTTGGAATCCAGAAATAACAACGGCGCTGTGGGCTAAACTCGCCATAAATTGTGCAATCAACCCACTGACTGGGCTGGAACAAATCAAAAATGGAGAGCTTGCTGACCAAAGGTTTAACGATATTTTGAGTTCTATAGTTAAAGAACTCACGCAAGTGATGCTGGCGGAAGGCATTACTTGTTCATTCGACGAATTAGAAACAAGCGTCAACAAGGTTATTCAAGCGACAGCAAAGAACAATTCATCAATGAAGCAAGATATGTTTTACCAACGAAAGACAGAGATCGACTTCATTACCGGACACTTGATAAAAACAGCACTTAAGCATCAGATAGAGGTTCCTGTTAACCAAAAGCTGTTTACGCAGGTTAAAGAACGAGAAAATCGCTGGAATCATCAAGATTAGTCAGCAACGATTAACAAGTCGCGATAAAATAACGATACCGCTCAGCATAACGCTAGCAACAATTTCCAAGATTTTAGGTAAGAATAGATGCTTGATATCAATCACATCCGAGAGCAGTTTCCTGCGCTATCACAAACCATCAATCAACAACCGTTGATTTATTTAGACAGCGCAGCAACGACACAAAAACCTCAGGTGGTTATTGATGCCATTAGCCAATACTACTCCAAACAAAATGCCAATGTTCACCGTGGCAGTCACAGCTTAACCGCGAACGCGACCAGTCAATTTGAAGCCGCAAGAGATAAGGTCGCTCAGTTTATTGGCGCGGCTTCTTCAAAAGAGATCATTTGGACTCGCGGTGCAACCGAAGCACTCAACCTGATAGCTCAAACGCACGCAAGAAGTACGCTTCAAGCTGGTGATGAGATTTTGGTTAGCGAAATGGAGCATCACGCCAACATCGTACCTTGGCAAATTGTGGCAGAACAAACCGGAGCGAAAGTCGTAAAAGTACCGATGACGTCAGATTGTGAATTTGATCTTGCTGCCTTTGACGCTCTATTAAATGATCGAACCAAGATTGTTGCTCTGGCTCAGATAACTAATGTGACTGGTTCTCGTCAGCCCATCGAAGAAGTGATCGAGAAAGCACACAAGATGAATGCGATTGTTGTGGTCGATGGAGCGCAAGGTATTGTTCATGAGCCCGTTGATGTTGCTGCTTTAGGGGCTGATTTCTACGTGTTCTCTGGGCATAAGCTCTATGCTCCAGCTGGTATTGGGGTGCTTTATGGCAAGCTTGAATTGCTCGAAGCGATGCCACCTTGGCATGGTGGTGGCAAGATGGTTGAGCGCGTGTCTTTCTCTGGCACTACATTTTCTGAACTGCCGGGGAAGTTTGAAGCGGGCACGCCAAATGTAGCAGGAGCGATAGCATTAAGTACCGCAATAGAATGGTTAAGTGATTTTGCTCAACGAGATGTCGAAAATCATATCCACCAGCTGCAGCACGAGACTTATCTTGCACTCAGTAAACTGGATGATATTCAGGTATTGGGTTATCAACCCAACGCAAGTGTGATTACTTTTGTGATGGATGGCGTTCACCACCAAGATATTGCAACCCTGTTGGATCAACAAGGTATCGCAGTACGTGCTGGACATCATTGTGCTCACCCATTAATGGATGCACTTAATGTGAAAGGAACGGTTCGTATTTCATTTGGTATTTATAACAATCTAGATGATGTTGAAAAGCTCGTAGCGGCGATAGAAAAAGCCGTTGATATGCTGTAGCGAGTAGCGAGTAGCGAGTAGCGAGTAGCGAGTAGCGAGTAGCGAGTAGCGAGTAGCGAGTAGCGAAATTATGTAGGGTTGGCGTTTAGCGTCAACCCTTTTTGTTTCTGTGTATCTAAGAAATGTTAAGCACTTAGCTCTTGGATTTGAGCAACAATCGCTTTTAATCCATTGCCGCGAGATGGGCTTAGATGGGTAATTAAACCGATTTGTTCAAAGTATCCATCGATATCGAACGCTTGAATCTGCTCTGATGTTTTTCCATCATACGCAGCCATCACTAATGCAATCAGACCGCGAACGATACGCGCATCAGAATCAGCACAAAAGCGCCAAACACCGTCGATATTTTGAGAAACCAACCACACTTGGCTTTCACAACCAGATACGACAACCTGTTCACTTTTCAGTTCATCAGGCATGCTAGGCAGTTTCTTACCCCACTGAATCACCTGGCGATAACGATCTTCCCAGCCGCTGAAAGTCTGCATTTTTGCGACAATATCATCACTGGTAATTTCTTTGCCGAATGGAAAGCTTGGGAATGTGGTCATTTTAATATCCAGTCGATTGTTAATTGAGAAGAAGACGTTACTTAGCGTGCTTTTGAACGATCTTTTCTACGATACGTGAAACCGCCACAAAACCAAAGGTAGCCGTGACAACCGTTGCTGCACCAAAACCCGTCGCACAATCCATGCGTTTTGGACCTTCTGCGGTTGCTTTCGCAGCACATACACTGCCGTCGGCTTGAGGGTATTTAAGTTGCTCAGTCGAGAACACACAATCGATACCAAACTTACGCGCTGGATTCTTAGGGAAATTATGATGACGACGCAATGTGTCTTTCAATTTCTTCGCTAACGGATCTTGAATCGTTTTAGTCAGATCAGCCACTTTGATTTGAGTCGGATCGATTTGTCCACCCGCGCCACCGGTGGTGATCACTTTAATTTTGTTGCTACGGCAATACGCCAACAGCGAAGCCTTAGCTTTCATGCTATCAATCGCATCGAGCACAAAGTCGAACTCTTTCGATAGGTATTCAGCCTGATTATCTGGCCCGATAAAGTCATCAATCAGGTTCACTTTACACTCAGGGTTAATCAGCTTAACGCGCTCTGCCATCACTTCGATTTTGCTCTTGCCAACCGTACCCGACATAGCGTGGATCTGACGGTTGATGTTCGTCACGCACACATCATCCATATCGATCAATGTCAGCTCACCTAAACCAGTACGAGCAAGCGCTTCAACCGCCCATGAACCGACACCGCCAATACCGATCACACACACGTGTGCTGCTCTAAGTATGTCGACTTCACTATTGCCATACAGGCGACGAGTGCCACCAAATCGTTGGTCATAGTTTTCTGAAGCTGGAGTGGTCAATTCACGCATTGTTGCCGCCAATTTATTTCTGAGAAAAAGAAAAGAGTGCGTTTTATACGCACTCTTGAATTAAAAGTCTAGGGGATTAGCGATTCGCTTTCAATGCCCCATTTTATTGTTGTTTACTCGACCTTTTCAGGAGGCAAAGCCCAAGGCGCTTCGGTTGCGCTGCCATCTAGACCTAGCTTCCACACCCGACCAAAATGCTTGTAATGACCCGCTTCAGTTCCTGCTCGTGGGCCCATACCATGGTAGAGGTCCAAATGGTTTTGCTTAACCGCACCACCGGTATCTAAAACCAATAGTAGTCTTAGTTGGTGCGCGCCGCTCCAAGTACCATCAGCATTCAGTAACGGAACCTCAGCCAGGATAGGTGTTCCCATTGGTAAGATAGAGCGATCGCCCGCTACCGCCGCCATCGGTAATAAAGGAATGCCAGCACTTCCCATTACGGATAGATCATCTCTCGCGCTAAAGAAGACGAAAGATGGGTTTTGCTCAAGCAGTTCTTTTACCACTTCAGGATCGTTTGCCAAGACCCACTCTTTGATAGCTTTCAATGACATTTTTTCGCGTGGCACTAAACCTCTTTCGATCAAAACACGGCCAATACTCACGTAAGCTTTATTGTTCTTACCCGCGTATGCAAAATACTGCAGCGTGTCATCATCTCCGAAATGCACAAAGCCGCTGCCCTGTACTTCCATCATAAATGGGTCGATACGGTTTGCTGAATAACCTAACTCAAGACCTTGGCCTTCTAATGCACCGTTGTAGATCTCTTCGCGTGTTGGACACTCTTTATCACACTCTGGAAGCCCATAAACAGGGAATCGGTATTCTTCGTTTGCTTCATGTCGCAGTTCCATTACAGGAGAAAAGTAACCCGTGAATAAAACATTACCTTGTTTATCACCACCACCTAATTGAGCAGTTTGAACACCAAAATTCGCTAGCTCGCTCGGCTCTCCACTCAGCACCGCCCATTCATTGAGTTGCTGATAAAGCGGCTCATAGATTTTAGCCATCGAAGGGGATTTAGAAACCACCATCTCAGCTTGCTCTGCAAATGCGGTGAAGTCTCTTGGTTTATTAGATTCAACCAAATCGACCTTATTTAAGGTTCGGGGAAATTCACCATCAAGGTGTTGTTGGGCAAGATCAGTGGGTTGAGCACAGCCAAATAAGAAAGAGGCAGCAACAAGGGGAAGCCATTTTTTAATCACAAGAGTCATCCTAAATATTCTATGCATCGAGGATGACAAAAACGATCAGATAACACAATCTTAGATTGTAAATGTTTACAGTAAGATAACCTATCGAACTGAGTTATCGATATAACCTTTGAGGCGAAAGACTGGATTATAGTGATTATCCGATACAAGCATCATTTCTGTTTTATCAGAATTCGTTAGGCGAAAGTGATACGTTTTATTACCTGCCTTATATTCGAAGTACTTGCCATCAAAATCAAAATGAGTCGACACAACAGAGCCTCGCACTGACACACCATTTTCACTCAGCACAAACTCGTCCGCAGCATAACGAGCGACATCTTGCTCGACCCAAGTTCCATATATTTGACTATTAGGTGTTATCGCATCTTGCACTCTATAAAACACATCGGCGAACAAGGAAGCGACGGCAAACGAACCCACCAAAGCTAAAACCATTAAACTGCGTTCAATGAGCTTACGTCTCAATTTAGGTTTGTTGCGCTGCTCTGCTCCACTGTAGAGACCTTTTGCGATCTCATCAATCTTACTCTTTCTTACTGGATTTTTTTGCATTCGTTTACGACTCATAAGGATGCTGTACGCATTGTACACTGAGACAGTTTATAAAACGAAGCCTAGATGAGAATAGTTTGCGCTTCATTCCAAAAAGTTGTTGTTCAGGTTTGAATTTAAATGCTAAATTATCGAATAAATAAACAAGGAAGACTTATTCTGTGAAATTAAGAAGTACGGCGCTAGTCAAAGGCTTTAGGCAATCGACCCCTTATGTAAATGCTCACCGTGGTAAAACCATGGTGATTATGTTGGGAGGTGAAGCCGTTGCCGATAGAAACTTTGGCAACATTATTAGTGATATAGCCCTGCTTCATAGCCTTGGGGTTAAGATTGTTCTCGTTCATGGGGCAAGACCACAGATCAACCAACTGTTAGAGAAGCAAGACTGCCATACGCCTTACCATAAAAATATTAGAGTCACAGATGAATATTCTTTAGGTGTTGCAATGCAGGCGGCTGGACAACTGCAACTTGCGATCACCGCTCGCCTTTCAATGAGTTTGAACAACACCCCAATGGCAGGAACTCAACTGAATGTTATGAGTGGTAACTTTATTACCGCTCAACCCTTAGGCGTCGATGATGGTACAGATTACTGCCACAGCGGACGCATTCGTCGAATAGACATCGAAGGGATCAATCGCACCCTTGACCAAGGTTCCATCGTCCTTCTTGGGCCTATTGCCAGTTCAGTCACTGGCGAAAGCTTTAACCTGCTTTCGGAAGAGGTCGCAACTCAAGTGGCCATTCGTTTGAAAGCCGACAAACTGATTGGCTTTTGTTCTGAGCAAGGGGTGACTGACGAAAGCGGTAATGTACTCGCCGAACTCTTCCCTAAAGATGCCAAGCAAATTCTTGAACGCTTAACGGAATCCCAGAACCCCGCCGAAGACATGAGCACCGGAACACTGCGCTTCTTGAAAGGAGCGATCTCCGCTTGCCGAGCAGGCGTGCCTCGTTGTCACTTGATCAGCTACAAAGCCGATGGCGCATTGATCCAAGAGCTATTCTCTTTTGATGGTATTGGAACCCAAGTGGTCATGGCGAGTGCCGAACAAGTCAGACAAGCTCAGATTGATGACATCGGTGGTATCTTTGACCTCATTCGCCCTCTTGAAGAACAAGGCATTCTTGTTCGTCGCTCAAGAGAGCAGTTAGAACAAGAAGTCCATCGTTTTACTATCATCGAAAAAGACGGTCTGATCATTGGTTGCGCTGCGCTGTACGCTTATCCAGAAGATCACATGGCAGAGATGGCCTGCGTGGCAATTCACCCTGACTACCGAGATGGAAACCGTGGGCAGTTACTGCTTGATTACATGCGTCATCAGTCCAAATCTCGTGATATCGACCAAATCTTTGTTCTTACCACACACAGCCTTCATTGGTTCCGTGAACAGGGTTTTTATGAGATTACTGTTGATGAATTACCAATGGAAAAGCAAGGTCTGTACAACTATCAAAGGAATTCCAAGATCTTAGCGTTAAATGTGTAAATTAAATTTGGAGTAAAATCTCACTTTTATGAGGAATTCATTGCAAATGTAATCGTTTCTCATGTGATATTTATTAAATATGCACTTTCATTCACAGCTATAATTGTATAGAATTTGCACGCTTTATGAATATCGACAAGCGTTTTTATTGGAATGCCGCCGAATGTTTAACCTATGACATTTAGGTGGTCACTGCACGGATTGCTATACCCGTTAACGATCAGCATGCTAGTAGTCAGTCTGCTCGTTAATATAAACAGCAAAAGAGCAACATTGATATGAGAACCATTGTTTGTAACTCGCTGCAAAGTTTTTGGGATATGGCTGATAACCAATTCTTAGAAGGGTTAGACGTACACTGCGTGTTCCCTGTGAGCGAAAATCTAAAAGAGTTTATTTTGAATTGCCAACCAAAATACAAGATAAACCATATATCGTTTACTCGAGCGTTTTTGGGTACTGATTCCTGATAGCGTTCAGAGCAACCACGGATGGTTGCTTTGTGTATACGATTTACCCTGCTATTTCGTAGTTTTACTTCCAGCAACACCTCCACTAAAACCACTGACCGTCAGTTAGTTAATCGACTTCCTAAACCACTCACTCGCTCTGTTTTCACCTTAATCCCACGCTTCAACACATTTGTGTCGCTGAGCATCATCAGTCGTTTCTTAGCACGTGTAATACCGGTATAGATAAGCTCTCGCGTTAAAATAGGGCTGAAGTCTGGCGGTAAGATCATTAAGGTCAGATCAAACTCACTGCCTTGAGATTTGTGTATCGTCATCGCATAAGCGGTCTCATGATCGGGGACTCTGCTTGGAAGCACGGCTTTCACACTGCCATCGGGCAACTCAAAATACACCTTCAGTCTAGGTGTGGAATTCGCACTATTTGACTCTAAAGTCGTTGAATCGGCTTCGAGCATACAGATACCAATATCACCATTGTACAAACCTAAACCATGATCATTACGCGTCACCATGACTGGTCGCCCGTGATACCACAGTTCATCATTATGAGGGCTCACCAAACGTCTTGCGGCAAGCGCCCTTTCGATTCTGTGGTTGAGGCCTTTAACACCAAAATCCCCTTCACGAATAGAACACAGTAATCGACACTGGCTAAACAAATCGAGAACCGATTTCGCTCTCGCTTCTTGAGTTTCTAGCTCTTCCAATGGCACATTCATTCGGTTCAGATACGCACCATATTCATTGACTAAAGTACGTAGCATCAAATTATAGCTGTCACTCGACAGGGGATGATTTTCGATATCCTCAAACCCTTTGCCGAACACTTGATCTACTTGATTTGCAGAGCCGTTATTGATCGCCTTTGCCAACTGCCCGATACCTGAACGTGCATCAAAACGGTAACTCTTCTGCAGCATACACAAGCTATCTGCAATCGCAGGAGGGTTAATCGATCCTGTTTTGACTTGTCTTGGTTTAGCTATCGCATCAAAGCCTGTCATTTCAGCAATCAAGTTACCTTGCGCTGTGCTGTAGCCTGTAGAGTTAAACGAGCAGATATCACCCAACACAGCACCTGCCTCTACTGAAGCGAGCTGGTCTTTATCACCAAGCAGAATCAACCTTGCGTGTTCAGGGAGTGCATCCACCAGCTTATACATCATGGATAAGTCGACCATCGATGCTTCATCCACTACCAAGATATCAAGGTGAAGTGGATTACGTCGGTTATGTCTAAATTCCGCTCGATTAGGAATCGCGCCGAGTAACCTATGTAAAGTACTGGATTCAGTCGGTATGTTGGCCTTTACCTCAGGTGCTAATGGCAGCTGCTCAATCGCTTTACCAATCGACTCAGTTAAACGTGCTGCCGCTTTACCTGTCGGTGCCACTAGCTTGATCGTCGGTGTTTTACCTTGGCTTAGCGATTGCTCGACCATAGCCGAAAGTAACTTAGTTACCGTGGTCGTTTTACCGGTGCCCGGTCCGCCAGAAATAACAGCAAAACGTCGACTTAACGCCACCGCTGCCGCGACCTTTTGCCAATTCAAACAGACAGATAACGGCACGAGGCTATCCAGCGCATCTAAATCTGTCACTTGCTTGGCTTGAACAATCACTTGGTCTATCGCACCCCAATCCAAAACATGTTCGTCGACAATATCTAGATGGTCACACACCAGTTGTTGGCGTAATACCTGAGACGTTTGTTGGTTTGCTTCAGCCTTGGCTAAGGCATTAAACAGAAAATGGTAACTGCGTGCGAATAACTGATTCAACGTTTCGGTTAGCGCTTTTTTCTGCTCAGAGTTGAACTCTACTGGCTTACTTAAACGGTTTAAGGTCTCAGCCAACACAACTTCGTAGTTCCAATAACGCTGTAAGTAGACACGCTGTCCATCAAACATCAGCGGCTTAACACAATCATTGGTCGTACCCACTAAGTTAGATGATTGCAGAACAGTAGCCCAATCAATACCTAGCAATTTTTGGTTCAGTTGCAGTGCCGTCTCACCATACAAACCAAGTAACTGAGCAAGATCCGCCGTTTGCTCATGGCCTGCCGTATGCTGCTGTATAAGCTGAGTACAAATATGCCCCTTGCCCAACTCATGGCTCACCAACCCAGCGAGAAAACCGATCTCTTGAGAGTGACTCGTCGCTTGCTGCGCAATAAAACGGGCAAATTGATAATCCAACTGACGAATCGAGCCCTTATCCGCAAGGAACTTGAGTACATCCATGAGCTGCTCAGGGATAAGTGAAACTGGCTTTACAGAATTCGCTGTTTCTATGCTGGTATTAGTGGTCGTCGTTGTCATTATAGAAGCCCCATCTGTCCAGTTTCATCGTCATTCAATTGCGCTGAACGTCTGTCTATCACTTTACCGTCAATCAATTGATCCATTTCATCGAGCAAAGCCAATATAGGTTTCGCCGAGAAAATACCTTGTTGAGATTGGCCGTCCATTCCTCTTAAAAACAAGTAATAAACGCCACCGAAATGTTGTTCATAACTGTAATCCGCAACACGGCTGCGTAAGAAGCGATGTAATGCCAACGCATAGATTTGATATTGCAGATCGTAGCGGTGGTCTGCCATCGCCGATTTTAATGCTTCTCCATGGTAGACGGCAACGTCATCACCTAAATGGTTCGATTTCCAGTCGAGCACATAGTATTTACCTTGGTGCTCGAACACCAAATCGATGAAGCCTTTCAACATGCCTTGCACGGTTTGGAAACCTAGGTCGCCCGCTTTAGCCGACAACGGGTCATGATATTGAATGGTTTGATTCAATTCCGATGCGGCAAGCACTTCGATCGGTAGTAAGAATTCCATCTCAACTAAGCGTTGCGTTGAGTCTTTCTCGCTTAGCTTTAAGTTCTTACCATCCAGCGCGGTGTTCAGCACCGTATCGACCAGTTGTTGAAGCACAGGTAACCACTCTAGTTCGTATTGCTCTGACTCTAATAGGTGAGTGATTACTTGCGTGTTATGTTCGCTGGTTGCTGGCTCGGTAAATTCAACATCCTCAAACAAGGTATGTAAGAAGGTACCTGGACGAGCGCCACGAGGGAAGGTGAATATAGAACGTTCAGGTTCAATCAATTCCGACTCGTCTTGTTCATCAGCCGAGTCAATATCGAAACCAGACACCTCAATAGTCGCGTCATGACTTGAGCCGTGACTGCCTTGTTTTACAAGCCCCGAGTAACTGGTGATTCGCCAAGCTCGGTCAATTGAAGCTTTAAGTTCACTTGCATGTAAGTCTTCACTCACTTGCTCTGTCTGTACAAAAACGTGCTCGTGAGCAGTCGGAGTTTCAGACAGTAATACGCTTGAATTCTTACCCTCAATCGCTGACAAAGCTTGATTCAACTCAGCAATACCTTGCTCTTGTCCGTTTTGAACCAAGTAGCCCATGGCACTCAAATGAACGCCGGTCGGCTCTTTGGTTGAACGCCCTTTACGTAGCGGTGCCATGCCAATGAAACATCCATAAACCGCACGAGTAAGCGCCACATAAATCAAACGTAAGTCTTCCGCCAATCGCTCTTTATCGGCTTGCGCTAAGGCACTATCACTGCCCGTAATATCAAGCACTGTAGTATCTGAGTCGTGATCGTAGAACTTACCTTCACTCGCTTCACGATAACTCGCCACGAACGGCAGGAATACTAGGTCATATTCCAAACCTTTCGATTTATGAATAGTGACGATTTGAACTAAGTTTCTCTCTGATTCAAGGCGTTGAATGTCATCTTCACTGCCACCTAAACCATTTTGCGCATCTGATATCGCTTCTGCTAGCCAACGTAACAAACCATAGTCGCTGTCGAGCTCCTGCCTAGCTTGTTGCAACAGTTCGCCAATGTGCATCAAATCAGTGAGTGAGCGCTCACCATTTTCTTCTTCCAGTAAGCGTTCCGCGAGATGTCGTTTACTGATCACGCTGCGAAGCATTGGTAATACGCCACGTTGCAGCCACAACTTACGATATTCTCTAAACTCGTTAACGACGTTTTCCCACACCACTTCATCGTTGTTGAGTTCATCCAATGATGCGGCATCCAGAGCAAACAATTCCGACGCTAAACTGGCACGTAATGCTCGGTCATTTTCAGGTGTCAGCACCGCCTGCAACAAACGTTGAATATCTTGTGCAACCAAGCTGGTGAACACGCTATCTCGGTTAGACAAATACACACTCGCAATGCCTTGTTCCGACAACGCGTTCTTAATCAGGCGACCTTCACTACCGGTTCGAACCAAGACAGCAATATCACCCGCATTCACGGCATGTTGTTTTTTGCCGTTATCAAAATAGGCTTGTTGGTTTTGAGAAGCGGTCAGAATGGTTTGAATTTGACTCGCTGTCGCCTCGGCCATGGCTTTGTGATATTCGCCTTTCGGTAAGGGCTTATCTTCCGCTTCTTGTAGCCAAAAGGTCAGTGCATGCTGGGTTTCTCCGTTCATCACCCATTGGCGTTTGTCAGCCGATGGACTGGCTGCGACGGGCAAAAATGGAATGTCTTGGTCGTAGATAAACGGGCTATCCGAATTCATAAACACTTGGTTTACCGCGCTGACCATATCAGCACTCGAACGCCAGTTAGTGCCTAACGTATAGTGAGCACTAACTTGGTTTCTCGCCTTGATATAGGTAAAGATATCTGCGCCACGGAAGCCATAAATAGCCTGCTTTGGGTCACCGATCATAAACAAGCCGCACTGCGGATTATCGAGATAGATTCGGCTAAAAATACTGTATTGCAGCGGATCGGTATCTTGGAATTCATCAATCATCGCCACTGGGTATAAGGTGCGGATTCTCTCCACCAGCAGTGATTGCTCATCCACATCAATCGACGCGGATAACTGGGTCAGCAAATCATCAAACGATAACCACTGCTTCTGCTGTTTAGCCTTAGCTAACATGGTTCGACAATGAGTAATCGCATGCGCCAGCAATGGAGCTTTTAGATTTGCAGGAGAGTTTAAGAAATTCTCAATAGCCTCAAACACAGCGTGCTGTGGAGCAGTGCCTTTCGGTGTTTTTTCAATCAGAGTAGCTTGAGAGAACTTCTCTAATTTATCTGGGAACTGGTAATCATGGGTGTCGCTCTGCGCCCATGCTGTTACCGCTTCTAACCAAGTCGGCAAAGACTTCTTGGTGTAGCTGCGCTTGTTCACATCTGAACCTGAAATCAAAGCCAAAAAGTCCGCTTCAGATTCACACCACAACGCCTTAAGTTGCTTCACTTTATCTAGGTTTTGATTGTGCAGAGTTTGCAAGTCACCCGACATTGCTTCCACAGTTAGCTTTAGTGGAGAACCCGTCAGGTAGCGATTTACGTCAGCCAATAACGAAGCGGGAGAGCCCCAAATATTTCGCACTTCACCCGCCAGTTGAATTGGCAGCGGGTAAAACTGCTTACGCCAATAGTCGGCGACCACTTGTGCTTTTAGGTGGCTTTCATCGGTCACAAATTCATTATCAAAACGGCTTCCTGACTCGAAGGCATTTTGAGTCAACATACGCTGACAGAAACCGTGAATGGTGTATACCGCCGCCTCATCCATTTGTCTTTCAGCGTTAAGCAAAGTTTTCGCAGCACCAGCATGATCATCAATGGCTTGTAACAAAGGAGCAATCACTGGATCGTCACTTTGCCCACGTGCAAACGCGATACGTGCATCATGGATTCGAGCACGGATACGATCTCGCAGCTCTGCCGTTGCCGCTTCAGTAAAGGTCACCACCAAGATTTGGTCTACGGTTAACGGCTCATGGTGTCGAGTGGCTTCAGTCAGGTCGCCTTGTGGAGCGGCCGTGCCGTGCCCGAGCAGTAGGCGCAAGTACAAGCCAGCGATGGTAAATGTTTTACCCGTACCCGCTGATGCTTCAATTAAACGCGCGCCATGAAGTGGAAACGTCATGGTATCGAGTGTCTGTGGAGTGATTACCTGAACACTGCTTGTGGTCGTCATGCCTTACTGCCTTCTGATAAATGTGTTGTTACAAATGTGACCTAGCGTGGAAAACGTCATTCAATTTACGTCCTACGCTGATTTGTTAATAGTTAGTGCGATCTCTCTCACGGATCAATTCAGATCGCCTCGCTACTATGCGCCCACGAGTTCAGGTGCGCGTACGAGTTTTATACTCATGCGTTACTTTGAACCACAGAATAATGGTCCCTCTGACCTGTGGCCGTACAGCGAACGCCCTACACTAATAATGATTTACTGGCGGCCACTTTATTTCCTGTACTTTGCTTCTCTTCACCTTGAAAGCAGGTATCCCAAATGCTGACCAGCGACTCTCTTTCGTTTTTCATTAATTCAGCGCACTCGCTATTGATCTTGTCGATCACAACCACTTACTCCTGATCTTCCAGATCGGCAGCAGCCAACCTTGCCGCCTGTAACACAAGCGTTGAATACATACGCGACTCAACAGCCAGCTCATCGTCCCACTTAGGCCAAATACGTGAGATGTAAGTATCTCTCCCCTCACCCGTAAAGGCGAAGCTGTCATTAAAGGTATCGGCCATTTTCTTGAGCGACTTTTCTTCGTCATCGACCCACTTACCACGGCTAAAGCCCGCTTCAACACCAGCCAATGCGGTTTTCGGGAAATAAGGCAATGGTGCAGTCATGCCTTGATAAAACAGTCGCACTAATTCAGCCAACAAGCTCTTCACCTGCTGCGCATCGCCGATAGGCTGTAGCGTCTGGTGAACAACGCCCTCTTTTCTGTCATAGCCAATAATATGGGTCGTTTTCCCGTGTCCCATCACTGCGCAACATAAATGATCGATCCATGCTGCTAAGTAATCTTGAGAGCGTATTTTGCCGCTACGGAAACGCACTAGACCTGATTGGTAGTTTTGAGTTAACCAACCCATCAAGCGAACAGGTTTGCCTTCGCCTAACACATCAAATTCGATATTCACTTCGAGATCTTGTTGCGGTGATCCGCTCACAAATCGAATCTCTTTAGCTAAGTCTTCCGCTTGAACACGGTTGGTTTCAAACTCGATATCACCAAAGGCGCCAACCGGTAATCGGCCCTGTGCTTTTTGCTCAGAGACAAACAGTCGCACTGCTTCGTCTGCGCCTTCAGGGTGGTCTAGCAGCACTTGCAGCAAAGCATCCTTAAGTTGGAAACTCTCTAAACCATTAAGTACAAATGGCTCATCGTCTTCCATCACAGGAAGTGGCGGCTCAAATACCACTTTTAGGCGGCGATTAAAGAAGTACTGCACTGGCAAACGCCAAAAACGCTGTAACTCAACCAAATCGAGTTCTAACGGGTACGTCGCACCCAACAAATAGTCATCCAATGCACGATTGAATTCACCACTGCGTTCACCGGTACGGTTAGCCGCTGGAAGCCACTCTTTGGCGTAACTCAGCACATGGCTCGCATCACCTTGAGTAAACGCAGCAGGGCTGAACGGTGTCATGGTGTGTTCAAAGCTGATCGCTTGAGTCAGCTTGATGCCTGAATCATCACTTGGTAAGGCTTGATCGTCACTCAAACAGTAGTTCTGTTGGCAGTATTCAATCAACTCTGAAACCAATACCGATGGCACTCGCTCAGTATTATCCTTAATCGAACGGCCGACATAGCTGATGTACAAACACTCTTGTGCTGACATCATCGCCTCTAAGAATAGATAGCGGTCATCATCACGGCGAGAACGATCCCCTGGTCGTGTGCGTCCGTTCATTAGATCAAAACCTTCTGGTGGCATTGAGCGAGGGTAAACACCATCGTTCATTCCCAATAGACAAACGGTTTTGAAAGGAATAGAACGCATCGGCATCAAGGTACAAAAGTTAACTTGGCCTGCTAAAAAACGCTGACTAATACGTGCACCCGATAACTTATTATTGAGGTACTGATAGATAATGCTTGGCGACAACTCTTGTTCATACAAGGCATCATCAAGCTGTTCATTCAGTTGCGAAAGCGCATCACGTATCGACTTAAGCACCACCTCGCCTTCCAGTTCAACCGCAAAGAAATCATCAATCATTTGCAGCAAGATTTCACGCCACATATCGATAGATTGAGTTTCAGTTAAGCGTTGACGGTAATGGGCAATACGATCGATAAAGTGAGCTAACTTACCTGCAAGTTCGGCGTTAATGCCTTGAACTTCGTTATAAGCGGCAATCGGAGAGTGTTCAGTTTCAAACAAACCTGCAGAGTCTGACATCGCATAACCCAATAGCATGCGCTGAATGCCGAATAGCCAAGTATTTTGCTCGGTCGCAGGTAAATCAAATTCTGTCGCCGTTGAAGCATCGACACCCCAACGGATACCCGCTTCTTCAACCCATTGCTTGGCTTGCTCGAATTGAAACTCGTCAATACCAAAGCGTGCCATCATCGCAGGAATTTCTAACAGCTCTAGCAACTCAGAAGCTAGACAGCGCGTGTTTGGTAGCGCGACTAACTGCATGAAGGCGGTCAGAATTGGGCTTTCTTGGTCTGCGGTTCTATCAGAGATCGAGTAAGGGATATAACGCTCACCCGGTGCATTACCAAATACCGCCTGAATCGCTGGGCTATAAGCATTAATGTCAGACACCATCACGATGATATCGCGTGGTTTCAGAGTCGGGTTGGTATCAAACATCGCCAACAACTGATCATGAAGGACTTCAACCTCACGCATTGGGCTATGACACGCATGTACGGTTAGAGAGCGATCGCCAAGTTCAACAACCTGTTTATGGTTACTGGAATCTAATATGTGGTCGTCTTGATGTTCTTCTAACTGGAGAATATCGGCTTGCAGTTGATGCAATAGGTTATCTCTCTCAACATCAATAAAGAACTCATGCTCTTCGCAGTCTGATTGAGATAGTAAAAACAGGTTATCTCTGCCCAGTTTCCCCATAGACGCAAGTAAACTATTACCCACGGCTTGGCTGGTATGCAGTTCGTCTTCAATATTAGCTTCAATGCCATCTTTCAATGGTGAAGTTTCACCCTCCAATTTAGGTAAACCATCAACCAACACAAACTGCTTACGACGCTGGGCTTCAACTCTTGCCAAATATTTACGGTCGCGAATATCGCCCCAGTAATGTTGGCAAGGGTTGGTAAACATCAAGTGCACATCAATCTGCTCACCGAGTGCTTTCAACGCATCCATGTAACGAGGAGGCAACGAAGAGATACCAAACACAAATAAGCGTTTAGGCAGATGTTGCAATTTACCTTGTTGATTAGCTAGCGCTTCAATGAAGTCGTGGTACAAGTTCCCACGGTGGTATTTTGATTGGCCTTGAGACAGGGTTTGCTCATAGAGTGCTTGCCACAAAATCGGTTGCCAAGGGTGAGCTTGCTGCCCTTCATCATCGACCAATTCAGCAACGGGCTCTCCCGCTTCCCACATCGCCATCCATTCAGGTCGATACACCAAGTAGCCATCGAAGATATCGGCAATTTTCTCTGCCAATTGGTACAGCTTCGAATCATCTTCGTCGTTTTCAAGGTAGCGTTGTAGAGGTAAAAAATCAGGGTGGTCAAGCTTAGCGGGTAGCAAACTCATCAGCTTCCATGTCATCGCTTCCTTGTTAAAAGCACTGCGTTTAGGTACATCAGGAAGCACTTGGGTAAACATATCCCAAATGAAGGTTGCTGGAAGTGGGAAATCGATATTTGCTGCTACGCCAAACTCTTTGGCGAGTTCCATCTTAAGCCATTGAGACATGCCTGGGCTCTGAACCAAGATCTGCTCTTTTTCGAAAGGATTGGCCAAAGGGTCACTTTTAATTAAGTGAACGAGAAGGATTTTTAAAGTATCGACTTTATTGGAATGGTAAACAGTAAACAAAGTGCACTCACGCTAATCTTGCCACAATATAAAGCCAGATTAGCATAAGTGCCGTGTTTGGATTAGGAATATAAGCTTATGAAATACTGAAAACTTAAGGTCCGTTTATCTTTTGAACTATTGCTTCTTACAATCTACTGCCTACCGCACTTAGAACACGGTGAGGTTTGTAATTCATGTAATAACGAACCGCCACATAACCCACTACAAACGTTGCCACAATCAATTCTAGATACGCTAGGTTGAAGACTTGATCCACATAGTGAGTTTCCACACCAACAGTTTGCATCCAAGCCGCCAATTTGAATAGCGCCGTTGCACCAATCACGATTGGGAATGTAAACGCCGCATAGCCAGGGCTGAATGGCAGACGAAGTAGTTTGAAAAACGCGATGTAGATAATAAACGTCATCAACACTGCAATGCCAAAGAGTAACCCAATGATCACTGGCGAAGGATTTGCCGTCACCGTTAGGTAGCCAGCTAAAGATAGACTTGCTGGTGCCGCCATAATCGCAATCGTTGGTTTTGCTGCGTCAGGCACTTCGTGAGAGAAGATCAAGCGGTAAACCATTATTGGTAGCATTACCGCATAAACCAATAAGCCAAAGACTAAAGTCGCGTGAGCAACGGGCTCTAAGATCGGGTTACCTGAAAAAGAAACGTCTGCCACGATAATACCGATTGGTGGCACAAACCAGCTTGGCACCATGTGGTGAATCTCAAAGTTTTTAGCTCTGTGGTATAAGAAGCTCACCAAGAACACGACATGTAACGCTACCGAAGCGAGCCACACAGCTTCTTGTAAGAATTGAGAGATTGGAGCCAACGAAGCAGACACCACCATACAACCCATTGCGAATGTGGGTACAACACTGCCGACAACAGGGTGAGCAAGATCTGCACGTAATAAGTGGCCGTGAATCAAAAATTTCACAGCTAAAACAAGAAGCAATACCGCCGCAATACCAGCACTGACCCACTGCACCAAACCCGGTGTGTGCAAAATACCTTGTGCGACTAAAACACCATCCCAACACCAGCCTAAACTTGCAATTGCGAGTGCTAACCCTGCCATGGGAGTTGGAGCTCCTGTTAATCTATATTTAATACGTTGAATCATGTCAGCCTCTCTTAAACTTAATTCACTAAACTTGTGAACTCATCAGCTTGTTGAAGCCATAATACGCTTGCGCTTCGTTAAACAATATCCAATTATATATAACAAATGTTCATTAATACTGAACGATACCTTTCCACCAGCAGCGTAAAACTAGGAACCTGATGGCTAATATTTCAATCAAACAACTCAAAGTGTTTGTCACTATTACCCAGCATTCGACATTGACCGCAGCCTCTGAGGCTCTGTTTCTGTCTAAGGCCGCTGTCAGCATGGCGCTAGGCGAAATGGAGAAACAACTCGGTCACTCTCTATTTGACCGGGTTAATAACCGATTAATTCTCAATCAAGAAGGACAAAAGCTTCTTCCTTTGGCGGATGAGATATTACATCGTGCTGCTGGTATTGATGTTTTGTTCCGTGACGACCAGCCTTTAAGTGGCAATCTAAAGGTCGGTGCGAGTGACACAATTGGTAATCAGGTCGCACCGTTTATTCTGTCTGGCTTTCGCGAGCTAACTCAGCATCAAGATCAGAGCTTATTCATTTCAAACAGTGCGCTGATCTGCCAAAAGTTGGTGGATTATGAACTGGATATCGCGTTAATTGAAGGAAAAACACTCCATCCGGAGTTGATCTCTAGCCAGTTCAGTAGCGATGAAATGTGTATTATTGTTAGTAATCAACACCCTCTCAATTCAAAAGAAAAAGTGATTTTAAGCGATTTAGAAGATAGTCATTGGATTTTACGTGAGTCTGGTTCAGGCACTCGCGAGTTTTTCCTTCGTGCCGTCGCACCGCGTATCGAACACTGGTATGAATCCTTTGAACTCAACACCACCGAGGCGATCATCAATTCAGTTTCTGCCAATCTTGGATTCGCGTGTTTATCACGACTGGCGGCGCAACGAGCAATTGACTCAGGCCGAGTGAAAGCACTCGATGTCCCACTCGACATGAAACGACGTTTCTGGATGCTGGTACACAAAGACAAATACCAGAGCCCGCTGCTGAAATCTTTCATGAGTTATTGTGAAGACTGGGCTACACATCAAGATTGAGGCCGCATTGTTAGGGCTCCAACTGGACTTTTAACATCAGAAACTGTATAAAAAGCCAGTAAAATTTTATCAAACTTAGAGGATTAACCATGGCTGTTATCGTCAAGTACGTGGTCGAACGCAACGGAGAAGAGAAAATGACTTTTACCTCTAAAGCCGAAGCTGACGCATACGACAAAATGCTGGATATGGCTGATGAGCTTTTTGAACTATTAAGCAAAAGCGATTTAGTTGAAGATGAAGGCAAGCAAGAAGAGCTTGCTATGTACCTAGCGAAGAACAAAGAAGAAGTTCTTTACGCATTAGGTGCTAAGCGTAAACCAGCTCCGAAAAAAGAAAAGAAGCTTGAAGCAGTTGAAGACGCAGAAGAAGATGCCGCTTAATTAGCTGAAGTTTTCTAAAAAACGTCAATAATGTCTCTAATCAGAGCTCGTTATTGGCGTTTTTTTATACTTATCGAAATATAATGAACTCTGTTTATAGTCGAAATCGCTCTAAACATTCGCTTGCACAAAAGTGTGATTAAGATCTAATCTATAGCCATCAGGTGATGGGGTTCCACCTAAGCTTTTGCTTCAACCGCCCGTTCTTTTGAACCGTGCTAATGACTCCTACAGAATCGAAAACAGGTAATACTGTTGGATGTATCGCTACTCCTCCATTTTGGAATGGACTTAGTCTATTAAGACCGAGCTTCATGACACCTTTGGATGATCGATACTCAAGATCTGTAGTGAATTAGCCACACCTCTTCCAACACGTCCTGTTTTCTCAACGCCCTAGGTCTTAAATGGCTCTATCAGTGAGAAAACATTATGCACTACTCTTCAGAAATTCAATCAATGTGCCCTATTCAAAGGGGTGATCTTCACACTTCAGCTCCAATTCCAGTTGAAGGCGCCATGGTTAGCCCAAAAGATGTCATCGCTATTTCTGGTTTAAGCCATGGCGTCGGCACTTGTGCACCACAACAAGGTGCAGCAAAACTAACGCTGAACGTAAAAAACGGCATCATCGAAGAAGCGCTAATCGAAACGATTGGTTGTTCAGGCATGACTCAATCAGCCGCGATGGCAGCCGAAATCCTCACAGGAAGAACCATTCTTGAAGCTCTGAATACTGACTTGGTGTGTGACGCTATTAACGTAGCCATGCGTGAAATCTTTCTGCAATTCGTTTACGGTCGAACTCAATCCGCATTCTCTGAAGGCGGCCTAGAAATTGGCGCAGCATTGGAAGACTTAGGTCAAACACAACGTAGCCAAGTAGGCACCAGCTATTCAACCTCAGCTAAAGGCGTTCGTTACCTAGAGCTTGCAGAAGGCTACGTGACCAAGCTTGCACTTGATGATCACAGCGAAGTGATTGGCTACGAATATCTCAACCTCGGCAAAATGATGAAGGCGATTAACCAAGGCATGCCAGCTAATGAAGCTGCTGACCTTGCGACGGGGACTTATGGTCGCTTCGATGAAGCCGTTACCACCATTAACCCACGCCAACACTAATTTTGCCAATTTAGAGGAAAGATATGATGAACACTCAATTTAATGAATCAGTAACTCGCGTATTGGCAGAAATGAACTTCGACTCTTTAGAGCAAGCGAACCAATACTGTCTATCACACAATGTCGCCCCAAAAGCGCTAGTGATGGATACCCAACCTATTGCTTTCGAAAGCGCTGCCGATGCCTATATCCTTGGCTCAGCACTGGCGCTATTTCGCAAAGCCACCAGCGCAGAACAAGCTGCGAATATCATTGGTGAAGGCCTTCAAGCATTCACCAAACCCGGCAGTGTTGCTGAGCAACGCCAGGTCGGTATTGGCCACGGTGCATTGGCTGCACGTCTTCTAAATGAAGAAAGTCACTGCTTTGCTTTCCTTGCGGGCCATGAATCTTTTGCTGCTGCAGAAGGTGCGATTAAAATCGCACTCAACGTCAACAAATCACGTCACAACCCATTGAAGGTAATACTCAATGGTCTAGGTAAAGATGCGGCTTACTTAATTTCTCGCATCAATGGTTTTACCTATGTTCGCACTCAATACGATTACCAAACAGGTGAGCTTGTTGAAACAGAACGCCGCCGCTTCTCACAAGGCCCTCGCGGAGAGATTTTGTGTTACGGCGCTGATGATGTACGTGAAGGCGTGGCAATCATGCACAGAGAAGAAGTGGATGTGAGTATTACGGGTAACTCAACTAACCCAACGCGCTTCCAACACCCTGTTGCAGGTATCTACAAAGCAGAACGTACTCGCCAAGGTTTACCTTACTTCTCAGTTGCTTCAGGCGGCGGTACAGGTAGAACATTGCACCCAGATAACGTGGCAGCAGGCCCTGCGTCTTACGGCATGACAGATACTATGGGTAGAATGCACGCTGATGCTCAGTTCGCAGGTAGCTCTTCTGTTCCGGCTCACGTGGCAATGATGGGCTTCATCGGTATGGGTAACAACCCAATGGTCGGCGCGACGGTTGCATTGGCTGTAGCAGTAAGCGAATCTCAAAACGCATAACGACAACGTTGAGCGCCACGATCTATCCATAGAATAGAGTCCGTTAACTGAGAAACAAGCAATAACAGACGACCAAAACTCTACACCTATCACTAAAACCAAACAGCCAGCCTTATGCTGGCTGTTTTTTATTCACACTTACTCTACTATCTATTTCTAATAATTATTTGTATTTAACTGCATCTTTTCAAAGGAATAATATGAAAGAGCTCATCATTCATACCATTACTGTGTTCATGGGCTTTTTTGCCATCATGAACCCAATCGCTAATACGCCAATTTTTCTTGGATTAACCGGTGACAATGACAGGGAAACCGTTAAATCTATCGCTTTCCGTTCAGTGTTTATCGCATTCATCATCGTCAGTACTTTTGCACTCTCTGGCAAACTGATCTTTGACCTATTTGGTATCACACTTTACGCACTTCGCATCACAGGCGGCATTTTGGTCTTTTTGATTGGCTTCCACATGCTGCAAGGCGATTCAACACACGCCAAAGCAAAAGAGAAAGTGAACTCAGACGCCCAGAAAGACGCAGCTCTAAGTATCGCCGTCTCACCACTTGCAATGCCAATTCTCGCTGGCCCCGGCACCATTGCCACTGCGATGAACTTTGCCAGTACCGAGGGGGTCTATGAAACCATCATAACCATCGTCGCTTTCGGCCTACTATGTACCCTAACCTATGTCTTATTTGTATTCGGCGAGCGATTTGTTAAAGCTGTCGGACCAAGTGCATTGAACGTGATAACCCGAATGATGGGTTTAATACTCGCCGTTATCGGTATGCAGATGTTGATTGAAGGGATTGAGCAGGCTTATAAAGCGCTATTTATCTAAAGAGTGTTGTTCATTTAAAGAACGTTGGTTATCTAACTTTGATATCAAATTTTGTTGAATTGCATCATTTTCTCATTGCAGAAAACTATCTCCAGAAAGACAAGCAATATCATTTTACAGACTTTATCCCGATGCGCCCTTTCATAACGAGGGCGCTCTCTTTATGATGAACGCAATTAAATTAACTTTGCTAACGGCAGCGCTTGTTATTCGAGCCGCTGTTATGAAATAGCAAAATCAAGACTCAACACATGGAGATTCAACATGGCTTACTTTTCACTAGCCTTCGGTACGGCAACCAAAAACCGCGACAATAAAATCATTGAAGCGTTCTTCCCTAACCCACTTCTAAACCCAAGCGACGCTCTTGTTGCGGCTGTTGGTGAAGTTGCAGGTTACACTGAAGGCAACCAAGCTATCGAAATCTCTGCAGCACAAAGCGCAGAACTCGCGAAAGCATTCGCAGCAAACGACGATGCAGCAAACGCATCTTTCGCAGAAAAAGCAGCAGCATCTGAGCAACCTCTTGTTCTTGTTGTTCTTGCGACTGACGAGAAGCCAGCATCAGTTGCTGAAGGCTTCCTTAAGCTGCAACTGATCTCTAACCGCCTAGTTCAACCACACGGTACGGTACTAGATGGTATCTTCGGTCTACTGCACAACATCGCATGGACTAACGAAGGCCCTATCGATCTTCCTGAGCTGGCTGAGCGTCAAATCGAAGCTCGCCTAGCGGGTCGTGCTCTGTCTGTAGATTGCGTAGACAAGTTCCCTAAAATGGTGGACTACGTAGTACCAACAGGCATTCGTATTGCTGACACTTCTCGTGTTCGTCTTGGCGCACACGTAGGCGAAGGCACAACAGTAATGCACGAAGGTTTCATCAACTTCAATGCTGGTACAACTGGCGTAAGCATGGTTGAAGGTCGTATCTCTGCAGGTGTGGTTGTAGGTAACGGTTCTGATATCGGCGGCGGCGCTTCTATCATGGGTACTCTGTCGGGTGGCGGTACTATGGTTATCTCTATCGGCGAAAACTGCCTACTAGGCGCAAATGCGGGTCTTGGTTTCCCAATGGGCGACCGTTGTACGGTTGAGTCAGGTCTTTACGTGACTGCGGGTACTAAGGTTCGCATGTTAGATAAAGAAGGCAACGAAGTAGAAATCATTAAAGCTCGTGACCTTGCTGGCGTTTCTGATCTTCTGTTCCGTCGTAACTCGATTACTGGCCAAATTGAATGTCTAGCGAACAAGTCAGCTGTTGAACTGAACAGCGAGCTACACAGCAACAACTAATCTACGCACTAGATGCTAAATTACTAGATACTAAAAAACACGAAGCCGCTGGAGGTAAATCCAGCGGCTTTTCTTTTATCTATATAAAACGGAAAGCGTTACACTTTCTCGGCAGCTAACTGCTCAAGCGCTTGAATAGAGGTTTCTGATACTAACGTACCATCCATGTAGTAACTGACCTTGTCGCCATCACGAACCCCCGTCAAAACGGCTTTCTGACCATCATTGTAGGTGATGTCCATACGAATCGTATTCTCATCGATTTGTTTCATCTCACCCCATTCGATCTGACGATTATTAAAGCCAAGTGGTGCATCTTTCAGTGAATCATCGAGGCTGTCGTTCACATCAATCATGGTATCGACTTTACTATCGAAGATATGAGGCGCGCCTGTGAGTGGGTTTTTCCCCGCCCAGAATTCGATCGAGTTAAACACGATGTAATCGGCTGCGAATGTTAAAGCGTAAACGGGAGCAAGCAAGAAGTTGACCCCAGCACGAGCGTAACGGTTATCTACAACCTCAACGTTGAACTTCATTAATTTCCCAGTAACGGCATTACTACCGACACACCCAGCTAACGACATGACAATCGCTGCCACTGCAACTGCTTTTGTGATTGTTGTTTTCATAGATCCCTCTTATGCCACGATGATTGATTCGGTTTTTGCATAGCCAAACAGCAGTCTTCCTGTTCACGTACAGAAATTCATGGCCTAACAAATTGATTCCATAACATTTAGCGTAGTGGAGTTTTTTAGAACAGCAAACTGCAAACGTTAATTGTTTCGCTCTGGTTCCTAAAGAGTTGCCAATAAAAAAGCGCAGACCTTTCAGTCTGCGCTTTTATTAGTTTTTAAAACTATTCGGTTTTGTGAACCAGATTAACCCACATTCTTACGTGCGTTTTGGAACATACGCATCCAAGCGCCATTCTCGCCCCAACCTTCTGGAGACCAAGAGTTAGCAACCGTACGGAATACACGCTCTGGGTGAGGCATCATGATAGTCACACGGCCATCCGTCGTTGTTAAACCAGTGATAGCATTTGGCGAACCGTTCGGGTTGTTCGGGTATTGCTGCGTTTGGTTACCGTTGTTGTCAACGTAACGTAGGGCAACTGTACCTGAGTTTTCAATCGCGTTTAGGTGGTCGTTGTCACGCACTTCTACGCGACCTTCACCGTGAGAAACAGCGATTGGCATACGAGAGCCTTCCATGCCATTGAAGAATACAGAATCAGACTTCTGAACTTCAACTAGGCTGAAACGTGCTTCAAAACGCTCAGATTCGTTGCGAACGAAACGTGGCCAGTACTCAGCACCAGGGATTAGCTCGCGCAGGTTAGACAGCATCTGACAACCGTTACACACACCTAGAGAGAAGGTATCTTCACGCTTGAAGAAGTTTTCAAACTGGTCACGCGTAGAGTCGTTAAACAGAACCGACTTAGCCCAACCTTCACCAGCGCCTAGTACGTCACCGTAAGAGAAACCACCACAAGCCACAAGGCCGTTGTACTCTTCCAGTACCGCTTGACCCGTTAGGATGTCGCTCATGTGAATATCAGTTGCTTCGAAGCCTGCACGGTCAAATGCGGCTGCCATTTCAACGTGAGAGTTAACACCCTGCTCACGTAGAATCGCCATTTTAGGCTTAGCGCCCGTGTTGATGTAAGGAGCAGCAATGTCTTCATTTACGTCAAAGCTTAGTTTCACGTTCAGACCTGGGTCTGAGTTGTCTTTCTTAGCTTCGTGCTCTTGGTCTGCACAGATTGGGTTATCACGTAGACCTTGCATCTTGTGCGTAGTTTCAGCCCAGATAGTACGTAGTTCAGTACGGTTACGTTGGATTACAACGTCTGCGCCCGACTTAATCACTACTTCGTCTGATGCTTCAACAGAACCAATTACGTGTGAACACGCTTCTAGGCCGTTTGCAGCAAGTGTAGAAAGTACTGCGTCTAGGTCATCGTTACGAACTTGGATTACCGCACCTAGCTCTTCGTTGAATAGTGCTGCTAGCGTATCTTCGCTGTTCTCTGATGCAGATAAAAGCGCTGCAATATCAGCGTTAACACCACAGTGACCTGCGAACGCCATTTCAGCTAGCGTTACGAATAGACCGCCATCGCCTTTATCGTGGTAAGCGACAACTTGGTCGTTCGCTACAAGTGCTTGAACGCCTTCGTAGAAACCTTTTAGTTGTGCTGCATTGTCTACGTCTGCTGGCTTGTCACCAAGCTGCTTGTAAACTTGCGCTAGTGCTGTAGCACCCATACGGTTTTTGCCGTTACCTAGGTCGATAAGAACTAGTGAAGTATCACCTTTGTCAGTGCGAAGCTGAGGCGTAATTGTCTTACGAACATCTTCAACACGTGCAAATGCAGTGATAACAAGAGATAGCGGAGACGTTACTTCTTTCTGCTCGCCGTTCTCTTCCCACTTAGTCTTCATCGACATTGAGTCTTTACCCACAGGGATAGTAAGACCCAGTGCCGGACATAGCTCTTCACCCACGGCTTTAACCGCTTCGTAAAGACCTGCATCTTCACCAGGGTGACCTGCTGGAGACATCCAGTTAGCTGACAATTTAATGTGTTTGATATCGCCGATGTTGGTCGCTGCGATGTTAGTGATTGCTTCACCAACCGCTAGACGAGCTGACGCGCCAAAGTCTAGAAGTGCTACTGGCGTACGCTCACCAAGAGACATCGCCTCACCGTGGTAAGAGTCGTAACTTGCTGCAGTTACTGCGCAGTTAGCAACTGGAACCTGCCATGGGCCAACCATTTGGTCACGAGCTACAAGGCCTGTTACCGAGCGGTCACCGATGGTGATAAGGAATGTTTTCTCTGCCACTGTTGGTAGGCGAAGAATACGGTCAACCGCTTCGTTTAGTTCGATACCAGAACGGTCAATCGCAGGATTGTTTGCTTTTAGCGTCTTCGCGTCACGGTGCATCTTAGGTGTTTTACCTAATAGGATGTCCATTGGCATGTCGATTGGCGTATTGTCGAAGTGTGAATCTTCTAGTTTCAGATCACGTTCTTCTGTTGCTTTACCAACCACTGCGTAAGGTGCGCGTTCACGTTTACAAATCGCGTCGAATGTTGCCATGTCTTTATCAGCAACCGCCATTACGTAACGCTCTTGAGATTCGTTACACCAGATCTCAAGTGGGCTCATGCCCGGCTCATCGTTTGGCACGTCACGTAGGTTAAAGATACCGCCACGCTCACCGTCGTCTACTAGCTCAGGAAGTGCATTAGAGATACCGCCCGCGCCTACATCGTGGATGAATGCGATCGGGTTCGCATCACCAAGCTGCCAACAACGGTCGATAACTTCCTGACAACGACGCTCCATCTCTGGGTTTTCACGTTGTACAGAAGCAAAATCTAAGTCTTCAGAAGAAGAACCAGAATCCATTGAAGATGCAGCACCGCCACCAAGGCCGATGTTCATCGCAGGACCACCAAGAACGATCAGGCTTGCACCTACTGGGATCTCTTTCTTCTGAACGTGATCATCACGAATGTTACCAAGACCACCAGCCAGCATGATTGGTTTGTGGTAACCACGTACTTCTTCACCTGCGTGAGAGTTTACTTTCTCTTCGTAAGTACGGAAGTAACCTAACAGGTTTGGACGACCAAATTCGTTGTTGAATGCTGCGCCACCAAGAGGACCTTCAAGCATGATATCCAGAGCAGTAACGATACGGCTTGGCTTACCAAAGTCAGTTTCCCAAGGTTGAACGAAGTTCGGGATCTTAAGGTTAGATACAGAGAAAGCAACCAGGCCCGCTTTTGGCTTACCGCCAATACCAGTTGCGCCTTCATCGCGGATTTCACCGCCTGAACCTGTTGATGCACCCGGCCATGGAGAGATTGCCGTTGGGTGGTTGTGCGTTTCAACTTTCATCAAGATATGTGTTTTTTCTTGGTGGTAGTTGTACTGGCGAGTTTCTGGATCTGGGAAGAAACGACCCACTTCAGAACCTGTCATTACCGCTGCGTTATCTTTATAAGCAGACAGAACGTGCTCTGGTGTCGTTTCAAAGGTGTTCTTAATCATCTTGAACAATGATTTTTCTTGCTTAACGCCATCGATAGTCCAATCAGCGTTAAAGATCTTGTGACGACAGTGCTCTGAGTTCGCTTGTGCAAACATCATTAGTTCGATGTCAGTCGGGTTACGACCTAGCTTCTCGGTGAAGCTTTCAAGAAGGTAATCGATCTCATCTTCTGCAAGTGCAAGACCTAGGGTAACGTTTGCTTTTTCAAGCGCTTTACGTCCGCCAGTTAATAGGTCAACTTCCGCATAAGGAGCAGGCTCAGCCACGGTAAATAGTGCCGCCGCTGATTCGAAGTCAGTGAAAACCACTTCCATCATACGGTCGTGCAGGATTGCTTTCAGCTCAACAAGTTGAAGCTCAGAAAGTTCAGCAGAGGTTTCAATGTAGAAAGCAGTACCGCGCTCTAGACGTGACACTTTAGCCAGTCCACAGTTGTGTGCGATATCTGTTGATTTTGAAGACCAAGGCGAGATAGTGCCCGGGCGTGGCGTTGCAAGCAGCAGTAAACCTTCAGGTTCATGCTCTTCAATCGTTGGACCGTAAGTCAGTAGCTTTTCTAGCTTCTCAACTTCAGACTCATCTAGGTCTGCCGTTAGATCAGCAAAGTGGGCAAACTCAGCGTAAATACCTGTTACAGGTAAGCTTAATTCACGACAAAGCTCTAAAAGCTTGTTAACACGAAACTCAGATAGAGCTGGGGAGCCACGCAAAATTCTCATGTGCTTAGGTCTCTTATGCAGTTGATTAAGGTAGTATTGGAATAAATTCAGTGGGTTATAGGAACAACCTAACTGTTTTCTTCGAAGCTATTCCCGAAGGTTGCCAAACCTATGCCGATTCCACCTCTTCAATGCGAGCGCATTATAAAGCATTTCTTTTTGTGACGTAACACCAAAAGCAACCGTTTGCGTTATTTTTTTTATCTTTATGCATAAATGGTACTTTTGCTGCATTTATCAGCACTTTTACAACTGTTTAAATAAACCTGCTTTGCCAGCCTTGCGGGGTTTGGTATAAAGGGGCTTCCACTTTTCGAGATTTCATTTTGATGCCTAAATTTACGCTCATCTTTTCGTCTAAGTTCCTTCTGCTTGCCATTGCCCTAGTAGGGTTGGCTGGATGCCAGATTGAGTCAGAACCTAAAAGTGTCCTTGAGCAGATACGAGAGCGAGGCGTTCTTCGCGTCGGCACCCTAAATAACCAACTCTCTTATTACATTGGTCCCGATGGCCCTGCTGGTTTGGATTACGAGTTAGCTCGTGAATTTGCGCAGGAACTTGGTGTACAGTTTGAGATTAAACCCGCTTACCGTTTATCCGGCCTCTTTCCAGCCTTAAAGAAAGGCGAGATCGATCTTATCGCGACAGGGTTAACGCAAAACAATAACCTGACACGCGCTTATCGCGCCGCGCCCGCCTATTACTATGTAAGCCAGCAAGTGGTGTATAAAAAAGGACAGTGGCGCCCAAGAAACCTTCAACAACTGATCAAGTTCGAGAATAAGCGTCAGGCTGATTTCGTAAAAGCACAAACTGAATCAGAAGAGCCGGCATCTACCGAAACATTGACGCCATCTTTGGTGGTAGTGAAGGACTCACATTTTGAGCCAACGCTAAAACAGATCCAGAACAAGCACGATGACTTTATCTACGATGCAATAGGTAATGCTGACATCAATGACCTGCTAAAAGAAGTGTCGACTGGTGAACGCTTGTTTACGGTAGCAGACTCGATTGAGTTGTCACTCGCACAGCGTTTGTACCCAGACGTCGCTTTGGCATTTGAGCTGACAGAAGACCAACCTATCTCTTGGTATTTACAGAAGTCTGAAGATGAAAGCCTTTATGCATTACTGATTGAGTTCTTTGGTAACCTAAAACAGTCTGGTGAACTGGCTTCACTGGAAGAAAAATACATCGGCCATATCGGCACTTTTGATTACGTTGATACTCGTGCATTTATCCGCGCATTGGATAGCAAGCTGCCAAAATGGTCGCCGCTATTTCAGAAATATTCTCAAGAATTTGACTGGCGCTTGATTGCCGCTTTAGCATACCAAGAGTCACACTGGAATCCTGTCGCACGCTCTCCAACCGGTGTTCGAGGCATGATGATGTTGACGCTACCAACCGCGAAGAGCGTTGGTGTAACCAATCGTCTCGATCCGAAACAGTCGGTACAAGGCGGTGTTGAATACCTGCGTCGTATCGTGAATCGAGTACCAGATTCAATCACCCAACACGAGAAGATCTGGTTTGCGCTTGCCTCATATAACGTAGGTTACGGGCACATGATGGATGCTCGTCGCTTAACCAAAGCACAAGGCGGTGATCCTGATGCTTGGGGTGATGTGAAAGACAGGCTTCCTCTGCTAAGACAGAAGAAGTACTACAGCAAAACTCGTTACGGGTATGCGCGTGGTGATGAAGCAAGGAATTACGTTGAGAACATTCGCCGTTATTATCAGAGCATTATTGGCCATGTAAATAAGCGTAATAAAGAGGAAGAAGCGAGCCTTGAAGGTTTGGTCGTTATCCCACCTCTAGAGGTATCAGATGCTGAATCAACAATCAGTGAAACTGAATCCGCAGTGAACGACGCTGAGTCTTCCAAATAAAAGAAAAAGAGCAATGCCATTTAGCATTGCTCTTTTTTATTGCATCACGATAAATGACCAAAACAAACAAAACGCCTGCGATATCCAGAGTGTCATATTGCAGTAACAATCGAACTTTATAACGTCACACCATAAGCGACATAATGCTCTGTTGCATTCAGCTCTTAGCCATCACGATAGTGGTTCAGAAAGCCAACGCTAAGTTCGTGGCAAAGCTTATAAGCAAATAACCACTATAATTAAAACTGAAGTCATACTTACAAAGCCAGACGACAAATAGGAAATCGTTGAAATGATGAAGAACAAACTGAAATCGAAACGCCTTGATAAGACCGTTGCTGCCAACCGTCGTAAGCGTATGCTTTCAAATAATAAGAAGAAGATCATTTGGCGCAACCGTGCTTTCATGCAGATGATTACTGAGTAAAAGTAATGACCAACTAAGTTTGCTTGGCACTCTTATGATTGAGAGTGCCGAAAGATCGCTGCTATTTTTTGTTACAGACCTTGTTCTTGTTACTGACCTTATTCTTATTACTTGCCTTGTCAGATTCTAAACGCTGCTCTTCCTGCAAACGCTCAAGCTTTCGCTTCTCTTTGATCTCTTTTCTACGGCGCTTAAAAAACGCCTGTAATTGTTCACGACACTCTTCCTCTAACAAACCATGCTCAACATCGGCATAGTGGTATGAGGCTTGGCTTTCAAAGAGATTCAATACCGTACCCGCCGCACCCGCTTTTAAGTCTGGAGCACCAAACACAATGCGCTTTACTCGGCTGTGTAATAAGGCACCCGCGCACATTGGGCAAGGTTCTAAGGTGACATACAAGGTGGTATCAAGTAAGCGATAGTTTTCCAAGGCTTGACCTGCTTTACGCAAGGTTTCGATTTCTGCATGTGCGGTTGCATCGTGGCAGCCAATCGAGCGGTTCCATCCTTCAGAGATAACCTCCCCATCTTTCACTAGAACAGCACCAACGGGAACCTCTCCCTCTTTTTCTGCTTGCTTAGCGACCTCGATGGCGCGTCGCATGAAGATTTCATCTTGAGGGCTGAATTGATGGTCTAACAAAGGGAGCTCCAGAAAACAAAGGATAAAAACGAAAATAGGTATGCGGTGAAGCATACCTAATCTTCGTGATAATGAACAATAAAGAGATAAGAGGCAATGAACAATCGCCGCTTACTGATTAGGCGGATCGCTAGCTATTGGCGCCTTCTATGTCATCGGCTATTTGCGTCGCTTTGATACTCACAATTCGATTGTTCTCAACAGAGATAACTTCAAACTGCCACTGCTGGTATTGAACAACTTCACCGGCATCAGGTAAGCGCCCTATTAACCAAGTCACTAGGCCATTCAACGTTTGGAAGCTCTCGCTTTCACCCTCAAAATCCGACAGCTCTAAGCGGTTTTTCAGTTCACTGATAGGAATCAATCCATCCACCAGCAATCCATCTTCCACTTGCTCTGTCCATAGGTCATTGGGGTTATTGGATAGCTCACCGGCAATCGCTTCAAGAATATCGTAATGAGTCACAAGGCCTTGAACATCGCCATATTCATCAACAATGAATGCCATCTCTGTACCCGACTCTTTAAAATAGCCAAGTAGACGTAAAGCCTTCATCGATTCAGGAACATAGATCGGAGAGCGAGATAGCCCCATGATCACTTGAATGTTTAAATTGCCCGCCTGATTCAATAAGGCTTTGGCTGACACCGTACCGACCACTTTATTGAGGTGGTCTTGGCACAATGGAAACACACTATGCTTTGAACTGCGCAGCTTTTTAAATATCTGCTCAACCGGTTGGCTAATATCCAGAAAGTCGACGTCTCGACGTGGCGTCATCAACGAGCTCACCAAACGGTCATCAAGCTGTAAGATATTGCGAATCATCTCTTGCTCGCCACGTTCAATCACACCAGATTCCGAGCCTTCTTTCACGAGTGCATGAATATCATCTTCCGTCACACTGTCTTCTTCGCCACCACGTCCCATTAACTTGAGAATACCTTCCGTAGAAGCAGACAACGCAAACACAAACGGCGTCGCAATTTTAGATAACCAGAAGATAGGCAGCGCGACTAGCACAGCAATGTTTTCAGCTTGAGATTGAGCAAAACGTTTTGGCACTAGCTCACCTACAACAATCGCGAAGTAAGTAATACCCACAACGACTACCGTGGTAGACAGGATATTCGCTTGTGTTGGATCGAGTCCCCACAGTTCAAGTTGAACGGCCAGTGGAGCAGAAAGCGTCGCCTCACCCACAATACCGCTGAGTAGACCGATTACCGTAATACCGATTTGAATGGTTGAAAGGAAGCGGGTTGGATTTTCTTTGAGCTCAAGAGCAACCTGAGCGGAGCGATGTTTTTCGGCTAAGCGTTTCAGCCGACTATTCTTTGCTGCTACCAGTGCAATCTCTGACATGGCAAACAGACCATTTAAAACAATTAACCCTACTAAAAGCAGAATCTTCATGTGGCTTGGATTTCCTAAATTTACCGGCCAACAATTAGCCGTAATCCGGAGTATAAGCTGAGTGCCTTTATTTTGAATATAAAAAGTTTTGGATATAGAAAGTTTGGGATATAAAAAGTCTTGGCTATAAAAATCTTGGATAAAAAAACAGAAAAAAATAGCAAAAAAAAGCCCGCACATTTCGGTGCGGGCTTAGCAATGAATAAAGCTTAATTTTGCTTAGTTCAATCTTACATTATGTAAGTGTAAGGAGCTTGGATACCTAGCGGGATACCAAGAGCCCAGTAACCTAGCAAGAAGATAGACCAACCGATTAGCATAGCAATCGAGAATGGCATCATTAGAGAAGCTAGAGTACCGATACCTGTCGACTTAACGTAACGTTGACAGTAAACAACAACCAGTGGGAAGAACACCATCAGTGGAGAGATGATGTTAGACACTGAATCGCCTACACGGTAAGCCGCTTGAGATAGCTCAGGAGAGATACCCACAACCATTAACATAGGAACTAAGATAGGACCAATAAGAGCCCACTTAGCTGAAGCTGAACCTACAAGAAGGTTAACTGAAGCCGTTAGTAGAATCATACCAACAACCGTTGCTTCACCAGGAAGATCCATTGCTTTCAAGCCTTCAGCACCGTAAAGCGCCAGCATAGTACCGATGTTTGATTGAGCAAATGCTGATAGGAACTGAGCACAGAAGAACGACATTACAATGTATGCGCCCATCGTTGCCATCGTCTCAGACATTGCTTTGATAACATCATTACTATTCTTGAAGGTACCCGCTACACGGCCGTAGACGATACCCGGAATAATAAACAGGATGAAGATCAGAGGAACGATAGACTTCATTACTGGTGCTGAGAACGCCGTTAGTTCGCCTTCTGGTGAACGAAGTGCTGAGTTTTCAGGCATTAGAGCCGCGATAAGCAGACCAATACCGGCAACCATTGCCCAACCAGCGAATTTGAATGCTTTAGATTCAATGGCTGTAAACGTACCTAGATCAGGTGCTTGTTCTGCATCTTCATCGACAGGCGTATTAGCAAGACGAGGCTCGATGATTTTCTCTGTAACGTACCAACCAATTGCCACAATTAGAATTGAAGACAAACCAGTAAAGAAGATGTTCGCTAGAGGGTTGATCACGTATGCAGGGTCAAGAACGTTTGCCGCTGTTTGAGTGAAACCTGCGAGTAGCGGGTCAATACCTGAAGGAATGAAGTTCGCTGAGAAACCACCTGATACACCAGCAAACGCTGCTGCAATACCCGCTAGAGGGTGACGACCCGCTGCGTGGAAGATGATACCGCCAAGAGGGATTACTAGAACGTAACCTGCATCTGCTGCTGTGTGAGACACGATAGCAACAAGAATTAGCATTGGCGTTAGCAACTTAGCTGGCGTGAAGTTAAGCATCTTCTTAAGGCCAGTCGTAATGAAGCCTGAAGAGTCAGCAACGCCAACACCTAGCATAGCAACAAGTACGATGCCTAGCGGTGCGAAGCCTGTGAACGTGGTAACCATATTCGCTAGGAAGCTAGCAAGCGCTTCACCAGTAAGTAGGTTGTTTACTTCAAGAGCAGCACCCGTTTGAGGGTTGATTAAGTCGAATGAAAGATTCGATAAAAGTGCAGATGCTACCCATACAATAACTAGAGCCCAGAAGAACAGAATTGCTGGATCTGGAATTTTGTTGCCGGCGCGTTCAATGAAGTTTAGAAAGCGGTCCATACCACTGATCTTCTCAGTCGATGGTGCTTTTTTTACGGCTTGGTTACTCATTGTAACTCCATATGTGATGTTGTTTGTTTAGGCCTAATATAAGTTTTGACCATGGCCTATTGGTACAGCACATATTCTATTAAAGTCGCTGTTAAAAAGCACAAGGTTCCACATCATTTTCCATAAATGGAGACATATTTTGCAAAAATACTGTACAACAGCAACAATATAAAAACACAAAAAACACCATTCCATATACAGAGTTTTAACTGGCACGTAAACAATGTCCGAGGAGTGAAAACTATCAGTAAAGGAGAAGCGTAGGGCTTGGCATGCAGTAAACGTTTGCTTAATAGATCAATCAAACTCACTGTATTTGGAGAGCATAGTTTCGAGGCGAATGCTTTGCGCACGGTTCATGCGATCTCGCCATGCAACAGTCACCGTAATGTTTTTCAAAGCGTGAGACAAGGCACCACTGGCATTTGTCACCTCACAGCTCATCGTATACCCAGAGTCCGACAAACCAGATAAAGGATCCGAACTTGTCGCATTGCGACAGTAGTCCGCTTGATTGAGATCCGTAAAAAGGATTAACCCTACAGCTCCCCCCACATCCGATACACGAGTTCGATAATACTCCATCTGCCTTTCAGCAAAATGAAGCGCTTCTACACTGTGCAACGCGTAATCCGATTTTTGTTCTGCATAGACCTGTAGCTTAACCAACCCTAGCGAAGCGATACCGATCAATAGAAAAGAGATCAGGACCTCTATCAAGCTAAAACCTGAATGTTTATAAGTCATTCCATGATCCCTTTTTCCATTTGGCTTTCAAAGGAACACTATGGGGGTTGTATTCGCCTGTGTAATCTAAGTTAATCGAACCTTGAATTGTCGATAACCCGCCAACTGAATCAAAGAACATCCCTCCCTTGGGAAAAAAAGAAGCAAATCCAATATAAACCGAATTGTTCTGCACTAAGCCGGCGATAGGTATCGTATTTGGAACTTTGGCCCATAAGCCGCTCAATAGGTCCGTATCAACATCAGGGGAGGCTGGTTCGTCGTATATGCTCATATCATTTAGGTGATAAAAGGAACCATCAAACACACTTGCATTACCGTTCGCAACGATGCCATCTTGAATCACTAATGAACGTGGAGTAATAACACCGGGGATAGGTTCTACCACATTAATTGGTGGGTGATAGACCACGCAATCACCGATCACCCACACCTTATCTCTGCCACTAGTAAAGGCGTTATTAATCGCTTGGCTACACTTATTACCTTGATACTTCCCGTTGAATAAATCAATGTGCTTGGGGGGAGATACAGTCCTGTCAATGAGGTCAATCACATGATAATCACGCTTAATCTGGTCAATATTTTCTGGCGTTTTAGATACCCCAAAGTAATTAGAGAAAGTATCGATGGCTGGGTCAAATTTGAAATCTGATTGAAAAGCATTTGAAGGCAATGACCCAACTGAATCAATGGTTGCATTGCGGTTAATATCGGTTGTCGGTTGGCAAGACTCAAAGGTAGGAAAAGGAGGGATACCGCCCGTAGGTGTGATTGTCTTCAAACGCCCGCCGCCTTGGTTTTTATAGATCACACTATCTAAGAACCGAACAGACACACATTCGTTAATACCACCGACCGCAGTAAGACTAATATCTGGGGTAATATCGATATTGTGATCAGAAATAAACTCCAAACTCGAATTGGTTTGCATCGCCCCTAGCCCCGACGAATTGTTAAAACTTATCTCTTTGTTGAGAGATAAATAGTGAGCACTCGACACCAATATATTCGGTGTTAGGTTATCTGATTTCAACGTAAGGACTTTCGACTGCTGACAGTGATTCATTAAATCATTGGGAATTGCCGTGAGATCATTTTCAGCTATATAGGTAAAACCACACTCCAACCCAGCCTCGGCGTTCCAATGAGCTTTGCGGACTTGAACTTCATTCTGCGCGACCTTAATTTGATGAAAAACACTGCGATAGGTGCCCAAAGTAACAATTAAAGCACTCAACACTAAAACAGATGTGATTAACAACGTAGCCACTCCAGCTTGCTGCTTTACCGAGGTCATTGCCAATTCCTTTGCTTAACGGTTATAGCGACGCCTTTAGAGATCCCAGCACTCGGAATTGACGCAACAATATTCAAATCAGTGAGCGTAGTGCTCACCCCATTTTTGCTCAACACTTGTGAGGATATTGATAAATCGTCGACGGAAATAATGCTATCGTCGAAAAGTGAGTAGCATGAGGTAACTTGATCATGGGCTAAAATGTTCCCTGGAGTAAGAACGCCCTTTTCACAAACTTTCAATCGAGTCCCCTCCTTTTTATACACGATATTCCTGTAATTTTTTCCGTCAGTTGATCCCTCTTTCAAATAGACGAACCCCACCTCAACACCACCGCTAACATGAATCGTATTAACGGCATCTAATAGCTTCAGGGACTCTCCATTTGAACCATCGTAGCCTGCTCGTTGAATATCTTCTTTCATTACCTGCATCGTGCTCGTAAGGTTTTGCAGCAGCAATAGCTCAATGCCTTTGTCTTTGGCTATTCTGTGCCCCGTCATAAATACGCTGCCGATAATAGCAATCGCGAATACACCAATAACGGAGGTGACCATCAGTTCAATGAGAGATGCGCCCTTTTGCTTTCGCAAGCTTCTGCTGCGGGCCTTAGCAAGCATAGTAACCATACTGAGCGCCTGATTCGCCGCACACTTTAATTCGCCCCGGAGGGCTAGATAGTTTAATCAAAAGCCGGTCGGTTGAAGCTCTTTTAGGAGCCAAGTAAATCGTACCTCTGGCAGGCCTTCCTCTTACACTTTCAAAGCTGATTTTTGAGCCTGTATAGTTATGAGAAAACGATAAATCTCGAAACGGTTCTCCCGACAACATCAGCAATGTATCACCAGACAGATCTTCCGTAGGCTTCAACCATACTGTCCACTCCCCCGTAGATTGCTCTTCATTTTTAGCCGTCGAGAAATGTACCCAGAGTTTTTGATTTCTTTTCACAGACTCAGACTTTGCCTGTACTAAGAAACCATTCAACTCCCCAGCAACGCGCTGTATCTTGACTGTTTGGGTGACTGAACTAAAACTCGGAGCAGCCGTCGCTACCAATATCGACAGTATCGACACCGTTATTAACAGCTCTAATAAAGTAAACCCGCGAGTCATTTCCCAAATTCCTATGTAATCAGGTGCGTAAGAATATTTAATCTTGCACCGATGCTACCACCCGAGAAAAATGGACAGGGTTATGAAAGGAAACTACTCGTGAAGATTCGAATAAAAAGATGTAACAACAACAATTTAAGTATGAAAGGAATGACACTGATCGAATTATTGATCGCTGTTGCCATTGTAGGAGTACTCAGTGCAATAGCTTATCCAAGCTACACAAGCCATGTTTTAAAATCGCATCGAATGACAGCGATAGGAGATATGGCAAAAATTCAACTTGAACTTGAGAGTGCTTACGCCGGAAATTATGCCACAGCTGCTGGAAACATAGTTTCGGGAGGGACGTGCTCGTTTTGCGATACCGATACAAGCAGGTACACACTAACAATTTCGGCTAGCAGTACCTCATACTCCATTCAAGCTGAACCACACGCACCACAGACAAATGATGACTGCTTAGACTCACCGACTGATATTCTGGAGCTACATCACTCAGGTGTTTCAGAGCCTCAAGCGTGTTGGAAGTAATGTAGAAATCAGGAACCGCGTAAAATCTGAAGCCAAAGGTATAACATCACTTTGAAAACACTATCTTCAGACACAAAAAAACCTGCTACATGAGCAGGTTTTATTTTTTATTAGTAACTTAAGCTACCAAATCACTGAACTGATTACTTAGTTAGGTCATCAAAGAAGTTTTTCACGCCGCTGAAGAAACCTTCAGATTTTGGCTTGTGCTTGCTTGCAGCTTCACCACAACATGTTTCTTCAAATTCGCGCAGTAGTTCTTTTTGACGAGAGCTTAGCTTAACCGGTGTTTCAACCACTAGTTTAACGATTAGGTCACCCACACCGCCGCCACGAACGCCTTTCACGCCTTTGCCACGCATACGGAACATACGGCCCGTTTGTGTCTCTTCTGGCACTTTAAGGTTTACACGGCCATCGAGTGTTGGAACTTCAACTTCACCACCTAAAGCAGCCATAGAGAAGCTTACTGGCACTTCGCAGTAAAGGTTGTTGCCGTCACGCTCAAAGATATTGTGCTCTTTTACGTGTACTTGTACGTACAAGTCGCCAGCTGGAGCGCCGTGCTCCCCTGCTTCGCCTTCGCCAGATAGACGAATGCGATCACCTGTATCAACACCTGCTGGGATCTTAACGTTAAGCGTTTTCGTCTTCTGTTTGCGACCTTGACCATGACATGAGTTACATGGATCTTTGATGATCTTGCCTTTACCATTACAAGTAGGACAAGTCTGTTGAACCGCAAAGAAACCTTGGCGCATTTGTACCTGACCGTGGCCATGACAAGTACCACACGTTTGTGCAGAAGAACCCGCTTTCGCGCCGCTACCATCACAAATGTCACATTCAACAAGTGTTGGTACTTCAATCTCTTTAGATACACCACGAACGGCTTCTTCTAGAGAAAGTTCCATGTTGTAACGCAAATCAGAACCACGTTGTGCACGCGCTTGACCACCACCACGACGACCGCCGCCGAAGATATCGCCAAATACGTCACCGAAGATATCGCCGAAGTCACCTTGGCCACCGCCGCCGTAACCGCCGCCACCCATGCCACCTTGTTCAAAAGCTGCGTGGCCGTATTGGTCGTAAGCTGCTTTCTTTTGAGCATCGGTTAGGATCTCGTACGCTACTTTTACTTCTTTAAATTTGTCTGCTGCGCTGTCATCACCCTGGTTACGGTCTGGGTGGAATTTCATCGCTAAGCGTTTGTACGCTTTTTTAATATCGCGCTCTGATGCATCGCGGCTTACGCCTAATACTTCGTAAAAATCACGTTTTGACATGTTCTAGGTCACCAAAATAATTGCTACTGCCGAATGATCACTTCAGCAGTCTGTGTATCAATCTAGATAAAAGTTCTGTCGGCTGAAACGCCGAATAAAGCTATTATCTAGATCGACAAGTCTAAATACAAATTTACGGGCGTGAGAGTTACCTCTGACGCCCGCAATAATAAGTCTTTGAGACAAATTTCTAAGCAGATAGCTTGAGTTCTAGGAGGAAGCGCGGAGCCTACGCTAGTAGGTGAGCACTTCCGACAACGAAATCAGGCTACTCTGCGACGAAATTATTTTTTGTCTTCTTTTACTTCTTCGAACTCAGCGTCTACCACATCGTCGTCTTGCTTAGGTTGTTCACCAGCGTCAGCACCAGCTTGTTCAGCTTGAGCTTTCTGTTGAGCAATTTCCATTAGCTTTTGAGCTGCTTGCATAAGTTCTTGAACTTTAGCGTCGATAGCTTCTTTGTCGTCACCAGACTTAACTGATTCTAGAGCTTCGATTGCTGCTTCGATTTTAGCTTTCTCGTCTGCAGGTAGAGCTTCACCAGCTTCTTCTACTTGCTTCTTAGTGCCGTGAATCATTTGGTCAGCTTGGTTACGTGCAGTTACTAGCTCTTCGAACTTCTTGTCAGCTTCTTTGTTAGCTTCTGCTTCTTGAACCATTGCTTCGATCTCTTCCTCAGACAAACCGCCTGATGCTTGGATAGTGATCTTCTGCTCTTTACCTGTCGCTTTATCTTTAGCAGATACGTTCAGGATACCATCAGCATCTAGGTCGAATGTTACTTCAACTTGTGGCATGCCACGTGGTGCAGGTTGGATACCTTCTAGGTTGAACTGACCAAGAGACTTGTTGTAAGTCGCTTGCTTACGCTCACCTTGAAGAACGTGGATAGTTACTGCGCTTTGGTTGTCTTCAGCTGTAGAGAACACTTGATCCGCTTTAGTAGGGATAGTTGTGTTTTTCTCGATAAGCTTAGTCATTACACCGCCCATCGTTTCGATACCGAAAGATAGAGGAGTAACGTCTAGAAGAAGAACGTCTTTAACTTCACCAGCTAGTACACCACCTTGAACAGCAGCACCCATTGCAACAGCTTCGTCAGGGTTCACGTCTTTACGTGGCTCTTTACCGAAGAATTCAGTTACTTTAGCTTGAACCATAGGCATACGAGTCTGACCACCCACTAGGATTACGTCAGTGATTTCGCCTACAGATAGGTCAGCATCTGCTAGAGCAACTTTTAGTGGCTCAAGAGAACGTTGAACTAGGTCTTCAACTAGAGACTCAAGCTTCGCACGAGTCACTTTGATGTTCATGTGCTTAGGACCAGTCGCATCAGCAGTAACGTAAGGTAGGTTTACGTCAGTTTGAGTAGTAGAAGAAAGCTCGATTTTCGCTTTTTCTGCTGCTTCTTTAACACGCTGCATTGCTAGTGGATCAGCTTTAAGGTCGATACCTTGCTCTTTCTTGAACTCATCTACTAGGTAGTTGATCATGCGGTTATCGAAATCTTCACCACCAAGGTGAGTATCACCGTTAGTTGAAAGAACTTCGAAAGTCTTCTCGCCTTCTACTTCATCGATTTCGATGATAGAGATATCGAATGTACCACCACCAAGGTCGTATACAGCGATAGTGCGATCACCACCTTGCTTGTCTAGGCCGTAAGCCAGAGCAGCAGCAGTAGGTTCGTTGATGATACGTTTAACATCTAGACCAGCGATACGGCCAGCATCTTTAGTTGCTTGACGTTGAGCATCGTTGAAGTAAGCAGGAACAGTTACTACTGCGCCAGTTACTTCTTCGCCTAGGAAGTCTTCAGCTGTTTTCTTCATTTTCTTAAGAACTTCAGCAGATACTTGAGGAGCAGCCATCTTTTGGCCTTGCGCTTCAACCCATGCATCACCGTTATCAGCTTTAACAATGTTAAAAGGCATGATTTCGATATCGCGTTGAACTTCTTCATCTTCAAAACGACGACCGATTAGACGCTTAATCGCGTATAGCGTGTTTTGAGGGTTAGTAACAGCTTGACGTTTCGCAGGTTGACCAACTAGCGTCTCGCCTTCAGTGTATGCGATTACCGATGCTGTTGTGCGTTCGCCTTCAGCATTTTCTAATACGCGTGGTTTGTCACCGTCAAGAACAGCAACACAAGAGTTAGTAGTACCTAAATCAATACCAATGATTCGACCCATCAGGCTTTCTCCGAATAAATTCTATTTAGTTTTTTGCTATACCCACTATGTGGGGGGTAGTAATCAGGGATTCAACCCTAATACACAAATTTAAGTGCAAATGTAATTTGCTTTCGTATGCACCATAGATAAGGGCTCACGAATCCTTTTCAAGGGGGATACTGGATTTTTTCACATTTATTTTGATAAAAGGAATGGTTAGACACGAATACATATCATTACCTTCACATAAGCCTAGTAACTGGGTTTATCACCCAATAAAAAACGGAGCCACTTAGGCTCCGTTTGTCTATTCAGGCTTTCCACTTAGATTTCATCTATAGAGGAAAATCTCTGATTACGCTTCTGCTTTCTTTAGCTCAGCTTCTTCGTTTGTTTCAACGCCGATTTCGCCTTCAGACTTAGCAACGATAGTGTTAACCGCTGTATCACCTACTACGTTAGAAGAAGTACAGAACATATCGTTGATACGGTCTACCGCAGCAATGATAGCTAGACCTTCTGGTGGTAAACCTAGTTGGTGCAATAGAACACCTACCATTACAACACCACCACCAGGAACACCACCCGCACCGATAGACAGTAGCAAGATAGTTAGACCCAGAGTAAAGATGTCAGCCGTGTTGATTGGTTGACCGAATGCGTTTGCTACGAACATTGTCGCTAGTGCGATGTAGATAGAAACACCAGACATGTTCATTGTCGCACCCAGTGGTACACCGAAGCCTGCCACAGATCTTGATACACCAAGCTTTTCAGTTAGAGTGCGCATTGTTACTGGGATAGTCGCATTCGAACTTGCCGTCGATAGTGAGAAAAGGATTTGCTCACGAGTTGCACGTAGGAATTGCTTAGGCGTAATACCTGTCGCGATACCAACCATCATTGGGTAGAAGAAGAAAATCCAGAACACTAGCATCGCAACAACAAGCGCTACATAGCCAGCTACAGACATAAGTGTCTCAGCGTTCAGTGTCGCACCTAGTTGAATCATCAGAGCGAATACACCAAATGGCGCCAAGCTCATTACTAGGCCGATAAGCTTCATCATGATTTCGTTAGCCATCTTGAACGTTTTGATCGCTGGACCGCCACGTGAATCAAGAGCCTGAATAGCAAGACCAGTCAAAATTGCCATGAAGATGATCTGTAGCATGTCGCCGCTTGCAAACGCCTGAACTGGGTTGCTAGGAACGATGTTCACAACAAGAGAGAAGATATCTGGAGTTTCAGTTGTTGTTAGTTGAACTGTCTCAGATATCGTTCCGGCTAAATCTGCACCAGCACCCGGTTGGAAAATAAGGCCAACAGTTAGGGCTGCAGAAATCGCGATGATGGTGTTGATAATGTAAAGAGCAAAAGTTTTACCACCTAGGCGACCGAAAGAACGGATGTCTTTCAATTCAACAATTCCGCAAACGATAGATACGTATACCAGTGGAACAACCAATAGTTTGATCAAAGAGACAAACATACCACCGACACCTTCTGCTAGACCTAGCAGGTAAGTATCAAATACTGCAATACCGTTGAATAGGTACTGAATAGCAGTACCAATAAGTAGGCCGGCAAACAAGCCTACAAAAATCTTACTTGAGAGCGATTTATCCATCGTTCTTCTCCAGTTTGTTGTGTTTGAAATTTGTACTTTTATAGTTATATATGCGAGTTAAATCGCTATATCGCAGTGGATTTTACATACAAAGATAACAATTAAAAGCATTTATTTACAAAAACATTACAAGTGTGACATCAAAACATTTCTTCATTAACAACTGGTTTCATAATATAAAACTCTAAATCATTGTTCTGGGTAATATAAAAGGAACAACATTCTTAATGCGGTTTTGGTGACTATTTACGTGGGGTCTCAAGTTATAGGCACAAAAAAAGAGAGGCATATGCCTCTCTTTCCATTTTACGTAAACCAGTGATTTATTTTGTCGCCGCGACTACTCAGTCAATGCGCGACTCAATCACTTGGCAGCGTAACACGTCATTACTTAGCAACCATAACCATCGCAGGGCGAACCACACGACCGTTTAACTCGTAACCTTTTTGCATTACGAACATAACCGTGTTTGATTCGTGATCTGGGCTTTCTTGGATAGACATCGCTTGGTGGAATTCAGGGTTGAACACTTCACCTTCAGGGTTGATCTCTTTAAGACCAAACTTAGCTACGGTGTCTACGAATGTTTTGTGTGTTAGCTCAACACCTTCAAACAGTGGCTTAACCACTTCGTTTTCAGCGTCTGCAGCTTGCATTGCACGCTCTAGGTTGTCGATGACAGGAAGTAGACCTTCAGCAAACTTGTTCAAAGCGAATTTACGCGCTTTATCAATTTCTTGCTCGCTACGGCGACGCATGTTTTCAACTTCAGCTTTTGCGCGAAGAACAGAATCTTGCTGCTCTTTCACTTTAGATTCGCTAGAAAGTAGTGCAGCTTCTAGTTGAGCGATTTTTGCTTCTTGCTCATCAACAGACTCTTCATTTAGCTCAGCTTCTTCAACTTTCTCAGCTTCAGCAATGATTTGATCTAGCTCTTCTTCCGTTACTTTGTTTTCTTCGTTGCTCATGATCTCTCCAGAATTCGTTTTCAATGCAAGTGACAGGTGTGTTTGCACCCCAAATTGATATAAAACACTCGCATAGACGTTCAACTTGCCTTTATTATGGGGATGAAGAATTTTGATTCAAGCCTAATTCGTTTGGAAACGTTATGAAAAAGCCATTTGAAGTCATCGCCATTATTGGTAAACCTCGAGATCAGCAAGCAATTCAGACTCATAGAGAGCTCTATCAGTGGTTAAGTACTGAGGGTTATCAAGTGTTTGTGGATGACAGACTCGCTACAATTTTAGACGATATCCCACAAGAACATTTTTCTAGCCTAATTGAATTAGGTAAACGCGCCGATCTCGCCATTGTGGTGGGTGGTGACGGAAATATGCTCGGTGCCGCTAGAATCTTGTCACGTTTCGATATTTCAGTGATTGGCGTAAACCGAGGTAACCTAGGTTTCCTTACCGATCTTAATCCTGAAAACTTCCAGAGTGCGCTTACTGATGTACTCAAGGGTGAATTCATGGAAGAAGAGCGCTTCTTACTTGAAACTGAAATTCATCGTCATGGCCAAATAAAAAGCCACAACGCCGCACTCAACGAAGCAGTACTTCACCCCGGTCAAGTCGCACATATGATCGAGTTCGAAGTGTATATCGATGACAGCTTCGCCTTCTCACAGCGTTCTGATGGCTTGATCGTCTCAACACCGACAGGTTCAACCGCCTATTCGCTTTCTGGTGGTGGTCCTATCCTGTCATCAAGTTTAAATGCAATTTCATTAGTACCGATGTTCCCACACACCCTTTCAAGCCGCCCACTGGTAGTGGATGGAAAACGTCGTATCAAGCTGATCGTATCGCCTGATAACCGCGGAACTCAGGAAGTGAGCTGCGATGGTCAAATCTCGCTACCGGTTTCTCCTGGTGATGAGATCCACATTTACCAAAGCCCGAATGTACTCAAGCTGATCCACCCTAAAGACTACAACTACTACCATGTTCTACGTAACAAACTAGGCTGGTCGAGTAAGTTGTTCTAAAAGAATAAAAGCTCCAGAAGTAACCGAATTATGAAAGGCTGACGACGTTCGTCAGCCTTTTTTATTGCCCATAGAAAGCCCGTAGGCTCTCGCTTCTCTGCAATTCCGACAGGGAGGAACAACTGAGTTGGGAATCTACTGCGGTTTCAGTGATCTACAGACAACCTCAATTCTGAGATCTGTCGCAAAAAAATTTCACCCACCGACTTTACTGTATAAAGAAACAGTATATACTGAGCTTATATACAGTATTGTTCAGTTATACAGGTAAATAAAAATGCTGGCTCATCTAAGTGTTAATAATTTCGCTATTGTTAAGTCTTTACAGCTAGAACTCTCTAAAGGCATGACAACAATCACCGGAGAAACTGGTGCGGGTAAATCTATCGCTATCGACGCTTTAGGCTTGTGTCTTGGAGGAAGATCTGATGCAGGAATGGTTCGACAAGGTGAAGAAAAAACCGAAGTCAGTGCCGCTTTTTTACTTGAGAACAATCTGCATGCTACCCGCTGGTTAGAAGACAATGAACTGCTTGATGGCGGTGAATGCATCCTACGCAGAACCATCTCTAAAGAAGGTCGTTCTCGCGCATTCATCAACGGCAGTCCGGTGCCTCTTTCACAATTAAAATCGCTTGGACAGCTGTTGATCAACATTCATGGTCAACACGCGCACCATCAGTTGATGAAAAGCGATTACCAAATGGCCATGCTTGATCAATACGCAGGTCACTTGAACCTATTGAAATCGACACGTAATGCTTACCAAGCCTGGCGACAAGCCGATAACCACTTGAAAGAGTTACGTGAAAATAGCCAGCAAAACCAAGCTCAAAAACAACTTCTTGAATACCAAATCAAAGAGTTAAATGAGCTGTCTATTGGGGAGGAAGAATATGAAGACCTCGAACAAGAGCATAAGCGCCTCTCCAATAGCGGAGAACTGGCCACAACCTGCCAACAAGCTATCGAGCTTATTTATGAAGGTGAAGAAGTTAATGCGCTTGGTATTCTGCAATCGGCCAATAACTCCTTAATTCAGTTAGCGGAGCTAGATGAAAGATTGGCTGAGTTACCAAACTTATTGTCTGAAGCCATTATTCAGATTGAAGAAACCAACAACGAGTTAAGAACATACCTAGACAGCATTGATGTTGATCCCGGTCGTATGGCTTACGTTGAGGAGCGTTTCTCTAAAGTGATGTCGATGTCTCGTAAACACCACGTATTACCTGAAGAACTGTATAAGCACCATCAAGACTTACTACAACAAGTTGAAGCGCTTGATTGCTCTGATGAAAAATTGGAAGAATTGGCAAACGAGGTAGAAAACCAATACCAGTCGTTCATGGCTAAATCAGAGAAGCTTCATAAATCTCGAACTCGTTACGCAAAAGAACTCAACAAGCTGATCACGCAAAGCATGCATGAACTGAGCATGGAAAAAGCGCAGTTTGCCATTGAAGTAAACAACACCAACACACACCCTTCTCCATTAGGTATGGATAACGTGACCTTCATTGTTTCGACCAACCCAGGTCAACCAATGCAGCCCATTGCTAAAGTGGCTTCTGGGGGCGAGTTATCACGAATCTCACTAGCGATTCAGGTGATCACAGCGCAAAAAGTGGATACACCAAGCCTGATTTTCGATGAAGTCGATGTGGGTATCAGTGGACCAACCGCTGCGGTTGTCGGAAAAATGCTACGTAAGCTGGGCGAATCTACGCAAGTTATGTGTGTAACGCACTTACCTCAAGTGGCAGGTTGTGGACATCAACAACTGTTCGTTGCAAAGAACACGAAATCAGGTAAAACCGAGACTCAAATGCACACGCTTGATGAACAACAACGCGTTTCAGAGCTTGCTCGACTGCTTGGTGGCAGCCAAATTACCGAATCGACGCTTGCCAACGCAAAAGAGTTATTAATCGCAGCATAGGTTACATATTCAGCAACTTTCTGATAATTTACCGAAAATTCTTGGCAATTTTGCAACTTAATTCAAAATTGCCAGTCATAACAAGCTCAAAGCGCAAGGAGCTTTTTACTTCTTGCTGGAGCTTGTTTATTATCAGGCAGTATTTTAGCGAAGAAAGATCTCAAACTATGCGAATTAAAAAGTGGTTAGTTGCAGTTCCACTTGCACTAACAATGTTGACCGGTTGCTCTCTACTAGAGAAGTTGGTTTATCGAATTGACATCAATCAGGGTAACTATGTTGAACAAGAAGCTGTCGACCAGCTCAAGTTTGGCATGACAAAAACACAAGTTCGTTACGTTATGGGATCACCTATGCTTATCGAAAATGGCTATCCAGATACGTGGTACTACATTTACCACCACCAAAAAGGCCATAACGACCCTATCCAGAAAAACCTTGTCGTGAACTTTGATGCCACTGGCACTCTAGTAACGATCAATGGTGATTTTGAAGCCAGTGATGAGTTCTTCGAAAGCCTTCGCTAGCTTTCCAGTCGACAAGGTATGAATCGCAAAAGCCTGCTCACTTCACACGAGCAGGCTTTTTAATATCTGCTAACAAATTAGCTGCGTGTCTAACCAACAGGCACAAAAAAGCTCGCCAACATTGCGAGCTCTCTTCTTAGTCGAATTTTTTTAGCATTACGATTTAGCTGCGGCTGCTTTCGCTTGCTCAGCACGCTTACGGCGGATCTCTTTTGGGTCGGCCAATAGTGCTCGGTATATTTCGATACGATCTTTATCGCGAACCGTCGCATCTAGCTTAACGTTGCGGCTGAATACACCGACCTTGTTTTTTGCTAAATCGATCTCTGGGTACAATTCCAAAACGCCAGACTGCGCAATGATCTCTTCAACGGTCGCGTGCTTGTTTACTACTAAAGTAAACACACGCTGTTCATGCGGAAGTGCAAACACAACCTCTACGTGGATCATATCCGATTCAATAGTCATGGCTTAGTAGACCTGTTTCGCGCGTTGAGTAAAAGCACTGACCATATTACTCGTCAGCTCATTGAAAACCTTACCAAATGCCATTTCAATCATTCGGCTAGAGAATTCAAACTCTAACTTAAGCTCAACTTTACACGCTTGCTCATCGAGCGGAGTAAAATACCAACCGCCCTGTAGCTTTTTAAACGGGCCGTCCACCAGCTCCATCAAGATCTCAGCGCCATCCGCTAAGCGGTTCGATGTGGTAAATGTTTTACTGATACCCGCTTTAGAGACATCAACCGAAGCCACCATCGTTGAATCTGAAGATTCGATCACACGTGAACCAGAACACCCTGGCAAAAACTCGTGATAACGAGCAACATCATTGACCAAGCTGAACATCTGGTCGGCACTAAACGACACTAATGCTGAACGAGTAACCTTTGGCATATAGACTCCTGTTAAAGACAGCGTTACATTAACACAAACTGCAATTTTAATTGTATTGGGCCAGAGCGCAAATAAAAAGGATTCCCCAACTAGGGTGCAATCCGTATAATGAGGCCATTATGGCAAAGAATAAATCAAAATCAAAAGCCGGTAGTAATACCATTGCGCTTAATAAGAAAGCTCGCCACGAATATTTCATCGATGATGAGATAGAAGCGGGGCTTGAGCTACAAGGCTGGGAAGTAAAATCCCTACGTGAAGGCAAAACCAATATCGCAGAAAGCTACGTCTACATCAGAGACGGCGAAGCATTCATCAGTGGTATGACGATCACTCCGCTAACTCAAGCGAGTACTCATATCGTGGCGAACCCAACACGCATCCGTAAACTACTAATGTCGAGAAAAGAACTCGATAACCTTATCGGTCGTATTAACCGTGAAGGCATGACACTTGTCGCAACCGCGCTTTATTGGTCTCGCTCTTGGGCGAAGATTAAAGTTGGCGTAGCGAAAGGTAAAAAGCTGCACGATAAACGTACTGATATGAAAGAAAAAGATTGGGCGAGAGATAAAGCACGGATTATGAAGAGTAATTTGCGTTAATTTTAAGCACTTAAACGCACAGTGCTAGACAGGCAAAGCTTTTCTGGTACTATGCAAATAACACTTGGGGCTGATTTAGGATTCGACAGGAATTTTGAAGTCTGAGGTGCATGCCGTGGGGCGGTTGGCCACGTTAAAAGCCGCAAAAAAATAGTCGCAAACGACGAAAACTACGCACTAGCAGCTTAATAACCTGCTCAGAGCTCTCTTACCCTAGCTTCCGCTCGTAAGACGGGGACCAATAAGAGATCAAACCCAAACTAGCTAGCGCGGATTCTCCCACCTGAGAGGAAAAGCGCGAATAACAATTCAGGTTAGCCTTTAACTAGCGTGTCGGTTCGCAGGTTGCTGGTGAAATTAAAGATCGACTAAGCATGTAGTACCAATGATGAATGATTTTTGGACGCGGGTTCAACTCCCGCCAGCTCCACCAAACGTTTGGAAAGGGCCAACTCGAAAGAGTTGGCCCTTTTTTTTATGTCTCATTTGAGGATGTCTTTTTACATTAGTGAATGTACGCTCTATATGATTAGATTTTGTGCATTTTCTCTAAGCCACTCTTTATGCTCTTTATAGTCGGGCATGACTCGTTCAACTTCTTTCCAGAACTGTGGCGAATGGTCATGGTGAATTAGATGACAAAGCTCATGCACCACTACGTAATCAACAACCCTGTTGGGAGCCATAACAATCACCCAGTTAAATTCTAAATCACCGTAGGGGGTACAACTGCCCCATCTACTCTTAAACTCTTTAGTACGAACAACGCCCGTTTCAACGCCCACCAACGACTCGTAACGCCTTACCTTCTCACGAATCTTCTTATCAGCATGACGCTTATACCAATTCGTTAAAGCTCGGCGAATATAGTGCGTTTGTGTGGATGGATCGGGAACGGTGACCGTAATACGCCCATTAAGCAGTTTTGTAGGCGCTAAGTCGCCTTTAAGCACTTTTAAGCGATAATTCCGCCCTAAGTATGGCAATGACTCACCTGACACATACTCTCGCATTGTCGCAGGGCTGGTGGTTTGGTATTGCGCTATCTTTTCGACTATCCACTGATGTTTACTCGCTAAAAGCTTATCTATTTTGTCACGCTCCAGCAGCTTAGGGACAACGATGATCACTTCACCTTCATCAACTTTAATTGAAGCGGTTTTTCTGCGAGAGGTACGCTCCACCAGCACACTGTAGCCTTCAGTATGGATAAGCTCAGGCTCATGCTTGCTCGTAGCTTTTTGCTTATTCACTTATTAGCAAAACTTATGCTTAGCGAGATCCATAAAACGTTCTTGTAGTGCACTCACTAACGCTTTATCACCGAATGGCTGATCGAGCACAGCACGCTTAATCTCTTTCTTCATACGCTTCACTTCATCTTGCTTAGCGAAGAAATCAATAATCTCTGTTGCTTCACCCAGCATCGCGACTAAAGTTTGAGTTGTCTGCTTTATTGATTCATGAAGCGATTCATCAATCACATCGCCATCACTGACATGCGTAACTTCCGAGATAAGAATATTGTAGAAAGCAAATTCCGTTTCCGACAAACCCACATCTTGTGCTGCTTGCTGGTGGGCATTGCCAATATCGTCGGTCATCTCAAGCAGTAGTTCTAACTGAAGTGACCATTGACCTGCTGTTTTTTCAATGACATCACGCAGGCGTAAACTCAACGAACGGTAATATTCAGGGTCTTCATCGAGATTAATGGTAATGTGATGCTTAATTGCACTCTCAATCTCAGACGCTTTCGATTCATCCGACTTGGTTGGTTTTATCGTCTCTTTGAAGTTCGCCGCCAGTAAATCTACAGGGGGTATTTTCGGGTCTACTCCTGTACTAAGAATGTGCTCATCCACCAACTGGCGAACCTTTTCACCGATTTCACGCATATCTAAGCCAGCGTCTCGATACCGCGTTTTTGATGCGTTATGAACTTTGCCCAGTAACTTCATATCCGGAATGAAAGGGGCAGCACTGGCGTCAGGCAAAATCACGTTGAGTTGTTTGGCGAACAACTTAAAAGCAAGGTCGAACTGCGCACGAGTCGTTTCATCTTTTAGCGCCAACACGTAGTCATCAATATCGTCACTTTTGACATTATTGAAGAACGACATTGCTCTCGTGTGTTTCGCTTTTAGCTTAGGTATTTCATCTTTCAGGCTTTGGTATGTGCCTTCTACATCTTCGCTGCTGAACAAGTCTAACGCTTCAGTAAGATGAGTAGCTAACCCGTGATAATCCACCACATAGCCACAATTCTTACCTTTATAGGTACGGTTCACACGGGCAATAGCTTGCATCAGTGTGTGGTCTTGTAACTTACGGTCAATATACATGACTTGAGCAATAGGCGCATCGAACCCCGTTAACAGCATATCTTTCACAATAAGAAACGCCGTGTTATCAAACTTTTTGTTCTTCTCTTCAGTTCCCGCTCTATCAATACCAAATGGTTTCTTGAAATTAGCGATCACCTTCTTGTGATGTGCTTTGTCGGTGTATTGCGCCAAGTACTGCTTTTCATTCTGCATACCTGAGATGATCACCTCAGAAGGAGGCGCACCCAGCTCATCAAGCGTCTTTTTAAAAATAGCGGCAGCATGACGGCTACCCACCACTATCATCGCTTTAAAACCATCTGGGCGAATGTGTTCTTTATAGTGTTTAAGCAGATCTAAACATACCCAGCGAATACGAGCCGGCGCTTCACGTACTGCACGCTCCACTCCGTACTTTTTCTTTATTTCTCGTTGTTCGTCTTCGGTGTATTCACCAAAATACTCTTCAAACAGCTTATCAAGAGACTCTCCCGCCACTTCTGATTGCACTTCTCTGCCTTCATACAGCAAGCGTACGGTTGCACCATCTTCGACTGCTTCATTGATTTTGTATTCATCAATATAGCCACCAAACGCTTGACCCATCTTTTGCGTTTTAAGCAAAGGTGTCCCCGTAAAGCCTACTTTAGGCGCATTCGGTAGCGCGGCATTGATGGTCATGGCTAGCCCACCAAACTGAGTGCGATGAGCTTCATCAGCAAGAACGATTATTTTGTCACTCGGGTTTAAGTCTACAAAGCCTTCCGCTACTGACGATTGTTTCTCTTGCTCTTTTTCAAGATCGGAGAACTTTTGCACCATCGCAGTTACAAGATCAGAGCTGTCTTTCTTTAAGAGTTCTTTTAGCTCAGCCACAGAACCCGCGTTATAAACGGTTTCGCCTTGGGCATCACGGAAGGTATTGGAAAGCTGCTCATCCAGTTGTGTTCTATCGGTAATAAAGACCAATTTGTACTGCTGTAATTCTGGGTCACGGCGCATCTTCACCGCGAGCATAACCATAGTGAGTGATTTACCACTGCCTTGGGTATGCCAAACCACACCGCTTCTTTCTTTACGAGAAAGGGCTTTGCGATCTTTGCCTCCCTTCAAGCGTTCGATGACTTTATTCACCGCTCGATATTGCTGATAGCGAGCCACTTTCTTGATGATTTTCCCATCATCGGTTTCATAGATGATGAAGTTTTGCAGAATATCGAGGAAGTTGTCTAAGCTGAACATACCTGCTAGCAAACGTTGCTGAGCCGTCACATGAGTCAAAACCTCATAACTGGCTTTGGGTTCTGCTGCTTGCATAAGTTCGACTTGGCTTTCTATATTAGATTCACTAACAGCGTCATCATCTAATACATCATCAGGGTATTGAACCTCTACCGCAGAGCGAAACGTCACTACGTTATCTTGTAGCGACTGGTTCGCTAACGCTTCATCACTGAATGGGTAAGCGTCTTTCCAATCACCATAGTGCTGGCTGCTCGAGCTAATGGTGCCGACTTTGGCTTGGTCACGACAGGTAGAAACCATTAGTTGGTTATACCAAAATAGCTTCTCTGCCCCTTCACCGTCTTGCTGTTCACGCAAATCTGCATAACGGCGAAGCTGATCAATACCATGGCTCATTGGGTCTGAAATGTACGGCGATTTACACTCAATTACCGCAAGAGGGATGCCGTTCACAAAGCAGATAATATCGGGGATAATTTTCTGGTTAACCCCTTCCACTTTGAACTGGTTGGTGACTAGAAATTCGTTATTGGAAGGCGTATCGAAGTCGATAAGTTTAACGGTTTGCCCTTTGCGCCCTTTCCCTAGATCTTGCTCAACCGATAGGTAATTCACCATGGTTTGGTAGAAGGCGTGGTTGTACTCCATTAAGGCAGCAAAGCTAGGGTGAGTCACGTCCCTTGATACTTTGCGTAGGTTCTCGTCGCTTATCCAAGGGTTGATGCGTTTAATCGCCGCTTGTAAGCGCTTCACCAGTATTACGTCACGTAGATAGGCACGCTCTTGGTTTGAATGTTCTGGGGAAAGTGATTTACCTTGCACGTAAGTCCAACCGAGCTTCACCAGCTGAGCAATGGCGGGCGCTTCTACTTTATCGAATTCGTTGTTTTTCATATCATTCCTAGATAACGCTATGCGACGGGCTCTACCTGTTTGGTTTCTTCAAGGCGCTGTTGAATTCTCGCGGTTATCGCTTCAACACCTTCCTCTGTTAGTAGGCTCTCTAAAGGGACTTCAAAGCCATATTTTAAAAAGAGGTTGTCTTGCTCAATCTCAACGGAATCACAGTAGTTAGGGTAGCTGCCTGCCTCCCACTGTTGATAAAAATCGCCCTCTTTTTCAGCCACAGCTCGATAAATCGCTACCCTTAGAACACTTGCCGCTTCACTTACAGGAATTTTCAATTTTAATGCGTCTGGCTGTGCTTGATACTCTTTATCATTCACACCCGAGTCATTAATAACAATAAATTCAACAATGTAATCATTGAGCGTGACGGCGCCGTAGCTACTGAACTGCTTAAACACATAGCGCGTATTGGTGGCGGGTAATAAATCCCACTGCCACTTTTTAAACGGATTTTTCCCCGGCTTATCAAAACGAACAGGCTTCCAAAAATAGAATTCGGTATTAACGCTATGTGCTATTTGTTCAAGAGTCGGCAGTAAGCGCTGATAATAGGCCGCCAGCAAACGGTGGGCAGTTCTGACTTGGGTGAACAGATCTTCTGGTTGTGAGTTATTCATGGGTGTTCCTAGGCCAAACCGACAGGGTATCTAAACTGACGGGGGTAAAGTTATGATTGATAAGACGAGGTTCAGACTGAAATGCACAGGCAGAAACAAGCTCTTGCTTGATGCTATGATCAGAAAGTAATGAGTGTTGAAGTGACAATGCTTTAAAACCGTGACAGATAAGATCATGCCACTCAAAGCTATTCGTTTTTAACCCATACAAAGCTAATGCTTCTAGCATATCGGTAAGCACTCGTCTGTCTGTCGGGCTTATGCCATCCCCTTCCATTAACTTAACCAAGTTGTCGGCAACGGCTTGCCACTTAGTTGCACTAACTGTTTTAAGGCAATCATAGCATTCGTGAAGTAACTCAGCCCATTGGGTCGCGTTGCCTGTTTCAATTCGCCCAATCGCAAGAAAGTGTAGCGGTAGCTCGTTATGCTCATCCGACTGAATAAAAGAAGCCACCTCTCTTTGCCATTGGTCGTAATACTGATCGCCGCCTGCTGGTGGTTTTACTTCAACAATTAAATTGCACAGTTCAAAGCGGATCACCAAATCAGGTTCAACTTGGCGAGATTCACCGTCTTCTGTTAAAGCATACCTCGGCCAATAGTCGATAGATTGAAATACACCAAATTTCGCCTGAAAATCATCAGGCGACAGAGAAAAACAACTCGCTAGGATTTGAGTTTGAACATCATCAGATAGGTAAGCAAAGCGCTCAAAAAAGGTAGACGTGAGCAAATCTTCACGGGCTTTAAACACGCTTGCCCAGCGTACCGAGTCTTGCCCACCGTGCTCTATGCGCCCTGCTTTTCCGTGAAGAATTGCTTTTAGCATTAGCTGTCTACCTTGACTCGTTTCTTGCCTGTCAGGAGGTCTTGCATAAGGGCTTTTTTAGTATCTTTCTTCTTAATTAGCTTTTTCTCAAGCAGAGATACTTTGTTGTCTATGCTCTCAAATACCGCCCCAATTGCCTGCTGTTCTTCAATGCATGGTAATGCAATTTTTAGCTTTCTTATTGAACCTAAATTGATTCGTTTAAATGTAGAGCCAGCAGCTAAGAGCTCTACTTGCTCTTTAACTAAAGGCGAATTAATCATGTAAAAAAGAAAGATGGAATTACATTTTTTGGGACTTATAACACAAACGTCTTGCCCAATACAAAACTCCATTGAACGATTTACATATGCTCCAACACCATACGTTTGGTTTCGGCTGTATATGATATCCCCGATAGTAGGAGTATGATTTTCGTTTAAGTTATCAAAACCTGCCTTATCGGTTAAGGAGCATCCACGTAGTTCAAGAAAACCTTCTCGAATATTTCCCGGTTTAACAACAGGAAAACCGTTAGAAAAATATTTAGGCGTAGCATGTTTGCAATCAATGACTTTGGCTGCGCGATCTAACTCAACAACTTCCCACCCTTTCGGAACCCTACCCACTGGCGAGTCTTTGAACTCAGTATGCGGTTTACCATCCACACCGACACCACAGGTGAGAAGCTCTTGCATCATGCCTGTTTTTAGGTCTTTGAGCTTGTCGATTTTCGCCTGTGTTTTTTCAATCACCTCATCGACTGAGGTGAGGATAGCGGCGATTTTCTTTTGTTCTGGGAGTGGGGGGGACGGAACCGGAACTTTAGCAAGTTCTCCAAGATAAACTCCAGCTTGTGCAGTGGCATTTGCTCTCAGTTCTAGTTGATTCTGGAAAAAATCCGAACCGCAGAAATGAAAGATAAAATTCGGAGTAACTTTATTTTTGTCCGGTCGAATAACACCAACACTTCGTTGTATAGTGAATTTAGCCGAACCATCAACTAAAGCTCTTCTTCCTAGCGTTCCAACTACCGTTAAAAGTAAGTCATCCTTCTCAAGTTCATACTTAGAGTGGATTTTTGAATAATCAGCTTCACTCACTAGAGAATCATTAACATCCCACTTAATCTTGCCCGAAGCAGTTACATTCTTCGCACTTAATAATGGAATACCAGTGGGCGTTCTTTTATGTGTCCCATGAGTACCATCTTTAATAAATAACGAACATTCGGACAAATTGGATACATTCCAATCCTCAGTATCTAACACTAAAGTCAATGGACTATCACTCATAGCCCAACTCCTTCAAATACCCCTGCATTACCTGTTCGGCATCTGCTACTTGTTGGTCTAACTCATGCAGCGACACTTGGTACTTATCCCACCAGCGTTCTAGTTGAGTGATAACTTTCACATCAACATCACCAGCCTGTTTTTCGACAAGAGGACGGATCTGCTCTTTACTGGTTATGTTTAATTTAAAGGCGTAGTAGTCGTTGTCGGTTTTATCGAACACCAAAGAGATATCAAACCCTGCTAGGATTTCTTCTTCAATGTACTCATCTTCCACTTCACGCACTGGCACACCACCATGAAGAATAGCGCGTACATCAAAAATTTCTGCTGGTGGCGAGGTATCGGCATAACGGCGGATATTGAGGTTAAAATCGTTCTCGGCAATCTCTGAGAAGTTCACGACTTTTGCATAGCGTTTAATATCGCATTTGCTTTCAAACGAATGGTTTTCGAAGGTTTCGACAATCTTTGTAATATCTTGCTCGCGCAGTTTGTTCTGGTTTTTGCCCTCTTCAAACTCAAGCTCTGAGTTGATGAACAGGACCTTGCCCTTACGAGCTGCGGATTTGTTCTTATTGATGATAAGCAAACAAGCAGGAATGCCCGTGCCGTAGAACAAGCCCGATGGAAGACCGATCACCGCTTCTAATAAATCGTCTTCCAAAATACCTTGGCGAATCGCTTTTTCACTTGAACCACGGAATAGCACACCATGAGGCATAACCACACCGACCATACCTTCATTGTTGGTGCTAGCAATCATATGCTGAACAAAGGCCAAATCACCCGCATCTTTTGGCGGCGTACCATAAGGGAAACGACCAAAGCCATCACTATCACACTCGTCTTTACCCCACTTTTTCAGTGAGAACGGCGGGTTAGCGATTACGCGGTCAAAGCTCATAAGCTCGCCACCTTCGGTATGCTTAGGCTCACGCAATGTATCGCCTTTACGAATATCGGCACTTTGCACGCCATGTAAGAACATGTTCATCTTACAAATCGCCCACGTATTTAGGTTCATCTCTTGCCCAAATAGCGATAGGTTTGATGCGTTCTCACCATTTTTAGCAAGGTGGTTACGAGTTTGAACCAGCATACCGCCCGAACCTGTGGTTGGATCGTAAATACGCATCCCCGCATGAGGTTTTAACAGTGCCACCAGCAGTTGTACTACTTCACTTGGGGTATAGAACTCACCGCCCTTTTTACCTGCGCTGTCGGCAAACATCTTGATCAGGTATTCATAAGCGGTTCCCAGCATATCTGGGCGCTCAAAATCTTCGTTACGCAGACGGTGCTGGCTAAAGTGAGAAAGCAAGTCACGCAACTTAGCATCGGTCAGTTTGTTCTTAATGTTGAAGTCGATAGTGACCAACACGCCTTCAAGCGCTGAGTTGTGTTCTTCAATCGCTTCGGTTGCTTTGTTAAGGCTTTCACCGATGTTGTGCTTTAAGTCTTTCAGCGCAGACCAACGGGAACTTTCAGGCATGTAGAAGGTATCGTCGTACTCATCTTCATCATTTGCTAGCTCTTCAGCTTGTTCTTGGGTTTTACCTTTACCGAGGTAGTAGGCAATAACTTTCTCTTGTTCTTCTTCAAACGCATCCGACATGCGCTTTAGGAACATCATGCCAAAGATGTAGTCTTTAAATTCAGAGGCATCCATATTGCCACGAAGAATGTCAGCCGTTTCCCATAGGAAAGATTCAAGCTGCTGAAGAGAGAGTTTGTTGGTCATTTAGACATTGCCTTTGAAATGGGTATTAACATAGTCGATTAATTTTTTACCAACCAATGTATCGGAAGATGCTGGTGTACGGATGTAAAACTCAGTTTCATCGATGAAGCACGGGGTAGCAGACGTTTCGCAGTCTACTTCAATCACTGTTTTATTGTCGAATTCAATGAACTTAAAATGAATATTTTTATGGAAATTAGCGCCAACTCTGTTGTTAAACTTATCCTTAAAAAACTTTAAGAACGAATCCTCACTGCCTTTATGTATCTCATTGATTTCATCGTTAACACCGGAAATCGCACCTCTGTCAGTAACACCAATCAACAAAGTACCACCATGAGTATTCATAAAGGCTGATAGTGTTTTCAACACAGCCATTTCTTGCTTCAGCCAGTTCTTCTTATTTTTATAGTCTCCACCTTCTTTAAACATTTTTATATTCAAAGAAAATGACCGTTTAAATTCCAGCCGCTCAGACTCCCCTAATTTTATTTTTGCTCTGACCCGCTCAGAGTCACTTAAAAGGGAAAGGCTTTCTAAAAGTTTATCGGCTTGCTGCCTAACGTTCTGAAATCCAACTGGGTTAACCGTTAGTTCAGATACATATTCACTAATAAACTTCTTTAATTGATTTAGTTTATTTTGAGTTTCAACTATCTCTTTCTGCAATTCTAAAGGTGGTAAGGGAAACTGAACCTCCCTTAAAGTCGCCACACTTAATGCAGGCAAGTATGTCCCAATTGGTAATTTCTTTAAGATAAGTCGTCCCAACTCAGAGGAGAAGAAAAGCTCAAAATACTCGGCTAGAGCTTCATCCGGATTGAGCTCGACCTGTAAATATGACGAATGTGTCTGGACATCACTAATTTCTGAAACGACACTCTTACTCAATGACCTAGGAAAATAGACCTTGTTCTCTCTATATGGATGAAGCTTTCCCGCACCAACACTAGTTATTCCCTTAACTACATCTCGGTTATTGAACCTTACATGCTTGAAGTTAGAATGACTCTCAATGAGGCTTTCCAGCCGCTTTCCGTCTTCTGAATCATCAATATAAAGTCTAATTGTTAATCGACAATATTTGTCTTTCAAAATCTCATCAACAGTTACAATACGACTAAATGACCCTATAGATTCAAAATCACCATACGCTTTTAGAATTTTCTCACTGTCTTCACCTCTAAGCTCCATCATCCATTTATTAGATTTAAACCCATTTGATGCATCAACAAAAAGAACCTTCCCTCGTTGTTTCCTACCTTTACATTTATTTAATATGAGAAGGCATGTAGGTATACCTGTACCATAGAAAATCCCCGCCGGTAATCCTATAACTGCTTCAATTACGTCGTCTTCTAGCATACCTCGTCGAATATCTAACTCACTTTTGCCTGCTCGGTGTAAAGGGCCATGAGGTAAAACTACTACAGCACGTCCACTTTCGTTCATAGTAGCCAAGGTATGCTGAATAAAAGCAAAATCACCGGAGTTTCTTGGGGGAATACCGTATTTAAATCGTCCAAAAGTATCATTGCTAAGCTCATCACCTCCCCACTCTTTCAATGAGAATGGAGGATGCGATATAACACGATCAAAAGTTATCAATCTATTTGCTTCAGTATGCTTGGGGTTACGAAGAGTATCTCCATGACGAATATCTACATTACTTTCCCCTTGTAAAAACATGTTCATTCTACATATTGTCCAAGTACCCTGATTAACCTCCTGCCCATACAGGGATAAATTTACATCTTTTCCAATATCTTTTAGATAGTTACGAGATTGAACCAGCATACCTCCAGCTCCAACTGTTGGGTCATAAACACTCATACCCGAACTAGGTTCAAGCAAGCTAACCATTAGCTTTACTACCTCTCGTGGAGTATAAAAACCACTACCTTTTCTACCCGCACTATCTGCGAACATTTTAATTAAATATTCATAGGCTTTACCAAGAATATCAGGGCATTCGAAGTCTTCATCGAGTAAGCGACACTTACTAAAATGCAAAACCAAGTCTCTTAACTGAGCATTGGAAAGTCGCGTTTTTTTGCCGAAGTCTATGCTAGTCAGTACATTTTTGAGTTCTGAGTTATGCTCTTCAATCGCCAGCATTGATCTATCTAAACTTTGACCAATCTCTTCCTTTACATTTGTTAACGCAGACCAATTTGCATTCTCAGGAACAAAGAAGGTATTCACATACTCACTTCTATTTCTAGCTAGCTCTTTTGCTTGTTCCTTTGTTCTACCGTTATCGATGTAATGCTGAATAACTTTCTGTTTCTTATCTTCAAATACATCTGACAACCGCTTTAAAAACAGCATGCCTAATATATTCTCTCTATAGTCAGCGGCATCCAGAGAACCACGAAGAATATCAGTACTTTCCCATAGGAAAGATTCTAGTTGCTGGAGAGATAGTGTTTGAGGCATGTGGGTTACCAAGTAAAGCTGTACATACTGGAACAAGCTCGCATGTAAGCGAATAAATATTGGTGAGAATTTTACGGATATGTGATTGACGGAGCAATCAACTTAGATTGATTATGAGAATGAGCAATGCATATGCCACAAAAAACATAACAGTAAAATACAAAATTCATAACACGTAAGGACTTAACTAATGTCAAATGTCAAAAGTAGTTTAAATATCGGCCTACTCGATAATGGTTCTCACTCCCTAACTCGCGGGTATGAAATATGGAAGGAATGGGAAAAAACAGATAATCCTTGGCTCTTAAAGGAAGCAGTGATTTGGGTGCACCATGGCATAGAGCTACTTTTGAAGCAGTTGTTAGTACAATCAAATGAATTTTTAGTCTTCCAAAACGTCAACAAAGCAGTCGAAAGATTAAGCTCTCTTAGAAAGAGAAAAGGCATGGCAGAGGCAGCGCTGTTAGATTTATTCGATCATGATGAAGGAGTAATGTCTGTTGGTTTCAAAGACGTAATAAAAAGGGCAACGAAAGAATTAAAACTCAATGAACTTTCTGAAAAAGAACCCCTACGAATTCTAATAGATGACTTATCAAAATATAGAAATAAAATAGTTCACTTCTCTATAGAAATTAACGTCACCCAAGTTTCCACATTACTCTATGACATCCTAGATCCCTTATTAGCCTTGCTCTCTAGAGAGGTCATGGATGAAAATTTCAAAAAGAAAGTCCTCCCTGAAATCATAAGATCAGCGAAACCAATACATTCTTACGTTGAGCGAAACCGTGATAAAATTGTACAACATGCGCTAAAGGTCACGCATGATTCAGTTGCTAATAATCACCTATCGAAAGTGGGTATAGTTGAGCAAGTGACAGGAAGTGGTTTGTCTAACTCTCTAGTAGACTATATTTTAGCTATAACTAAACACACAGACCTTTATTCTCTACCTATCTTAATCATAGTGGACCGAGCAGATATTGCATATCAACTAAATTCATTAATCACTGAAAATTTCCAAACCAACCTCCAAGTAGGTAATTCAATTAATGAGTATGAGCTCACTTTAAAAAGCGGCGACTGCAATATTACGATTACCACTATTCAAAATATAATTTCCAAAAATCTCAAAATCAGTGATGAACTTTTATTGGTTGGGTTTCAATTATCTAGGATACCAGAACTTTTTGAATCCCTGCTTCCCAATTCAACTCGCATTCTATTCACAAGTTTAGCTACTGAACGAGCAATAGAGTTTTATGGCGAAGTAATTGGTAAGTATTCCTACTATCAAGCTATTGAAGACCATGTGCTTGTTCCTTTAAATTTGGAAAAACAGACTTCGCTCTTCGACTCTGTACAATTGATACAGCCCCTATTTCGCTCGTTTGAAACCGCGACTGTCCCAACGAGTGGACACCTCCAAGCCATAGCAGAACAAATAATTCGACATACAGAATCACAAGTATACTTGCGAAAAGCTATTGTCCTAGTTCGAGATATAAACTCTGCAGAGATACTACTAAACTTGATTTACCAGATAAGGCCTAAATGGGGTGGAATTGAATCTTCAAATAATACAGTTAACACAATATCCACTAAAAAGACTCCACAAGATAGGGAGACAATTATCCTACAATTCCAAGATAATCAGTCACCTCTTTCAATACTGATAGGAACAAGTGCTTTTCTAATCGATAATGAAAGACTTCAAGTTGATACCGCCTATGTTACTAGCCCAGTGTCACTCGATTTAAGATATAAGTTAGTTGCCCAAGTTAGCAGGCCACACAAAGAGAATGTTACAGGACAAATTGTAGATTTTGTTGATTCAGACTGGTCATTAGAGCCGTGAATTAGGACTAATAACTTTATTTGAAAACTTTATCTCACTTCTCTAGCAACGATTTTTTGTACCAAGAGAAGTACTAAAAAAAAAACAATCAGATAAAACATTAAATACCAAACAGTTAGCATGCAAAGTCAGATGACGCCAGCTCCACCAAACGTTTGGAAAGGGCCAACTCGAAAGAGTTGGCCCTTTTTGTATTTTATAATCATCAATTATGCTATCGGTACTAAACGCGCTACCTTTCACTCACAGGGTGACGCACGGTGTAAAGTGCTTTTGATTCCCATGACTTTAGTTTCGAACCATCTCATGCGCTTCAAAGTCAGTATTTCCAATTAACTTTTGTGTGGCATATTTGATCTACTTACGTGTAACCATCGCCTCACCTTACCCGCATGGATAATCGCCAATCGCAGAAAAACTTAGCGACAAGTCTTATAAAGGCTGGTATCCACCTTCTTGCAATACCTCTTTAAGCTAAAGGCTTTGATTATCCCCTGCAAGGTATAAAGTTATATATATCCCTTTGTTGGGATAGCACGGCCAATATCCTCTAATGGGGATCAAACCTCATAATATGAAGTGACAACTTGTGATTTATAGCCCACAACAATTAGCCAGTACTTTATTGCTAATACGCAAAAAAATAAGTGGACTCAGTTCGAAGTGACAAAGAGAGTCGGCATAAAACAAGCTACCATTTCTAACTTTGAAACTAGACCAGATAAAGCCACGCTCTCTACCATGTTTAAAATCATTCAAGCCTTAGATCTGACAGTAAAGGTTGAAACAAGAAGTGAGAGCAAGACAATGTTGTAATGCCTTTGTATTACACACAATACTTGAACGACCACCTTAAGGTTCCGATAGAGAGTTAGCCATACTTTAGGTATCTCAAAGCCCCATGGCTTTGAGTTTTCTATTGTTCTTTCATTAGATAAAGTAAATCACATTAGACTTTTAATAAGATCGCCAAGTTTGTAACCATAAAAGCTCACTATGGTAGACTTTTATGTGATAACTCAATGTATCCACTATAAAAGTGAACTTTAATAGACTTTTATTTAAAATCTACGTATAAATAACTTAAAAGTCTACTAAGGCATACTTTATTGCATCATGCTATATGGAGGTTCTATGGTTAAGAAAGTAAAAGCAACTGAGTCACCAGATCTAAGCCAGGTGTTCACACCATCACTACTTGGTGAGGCGATCAAAGCAAAAAGAACTCAAAGTAAAATCACTCAGCAAGATGCAGCATTGCTTTCTGGTGTTTCAAAACAAACCTACATAAAAATTGAACAAGGCAGCTCCGATATTAAACTAACCTCTTTAATGAAAGTTGTGTCTGCTCTAGGAATAAAGATATCGATACAACCATGGCAAGACTTAGATGCTTCAGTCTCATCACAGGAGAAAGGTAATGATGTCTGGGTCTAATCAATACATCCTCGATATAGTCTATAGCCAGCAAGTCATAGGCAAACTATCACTGAGTAAAGAAAGTGATGCTCTATCTGTAATCTACAAGCAAGATTGGATTGATAATGGGTTTCCCATATCGCCACACCTTCCATTTAACTCTGATATACCATCAGTCAATATCAGGAGGTTCTTACAGAATTTGCTCCCTGAAAATAAAGGGTTAGATTATTTGATCGACTTTCTTGGCGTATCACGTTCAAACGTATTTGCACAAGTTGGTGGTATTGGAACAGATACATCAGGTGCAATGATGTTCTTATCTGAAGGTGTTTCTCCCGTTCAAACTGAAACCTCTTTCAACCCAATCAACGATAGTGAATTAATTAAGAAACTATCTGACCCTGAGCTTGGGTATTTAGAAATATGGGAAGGAAAACCAAGACTATCAGTAGCGGGGGTTCAATCTAAGCTAAACGTTTTATCTATCGATGGAAACTTAGGGTTTGGAGAGGGTGAACTATGCTCAACTCACATTGTGAAGTTCGAAAAAAATGACCAACAACACCTTGTCATAAATGAATTTGTGACGATGAAGTTAGCGAAGCTAGTTGAACTAGATGTTGCTGATGTTGAGTTGCGGTATTTTGACCAATTTCCAGCCTTAATTGTAGAGAGATTTGATCGAAAGCTATTTAGCTCAACAAGTGTGAAACGAAGGCATATGATCGATGCCTGTCAAGCTAGTAACCTAGGTGTCGATAGAAAGTATGAACGAAACTTAGGTAAACAAAGAGATGTCAGTCATATTCGTGATGGTGTCAGCTTCACCCGACTTTTTTCGGTAACAGAGCAATGTGAAAACCCATTAGCGGCAAAACTAGCGATCCTAAAGTGGGCAATGTTCAATCTCTGCATTTATAACGCAGATGCACATGGCAAAAACTTCAGTTTCTTTGTCCAAAAATCGGGCTTAACACCAACGCCACTTTACGATCTAGTCAATGTAAGGATGTACCCTGAATTTGAGCAGGATCTTGCGATGGCAATTGGGGATGAATTTGACTCAGATTCTATTAATGCCTACCAACTTGTAGAGTTTGCTGACGATTGTGGTATTTCACCAAAATTGCTTCAACAGAGCCTAGTAAAGATCGCAAATGACATTATAAACAACATTGATGATGCTATATCTCTCGTCACTCCTACTTCTGATTCACAATTACCTTATTTAAACCGATACCGTGAAATCGTTGTGGCTAGATGTAAGCACTTCCTTAAACAATCACCACTCATCACTGAAATTGAGCTTTAACTTATAGATAAGCTATCTAATCAGAATATAGAAAGCACAAAGAGCAAAAGCTCTTTGTGTTACCTACTTGATAATTAACGCAGCCAGTTCAGTTACTGATGAGGAAGTTGAACCGATAGAAATTAGATAAATTTAGGTGTTACTCCATATCGCCCAGTAAGTAATCTTCATCGCTACTCACTACTGCGCCGTGCTTTAAGAAGTTTTTACCTAGAATCATGCTGTATTCAAAGCGAGAGCGATCTTGAAGGTTTACCCTCACCTCTTTCTCTAAGTCACCCAACTTAACCTTCATTTCTACCACAGGGCGAATGTTCACCTTCTCGCCTTTTTTGGCTTTAATACGCATCACATCAATCACTGGCTTAGTGAACTCTTGCTTATCGCCTTGGTTGTTTTGATAGGTAAAGCTCACCATGTCTTGGCCATCTTTCTTAAATCGTTTGATGTTGACTGCGTTCATTGAGCTTACATCTGCGCCAGTATCCAACTTGGCCGGGAACTTCATGCCGTTGACTTCAACAACTTCTATATGCCCAACTTTAAACAAAGGTTCCGATTTCAAAAGATAATCAGATCGAGTATTCACATATACCCCATCTTTCGCCATCTTCTTACCTAGAATGAAGTACGCTTCTTTTTCATTGCTGTTAAGCACATCGATAGCAAACTCTTGTTGGCGAACTTTACCAGCTCCCAAAAACTCACCACTTACAACCGGGCGAGTATCATCACCGACCTTAAGCTTCTTAATAATTGGCTTTGTTATCTTCTGCTTCTCACCATTTACATCTGTAAGATAAAATTCAACGGAAGCCTCTTTGCCTTTACCTGTCATTTCAAAACTGTCGACCTTCAACAAAGGCGTGTTGACAGTAAATGAAGCAACAGCCTTCATAGGGAAACCATCTAATGTGATATCTTCTTCCGGTGAGATAATCAGTGGCTCAGTCTTTTTCGTGACCTCACTGAAATTCTCAGATCCTTCTGAAAGAATATTCTCAGCACTGGTGTCAATCATAAAAAGCTCGCTTGCTGTATCAGTGCCCAATCTGAGCTGTGAGCTGCTATTCGAACGGTCGCGCAGGTACACCAGAACGTCTTTGGTTGTGTTTTCATCGAGTTGAACCGGCACATACACCAAAGGTCTTTTTTTACCACCTACACTTAACATACGAACTAATGGCAGTGTCATCTCTTTCTGCTTACCATCGTTGTCGAACATATCAAACGTCACTTCACTGTTCTTCTTATCTACATCGATGTCTTTCGCATGAAGAATGCTGTAGCGATTTTTTAATGAGAAGGTCGCGTTCATCGCCATTCCCGAGATAGACATCACCTCTTTTCGGCCAACAACCGTCGCGTTTTCCTGCTCCTGCAAATAGTCGTAACCAGCAAACACCAGTGCGTTATCCGCAAGGAAGGTTTTGCCGATCAATACTGGCGCAGAGAAGTGGCTTCTGTCGGTCAGGTTAACGTCTGTTTTTAACTCTTGATCCGCAATGGTGAGCGACATTTTGACGGTAGGACGAAGCAAAGGCGTGCTGCTGGTGCGGCTGCGTATTATGCTGACACGCTCTAAAGGTGCTTCGATTAATACCATGTCACCCGTGCGTGGGTTTTGAACCTTGAAAGAGACCACAGCTTCATATTTCGCAAAGGTTCTGCCATCCCAATCATCGTAATCAACATCAGAATTGTTCAACAGGTCTTCGGTTAACGCCGCCATCAACTCTTTGTCTTTGAGATTTTGGTAATCGGGATTAGAGCTCTTCACATGAATGTCTTCCGCATGCATAGAAGTGGTTTCCGCACCGGTATCAATTTTACCAATGAAAGGAACGTCTTTTAGCCCTTGAACGCTAGATAGGTACACGTTCTCAGTGCGACCTAATACCGACTTACCATCGAGTTCGTAAGTCGGGTTTTGAGTGGTGTGTGAAGTGTCTGTAGCCAAAGAATATTGTGTAAAAAGTAGAGTGCTTAAAAGAGTTAGAGCCAAAGGTATCTTTTTCATTAGTTGGTCCGTTGTGATCAGTTCACTAATAATACTGGCGATTCGGCAAATAGTTCCCCCACCAGCAATGGTTCTCACATAACGTTAACGCTATGAGTTTTTCGATGACAAACCGATGACTTTGCGCTGCATTCGCTTATCGATTTTTGACCATTGGATACCCAATAACCTTTTCAATATGTGGTGTTCTATTGAAGAAATGAATACAAAAAAGGCCAACGACAAGCGCTGACCTTAGCGACTCAAAACACCTCTGAAGCGAGTTTAACTTGCTAAAATACAAACGGTTCTAGATAAACATAGCACTAAAAAGTGCCGACTGTTTTCTTTGCACAGATAGCACGAGCTTTTTCTGCGCCCTCACCTTTATTTTTTGAATCACTGTGGTTCTTATTAAAACACTGTCGATAAGATTCGACGTAACGCTCAAATAACACCTTGGCTTCAGGTTTTGGTTTAAAGAGCAGTTGGTTAACAAATTTTCTTGAGCCGACCTCAAAATGCTGAGTATCGATTGGGCTATTCCAATCCCCTCCCCAGATCATAAATCCGTGATGAGCAAACAGCTCAACCACATCTTCTGCCATGCCTCGGCGTTCAATTTCATCACGCGCGCGAAAACGAGTACGGTTCACATAGCGGGTTGCCGATTGTGATGGCTTGACCGTGATGGTTCCGTTTTTATCGAACTCTAAGAAAGGATTTTGAACTGGGTTGATGTCTATCGCCACACCATAGGCATGCTTCGACCAACCTCCTCCGCCTGTAATAGGACGAGCATTAAACGCGCTGCTGTTGTTCGCATCCATTGAGGCGTTGTCGTCACCTCTGAATTCTCGCATTAAACGAGCGGAATGAAGAGGGAAATTGCGCTGTTTAAGCTCTGAAAAGATTTGTTCAACAGCAGGCGCAATAACATCAAGAACGATCATATTGCCCTGTTGCGTCTCCCCTTTGAAATTAATGAAATCGAAATCCACTTTGGATAGTCGCTCACAACCAACGGGCGCACCATTACTCAAGACATTGTTCTTTTTCATCATGTCGCATTGCCATTGAGATATAGGCGCAACTTGAGCATAACTCGCAGCACTGAGCACAGTGGCCAGCCAGCCGACAATAAAACGTTTCATATCAAAGACTCAAAAATAGTAAGAGTGAAAAGTAGCAGAGGTTGGAAAATATCATATTAAGCCAAGTTGAGCGCACGCTTTGTTAGCGCGCTTTATTCCAATAGACAATCTCTCGAACTCGTCCGTTCTGATCCTTGTCAGCTTCTCCACCAACATCAGAAAGTTCAGGTAAGGTCGATAGTTGCGGAGCGTAATAGGCAACCAACATCAGTACTAACGCATCATAGACATCATCTATCGCGACGTCTTTACGCTTAGTATTTAAAATGGCCAACGACAAGCCGTCACACCATTGAGGGGCAAGTTGCTGAATAATAGAAAGCCTTTCCTCTTTGCCTTCTTGGGTTCGTTTGGAAAACGTCAGCGGTTCGCCTTTCAAAGCTGCAAACACCACCTCAGGATGTGATTCCCTGATAGAAAGATTGGGATGAGTTTCAATGAGCTCATCAAGCTCGCGGATCTTGGGCACTATTCCCCAAGTCTGTTTAGAAAACTTCTTATCAAGCTGCTCCACATTGGCATTACACGCTGCAATATAATTGGTTTGGTAAACCGCCTCACGACACGGAACAGGAAAAACGGAAGAGCCACGCTTACTGGTGAGAAAACGCCTTGCCGCTTTATCGCATAATCGGTCTGGCGTGAGCGAGTCGCTAAAGCCAATAGGCATATCGATTAACGTCGTCGAACCTGTAAGATAATCAAGCAACTCATCGAGCGTGTTTACCACTTTAAACGCAGGTATCTCATTGTCTGAGATAATCCAAGCGATCCAACCGGCCTTGCAGCCATCAATTCCGATGTATTTCATTATGCTCTCGATTATTAGTTTGTTGAGGGTTATTTGGGATAACTAGCCCACTAAATGATCAGTGCCACTCACTAATCAGCAGTCTGCTTTTTACACCACGTACCTGCAAGCCCATTGCATCGAACACCTCTTCAAAGTCTCGACACTTCGCAGGGATGTTAGGTAACGAAAGAGCGGCTTCTGAGAAGAATTGTTGTTCAAAATGAGCCGAATCGCTCCACGCCAATTGCCACCATTCGAGAATACGAAACTTAGACGCTCGAAGTTTTTCAGCCGTAGGAACTTTGTCACTTTTGCTTAGGTTCTCTTTGCTTGTGGTCGGAAAGAGGTTCCACTTGTCGTTATTCGGCCAATAAGCAAAAGGCAAGCAGTGATCAACGTGATACTCATTTTTTAATGATTTTCCACTCCAGACACTGACAATATCGGCACGTTCAGATCTAAGTTGTTCGACACGTTTACGCACATCGCGAGTATCGTGGTTTTGATCGATCCATACCAAGCAGTCGTGATACGTCTGTAGTGAGATACTTCGCTGTCGGTTCAACTCGAAACGCTGCATCTCCATGACCCATTGATTCACCACCAGCGGTTCAATCCAAGAGTGGTAGATTCTAAAGCACTCCCACAGGCTTTCATCGAGAGTGAAATAGCCAAAGCTTTCTAAGAACTCACTATCAATGACCAGTGATTCTCGGCTCTTCCGTCGTTTCTGAGGTGGGTATATATCGAATAGTCGGTTGTCTTTCGAGCCTTGATAGATAAAAGTCACAGGCCCTGATTTAATGGTGCTGATCGTTTGTGAAAACAGCTTCTGTAGTGCCTTGGCTTCATCGCCGAGAAACATAGCGCCTATCGCTAGATCATCAGCACTGAGGTGTTTGAGTTTATTCCAACCATCCTCTTTTACAAATCCGAGGCCTTTACTCGTGTTGCTATTTTGCTGAATTCCAGCGCCTTCTATATCGATATCAATCAAACGCTTAAACTGCCTTACCCAATATAGAGCAACTAAGCCCACTGGTAGAGAAATTTTCCCATCAGTCCGATCAATCACAGCGCCTGAATGAGCATCCGCAATTCGCAGTAACGTTCTCAACAAAGCCAACTTGTATGTGGCCGACTTGTTGTCATTCACAATAATGTGGCGCACCTTGTTCAAATCACCGGAGCCATCGTCTGGCAATGTCATCACCACGGTTTGCCACCACACTTCACTGCGGTTCAATGTATCTTGGCTATCATCAACATGACGAACCAACAAGGCGCTGTTTTTTGATAAACGCTCGAGCTCCTCAACTGAGACTTCATAGCATTGTCGACTGTCTTGAAATTCCCCATGACGCAGAGTGATCACCAACTTGCCATTTGGAGCCAGCAAGTTAGACAACTTTCTAAATGCACGCTCTCGATGAGACGAGGCTAAGTGCATCCATACTGCGCTCACCAATATCAAGTCAAAACGCATTCCGAGGTTTTCAATGCGGCTAAGCGAGGGAAGTGAATCATCAATCCAGGTAACACTTGGGCTTGTATATTTCGAGCCTTGTTCGCGTAATGAAGTACTTGGTTCTATCGCAATAACATCAGCTCCGGCTTTGTGCATCCATAGTGCATCACGACCACTTCCTGCACCAACATCTAGTACTTTATCGCCCTCTAAAGGCCAATAAGCTTGCCAGCTTTTATGTACCGTCTCGAACGTCACTGAGTTGTACTGTTCACAAAGTGTGTGAGCATTTTTATCGTAAAAAGGAATCGATGAGGACATATGCACTATTGGGGTAAGGAGTCTATCTCAATAGTAATGGGGAGCTTAGGCGATTGCTAGCAGCTCACGCAAGTTCAGCCACACCGAGCAATATTTATCGTTAGTGACTGTTTTATATCAATATCCACCTAATGATTTCATCAGGCGAGTCACATCACGAATCAGTTTCGTCAGCAAAATAAAAACAAACAAGGTGCAAGCTGACGTGCGAACAGAGATAATTGTTTGAAGATGATTAACTCGCCTCAAGCACCTAGCTGATAAAGACTAATGAACACATACTCGTACATAGACATCCCATTCAACCTGCGCCACACCTGTTGGTTTTGTGGTGAACCTTCCAATGATGTTGTTGAATTCCCTAAGATTGCTCAGGCTATTGCCAAGATAGACTATTCACCGATTGCACTGCCTGCTTGCAAGGAGTGCGCGAGTGTTAGGTATGCAAAGGATCTAACCTCAATTTGGGCTGTGCGCGATCAGATAAAACACGCACTCATCGATAAGTACGCAAAGCACCTAGGCATCGGTGAGAACTGGACGGAGCAAGAGCTTATTGATTCAGATTTCTCGGGATCGACACTTGGCGGGTTTGGGCGCAGTGCTTGGAAGATGTATCAAATAGCCAAACAGCGAATCGACTATAAAGGTTGGCCTTTGTCGGTTGATGACATTGTAATAGAGGTCTACGACGAAACCAGTGGCTTTGAATTCGACGGTACTCGCTATGCTTCAATCAATTCATGTATCGATTATTTCACTAAGGCTGCAGGCGTAGACAAAGAGCTGCTATCGCAACTTGTCGACATAGTTTCAACAGACCGTTTTAGCTACGCACTACGAATCGCCAAGCTAAACAAGAATGTCTCTAATACCAAACGCTCAGAGATCGTCGAAGAGGTGTTACAGCAAGAGTCTGAACAAGCAGAGATACTGCTTGAACAAGCCAACTCACTGTTCAACCCAAATGTCGAAGAGGTCAGCATTTCAGGTTCGACGGCTCCGGTGTTCGCTATTCAATGGGCAATGATGAATAACGTTAAAGATTTAGCTCACCTTTGCGCGCTCGAGGATGATTATTTTGACTATTTCGAGCATCTTGGTGGCCCTGCGGCTTTCATGTCTTATAACGGCCTACAACTCTATTTAGAGTCGCGTCAAGATCCTGAATGGGTAGAAAAGTCGGATCCAAATAAACAGTATTGGTGAACATGCCTCGCTACTGGTGAACACGTGTAAGCTCGATAATCGTGTCAAACACCCATTGTTAGTCCTTGTTTTATATAAAGATCTAAAAACAGAACCCTATAACAGTTAATTGTTGCAATTCAGTTAAATAGAGTGAAAACTTCAAGCATCTAAAACTATTTAATCACTGCAATCTTGCGGTGAGTAAGGAGTGAATTGTGCTTGCTGTTCTTCGTATTATTTTGGCTACGGTGTTTATTATTTTCACCACCCTCTGTGCTTTTGTTTACTGCTTGTTTAGCCCCAAGAACCCCAAGCATGTGTACGTTTTCTGTCGTTGGTTCAACCAGCTACAAAAGATCGTCGGTGTAAAACTGATGCAGCGCGGCCTAGACAATGCGCCGACATCAGAAAAAAGCGTATACATCTCTAACCACCAAAGCATATTAGACTTTGTGACCGACCCAGGAATGCTAAGGCCTCGTACCGTTTCTTTAGGCAAGCGTGATTTGTTGTATGTGCCTTTCTTTGGCCTGCTGTATTGGATCACAGGTAATATCATGATTAACCGCGAAGATAAATCCAAAGCACGCGATACCATCAAGCAAGTGGCGGAAGCGATTCATCAGCGAGATCTGTCTGTTTGGGTTTACCCTGAAGGAACGCGCAGTAAAGGGCGTGGACTACTGCCATTCAAGACGGGTGCTTTTCGGATGGCGATTGAAGCCGGTGTGCCTATCACCCCGATGTGTACCAGCACCACACACAATAAGATTGATCTCAACCGAATTAATAATGGCATTGTGATCACCGAGATGCTTGAACCTATCGATGTGACTGGATACAAGATCAGCGACGCTAGAGAACTAGCCAATCGCTGTCACGCAATCATGGCTGAAAAAATAGCAGAGCTTGATGTCGAAGTGGCTCGTATAGAGGCTCAACAAAATCCAGAGCTGGATTCAGACCGTTCTTCTACGCGCTAACAAGGTAGTCACAGAAGGAACAAGAGCTAACTCGCAACGAACCCACAGAGTCATTGCTCAGTTACTTAAAAAGACACTCAACGATCGCAACTCTCATTGTTCTTGTTTTACTTGCTGGCGCTTATCCGCACAATAAAAACAGGCGTTAATGGCTTTATAGAGTAATGGGAGTAAACGATGGAAGTGATTCACCATGGCGGCAAACATACCGTTACAGGATCTTGTCACGAATTAAGAGATTCAGGCCAAGCGGTTCTCATCGATTGTGGCCTTTTTCAAGGAGAAGACACCCGCCCTCTTGATATTGAATTTGAAACGTCTCACCTTAACGCTCTGCTGCTGACTCATACTCACATTGATCATATTGGTCGATTACCTTGGTTGCTTGCCAGTGGCTTTAACCAACCAATTTATTGCACGCAAGCCACCGCAGAGCTCGCTCCTTTAATGATTGAAGATGGCTTAAAACTGCAAGGGCTCAGCAATAAACAATCAAAGCTGATACTCAAAAAGATTCATTCGTTGATAGCTCCCAAGCCTTACGGGGATTGGTTTCCCATCACGTCCACACAACAAAACAACGGAAAGGATCATCATAGGCCAAATACTCTGTATGCTCGTTTTCAACCTGCAGGGCATATCTTAGGTTCGGCCTATATAGAGATTAAGTTACCAAGCCAAGAGGTAGTGGTCTTTTCAGGTGACTTGGGCCCTAGTAACACGCCACTGCTGCCGGATCCTAAACCACCACAGCAAGCCGACTATCTGTTTATTGAGTCGACTTACGGCACTAGCACGCACGACGATATTGCTTCACGCTCTGAACGCCTCAAATCAATCATTGATCGTTCGTTACTCGATGGCGGCGTTATTCTAATTCCGGCTTTTAGCATCGGTCGAACACAGGAACTACTATTTGATATCGAACACCTAATTTTTGAGCATCAACTCAGCAGCGATATTCCTATCATCCTCGATTCGCCTATGGCAGAAAAGGTGACGCGATCCTACCGACGCTTTAAAGAGTTATGGGGGCAAGAAGCAAAGCAGCGTCTTGAACTGAAACGTCACCCACTCGCTTTTGAGCAGTGCATTACGGTTGATGGACATAGAATGCACAAGAAAATCGTGAATCGCCTCAAGTCGACAGGTGAACCCGCGATTGTGGTCGCAGCTTCTGGAATGTGTCAGGGCGGCAGGATAATGAACTACTTATCCGCTTTGCTTCCCGATAAACGGACGGATGTGATTTTAGCGGGCTATCAAGCACACGGAACGCTCGGACGAGAGCTGCAACAAGGCGAAATGCAAGTTTCTATTGATAACAAAGACGTTGAGGTTAATGCTCAAATTCATGGCATGTCTGGCTATTCTGCTCATGCCGATAAAGAGGATCTCAATCGATTTATAGAGGGCATCGCGACTCCACCGAAAGAGGTGCATTTGATTCACGGTGAGCCAAATACTCAGTCTGAATTCGCTCAAGAACTAAAGGCGCGAGGGTTTGTGGTTGTTTGAAACACGCATCAAACTAGCCACTTTCCCTCAGTAAACATGAAGTCCTCAACTATCGAACCTTCAAAAAACACAGTCTCTTAGACCTGCGAGATCACTCGATGCAGGTGATATATTCCAATCAAATCCATCTCACCACTCATATATCAGCCGTTCATGCTAAGCGATTTTAACCTCTGTTTTTCTCGATTTTGTCTCATCTGCATGGCTCAAATTTCCATTTTTGTATTAATCACTATTTATTCACTTTGCAAAACACCAGCCTCAACAATCTGTTGCATAACAAGTTAAATGGAACGATTATCGAATTAGCACTAAGCATTAACAAACACCCTCTATAACTTGCTTTATGTCACAGTAATCCTAATGCGCAGTTAAATAATTTAACACTCGGGTTACAAGTGAAGTATTGTGTTGTTCGAAAAACAATCATAAGCAAAACTAACAGGGAAAATACTCATGCAGTCGTTCGTTGATTTTTTGAATGGAATAATCTGGAGCCCAGTACTTATCTACCTATGTTTAGGTGCAGGTTTGTTCTACTCCATCATGACTCGATTTGTTCAAATCCGTCACTTCTTTGAAATGTGGCGCTTGCTACTTTCGGGTAAAAGCTCATCAAAAGGCATCTCGTCTTTCCAAGCTCTTGCCGTTTCGCTGTCTGGCCGTGTAGGTACAGGTAACATTGCAGGTGTTGCTGCCGCTATCGGTTTCGGTGGCCCTGGTGCAGTATTCTGGATGTGGGTGGTAGCTTTCTTTGGCGCGGCGACTGCTTACGCAGAATCTACGCTGGCGCAAATCTATAAAGAAGAAGATGAAGGCCAGTTCCGTGGTGGTCCGGCTTACTACATTGAAAAAGCAATGGGTCAGAAGTGGTACGCATGGATCTTCGCTATCGCGACTATTTTTGCATGTGGTATTTTGCTTCCAGGTGTTCAGTCAAACAGTATAGGTAATGCTGTAGAAGCTGCATTTGGCTCAGGTGATATGATTGAAACAGCTATCGGTACATTCAGTTTCGCTAAAATTTTCACTGGTACTGTTGTTGCTATCATCCTTGCTTTCATCATCTTTGGTGGTGTTAAACGTATCGCGAACTTCACACAAATTGTCGTTCCATTCATGGCGTTGGCTTACATCATCATCGCATTCGTTATCATCCTACTAAACATCAGCCAAGTTCCTGTTGTTTTCGGAATGATTCTGGGTGATGCATTCACTCCTATGGCAGGCTTTGGTGCTGCAATCGGTTGGGGTGTTAAACGTGGTGTTTACTCAAACGAAGCAGGTCAAGGTACTGGTCCTCACGCGGCAGCTGCGGCAAGTGTTGATCACCCAGCTCAGCAAGGTTTGGTTCAAGCGTTCTCTATCTACATTGATACTCTTCTAGTATGTTCTGCTACAGCGTTCATGATCATCATCACTGGTGCTTACAACGTTCACGGCGGCGCTGAAGGTGTATTCCTTGTTCAGAACCTAGCAGCAAACATCGGTGCGAATGGTCCCGTATTTACACAGCTTGCTATTGAAAGTGCACTGCCAGGCATTGGTAAGCCGTTCATCGCATTTGCTCTGTTCTTCTTCGCATTTACAACGATTCTTGCTTACTACTACATCGCAGAAACGAATATTGCTTACCTACGTCGTACCATCAAGATCCCTGGCATGATGTTCGTACTTAAGCTTGTTCTTATTAGTGCCGTTTTCTATGGCACCGTTAAAACAGCAAACCTTGCATGGGCAATGGGTGATGTGGGTGTTGGCTTGATGGCATGGTTAAACATCGTTGGTATTCTGATCATATTCTTCATGTCTAAGCCTGCGCTTAAGGCTTTAGCAGACTACGAAGAACAACAGAAACAAGGTGTGACTGAGTACACATTCAACCCTGTAAAACTAGGCATTAAAGGTGCTACTTACTGGGAAGAGAAATACAAGCGTAAAACTGGCAAGTCTCCTGAATCTGAAGTTGCAGACAGTAAACCTGTAGAGCAACCTTCAGCTTAAGCTTGCCTTATCAAACAGATCGCGTTTACGAATAGATCATTTTTATGAGTAGATCGCTTTAACTCGCGCTATTAATAACGCATAAAAAAGGGGTTAGCCATTTCGGCTAACCCCTTTTGTTTTGTTCATAAAAATCGCAGTTTATAACGAGCTCATTACTTATAACGAACTGACTGCTTATAACAAACTAACTGTTCCCAAGCTAGAGCGTTAAGCAGCGATCTCTTGAGCCGTCATTTGAGGCGCTTTTTTCTCACCGATTGGCAGTACTGTGCGGCCATATTCGTTGTTGATTACTTGTGCCATTGCAAAGTAGATAGCTGACGCACCACAGAAGATACCTTCAAAACCAGCGATAGTACCGATCAGTTCGCTGCCTGTGAAATCACGAGCGGCAAGTAGGAAGAACAAAATAGTAAGTGAACCGAATACTACTTGTTTCGCTACTGGGTAGCATAGAGAACCAATGAACATGAAGCCAGTGAAGATGCCCCATAGTAGTAGGTACCAACCCATAAACGCTGCTGGACTTGCTGGTAGGCCCATGTAAGGCATTACAATTAAACCAACCAAAGATAACCAGAATAGACCGTAAGAAGTAAACGCAGTTGTACCGAACGTGTCACCACGTTTGAAACACATTGTGCCCACGATAACTTGGCTTAGACCACCGTAAAAAATACCCATAGCAAGAATCATTGAATCGATTGGAAAGAAACCTGCGTTATGGATATTAAGAAGTATAGTAGTCATACCGAAACCCATTAGGCCAAGTGGTGCCGGGTTCGCCAGTTTTGTTGACATTTTGCGCGCCTTTAAAAAAAGTTAATAAAATTTGTACGCAAATTTTAATCCGAACGGCATAAAAAGATAGATCGCTAAATCGCAATCTTAGATTGCATCGTTCGCCAGTTCGGCTTTCGTGATGATTTCAAGTATCTCGCCAACTCGTTTAGGGCTTAGTTCCATCAAGACCGCTTGAACCTCGGGCTTTACACACGCTAACCACTCTCCCGAAGGTTCTTGGTTAAACTTATCCATCGGGCCCATACTTTGGCTCCATGCACCACGGATATCAACCGTATCTTTGTGCCCATCGTTGGTCGTAAAATATGAAAACTCAAAGGTTGTCGCATCGACAGATGTGATTTGGCCAGATGCCCCCCACGGCGCAGAAAGTTCGATCATAGGACCGATAGGATAGCTTTCACCTTCAATTTCTACAGAAGTTGCTTCACCAATGTAAATTTGAGCGTTATTGGCTGACTCTGAGACAGTGAAAGGTAATGATGTTGATACAGAATTAGGACCTTGAGGCGCAGCTTGCTTTAATAAGAATTGAACGATTGACGGGTATGCATTAACAGCAGCATCAACTTCCCCAACAGACTCCATACAGCCTTCGTAATTCATAATGCCTGTACTATCGACACCTTTAATTAAAGCGCCTTCAAGTGTTTGAATAACATGGATTTGGTTACCTTGTTCCTCAATAGATGTGATTTGGCCTACAGGACTTTTTAAGACTTGATAACGCTGAGCAACAATACCTTCAGAGCTCGTTTCAAAACTCAAACTGCCATAATTACCCCATCCCAAACTTTGCTCGAGACCTGACTGCGGCGTACTGTTACACCCAGTAACTCCAGTTACCAATAACGCAAGAATAGATAGCTTTAACTTCATTTTAATTGCCCTGTAATCAAATTATTCACGAACACAGTTTATCGATAAATGGAAAGCACTACTGTAATAGAAAGTAAGGGAAGTGTCGTATAACTGTCACTGAACAAGCAAGCCTCTTATAACAGAGGCTTGCTTAGTTTAATTATTTACAGCTAATTTCATCCCAGAACCAGTTCGATTGAACAGGGCTTTCCCAGACACCTGGACCGTTTTTAGCTACGAAGCACTTGCCATTATGTGTCACCTTGTCGCCATTGCTCACTTGGCTAACACCCGCTTGCCATGTGATAAACACCGATGGATCAACAACGACAGGCGGCTCAGTCACAGGTGGTTCAACCGGTGTTGGGTCTACCGGAGCAGGATCGACAGGTGCAGGGACAACTGGCGATGGATCTGTCACTACGGGTGGTGTTGGTTCACCCGCTACAAATTTCCAAGGGCCGCCATTGGCAGGATCATCCCCTTGAGTCCACCATTTAGCTTGGTAAGTCGCACCGTTGTGAGTGACTTGGTCGCCAGCATTGTAAACTTTACTCGCACTCCAACCGTTACCTCCGGGGTTAGTACCAGGGTCAACCGGATCAAGCTTATCGACCACTTTCACTTCAGGCCAACTCGCATGTGATCCATAAAAATTGGTCACACACTTCTCATAATCTCCGGCCACCAAGGCTGAATAAGCGGTTTGGAAACCAACAAGCTCACACTCAAATGAATAGCCTTCTGGGCGGTCTGCGTAGTATTTCCAGTTACCATCCCAGTTGGTGTACAACACATCAGTCGCACCATTCAAGTTCAAGCTTCCATAAGGCGTTTGCTGCCAACATGTATTGGCTTCATCCGCTTCTACAGGGATCAGATAATGCGCAGCTAATCCTTCCCAATAACGAATTCGGTTAACTGGTTGGCCTTTGTTTTTGTTCTGCTCACCACACTCGATACCACCATTAATTACGTTGATTGTGGTACCAAACCCATAGCCAATTCCCGCATCCAACTCTCGCTGAGAGGGTGTCCAAGTGCGGTCAATAACGTGCAGCATTGCTGGTTTAGGAGCTTGAGGTGTAAGGAAGAACCAGATAGCAGAAGCCAAGTTCAACCACGAATCAGCAACCAAACCTGGGTTATTCAATAGAACCGTCGCATCACCATCGAACATCACTTCCGAGAACGCACCGTAATTAAAATGGTAAGAAAGCTGTTTAGCACCACGTCCAAAGTAACCCTGCCCTGCCGCACATGGCCATCGTGCATTCTGCCAATCGTTCTGGCCACAACCGGTGGTGTAACCCTCTTGGCCTTCAGACCAACCCATTTCACGAACATGCACCAGCGCTTGCTGCCACTCTTCTAGAGCTAATGGGTTATCAGAGGTGTTATCTATTGCGATGTGCCCGCCTGTTTCTTGAGCGAAATGAGCAAAGGCCGTGATGATGGATTTTTTACAGATGGCGTCTGAGTCTCGGCCATCAGTGTACTCTCCACAGAAGGCAGGGAATTTACCAATCGCCCGTAAGAAGCGAGTGTACGTGTATTCTGGCGCAGCCATCTGAGTGAGGAAGTCCCATTCAGATTGAGGGAATACACGCTCGACTCGTTTCACGTTTTCAGGATTCGAGGCTAAACCCGGCTCAATCGCTTCAACGATACTATTGGGACGAGTTTGTAATGCTTGTGACCAGATCGCATACATAGGATCGGATGTTTTCGCTTGTTCAGCCGCTTGCAGTGCAGACTTTTCAACAAGGTAGCCATTCGGGTTTTGCGGATCAGGTTGAATGTTCAAAGACGCGTAACTGTGTGCAGCTAAAGTACAGCCAACTACTGTCGCCAAATATTTGATTTTTAACATGATGGATTCTCTTATCTGTCCTTAATAAGTCCATCAAAGAGTATGCGGCGCATGGGAAATGAGCTAGTCGTTACCATGTAAATTTATAAAAAGTGCGAGTGACACTTTTATGTACCCTTCAACACAACAAAACGTCTCATTGTTTCTTGAGGTGATATCTAACTTCCAACGGATTTTGTTGCTCGTTGTAGATGTAAATCCTTAATCTCCTAAATAAAAAGAAAAAAGCCCCGAACTGAGTTCGAGGCTTAAGATTTTAATCAAAACTGGTTAAATCTCTAAGAGGTTATTCCCACTCGATAGTTGCTGGTGGCTTACCAGAAATATCGTAAACAACACGTGAAATGCCGTTAACTTCGTTGATAATACGGTTAGATACCTTACCTAGGAAGTCATATGGTAGGTGTGCCCAGTGAGCAGTCATGAAGTCGATAGTTTCTACGGCACGTAGAGATACAACCCAATCGTACTTACGGCCATCGCCCATTACGCCAACTGAACGCACTGGTAGGAATACCGTGAATGCTTGAGATACTTTGTGGTAAAGGTCAGCAGCGTGAAGCTCTTCAATGAAGATAGCATCAGCACGACGCAGTAAATCACAGTACTCTTTCTTCACTTCGCCAAGTACACGAACACCTAGACCAGGACCTGGGAATGGGTGGCGATAAAGCATGTTGTATGGAAGACCAAGCTCTAGACCGATCTTACGTACTTCATCTTTAAACAGCTCACGTAGAGGCTCAACAAGGCCCATTTCCATATCATCAGGAAGACCACCAACGTTGTGGTGAGATTTGATTACGTGTGCTTTACCTGTCTTAGATGCTGCAGACTCGATTACGTCTGGGTAGATAGTACCCTGAGCAAGCCATTTAGCATTCTTCAGTTTCTTAGACTCTTCGTCGAAGATATCTACGAATACGTGACCGATGATCTTACGCTTCGCTTCTGGCTCAGCTTCGCCTTCCAGAGCGTCAAGGAAACGATCTTCCGCATCAACTTTAATGATGTTTAGGCCGAATTGGTCACCAAACATCTCCATAACCTGCTCACCTTCGTTTAAACGAAGAAGGCCGTTATCAACAAATACACATGTTAGTTTGTCGCCGATAGCGCGGTGAGCAAGCATCGCTACTACTGATGAATCAACACCACCAGAAAGACCAAGGATAACTTCATCGTCACCTACTTGCTCTTTAATACGTGCAACTGCATCTTCAATGATAGACGCTGAAGTCCACAGACCTTCACAACCACACGCGTTAAGAACGAAGTTCTCAAGCATTTTTAAGCCGTTTTTAGTGTGCGTTACTTCTGGGTGGAATTGAACACCGTAGTATTTCTTCTCTTCGTTTGCCATTGCAGCGTATGGGCAAGTGTCTGTCTCTGCGATTTTTGTGAAATCAGCAGGGATTTCAACCACTTTGTCACCGTGGCTCATCCAAACGTCTTGAGTTGTCTCAAGGTCAGTGAAAAGTGCAGATTCACCCGTCACTTGTACAGCAGCGTAGCCGAACTCGCGCTCAGTAGACGTTGCTACTTTACCGCCAAGTTGCTCAGCCATCGTTTGCATGCCGTAGCAGATACCGAAGACAGGAACACCTGAATCAAATACGTACTGAGGTGCACGTGGAGAATTCTCTTCCGTTACACTTTCAGGGCCACCAGATAGGATGATACCGTCTGGATTGAATTCACGAATATCCGCTTCTTCTACGTCCCAGCTCCAAAGTTCACAGTAAACACCGATCTCACGAATACGACGAGCTACTAGCTGTGTGTATTGAGAACCGAAGTCCAGAATTAGAATACGTTGGTCATGAATATTTTTAGTCATTGTAAGCAGTCTTATTGGCTATGTGATAAAACGGAGGCGAGTTTACTCACCTCTGATTAACTCTTCAAGAAATAAAGCAAACGTTTTCGTTGGTTATCTGTAACCTCGTGTTTTGAGAAAATCAGACTTTCTGCAAAACAGGCGGTAGATAAAATAATGTGCCGACTAAATCAGCACATTATTCAAACGTTTGGACGTATTATTAACCTAAACGGTAGTTAGGTGCTTCTTTCGTGATTTGAACATCGTGTACGTGAGATTCTTTCATGCCCGCACCAGAGATACGAACAAACTCAGCTTTAGTACGCATATCTTCAACAGTTGCAGAACCCGTTAGGCCCATGCTTGAGCGTAAACCGCCCATCTGTTGGTGAACGATCTCTTTTAGACGACCTTTGTATGCGATACGACCTTCAATACCTTCTGGAACAAGCTTGTCTGCAGCGTTATCAGATTGGAAGTAACGGTCAGAAGAACCTTGAGACATAGCGCCAAGAGAACCCATACCACGGTAAGACTTGTAAGAACGACCGTTGTAAAGGATAACTTCACCCGGTGCTTCTTCAGTACCCGCGAACATTGAACCAACCATCACACAAGATGCGCCAGCAACGATAGCTTTACAGATATCGCCAGAGAAGCGGATGCCGCCATCTGCGATTACTGGAATACCGTATTCGTTTGCTACTTCAGCTGCGTCTGCAATTGCTGTTACTTGAGGAACACCAACACCAGTAACGATGCGAGTCGTACAGATTGAACCCGGGCCGATACCTACTTTAACCGCACTAACACCCGCTTCGATAAGAGCACGAGCGCCAGCGCCAGTTGCTACGTTACCACCGATAATTTGTAGGTCAGGGTATGCAGCACGCGTATCGCGGATACGGTTAAGTACGCCTTCAGAGTGACCGTGTGAAGAGTCGATAAGTAGAACGTCTACGCCAGCTTCAACTAGAGCAGCAACGCGCTCTTCGTTACCAGCACCAGCACCAACAGCTGCACCTACACGTAGGCTGCCGCGCTCATCTTTACAAGCGTTTGGTTTACGTTCTGCTTTGTGGAAATCTTTTGCAGTGATCATTCCCGTAAGTTGGAAGTCATCATTTACAACAAGAACTTTTTCAACACGCGCTTCGTGCATTTTCTCTTGAACTTCTTCACGAGTTGCACCTTCTTTAACAGAAGCAAGGCGAGCTTTAGGCGTCATTACTACGTCAACTTTCTTAGAAAGGTCAGTCACAAAGCGAACGTCACGGCCAGTAATAATACCAACAAGTTCGTTTGTTTCAGTAACAACAGGGAAACCGGCGAAGCCGTGTTTTTGAGTAAGAGCTACAACATCAGCGATTGTCGCGTCAGGGTTTACAGTAACAGGGTGAGAAACCACACCTGCTTCGTAAATTTTAACCTGGCGAACCATTTCAGCTTGCTGTTCAATAGACATGTTCTTATGAATGAAGCCTATTCCGCCTTCTTGCGCCAGTGCAATCGCTAGGCGAGCTTCTGTCACAGTATCCATCGATGCAGAGATCATTGGGATGTTTAGGGAAATATTCTTCGTCAACTGAGTGCGAAGATCAGCTGTATTAGGGAGAACGGTGGAGTGTGCTGGCACTAGCAGTACGTCGTCGAATGTCAGCGCTTCTTTGGCAATTCTTAGCATTTGCAATATCTCACAATAATAGGAGTAAAAAGAAACAATCCAATCTCATCGTTTCGCCTAATGAGGGCAGCCAATTAAGGAAAATCAAACTGCATTTGGATTAGATATTGCGGACGGATTATACGGCCAACGAAATCGCTTGGCTACACATTTTTATACTTTTAATTTGCATTTACCCCCTTGCTATGTATTATATTGCCGCTATCTTCCATACTCACGCCCAGTGAGATTCCAAGAGAAAGACCTTCCTTCAAGGATAGATAGCGCTTCTATGACCAATCCAAACATCTTTACTGTTTCTCGCCTCAATTCAGAGGTTCGTCTCCTATTAGAAAACGAAATGGGAATAGTCTGGCTCGTTGGTGAAATCTCAAATTTCTCTGCACCTGTCTCTGGTCACTGGTACCTCACGCTTAAAGACTCTCGCGCTCAAGTTAAGTGCGCTATGTTTCGTGGCAATAACCGTCGTGTGACTTTTAAGCCTCAGAACGGTAATCAAGTGCTAGTTAAAGCGCGCCTATCTCTTTATGAGCCACGCGGTGATTATCAACTGATCATCGAAAGCATGCAGCCAGAAGGTGACGGCAAGCTTCAGCAAGAGTTTGAAAAACTTAAGATGAACTTGGCGGCGGAAGGTTTATTTGCTCAGTCCAGTAAACAAATTCTTCCAGAACATCCTAAATGTGTTGGTGTTATCACCTCTAAAACAGGCGCTGCCCTCTTCGATATTCTCGATGTACTGAAAAGGCGCGACCCGTCATTGCCAGTCATCGTATATCCGACTATGGTACAAGGTGAAGGAGCTTCGATTCAGATCGCTCAAGCGATTGGGCGTGCCAATGAACGCAATGAGTGTGATGTATTGATCGTTGGCCGAGGCGGCGGCTCATTAGAGGACTTATGGTGTTTCAATAACGAGATCGTTGCTCGCACCATTGCAGCAAGTCAGATCCCGATTATCAGCGCCGTTGGACACGAAGTTGATGTCACTATCGCCGATTTCGTCGCAGATATGCGAGCTCCAACGCCATCAGCAGCCGCTGAATTGGTTAGCCGTGACAACAGTCATAAAGAGCAAGCTTATGCGTCTAAACGTGCTCGTTTAGTGAGTGCGATTCGTCATGTACTAATAAAACAAGCGCAATCAACTCAAACGTTGAAATACCGCTTAGAGAAACAACACCCGAGCTACCAACTGCAAAAGCAGAGTCAGCAGCTTGATGACTTAGACATGCGTTTGCGTCGTGGTATGACTCAATACCTAAAGCAACATGCTCAGCGTGTTGAACGTAAGCAGCACCAACTTCAGCTGAACTCGCCAGTGAAACGCCTTGGTGAACAGAAACTGCATCTACAACGTTCAGAGCAAAAGCTATTGGATGCAATGGACAAGACATTACTGACTACTCGCCACCAACTAGCCATGGCTGCCGAGAAGTTAGAAACAGTAAGTCCATTAGCAACCCTAAAACGTGGCTACAGCATCACCCATTCAGCATCGAGTAAAACTGTGTCATCGATTAACGATGTCGAAATCGGTGAAGTGATCACCACCCAAGTTGAAGACGGTGTGATTGAATCGCAAGTGACAACAAGAGTCGCTAAGAGCGAGCTCTAGGTTCATTAGATACAAAAAAGACCAACTCTTCGGTATTGAGTCTCTGATATAACATTACAGATAGTCGTTTAAGCGATTCGGCTTAAGTCTATTCCGCAGGTTGAAATACAAACTTTACTCTCGATTTAGATTTAAGCTCATTACACTCACCATTACAAAAATAGCTCGCTGCACCACAGGCTTGAAGCTTCTCAAGTTGGCTGCTGCACTCAGGGCAAAACCCAACCTTAGTAAAGTGTGCCTGACAACTTTCACAGTGATACTTTCCATCCCAACCTAGCTCTGATTGGCACTTAGGGCAGATATTTTCACTCATTAGCATTTCCTAACTCACTACTTTTTTACAATCTACCACTGCTAAGACTTAGCTTGCTTGATTTGGTACATGTTCTTATCAGCTTGTGCGATCAAGCCTTCCAATGACTCAGGATCTTTCTCATAAGAAAGTCCAACGCTGACAGAAAACTGAGTGCCATCGATATAGAGAGCTTGTTCCAAGGTTCTTTCTAAGCTTCGATAAAAGTTCAGCACACTTTCTTGATCATCAAAGCAAGAGAACACGACAAACTCATCGCCCCCATAGCGCCCTATCTTGGCACAGGCAGTAGTTGCCTCATCAAGCACTTTTGCAACGGCTAACAACACATCATCACCAAAGCTGTGGCCAAACGTATCGTTTATTGACTTAAATTTATCGACATCAACAAACAGGCATGCCATCACTTTTTCAGTAAAACAGCGGTTAGTTAACACCTGCTCGGCTTCTCTCAGCAATGCTCGGCGATTCAAACTGTGTGTTAGAGAGTCTCGATTGGCAAAAAAGTTGAGTTGATTCTCTAACTCATACTTCTCAAGCGCGACTGAATACAGAGAAGCCAATAACTCTAAGATCTCAAGTTCAAACTCATGAGGTTCAGAGATGTACTGACTGTAAATTGCGAAGGTACCCAATACGTGACCATGTGAAGAGATGATTGGCACTGACCAACATGCATGAAGGTTAGCCTGGTTGGTTAAGGCTAAGAAAGGAGTCCAATTCGGGTGTGCATTAATATTGGAGACCATGACAGCTTTCTTAAGTGCCGCCGCTTCGCCACAGGAACCAATTCCGGCACCAACCCCCACCCCTTCTATCTGCTGGTTATAAAAATCAGGCAAGTTTGGAGCATATTCTAAATGTAATGTATTCGATTCGGGGTTTAGCAATAGGATAGAGGCCATCCTTTGACCAAAAATCTGCTCGGTGAGTTGAATGATCTTACGATTTAATTCTTTGCGATCCAACCCAAGGGCAAGCTTTCGAAGCAAACTGTTTACTGCTCGGTGACCTTCTAATAAAAATTGTTGTTTCATTCACTAAAGCTTTCAATTATATGGTGGGAACAGCTTGTTCTTATGCAAGCCTATATACTGGTCAATATTAACACACTAAATTACCACAACACACCACCGAAGATCATAGGTTGATCTTTTGCTTTATCTACTTTGATCAGCGATCTACCCCAAAAAGAATATTTATATCACCACACACCGAAAGCATAAGTTACATATACTGCATTTCAATTTGCAATGGAATATATGACTATAAGCAAACCAATAAAACCAAAAATGCAGAACAATCTATTTTCGATCTTTAATTGAGATCATCGAGAGACACACGTCTGCATTTCGATATGTTGGTCATCTAATTGGGTTAACTTAACCGACAATGCCTTAAGTTCTGAAGTATTGTCGATGTGAGTACCACCACACGGAATAGACACTAAAGTCTCGTCATCTAGCTGCCATTCCCAGTAGCGAGAGTCTGTTAACGCCTCACCTTCTAGTCTCATCGTTACAAGAGTCGATTCAACAAGCCAGCCTGCAATCATCTGGTTGATGTCGGCCTCAATGCCATCAAGGTTAGTTAGCATGTCAGCAACGTTCAGACCGCGTTTCTTCAAGGTTTTACCTAAACGATACTTATCGGTACACAACTCTGGAGTAACAAAGCTAGTCACCTGTGCGTAGCTATTGAAGTCATAGCTGCCGAATGGATCTTTTCTGTCTGCATCTTTACGCCAGTAACTCTCAGCCAATACTTTATTCAACGCTAAGAAAGCAATATGTCCGGCACTATGACCGCGGCTCAAACTGGCTTGGTGCTCTTTATCAACCGACAACTCAATTTCATCGCCAATGTTAATCATAGAAGCTGATACAGGTAGTTGGTGGACAACCACAAACGCCCACCCTTCCGTATCACGCTTAACAGGGATATCTGCTGCAATATAAAGATTTCCAGTAGATTGCTCTATTGCACCAACAAGGCAATCTTCAACAATATACTGTTCACCACCTACGCTGACAAAACCTCGGTCTGCTGGGTGATCGGGCCAAATATGACTCACAGGGTGGAAAGGTGTCACGTCAGTGATCAAGTGAGTTTTGCTGTCGTCACTTTCAACGTACACCGCTTTTGCATTGAGCAGCCAAGTTTGATGACAAAATTGAGTGATGGTTGGTGTGATAACTATTATTGGTTTCATGGATGTCGCTGGTGTCATTGAATCGCTAGTGGTCATATCGTTCTTCTTTTGAAATTGAGTCTAATTCGTTAACCCATCACGATATGGAGATATGAGGTTATGGCTTAACGTGAATTTTGCTTAAAAAAATACCCGAGACAGGCTCGGGTATCAAATCTATTGGAAAGGTTTACTTACGACCTTTAACCATGCTCATCATACGCTTACGTTTACGTTCTTGAGAAATTGTCAGCTTGGTTGTCTTAGCTTCAAATGGGTTCTCGCTGTTCTGGAATTGAATGCGAATAGGTGTACCCATAATCTCTAGTGAACGACGGTAGTAGTTCATCAAGAATCGTTTGTATGAATCTGGCAAGTTACGTACTTGGTTACCGTGGATAACGATAATCGGTGGGTTGTAGCCACCAGCGTGCGCGTATTTCAATTTAACACGACGGCCACGAACCATAGGTGGTTGGTGATCATCAGTCGCCATCTTCATGATACGAGTAAGTACAGAAGTACCAACACGAGTCGTTGCTGACTTATAAGCTTCTTGAACAGACTCAAACAAGTGACCAACACCAGTACCGTGAAGTGCAGAGATAAAGTGAATACGTGCGAAATCAACGAAACCTAAACGACGGTCTAGTTCTTTCTTAACACGATCTTTAACGTCGTTATCTAGGCCATCCCACTTGTTTACGGCAATAACAATTGAACGACCAGCATTCAACGCAAAGCCTAACAAGCTTAGATCTTGATCTGAGATGTTCTCGCGAGCATCGATAAGCAGTAATACAACGTTAGCATCTTCAATCGCTTTCAGTGTTTTAACCACTGAGAACTTCTCAACTGTTTCGTTGATATTTTTACGGCGACGAACACCCGCAGTATCAATCAGAACGTATTCACGCTCATCACGCTGCATCGGAATGTAAATAGAGTCACGAGTTGTACCTGGCATATCGTAAACAACAACACGTTCTTCACCAAGAATACGGTTAGTTAGCGTTGATTTACCTACGTTAGGACGACCAATGATCGCTAGCTTAATCGGTTGATCTTGAAGGCGCTTGAATTCTTCTTCCGCTTCTTCTTCAGTGAAATCAACTTGCTCTTCTTCTTCGTCTTCAAATTCAGTTAAATCGCTTACTTCGCCATTCTCAGCTTTTAACGCTTCAGCGAATGGGTTTAGAGCAAGATCAATCAACGCTGTTACACCACGACCGTGCGCTGCAGCGATTTGGTACATGTCTTCTACGCCTAGTTGCCAGAAATCAGCACTTGCAGCATCAGGGTCGATACCATCAACCTTGTTTACTACTAGCATTGAAGGCTTTTCTAGTTGACGAAGGTGCTTAGCAATAGCTACGTCTGAAGGTGTTAGACCCGCACGACCATCTACCATAAATAGAACGACATCAGCTTCATCAATCGCCGCGAGCGACTGTTCAGCCATTTTAGTTTCAACACCTTCTTCGGTACCGTCGATACCACCAGTGTCGATAACAATAAAGTCATGCTCGCTAAAATGAGCATGACCGTATTTACGGTCACGCGTTAAGCCAGGAAAATCCGCAACCAATGCATCACGAGTTCGAGTCAATCGGTTAAATAACGTAGATTTACCTACGTTCGGACGCCCTACTAGAGCAACAACAGGTACCATAACAACCTCTACAATTTCTTCTCTAAATGTAGTTATAGGTAAGCACTTGATCGCAAGTTTAAACTCTTACCTATAACCACACGGTTTATTAATTTATAACAACAAAACGGCTCCTAGCTGTTACCAACCAGGAGCCGACTGTGAATTATATCACGCTTTTATTGGCTAATCGTTAGTTTCTTTACATCGCCATTGCGAGTCGTCACTAAGTAGCCTTCAGGCATTTCAATTGGCGCAACCGCAAAGCCGCTATCATCGACCAACTGTTGAGCAACAAACTCACCCGATGAACGATCTAACCAGTGCAGATAACCTTCAGTATCACCAACAACCACATAACCATTAATAATAGCAGGTGCTGTCAGTAAGCGGTTTTCTAACAATGGAGTGCTCCACAGTTCAGTACCACTACGCGCATCAACCGCAACCACATGGTCTTTGTCAGTCACAACGAACAAACGGCTGCCATCACTTGCTAAATCAATCGCTGACGAGTAGTTACGTTTCCAAACTGGCTTACCAGAACGAAGATCGATAGCAATCAGTTGACCATTGATACCTACGGTATATAGGGTGCCGCCAAGAACAACCGGTGATGCATCAACATCAACCAAACGATCAATTTCCGTTGCGCCTTTTGGTGTACCTACTGGCTGTTGCCAAATAAGCTGACCACGATCAACGATAGCTGCGGCTAAACGACCATTTGCCGTACCCCAGAATACACCACCTGAAACCGTAACAGGTGAGCTATCGCCACGAAGTGTTAGGCTTGGTACTTCTGTACTGATGGTCCATTTTTGCTCACCGCTTTCTTGATCTAACGCGGTCAACATGCCACGACTGGTATGAACAATAACCATGTTGCTTTCAGTTGCTGGGGATGCAAGCACCTCACCATTCACTGATACACGCCACAGCTCTTCACCGGTTGATTCATCCAGCGCGATCACTTCGCCATTTTCAGAACCAACAAATACCTTGCCGTAAGCTGCCGTTAAGCCACCCGATAAACGAGCCAGTACTTCTTTCTCAAGATCGACTTTCCAAAGCTCTTTACCTGTTTCAGGGTCAAGCGCTTTAACCATACCTTCACGGCTTGCAACAAATACTTTGTCGTAAGCCAATTCTGGCGTTAGTTTTGAAAAGTAGTGACCAACACCATCACCAACCGACGTAGACCATTCCTGGCTAGGAGTAAACTCGCTGTTTACCGTTGGTACTGGTGCCATGATTACGGTGTCTTCTTCACTTGCACAGCCCGCTAGCAGGCCAAGAGCAATCGCACACAACGCCGCTTTTGGAAACATCTTCTTCATTCAAAGCGCCTTATTTAGCTAGGTCGTCAAGTTTGATTTGAAGCGTTTGGCTCGCATCAGCAGCTTGTTGAGCTTCAGAGTATGCACTGTAAGCTGCATCTGTGTCGCCTTTACGAAGTGAGATATCACCACGCAGTTCAGCAACACGGTCTTTCCAAGATTCGTCAGTCATCGCTTCAAGATCAGTCAATGCTGCGTCAAATTCACCTTGCTCAGCTTTGATACGAGCAACACGGTAAGTCAGTAGTGGCGCTAATGCCGCGTCCTTAGTTGCCGATTTTGCCCACTCAAGTTGTTCTAGTGCAGCTGTAAGGTCACCCGCTTGAACTTGCGCTTTTGCTAATTGCATAGCAGCAAGTACTGAATATTCAGCGTCTTTGTTTGCGTCGATGAAAGCTTGAATATCAGATTGAGCATCAACGCCTTTAGCATCTAGAGCTGAGATTGCAGAGGTGTAGCTTTCTGAAGCGGCTTCACGCGCTTCAACGACTGAATCTTGGTAATAGCGCCAACCAAATAGGCCACCTAAACCAATAACCGCACCAAAGATTACGGCTTTGCCATTCTCTTTCCACCAATCTTTAATGGCTTCAACTTGTTGCTCTTCGCTATCGTAAAGTTCCACTTCCTGTCCTCTTTAATTCTTTAAACGCCAGCATAGTGCTGACGTTGATATTCATGATGAGCGTTTGCTCAATGGCTTAGATTAACGCAGCAACTTTTTCTGCAACTTCCGTTTGAGACACGGTTTGTTGCTCGCCGCCAACCAAATCTTTTAGCACAACTGTATTGTCAGCAACTTCGTTCTCACCAAGTACCAACGCCACAACAGCACCTACTTTGTCAGCACGTTTGAATTGCTTCTTGAAGTTACCACCACCGAAGTGGTTCATCACACGTACGCCTTCAACGTTATCGCGTAATTGATTCGCTAACTGCATGCCCGCGATCATTGTACCTTCGCCAGCAGCAACCATGTATACGTCAACACTACGACGAACTTCTGTAAGTTCTAGCGTTTCCATCATAAGGACTAGACGCTCTAGACCCATAGCGAAGCCAACAGCATTGGTTGCTTTGCCGCCGAGTTGTTCAACAAGACCATCGTAACGGCCACCACCACATACTGTACCTTGGGCACCAAGGCTGTCTGTGATCCACTCAAATACGGTGCGGTTGTAGTAATCTAGGCCGCGTACTAGACGCTCGTTAACTTGGTATTCGATACCAACAGCGTCAAGAAGTTCACACAAACCAGCAAAATGTTGCTTCGATTCTTCACCTAGATATTCAGATAGTCGAGGTGCGTCACCTAAGATAGCTTGAACATCCGGGTTCTTAGTATCCAGAACACGTAGAGGGTTAGTGTGCATGCGACGTTTGCAGTCTTCATCTAGCACATCAATGTGTTGCTCAAGGAAAGCCACTAACGCAGTACGGTAGCTTACGCGATCTTCTTGAGAACCGATTGAGTTCAATTCAAGACGAACGTGCTTATCGATACCTAGTTCACGCCATAGACGTGCTGTCATCATAATAAGTTCAGCGTCAACATCTGGGCCGTCTAGGCCAAACACTTCAACACCACATTGGTGGAATTGACGGTAACGACCTTTTTGAGGACGCTCGTGACGGAACATTGGGCCCATGTACCATAGGCGCTGTTCATCACGGTTAATAAGGCTGTTTTGAATACATGAACGTACACAACCTGCTGTTCCTTCTGGACGCAGCGTTAGACTGTCACCATTGCGGTCATCAAAGGTGTACATCTCTTTAGAAACAACGTCTGTCTCTTCACCAACCGCACGGCTAAATAGGTTTGTTTCTTCAACGATAGGCATACGTACTTCGTTGTAACCGTATGCGCTCACCACACTTTTAACTGCGCTTTCTACTTTCTGCCACAGTGGTGATTGAGTTGGAAGGCAGTCGTTCATGCCTCGAATTGCTTGGATATTTTTAGCCACAGTATTTATTCCGTAATTTCTCACGACCAGGTATCAGTGCGAATAGACAATCACACCCCATCGCGTTGTATTAATCTTCTAAGTTTTCTACATCAATGCGATTTGCTTTATCAAGCACTGATGCTTTTGCACGAATCTTAGCTTCAAGTTTGTCGACAAGGTCATCGTTATCGAAGCGCTCTTTCTGACGCTTACCGTCTTCGTAAAAAGCACTCTTACGTGCACTACCAGCTAGACCTAAGTGAGACACTTCAGCTTCACCAGGGCCGTTAACCACACAACCGATGATAGATACATCCATTGGAGTAATCACGTCTTCTAGGCGCTCTTCAAGAGCATTAACGGTGTTAATAACATCGAACTCTTGACGAGAACAGCTCGGGCACGCAATGAAGTTGATGCCACGCGAGCGAATGCGCAAAGATTTAAGAATATCAAAGCCAACTTTGATCTCTTCAACAGGATCAGCCGCTAACGAGATACGCAGCGTATCGCCGATACCTTCAGAGAGAAGCATGCCTAAACCTACCGCTGACTTCACAGAACCTGCACGCGCACCACCCGCTTCGGTAATGCCAAGGTGAAGAGGTTGATCAATCTGCTTAGCAAGCAAACGGTAAGAACCGACGGCTAGGAATACATCAGACGCCTTAACGCTGACTTTAAATTGATCAAAGTTCAAACGGTCTAGGATGTCGACGTGACGCATTGCAGATTCAACAAGCGCTTCTGCTGTAGGCTCTGTGTATTTCTCTTGGATCTCTTTTTCAAGAGAACCGCCGTTAACACCAATACGAATCGGGATATTCATATCACGAGCACAATCCACAACAGAGCGAATGCGGCTTTCGTTACCGATGTTACCTGGGTTGATACGCAGACAGTCAACACCGTATTCAGCCACTTTAAGTGCGATACGGTAGTCGAAGTGAATATCAGCAACCAAAGGAACAGAGACCTGCTGCTTGATTAGCTTAAAGGCTTCAGCTGCATCCATAGTCGGTACAGATACGCGAACGATATCAGCGCCAACTTTTTCCAGAGCTCTAATTTGAGCAACGGTCGCGGCTACATCTGTTGTTCTTGTGTTGGTCATGGATTGCACAGCAATTGGTGCACCATCACCGATCGGCACATCACCCACATAAATACGGGTTGATTTGCGACGAATAATAGGAGATTCGTGTTGCATATTAACTCTAAGGTAAGGTTATTCTAGCTACTTTGCCTGAAGTATACCCAGAAAGGTCGACAGGTTCACTTGCAAATGTCATCGATACGCCCTCTGGCGCACCTAGAATCACTTTATATGGCGCAGTTCCTGATAGATTTAACGACTGACCTGCTTTTTTGATGCCAGTCGACAAGGTTTTGCCCGAAGCATCTTTCACTTGGATCCAGCAATCAGCAGAGAACTGCATCACTAACTCGTTAATCACAGCTTCAGGCGCAGTGCTTGCTTCAACAGCTTCTGCATTAGCAGCAATTTCAGCATTAACAGCAACTTCAGCAGTTTGTTCTGTCTCTGTTGCTTGCTGTGCAGTAGTTTCGTCAGTTGAAGTAACAGAATCTTCCGCATCGCTTATCGCAGCAAGGTCATCAGTACTTTCAACAACAGAAGAACCCTCTTCATTTTGTTCAGCTTCAATCACTTCTAAAGAGGTGAATTCAGGGGCAAGTGATTCTTCTACAGCTAGCTCTTCTGAGCTTTCAGTATTAGCTAAAGATTGAGATAGGGTGTCTTGTTGTTGGTTCTGCCACCACCACAGTGAGGAGATACCCGCAATTACCGCAAAAATGCTCCAAGTAAGGATCATAATACGGCTGTTGTGCTTCTCGGTTTTGGTCTTACGAGAAAAGCTCAACATTTCTTGTTCTTGATGTTGAGCGTCACCAGCATGATGGAGTGCGCTCAATACGACCTTTTCGTCAAGATTGACGTATTTCGCGTATGAACGAATGTAGCCACGCATAAAGGTGGCAACTTGATCTGACTCGAATTGGTTTTCTTCAATTTGTTGGATCAGCGTAACGCGCAGCTTTAAACGATCAGAAATCTGCTTTTGTGTTAAACCAAGAGATTCTCGTTTATTTTTAAGCAGCGTTCCCGCTTCGATTTCTGGAGCGACAGTTTCTTTTGTTTGTGTTTCGTGTTCTGTGTTCATAGAGAGTGAACTTCTAAAGTATTATCGCAGGTTGATGAGAGCATTTTTATTGTCGTTTAAGCTCAATCTAACAACCCACTTTGTGTGGAATTTTTCCTGTTATCTAAATCATCAACCCTTAAAGACGAACATCACCCATTGACTATGGATGACCTTCTCAGGAAGCTAGTTTATCAAGTAGCCAACCTAAATAGACACATTGATGATTATCGGGTAACAAGCGAGCACTTAAATTAATTTAAGATGAGTTAATCATAAGCTAATGCCATTGCAAGGCAAAAACACTTTAAACAAAATTTACCGTCAGCTCATGGTTTTGTCCAAAATTTGACGAAAAATGTAAGAAAGCGTGGGGAAAAAATCCAATTATTGGAAATTCACCTTCCAGAAAAGCAACAAGCCAGAAGGAATCCTTCTGGCTTGTTTAGATCTAAATGGTATTTAAACCGCTTTTACTTGAATCACATCACCTGCGATCAAGTTAGCTTCAGAGGCGGCTTTCAGCATTTTAGTACGCTTGGTTCTATCAATAACATCACCAACCAGCTGACCACATGCGGCATCAATATCATCACCACGAGTTTTACGAACCGTAACTGTGTAGTTGTATTCCATCAGCGTTTTTTGGAAGCGATCAATACGAGAGTTGCTTGGCTTCTTATAAGGCGAACCCGGATAAGGGTTAAATGGAATCAAGTTGATCTTACAAGGCGTATCTTTCATTAGCTCAGCAAGTTCACGAGCGTGGTCCATATCATCATTCACATGATCCAACAGAACGTACTCAACCGTTACTTTGCCGCGGTTAGCATTTGAAGAAGCAATGTAGCGACGAACCGATGCTAGGAAGTCTTGGATATCCCAACGATCGTTGATTGGCATGATTTGGCTACGTAGTGCATCGTTTGGTGCGTGTAGAGAAATAGCCAGAGCTACATCGATGTTGTCTGTCATCTGATCAAGACCAGAAACAACACCAGATGTTGATACTGTTACACGACGCTTAGACAGTGAGAAACCTAGATCATCAAGCATCAGCTCCAATGATGGAATTAGGTTCTTCATGTTCAATAGAGGTTCACCCATACCCATCATTACGACGTTAGTAATTGGACGACGACCCGTTTCTTTCTCTAAACCGATTTCACGTGCAGCACGCCAGATTTGACCAACGATCTCTGAAACTTTCAGGTTACGGTTGAAGCCTTGTTGAGCCGTAGAGCAGAATTTACATTCAAGCGCGCAGCCTACTTGCGAAGAAACACATAGCGTCGCACGATCACCATCTGGGATGTATACAGTCTCAACGTCTTGGTCACCAACGCTCATCGCCCATTTAATGGTGCCATCCGCAGAGTGCTGAGCTTCAGAAACGATAGGTGCAACAATCTCACAGCGATGCAGCAGTTTCTCACGTAACTTTTTGTTGATGTTGTTCATTTGTTCGAAGTCATCGACACCGAAGTGATAAATCCACTTCATCACTTGCTCTGCTCGAAACGCTTTCTCATTCAGTTCTTCTGTGAAAAATTTACGAAGACCTTTACGATCAAAATCGAGTAGATTGACTTTAGCTGTGGTCATGATGCCTCTCAATGACGGAACAATAATTAAGGGCGCGAATTGTACAGCCTTTACGCGACTTCAACAAGCACTGTAAAACCTTGTGTTTACTAAGACATTCAAACTTAAGTGATTAAAATTCACACAGTCAAATTTACCTGCTTAAGTTCGGCCAATTCAAAGAGAGATTCCCGATTACGCTCCTCCGTCGCTTTCGGGAATGACGGGCTTTAACCACCTAATACTCGCACCCTCTCCGACCTCCTACTAACGCGACTTGTTCGTCATTCCAGAACCGAGGAACGAGGTATCTGGAATCTCCAATAGTAAACTCAGACTCCTGATATGCTCCTTCTTCACTCTCAGGAATAACACGAGAACTCACCAGAAATGAAAAAGGCTTCACCGAAGTGAAGCCTTTATTGAGACTTGCTGTTGTCTGCTTATTCAGCTGGACGCGGGCAAATTTCAGATTCTGGGAAGAAGAATTCGATTTCGCGAGCCGCAGATTCAGGGCTATCACTGCCGTGTACTGAGTTGTAACGCATGCTGATTGCGTAGTCAGCACGGATAGTGCCGCATGCAGCTTCTTCTGGGTTAGTTTTACCCATTAGTTCACGGTAACGAGCGATCGCATTTTCGCCTTCAAGTACTTGAACCATGATAGGACCAGAAGTCATGAACTCTTTTAGTGGTCCAAAGAAATCTTTACCTTCATGTTCTGCATAGAAGCCACTTGCTTGCGCTTCTGTAAGAGAAACCATTTTAGCGGCAATAATCTGTAGGCCAGCTTTTTCAATGCGGTGGTAGATTTCACCGACAAGGTTACGCTTAACTGCATCCGGCTTAACAATTGAGAACGTTCTTTCTAGAGCCATAGGGATTCCTTCACTTCATTTTTTTGTTATTAAATACTGAAATTACTAAGATCATTCGATCTGAGTTTATGAATAAGCGGTATCGAAATACCGCTCACTCTTATTATTATTTTGCTTGGTCGATAAGAAGACGAGCCAGTGTACGAACACCCATACCAGTCGCGCCTGCAGCCCACTTATCACTTGATGACTTGCGGTAAGTACCCGCGCAATCCATGTGAATCCAACCTTTTTTGTAGTCATCTACAAAGTAAGAAAGGAACGCGGCAGCTGTACTTGCACCCGGAGTGTAATCACCAGAGCTGATGTTTGAAAGATCAGCAAAGTTTGAAGGCAACATACCACGGTGGAAATCAGCAAGCGGCAATGGCCATAGACCTTCTTTCTCTTGGTTCGCAGCCGTTAGTGCTTGATGAGACAACTCATCATCAAAGCTCAATAATGCGTGGTAGTCGTTACCTAATGCATTTTTAGCCGCGCCAGTTAGCGTTGCACAGTCGATGATCAACTCAGGATTCTGAGCGCTTGCGAACATCAGGCCATCAGCCAAAACTAAACGACCTTCCGCATCGGTATTCATGATCTCGACAGTCTTACCATTTTTGTAAGTAATGATGTCGCCAAGCTTCAATGCACGACCAGAGATCATATTCTCTGCACAACATAAGATAAGCTTGATGCGCTTGTTCAGGCCACGTTCAATCGCAAGACCTAAACCACCGGTAATAGTCGCGGCGCCACCCATGTCAGCCTTCATTGCTGTCATGAATTGACCTGGCTTAATGCTGTAACCGCCTGAGTCGAAAGTGATACCTTTACCCACAAGACAAGCAAACACGGGTGCGTTTTCATCGCCGGTTGGGTTGAAGTCCAGTTGAAGCATTGCAGAAGTACGCTCAGAGCCGCGGCCTACCGCATAGATGCCTTCCCAACCTTCAGTTAGGAGATCTTTGTCTTTAACGATTTTCGCTTTAACAGTGCCTGCTGGTGCCACTGACTTGATGTATTCAGCTGCCATTGTAGCTAATTGACGAGGGGCAACTTCTTCAGCCGTTTTGTTGATGATGTCACGAGTCCAATCTGTCGCGCGGATACGTGCTTCTAATTCAACTTGATCAGCTTCAGCTAGAGCATCCCACTCCAATGCATTCTTTTTCTTTGGTCCACGGTAGCCTTGGTAAAAAGCCCAAACACTTTCTAGATCCCAGCCTTTACCGCTAAGTGCAACCAATGCGATACCTTGTCCGTCAAGCGTACGACCTGCACGTTGAACTGCGCCTAGATCGTGGCCTTCACCAATGTGAATTGTCGCTCCCGCTTCTGAAAACGATAAAATAGCTCTTGCTCCCCACTGAGGCTGGGCAGCTTCTTGACTTAAAAATACTGACATCTGTGTAGACATGATTTCTCCTTGTCATGAACCACTTTGAGTATGTGATTCTGATTGTTTTTTATTAGCGCACTGATGTTAGCATTATGTAGGAGGAAAATGTCATTTTGATAAAAAAACGGACCATAAGGTCCGCTTTTTTTAGTAAGAATTGTTAACTTGGCTGCGTTTTACATTGGACTGATACCAACCCGCGACCAAGTGATTAGACAAGAGGATTAATCCATCTCATCCATCCAGCACAATATAATGGCCTCTAGAATTTTCTCATTCGAGTGATTCGGCTCATCATCAAAATCTTCAAGATCTAGCACCCATTGATGCAAGTCCGTGAAGCGTACTGTTTTAGGATCGGTATCTGGGTATAAATCACATAGTTCAATCGCAATATCTCGCGAATCAATCCATTTCAAACTCATAACATTTCCTTATCTTTATCAGCGACGATTTGTCATCTTAGTGACTTATATTCTATGCCAGCTTTACTAACAGTTTTGGTCGAGCTTATTTCTTAGTGCTCTTCAGAAGCTAAGTTCAGTGTGTACTTTGGAATTTCAACTACAAGGTCAGTATCAGCCACTTTAGCTTGGCAACCAAGGCGAGATTCCATCTCTAAACCCCATGCTTTATCTAGCATGTCGTCTTCTAGGTCATCACTCTCTTCTAAAGAGTCGAAACCTTCACGAATCACGACGTGACATGTAGTACATGCACACGACTTCTCACATGCGTGTTCAATACCAATACCGGCCTTCAATGCAACATCAAGAACCGTCTCACCAGTTTTTGCTTCTAAAACAGCGCCTTCTGGACATAGATCTTCGTGAGGTAAAACAATAATCTTTGGCATGTTTATCTATTCTCTAACTATTAAATATTATCGACTGACTGACCTGACAGTGCAGCTCGAATTGATTTATCCATACGACGAGAAGCAAAGTCTTGGCTCGCTTTGTCGGTATTCTTAATTTCTAGTTCGATGGCATCAGCGCTTTCGCCATTACGCACTTCAATCAGTGCTTCAATAGCTTGCAGAAGGAGCTGTTTTTCTTGCTCATCAAGCAGCTCATCGCCATCAGCTTGCATTGCTGCAATAAGACCTTCGATAACACGATCTGCTTCTACACGTTGTTCAGCGAGAGCACGCGCTTGCATGTCTTCCTTAGCAAACGTCATCGAATCTTTCAGCATATTCGCCACTTCATTATCGCTTAAGCCGTAAGACGGTTTAACCTGAATTTCAGCTTGAACACCTGTGCTCTTCTCCATAGCAGTCACCGATAGCAGGCCATCAGCATCTACTTGGTAAGTCACACGAATATGCGCCGCACCAGCAGCCATTGGTGGAATGCCTTTTAGAGCAAAACGAGCCAATGAACGACAGTCATCAACCATCTCACGTTCACCTTGCACGGTGTGTACTGTCATTGCAGTTTGACCGTCTTTGAACGTGGTAAATTCTTGTGCGCGAGCAACAGGGATCGTGGTATTGCGTGGGATGATCTTTTCGACCAAGCCACCCATCGTTTCGATACCTAGGGAAAGAGGAATAACATCAAGCAGCAGCATTTCAGAGTCAGGCTTGTTGCCGACTAAGATATCCGCTTGGATAGAAGCGCCAATCGCAACCACTTCATCTGGGTTAATGCTGGTTAATGGCGTACGACCAAAAAAGTCACCGACCATTTCACGTACAAGTAACGTACGAGTTGAACCGCCGACCATCACGACTTCTAGAACATCATCCGCGTCAACTTCAGCATCTTTCAATGCACGACGACATGAAAGCAGTGTTTTCTTAACAAGCGGCTTAATGATGTCTTCAAACTCTTCACGAGTTAATGAACCAGCCCAACCCAACACTTCAACATTAACGCTTTCAGCTTCAGATAAGCCAATCTTCGCTTCTGTTGCTGCATCTAGAAGAATACGATTCTGTTCTGCGGTTAGCTCTGATAAGCCCATTTGCTCTTGGAAGTGCTCTGCGATCAAGTGGTCAAAGTCGTCTCCGCCTAATGCAGAGTCGCCACCCGTTGCTAATACTTCAAAAACACCTTTAGACAGGCGTAAGATAGAGATATCAAACGTGCCACCGCCAAGGTCATAAACCGCAATCACCCCTTCTTTACCTGAATCCAGACCGTAAGCAATCGCTGCCGCAGTAGGTTCATTAAGAAGACGTAACACGTGAAGACCAGCAAGTTGAGCCGCGTCTTTCGTACCAGCACGCTGTGCATCATCAAAATACGCAGGAACCGTAATTACGGCGCCAGATAACTCACCGCCTAACGTAGACTCAGCACGTTGGCCAAGCGCTCGTAGAATATCCGCAGAAACCTGGATTGGGTTCTTGTTGCCTTGTTCTGTGCGGATCACAGGTAAACCATTATCACTTTCTTCAAACTGATATGGCAGAGACGGGTATCGCTGTTGAATATCTGACAGTGAACGACCGATTAATCGCTTAACTGAGATAATGGTATTTTTAGGGTCAGTCTGCGCGTTAGCACGAGCTTCATCGCCAGTGGTGTACGACTCTGACGTATAGTGAACAACTGAAGGTAAAATGCTTCGACCTTGTTGATCAACGAGTGTACTTGCCTCGCCACTGCGTACTGCAGTAACCAACGAGTTTGTTGTACCTAAATCAATACCCACAGCAAGCTTGTGCTGGTGAGGAGCGGCGCTTTGCCCTGGTTCTGCAATCTGAAGTAGTGCCATGGATGTGTCCTTGTTATACAAACTAGCCGATCAAACGATCTTCAACTAATTCGATTTCATTCTTTAATTTTGCAATAAACTTAAGCTTTCTTACTCGGTCTGCAGCTTCTAGCCAAGCTTCGCTTTCGAGTTCTTGTTGGATAGCGCTTAATTGTTGTTTATACATTTTGCTAACCTTGCCTTCAAATGCAAATAGCGCATCTTCAGGATCAGAACTGTCTGCGATATCTTCCAGCTCTTCACGCAGTTCCATTTGCTCCATCAGGAACATCGGATCTTGCATGGTTTGTTGTTCGCCACGAATGTCTTCACCGTGTTGAACTAGCAGGTATTCTGCTCGGCTGATTGGATTCTTCAATACCTGATACGCATCGTTGATTTGTGCCGCTTTTTGCACGGCTAATAAGCGGTCACGCTCAGAAGCTATCGCAAATTTATCAGGATGGAATTGGCGTTGCAGATCTCTAAACTGAGAAGAAAGAAGGCTACCATCCAGTTGAAACTGAAGTGGTAGCCCAAATAATTCGAAATGATTCATGTAAAGGTGGTCCTAAGTTTAGGCTCTTTGTTCAGAGCCTAATTTTATTCTTCGCTTACAACGCTTAACGATTCAAGCGTTTAAACATTGAAGCTCTCACCACAACCACATTCGCCTTTCGCGTTCGGGTTGTTGAATTCAAAACCTTCGTTTAGGCCTTCTTTTACATAATCAAGCTCAGTACCGTCTAGGTATACTAGGCTCTTTGGATCAATGATGACCTTAACACCTGAGTGCTCAAACACTTCGTCTTCTTCGTTAAGCTCGTCAACGAATTCCAGTACATACGCCATACCCGAACAGCCAGTAGTTTTTACTGCTAAGCGTAACCCGAGACCTTTACCACGGTTATCTAGGAAAGCTTGAACTCGGCTTGCTGCCGTATCTGTCATGGTGATGGCCATACTACAACCTTGTGTTTTATATAAATTGAGAACTCAGGTGGGAGCACAAAGGGTGCTCCAAAATATTACTTATTTTGTCGACGTAATTACGGTATTGAAGCGATTAGTGCTTCTTTTTGTAATCCGCAACAGCTGCTTTGATTGCATCTTCAGCAAGAATTGAACAGTGAACTTTCACTGGTGGCAACTCAAGCTCTTCTGCGATTTCAGAGTTTTTAATAGCAGCAGCTTCATCAATACTTTTACCTTTAACCCACTCTGTAACCAGTGAGCTAGAAGCGATTGCGCTACCGCAACCGTAAGTCTTGAATTTTGCGTCTTCAATAATACCTTCTGCAGATACTTTGATTTGCAGTTTCATTACGTCACCACAAGCCGGTGCGCCAACCATGCCGCTACCTACACTTGGGTCTTCTTTATCAAACGAACCTACGTTACGTGGGTTTTCGTAGTGATCAATTACTTTTTCGCTATATGCCATGATAGTTACCTCGAATCCTCTATTTCCGTGAGATTAGTGATGAGCCCACTCAACAGTGTTCAAATCAATCCCTTCTTTATACATATCCCATAGAGGAGACATGTCGCGTAATTTGTTTACCGCTACACGGATTTGTGCAATCGCGTAGTCGATTTCTTCTTCCGTTGTGAAACGGCCGAATGAGAAACGTACTGAGCTGTGTGCCAGTTCATCGTTCAGACCAAGAGCACGTAGAACGTATGAAGGCTCTAGGCTTGCTGATGTACATGCAGAACCTGATGATACCGCTAGGTCTTTTAGAGACATAAGCAGAGACTCACCTTCAACGAAAGCGAAGCTCACGTTTAGGTTGTGTGGTACACGTTGGTCTAAGTCGCCGTTTACGGTTACTGCTTCTAGATCTTGAACACCTTTCAATAGGCGCTCACGAAGTGCTAGTGCGTGGTCGTAATCTTTCTGCATGTCTTGCTTAGCGATAGCAAACGCTTCGCCCATACCCACGATTTGGTGAGTAGCAAGCGTACCAGAACGGAAACCACGTTCATGACCGCCACCGTGCATTTGCGCTTCAAGGCGAATACGTGGCTTACGACGAACGTACAAAGCACCGATGCCTTTAGGGCCGTATGCTTTGTGTGCAGACATAGAGATAAGATCAACTTTCATCTCTTTTACGTCTAGTGGGATTTTACCCGCAGACTGCGCCGCATCAACGTGGAAGATAATCTTGCGTGCACGACATAATTCGCCGATTGCACCGATATCTTGGATTACACCAATCTCGTTGTTTACGTGCATGATAGAAACTAGAACAGTATCTTCACGCATTGCAGCTTGTAGCTTGTCTAGATCGATGATGCCGTTAGCTTCTGGCTCAAGGTATGTAACCTCAAAACCTTCACGCTCTAGTTGGCGACATGGATCAAGAACCGCTTTGTGTTCTGTTTTGCACGTGATTACGTGCTTACCTTTCTTCTCGTAAAAGTGCGCTGCACCTTTGATAGCAAGGTTATCTGACTCTGTAGCACCTGACGTAAAAACAATCTCACGTGGGTCTGCATTTAGTAGATCGGCAATTTGCTCACGAGCATTATCTACTGATTCTTCTGCCTGCCAGCCGTAACGGTGTGAACGAGATGCAGGGTTACCGAAGTTACCGTCCATCGTCATGCACTGAACCATTTTTTCAGCAACACGTGGATCGACTGGGCATGTAGCTGAATAGTCAAAGTAAATAGGCAGTTTCATTTTCTACTCCAATGTAAAAACTGACCGCTAAGAGCGGGCATTAACACCGTGAGGTGCTGCACTAATCGTTGTAGTGCTCGTATTTTTATGTGCAAAACCATTATTAACCGCAAGATCGATATCTTGACGATCAGAAATCTCTAAAACTTCGTTATCTTTCATTAGCTCACCGAGCGTAATGTCGTTTAAGAAGCTGCTGATTCGGGAGCTTAAATCACGCCATAAAGTGTGAGTTAAACAACGACTGCCACCTTGGCAATCTGCTCGACCGTGACACTTAGTTGCATCAACTGATTCGTCTACTGCAGCAATTACAGTTCCGACAGCGATGTCGCTCGCTTCAGCACCTAAACGGTAACCACCGCCAGGACCACGAACACTAGCAACTAAGCCAGCTTTACGTAACTTAGAAAATAGCTGTTCTAAGTAAGATAACGAGATGCCTTGTCGCTCTGAAATATCAGCCAGAGGAACTGGGCTTTTTTGCGAATGCAGTGCTACATCTAGCATAGCTGTTACCGCATATCTTCCTTTAGATGTAAGTTTCATATCACACCGTATCCACATTGTTTATGTGGTTGGAATCTTCCCATACCCGACTAAATTGGTCAAGTATTTAGTTGACTATTTTAGTCAGGTATTCACCCTTATTGTTTGTGCGGGCTTTATTTGTCGCTTTTGCTCTTCTCAATTGAAGTCAAAATGCCGCGTAGAGTGTTGATCTCTTGCAACTCTGGACGAGCTCGACTGAACAGACGACGTAGTTTATTCATCACCTGACCCGGCTTATCCTTAGAGATAAATTGGGTATCAATGATCACTTTTTCAAGGTGCTCATAGAACATTTCTAGTTCTTCGTGACGAGGGTACTCATCTTGTTGCTGTGGCTGATATTGGCTAGCGACCATATCAAGGTGAGCTACACGCACTTCGTAGCTCAGAGTCTGCACTGCCATTGCTAGGTTTAGTGAGCTGTATTCTGGGTTTGCAGGAATACATACATGGAAATGACACTTCTGAAGCTCATCATTGGTTAAGCCAGTGCGCTCACGGCCAAACACTAACGCTACAGGGTGCTTTTGACCTTCAACTGCAAATTTTTGTCCACATTCACGCGGCTCAAGCATTGGCCATTCAAGCGTACGAGAGCGTGCACTCGAACCAACCACCAAACCACAGTCTTTTACTGCTTCATCCAGTGTAGAAACGATGGTCGCGTTTTCCGCGATGTCACCTGCACCCGCAGCCAGTGCTAAGGTCTGCTCGTCAACTTCACATTGAGGGTCTACAAGAACTAACTGACTCAAACCCATCACTTTCATTGCGCGAGCTGCTGATCCGATATTTCCCGAATGAGACGTACCAACCAGAACGACTTTTACATTGTCTAACATGCTATATGACACCACTTTAAAAATAATCGCGAGATATTAACACATAGCTAAGTAAAATGGTCAGACCCTTCTCGGAATGTGAAATCAAGAGTTCAAAAAATAACCACTTCCCTTTTGGGGAAACTTTGGTATACTCGCCGCCGCTTTAAACTGTTCTTTAACATCTTGTGGGAAAAACCATATGCATCCAATGCTAAACATTGCGATACGCGCTGCGCGTAAAGCTGGCAACCATATTGCTAAATCTCTAGAAACAACTGATAAGATCGAATCGTCTCTAAAAGGTAACAACGATTACGTTACTAACATTGCTCAAGAAGCTGAGTACATGATCATTGAGACAATCAAATCATCTTACCCAGAGCACAGCATTATTTCTGAAGAGTCAGGCCTAACTGAAGGTAAAGATTCTGACGTACAATGGATCGTTGACCCACTAGATGGCACCAACAACTTTGTAAAAGGTTTCCCTCACTTCTCTGTATCTATCGCTGTTCGCATGAACGGTCGTACAGAAGTTGCTTGTGTTTATGACCCAATGCTAAACGAGCTATTCACAGCTCAACGTGGCGCTGGCGCTCAACTTAACAACGCTCGTATGCGTGTTACTCAACTAAAAGACCTTCAAGGTACTGTTCTAGCGACTGGTTTCCCATTCAAGCAAAAACAACACTCTGAATCTTTCATGAAGATCATCTCTGGTCTATTCGTTGATTGTGCTGATTTCCGTCGTACTGGTTCTCCAGCTCTTGACCTATGTTACCTAGCAGCTGGCCGTGTTGACGGTTACTTAGAACTAGGCCTTAAGCCATGGGATCTAGCAGCTGGCGATCTAATCGCTCGTGAAGCGGGTGCTATCATGACTGACTTTGCAGGCGGCACTGATTACATGACCTCTGGTAATGTTGTTGCTTCAAGCGCACGTGGTGTTAAGTCTATTCTTAAGCACGTTCGTGAGAACTCTAACGAAGGTATGCTGAAGTAATTCAGACCTTGCGTTAATGCTCTTTAGTTAAGAGCAGAAGATTTTCAAAGCCTCGCTATTGCGAGGCTTTTTTGTATCCGAGATACGAGATACGAGATACGAGATACGAGATACGACCAAAATGTCGGTTAGTTGCAGTGAGCACAAATCACTGCTCTGTAAGCTGTATTTAGATCGCCACTAGATAGTGACTTAGCTACTTTGGCACTTGGTATTGGTATTGGTATTGGTAAATACGACAATGTTCAGTCGGTTCCAAAAGCTAACCCACAATATACAGACATAAAAAAACCGCTAGTTGCCCAGCGGTTTTTTTGGTTTAGCGAAAGTTGTTAAGCCGTGGCCTAAGGCATTTCGTCAAACTCTTCACCTTCTTTGTCCACTTGTGGTGGCATTAGGTGTTCACGCGTAATACCCAACTTCATAGCTAGTGCAGATGCAACGTAGATAGAAGAGTAAGTACCAACGGTAATACCCAGTAGAAGTGCAGTCGCAAAGCCGTGAATCATAGCGCCGCCCTGAACGAACAGTGCGATAACTACGAATAACGTTGTACCAGAAGTGATCAATGTACGGCTCAATGTTTGTGTGATTGAGCTGTTCAGCACTTCAGGTGCCTCGCCTTTACGCATCTTACGGAAGTTCTCACGAATACGGTCAAATACCACTATGGTATCGTTGAGGGAGTAACCGACTACCGTTAGCAAGGCTGCTACGATGGTAAGGTCGACCTCAATTTGCATTAGAGAGAACACACCTAGTGTGATGATAACGTCGTGCGCTAGGGCTAATACAGCACCTGCAGCTAATCGCCATTCAAATCGCACTGATACGTAGATCAAGATACAGATCAGAGAAACAAGGATAGCAAGGCCACCAGCTTCTGTTAATTCGTCACCTACGTTAGGACCAACGAACTCGATACGACGCATCTCAACTTGCTCACCAGTACCATCTTTAATTGCAGACAGGATTTGGTTACCAAGCGTTTCGCCCGCAACACCATCACGTGGACGTAGACGAACCATTACCTCACGCGCAGAACCAAAGTTCTGAACCGTAGCATCACCAAAGCCTTCAGCTTCTAGTGCGCTTCGAATGTCAGGTAGGTTTGCTGGCTCCTCAAAACCCACTTCAATCAGGGTACCACCAGTAAAATCTAGACCCCAGTTCAACGATTTCGTTGTTAGAGTATAGATGGCAGTACCAATCATCAAGATTGAGAATAAAAAGGCAACCTTTGACCAACGCATGAAGTCGATCATTTTGTCTGCTTTTAGAATCTGAAACATATTAATTCCTAGCCTTAGATCGACAGTTTCTTAACGCGTTTGCCGCCATACATCAGGTTCACGATACAACGTGTTCCGATAATAGCTGTAAACATTGAAGTCAAGATACCGATTGATAACGTTACCGCGAAGCCTTTAATCGCACCTGTACCGACAGCAAATAGAATGATTGCTGTTAGTAGTGTGGTGATGTTGGCATCGGCGATTGTACTAAATGCGTTTGCATAACCTTGGTGAATCGCTTGTTGTGGACTACGTCCATCTCGAAGTTCTTCACGTATACGCTCAAAGATAAGAACGTTGGCATCGACTGCCATACCGACCGTCAATACGATACCGGCAATGCCTGGTAGCGTCATTGTCGCGCCAGGAATCATCGACATCACACCAATAATCAACACTAAGTTAGCCATCAGAGCGACGTTCGCAATCAAACCGAAAGTACGGTAGTAAAGCAGTGTAAACAGCATTACTGCAGCCATACCCCAAACCATCGCCATGATACCCATATCGATGTTTTGTTGACCCATAGATGGACCAATCGTACGCTCTTCTACAATCGAGATAGGCGCAATCAATGCACCTGCACGTAGTAGAAGTGCCAAGTTATGAGCTTCAGCCGTTGAGTCGATACCTGTAATACGGAAGTTACGGCCAAGCGCAGATTGAATCGTCGCTTGGTTAATCACTTCTTCGTGCTTACTTAGGATCACTCGGCCTTCAGGTGTTTTACGACCGCTGTCTTTATACTCTGCAAATACGGTTGCCATTAGCTTACCGATATTTTGACGAGAGAATGTAGACATCTTGCTACCACCTTCGCTGTCTAGCGAGATGTTAACTTGTGGGCGACCATATTCATCAACACTTGAGCTTGCATCTGTAATGCTAGAACCGCCTAAGATAACGCGTTTCTTAAGTACTACAGGACGACCATCGCGGTCTTGCTTAATTTCACTACCAGCAGGAGCACGGCCAGAAGCTGCAGCGGCCAAATCGGCACTGCTGTCCACTTCACGGAATTCAAGAGTCGCGGTTGCGCCTAAAATTTCTTTAGCACGAGCCGTGTCTTGAACACCTGGCAATTCCACTACGATACGGCTAGCACCTTGACGTTGAACCAAAGGCTCAGCAACACCGAGTTCGTTAACACGGTTACGTAGAATAGTAATGTTTTGCTCTACCGCATAATTGCGGATTTCTTGAAGACGAGTTTCAGTGAAGTTAGCAATCAAAGAGAAACGACCGTTAGATTCTGAATCTACGAACGTCATATCTTGGTGCTTAGATTGCAGTAGCGATTTCGCTTCAGCAAGCTGCTCTTCGTTACGCAGAATCACTTCAACCGCATCTTTACCCGATGGGCGAATAGCACGGTAGCGGATTTTCTCTTCACGAAGTTCACTGCGGAACGCTTCTTCTTGTTGGCCAACCAGTTTTTGCATCGCAGCGTCCATATCCACTTCCATTAAGAAGTGAACACCACCACGTAGATCAAGACCCAGTTTCATTGGTGCAGCACCAATAGATTCAAGCCAATCAGGAGTTGAAGCCGCTAGGTTTAAAGCTACGATAACGTCATCACCTAGTGCTTCTGTGATGATATCACGGGCACTGATTTGCGTATCTGTATCGTTAAATCGAACAAGAATGGAACCGTTTTCGAGAGCAACGGATTTAGTAGAAAGGTTTTCTGCTTCAAGAGCATTGGTGACAGCATCCAGCGTAGACAGATCTACAGAGGCGCCACGCGCCCCTGTAACTTGAACTGCCGGATCTTCACCGTATATATTTGGAAGTGCGTACAACGCAGCGATAGCGATGGCAAACATCACCATCAAATACTTCCATAACGGATAACGGTTTAGCACAGCGAGGATCCTCTAGCTGTTTATAGTGATTTCAGAGTACCTTTTGGTAGCACTGCTGTAACGAAGTCTTTCTTGATAACGACTTCGTTGTTTGCGTTCAGTTCGATAGCAACGTAGTCGCTGTCTTCAGCAATCTTAGTGATCTTGCCGATTAGGCCGCCGCTTGTAAGAACTTCATCGCCTTTGCCCATAGAAGACATAAGGCTCTTGTGCTCTTTAACACGCTTAGCTTGTGGACGGTAGATCATGAAGTAGAAGATCACAGCGAACATACCTAGCATGATAAGCATTTCGAAACCGCCGCCTGCTGGTGCACCTTCTGCTGCTGCGTGAGCTTGAGAAATAAACATTTAAAACATCCTCTATTATATTTTCGTAATTGTTTGTCTAATTGGGTCGTATCCCTTTATTTTCAAGCCCCATCACTCGGAAGAGAGATAGGGCTCGCAAAAAAGAAATACTAAGATTCTTTACCTAGTGGTGGCACTTCACGCCCCATTCTTGCGTAGAACTCTGCAACGAACTCTTCAAAGCGATCTTCATCGATAGACTGACGAATGTCTGACATTACTCGTTGGTAGAAACGCAGGTTGTGAATCGTGTTCAGTCGAGCACCTAGGATTTCGTTACAACGATCCAAATGGTGTAAGTACGACTTGCTGTAGTTCTTACAAGTGTAACAGTCACAATCTGAATCTAGTGGTGTTGTATCGGTTTTATGCTTCGCATTACGGATCTTGATCACACCTTCCGTTACAAACAGGTGGCCATTACGTGCATTTCGCGTTGGCATAACACAGTCAAACATATCAATACCGCGACGAACACCTTCAACCAAGTCTTCAGGTTTGCCTACACCCATTAGGTAACGAGGCTTATCTTCAGGCAGTTGAGGACATGTGTGCTCAAGAATGCGGTGCATATCTTCTTTTGGTTCACCTACTGCTAGACCACCTACTGCATAACCGTCAAAGCCAATTTCTGTTAGGCCTTTAACGGATACATCACGAAGGTCTTCGTATACGCCACCTTGTACAATACCGAACAATGAGTTCGGGTTTTCTTGCTTATCAAAGTGATCGCGAGAACGCTGAGCCCAACGAAGAGACATCTCCATCGAGTCTTTAGCTTCTTTATGCGTCGCAGGGTAAGGCGTACATTCGTCAAAGATCATTACGATGTCTGAGCCTAGATCCTTTTGGATTTCCATCGACTTCTCAGCGTCCATGAAGATCTTGTCACCGTTTACAGGGTTACGGAAATGAACACCTTCTTCAGTGATTTTACGCGTTGCGCCTAGGCTGAATACTTGGAAGCCACCTGAATCAGTCAAGATAGGACCTTTCCAGTTCATGAAATCGTGCAAATCACCGTGCAGTTTCATGATTTCTTGACCAGGACGTAGCCATAGGTGGAATGTATTACCTAATAGGATTTCAGCACCTGTGTCTTTTACTTCTTCAGGTGTCATGCCCTTAACCGTACCGTAAGTACCTACAGGCATGAATGCTGGGGTTTCAACGGTACCGCGTTCAAACTGAAGTTGACCACGACGTGCGCCGCTATTAGTTTTTTTAAGTTCGTATTTTAATTTCACGAAGCCTCCAATATGCCAGAGAAACAATCTGACTGTTAATTCAGAACCTTAGGCCGAACAAAAGTTCAGTCTAGTGGGTTCTATGAGGAGCGGTCGCGTATTCCTTGCGAGAGATTAGACAGACACCCTGCCCGACTCCTAGCCTACTGCTAGCACCCGTAAATTCTGCTTATATCGTTTATAACCAGCTAAAATTAGCTCGTTTTCTTATTGATGAACATCGCATCACCGTAGCTGAAGAAACGGTATTCGCTCTTCACTGCGTGATCGTATGCACCCATCACATTGTCGTAGCCAGCAAATGCACTCACCAACATAATCAGCGTTGATTCTGGTAAGTGGAAGTTGGTAATTAAGCAATCCACCAGCTGATATTCATAACCTGGGAAGATGAAGATTTCTGTGTCACCAAAGAAAGGAACTAACTCAGTGCCATTTTTCACTGCATCTTGAGCCGCACTTTCTAGTGAACGCACAGAGGTTGTACCAACGGCAATGATGCGTCCGCCGCGAGCTTTTGCAGCTGCAACGGCATCTACCACTTCTTGCGGTACTTCAACGTACTCAGCATGCATGTGGTGGTCATTGATATTATCGACTTTTACTGGCTGGAACGTACCAGCACCAACGTGAAGCGTCACGTAAGCAAACTCAACACCTTTTTCTTTCATGTCAGCCATTAGCTTGTCATCAAAGTGAAGGCCTGCTGTTGGCGCAGCAACTGCACCCGGCTTTTCATTATAGACAGTTTGGTAGCGCTCTTTATCGGCGTCTTCATCTGGACGATCGATGTAAGGAGGCAGTGGCATGTGACCAACACTGTTAAGAATCTCTAAAACGCTTTGATCGGATGTGAAATGGATTTCAAATAACGCATCATGACGTGCCACCATTTCAGCTTCATACTCATCGTTCTCACCAAGGAACAATTTGGTACCCGGTTTCGGTGATTTAGAACAACGAACATGCGCAAGAATGCTTTTCTCATCCAGCATACGTTCAACCAACACTTCAAGCTTACCGCCTGATGCCTTGCGACCGAATACACGAGCAGGAATCACGCGAGTGTTATTAAAAATAACAAGATCACCTGGCTCAACCAAGTCTAAAACGTCTTTAAACGAACCATCAGCTAGGTTGCCATTATTGCCATCTAATTTAAGTAGGCGGCTTGCTGTGCGCTCCTCTTGAGGGTAGCGAGCAATGAGTTCATCTGGTAGGTCAAAGTGAAAATCTGAAACTTGCATGTGTCGAGTCTTGTCTTAGTTGATGATATTTATGCCGTTGACGAATAATAAGTCGAAGTTGCCGAACAATCGTTTCGGTAAGTAAATCGTTACCAGAAACACATCGTAAACATGACTAAAAATTTCGCAGTGGGCTAGTATAGGCACACGAGCCGCAATAGCAAGGTTTACAGCATTGGATTATTGTAAAGAGTCGTAAAATAATACGACCATTCGCCCTCATAAAAAAAACAAAATTAGTTGCATGAAACTCACCCAAAAATGCGTTAGATCTCAGTTATTTTTTGGATAAAAAACTATAGTAATAGCAACAAATAAAAAAGAAGGAGGTCCGTATGATCAAGGTTGAAGATATGATGACTCGCAACCCTCATACCCTATTGCGCTCACACTCACTGGCCGATGCAAAGCACATGATGGAAGCGCTTGATATCCGCCATATTCCGGTTGTTGATGCCGACAGACAACTACTTGGCGTCGTCACACAGCGAGACGTTCTTGCCGCTCAAGAATCTAGCCTACAAAACATCCCACAAGCTCAATCCTATACTCTTGCAACACCACTCAATGACATCATGCACAAGAGTGTTATGTCTGTAGAGCCGCGCGCAGGACTAAAAGAGTCTGCTGTTTATATGCAGAAACACAAAGTGGGCTGTTTACCTGTCGTAGAGAACCACGAACTCGTGGGCATCATTACAGACAGCGATTTCGTTACGATAGCCATTAACCTGCTAGAGCTACAAGAAGAAGCGGAACCGGAAGAGGTCGAAAGTTAGTCCGTTTGTATTACTCACGATAATCCTTAGAGCCTTTGAACCTGAGGCTCTTAACATATCTAAATTCTGACACGTCTAAAATCTCATCTATTTTTATGAAAAGCCGAGAGAAAAGTTACAAAAAACAACAATATCAACAACCTACTTTACCCATCATTCTTAGGCATCAAAATATAGTGGATACATACTATTTATTGATATATTTATCGTTAGAATCATGTAAGAATTTGTTAAGAATAAAAACAAGCTGCCTTACTAGGAATGATATTTATGAGTTTAAAGAAATTGCTGTCCTTAGGTTTTGGCGTGATTCTCGCGCTAATTTTGGTTATTTCAGTCGTTGCTTCATTACGCTTTTATCAATCGAGTGATGGGTTTAACACCTACCGCTCTCTTGCAATAACAAGTGTCTCAACAGGTCGAATCCAAGCCAATATACTGGAAGCTCGTTTATCTGCACTTAAATATATTAAAAACCCTATTCCGTCACATGCTTCTGAACTGAATAGACGTATCACCGCATCAAATCAATTGATAGATGAAATATTAGACTCTCATCTTGACGATCTACACAAAAATGAATTCCTAACGATAAAGAAGCAGCTTGATCAATATAGCCAAGGCTTTAACAAGGTTGTTCAACTTGTTAATACTCGAAACAACCTAGTTCAAGAGGCCTTAGACCCATCAGGAGTCAATATGCGTGAGGCAGTGACTAACCTAATGACCCAGGCTTCAGCTGAAGAAGATTTAGAAGTTGCTGTCAGTTCAGGACAGCTTCAGCAGCATGTATTGCTATCAAGATTGTACGCTTCTAAATTTCTGACGAGCAATAAAACAGAAGATGCTCAGCGTGCTGAAAAAGAGTTTGCCTCTGCCGCACTACTTGCAGAAACAATCGAATCTCAACTCATGTCGATGGAACAAATCAACTACTTAAACGATTTCACTAGTGCCTTCAAAATTTACCGCAACACATTTTCAAAGATCGTTGACACTATAAACACGCGAAATGGCATCATTTCAGGGACTCTTGATCTTGCTGGTGTTAATGCAGCAAAAACAATTGAAGAGATAAAGCTATCAACAAAGTCAGAGCAAGACTCTGTCGGGCCTAATATGGTCGAGCGATTCTCTAACGCGCAATTTGTGCTTGGCGTTCTTTCAATTCTCGTTGTCGCCGCTTCTCTTAGCATTGCCGTTTCGATTTACCGCAGTGTATGGAAAGTCGTTGGAGGAGAGCCAAGTGACATCCAAGCAATTGTTGCCGAAGTCGCCGCTGGTGATCTTTCAAAGCAGATTCCAATTACGGGTAAAGAGACCGGTATATACGCAAACATTTTAGAAATGCGCCAAGAACTACGTCGAATAATCGATGGTTTCCACCAGATTTCAGACAATGTTTCAGCAGCCTCCGTTGAGCTAACCGCGGTAATGAGCCAAACAGAAGGAAATGCTCAACAAGAACTGAGTCAAATGGAACAAATCGCGACAGCCATCAATGAACTTTCTAGTACTGCGAGTGAGGTTAGCCAGAATGCAGCTAGCGCAGAGAGCGCTGCAACTGGGGCAACGACAAATGTCAAAGATGGCAGTGTTTCCCTCGATGCATCAGATGATATATCTCGAAAAGTTGAAGACTCGATCGAAGAAACATCAAACATCGTTAATCAATTGCAAGAGTACTCGGTAGAGATCGGTAGTGTTATTGAAGTGATCAATTCAATTTCTGAGCAAACTAACTTACTTGCGTTAAATGCAGCCATTGAAGCCGCTCGAGCGGGAGAGCAAGGCCGAGGCTTTGCGGTGGTAGCAGATGAAGTTCGTTCTCTTGCCGCTAAAACACAACAATCAACGGTCGATATTCAAGAAATAATATCTCGCCTTCAGGCTCAAGCGAAAGATGCGAACCAATTTATGCAATCCAATCTTTCGTTAGCAGAAGAATCTAGACAGTATAGCGAACAGCTTCGTGCTGCATTCGCTTCTATCACTGACTCAGTACAACTAATATCTGATATGAACACACAAGTAGCCACAGCGTCTGAAGAACAATCTGGCGTAACACAAGATATTTCACAAAATGTTTCTCTGACCTTTGATATTGTTCATCAAAATGTTTCAGGAATTGAGCAGAGCAAACAGGCAAGTGAAGAACTCTCTTCATTAGCTGTTAAGCAAAAAGACTTGCTGAGTTTTTTCAAAATCTAACGTTATAGTAAAATAGATAAATAAGCTTCTAACGCCACTATTTGTTTGTTTTTCTTCTCAAATAAACAAACAAAAAGAGCAGCCAAATAGCTGCTCTTTTTCTTTTGAATTTTACTTTCTAGTTTTTTAAAGCAATTCTGAGACTACATCAGCTAACTGATGAAAGGTTTCAAGACGTGACGAGCTTGGTCGCCATACAAGGCCTATATCGCGATAAGCTTGTTGACCGGGAGGGTCAATCACCACTAAATTCTGATTTTGCAACAAACCATGATCGATCGCCATTTGTGGAATAAAGGTGGTTCCTAAACCATTTGCCACCATTTGTACCAACGTATGTAGGCTTGTGGCGGTGAACGGGTTTATCTTCTCTTTGTCGGTTAGCTTACAAGCTGATACCGCGTGCTCGGTTAAGCAGTGCTCGTTCTCCAACAAGAATACAGATTCGTCTGGCAGGTCATCATATTTAATCGGAACACGAATACCATCGGCTTGATTGCGGCTGATTACCATTCTGAAAGGGTCTTGCCCAACAACTTTGCTCTCCATGTTGTCGATATCGACAGGCAAAGCCAGAATCAGTACATCCAACTCACCATGACGCAACGCAGCCAATAGGTTAGTTGTCGTGTCTTCCCGTAACAACAAGTTCAACTGTGGAAAACGTTGGTTCGCTTCTTGTACCAAATCGCACAATAGGAATGGAGCAATAGTAGGAATACACCCTACTCGCAACTGCCCTTGCATCGCGTCTCCATTACATAGATTTCCGAGCTCAACCAAGTCTTGCCCTTTCGCCAGTAACTCTCGACCATGCTTAACCACCAGCTCACCCGCTTGAGTGAAAACCAATGGGCTCTTTTTATCTTTCTTCTCATAGAGAGGACAACCAATGAGTTCTTCCAGGTTTTGAATGCCTTTACTTAGTGTCGATTGACTCACGAAGCAGCGATCCGCAGCGTCGCTAAAGTGGCGAGTTTCGTGAAGAGTAACAAGATAGTGAAGTTGCTTAAGACTTGGCCATTTATTCATGAAATTACTTTGAAATATGAGTAGGATAACTTAAGTGAAGGTCATTTGACCTAAGGAACGGACAAAGAATAAGCTTATCGCTTTTTTCGATTAACTTAATCTATTTAATTCGCTTTTTTCTATAGTACCGATTGTACTATAGTTTGTCCCGTAGAAACGGAGCCCAAACAAAGATGTGTTGGGCCAACTAATTTTTTAGGAGATTCCAAATGGTACTAGTAGGTCGTCAAGCCCCTGACTTTACTGCAGCAGCTGTTCTAGGTAACGGTGAGATCGTTGATAACTTCAACTTCGCAGAATTCACTAAAGGTAAGAAAGCGGTAGTTTTCTTCTACCCACTAGACTTCACTTTCGTTTGTCCTTCAGAGCTAATCGCTTTCGACAACCGTCTAGAAGATTTCCAAGCTAAAGGCGTTGAAGTAATCGGTGTTTCTATCGATTCTCAATTCTCTCACAACGCATGGCGTAACACTGCTATCGCTGACGGCGGTATCGGTCAAGTTAAATACCCTCTAATTGCTGACGTTAAGCACGAAATCTGCAAAGCATACGATGTTGAGCACCCAGAAGCAGGCGTTGCTTTCCGTGGTTCTTTCCTAATCGACGCAGACGGCCTTGTACGTCACCAAGTAGTTAACGATCTTCCACTAGGTCGTAACATCGACGAAATGCTACGCATGGTAGACGCACTAAACTTCCACGAGAAGAACGGTGAAGTATGTCCTGCACAATGGGAAGAAGGTAAATCAGGTATGGACGCATCTCCACAAGGTGTTGCTGCATTCCTATCTGAGCACGCTGACGACCTAAGCAAGTAATTACCTCTTAAGCCCGAACTCAACGCGGGTTAATGGTTGGAAGACTCTCTATAAAGAGAAATAAAGCATAAGCTAATAGCGCAAAGCGCACCGCCAATCAGTTAAGAAGTAAAGTCCTATTAAAAGCCCGAAGTTAACGCTTCGGGCTTTTTTCATCTCTCTCCGACGACAATTATCTACCCAAACCGCCTCTGCAACATTTAATAGAGGCAGTTACAAGAACAAACTTTACCCCTATTTTCCTCTGCTACCACCTATTCATATCCGTATCTAGGTTGTTATGATTTCGTCCGTATCTTTTTGAACGGATAAATACGATGAACACCGAAATTGAAGTCTGTATCGATAACTTAGAATCTCTATATAACGCACTATCTGGTGGCGCGAATCGAATTGAGCTTTGCTCTTCATTAGCACTTGGCGGGTTAACTCCAAGCTTCGGAATGATGAAGCAAGCGGCAAAAATTTCGTCCGTACCAGTTTATGCCATGATACGACCGAGACAAGGTGACTTCATATTCGATTATGACGATATACTCTGTATGCTGGAAGATATTGAAGCTTGTGCGAGAGCAGGGTTGAATGGCGTCGTTCTGGGTGTACTAACACCTGATGGTGAGATTGATATGTCTGCAATGCAAATTCTCTCAAGCAAGGCTCACCAACTCAAACTAGCAATCACCTTCCACCGTGCAATCGACCAGCTTCAGGATTATAAAGTAGCGTTAGAGCAGATTATTGAGCTTGGATGTGAAAGAATCCTGACGTCAGGGCTTGCTATTAATGCAGAGCAAGGCATCAATGTGCTCGCAGATATGGTCAAACAAGCCGATGGCAGAATCGATATAATGGCTGGTGCAGGCGTCAACGCAACGAATGCCAAAATGATTCAAAGCTCCACCCAAGTACCTGCACTTCACCTTTCAGGTAAATCGACAAGACCCAGCCTAATGGAAAGCAATTCAAGCGCTCAAATGGGCAGTAATGATGTTGATGATTATCAGATACCAGTAACTAATGCGAATAAGATATCCAATGTGAGAGCTGCCCTCACCGCTTAGGGTAATCGTCACTAACACAAATCCAGAGAACCACGCTGACGAATCTAGCGGACTGGCGTATATTAGAGTTAATAGCACAGAAAATTTTCATGGACAGATATGGCTAAAGACTTATTCAGCTCTCTTGATTTAAACCTGTTACGAACATTTCTTATTGTTTATCAAGAAAAAAACACCAGAAAGGCTGCGGAACGTTTATTCGTTTCTCAGCCAGCGGTTAGCCAAGCCCTACAAAAGCTAAGACACCACTTCAACGATGACCTTTTCGTAAAGGTTCATGGAGGCTTACAACCTACGGCATTTTCAGAGCAGCTCACCAATCAAATAAAACCGTTCATGGACGGTCTATCTATCGCGGTTAATACATCAAACACTTTTGATCCGAAAGAGATCGATTACACGTTGAAAATAGCCCTATCTCCAGTGGTGCTTTCTTGTCTGTCTGGCTCACTTTTTAAAGATATAAAAGCGCAAGCACCAAACGCTAAACTAAAGCTTGTTCCATGGTCAAACTCGTCTGTCTCAGATATACAAAAAGATGAGGTTTTGATGGGAGTAAGCTACTTAGGGGAAAAGACAAGTAAAGAAGTCTATACAAGGCAGCTCATTGAATTAACAGGACGTATATTTGTTAGGAAAGATCACCCTTTAAAGCAAAACACCGTGACTCCATATGACATGGCAGGGTACGAAATCGCATCTTTAGTAACGCCAGGTTGGAATGACAATTTTAGCTTAGCGTCTCAGATTCTAACCGACCTTTCCATCGAGCATCGTATCGGTTTTCGCAGCGAATTGGTCATGGCTCTAATCGATGTCATTCAACATACTGATATGTACATGCCCCATTCCAACCTTTTCCCAGTAGAAAACTATCCGACATTACGCGGGATAGATGTCTCAGTCGACGGAAAAACGCTGAAAACTCCGGTCTATAGTTATATACACATTAAAAATCGAAACTCACCTTTAACAAACTGGCTTTCAAAACTCATAGAGCAAGTTTTATCAGAACAAGTACAAAAGTAAGTTCGATTAAAAGTTATATATTGTATTTTACTCTTCCGGACGCCAGCTCAGTGCGCTAGCGATGGTACCGATAACTAATGTGTCTTTTTCCGCTTCATTAAGTTCAGGTAACATCTGTAGCGTTATCATTCCATTTGTCTGTGCAGCCGCTATTTCTTTAGAAGCTTTTTTAAAGCTATACCCTAGTGGTTTTTCTACCGACATTAAAAGGTCTTTACTTGAATGGACAGTTTCTACGTCATATTTATTCGCCCCAACTCGGATATAGCCAGCTTCTTTCTTTTCTAAGCTAACACTGATCATCCCAGATTGAGGCTCTAAAACGAACTCTCCTATATTCTCATTGCTTTGAGATACAGAACAGCGGTAAGGTTTATTGCCACCAAAATCAACACCCATGTAGTTAACTGAAGTGCCACCGCCAGAACAGACTAAGTTCCACACTTGGCCATTATCGACTCTAGTGATTTCAGCAGCCAGCTCACCCTCTTTGAATGAAACAGTCTCAAACCATGTTGAACCTGATGAATCTCGGCTATATTTACCTTGGTACATACCTGCAATATCAAACGTCCCTTCTTGTCCTAACCCCCAAAAATCACCATCAGTTTTAACCATGAGTTCTGGCTGCTGATTAACCGCATCTGATTTGTCCATGATGGCAACGCTGCCGCACGCAGTTAACGCGAAAAGAGGAGTCACAACGAAAAGAAACTTCTTCATACTGATATCTACCTAAAAATAAATGTAAGGGAAAAATTCAGTAGAAGAATAAATTAAAGATAAGTAAGAATATAGCGAGCATCAATGAGCTATATCGATACTATCGTTATTTTTCTCATGTGCCTTAAACAAATACATTAGAGAACATCAGCTTATGTTTAGACACTTCTATCACGCTCGTTTTGTAAGGCTACGTAAGACCCAAAGATCACGTGTAATGATTACTCCTGCTGATAAGCAAGCATTATCACAGAGATAATCAATGCGAATTAGCCTGCTCTTTCAAAGCCCATATAATGATCACCGTTAGCCAGTGATTTCACTGGATTCACGCATGGATCGACCTAATGCTAAGGAGAGCGCAAAATTACTTCGGTGGTACCATGAAATTTAAAACACTTCTTTTAGCTTCAGCTTTATTCTCAACCTCTGCACTTTCAAATGGTCTTCACTTATCTCCTGAACTAAAGATTGGTTCTTATCATGGTTTTGGAATACAAGCAGGTATTACTGATGTGGCAAATCTAGGTGTGGTTTATCTGAGCTATTCTCAGCTTTGGTATGACAGCGACCGATACGATGAAACTGTCGATGCGTACCGCATTGGTATTCAAAATATGTTTGGAAGCAACCAGAATCACGGCTTTCAGGCGGAGATTGGTGTAGCGAGTTATGACGGAACAAAAACGCGTAACGGCGAAATTGAAGAGAAGACAGCACATGGATTAAGTCTTGGTGGAGCCTACGTTTACCAAGCAACACCAATACTTGGGCTACGTGCTGGTGTTGATATGAATATTTTTGATCACAATAAGACCTTTGTGCCTTACGACACAACAATCAACCTTAACCTTGGTGCAATTATTCGGTTCTAAAGTTAATACCTACTTCAGTGCGTCATCTAGGCTTTGATCACCAAGGTGGCGTACATCTTTACCTTTCACAAAGTAGATAATGTATTCACAGATATTTTGGCAACGATCTCCCACTCGCTCAATCGCACGAGCTGACCACATCACTTGCAGGATATTGGGGATGTTCTTAGGATCCTCCATCATGTACGTCATCAACTGACGAATCACAGCTTCATATTCCGCATCCAGCTTATCGTCAAGTTTATGTACTTCTGCTGCCGCATCTACATCCATACGAGCAAAAGCATCTAATACTTGATGCAGCATAGTGATAGCCTGACGACACAATGGTTCTAACGAGACGTGAAATTTTTGTTCTTTGGTCGAAGGGATCTCAATCGCACCCTGTGCGATTTTAGAGGCCACATCGCCAATACGTTCTAGATCAGTAATGGTTTTGATGATCGCCATAATCAAACGCAGATCTTTGGCAGTCGGCTGACGTTTCGCGATAATACGAGTACATGCTTCATCGATTGAAACTTCCATCGCATTCACTTTATGGTCGTCACGAATTACTTTTTTGGCCAATTCAACATCGTCTTTATGGAGCGCCTGCATTGCAAACGAGAGTTGCTGCTCCACTAACCCGCCCATGGTCAATACATGAGTACGGATCGATTCTAACTCGACATTGAATTGCCCTGAAATGTGGCGACCGAAATGCATACTTGCTCCTTGAAAGAAATGAAGAAAGCCATTTTTGTAGAGTGACTTAGCTCTAGATGACACCTTTGTAGAGGTTAGCCATATCTACCAGTAATGTAGTCTTCCGTCTGGTTTTTCAATGGAGACGTAAAAATTGAGTCAGTATCTGAGTACTCGATCAATTTTCCCATATGAATAAAGGCAGTATGGTCACTTACACGCGCGGCTTGTTGCATGTTGTGGGTAACAATCACCACTGTGTATTGTGTTTTTAGATCGTTGATCAGCTCTTCAATCGTCAGAGTAGAAATCGGATCGAGTGCCGATGTTGGCTCATCCAATAACAGCACTTCAGGTTCGATGGCAACCGCACGAGCGATGACTAAACGCTGCTGTTGACCACCCGATAACCCAAAGGCGTTCTCATGCAAACGATCTTTGACTTCATCCCACAACGCCGCGGCGCGCAGAGAGCGCTCAACTGCATCATCAAGATCTCGGCTGTTGCTCACGCCTTGCAGCCTCAATCCATAAACCACATTCTCATAGATAGATTTAGGAAAAGGGTTCGGACGTTGAAACACCATGCCGACTCGGCGTCGTAAGGTCGCGACATCCACCTTAGGGTGATAGACGTTCTTGCCATGAAGCTTCACTTTTCCGGAAACCTTACAACCTTCAACAAGATCGTTCATGCGATTAATGCAGCGCAGTAGAGTCGACTTACCACACCCTGATGGGCCAATAAACGCGGTCACCTGTCCCTTTGGGATTTGCATTGAAATATCATCAAGTGCTTGGCTCTCTTTATAATAAAGATTCAGCCCTTCAATCGAGATAGCAATTTGCTCATCCTTCAAATTGTGAACATCAAGTGGTGCTTGGTAACCCAAGGTTTCATTAATCGAGAACATCTAATCTTGTCCTAAGGTTCGGTATTTTTCACGCAAGTTATTACGGATATTGATGGCCGTTAAATTCAATCCAACAATCACAGTAACCAGTAAAAATGAAGTCGCATACACTAAAGGGCGCGCCGCTTCGATATTAGATGTTTGAAAACCAACATCGTAGATATGGAAGCCTAAGTGCATGAACTTTCTCTCTAAGTGTAGATATGGGAACTGACCATCTACAGGTAAGCTTGATGCTAGCTTCACAACACCCACCAGCATTAATGGAGCCACCTCCCCCGCAGCTCTCGCGATTGCCAATATCAACCCCGTGATAATCGCAGGGCTTGCCATTGGTAAAACAATGCGCCAAAGCGTCTCAAATTGAGTAGCGCCAAGCGCCAATGAACCGTGCCTCACGGAGCTAGGGATACGCGTTAAGCCCTCTTCCGTTGTTACAATAACAACGGGTAATGTTAATACCGCCAAGGTCAATGCGGACCATAATAGACCCGGCGTACCAAATGTCGGAGCGGGTAACCGTTCTGCGTAAAACAAAGAATCGATTGAACCACCGATGGTATACACAAAGAATCCTAAGCCGAAGACACCATACACAATCGACGGTACACCCGCTAAGTTAATTACGGCGATACGAATTAAACGTGTTAGTGCGTTGTTTTTTGCGTATTCATGAAGATATATCGCAGCAACCACACCAAGAGGCATTACTACAATCGACATAAGAATAACCAACAGTACCGTGCCAAAAATCGCAGGAAACACACCGCCTTCAGAGTTTGAGTCTCGTGGGTTCTCCGACAAGAACTTCCAAACTTGTTTGCCCCAATGCCCAACCTTTTCAAGATAAGACATATTATTCGGGTACCAATAATCCAAAATATGACTGAGCGAAATTTCAACCTGCTCTCCTGTCATATCTTCTACCAACAAGCTTTCGACATTGAGCTGTGTTCTAAGATGCTCAAGCTTTACTTCGGCTTCAGCCAACTGGCGATTTAATTCCAATTTAGTTTGAGTATAGGTTTTAAGGTATTCATCGCTCACTGACTCATTGAGTTCAAGCTTACGTTTTTCTAAACGCAAGTTTTCCAATTGCCAGCTGATATTGCGGATTTCTTGGTTCACAACACGCGACGTCTCTTTGCGTAACGTATCAGCGAACGCCAAGCCTTGCTCGAGCTTTTGGTCTATGTTCGAATCAAATGTGCCAGAAGTGGTTTTAAAACCCACTGGTTTACCAAAGAAATAACCACCTCGACTTCGCTCAATCACAGCCCAGTCAGGTGGGGTGGTTGGTTCACGTAAGTTAACATCCAAAATGGAAACAAAGTCCGCTGGATAAATCTCCCTGTTGGCAACTTTGATACTTAAGCGCTGAATTAGCCCAGTCGACAGGTTTTGAGTCGACAATAGGTCTTGTACTTGTGGGACTTGCTCTATCGGGATGTATTTTCGTTCATATAACTGGCCAATCAATACATCTTGCTTTACTACCGTTTCGTCGAGGCCGACAACTAACGATGCATCTTTGGAATCCACTTGCCATTGGTACAAAGGAGCAGGCCAAAAATAGGTTAAGCCCTTCCAGCCGATCAGCAGCATTAGGCCAAGAACCGAAAGCATACTGATGCTCACCGCCCCACCCGTTAGCCATATCCACGGAGAGCCTGATTTAATCCAAGACAATAATGACTTCAGTTTATTCATTATGAACGACCTTGCTCTGACGTGCTGAACCCAAGGAAGAGCCAAGTTCGTGAGATACGCTAATCAAACAGCGAACAGCCATTGATAGAGATTGAGGTAGAGTTTTAAAACTACAGCGCACGATATTTATCTCTCAGTCTTTGTCTAACCCACTCTGCGACAGAGTTCACCGCGAACGTAAAAATAAACAGTAAGAGTGCTGCTAAGAACAACAATCGGAAGTGAGAACCACCCACCTCGGACTCTGGTAACTCGACAGCAATTGTTGCCGATAATGTCCTCATCCCTTCCAAAATATTCCAGTCAAGAATAGGGGTGTTACCTGTCGCCATCAAGACAATCATAGTCTCGCCAACCGCTCGTCCTAGCCCCATCATGATTGCAGAAAAGATACCTGGGCTAGCCGTCAATAACACCACATAAATAAGGGTCTGCCACGCTGTTGCGCCCAGCGCCAGTGAGCCATCGGATAAATGTTTTGGCACAGAGAAAATAGCGTCTTCTGCAATCGTGAAAATTGTCGGGATGACAGCAAAGCCCATAGCGAAGCCAACCACCAGCGCATTCCGTTGGTCAAAGTCGATGCCATAGTTAGCCAAGAAGGTACGAATATCACCACCAAACAACAAGGCTTCCATACCATTTTCACCAGCAAAGACTGCCATCACAGTAATCACCAATACCGGGATCAATATCAGAGCATGCCAACCATTAGTAAAACGGCTCGTCACCATTTTTGGCAAACAGAACCAAACAAGCCCAGTCAGTAGCGTGCTCAGTGGTAATAGCACCATTAACGAGAAGACGGCCGTTAAATGCGTTTCAACAATGGGAGCAAACCAAAGCCCAGCCAAGAATCCGATGATAACGGTCGGAAGAGCTTCCATCAGTTCTATCGACGGCTTCACGACTCTTCGCATTCGTGGAGACATGAAGTATGCGGTGTAAATGGCTCCGAGCACAGCAACCGGCACGGCAAACATCATCGCAAACAAAGCGGCTTTGATAGTACCGAATGTGATAGGGACTAAACTGAATTTTTCTTCAAAGTCATCGTTCGCCGACGTTGATTGCCAAACGTATTGTGGCTCAGGATAGCTTTCGTACCAGACTTTTTGCCAAAGCGATGAGAATGATATTTGCGGATATTCGTTATCAACTTTAGCCACGCTGATGGTGCCATCAATCAGCGTCGCCAAATGCAGTTCGTTAGCAGACATAGCCGCTAATTGTGGTGACTTATCAAATGCGCGCTCAAACAGCGACAGCTTTTCACTGGTCGTATAGTGGCTTTGTAATGTGCCATTCTGATAGAAACTATAAAAACCCTTTCTATAAGTATCTGGCAGAATAAACTGAACCTCTTCGGCGAGTTGGAAGTCGCGAATATGGGTCAGGCTACGCTTTTCATCTTTGAGTACATCGAACCACTGAGAAACCTGTCCGTCCTCATGCGTAACCAACAGTGAATAAGCTCCAGACAGTAAATCGATACTTTTCACCGAGTGCTTCGCATCATTTAAGCTAAGATCAATCACTTCACGAACATTGAAGCCGCTATCGGATAACTTCAATACAACTAAATCCGATTGTGCTCGAAGATATAAAGTTTGGCCATCAGGCGTGACTAACAACTGTTGCTGTAAACCCAACTTATCCGACAGCCATTGACTCTTCTGAAAAACATACTGACCAGTAAGATCACTCTGGTACCACTTAACCAAAACTCGTTGATCGCTTAGCTGAGCGGCAACCGTGATACCACGTCCATTCTTAGAGAACGCAAATTTTTCGATTGTTGTTCCGTTTGATGATTCATCATTTAAAAACGGTTCCGGGAGATCGATTTGCTCAATTTTAGGTTCGGCTTCACTGCCCTTTTGCAGCACAGGCGCACTATACTCAGGGTAGAAAAAAGTAAGGTTGCTTGCGCTATCAGCAAAGGCAAACCAGTTTTCAGATGGGGTATTTCGAGAAAAAGCGATGGGGTTAGCTAAAACATTACGCTCAAAGTAAGAATGTGTATTTTGAGACTCTAAATCCCAAAACTGCACCAAGCCGGATTTTTCGATAGTAAACGCATGCTGACCGTATTCATCCACGGATAAGGCGATAGGCTTTTCTATGGCTACGGTCTTCACGGCTTGGTCAGTATCTAAACCAGTATCAGAAAATACCGGTAAAATGACCATCGCCAAGTAAACAAAGATCAGCACCAGAGCAGCTAGAACACTGACCGCGCCACATGTCACCGAAAAACGGACGAGACGATCTTTCAACCATCTTTTTTTGTCGCGCTCTTTCAATGAAAATTGGGCTGAAGCCATCTGTTTATCTACCTTTTTTTAGCTACTGACATAATATGTACGTTAGATGACAATTATATTACAAGTTACGTTAAACAACTGAAACTAATAACAAGTTTGTTGACCATATTTCTTAAAGTAAGATCATAGATTTTGTGAATCTTGTCATTCTAAATTAAAGTAACCAGCTCTATAGCCAGCACTCAAGGATTATCATCTCGATGGAAAAAGACTATGTCACAAAAGAACTTAGCTGGTTATCCTTCAACGAAAGAGTGCTCCAAGAAGCAGCCGACAAATCAGTCCCCTTAATCGAAAGAGTTCGTTTTTTAGGTATTTACTCGAAAAACCTCGATGAGTTTTACAAAGTCCGATTTGCTGATGTGAAACGAAAGATCTTACTTCAAGATCCTCAATTACCTGCCAACTCGCAGAAAACCCTGCTAACTCAAATGCAGAGCCAAGCAAGTAAGCTCGACGCTCAATTCCATGAGCTGTATAGCGACTTACTATTGGAACTGGCACGCAATCGTATTTTTCTGGTCAACGAACAACAAATCAGCGAAGAACAGAGTGAGTGGATCAAAAAGTACTTTAAGAAAAAAGTGCTGCCACATTTAACTCCGTTTCTCTTGAACGAAGATAGCCAGTTGCTCAATATTATCAAAGACGAGCAAAGTTACTTAGCCATCGACATTGAGCGAGAGACATCTTCTCAATATGTCTTACTCGAAATCCCATCAGAAGCCCTCCCTCGGTTTGTTAAGTTACCAGACACTTCTGGTTCACAGCGTACAACTTTGATCTTGTTAGATAATATAGTTCGATTTTGTTTAGATGACTTGCTTAAAGGATTCTTTGAGTATGACTCATTACGTTGTTTTGCGATAAAAATGACGCGTGATGCCGATTATGATCTTCAAGAGAACAATGAAAGTAACCTATTAGAATCGATGTCTTTAGGTTTAGAACAGCGCTTAACGGCACTACCGATACGCCTTATCTATGAGTCAGAAATGCCAGCTGAAATGCTCAATTTCTTGCAAGTCAGACTTAAGCTGTCTGACTATGACAGTGTCATTGCGGGTGGTCGCTATCATAACTTCAAGCATTTCTGCGAATTTCCAAGCCTTAATAGGCGTGATTTAGTTAATCGCCCACTTCCCGCGATTAAGTGTGCGCATTTCAGCCACTACCCAAACTATTTCGAAGCGATCAAAGCTCGTGACATCTTGTTGCATTACCCTTATCACACCTTTAATCACATCACTGAACTCGTGAGGCAAGCCTCCTTTGACCCGAAGGTAACCTCCATAAAAATAAACGTTTACCGTGTTGCAGAAGGCTCAAAGCTCCTTAGCTCGATCATCGATGCTGCACACAATGGTAAGAAAGTAACTGTCGTCGTTGAGCTACAAGCCCGCTTTGATGAACAAGCCAATATTCAGTGGACCAAGAAACTTCAAGAAGCCGGTATAAAAGTCATCCATGGCATCCCAAGTTTGAAAATTCACTCTAAGCTTCTGCTCATTAAACGGAAAGAAGGCAAGCATACGGCGCATTACGCTCATATTGGCACCGGTAACTTTCATGAAGTAACAGCGCGCGTGTATACCGATTTTTCTCTGCTCACTGCGAATGAAGATTTGACCCAAGAGGTGAGACAAGTCTTTAAGTATATTGAAAACCCTTATCAAAAATCACAGTTCAAACAACTGATTGTGTCACCAAAGAATACAAGAAAACGCCTGTATCAGTTGATAGATAATGAAATACAAAACGCGATAGAGAGCAAGCCTGCAAGCATCACTCTAAAACTCAACAATTTGGTCGACCGAGAGATCATTGAGAAGCTCTATCAGGCCAGCCAAGCCAATGTAAAAGTGAGAATGGTCATTCGTGGTATGTGCTCTCTCGTACCGGGAGTCTCCAACATCAGTGAGCAGATTGAGATTGTTAGTGTGGTCGATCGTTTTCTCGAACACCCAAGAGTGATGATCTTTGGTAACGCTGGTAATCCAAAAGTCTATATCTCCTCTGCCGACTGGATGACACGAAACTTCGATCACCGCATCGAAGTCGCCACTCCAATTTTAGATCCAAAGATCAAGCAAACCATTATCGATATCACCGAGTTTCATTTCGATGACAGCAACAAAGCTCGAGTGCTAGACCAATCGATGAGCAATCCTTACATACAAGCTCCAACAAACCCACTCGATTACCCGACGTCACAACTCTCCACTTACCACTATATTAAACGTATGGAGAAACTTGCTCGCAAGAAGTACAAACAAGAGAAGAAATCATGCCGCTAATTGATAACAAACATTCTCGATGTATTGCCGCTATCGACTTGGGTTCGAACAGTTTTCATATGGTGGTTGCCCGAGTATTCGAACAACACCTGCAATTAGTCAGCAGACACAAACAGAAAGTGAGATTAGGTGATGGGTTGGATGAGTTTAACTTCTTATCCGAAAGTGCTATCGAGCGAGGCTTGGAGTGCCTCAAAGTGTTCGCAGAACGACTAGCGGATTTTGAACTTGATGATGTAAGAGTTGTTGCGACTCATACCCTAAGAAAAGCCAAAAACGCTCAAGACTTCTTAGAGCAAGCCAAACCACTGTTTCCTTTTCCAATAGAGATCATTTCAGGTCAAGAAGAAGCTCGAATAATCTATAACGGTGTAGAACACACTCAAACCGCTTCTGAATCTAAATTGGTTATTGATATCGGTGGAGGGAGTACGGAACTCGTCGCAGGGCAAGGCTTTACGCCCCTAATTATGCGCAGTTTACCTATGGGATGCGTCAGCTTCACTCAACACTTCTTTGCTGACGGAGAGCTAACCTCACAACACTTCTCAGATGCTTATACCGCGGCTACTCGTCTATTGATGCCATTGATTGAAGAATATACAAAGGCGCCTTGGGAAATCGCCTTTGGCTCATCAGGGACGACTAAGTCAATAAAAGAGGTACTCATTGGTTTAGGCTTTACCGATGGTCTCATTACGCCGCAACGTCTGTCCTATTTGAAAAATCACTTATGTGAGTTTTCATCATCCAAAACCTTAGACCTTTCAGGTTTAAGTGATGAGAGAAAGCCGGTGTTTGCTGCTGGCGTCATCATTCTTTCAGCAGCCATGGATACGCTAGACATAAAGGAGTTACATTTTTCTGATGGCGCCCTGAGAGAAGGCGTTCTTTATGACATGGAGGATAGGTTTAAAGATATTGATGTTCGAACAAGAACTGCCGAAACGCTCGTCTCTCGATACCATGTTGACTTAGCTCATGGCCAGAGAGTCAAAGAACTCGCCCTTGCATTACTGAAACAAGTGCAGCCTCAAGTAACGACTATGGTCACTAATGAGCTGTATGATCTAGTTGGTTGGGCTGCACTACTTCATGAGGTAGGGCAAAGCATCGCATTCCAAGGCTATCACCGCCATTCGGCTTATCTGCTTAAGCACACGACAATGCCCGGTTTCAATACTGAGCAACAACGTCTTATCTCGACATTGGTTCGCCACCAAAGAAAAGCGATTAAGCGGCAAGACTTGCCGGAACTGTCTCTATTTTCTCCACAACAAATAACGCTACTAATTCGCATATTAAGACTCGCTATCTTACTCAATCGTCAGAGAAATCAAGCACTAGTCCCAGACACGACTCTAACGATTGAACAAGAGGATAACTGGGGATTGAAAGGATCTAACAGCGATTGGTTGGCCCAAAACCAACTGCTTGAATATGAACTCAAAGAAGAACAACAACGTTGGCAAAATGCTGGATGGTCGTTAAAGATAGAATAACGAACAGTCAAAATAAAAACAGCCTGCGACTTAGCAAGCTGTTCATACGTTTGTTTTCTAAGTTTGTGTTAGCCTCAATCAGAGCCCGACTTTTGCCAACTCTTGCTCTGCGAACTCAGGCGGTATCGCTAAATAGCCATCTTTCTCTACCAGTTCTTGCCCTTGCTTCGAGAATACAAAAGTGAGGAACTCTCTCTCTACAGGAGAAAGCGGTTTATCTGGGTGTTTATTCACATATACATAGAGAAAGCGCGATAGAGGGTAATCTCCGCTTAAAATATTCGCTCGAGTAGGCTCTACGTAATCAGAACCATGCTCAGCAATAGGAATTAACTTAACACCAGCCACTCGATAACCAATACCTGAGTACCCTATCCCGCTGATTGATGAAGCGACCGACTGTACAACCGACGCAGATCCTGGCTGTTCATTGACTCGGTTCTTGAAGTCGCCACTACATAATGCGTTTTGTTTGAAGTAGCCGTAGGTTCCCGAAACGGAATTACGACCGAACAGTTGGAATCTATGTTTTGCCCACGGCTGGCTGATACCTAAATCTTGCCAATTGTTTAGCGGCTTAGTCGCGCCACAGCGCAATGTCTCTGAAAATATGCTGTCAATTTCGCGAAAATTAAGTCCCTCGATAGAGTTATCACGATGCACAAAAAGACCAATCGCATCGATAGCAACTCGAAGCGCCGTCGGCTTATAGCCATGCTCCCTTTCGAACGCTTCCACTTCTCGTAGGCGCATTGGACGACTCATAGGCCCAAGGTGAGCAGTACCTTCCGTTAATGCAGGAGGTGCAGTGGATGAACCAGAAGCCTGAACTTGAGCATTCACGTTCGGGTAGTAAGACTTAAACTCTTCAACCCATAACGTTGTCATTCCCGCTAAGGTATCGGAACCGACAGACAACAAGCTGCCAGAAATACCCGGAACCTTAGAATAATCAGGAAGAGAATCGACACTTTGCTCGGCATGAACAGGGGTAACCAAAGCTAATGCTAATAATGAACTGATGGGGAAACGCATCCGGCGTATTAAGGAACTCATGACACTGTCAATCGGCTAGGCAGCGTGAAATGGAATCGGCTACCAACACCCACTTCACTTTGAATTTCTAAATGTGAATCATGGTGACTAAGCGCATGTTTAACAATCGCTAACCCTAAGCCACTGCCCCCAGTATCGCGTGAGCGTGCTTTATCAACACGATAGAAACGCTCCGTAAGTCGATGCAAGTGTTGTGGTTCGATACCGTCTCCAGTGTCTGACACATCCAAACACGCGCCTTGACTGGTTTGGTACCAACGAACCTTTACGGTCGCACCAGGCGGCGTGTATTTCACTGCATTGTAAACCAGATTCGATATTGCACTTCTCAGCTGATCTTCATCCGCTAATACGCGTAAACTCTTATCGATATCAAATTTCAGCTTGTGTTCTCGCTCTCCACTGAGACTAGCGGCTTCTTTTTCAAGAACTTCCAACATCGCCGGAACATTCACCACTTCATCCAATTCATGCATTGGCGCCGCTTCTATCTTAGAAAGAGTAAGAAGCTGATTGACCAAACTGTTCATACGATTTAACTGCTCAGTCATCACACCATGAGCCTTAGGCCACATAGGTCCAACGACCATGTCTGGATCTTCCGTCATTTCAAGATAGCCCTGAAGTACGGTCATTGGAGTGCGTAGCTCGTGAGAAACGTTAGCGAAAAAGTTACGACGCATGCCTTCTAGCTGTTTTAGCTGAGTAACATCACGTACTACCATGAGGTGTTCGCCCTCGGTATACGGTACGATACGAAGCTCAAGCATGCGCTCCACATTAAGTGGCGAAGGCATCTCTAACGGCTCTGAGAAATCTTGTTTATTAAGGTACTTGATGAAGTCCGGCGTGCGGATCAAGTTAGAGATGGGTTGGCCTGAATCGTCTGGCCAGCGAAAACCCAGTAAATACTGAGCAAGCTTGTTGCACCAAACAATATTGCCTTCACCGCGAAACACCACAACGGCATCGGGAAGGGATTCAGCACCGTTTCTGAAACGGCGGATAAGGTTGGTCAATTCTTTGCGCTTACGACGCTGTCTCTGCTGCATACGATAGATACCATTAAACAGAGACTCCCAGTTTCCAGAACCTGAAGGGGGTGTTAACCGCTTTTCATCCCACAACCAAGCAGACAAACGCATTTGATAGTGTAGATGCCATGCTAACTGTAATACTGTTGCAGCCAGCAATAACCAAGGTAAATAACCGAATATCCATCCGACTATAATCCAAGGTGCGTAAAAAAAAGCCAGCTCCCAAGCCAGCTTTTTCCAGGTTAACTTCTCAACCATTCAGGACTCCATAAACTGGGCAGTGAAGCCACGTTAAGCCTTTGTAGAAAAACGGTAGCCTGCGCCGCGAACCGTTTGAATTAATTTGTCATGACCAGCAGATTCAAGTGCTTTGCGTAAACGTCGAATATGAACATCAACCGTACGATCTTCAACGTAAACGTTGGTACCCCAAACGTTATTGAGCAGTTGCTCTCGACTGTATACTCGCTCTTGGTGAGTCATAAAAAAATGCAGCATTTTGAATTCGGTTGGGCCCATATCAACTGGACCTTCACTTGCGGTAACGCGGTGAGATACAGGGTCTAGCTTAAGGCCTTGTACATCAATCACATCTTCTAGTGCAGTAGGCGTTACACGGCGGATAACCGCTTTCAGGCGAGCAACGAGCTCTTTTGGTGAAAATGGCTTGGTGATGTAATCATCAGCGCCCACTTCTAAACCACGCACCTTATCTTCTTCTTCGCCACGAGCCGTCAGCATCACCACTGGGATGTTGCGAGTTAACTCTTCACGCTTCATGTGCTTGATAAAGTTTATCCCGCTACCACCAGGTAGCATCCAATCTAGTAATACTAGATCTGGGAAAGGTTCACATAGCTTGTTTACCGCTGTATCGTAATCTTCAGCCTCTACTGCTTGGTAGCCTTTTTGTTCAAGTACAAAACACAGCATCTCACGAATAGGTGCTTCATCTTCAACGACCAGAATCCTTCTCGACATAATTGAATAGCCTTAGTATTTAATCAACGCATTGCATTATCTGGTTTAATTATGACACTTTTGTGACCTTTGAAAACAAATTTTCATATAACTGTCTCAAACATTTCACTTTTAATTTTTATTGCAGGTATAAGACAAATGGATCGAAATCTCCTATGATGAGCGTCTTCAGATAAAGGTATGAGAAATATTTATGTGGTTTAAGAATTGCCTCGTCTATCGCTTTAATCGTGATATAGACTTCAACGCAGATCAGCTAGAGAAACAACTTGAAGAGTTCCGTTTTACCCCTTGTGGTAGCCAAGACAAACAGAAATTTGGTTGGGTAAACGCGATGGGTAGACACGGCGATATGATGACGCACGTATCAGAAAACCGCATTCTCATCTGTGCAAAGAAAGAAGAGAAAATGCTTCCAGCTTCTGTGATCAAAGATTCATTGAATGCAAAAGTAGAAACGCTTGAAGCAGAGTCTGGTACTCCTCTGAAAAAGAAAGAGAAAGACAGCCTAAAAGAAGACATCATCATCGATCTTCTTCCTCGTGCTTTCAGCCGCAGTAACTTCACTTACGCGCTGATCATGCCGAAAGAAGGCTTTATTGTTGTTGATGCTAGCAGCTACAAAAAAGCAGAAGACGTACTAGCATTACTACGTAAAACAATGGGTAGCTTGCCAGTAGTGCCAGCTATTCCAGAGCAAGCGATTGAAACAACGTTAACGGAATGGGTTAAGTCAGGTGATACGCCTAAAGGCATCACCATGCTTGATGAAGCTGAGCTTAAATCAATCCAAGAAGACGGCGGTATTGTTCGAGTTAAGAAACAAGAACTAGAAGCTGATGAGATTAAGAACCACATTGAAGCCAACAAAGTTGTGACTAAGCTTCTGATCAACTGGCAAGATCGCATTGAGTTCATTCTTGCTGAAGATGGCAGCATCAAGCGTCTAAAATTCAGTGATGAACTAAAAGATGAGAACGACGATATTCCTCGTGAAGATCAAGCTGCACGTTTTGATGCAGACTTCTCTCTACTTTGTGGTGAGTTCAGTGTTTTCCTACCAAACCTATTTGAATCATTAGGCGGGTTAACTCAACCTAACGCTTAATTGTTCCGATTTGAAGCTCAGGTATCGACGATATCTGAGCTTATTTCTTTCCCACTCCCGCTTATCAATACCTATCAGCTCGCTTCTTAATACCATTGTTATCTTTAGGGCTATCAACCAAACTCATTTTAGCGTAAAATTTGCGCCCCTTTGATATCACTTGGTGGTATCAACCTGACTTGAGATCAGATTAGAGAACGAAGCAATGACTACACAGAAACCATTTGTACCTGAACTATTATCACCGGCAGGAAGCCTTAAAAACATGCGTTACGCGTTCGCCTATGGCGCAGATGCAGTATACGCAGGCCAGCCACGTTACAGCCTTCGTGTTCGTAACAACGAGTTCAATCACGAAAACCTACAAATCGGTATCGATGAAGCTCATGCTCAAGGCAAAAAGTTATATGTTGTATGTAACATTCAGCCACACAACTCTAAATTAAAAACATTCATTCGCGACCTTAAACCAGTTGTTGAGATGGGCCCAGACGCACTTATCATGTCAGACCCAGGTCTTATCATGATGGTACGTGAATCATTCCCTGAAATGCCGATCCACCTTTCAGTTCAAGCAAACGCAGTAAACTGGGCGACCGTTAAGTTCTGGTCAACTCAAGGCGTTGAGCGTGTGATCCTATCTCGTGAGCTATCTCTTGAAGAGATCGAAGAGATTCGCGAACACTGCCCAGAAACAGAGCTAGAAATCTTTGTTCACGGTGCTCTATGCATGGCTTACTCTGGTCGTTGCCTACTTTCTGGCTACATGAACAAACGCGATCCAAACCAAGGTACTTGTACTAACGCTTGTCGTTGGGAATACAAGACAGAAGCTGCGAAAGAAGACGAAAACGGTCAGATCGTTGAAGCTAACCCTACCGGCGTTGCTATTCAAGAAGTAGAAACTCAAGGTATTGAAGTTCAAGACGAGCGCCCTGACAACACACTAGGCCTTGGTAAGCCAACTGATGAAGTCGTTTTACTTTCTGAATCGCACAAACCTGAAGAGAAAATGGCGGCGTTTGAAGATGAGCATGGTACTTACATCATGAACTCGAAAGATCTTCGCGCAATCCAACACGTTGAGCGCCTAACGAAGATGGGTGTTCATTCATTGAAGATTGAAGGGCGTACTAAGTCTTTCTACTACTGTGCACGTACAGCACAGGTTTACCGTAAAGCTATCGATGATGCTGTTGCAGGTAAGCCATTTGATGAGAGCCTAATGGGTACGCTAGAGAGCCTAGCTCACCGAGGCTACACTGAAGGCTTCCTACGTCGTCACACTCACGATTCATACCAAAACTACGAATACGGTTACTCAATCTCTGATACTCAACAGTTTGTTGGTGAATTCACAGGTAAACGCCGTGGCGACCTAGCTGAAGTAGAAGTAAAAAACAAATTCTTAGTTGGCGACAGCTTAGAAATGATGACACCTAAAGGTAACGTTGTTTTCAAACTAGAAGTGATGGAAAACCGTAAATCTGAAGCGGTAGACGACGCAAAAGGTAACGGTCACTTCGTATTTATTCCTGTGCCAGCAGATCTCGATCTAGAGTATGGCTTGCTAATGCGTAACTTGAGCGAAGGCCAAGATACACGTAACGCTTCAGGTAAATAACGGTTACTTGGGAAAGATAAATGGCTCTACTAATAACTGACAAGTGCATAAACTGCGATATGTGTGACCCAGAATGCCCAAATGGTGCAATCACTATGGGTGACAGTATCTTCGAAATCGATCCTGATTTATGTACTGAGTGTAAAGGTCACTATGAGAAGCCAACATGTCAGTCAGTATGTCCGATCACAAAATGTATCATTACTGACCCGAACCATATTGAAACTGACGACGAATTATTAGAAAAGTTTGTCATCATTCAAGGCTTGACCTAAAAGATAAAAGGTTCAACTTAATCATCAAGTTGAACCTTTTTTTTAACCCGACTTTTCAATGGGATATATGTTACAGAACATCTCTTTCTCAAATTGATATTCGAGTCGCTCTCGCCAGTTTATTGATTGAGCTATCGGAACAAGATAGAAGTTTTCTCTACTGGTATCAGTCACAAATGCCATTCCATACTGCATTAACTCATAGTGAACATCATTTACGAAGCTAGGATCTAAACGTTGTCTGCCTGTTAGCTGATTGATATCAGCTCTTGAAATAGAAATACCCGAGCTTTCAGCGTTGAACCTATGTCTTAACCATTCTGAAAATTCCTTCGCGCAAATCATAGTCATTGTCTTATCCTTGAATTTTTATAGACGGGTATCAGACTCTGATTTTCATATACTGCACATAAGCCGCATCTTTCACCCAAGAAACACGCCATCCCTGACTAAGCATTATCAAATTCATCGTTGTTTTTGCTATTGTCGTTATCCGTTTGTTTTGATATCAAACGATGTTCTTAATTACGTGTTTATAAACTCTAGACAAAAGTGTGACATTTCTCCAGTTTCAGAGACGAGAAAGTCAGTGGCATTTCCACTGTAATTAACCTCGATAGATGCGATTACTTATTAGATATCAAGGCCAAACACTGACTCGGCATTACTTTAACTTTCTTTTTTTTCTTACTTTTAGCGACTTTTTTAGGTGGAGGAACTGGAATGGTCTGCGGAGCCCAACTGGCAAGTTCATCTCCACAACCATCACCTTTTGGCGGGTTTGCTTGAGCGATGCAGTTAGAACTACCTTTAGGACATTTTAAACGAACATGAAAATGAGAATGATGTCCCCACCAAGGTCTGATTTTTCCTAACCAAGCTCTCCCATTGGCATCAGAGTTTTCTTGGTCACAAAGAGTTTGTTTAATGACAGGATGGACGAAGATTCGTACCACTTTTTCATCTTTGGCTGCATAGCGAATCACTTGAAAATGATCATCGGTCCAATTTGATTTACGTAATTTGTAGTTGGTAAGGTCGACTACACTTATTGGCTTAGGAACAGCAAGTTCATTCTCGGAAAGTCTCTCATCAGTGAGCCTTAACCATATATCAATATCCAACCCAGTCTGGTGGCTTGAATGGCCAGATGAGAAGCGTCCACCTCTAGGTAGCGAAATATCACCCACCAATAGATTTGTGTTGAGTTGTTTGCTTGTAGTTAAACCTAGCCTTTCAATAAACTGAATTGACTCTGTGTGGCCATAATAGCGCTCTCTCTGAGGGCGGATCACCTGATAACCTTGCCCATTAATTGGCAAAGCTTGCGCCCCGTCAAGACAACCATTAGCGTAACTACCTATGGATGAGGTTGAATTTCTTGTTGGGCTTTTCTCTTTTTCCCACGAGGTTGCAGATACAACAAACGAACAAAAGATAAGAGCCAATGTACAAAATAACCTCATAACAATTCCAAATAAACGATCACTGTTTTTATACTAGTCGTCATTAGGGAATTGGTGTATGTCGAGAGTGATATTTTTGGGATAGCTTGAGAGTTATCTACTGACTTTAGATATTTAAGTGAAAAAGCTTCACTATTCCTAGCGAATCTTCTCAATCTGTAGCGATATTATCGTAGTCGAAGACAAAAACTCACAGCCCTGAAACGACGAAAGCCTAGTCATAAGACTAGGCTTTCTAATAAATGGCGGAACGGCTGGGGTTGCAGGCACCGGGACTCGTTGGTCGCAAACCAAAACACTAGACACGAAAAAGCCCTAACATTTCTGTTAGGGCTTTGTCTTATAAGTGGCGGAGTGGACGGGACTCGAACCCGCGACCCCCGGCGTGACAGGCCGGTATTCTAACCAACTGAACTACCACTCCGCAGTGGTCAACTCACTAAGTGAGCGTCCATATCTCCAGGTTGGTCAACCTAAAGATTTAATTTAAAGCCTGGCGATGTCCTACTCTCACATGGGGAAGCCCCACACTACCATCGGCGCTATTGTGTTTCACTTCTGAGTTCGGCATGGAATCAGGTGGGTCCACAATGCTATGGTCGCCAAGCAAATTTTGCTTTTACTTTCAGTTTTTTTAAAAACTGAAGGCAAAATAATCTGGAAAACTGATTTAAAAGTCTCTCATCAAACTCATTCAAGCGTTTGGTATTTCTTTGAGTCCACAAAACCCCTTGGGTGTTGTATGGTTAAGCCTCACGGGCAATTAGTACAGGTTAGCTCAATGCCTCGCAGCACTTACACACCCTGCCTATCAACGTCGTAGTCTACGACAACCCTTTAGGACACTTATAGTGCCAGGGAAAACTCATCTCAAGGCTCGCTTCCCGCTTAGATGCTTTCAGCGGTTATCGATTCCGAACTTAGCTACCGGGCAATGCCATTGGCATGACAACCCGAACACCAGAGGTTCGTCCACTCCGGTCCTCTCGTACTAGGAGCAGCCCCTTTCAATTTTCCAACGCCCACGGCAGATAGGGACCGAACTGTCTCACGACGTTCTAAACCCAGCTCGCGTACCACTTTAAATGGCGAACAGCCATACCCTTGGGACCGACTTCAGCCCCAGGATGTGATGAGCCGACATCGAGGTGCCAAACACCGCCGTCGATATGAACTCTTGGGCGGTATCAGCCTGTTATCCCCGGAGTACCTTTTATCCGTTGAGCGATGGCCCTTCCATTCAGAACCACCGGATCACTATGACCTGCTTTCGCACCTGCTCGAATTGTCATTCTCGCAGTCAAGCGGGCTTATGCCATTGCACTAACCACACGATGTCCAACCGTGTTTAGCCCACCTTCGTGCTCCTCCGTTACTCTTTGGGAGGAGACCGCCCCAGTCAAACTACCCACCAGGCACTGTCCGTAATCCCGATTCAGGGACCAACGTTAGAACATCAAAACTACAAGGGTGGTATTTCAAGGACGACTCCATCACATCTAGCGACGCAATTTCATAGTCTCCCACCTATCCTACACATGTAGGTTCAATGTTCAGTGCCAAGCTGTAGTAAAGGTTCACGGGGTCTTTCCGTCTAGCCGCGGGTACACTGCATCTTCACAGCGATTTCAATTTCACTGAGTCTCGGGTGGAGACAGCGTGGCCATCATTACGCCATTCGTGCAGGTCGGAACTTACCCGACAAGGAATTTCGCTACCTTAGGACCGTTATAGTTACGGCCGCCGTTTACCGGGGCTTCGATCAAGAGCTTCGACCGAAGTCTAACCCCATCAATTAACCTTCCGGCACCGGGCAGGCGTCACACCGTATACGTCATCTTACGATTTTGCACAGTGCTGTGTTTTTAATAAACAGTTGCAGCCACCTGGTATCTGCGACTCTCGTCTGCTCCATCCGCAAGGGACTTCACTGATAAGAGCGTACCTTCTCCCGAAGTTACGGTACCATTTTGCCTAGTTCCTTCACCCGAGTTCTCTCAAGCGCCTTGGTATTCTCTACCCGACCACCTGTGTCGGTTTGGGGTACGATTCCTTACAATCTGAAGCTTAGAGGCTTTTCCTGGAAGCATGGCATCAATGACTTCACTACCGTAGTAGCTCGACATCGTATCTCAGCGTTAATGAAAGTCCGGATTTACCTAAACTTTCCGCCTACGTACTTGAACCTGGACAACCGTCGCCAGGCCCACCTAGCCTTCTCCGTCCCCCCATCGCAATTGTAAGAAGTACGGGAATATTAACCCGTTTCCCATCGACTACGCCTTTCGGCCTCGCCTTAGGAGTCGACTTACCCTGCCCCGATTAACGTTGGACAGGAACCCTTGGTCTTCCGGCGAGGGAGTTTTTCACTCCCTTTATCGTTACTCATGTCAGCATTCGCACTTCTGATACCTCCAGCAGCCCTTACAGACCACCTTCAACGGCTTACAGAACGCTCCCCTACCCCACATACCCTAAGGTACGTAGCCGCAGCTTCGGTGTATAGCTTAGCCCCGTTACATCTTCCGCGCAGGCCGACTCGACCAGTGAGCTATTACGCTTTCTTTAAATGATGGCTGCTTCTAAGCCAACATCCTGGCTGTCTGAGCCTTCCCACATCGTTTCCCACTTAGCTATACTTTGGGACCTTAGCTGGCGGTCTGGGTTGTTTCCCTCTCCACGACGGACGTTAGCACCCGCCGTGTGTCTCCCGGATAGTACTTACTGGTATTCGGAGTTTGCAAAGGGTTGGTAAGTCGGGATGACCCCTAGCCTTAACAGTGCTCTACCCCCAGTAGTATCGTCCGAGGCGCTACTAAATAGCTTTCGGGGAGAACCAGCTATCTCCAGGTTTGATTGGCCTTTCACCCCTAGCCACAAGTCATCCGCTAATTTTCAACATTAGTCGGTTCGGTCCTCCAGTTGATGTTACTCAACCTTCAACCTGCCCATGGCTAGATCACCTGGTTTCGGGTCTAATCCTAGCAACTGTACGCCCAGTTAAGACTCGGTTTCCCTACGGCTCCCCTAAACGGTTAACCTTGCTACTAAAATTAAGTCGCTGACCCATTATACAAAAGGTACGCAGTCACACCACGAAGGTGCTCCTACTGCTTGTACGTACACGGTTTCAGGTTCTATTTCACTCCCCTCACAGGGGTTCTTTTCGCCTTTCCCTCACGGTACTGGTTCACTATCGGTCAGTCAGTAGTATTTAGCCTTGGAGGATGGTCCCCCCATATTCAGACAGGATATCACGTGTCCCGCCCTACTCGTTTTCACTGATTATGAGATGTCGATTACGGGGCTATCACCCTTTATTGCGGCACTTTCCAGAGCCTTCATCTGTCTCATTAAAAGCTTAAGGGCTAATCCAATTTCGCTCGCCGCTACTTTCGGAATCTCGGTTGATTTCTCTTCCTCGGGGTACTTAGATGTTTCAGTTCCCCCGGTTTGCCTCCTGTTGCTATGTATTCACAACAGGATACTTACTTATGTAAGTGGGTTTCCCCATTCAGGAATCCCAGACTCAAAAGGTTATTACTACCTAATCTGGGCTTATCGCAAGTTATTACGCCTTTCATCGCCTCTGACTGCCAAGGCATCCACCGTGTACGCTTAGTCACTTAACCATACAACCCGAAAGGGTCTCTGTTTTACTTTCGCTTTTGAAAAGTGAAAACAAACTAGTATGGCAACTAACCAAGGTTTTTGGTTGTCATCAAGAAGGGTTAATTCTTGATAACTGTTTGCCGGACTCAATTATGAATCAAACTCAGTTTGATTCGAATACAAGACACTTGAATGTGTTTGTTGTGTTTACCTAATGAAAGATAAACATTGAGAACTTTTAAATTTGATTAACTTAATCACAGCCTTGGCCGTTTTGTTTTACTTTTTAAAAAGTAAAAATAATTAAGCTAATCAGTCAGCTTTCCAAATTGTTAAAGAGCTTGATTCAAACTAATGAACCATTTTTAAATATTTTCAAAGAAAAACACTTAAAGATGGTGGAGCTATGCGGGATCGAACCGCAGACCTCCTCGCTGCCAGCGAGGCGCTCTCCCAGCTGAGCTATAGCCCCATCTGGAAAAGTATTTCTACTCTTAAACTTTCTAAACCTAATCAATCTGTGTGGACACTCATCGTAAGTATCTTCGTATAAGGAGGTGATCCAGCCCCAGGTTCCCCTAGGGCTACCTTGTTACGACTTCACCCCAGTCATGAACCACAAAGTGGTGAGCGTCCTCCCCGAAAGGTTAAACTACCCACTTCTTTTGCAGCCCACTCCCATGGTGTGACGGGCGGTGTGTACAAGGCCCGGGAACGTATTCACCGTGACATTCTGATTCACGATTACTAGCGATTCCGACTTCATGGAGTCGAGTTGCAGACTCCAATCCGGACTACGACGCACTTTTTGGGATTCGCTCACTATCGCTAGCTTGCTGCCCTCTGTATGCGCCATTGTAGCACGTGTGTAGCCCTACTCGTAAGGGCCATGATGACTTGACGTCGTCCCCACCTTCCTCCGGTTTATCACCGGCAGTCTCCCTGGAGTTCCCGACATTACTCGCTGGCAAACAAGGATAAGGGTTGCGCTCGTTGCGGGACTTAACCCAACATTTCACAACACGAGCTGACGACAGCCATGCAGCACCTGTCTCAGAGCTCCCGAAGGCACACCTGTGTCTCCACTGGCTTCTCTGGATGTCAAGAGTAGGTAAGGTTCTTCGCGTTGCATCGAAT
>NZ_CH902610.1:112035-114520 GCF_000153005.1 Vibrio sp. MED222 | reverse complement strand
AATGCTTAATGTCGTCTCGTTACTTAGTTCAAACCGCTTGGTTATCCCTAGCAACGGAGGCGCATTATAGAGAGAATCCCCCTTTGCACAAGACCAAAAACAGAAAAAAATCGCCACAGGCGATCGTTCGGACACTATTCACTCAAAGCGTTCAAAATAGGTACGATTGCGTCTTAATTTCGACTAATCGTACCTATCGTTCTTACCTTGATTATTGGTGAGCAATAATTCGGTCGTTATTCACTAATAGCTGCACTTTCTTATCCGGATTGATTTTCCCCGCAAGTATCGCTTTCGCTAATGGGTTCTCAACACTCTGCTGAATTGCTCTTTTAAGAGGCCTCGCACCATATACAGGATCAAAACCGACTTTAGAAATCAGCCTCAGTGCTTTATCCGATACTTCAAGCTCATAACCATTGTCTTCCATTCGCTTTTTCAAGTGCTCAAGCTGAATAGCGGCAATTGACTCAATGTGCTCTTGGCCTAATGGATGGAACACAACGCTTTCATCAACTCGATTCAAAAACTCAGGTCGGAAATGTTTACCCACCACTTCCATAACCTCATTTTTAATGCCTTGGTAATCCAATGTATTAAAGTTCTCTTGAATACGAGTTGAACCTAGGTTCGATGTCATGATTACCACGGTATTTCTAAAATCGACCGTGCGACCTTGTCCGTCAGTTAATCGTCCATCATCTAAAACCTGCAATAGAATATTGAAAACATCTGGGTGAGCTTTCTCTACCTCATCAAGCAGAATGACAGAATAAGGTTTTCGACGAACAGCTTCGGTTAAGTACCCACCTTCTTCATAGCCCACATAACCAGGGGGCGCACCAACTAAACGAGCGACAGAATGTTTTTCCATAAACTCAGACATATCGATACGCACCATCGCATCTTCACTATCGAACATAAAGTTAGCTAATGTTTTACACAGTTCGGTTTTACCGACACCTGTTGGCCCTAAGAACAAGAACGAACCAATCGGCTTATTCGGATCAGACAAACCAGCACGGCTACGACGAATCGCATTCGATACCACTTCGACCGCTTCCGCTTGACCGATAACCCGCTTATGCAGAACACCTTCCATTTTCAGAAGCTTCTCCTTTTCCGCTTCTAGCATTTTAGAAACAGGAATACCGGTTTGCTTTGAAAGGACATCGGCGATCTCAGCGTCGGTCACCTTATTACGTAATAAGGTCATTTCTTGCATTTCAGCTTGAGTCGCGAGATCTAACTGCTTCTCCAATTCTGGGATTCGACCATATTGCAATTCAGACATACGGTTAAGGTCACCAGCGCGTCGTGCAAAATCCATATCCATTCGAGCTTGTTCTAGCTCTGATTTAATATGTTGCGTACCAGACAGCGCCGCTTTTTCAGCGTTCCAAACTTCTTCAAGCTCTGCGAAATCGCGTTCTTTCTCAGAAAGTTCGCTTTGTAACGTACGAAGCCTCTTTTCACTGGCCTCATCATTTTCATTCGTCAGAGCTTGCTGTTCGATCTTCAATTGAATGATTTTGCGCTCTAACTTATCCAATGACTCGGGCTTTGAATCTATCTGCATTCGAATACTCGAAGCCGCTTCATCAATGAGATCAATCGCCTTATCTGGTAACTGACGATCTGAAACATATCGGTGAGATAGCGTTGCCGCCGCTACGATAGCAGGATCGGTAATTTCTACATGATGGTGGAGTTCATAGCGCTCTTTCAAACCACGAAGAATCGCTACCGTGTCTTCAACGGTGGGTTCATCCACGATCACTTTTTGGAATCGACGCTCCAAAGCCGGGTCTTTCTCTATATATTGTCGGTATTCATCGAGCGTTGTTGCGCCGACACAATGCAGTTCACCACGAGCTAATGCTGGTTTCAGCATGTTACCCGCATCCATAGAGCCTTCGCCTTTACCTGCGCCGACCATAGTATGAATTTCATCGATAAAGAGAATGACATTGCCTTCTTCTTTCGATAATTCATTAAGCACTGATTTTAGACGCTCTTCGAATTCACCACGATATTTAGCACCCGCAACTAATGAGCCCATGTCTAATGAAAGCACTCGTCGGCCTCTTAAGCCTTCAGGCACTTCATTATTGATAATACGCTGAGCCAAACCTTCGACAATCGCAGTTTTACCTACACCGGGTTGACCGATAATGACAGGGTTGTTCTTAGTACGACGTTGAAGGACTTGAATCGTGCGACGAATTTCATCATCACGACCAATCACAGGATCTAGCTTGCCTTGCTCTGCTCGCTCGGTCAGATCAATGGTGAACTTCTCTAAAGCTTGGCGTCTATCTTCCGCATTCGGGTCATCAACCTTTTGACCACCACGAACTTGCTCGATAGCTTGAGATAGTTTTTGCTCAGTAAGGCCTAACTCTTTAAGTAAGTTACCTAGAGATCCTTTGTCTTCTATTGCAGCGAGTAGGAATACTTCTGAAGATATATAACTGTCTTGACG
>NZ_CH902610.1:79729-111770 GCF_000153005.1 Vibrio sp. MED222 | reverse complement strand
TCGAGACGCATGCCAACCTTCCTACTCTTAGATATGTTTATCTTATGGTTAGAAGATGGATACGGTAACGCAGATTTTCAAGGGATAAGGATGAAGAATAGAGCTGATATGAAAATATAAATGAACTGGATGAGTGGTTATGCTAGTCAGAGATTACTCTAACCAAATAAATGTTGCCTGACGCCCAGTAATACCATCACGACGATAAGAATAGAAAGCATCTGAATCTGCGTATGTACATAGATTCGAATCTGTCACCGAAGTCACGCCAACTTTCATTAATCGTTGAGTCGCAAGTTGAGACATGTTTGCTAACCACTTGCCGGGTTCAGATTTAGCTTTAAATGCTAATTTCGCTTGAGGGTCAAAACGAACAAAAGCGTCCAACACATCGTTGCCCACCTCAAACGCATCTTTACCAATAGCAGGGCCAAGCCAAGCAATGATCTGATTATCTGAATCTAGGTTTGAAAACTTTGCTACGGCATTTTCAAGAATGCCACCAGCAAGACCACGCCAACCGGCATGAACGGCAGCAACTTGAGTGCCTTTGGTATCGGTAAGGATGACCGGTAAGCAATCGGCTGTCATCGCAGAACACACAATCCCCTTTGCAGTGGTAAATGCACCATCCGCATCAAGCACATTCGCCACAGGTTCTAAAACCGTAATGACATCCGTTGAGTGAGTTTGATTTAGCCATACTGGAGCCGTGGGCATCTTAGATTGTTGCTTTAGCCATGTTCGATTACTTTCAACAAGTAAAGCATCATCCCCAACATGCATACCAAGGTTTAACCCTTGATAAGCACCTGTAGAACAACCATCAAAACGAGTCGAAGCAAATGCTTTCACGTTTTTTGGTGCATTCCAGTCAGGGATGATCATTGACACGATTAAATGTCGTCTTCTATGTTTTCGCGAGCATCAACACGCAACGCTTCAGCCATCACAACCATGTCATTTGGCACAGGTGCGTGGAACTCTACTTCTTCACCAGTAATCGGGTGAACAAACTTCAGCATAACCGCGTGTAGCGCTTGGCGATCAAAAGAACGAATCATTGTCGTTAGCTCTTCAGATGCACCTTTTGGAATACGTGCACGACCACCGTACGCAATATCACCTAACAACGGGTGCTGAAGGTATGACATGTGAACACGGATTTGGTGAGTACGACCCGTTTCTAGGCGCAGACGAATACGAGTATGTTCGCGGAAGTGCTCAGCAACACGGTAGTGAGTTACCGCAGGCTTACCCAGTTCATTAACGTCCATTAACGTACGCTTAGTTGCATGACGGCTAATGCCTTTCTCAACCACACCACCAGCGGTCATTTTACCAATAGCAATTGCTTCATATTCACGAGTAATACGACGTTTAGCAAGAGCTCGTACAAGGCGAGTTTGAGCTGGAACCGTTTTAGCCACAACCATAAGACCAGTTGTGTCTTTATCAAGACGGTGCACAATACCCGCACGAGGTACTTCAGCAATCTGAGGGTAATGGAAAAGCAATGCGTTTAGTATGGTTCCATCCGGCGTACCTGCACCTGGGTGTACAACCAGATCGCGAGGTTTATTGATAACCAATAAATCATCATCTTCATAGACAATGTCTAACGGAATATCTTGTGCTTCCCAGCGCTCTTCATCCGCAAGCTCTGCTTGTAAGATGATCGCTTCACCGCCCAAAACTATGGTGCGCGGTTTAGTGATAACTTCGCCATCCACTTGGATTTTGCCGTCAAGAAGCCACTCTTTAATACGAGAGCGAGAAAAATCGGTAAATAGTTCAGCGACAGCTTGGTCTAAACGTTGACCTAACTGGCTGCTTTTTACTGTGTCTGTTAATGTTATCTGCTGAGCCATATCGAACTTTTTTAAAAACCGTGAGACTAATACCCATTAGTATGGATAAAATAGAATAATTGCATCATTGTATCTGTTACTGGTTAGAAAGTAACGGAAGCTTACGAAATATTTAATTCAAGGAATCGACGCCTGACATGAAACACCTTACTTTAACGGGTCTATTAGCCGTATCACTCTTAGTTGGTTGTTCAAGTAGTGAAGAAATAGTACCGGATGTACCGCCATCGGTTCTTTACTCTGACGCCCAAGAATCACTGCAGAGTGGTAGCTGGCTTTCTGCAATCGAAAAGCTAGAAGCCTTAGACTCACGTTACCCATTCGGCGCCTATTCTGAACAAGTACAACTGGATCTGATTTACGCTTACTACAAAAATGATGACTTGGCGCTTGGCCTTGCGACTATTTCGCGATTCCTACGTTTAAACCCAACTCATGAGAAACAAGATTGGGTTCTTTACATGCGCGGTTTAACGCATATGGCACAAGACCGAAACTTCATGCATGATATTTTTAATATCGATCGTAGCGACCGAGATCCAGAGCCAGTGAAACTTGCATTTGCTGATTTCAAACGACTGTTAGAACGTTTCCCTGCAAGCCCATACGCTGAAGATGCACAAAAACGCATGTTCGCACTGAAAAACCGCCTAGCGGAGTATGACTTAGCAACCGCTGATTTCTACCTGCGTCGTGAAGCTTGGATTGCAGCTATAAACAGAACACAAGAGTTACAGAAGACTTACCCTGACACCATTGCTGCACGTAAGTCTTTAGACATTCAATTAGAAGCTTATGAACAACTAGGCTTAGAAGACGCAGTGTTACGAACAGAAAAGTTAATCGAGCTCAATCCACTGCCTTAGTCAGCGAATCACACTCGTCGTTAACTAAAACAATCACTTCAAAATCGCGCTAATTTGTTAGCGCGATTTTTTTTGAACTTCGTCTGGTAAACTTGATGAATGGCAACATAAGCAGTATCTTCAATAGATAACTTTTAACAAAACATCAACATGGAGTGTGGATGTGAGCAGGATGTTATTATTTATCTGGATCGGGTTATTTAGCCAACTTTCCAACGCATTAGAACTGTCCCCATTGAGCAATCAACCTTACATGGGAGACTTAGATGTACTCAAAACAAAAGGAACAGTGAGAGTATTGGTTTCGGCTGATCTGGGCTTTTACTACATAGAAGATGGCAAGCCAAAAGGTATTGTGGCAGAAATGCTCTACCACTTTGAGAAAAGTCTTCGTAAGAAGCACCCCTATCTCAACGTTCAAATCATCCCCGTGCAACGAGATGATCTACTCCCCTCGTTAGAATCTGGTTACGGTGATGTCGCTGTCGCCAACCTAACGATCACCGACAAGCGGTTAAGTGTCATCGATTTTTCCGATCCAATGATCAAAGATGGGAAAGAACTGATTATCACCGGAAAAAATTCTGCCCCTATCACCGAAATCAAGCAATTGAGTGGTCAAGAGGTCTGGATCCGAGCTAGCTCAAGTTACTTCGAGAGTGTTCAAAGAGTCAACAAAGAGCTTAACGCACTAGGTTTACCACCACTGCATGTCCACTTTATCGAAGAATCATTGCAAGACTACGAGCTGATAGAACTAGTTAATCAGGGTTATATACAAGGTACAGTTCTAGATAGCCACAAAGCTAAGCTCTGGCTCGATGCTATGGAAAACATTCAGGTACACACTGAGTTGCCGCTGCGTGAAAATGGTCAAATTGCTTGGGCACTGAGAAAAGACAGCCCTCAGCTAAAGAAAGAGATCAACAAATACGTAAAGACCGCACGAACAGGAACTCTACTTGGGAACGTTATCTATAATAAATACATCGACAACACTCGTTGGTTAGGGCGAGCACTCAACCCAAATAAAGTAGACCGAGTGGCAAAACTGGCAGATGTCTTTGAAAAATATTCGAATGAATACGAATTCGACCCTTTGATGATGTCAGCTCAAGGTTTCCAAGAGTCTGGACTTGATCAAAGCAGGGTTTCTCACCGAGGCGCCATCGGTGTAATGCAGGTGTTGCCAAGTACCGCCAAAGACAAAAACGTCAATATAAAAAACATACATAAGGTGGATAACAACATCCATGCTGGTGTGAAATATATGCGCTTTATCAAAGACCGATATTTTGACGATCCAGCGATATCGCCTGACAATCAAATCTACTTCACTTTAGCTTCTTACAATGCCGGCCCCGCTAAGATAAGAAAGATGCGGAACATTGCTAAAAAAAAGGGTTATAACCCAAATATCTGGTTTAAAAACGTGGAAATCATCACTCGTAAGTACGTGAGTAAAGAACCCGTAACCTATGTCGCCAACATCAATCGTTACTTCGTCATTTACAAACAATTGCAAGCAATCAATGCCATCCGAGAGGACGGTACAGCGAGATTACTGAACACTAACGATTAACTTCGCCCTTAACATCAGAGCTTGAGGAACAAAGGTGTTAGATAAGGTTAAAAACATAAAAGCCGCATAAGAAAACTTATGCGGCTTTTGTTTATCTAATTCTGAAGAAGCTTACGCAGAGAGCTACATCATGATACCTATATCACAAAACACTATTGAGTAAATTTCAATCAAGCACTTTCTATAGGCTGTAGTCCGCCCCTAAAAACTGGTTTAATTTTTAGCGAAGCCTTGCCTCCAACTTATCGTTTTTCATAGGGATAACAAGTATTTTTCGACAAAAAGATATCAAGACTTGCGTGAGATCACATTTGATTTTAATGCTTATCCCACCCAACCAAAACAAGATCTAAATCACATTCTTTATTCCTAAAAGTCGTAATCTGAAGTTAACCCATGAGGGATACAACAGAGGAAAACTTCTATGAAAATGAACATCACTGGTAAAAATATCGACATTACCTCTGCAATCCGTGATCACATAGAAAGCAAATTTAAGAAGCTGGATAAATGGCAAGTAGACATCATTGGCTGCCAAGCGAGCTTTAGCGAAGAACCAAATAAAAAGAAAAAATTTGAAGCCGTTCTAACGGTACCAAAAGGCCAACTTGTTGCTTCATCAATTCATGACGACCTCTACGTAGCTATTAACGAAGTAGAACAAAAACTAGAGCGTCAACTCAACAAGCTGCGCCATAAACCAGAAGCGCGCCGCGCTGAAAAGCCTGAAATCGAAGAGCTAGAAGCTGAAGTAGAATAAGGAAATATGACAGATTAAAAAATAGCGCCTCAGGGCGCTATTTTTTTGCTTGACGCTCGTAGCTCGCTTGCTTATTGTGTTTAAACATTCATAAAACAATCACTTTTTATGCACTCTCACTCTTTGTTTATTTTTGACTTCTTTTTTCTTCCGTAAATCGGAGGCTAAGTCGTTTTAGAAAAACAAGTCAAAAACGAACAAGAAGCCTCCCACACTAGGGGGGCTTTTTTATAAGGACACATTTATGACTGACCGAACAATTTCACTAGATGATATCCGCCTTCGTCTCAATGATTTAGACGACGAACTCCTAAAATTACTTTCAGAGCGTCGTAAGCTGAGTATCGAAGTCGCTAAAAGCAAGGTAGAAACGTCAAAACCCGTTCGTGATGCAGTACGAGAGCAACAACTACTAGTCAAATTGATCAACAACGGTAAAGATAAATACGAGCTTGATGCGCAGTACATTACTAAGTTGTTTCATACCATCATTGAAGATTCGGTTCTGCTGCAACAGTCATACCTGCAAAACCTTGCGAATCCACAAAGCCGTAAACCACTAGCTCGCGTTGCATTCTTAGGTTCTAAGGGATCGTATTCTCACCTTGCGAGCCGTGAATACTTCAGCCGCAAGAATATGGAATTGATTGAGCTGAACTGTAATCACTTCAAAGAAGTCGCATCGACTGTAGAATCGGGCCATGCCGACTACGGTGTACTGCCGATTGAAAATACCAGTTCAGGGTCAATTAACGAAGTCTACGATCTGCTACAACACACAACGCTTTACATCGTTGGTGAACTTTCTCAACCGATTGAACACTGCCTTGTCGCGAAAAATGATATTCGTTTAGAAGACATTAAAACGCTCTATTCGCACCCACAACCTCATCAACAATGCAGTGAGTTTTTAAGCCGCCTTAAAGATGTCAGCCTTGAATCTTGTGCAAGCACAGCTGATGCTATGAAAAAGGTAAAAGATCTAGACGGTGATGATGTGGCAGCGATTGGTAATGCATCGAGCGGCAAGCTTTATGGACTTCAACCAATCCAAGGCAACATTGCAAATCAAACTGAGAACCACACTCGTTTCATCGTGGTCGCTCGTAAGCCTGTTGAAGTATCGACTCAGATCCCAGCTAAGACGACACTCATCATGTCGACTTCTCAAGAAGCCGGTTCTTTGGTTGAAACACTGCTGATTCTGCAACGCTTAGGTATTAACATGACCAAGCTGGAATCTCGTCCTATCATGGGTAACCCTTGGGAAGAGATGTTCTATGTGGATTTAGAAGCACACTTAGATTCAGATAATATGCAGCAAGCGATAACGGAACTAACAGCCATAACTCGTCACCTAAAAGTGTTAGGTTGTTACCCAAGTGAGAACATTAAGGCTACTCAAGTTAAGTTGTCTTAACTTTTTATTATCTGTTCCCCCATTTTAACTGCTATAAGCTTTTCACTAATACAAGCATTTGGCCTACTGCAGGCCAAATGCTAAAAGAAAGTAACTAATGGAATAAAACTCGAACTAAGGAATACGCAAAGTCTGTATACTTAAAAAGGAATTGGTTGTGTTACTGATTCTCACTCCTATCCACTTCAATCACCCCCACCGTACTTAAACACTCATTACTGATAATTTAATCATTAAATACAAAAACTTAAAACCCAAACAAAACTCTTCAAACACAATATAATCGATGGCAAGAACTCTCGAAATAACATAAACTTGCGCGCTAAAATTTATAAACCATGTTGTGAATAACCATGAAGCTAAGTACTAAAATATTACTTGTGATTGCCCCCGTAATACTGTTCAGTACAGCGGCTTCTAGCTATATCATCTATTCCACGCAAAAAAACAGCTTTATCAAACGTGAAGACAATGCACTGCAATTAAGTATGGAAAAATTAGCAGGCTATTTTCAACAGTCTCGTTCTTTCCTCAACAATTACTCCTACACCCTCACCAATAGTGACCTGGTTAAGCGTTATTTTATGGTTGATGAAAATGTCGACCACCAACGTGAACTGACTGATAACCTAAACGAAACGATTAAGTTACTGCAAGATGGTAACGACAGTTTTACAAGGGTCGCGTTGCTTGATAGCGATCGAGCTCTTAAATATTACGCTGACAATACCAATGATCCTTTCGCAAAAATGGATCCCAAGATATTAGAGTTCATTGAGCATCAATATCAAAAAACGTTAGCAACTTCGAGTACGGACTACATACAGAATTCCCAAGGTGAAGGGGTATTAGTTCATTATGATGTTATTGATAAAAAAACAGTTTCGACACCAATAAACGATCCACCCAACAATGTGTTTTTTGTGGTTGTATCTGTCTCTCTTGATAAGTTTAATTCACTACGAAAACAGATAGAGTTCGACTATCAAACTAGTTTGTTTTTTACCCCTACGTTAGTGACACAGGGGCGTGAGTTAACACAATCTATAAAGCTAGCACCTGGCCTCTACGCCACGCTCGATCCTGCACCATTCTTATTAGACAACAAACTCAAATCTATCTGGAATGAACTGAGCCTATCCTTTGCCCTATCTGCATTTGTCAGTGTTACCTTACTGCTGATCCTGCTATCTCGCTGGGTGATAAACCCGATCACCCGTTTAGATAGGCAGCTTCAAGAGGTTGAGAAAAAACAGAGAAAAAACATTGAGCGCCTAGGAACAAATGATGAGTTGGGGCGCTTATCCCAACGCTTTTATGATATGTACCAAGAGTTGGATGACACGTACCAACAGACTAAGTTGTTGGCAGAAAATGATCAGTTGACCCAAATAGCCAATAGGCACCAGTTTCAAACCTTCGTGCAGCAGTCGTTGTCAAAACCTAGTTCGAACACCGAAACCTGGGTTCTCTACTTTGATTTAGATAACTTCAAATTTGTGAACGACAAATACGGGCATCAGATCGGCGACTCGATTCTCGTCAGTTTTGCTCAGCGTATCTCCAATATTTGTAACCACTACAAAACAGAATTAAATGCCCACTGTCTGCCAGCCCGACTTTCTGGGGACGAGTTCGTTGTATACATTAATGCTCCAAATCACCAAGAAAATATCGCACATCGATTTTCGAATGATTTACTCACCCCACTACAAAAGGGGTTTGTCACCGAGTCAGGTAATTTCCCGATTACGGTCAGTATTGGTATTGCGACCCACCCTAATGATGGCGATACAATCGAGAAGCTTCTTTCGAATGCTGATACCGCGATGTATCAAGCCAAACGTGCAGGTAAAAACCAATTCGCAGATTACTCGTTAGACTTAGATAAAACCATTCAGCGTCAAGCCAGTATTGAGAGCGCCCTCAGAGAAAATAATTTTGATGAAGAGTTTAAGCTCGTTTACATGCCTTATATGGACTCAACAGGAAGTTATATTATTGGTGTAGAAGTGCTATTACGTTGGCACTCAAAACACCTTGGTTTAGTGCCACCCGATGAATTCATTCCTATCGCCGAACAAACCGGATTATTTGAAATAATTGATCGCTGGGTTATCCAGAATGCATTTGCTTCATTCCATCAACTTCAAGCTCAATTCGATCACTCTATTCAGCTATCGATTAACTTATCTTCAGCCGGGATTAAAACCACTCACCTTGCTGATTTCATCAAAGAGCATGCGAAAATCAATCAGATTCCGCCCAATTTGATCGATTTTGAAATCACAGAAACCTTTTACTCAAACTCTCAGGGGTTCCCATTACTTAACCAGTTATCATACATGGGCTATAGATTAGCAATCGACGACTTTGGTTCTGGTTACACCTCGATCACTCAACTGGTTCAATATCCAACTCAGAAGATTAAATTGGATAAAACCTTTTTGGACACCTTGATTGAGACAGATAACCAGAACATAGTGAAACCCATTATCGGGCTATGCCATGCTCAAGGGAAAAAGGTCACAGCCGAAGGAATTGAAACTCAATGCATGCATCAGTGGTTACAAGATGCGCAGTGCGATATGCTACAAGGCTATTATTTTGGTAAGCCAATGCCATTAGAAGAGCTGACGGAATGGTACCGACAGCATCAACTCAATTTTATCGATAATAAAAAGAATCAACCACATGAAATCTGTAATCATCGCATCGCTGAATCCAGCTAAAATTAGCGCCGTTAAAAGTGCATTCTTATCGGCTTTTCCTGATACTGAATTTGATTTCAAAGGCATCAGTGTCCCTAGTGGCGTCGCCGATCAACCCATGAGCAACGACGAAACCTATCAAGGTGCGGTAAATCGTGTTTACAACACGATCCAAGCTCAGCCTAATGCAGATTTTTATGTGGGATTAGAAGCTGGAATAGAAAAAAACGTTACCTTTGCATGGATGGTGATCGAAGCAAATGGCCTACGTGGAGAATCGCGTTCAGCAAGTTTGATGTTGCCACCTGCAGTACTTGAAAAGTTAGAACATGCGAACGAGCTAGGGGATGTGATGGATGAAGTGTTTGGCACCGATAATATCAAACAAAAAGGCGGTGCGATTGGCCTACTAACGCATAACCAACTAACACGCAGCTCTGTCTATCATCAGGCTTTAATTTTAGCGCTGATCCCATTTGTGAATCCAGAGCACTTTCCTATCTAGATCTTCGCTAAACTTCGAAAGCCTCAGAGAACAATCACCAGAATTAAAAAACGCTAACATTCAGTTAGCGTTTTTATCGAATTAATAGACACACTACTCAGAGGTTGCTTGACTCAGTTATTGTTTGAGCAAAAGGTCGGCGATCACGGCTTTCTCTTGTTCAGATTTGGCCTTTAGCTCATTTGAGCCTCTGGTTATCGTCGCGACGCCTACTCCCAGCATTTGGCTAACCTGTCGTTGAGACATCTCACCTTTCATCAACTCACAAAAGATGTTAATTCGAGCAACTAAAGCATCTCGCTCGTCTGGTGTCATCATCATGGTCAACAATAGTTCATGCTGATCTTTTTCGACAGCCGTCTTTACCAAGTCCATCAGTTGTTGCCAATTCTCATATTCAGGTTGTGATGCCATATCTCTACACTTACTTTTAAATTCTGACTTTAAAGAGTCGCTTAACGATTGAAAGCGTCGAACACTTTATACCGAAACACTTGATGTGATCCAATGTAAAAAGGCAGTAAGTGGAAATGGTTCGCACTCACTGCCTTTAATATTACTCAGCTTGGAGAAAAATACAGAAAGCTTAGTATTTCGTTTTTGCCTCGTGAGGTGCTAAAAACGTCCCTTTCTCACCCAGGATATCTCGATAGTAAGTCTCAAACATCAAGATATTCTGAACGTAACCACGAGTCTCTTTGAATGGGATCATCTCGATAAAAGCAAATGCATCGAGCTTTTCATCGCTGCGAGATCGCCACTGTTTCACACGACTAGGGCCAGCATTATACGCGGCAAATGCGAAGATGCGGTTATCATCATATTGAGCGAGTAGGCCATCTAAATAATGACTACCTATCTCAATATTCTTACCTACATCATAAAGATCATCGCTGCCCTGGTACTTAATCTTATGTTTGTTAGCCGTGTATTGCGCCGTCTTTGGCATAATTTGCATGATGCCACGCGCGCCAACTGGAGAGCGAGCCTCTGAATCCATCGCACTCTCTTGTCTTGCTAAAGACATCAAAGTAATTGGATCGAGATCGTGCTTCTCGGCATAGAAATTAAACCACCACTTATGAGCGACAGGGAAACGTAACGCAATGTTATCCCACATCTTCGCAGAAATACTCGCCGTTACCGTAAAGTGATTCCATCGCTGTGTCGCAGCATGAGCAGCAAGCATCGCTTTTTGCTCTTTATCTGCATGACTTAATAACCAGCGCCACTCACTCTTTGCAGCCGCTATTTTATCTCGCTCAATCAGCTCACCTATGCGAACCAAAGAAGTGTCGAATGGTTTCACCATTTCTGCACTGTATTTAAGGGTCGACGTTGGATAGCTAACAGGCTTATTTAATTGCTTAGCGGCAGCCACACTATAGAAATTACGCTGACCCAAAATGTCTGACAATCGCTTATTACCTTCAGCAGTATCGCCTAGCGCAATCTCAGCTCTACCCTGCCAATACTGCCAGCGAAGCGAAGCTTGATGTTTACCATCTAAGCGCGCAATCCACTCTTTCAAACCCGTCCAATCGGCATGTTGAATAGCTAAGCGAGCACGTCTTTCCAGCAAAACTTGCTTTGATGAACTCGCGAGCATTTTGTCTCGCCACGCCATCAACTCTTCAGAGTCGGTATTGATCAAGCGGAACGCTAGGTAATCCGCGAGCTCTTGGGATTTTTCTTTCGAAAATTTTTGAGCTTTCACAACATCATCAAAAACCTCTTGAGCGCTGCTTGCGGATTTCCTTACTAGCTTCTCGAAACCAAATTCGGTTTGTGCTTGGTAGAATTCATTCGCTGGGTGCTTCTTAGCAAACGCGAGTACATCTTCAGGCTTGTTGTACAACGCCTTCATCTGCTTCGCTTGAGTAATTGACTCATCATGATCTAATTGCTTAACCAAGTAGCTCATTAACTTACCGTTTCGACTCTCGAACGCTAAAAGCATTCTGTCCAGAATCAGCTGATCCGTTCTTAAGCCCGCTTCATCCCAACTTTCGAAAAGTGAATCACAGTTATCATCAACACCACGGCCACTTAACCAAAGTTGTTTCGCACCTTTAAAGGCGAGATCTTGATTACCTTGTTCATAATTAGCGCGGTAATAGATACATTGATATTTTTCACCAACAGGCTCTTGGGTTTGAAACTCAAGGATCGTCTTCCACTGTTTTTGAGCCGCCAATAAATCTAAATAAGGCGCTCGTATACGATTGGAAAACGGCAGTGCTGTGTTCTCTTCAATAAAAGCATCCACCTCGCTTGGCGTTCGATCACCTAAGCCCAGTAAAAAGGCGCGATAGTCAGTGTAAGGTGTTAACGGGTATGTTTGAATTTTGTTACGAAGTGCTGAATAAGCTTTTAGATCACGGTTGTCTAAAACCTCTTGCGCTCTGTCATAAACATCACGCTGCATTTCAAGCTCGGAAGCATTGCTGGCCATAGCCATTGGAGCCTGTGAAAATGAAAACAAAATTGCCGATGCAGCGACAGCAATTTTCGTATTACCAATGCGGAAAAACATTCGCTCTTTCCTTAGTGCGTGTATGAATACGTGAAGTCTATTTACGCCCGACATCACATCAAATGTAAAGAGTTTGAGTGTAAATATTGTTAATATTTAACACATCGCCTCGAAAGCTTATTAAATATAGTTTTAATGACCAATGTGACAATAATAGGTGAGGATTAGTTCAAGAATGGCTTTTCTGTCCTAGGAGTAACATCTTTGAGGATATTGGTATAAAATAGCAAACAATTTTGAACAATAATTAGGATCGATCGGCAATGGCTGAATACGTATATACCATGTCTCGGGTGAGCAAAACTGTTCCACCTAAGCGTCAAATTCTTAAAGACATTTCTCTTAGCTTTTTTCCTGGCGCTAAAATCGGTGTTTTGGGTCTAAATGGTTCAGGTAAATCTACCCTACTACGTATCATGGCTGGTATTGATACTGATATTGATGGTGAAGCACGTGCACAACAAGGTCTAAAAGTAGGTTACCTACCTCAAGAACCTGTACTAGACGAATCAAAAACCGTTCGTGAAATCGTAGAAGAAGCGGTTTCAGATGTTGCTGACGCACTTAAGCGCATCGACGCAGTATATGCCGCTTACGCAGAACCTGATGCAGATTTCGATGCATTGGCGAAAGAGCAAGGTGAGCTTGAAGCTCTGATTCAGGCGAAAGACGGTCACAACCTAGAGACAGCTCTAGAGCGTGCAGCTGACGCACTTCGCCTTCCTGAGTGGGATGCGAAAATCGAATTCCTATCAGGTGGTGAACGTCGTCGTGTTGCTATCTGTCGTCTACTTCTTGAGAAGCCAGACATGCTGCTTCTTGATGAACCAACCAACCACTTGGATGCAGAATCAGTTGCTTGGCTTGAGCATTTCCTTGTTGATTACAGCGGTACTGTTGTGGCAATTACCCACGACCGTTACTTCCTAGACAACGCTGCAGGTTGGATTCTAGAACTTGACCGTGGTGAAGGTATCCCATGGGAAGGCAACTACACATCTTGGCTAGAACAGAAAGATGAGCGTTTGAAGCAAGAAAAAGCTGGCGAAAGCGCACGTCAAAAAACGATTGAGAAAGAACTTGAATGGGTTCGTCAAAACCCTAAAGGTCGTCAAGCTAAGTCTAAAGCTCGTATGGCTCGTTTTGAAGAAATGACGACTGGCCAATACCAGAAGCGTAACGAAACCAACGAATTGTTCATCCCACCAGGTGAGCGTTTAGGTGACAAGGTACTTGAAGTTAAGAACCTAACGAAGTCATTTGGTGATCGCGTTCTTATCGATGACCTATCATTCAGCATGCCTAAAGGCGCTATCGTTGGTATCGTTGGTGCCAATGGTGCGGGTAAATCAACACTATTCAAGATGCTAAGTGGCGCAGAACAGCCAGATTCAGGCACAGTTGAACTTGGCGAAACGGTTAAGCTTGCTTCTGTTGATCAGTTCCGTGACAGCATGGACGACACAAAAACAGTATTCCAAGAGATCTCTGAAGGCGCTGATATCATTAAGATCAACAACTTCGAAATCCCTGCTCGTGCATACTGCTCTCGTTTCAACTTCAAAGGCAACGACCAACAGAAGATCATCGGTCAGCTTTCAGGTGGTGAACGCAACCGTGTTCACCTAGCGAAACTGCTAAAAGCGGGCGGTAACGTACTGCTACTCGATGAACCAACCAATGACCTTGATGTTGAGACACTACGAGCTCTTGAAGAAGCACTACTTGAGTTCCCTGGCTGTGCAATGGTTATCTCGCATGACCGTTGGTTCCTTGACCGTATTGCGACCCATATCTTAGACTACCGTGATGAAGGTCAAGTTAACTTCTACGAAGGTAACTATACTGAATATACAGAGTGGCTGAAAAAGACTCTAGGTGCACAAGCGGCAGAACCTCACCGCATCAAATACAAACGTATTGCAAAGTAAATAAGCTTGTATTTTGAACAAAGGCCGCGATAATAGCGGCCTTTGATATATCTGGCTTACTATTTACCTATTGATATAGAGAGATTACCTATGCTTGAAAGACGTAAATTTTCACGAGTTATTTATCAAGTTCCGACTGAGATTTCACAAGGACAAGTAAATGTATCAGGCTCAGTGCAAGACCTATCTCTTCATGGTTTACTCATTCAATGTGATAAATTACAGCAACTCAGAACTGACACTCCTGTTCAAGTCAGCTTTAAGCTCGAAAACAGTGATATCAATATTCAGTTAGAAGCAACGATAGTCTCGACCATCAATACCTCAATGCGTTTACGTATAGAGCATTTAGATATTGATAGTATCAGCTACCTTAAGCGCCTTGTGGAACTTAACGTTGGCGACGATGAACTGCTTTATAGAGAGATTGAACACCTTACCGATTTAGGTAATGAGTGACGTCTCCATTCCCCTTTTTCTATTAGAAGCATTTAGTTAATACAGAACCATGTCTAAAAAAGTTTCCATTACAATCCCCTTAACCCAAGGGGATCAGACGTTTTATTTCGGTCGAAAAGCCGTACTACTATGTACTACCGCAATTTTTTCAGTGCCTCTATTGATTGGCGGAGCTGCATACATGCACTTTGAGGGCAAGCAAGAACTCGCCCTACAAGCCGATGATGCACAACAATTGATTGAAACACTGATTGTTGAAAAAGAACAAACCGACTTTCTTTACGCTGAGCAGGTAGAAACCAATCACTCACTGTCTCAAGCATTAACCGAGAAAGAAGGCACTATTCAGTTACTTGGCAAGCGTGTATTTGATGTGGAATCAGTGCTTGGCCTGACCGATGAAGAGCCGCTTACTGATGACGTCTCTTTAGAAGACCGAATTGATGCAGCTGCAGTAGATTCAGCAGTCAGAGCCACAATGTTTCGTTTGATTCCAAATGACAGCCCTATGGCTTATCAACGCATATCATCCTCTTATGGGCGTCGCTCGAACCCTATAACAGGTAAACGCCACGTTCATACTGGTATCGACCTAACATGTAAGCGTGGTGAAGATATAGTAGCGCCAGCTGATGGCGTAATTGAAACCGTGCGCCCAAGTAAGAAAGGCTTCGGTAACTTTATAACTATGCGTCACTCATTCGGTTTCATGAGCTCTTATGCGCACCTACAGAAGTTCAAAGTACGTAGCGGTCAATTTGTGAGTAAAGGCGATGTGATTGCGAGCTGTGGTAACTCAGGTAACTCAACCGGGCCACACTTGCACTATGAGGTACGCTTTCTTGGTCGTTCATTGAACCCTCAATACTTGATGGATTGGACACCTGAGAACTTCAACTACGTGTTCGAGAAAGAGAAAAAGGTTAAGTGGGGTCCATTGGTTCAACTGATTGATAATGTGGTTCGCTTGCAGATCAACCTGACTAACGTGCCTTACATTAGCTCGACCATAGACACCGTATCGAGTGAAGATAGTAAGAAACCTATCACGACTAACTAGTTATTGGTTATTGGTTATTGGTTATTGAGGGATATTGATTTGGCCTATGATGATCTAATTGCTTTTAGCCTACAGTAGACCAAATGCTTTCATAGCATTCAGTACAAACAAAAAGAGCGACCTGATGGTCGCTCTTTTTTATGATTTCAAATCGTAATTAGCCTCGATGAATCGAGTCATGTGCTTGTTTTAGAAGACTTTGGCTCTCTTGCAAGAACTGCTGCGAGTAGTCGCCAAACCAATCACTGACTTGATTAAAGCTATCAACGAATTTAGCTTTATCTTTCCCATCCAAGATTTCCAATGCTTCACCGAAACGACTATGGAAACGTCGAATCATCTCAATGTTCTCATCTGAAGAAAGAATGATATCACCGTACAAGTTCGGGTCTTGAGCAAACAGACGACCAACCATCGCAATCTCAAGTCGGTAGATTGGCGAGCTTAACTTCAGAAGCTGATCAATGTTCGGGTTCTCTTTACTTAGGTGTAAGCCGTAAGCAAAAGAAGTGAAGTGACGGAGAGCTTGAATCAGAGTCATGCCGTGATCGTGTTCCGCAGCATCCATCTGGCAAAGGCTCGCGCCCCAAATACCAAATTGATTCAGCAACCATTGATAGCTTTCAGAACTACGCCCATCACTGTAAACAATCACTTGTTTCGCAAGGCTTGGAACATCAGGACCAAACATTGGGTGTAATCCAACCACAGGGCCTTGGTGCATGTCTAACATAGCTTGTAGAGGCTTTGATTTTATCGACGTCAAATCACAAAGAATACAATCGCTTGGTAGGTTACCCAACTTCGCAATCACACCTTCTGTCAGGTGAATTGGAACCGTTACAACCACAAGGCCAGCATTATCTAAGATCTCATCGGCTTTGTCCCAATCTTGGCTGCCAAGGATTTTCACTTCGTAACCAGAAAGCTTGAACATACGTCCAAACAGACCACCAAGCTGACCATTACCACCAACGATAACCACTGAACGTAACTCTGGGTTAAGGCACTTAAAACCAGAATCTTTTTCACTGGCATAAGACTCACGCATCGTACGACGTAAAATATCTTCGATTAACTGCGGTGGTACTCCTATTTTCTCGGCTTCTTGACGACGAGATGCCAACATTGCGGCTTCACGTTCCGGTACATAAATAGGTAAACCATGTTCACTTTTTACTTCACCGACTTTCTCCACTAGAGCCAGTCGTTGAGCCAGTAAATCCAACATTTGTTTATCGACAGCATCGATTTGGTCGCGTAATTCGTTCAGTTCAACGGCCATTTTATTCCTTACTCATCTATAAGCCCGTGCCAATCTAAAAGCCCGCACTGATGCAGGTTCGTTAGCAACAGATCTTAAAATGCCCCATTAGATGAGGCACTTAAATTTAAACTCTGACTAACCTTTCAAGCGGTTCTCTAAGAACGGGACTAATTCCGTATGTGCACGTTTCAATAGTGCCTCAGTTGAATCCCAATTGATACACGCGTCGGTAATAGATACACCGTATTTCATCTCATTGAGAGGTATATCTGAAGATTGGTTTCCTTCGTTAATATGGCTCTCAATCATCAGGCCGATAATCGACCTATTACCTTCACGAATCTGATGGATGACATCTTCAGCCACCAGCGGTTGACGACGGAAATCTTTACGAGAGTTCGCATGACTACAGTCGACCATTAGTGCCGCCTCTAAGCCAGATTTACCCAGCTCTTGCTCACATTCGTGTACCGATACTGAATCGTAGTTCGTCTGCTTACCGCCACGTAAAATTACGTGACCATTTGGGTTACCTTGCGTCGTTAGTAGTGCGACTTGACCTTCACGGCTGATACCCATGAAACGGTGGCTAGAAGAAGCCGCCTGCATTGCATTGATTGCAGTACCTAGATTGCCATCCGTACCATTCTTAAAGCCGATTGGCATTGAAAGACCACTCGCCATTTCGCGGTGGGTTTGTGATTCAGTCGTACGAGCGCCGATTGCTGCCCAGCTGAATGTATCTGCTAGGTATTGCGGGCTGATTGGATCTAGCGCTTCTGTTGCTAGTGGGATTTCCATCTCAGCGAGTTCAACAAGTAACTCACGACCAACATGCAGACCATGCTCAATATCGAACGTACCATCTAGATGTGGGTCATTGATCAAGCCTTTCCAACCAACAGTGGTACGAGGCTTCTCAAAGTAAACACGCATTACAATATACAGTTGGTCGCTAAGCTGCTCAGATAAAGCTTTTAAGCGTTTCGCGTATTCTTTCGCAGCTTCAATATCATGGATAGAACATGGGCCACATACTACAAGCATGCGATGATCTTTCTTATGAATAATGTTTGCTATAGTTTGACGAGACTCTTGAATGAAACGACGAGCATTATCACTCAAAGGCAGTTTTGCTTTTAACTCCTCAGGAGTAATCAGTACCTGTTCGTCGATGATATTGACATTGCTTAATTCACTTTTCTGCATAACTTAACCTGTATATTTATTTTTACACCCACAATTTCCATTTGGGCTGACAATCTTTAAAAACACAATAACAGCTACAAAAACGATTGCAAGTGTAAACAATAAAAAACATTTACTGTAAATTAAAACTTACACATCTTCTTTAATTCACTCTGATACACAAACCAGCTTAAACTGCACCTCACACATACAAAAAAGGCGATATTTCTCATATCGCCTTCTTCAAACTTATAGAGTGTTTATTTATCACCCAGCGTTTAACATTCGCTTAATTTGCTCTGAGGCCTCTTTCCATCGACTATCCGAGTGAAGCGTCGATAAATCAAAGCAGTGCTTTTTAAGCAATGAGTTGGCTAAAGGCACCTCTTGAATCGCTAAATGATCAAGAGCCTCAATTTGTGCATCTCGCTTATTACACATCAGCACCATGTCACAGCCAGCATTCAAAGCTGCTTTCGCTCTGTCTGCTGGTCCGCCCATAATGGCCGCGCCTTCCATCGTTAAGTCGTCAGAAAAAACTAAGCCTTTGAATCCAAGCTGCTGCTTCAATACTTTCTGCAACCAATACTCAGAGCCGCTCGCTGGTTGATCATCATAGTGAGAGAAAACCACGTGTGCTGGCATCATGGCATCCAATATTCCGGCTTCAATTTGCGCCTTGAAAATGGCCATGTCTGTTTCAAAGATATCATCTCTAGGATCGTAAGGCGTTTCTAAGTGCGAATCAGCAATTACACCGCCGTGTCCTGGGAAGTGCTTCCCTGTTGTCGCCATTCCAACCGATTTCATGCCTTTAATAAAAGCACTGCTGTGGCGAACGATGGTATCAATATCTTCACCAAACGCTCGGCTACCAATCGCTTTACAGTCGTGACCTTTATCTAATACAGGCGCAAAGCTCAGATCGATATCATGGGCAATCAATTCCGCCGCCATCAACCAACCGGCTTGTTCTGCTAACTGCTCACCATTATTCTTAGTCGCGAATTCTTGAGCGGCAGGGATAATTGAAAAGCCATCGCGAAAGCGCTGAACTCGGCCACCTTCTTGGTCAACGCCAATCAAAATAGGACGTTTCGCGACCTTGCGGATCTCTTTATTTAACGCCGAAAGCTGTTTGCTATCGTGGTAGTTTCGAGCGAATAAGATGAGACCACCAACGGTTGGGTGCTCTAAAATTTCTCTGTCTTCAGCTGTCAGTTCGTAGCCCGCGACATCTACCCACAACGGTCCCATATTTATCCCTTATTAAACCTAATTTCATAAACTTCCCGAGATTATTCTCTTTAAATTTGCTTTACAATGTTTTTAAACCAATCTTTGGAAGACTTTAAGAATGCAGTGCAAGAGCTTAGGAATGGATCGTAAAGAACTGTATATCGGTGTGATGTCGGGGACGAGTATGGACGGTGTTGATACCGCCTTAGTTTCGATTGAAGATTCGCGCATCACATTGCTCGCTCATGATGAGTTCCCAATGCCTGATGATCTCAAAGCGCGTCTGCTTGAAGTTTGTATTGGTCAGAAAACGGATTTGATTGCCATTGGCGAACTAGACCACCAGCTTGGTCATCTATTTGCTGATGCTGTTCTGCAACTTCTCGATAAGTCAGGTACGCCTGCATCTTCTGTGACTGCGATTGGGAACCATGGCCAAACAGTATTCCACCAGCCAACCGGTACTTCGCCATTTACCATGCAGTTGGGTGACGCTAATATCATTGCCGCTAAAACAGATATTCAAACTGTTGCCGACTTCAGACGCAAAGACATGGCGCTTGGCGGACAAGGTGCGCCATTAGTCCCCGCGTTTCACCATACGATTTTTCACCCGCGAGACAGCTCGGTTGTAGTCTTGAATATTGGTGGTATCTCGAATATTTCAGTACTGCGCCCGAATCAGCCTACTCTTGGTTATGATACAGGCCCGGGCAATATGTTGATGGACGCTTGGGTTGATACGCACACGGGTGAGAAGTTTGACCGTGATGCGCAATTCGCACTTAAAGGTCAACTCAATCAAGCCTTGCTCGAACAGTTATTAAATGAATCTTATCTATCTCAAATGCCGCCGAAAAGCACTGGCAGGGAGCTATTTAATCTACCGTGGTTAGAGCAACAATTAACAGAATTTAAAGACCTTGCGGCAGAAGATGTTCAGCACACACTTTGTGAATACACTGCATTGACGATAGCGAATGAAGTGGAGACTTATCGCTTGGGTAACCAACCTGCGCTCTATGTGTGTGGCGGGGGTACGAGAAATCCACTGTTGATGAAGAGACTGTCTGAACTGCTTCCTGGCTGGGAGGTTGAGTCAACCACCAGTAAAGGCGTTGATGCCGATTATATGGAAGCTATGGCCTTTGCGTGGCTTGCTCAACGTCATGTTCATCAACTGCCAAGCAATTTACCAGAAGTGACTGGCGCGAGCAGAGCGGCCTCTCTAGGCGTTCTCTATCGTGCTGACTAAACAACTTTAGAACCATCATTTTAGAATCACCATTTAAGGATCATTATGAGTAACGACGCTCTCATATCAGCGCTCTCGCACCTCGTTTCGGAGGGGAGAAACCCTGACACTATGGATATTGATCTACTCACCTCTCTCGAAGTGGTTGAAAAGATTAACCAACAAGACAAACAGGTACCACTGGCGATCGAAGCCGAATTACCACTGATCGCGAAAGCGGTTGACAAGATCGCTCACGCCTTTCAAAACGGTGGCCGACTGATCTATATGGGTGCAGGCACCAGTGGTCGATTAGGTGTATTAGATGCCTCAGAGTGCCCTCCGACTTTCGGTGTTTCAGACAAAATGGTTATCGGCTTAATCGCTGGCGGACCAGAAGCGATTTTAAAAGCCAAAGAGGGAGCGGAAGACTCGCTGACTCTCGGTATTGAAGACCTGAAAGCCATTCAATTTACAGAAAACGATGTCGTGGTAGGCATTGCAGCCAGTGGCCGTACACCTTACGTGATTGGTGCGCTCAACTATGCGAATCAGATTGGTGCGGTGACGGTTGCGCTGTCTTGTAACCCAGGCTCTCCAATTGCTGAGATTGCTCAAATCGCAATTAGCCCAGTGGTTGGCCCAGAAGCATTGACTGGTTCAACACGACTCAAATCAGGGACAGCACAAAAGCTGGTGCTTAATATGCTCACCACTGCGAGCATGATTCGTATTGGTAAGAGCTATCAGAACCTGATGGTCGACGTAAAGGCGACCAACGAAAAACTGGTTGCCCGCGCAGCTCGTATCGTAATCCAAGCAACTGAATGTGATAAAGCCCTTGCAGTTTCGACACTTAAAAACACCGATTATGATGTGAAGCTATCTATTTTAATGATTCTGACAGGGCTAGATTTAGAACTGGCCAAGGCTCAACTTGATCAACAAAATGGCTTCTTGAGAAAAGCGGTCGAGAATAATCAGTAATCTCAATTCTGTTTGTAGCTTCTCATTTAGAGAGTGACTTTAACGACATACAACAAGACCAGTACACATGCAGTACTGGTCTTTTTTAGTTTTAATTTGTTATCGCTAGCTTGGGCTTAATAGTCGTTTGAGAACTCATCCCAGCCACGTTGCCATTCCATACGGAAACGTTGAGCGTCTTCCGTACCAGAACACACGCCTTCATACACCTGACCAGATAAACCAATTTGATAAGCATGGTTCGGATTACAATATTCCGTCACACCTAAATGGTAACCTTCTGTATAGCTAGCTTGATCGACTCCGCCAAGCTCGGCCATATCTGAATAAGAACGCTGAGTGTGGCCTTTGATACCATCACGATAGCCAATCTCTTGCCAATTGCCTTCGGCCGCTAAATCTTGAACATTGGCGCTGCATCCTGCAAGGCTAAATGCCACGGCGAATAATGCGATTATTTTTTTCATTTCAATCCTTTATATTGTTACTTCATCACTTTCTGACGAAGCGCTGCCTTTGTGGCGATTCTCCGCTGAACACTGACTGATGTCCACTTATGTCTGTTATCTGCCGTTGATATTTATTGATTACCGCTTAAAGCTGATAAGTCACCACTAACTAGAAGCATGACACTTCTCAACACCAGTAACCAACCGCTCCGCAAAGGTCACAAACCACTAAACCGGTTATAACACCACTTAATTAGCTATTCGACCACTCACTCCAGTAGCGGAAGTTTCTTCTCATACACTCCTTTAATATACACCCTGACTTAATTAATACATTCAGGGATAACAAATTATGATGTGGTTTCTTACCTGTGTTGCAGCACTCATTGGTGGCTACTTTATTTACGGTGCCTTTATCGAAAAGATATTCGGTGTCAATGAAAAGCGTCAAACACCCGCTCACACCAAGCAAGACGGCGTGGACTACGTTCCAATGTCAACACCAAAGGTTTACCTAGTTCAGCTGCTTAACATTGCAGGCGTCGGTCCAATCTTCGGCCCTATCATGGGTGCTCTTTACGGCCCAGCAGCAATGCTTTGGATCGTTCTAGGTTGTATCTTCGCAGGTGCAGTACACGACTACTTCTCAGGTATGTTATCTATCCGTAATGGTGGTGCTTCGGTTCCAACCATCACTGGACGTTACCTAGGCAATGGCGCAAAACACTTTATGAACATCTTTGCCATTGTTCTACTGCTTCTTGTTGGTGTGGTATTCGTTTCTGCTCCAGCAGGCATGATCACTAACCTCGTCAACGACCAAACTGATTTCGCAATGTCTGCAACAACCATGGTTGTTATCATCTTTGCTTACTACATCATCGCAACGATTGTCCCTGTCGATAAAATCATTGGCCGCTTCTACCCACTGTTCGGTGCACTACTTATCTTTATGTCTGTTGGCCTAATCACTGCGATTGGTCTATCTGACGAGCACCAAATCATGGGTGGCTTCGAGATGAAAGACATGTTCACCAACATGAACCCGAATGACCTACCACTTTGGCCTGCTCTATTCATCACTATCGCTTGTGGTGCTATCTCTGGCTTCCACGCAACTCAGTCTCCTTTGATGGCGCGTTGTATGGAAAACGAGAAGAACGGTCGCTTCGTATTCTACGGTGCAATGATTGGTGAAGGCATCATCGCTCTAATCTGGTGTGCGCTTGCTCTGTCATTCTTCGGTTCAGTTGAGTCTTTATCTGACGCGATTGCAAACGGCGGCCCAGGTAACGTGGTATACAGCGCTTCATTTGGCCTACTGGGTGTATTTGGCGGTATCCTTGCTTTCCTTGGCGTGGTTATCCTACCTATCACTTCTGGTGACACAGCGTTCCGTTCAAGCCGTCTTATCCTTGCTGAATACTTCAACATGGAACAGAAGACACTGCGTAACCGCCTACTGATGGCTCTACCACTGTTCGTTATCGGTGGTATCCTGACTCAAGTAGATTTCGGTATCATCTGGCGTTACTTCGGTTTTGCTAACCAATCAACAGCAGTAATGATGCTGTGGACGGCTTCAGCTTACCTACTTCGTCACAATAAACTGCACTGGGTAACAACGGTTCCAGCTGTGTTCATGACTTCTGTGTGTATTACATTCATCCTGAACAACAGTCAGCTAGGCTTCGGTCTGCCAATGCAGCTTTCAACCATCATCGGCGTAGTGAGTGCATTCGGTATCGCAGCTTACGTTATCAAAATTTCAAAAGGCAAAGGCGATATCGACCTTGCTGATGAAGAATCAGAAAAGGAAGCAAAGCCCGTAACAAAAACAGCTTAGCTTTCCCCGAAACATTCTCACTCTTCATAGAAAGAGGAGAATAAGAAAGCCAAAAACACTTCGCTTGTTCCACCACATCTTTGATGAACTGGAATCTAAGATCAAAGCCCATCATGTATGATGGGCTTTATTATTTTATCCATAACCACTGAATACGTTAGTTTCCACTTTACAAAAGAAAGACAACCTGCAAAAAGCAAAGCTACCTTTCAGCCTCAATGAGCTTTACACTTAACAAGCGTCTCAATAGGTGAAAATATGGAACTCATTCTCTCTCTGCTGCAACAAACCTGTGTCTACTTAGTAATAGCTTACATGCTAAGTAAAACCCCGTTGATTCTCCCTTTGTTGAGCATCTCTTCACGCTTAAGTCATAAAGTCAGCTGTTATGTTCTGTTTTCTCTGTTCTGTATTATGGGCACCTATTTTGGACTGCAGATTAATGACGCCATAGCCAACACTCGCGCGATGGGTGCGGTAATGGGAGGTCTGTTTGGCGGTCCTGTCGTTGGTTTTGCCGTCGGCTTTACTGGCGGTATTCACCGTTACTCATTAGGCGGCTTCACAGACTTAGCTTGTGCGATTTCGACCACAGCTGAAGGCTTGATTGGCGGCCTATTGCACGTTTACTTGGTTAGAAAGAACAAAGCTAGCCAACTGTTTAATCCGTTGGTGGTGTTCTCGGTAACCCTGTTTGCAGAAATTATTCAGATGCTAATTCTGTTAGCGGTCGCGAAACCATTCGAGCAGTCCTATGCTCTGGTTTCTGATATTGCCGCGCCAATGATCATTGCTAACTCTGTGGGTGCGGCACTGTTCATGAGCATCATCCAAGATCGGAAAACCATCTTCGAAAAATATTCGGCAACTTTCTCACGCCGCGCATTAACCATTGCCGAACGTTCGGTGGGTATTTTGCATGGTGGATTCAATTCAGATAATGCGCAAAAAATCGTGCGCATCATTTACGAAGAGACCAACGTTGGTGCGGTGGCGATCACCGACCGAGAAAAAATTCTCGCGTTTGTTGGCATTGGCGATGAACACCACATACCTAACACTCCGATTTCATCGCAGAGCACGCTTACCTCGATGGAACAAAACGACATCATCTACCTTGATGGCAAAGAAAACCCGTACCAATGTTCTCTATCGCAAGATTGTAAATTGGGTTCTGCGCTTATTATTCCACTGCGCGCGGGTAATGAAGTGGTCGGAACCATCAAACTGTATGAGCCAAAGCTGAAACTATTCTCGACCATCAACATGTCGATGGGTGAAGGTATCGCTCAGCTATTGTCGAGCCAGATATTGTTTAGTAATTATCAGCAACAGCAAACGCTGCTCACCCAAGCGGAAATCAAACTGCTGCATGCACAGGTGAATCCTCACTTCCTGTTTAATGCACTCAACACCATCAGTGCAGTTACACGCCGTGACCCTGATAAAGCACGAGAACTAATTCAGCATCTCTCTCACTTCTTTAGAAGTAATCTGAAGCAGAACATCAATACAGTGAAACTCAAAGACGAACTGGCGCACGTCAATGCGTACCTAACTATTGAAAAAGCACGTTTTACTGACCGATTAGAAGTCGAATGGGATATCGCCTCACAACTATACGAGTCGCAACTGCCGAGCTTTACCCTGCAACCGCTGGTAGAAAACGCCATCAAACATGGGATATCTAATATGTTGGAAGGCGGTAAAGTGAAGATCTATAGCGAGGCTTTCGAGGGTGGATTCAAGTTAATCGTTGAAGACAATGCTGGTAATTATCAGAAGCCACCCCAAGATCACGTTGGATTAGGCATGGAGATTGTTGATAAACGACTCACTAATTTCTTTGGACAAGATTCAGCACTAAAAATAGAATCTCAACCACAGCAATTTACTCGAATGAGCTTTATCATACCTATACTGAAATAAAGGCATTTTCGGAGACGAATCACTCCGAGTTGAAACATTTAGAAGCCGACATTTAAAAGAAAAGCGTGAAACAAGCAGGGATAGAACCAAAATGAAGATTGTAGGATGTTAAAGGCATTAGTTGTCGATGATGAGCTTTTTGCTCGCGAAGAGCTGATTGAACTACTGACTGAAACCGGACAAGTAGAAATCATTGGCCAAGCGAGTAACGCGATCGAAGGACTGAAACAGATCAATCTGCTCAAGCCTGATGTGGTGTATTTGGATATCCAAATGCCGCAGGTTACCGGAATTGAACTGTTAAGCATGCTTGATCCAGACACCATGCCCTACGTGGTATTCGTCACCGCCTACGACCAATATGCGATTCAAGCATTTGAAGACAATGCCTTTGATTACCTACTCAAGCCGGTTGAACCTTGTCGATTAAACAAGAGTGTTTGTCGTCTGAATAAGGTCATCAAGCTGAACCAGAAAGCGCCAGAACAAGATATATCTGCGATTGCTCCCTGCCACTTAGAGCAGATCCCGTGTATCGGCCACAACCGCATTGTGATCATGGCGAGCCAAACGGTCGAGTGCGCTTATTCAGATATCAGTGGTGTCCACGTACGCAGCTCATCACAAACGGCAACCTCGCAGTTGACGCTAAAGATCTTGGAAGAAAAGACCGATTTGATCCGCTGTCATCGACAGTATTTGATCAATATAAAATCGATCCAAGAGATCAAACTGTTAGAGAATGGATTAGCGGAGATCATCACACTGACCGGCTTTGAAGTACCTGTCAGTCGTCGTTACTTAAAGGCTTTAAAGGAGCAACTCGGTCTCCAGTAACCCCATAAGTTTCGACTTTTTTCCAAAATACGATCAAAAAAGCCAACGCATCAACGTTGGCTTCCTGTTGTTTACAAATCAATAGTGTTTGCAAATCGATACTGTTTGCGAATCGATAAAGTTACGAATCGATCTTGTCACCAATCCATAGAGACTAGTCGACTTGCTTAATCTGCAGCTCTTTTGGTACTTCGAAGAACATGTTCTCTTCACGACCTTGAATCTCTTCAACCTCGGTAGCACCCAACTCACGAATACGATCTAAGATTTGGTTTACTAGCTCTTCAGGCGCTGAAGCACCCGCTGTCACACCAATTTTCTTTTTCCCTTCAACCCATTCAGTTTGAATGTCTTCAGGACAGTCGGTTAGATAACCAGGCGTGCCTAGCTTCTCAGCTAGCTCTTTTAAACGAGTAGAGTTCGATGAGTTCTTAGAGCCAACAACTATCACGACATCGACATCACCAGCCATCTCACGAATTGCGTCTTGACGGTTTTGTGTTGCGTAGCAAATATCATCTTTACGTGGTCCTTGGATCTCAGGGAATACGCGACGTAACTCTTCAATCACGTCTGCAGTTTCATCAACTGACAGCGTGGTTTGACTAACATAATGTAAGTTACTTGGATCGTTCACGACTAAGTTCTGTACATCTTCTGGTCTTTCAACCAAATACATACCACCAGCTTGGCTAGCGTATTGACCCATAGTGCCTTCCACTTCAGGGTGACCCGCGTGACCAATCAATACTACTTCCATATGTTTGCGGCTCGCTCGAGCAACCTCCATATGAACTTTAGTCACCAAAGGACACGTCGCATCAAATACCGTTAACTCGCGTTCTTTCGCTTCTTTGCGAACCGCTTGAGAAACACCGTGAGCCGAGAAGATCACGATGTTATCGTCTGGTACTTCACTTAACTCTTCGACAAAAATAGCACCACGTTGCTTGAGCCCTTCAACAACAAAGCGGTTATGCACCACTTCATGGCGAACATAAATCGGTGGCTGATACAGTTCAAGAGCGCGCTCTACGATGCTGATCGCACGATCGACACCGGCACAAAAGCCACGAGGGTTAGCTAACATTATTTTCATTTCATTGCTCATCATTTACCGCGGTACTAAGGTTGTTTCTATAGAGTTCGCTGTCAGCGAGGTTCGCATTCTACAGTGAAGCGCCTAGACAGTGAAGCTCTGGGTTGCATCACACCTGTAAGGCGATGTTATTCTACTGTTAAGATAGTGATTAGCCGCTAAGATAGCTACTCCACCGTTAAGACACTTAGTCCACAGCTAAGATGTTAACGTCAAACGTAACGTCTTGGCCGGCTAATGGGTGATTAAAATCAACCGTCACTGAATCACCCGCGATCTCAGTGATAATACCTGGAATTTCCATACCGTCAGGACCAGAGAAAGCCATAATAGTGCCAACTTCGACTTCAGAGTCGCCAACAAACTTAGCACGATCCATATGATGGATATGATCTGGATTTGGCATACCAAACGCGTCTTCCGCCTTCAATTCGATAGATTTTTCAGTCCCCGTTTCAAGGCCAATCAGGCACTGTTCAAAGTTCTCACTTAGGCTGCCATCACCCATCACGAACTTAGCGGGCTTACCCATATTTTCGGTGCTATCGGCAACTGAACCATCCTTCATTTTAATCGTAAAATGTAGAGTTACTGCTGAATCATTTTTAATTGCTGCCACGTTACTTTCCTTAGATTTCTTTATTATTTGAGAATGCATTTTGCTTTGCTCTCATATTACTTGCAGCATAAAAAAAAGCGCCGTCGGAATCAACCGACAGCGCTTAGGGCTATTCTATTCTGTGAGTCATAGGCTGACTTTAGGACAATCTATTACAAAGCGATTTGCTTGATACTCATTAATGTCTGAGTAGTCTATTGGCTTTCATCTTTCTTACGGAAACCATCTAAGATGATCATCGCGGCGCCGATACAGATTCCCATATCCGCTAGGTTAAATGCAGGCCAGTGGTAAGTACCCCAATAGAAGTCTAAGTAATCGACGACAAAGCCATGTACAACACGGTCGAACACGTTACCAACAGCGCCACCAATGATGATCGCATAAGCAATGTTGTTCCACTTATCTGTTGCTGGTAGCTTGCTCATCCAGTACGTCAGCATCCCCGTTACCGCAAATGCGATACCAGTAAATAACCAGCGCTGCCAACCACTTTGATCACTCAAGAAGCTAAATGCTGCACCGTAGTTATGCACGTACAAAAAGTTAAAGAATGGCAACACCTCAATGCGGTTTGCCCAGCCATAACCCATGTTGTCCATAACAAAGAGTTTGATACCGATATCAGCAAGGAAGACTAGTAGGGCCAACCATAACCAACGCACACCAGATTGTTTTAACGAAACTTCACTCATTTCTATTCCTAGTATTTACGAAGTTGGTATTCACTGTTACTCAATTTAAGTGACCTTGATTACCAAACTTGGCTAAACACATTTCCTATAATTAAAAATAACCCCAGTTGGTACTGGGGCTATGATTTTTACAAAAAGTTCAGTATTTCTCTGAGTCGTTATGCGTACTTACGCACTTCGCCTTCACCGTCGATGTTCGACACACAACGACCACAAACTTTCTCGTGACCTTCAATTGTGCCTACATCTGGAGTGTGGTGCCAGCAACGGTCACACTTCTCAGCTTCAGTTGCTGCAACTTCAACGTACAGACCTTCAACGTCTGTCGCTTGAGCTGTATCAGACTTATCGCTAAGTGGTTTAACAACCGCAGCAGAAGTAATAAGTACGAAACGTAGCTCATCTTCTAGCTTGTTGATTTTTGCCGCTAGTGCATCGTCAGCGTATAGAGTAACTTCAGCCTGCAGAGCGCCACCGATTGTTTTCTCTTTACGAGCATCTTCAAGAAGCTTGTTCACTGCGCCACGAACTGACTGGATTTCAGTCCAGAATTCGTTGCTTAGCTCTTCGTCGTCAGCAAGACCAAATAGGCCTTCGAACCACTCGCCTGTGAATACAAACGTGTCGCGTTCGCCTGGCATCTCGTTCCAGATTTCATCTGCAGTGAACGACATGATAGGAGCCATCCAACGAACTAGAGCTTCTACGATGTAGTAAAGCGCCGTTTGGCAGCTACGTTGAGCATGGCTGCCCTGCTTCGCTGTGTACTGACGGTCTTTAATTACGTCTAGGTAGAAAGAACCCATTTCGATAGAACAGAACTGCATTAGACGTTGAGTTACACCGTGAGTATTGTACTCACCGTATGCTTTAACGATCTCTTCTTGTGCAGCTTGAGCACGGCCAACAGCCCAGCGATCAAGTGCTACCATTTCTTCAGCAGGAACTAGGTCAGTTTCAGGGTTGAAACCGTTCAAGTTCGCTAGGAAGAAACGAGCCGTGTTACGAATACGACGGTAAGCATCAGCAGAACGCTTAAGAATCTCGTCAGAAACCGCAACTTCGTTAGTGTAATCCGTAGAAGCAACCCATAGACGTAGAATATCTGCGCCTAGTTTGTTCGTTACATCTTTAGGAGCAACAACGTTACCGATAGATTTAGACATCTTACGGCCGTTACCATCAACCACGAAACCGTGCGTTAGCACTTGCTTGTATGGTGCTTCGTCTTTCATCGCGATAGATGAAATCAAAGAAGACTGGAACCAGCCACGGTGTTGGTCAGAACCTTCAAGGTAAAGATCAGCACTGTGCGTTCTTTCTTCATTCGGGAAGTTGTACTCTTCACGAGAATCCACAACAGAGAAGTGCGTTACACCTGAGTCGAACCATACGTCTAACGTATCAAGTACTTTCTCGTACTTGTCAGCGTCTTCAGCACCCATCAGTTCAGCAGCATCTACATCCCACCAAGCTTGAATGCCTTTTTCTTCCACAAGCTTCGCTACTTTTTCAATAAGAGTTGGGCTATCTGGATGAAGTTCTGATGTTTCTTTATGAACGAACAGAGCAATTGGCACACCCCAAGTACGTTGACGAGAGATACACCACTCAGGGCGACCTTCGATCATACCTTCGATACGGCTTTGACCCCATTCAGGCATCCATTCAACACTCTTTGTTGACTCTAGTGCTTTTGCACGTAGGCCAGCTTGATCCATAGAGATGAACCATTGTGGTGTTGCACGGAAGATGATTGGAGTTTTGTGTCTCCAACAGTGTGGGTAGCTGTGCTCGTAAGCGTGGTGATGCAGTAGTGCACCCTTCTCTTTTAGAACTTCTAAAACAGAGTCGTTCGCTTTGAATACGTGCTGACCAGCAAATAGCTCAGTATCTGGCAGGTAAACGCCGTTTGAACCAACTGGGTTAGCGATTTCTAGGTTGTACTTCTTACCAACCACGAAATCCTCTTGACCGTGACCAGGAGCGGTATGAACCACACCAGTACCAGAGTCAGTTGTAACGTGGTCACCAAGAACAGCAGGAACCGTAAAGTTGTAGAACGGGTGGTTGAATTGAGAAAGCTCAAGATCAGCACCAGTAGCAAAACCAAGGTTATGGAAGTGCTCGATACCCGCACGATCCATTACGTCTTTTGCTAGTTCAGAAGCAACAACGATACGTTGAGCTGGCTGTTCGCCATTCGCTTCAACTTGGATAAGTACGTATTCAAGATCATCACGTAGACATACTGCGCGGTTAGCCGGCAGAGTCCACGGTGTTGTCGTCCAGATAACAATAGAGATTTCGCCCTGACCCGCGTGACCTTCCGCTAGAGTAAATTTCTCTAGTAGAGCCGCTTCGTCAGCTGCAGAAAATTTCACATCGATAGATGGAGACACTTTATCTTTGTATTCAACTTCAGCTTCAGCCAGAGCAGAACCACAGTCAGTACACCAGTGAACAGGTTTGAAACCTTTTAGTAGGTGACCTTTGTCTGCGATTTTACCTAGAGAACGAATGATGTTCGCTTCAGTGCCAAAATCCATAGTGCGGTATGGTTTATCCCACTCGCCCATGATACCAAGACGTTTGAAGCTCTCTTTCTGACCTTCAACTTGGCCCGCAGCGTACTTACGACACTCTTCGCGGAATTCAGCCGCTGAAATCTTCTGACCAGGCTTACCTTTCTTCTTCTCAACCATCAACTCGATTGGAAGACCGTGACAGTCCCAACCAGGGATGTACGGTGCATCAAAACCAGAAAGGGTCTTAGATTTGATAATAATGTCTTTAAGAATCTTGTTCAGCGCGTGGCCAATGTGAATGTCGCCGTTCGCGTATGGAGGGCCATCATGCAGTACGAAAGATTTTTTACCTTTCTTTGCCTTACGGATCTCACCGTAAAGGTCTTCTTTGTACCAACGCTTCAGCATTTCTGGTTCACGATT
>NZ_CH902610.1:76680-79302 GCF_000153005.1 Vibrio sp. MED222 | reverse complement strand
GACGGCTAGCATTGTGCTGGCGACGTTTCTCAGCTTGGATAGCGCGCTTCTTAGCAGATTTACTGTTTGCCAAGGTCTAACTCCCAAAAACTTAGTTCGGTGACAATTTAAGGGCGAGGACTATCCCTCATAGGCGCTTAATTGTCAAATGATTTGTGCAAAAACCAATCGTAGCCAAACAAACTTTGGTATGGAAAGGTCATCGCGGTTAAGATGGCGGGGATTCTAACAGCATTTTTAGACCAATGCTAATAAATATGCTTCTTAGGACAGGATAGTATTTATCCTCGCTTGAAAGTAATCAACCAGTGTCAGAGGTTTGTGTGAGTAAACGACTATTAAAGTCAGGCCTGATTGTCAGTGCAATGACTTTTGTTTCCCGCGTATTGGGGCTAGTACGTGATGTAGTAGTAGCAAATTTGATGGGAGCAGGAGCGAGTGCCGACGTATTTTTCTTCGCTAATAAAATCCCTAATTTCTTACGTCGACTTTTCGCAGAAGGTGCCTTTTCTCAAGCGTTTGTTCCTGTATTAACAGAATATCACGCTGCTGGTGATAAAGATAAGACTCGAGATTTAATTGCCAAAGTATCGGGCACGCTCGGGGTACTAGTTTCTATCGTCACCGTTATCGGGGTGTTGGGCTCGGGTGTCATCACTGCGATGTTTGGCGCAGGTTGGTTTATCGATTGGTTAAATGATGGCCCAGCAGCACCAAAATTTGAGCTGGCGAGCTTTATGCTCAAGATTACCTTTCCTTATTTATGGTTTATCACCTTTGTTGCTTTATCTGGTGCAATCCTCAATACCATGGGCAAATTTGCGGTTTCGTCATTTACCCCTGTGTTCCTGAACGTAATGATCATAGGTTCAGCATGGTTTATCTCTCCTAATTTAGAACAACCCGAAATTGGCTTGGCCATCGGTGTGTTTCTTGGTGGTTTAGTCCAGTTCCTTTTCCAAATGCCTTTCTTGATTAAAGCGGGTGTGTTGGTTAAGCCGAAGTGGGGGTGGAGAGATCCCGGTGTGGTTAAGATTCGCACGCTAATGATCCCTGCCTTGTTTGGTGTATCAGTGAGCCAAATCAACTTGTTGTTCGATACCTTCATTGCCAGCTTTCTAGCAACCGGCTCTATCAGTTGGCTATATTATTCGGATCGATTATTGGAATTCCCACTCGGTTTGTTTGGTATTGCTATTGCGACGGTTATTCTTCCTGCTTTGTCGCGTAAACACGTAGATGCTCAAGGGGAAGGGTTTGCTCATACAATGGACTGGGGCGTGCGCATGGTTTTATTGCTAGGCATTCCTGCGATGTTAGGTCTTATTGTTTTAGCGAAGCCGATGCTGATGGTGCTCTTCATGCGTGGCGAGTTTTCACCACACGATGTACAGCAGGCTTCCATGTCTTTGGTGGCATACGCTTCAGGCTTGCTAAACTTCATGTTGATTAAAGTGTTGGCTCCGGGCTATTACTCACGTCAAGATACTAAAACTCCTGTGAAGTACGGCATCATTGCGATGGTCACTAACATGGTGTTCAACGCGATCTTCGCTTATTTCTATGGTTATGTTGGTTTGGCAATCGCAACGGCGTTATCTGCGTTCGTGAACATGACTCTACTTTATCGTGGTCTGCATATAGCGGGTGTTTATCGTTTAACCAAGACTACATTGTTGTTTAGCCTTAAATTATTAGTATCTGGAACTGTGATGGTTGGCGTGATTTTATGGCAACTAGACAATATGCAGCTGTGGCTTGATTGGAGCTTCAACCAAAGAGCGTTGACGCTAACAGGGTTGATCGCACTTGGTGGCTTTGCTTATATTGTGTCGGTACTGGTTTTAGGTATCCGAGTAAAACATTTAAAAGCAGCGACAGATTAATACTGATTAGTATATAATCCGTCGGTTTCACACAATAAATGATGCAAATAACAGGTTTTAGCTGATCACAATGGAACTGATCCGAGGTATACACAATATTAAAGCACAGCATCATGGCTGTGTATTAACCATAGGTAACTTCGATGGTGTTCATTTAGGGCATCAAGAGGTTCTGAGTCAGGTTTCTAAACAAGCTACAGCACTGGGACTCCCTTCTGTTGTCATGACGTTTGAACCGCAACCTATGGAGTTGTTTGCTAAAGGTCGAGCGCCAGCGCGTTTAACTCGCTTACGAGATAAGTACGTGCAATTGAGCAAGCTAGAGATTAGTCGTTTATTGTGTGTGAATTTCAATCAGTATTTTGCAAGCTTGTCTGCGAAAGCGTTCATTAAGGAGCTTTTGGTTGATAAGCTTGGTGTGAAATTCTTGGTGGTTGGTGACGATTTTTGCTTTGGCAAAGGCCGAACGGGTAATTTCGCTATGCTTAAAGAAGCGGGCGAAAAATATGGTTTTGAGGTGGTGAGCACCCAAAGTTATTGCTTAAACCAATTACGAGTAAGCAGCACTGAGATACGAAATGCGTTAGCGGCCAATGACTTGGTTTCTAGTGCTACCATGCTTGGGCGTGACTACAGTATCAGTGGTCGTGTTTCTCATGGTCGTAAACTAGGGAGAACTATCGGTTTCCCTACCGCTAATATTCCATTAAAACGTTGTGTTTCTCCTGTGTCGGGA
>NZ_CH902610.1:0-76580 GCF_000153005.1 Vibrio sp. MED222 | reverse complement strand
CGGTTTTTTTATATCTAAATTTTGAGTAACACAGAGATTTTTCTTGCTGAGCGTTACTTGGTTTACTTAAAGATATGCGGTTTGCTGATAGGCACTAACGTTCGACATGAAATACTGACACTTCCTTGTGTCGACCCTACCCCTGGTAAGAAATCACTTCCCCCACCAGCAATAAACTACTTGCAGTACATACCATGCAGTAGGTTAATCATCGCTTTTACTTCTTCACTGCTCAATGTGTAATACACTGTTTGAGCTTCTTTGCGAGTTTCGACCAAACCATCTCTTCTCAACCAAGCAAGATGTTGAGATAAAGCAGATTGACTCAATTCCAACTTGCCACACAACTCCCCAACCGACAGCTCAGTACCATGCAATAGGCACAGAATCTGTAAGCGACGCTCATTGGCCATGGCTTTGAGTAGAATCACAGCTTGTGCTGAATTCTTCTCCATCTCTTTTAAGTTCATAGTTTGGCTCCATACAACCTTTACGCCAAGTCCGGGTTATCTGTATTTCCGGCAGATTATGAAGTCATGATAATCGATATCAATTCATTAACAAACAAGCTCACTCGAACAATTTGCTAAAATCTGCGTCACATACATTTTTTACTGCTGGATGTTGGATCATCCTCTCAGCAAATATGACGTAGTACTCCTCTTTTAACTCCTCGATTCCCCCCAACAATTGCAATGACGTATCTTCCTCAACCTCTGACATATATAGCGTAGGCGCTAAGAAAATAGCGTCGTGGTGGTAACGAGCGAAAGCCTTCATCAATGCCGCGTCATCAAACTCACCCAAAATATCAGGCTTAAGTCCTTGTCTATCAAACCATTGCAGTACTTTACGCCCCATCGAAGTTCGACTTCCTGGGATTAACAGTTTCTTTTGTTCTAATACAGCAGGAAAGTTAACACCTTCCACATTACCTGAACTGAAAAAGCTCATACCACTCTCACCCAACTTTTTACTAAACAGGCCTGGGCTTTGGCTAGAATCCACCGGGCAGTCTGACAAAATCATATCGAGCTTATGCTGAGAAAGTTGTTCAAGTAGCATTTCATGAGTCGATTCAAAGCAGCGTAAATGAATGCTGTTATCGGGTGGGATTGTCGACATCAATATCTTGCTGACTAATCTTTTGGACAGTGCATCCGCGACGCCAACATCAAACAGAATATTGGAGTGCTGGCTATAATTCACGATATCCAGCATCTCGTAACTCAGGCCAAACATACGATCGGCATATTTAAAGACCAACTGCCCAAGCTCTGTCGGCTCAACACTGCGACCATTACGCTTAGTTAGCTTGCCGTCCATACGCTCTTCTAAGGCTTTTATCTGACCAGTTACCGTTTGTGGTGTTAGGAATAGGGCTTCTGCAGCTTTAGTAACAGAGCCTTGCTTGCAAACCATCCAGAAGTAATAAAGGTGGTTATAGTTGAGATGCGACATAAATGTGCCGTAAAAAAAGAGAAGATAACCTGTTATATCAAATATGCCCTCCCCACTCAACAAACTCGGAAAAACCACACCTAACTATCAATTACTACTTATTTTTACGAAGTGTCTAATTTCATAATGTAATATTTCAACGATTATTTTCAATTTTTCTCTAACTTTTAAGATCTATATCACCTATCAAAAACACGAACAAAAAACTTTAAAAACAACAAGTTAATCCACCACCATTTCAAGACCAAATATTTAAAGAGCAAATCATCACAAAAAAGTCTCACCTAAACCAAAATGTAATATTACTGAAATATTTGTTCTCTAACATCACGCTCAGATTAAACAAACAGACCAAACACAGACTAAAACGGTCCAATGGAGAAAACATTATGAACCAAGCTACTACTGCAGCAGCGCCTATCTCGAGCACAACTCGTTGGCTACGCTGGGCTAACTTGGCATTCATGCTTTACCTACTATTACTTTCAGTTTCAATGGTTGGTACAGGCTTCAAATGGGCAACAGGCGAGCAAGCAAAAGTTCTTTTCGAATTTGCTTCACATCCAGTTGCAGGCTTAATGATTGGTTTAGTGGCAACAGCCCTTATTCAATCATCAAGTACAGTTACTTCAATTATCGTTGGCCTTGTGGCAGGTGGTTTACCTGTTGAGCTAGCAATCCCTATGATCATGGGTGCAAACATTGGTACTACAGTAACCAATACGCTAGTTAGCCTTGGTCATGTTCGTTGTAAAGATGAGTTCAAACGTGCATTCGCAAGTGCGACGATTCACGATTTCTTTAACCTATTAGCCGTTGCTATCTTCCTACCACTAGAGATGGCGTTTGGTATTCTAGAGAAAATTTCTCACTGGTTAGTATCACCGATGCTAGCAACAGGTGATATGAGCATGGGTGGTCTTAACTTCATCAAGCCAATCACTAAGCCTGTTGTAAGTGCGATTAAAGAGCCACTATCAACGTTTGGCGACACTGTTGGTGGGGTTATGCTTATCGTTCTAGGTATCGCGACTATCTTCGTAGCTATCACGGTAATGGGTAAGCTAATGAAGAGCCTAATGGTTGGCCGTGCTCGTGAGATTCTAAAGAACGCAATCGGTCGTGGTCCTATCCACGGTATCGCTTCTGGCTCTATCGTGACTATCCTTGTTCAGTCTTCTTCAACGACAACAAGCTTGATGGTTCCACTAGTTGGTTCACGTGTTCTTAAAGTACGTGACGTTTACCCATTCACTTTAGGTGCAAACATCGGTACGTGTATTACCGCGCTATTAGCAGCGACAGCAGTATCTGGTGAGTTCGCAGTATTCGCACTACAGATTGCTCTAGTACACTTGGTGTTCAACATCATGGCAACGGTATTCATCTTTGGTATTCCGTTCCTACGTGAACTGCCAGTGAAAGCAGCTGATATCATTTCAGACATGGCAGTGAAAAACAAAGCTGTAGTAGCTGGTTATCTTGTTGCGGTATTCCTTGTACTGCCTGGTAGCGTGTTAGCACTGACAGCTTAATAGCAAAACAAACATCGCTTATAGCAAAGCCCGCAACCTCCTAGGTTGCGGGCTTTTTCTTTTCTGAAAGGCAGATGTGGGAAACAAAAAGAAGATTGGAGTAGCGAGTGACAAGTTGAAAGCAGATACAGGATGGATGCGAGTGAGCGAGTAACGAAAAGCCCGTTTTACTCGCATCTATATATCCCCGTCATTCCCTACAGCGAGGAACGAGCGTGATAGGGAATGACGGGGGTTTTTGATCTTAGTATCCCGAATCTCTTCTACTTGTATCTAACTCCCCTTATCTCGCATCTAAAGAAACGCTTACTTACCTTGCTCATTACGCAGATACATAATGGCAACCATGCCAAAGCCGATAAGTTGCCATAGATACTGCCCATCGCTTGCACCTGTGATGGTTTGAGTGAAAGCCATACAAGCCGTCACAAACAGAGAAGCAAAGGCAGCATAGAGTAACCACGGACGCTCCTTGCCAGACATGAACTCACCTGCTAGTACTGAACGAAGAACCAATAAAAATGGCACACATTGCAAAGCAATCAGAATAGGGAACATAAAATCGAACGTAGGGCTCAGTAAAGCATGACCGATTTGGCTCTTATCCCAAGTACCTACAATATAGCCTTTCCAGCCAGCCCAAGTATCACCTGAATAAGCGGTATCTGGCGTAATAAAGCCAAGCACAACGCCCATCACTTTATCGACAAAGCCATTTTTGAACCAAAAGACGAATAAGAAGATCTGAATTGGAATGATCTGAAAAGCAAACTTCTTCAACATGTGTGTACCCCAAATAATTAATGATTTGGTGACCAGTATGTGGAAGTCGATGTTTTTACGCTTGATGCAAGGCAATCGAGCCTGACTCCAAACAATAATCAAACATGTTGAGAAGCCTGTCGGCACAAGAAAACCTTGCAGAAGAGCCGTTACTATTAGCGGTAACTCAACGTCTTCACTTCAAAGAGAATTATGTGGTTTAGGAAAGGTTTGTTTTTTATAAAGATTCAATAAGATCAAACAGTTGGCCATTATACTCTTTTTTCACTTCGGTATAGCGCTGATAGTTGTATTGCGAACCTTCTGGGTTATCCGACAGCTTGTCAGCCACACTAAGTAGATAAAAACTGATAGGGCTCGGTGTACTTTCGGCCGCATAAAAAAGGTAAGGGAAAGCTTGATTGGCATGTTGGTTGATTAACAGTGCAAGACCCAAGGTAAGGTTGGCAATATCACAACGTGGGTTCATCTCAAAGGCTTGCTTTGCCAGTTGCAGTGCATGTTCGCGATCTTCTTGCTCATGACTTTGCAAATAAGCCAAAGATTCCGAATACGACAATAAGGCATTGACCAAATAATTGTCTCTTCCTTGCTGTTGAATCGTATCCAACTGAAGTGCGATCTCTGCAAATGGCTGTCCACCTTTGCCTTGGTAGAAAAGCGATATTCCCTCTGAAATAACCTTCCAATCATCGTAGTTATCAATAGAAGTCACTCGATGACTGACGACACCGTATTCTGAACTCATTGGGGCAATAATGGCTTTGATCTCAAGAATCACATCCCCAATGGCATCAAAGAAGTTATCTTGGCTAAAGCTCTTTTCCACTTTCTGGCTTTGATTGGGCTGGCGGTTGTTTTGTATCAGCACGCTCAGTATATAATTACTGCCCTTTTGCTTGAGCCAACCTTTGAGTTCGACACCATTATTGGCAAGTGATTGCTTGCCCTGTTTCGAGAGCTGAGAGAAGTGGTAACCCGATAAATTTCTCGCTGAGTTCAGCCCGTAGAATAGGTAGTTGTACACGCTTTCCGACATCTCATAATCGTCCGCAGAATCGAGTGTTATGTCATGGATATAAACGGGAATCACATCACTTTGAGGCGCAGAAATAACAGCTGTGTCATTGGTTGGGATATCGCTTTGCCATGCCCAAGTTGCTATTAAGCCAATAGAGAATACTGCGGTTGTAATCAGGGCGATGGTTTTATTTTTAGGCTTAGAAACAACTTTGATTTCAGGTGGGGGAATTTCTACTACGGGAGTAGTCTCAACGCTAGGCTGAATTATCTCAATATCGAACAGATAACCTTGCTTAGGAATGGTCTGAATGATGCGATACGGACGTACTTTATCCTGAAGCTGACTGCGCAGTAAACTGATGACCTGTCTGACCAAGTTGTCAGACACTTGAGTTCGTTGCCAGACATCAGCAGCTATCTGCTGCGTACTAACCACTTGCCCGCGCTTGTCGATGAAATAGCTGAGCAGCCTTGCTTGTAGTGGCTCTAAATGAATCTCTTCACTATCAATCACCAACTGGTTTTTATCAGGGTAGAAAGAAATAGGAAAGTCGTGTTGCAATACAAAGCAATGCGAGCGAGTCATAGTAGTTCTGTGGTTAGAAAAGACCACTCAAGATTATTGGTTTTACGAATAGTAAGCAAGCCAAGCATCAGAAATAAAAAAGGCTGCGCAGAGGCAGCCTTTCGATCAATCAGTCAGTCAGTCAAACAAAGCAGATTAGATTAAACCGAGAATGGGTACTTAATCGCTTCGTGGCATTCGTAGCCTTCAACCCAGAAGTCATCCATCGTCACCCACGTTTCCAAATCTTCTAAAGACTTAATCTCAGGATTGATATGGAATGTTGGCCCCGCTAAAGGCTCACGCTTCAACTGGATATCACGCATAGGTGCGAGTTGATCTTCGTAGATATGAGCATTAACCAGCTTGTGGTAAGCCACACCCGCTTTCTTACCAGTAATTTGCGCCATGATTGCTAGGAACACATACACTTGAACCATGTTGAAGTTCAGGCCTAATGGAACATCACAAGAGCGCTGAGTACTGTTTAGGTACAAAGTGTCACCAAGTAGAGAGAAGTGGTGGCTGTACATACACGGACGTAAACAACCCATGTGGAACTCACCTGGGTTATAGAAGTTTAAGATCTCGCCGCGGTCATCAATGCCGTTCGTTAGATCATCAACAATCTTCTTCAGTTGGTCGATATGACCGCCATCAGGTTTTGCCCATGCACGTCCTTGAACGCCATAAACACGGCCCATGTCGTCTTCACCCTTGCGGTAAGGGTTATTTAGCCATGCTTCATTCAGGTTAGAATTCGCATCCCAAGTTTTAGTCCCTAGCTTACGAAAATCTTCAGCATTGTCGTAACCACGGATATAGCCAAGCAGCTCAGCAACTGCGGCTTTCCAAAAACTTTTACGTGTTGTTACCAGTGGGAATTGGTTATTACCTACATCATATTCAAGGTCAGCATTGATTACGGTTAGGCAGCGCTTGCCTGTGCGTTCATTTTCAATCCAAGTACCGTCATTAACGATACGCTGACAGAGATCTAAATACTGTTTCACACCAATTCCTTACTTCGTTTGTTGTGGTAATTCATCTTTGTAGTGACCACGCTTGTATGCCCAAACCATCATCAGCACACCGATGATAACCATTGGCAGTGACAAAATTTGTCCCATAGAGATAAATCCACCGAACAAACCTAGCTGAGCATCAGGTTCACGTACGTATTCAACTAGGAAGCGGAATGTACCATATCCTGCTAGGAATAACCCTGATACAGAACCAAGAGGGCGAGGCTTTTTGATGAACCAGTTCAAGATGAAGAACAGTACAATACCTTCAAGCGCCATTTCATAAAGCTGAGATGGGTGACGAGGAAGTGGACCACCGTTAGGGAATACAATCGCCCATGGCACATCAGTCACACGACCCCATAGCTCACTGTTCATGAAGTTGCCCATGCGGCCCATACCTAAACCAAATGGAACCAATGGTGCAATCATGTCAGCGACACCAAAAAAGGTTCGACCGTTCTTTTTGGCATACCAAAGCATCGCGGTGATCACACCAAGTAAACCACCGTGGAAAGACATACCGCCAGTCCATACCTTAAATAGGTAGAGTGGATCATCAATGAAAAGGCCAAAGTTGTAGAAAAGTACGTAGCCAATACGACCACCAAGCACCACACCTAGAAAGCCAGCAAACAGTAGGTCTGATACTTGCTCTCGAGTCCAACCACTACCGGGTTGATCAGCTCGGCGATTTGCTAACCAAAGAGCAAACATAAAACCGACAAGGTACATTAGGCCGTACCAACGAACTGAGATTGGTCCTAGTTCAATAAGAACAGGATCGATATTTGGGAATTCGATAAAACCCTGAGACATACTTGGCTCTCTATCTAAATTGATTAACGGTTAGCTCAATAGCTAACAGAAAAGACACTACAGCAGCATTGTCGCTGCTATAAACATTAAAAATACCGCAAAGAATTTCTTCAGAACAGAGGTTGGTAATTGAGTGGCCAGTTTCGCACCCACTCGAGTGGTCAACACTGAGGTACAAGATATCGCAATCAAAGCCGGCAGATAAACATAACCTAAGCTATACGCAGGAAGATCATCGACAGAAGATCCATGCCAAATGAAACCTAGCATTCCCGAAATCGCGATAACACAACCGCATACCGAAGATGAGCCGACGGCTTTACGCATTTCCACACCGTGATGGTTGAGGAAAGGTACCGACAAAGACCCACCGCCAATGCCCGCTAAACTTGATACCAAACCAATACCGCCACCACACAGCACGGTTTTAGCTGAACCCGGCATCGACTTTTGGTTCTTAGAGCGAATCGACAACAGCATTTGCAACGCCAATACCAAGACAATCACACCAAAGACTTTTGGTAAGTATTGAGCTGGAATCACATCGGCCACGAAAGAACCTAGGAAGCCACCTATCACGACACCTGGTATCAACCATTTAACGACAAAAATCTCTACATTACCCAATTTTAAATGGTTAATCGCAGACGATCCCGACGTAACGATGATGGTTGATAACGAGGTAGCCAATGCCATTTGCATCGCAAACTCTTGAGGGATACCCGCTTTAGGAAGCAAAAAGAGTAAGGCAGGAACCACCAGCAAACCACCACCAATGCCCAGCAAGCCAGCTAAAACACCAACAATAGCACCAAGGCCTGCTAGCAAGCCTATCAGTTCATATGACACGTTAAATCCTATTTTTTACCCGCTCGAATGAAGCCTGTAAATTCACGCTCTTCGAAATAGTTGAGCATCATACTATAGATGTCACTTCCATACGGTTTTGATAGCGCCTCATTTGCCAAATCTTGCAGTTCACTAAGCTTAGATTGACGAATCAAATACTTAGTCCTTGCGACATTTGAGGTGTTCATACTTAACGTCTCATACCCTAACCCAATCAAGAGCAATGCACCCATTGGATCACCCGCGAGCTCTCCACATATACACACCGGCAATTGATATTGCTTACAAGTATCATGGATGTGTTTCAATGCCATGATCACTGCAGGGTGCATGGATTCATAGACATCAGAGACACGGGAATTGTTCCGGTCAACCGCCAATAAATATTGAGTTAAGTCATTGGTGCCCACCGAAACGAAATCAACTTTATCCGCAATAAGCGGAAGAAGGTAAAGCATGGATGGCACTTCAATCATGATACCGATACGCGGCATGCGAACTCGACTGTCGAGTTCATGCACTTCATCGTAGGCTTGCTCGATGAGTTGAACAGTATCATCCAGTTCTTGAGTGCTAGAGATCATCGGCAACAAGATACTCAAGTTCTGGCTATCACAACTCGCACGTAACATGGCACGTAACTGAATAATAAAGATGTCAGGATGATCGAGCGTAAAACGAATACCACGCCAACCAAGGAATGGATTGTCTTCTTCTATTGGGAAGTAAGGTAACGCCTTATCTCCACCAATATCCAAGGTTCGCATCACCACTTGCTTCTCGGGGTAACTCGCAAGCACAGAACGATACTGCTTGAATTGTTCGTCCTCTGACGGAAACCTTTGCTGCAACAAGAAAGAAATTTCGGTTCGATACAGACCAACCCCATCAACCCCTTGGTTAATGGCGATATTAGTGTCTGCACTCAAACCCGCATTAAGCAGAATCTCGACTTGCTTGTCGTCTTTCGTTTTTGCCGGTAAGTACAGTTCTCGATTGACCATAGAGGAGAGCTCACTCTCTTCTAGAATCAGCCCCCGATACTCTTTGAGCAGGTTTTTAGTCGGCTCAATAAAAATCTCACCGCTATACCCGTCAACAATCGCTTGCTTACCATTAGCTTGCGAAAGATTAAGGTTAACTCCCATAACAGAAGGAATACCCAAAGCTCGAGATAAAATCGCTGCGTGCGAGTTCGCCGCCCCTTCCAAGGAAATAACCGCTAATAGTTTTTCTTTAGGAATAGACGCTAATACAGAGGCCGTTAACTCACGAACCACCAAAATAATCGGTTTATCTAACGTGCGAAGTTCATGTTCAGAATTGTGGAGGAAATAGAGCAGTCTTTGACCAAGCTCTCGGACGTCTTGCGCTCTCTCCCGAAGGTACACATCTGACATACGAGCAAAACGGTTAGAGTAACTCTCAACAACCTGTCTCAATGCCCAATCGGCTTTGTCGCCTTTCTGAATTTGACTCTTGAGATCCTTACGTAACATGGGATCGTTGAGTAAGTGAGTAAACAGATCAAAGATCGCCAACGCGTCTTTATTGATTTCACTATCTAAACGCTTTCGCATTCGCTTAAAATCATTGAGAGCATTTTCGACAGCGACTGCCAACAGCTCATGCTCCCTTTCAACATTGAGCGTCGAAGCAGGGTAAACATCGGTGAGTTCAGGCTGAGTGTTGTCCCACCATAAGTCACCAATCGCCACACCCGATGAAGCTGCAATACCTTTGGTCGCAGGTAGCTTCTGTTGCTCTAACAGCCAATGGCCTTGAGTTTGGGCATGCGCCACAATAACCGCAAGTTGTGCTGAGAGTGTAACAAGGAAGGATTCTTCCATCTCACTGAATAAACGGGGGGACTTCTGTTGAATGACCAATACGCCAAGCACTTGCTTGCGATAGATAATCGGAGTGCCGAGAAAAGAGTGATAAACCTTTTCTCCAAGCTCGGGAAAAAACTTATAAGCAGGGTGAGCAGACGCCTGTGCAAGGTTAATAGGTTCAGCACTTCTTTTAACAAGGCCAACCAAACCTTCGTCAAAACCAATGTGAATACTATTGCCTTTGAAGATCAGGCCTTGAGTTGCCATCAACTCAAGACGCTGCATATCATTATTTGCCAAATACACGGTGCAACATTCCGTCTGCATCGCGCTGCATGTCTCTTTAACCAAAATATCAAGAGCCGTCGACACATCTTCAACTCTTGATACGTGTTCAACTATTTCCCTTAGTTGGCTGAGCATGCTTAACCTCTACGCAATTTGCGCTTTCCTTTTGTTTTTCGCTCTTTAAACGGCATTGCTAAAGATGCGAATTCTTTCATCGCTCGACGGTAAACATCTCGCTTGAAAGATACAACTTGTCGAACTGGGTACCAGTAACTCACCCAACGCCAACCATCAAACTCAGGTGTGCTTCCACGCTGCATATTGATATGCGATTCATCGCAATCTAAGCGTAAAAGAAACCACTTCTGTTTTTGTCCAATACAGACAGGTTTAGAATCCCACCGAACCAGTCGTTTGGGCAGCTTATAGCGTAACCAATGACGACTTGTCGCGACGATCTTTACATCCTTTTTAGTAAGGCCAACCTCTTCATATAACTCGCGGTACATTGCCTGTTCCGGAGTTTCACCTTCATCTATTCCCCCTTGAGGGAATTGCCATGAATGTTGCCCGTATCGTTTAGCCCAGAAGACCTGACCATGGTTGTTACAGATTACAATACCAACATTTAATCGGTAACCATCGCCATCTATCACTGGCCAACCTCTATCTAAATTTTTAATTACACTGATTTTTCCACATATCCCCAATCGGAGCAAACTTAGTGACGTGACAAGCGCTATATTTATGAATAATAACTACGAATATGGATAAGTTTTGCTCAAATCTTAGTTACCCACACAAGAGTGAGACATAGACCACATTTATTCACCTTTTCTGTGAATAACTATGTGAAGAATTACCCGCAATCGTTTTTTTTAATCCATAGATTTATCAGGACCAAAAACAAAAAACCACCCACCGACAAAAAAAACATTAATAATCAATAAATTGAAACAAACCCATCAATTTTAAAAACATGAGAAAATAAAAAGATCTTTTAAAAACCACCCATGGTTAAAGATCAACCACTCCGATGTTTATCCACACTAGTAAGTGAAAGATTCATTTCAAACCCTATTTAGCAAGCATTTTATCCCCTGCAAACCCCTGTTTATTTATCCACTAAATTAATATTTCAATTAATTACCTTCATGTCCTGTGGATAACCATGAGTTTGATCCCTTTTCTAGCAAGGCGATCATTTCTTAACCAGTCGTCATATGGTGATAACTTCTGGTAAAATCATTTTTTTGATCATGCCTTTTATTATGAAACCAGAACCACAAACACAACAAGAGCTGTTAGACAGAGCATATGCTATTGCAGGAATGACCTTCAAAGAGCTCGCCGATGAAGCCAATATGGTTGTACCAAACGACCTAAAGCGAGATAAAGGCTGGGTTGGACAACTATTGGAATGGCACTTGGGTGCGCCAGCTGGCAGTAAACCAGAACAAGATTTTGCCAAGCTCGGGATCGAGCTAAAAAGTATCCCGATTGGTTATTCAGGGAAGCCACTCGAAACCACCTTTGTTTGTGTCGCGCCATTGATGGGCGTGCAAGGCATAACGTGGGAAACCAGTCACGTTCGAAACAAGCTGTCTAAAGTGTTGTGGATCCCGGTAGAGGGAGAAAGAGAGATCCCACTGGCAGAAAGGCATGTAGGATCCCCTTTATTGTGGACACCAACCCAAGCGGAAGACGAGATCTTAAAAAGGGATTGGGAAGAGCTCATGGAGCTGATCGTGTTAGGTAATGTTGAACAGATAACAGCAAGACACGGCGAAGCACTGCATTTGCGACCAAAAGCCGCCAACAGTCGAGTGTTAACAGAAGCTTACGGTGCAAGTGGAAAACCAATAAAGACCAAACCTCGTGGTTTCTATCTACGAACTCAATTCACCCACAGATTGCTGACAACCCATTACGCATAGAAAGCCATTACGCATAGAGGTTTTATCTAGCATAGATAGGCTAAAAGATCAGTACGTTATAAACCGTCTCAATTTAGAAGTAATTTCTCACTACAACGCTCGTTAAGAATACTCTCTAATGAGGTTTGAGCGCCAGTTCAATATCGCAGTAGCTTTGGTTGGGTTCATTACCAAACTCATCATACGCGTTGTGCAAGCGAAGGTAGGCCTTTTCAAAGCCGAGCCGGAGTAATTCCTCTTTCACTTGATCCAAGGATCCAAAGTGAAGCGGCTCGCCGTCTTGCTTTACCGGTTCTAGCTTGTGTTTGTACTCCACCGCCAGCAAATATTCAGAGATATCAGAGCAACCAATAACGTACACTTTCGGTGTCTGATAAGAGTCTTTGTGCTCTCCATGTAACCACATGTCTAATTGATGCTTCTGCATAGTCAGCCTCCCTTGCTCTGTAAAGCTTAGCCGAACTATTTACCTTTACTAGATAACGACTTAAAAAAGCAAAAAAAGAGAAGCAAGAGCTTCTCTTTTTTTGGCCAGTTCTAGTTCAAAAATTTGCATTTTCGACGCCATAACTATCGCTGATGTTTATCTTGTGGGGTGAAAGGCGCTATCACCCCACAAGATTACGTCGGTATTCGCGCGCTTAAGACTCGACGAAGATGACGAACTCGGCGCTCAATCGTGACAACTTCAGGCTCAGAAAAACCAATTGGTCGACCATCGGCTTCAAGGCCAATATCTCTCAATAAATGGGTGTTGTTCCATGGTAGATCATATGAACTACGACGAACTTTTCGTTGCCATTCACGCTCTTCACGACGAAGGTCTGCACGGATAAGAACTGTTGCTAGTTTTAAATATACTGAGTGACGCATAATAACTCTCCAGTTGTGGAATAAACTGAGGAAAAATAGCGTTCTAGATAGTATGAGGGCTTCTCACTTAGCTGCTATTTTTCCGCAGCCAAATAAGGGTACGGATCTATTAGTTAGGTTTATCTTGGGTGTTTCGATCGGCCATGGCTGATGTGTGTGACATATCAGTCACCATGTCAGTACACGGATCAAACGACGCGCAAATATGCTGTATAAAATCGAAATGTTTCATTTGCGCCTCCAAGCTAACTAAAAAATCCAAAAAGAAATGGGGTCGTAAAAGCAGACAAGTCTTTGTTAAATCGTTGCTTTCACGGTTAAAGTCTAACCAAGTGAGTATATTATTCAACCGATAATTGGTTAACATTTTTAAAACAATGCATTCGCCTGAAATATCAGTTGCATATTCATTTACATATAACATATTCACTATGATTATATAAAATCACAGCATATCTATCTTAGGGCTCTCTCTATAGAACAGCGGACTATCCTTCAGAAACAAAAAAGCCACGTATGATACGTGGCCCTTGAATTTTCACTCACCGGATAGAGTCAATGAATAGAACGTTCTAAACAACGCCCTCAGATATAAGACCATGTTTATTGAGTAAGCGGTACATAGTTGCGCGTGAAACTCCAAGCTCCTTAGCGGCCAAAGACACTTGACCACCATAAGATTCCAACACAATGAGTAAAGCATCTCGCTCTGAACGTTCACGTATACTTTTCAGACTGCGGCGTTCATCATTCTGTTTTGGTAAATCCAGTTGATGATCCTCAATGATGACAGCATCAGACATCAACACAACACGCTTAATCTGATTCATCAATTCACGAACGTTGCCAGGCCAATGGTAGCGACTCATCGAGCGGATAGCATCGTCTGAGAAGCTCTTCGCTTGCGCATTAAACTCTTTTGAGTACTCACGCAGAAAATGATTCGCTAGCACTGAAATATCACTCACACGTTCTTTTAAGCTAGGAACATGAATACGCAGAACATTGATGTAATGATAAAGCTCTTCATTGAAGTCGCCCTCGATCAATGCCTTTTCAATATCAGAAGAGTTAGCAGCCAAAATGCGAACATCAACCGACTTAGCTCCCTTCGTGGTTTCAATTTTCCCTTCTTGTAAAAAGCGTAAAAGGTTCAATTGTTGATTACGAGGCATCGCTAGGACATCGTTGAGTAAGAGGGTTCCGCCATCGGCTTCTTCCAACATACAAGGCGCTGCCGTTGCTGGGGCTGAAATACCAAACATCTCAGTCTCTATCCTCATTTCAGATAGAGCACGGCAATTCACAGTTAAAAATGGTTTCTGAGCTCGCGATGAATTTTGATGAATGGAACGTGCAATTGTCTCTTTTCCTGTCCCACTCTCACCGTAAATCAAAATACTGACATCTGTGGGGCCAATTCGCTTGACTTGGTCTCTCAAGCGTTTCACCGCCACAGAATCACCGAGTAGGCCCATATTGTTGTTAATACCGTAGTTTGGCCATACTTTCTGCTCAAGTTTGAGCATACCCAGTTGATGACCAATGGTACTCAATAGCTGAGCATCAGGGATTGGTGCCGTGAAAAAGTCGATACAGAAGTTAACGATAAATTGGCAGATTGTATCTGAGCTCAATTGCGATTCACGGATAAAAGCAAGCCATCGAACTTGCTTGTTGTTGCTCACGAGGTTAGCGATACCATTAAGGCTAAACTCATCATGACTAAGATCCACAATGCCAATGCAGGGGCCAATATCAGTAATTAAGGCATCGGCTTTTCGTAAATCTGCACACTGGGTACATTGCCAACCCACTTGTTCTAACACTGATAACCAGGGTTCGTACGCACCACCAACGACGATAAGAGAACCTGGTAAGGAATCCATCTTAAATTGAGTTCCCATCCTTCTTCCTTATTCTGTTTTTATTTTTTTCAATCAGGCTAACACGAGTTAAACGAATCATACGGGTACAAAGTTGCCGCAAGATCGTATTCAGATCCGATACGTATAGTAATGAGACTATCTTAGATTTTTTGTCTCAATGGTAAGACTATGTCATAAATAATCATTTTTCGAATCAAGAGTGCGGTACGAGCTAGGTTTTGACGCTAAAAACCGAAAAAGCCACCCGAAGGTGGCTTTTAAATTACACGGGCAGTAAACACCCCATAAGCGAAAATTACGCTTGTGGGCGCATTGCCGGGAACAAGATCACGTCACGGATTGTGTGGGTGTTAGTAAATAGCATCGCTAGACGATCGATACCAATACCTTGACCCGCTGTTGGCGGTAGGCCGTGCTCTAGTGCAGTAATGTAGTCCGCATCGTAGTACATAGCTTCGTCATCACCCGCGTCTTTTGCGTTAACTTGTGCTTTGAAACGCTCGTCTTGGTCTTGTGCATCGTTAAGCTCAGAGAAACCGTTCGCTACTTCACGGCCACCGATGAAGAACTCAAAGCGGTCTGTGAAGAATGGGTTGCTGTCGCTACGACGAGCCAGTGGAGAGATGTCCGCTGGGTAACCCGTGATGAACGTTGGTTGAATTAGCTGAGGCTCAGCCGTTTCACCAAAGATCTCTTCAAGAAGCTGACCACATGTCCAAAACTTCTCAACGTAAAGACCCACTTCTTCTGCAATTTTAACCATCAATTCTCTGTTCTGAAGATCGTCTTCAGTCAGAGCTTGAATGTTTGCATTTTCAGGTGTGTAGTGTTTGATTGCATCGAACATGCTCATGCGAGCGTAAGTGCCACCGAACTCAACTGTTTCGTCACCGTAAGGCATAGAAGTAGAACCAAGAACGTCCATCGCCGCTGTGCTTAGCATCTCTTCCGTTAGATCCATTAGATCTTTGTAGTCAGAGTACGCTTGGTAGAATTCCATCATTGTGAATTCTGGGTTGTGACGTGGAGAAAGACCTTCGTTACGGAAGTTACGGTTGATCTCGAATACACGGTCAAAACCACCAACTACTAGACGCTTAAGGTAAAGCTCAGGTGCAACACGTAGGTACATGTCGATGTCTAGTGCGTTGTGATGAGTGATGAATGGACGTGCTGTTGCACCGCCTGGGATCACGTGCATCATTGGCGTTTCAACTTCTAGGTAGCCTTTTGAGCTCATGAAGTTACGGATTGAAGACACAAGCTTAGAACGCACGATGAATGTGTTACGAGAGTCTTCGTTCACGATTAGATCAACGTAACGCTGACGGTAGCGCATCTCTTGGTCAGTTAGACCGTGGAACTTCTCTGGCAGAGGACGAAGTGCTTTGGTTAGCAATTCAAACTCTTCCATGTTCACGTAAAGGTCACCTTTACCAGACTTGTGAAGCGCACCTTTAACACCGATGATGTCACCGATATCTAGGCCTTGGTACTTCTCTTTCAGTACTTTTTGTACGTCTTTCGCTGCGTACGCTTGGATACGACCAGAAGTTTCTTGAATCGCAAGGAATGGACCACGCTTCGCCATAATACGACCTGCGATCGCAACGATGTGGTTAAGCTCTTCTAGCTCTTCCTTAGTCTTCTCACCGAATTCCGCTTGAAGATCGCCAGCTAGGTGCTCACGACGGAAATCATTTGGGTGACCGTTCGCTTTGCAGTTTTGGCGGATATGATCCAGCTTGCTACGGCGCTCAGCGATTAGTTTGTTCTCTTCAGGTGAAGAAGCTTCTTGTGCATTTTCGTTTTGAACAGCATCAGTCATTTGAGATGTACCCTGCTTTTATAATTTGGACAGCTATATTTTTGAAAATATAGGCATTTTTACCAATATTATTGGTAAAGCTTAATAGTTGATAAAGCTTACAGACCTGATTTCAGGCTAGCTTCAATAAACTTGTCTAAGTCACCGTCAAGAACCGCTTGAGTATTACGGTTTTCGATGCCGGTGCGTAAATCTTTGATACGTGAATCATCCAGCACGTAAGAGCGGATCTGACTGCCCCAACCGATGTCTGATTTCGTTTCTTCGCTCGCTTGTTTTTCAGCATTTTGCTTTTGAATCTCAAGTTCAAAAAGCTTAGCACGTAGCTGCTTCATCGCTTGATCTTTGTTCTTATGCTGCGAACGGTCATTCTGACACTGAACCACGGTGTTAGTTGGAACGTGAGTAATACGTACCGCCGATTCCGTGGTGTTTACGTGCTGACCACCAGCGCCAGAGGCACGGTATACGTCAATACGTAGGTCAGAAGGATTAATGTCGATCGTAATGTTGTCATCAATCTCAGGATAGATAAACGCAGAAGCAAATGAAGTATGACGACGACCACTTGAATCAAATGGTGACTTACGAACTAGACGGTGAACACCAGTCTCTGTGCGTAACCAACCGTAAGCGTACTCACCAGAGATACGTACCGTTGCGCCTTTAAGGCCAGCAACATCGCCATCAGACACTTCGATAACTTCAGTCTTGAAGCCTTTCGAATCTGCCCAACGCAAGTACATACGCAACATCATTGAAGTCCAGTCTTGAGCTTCTGTACCGCCCGAACCTGACTGTAAATCGATGTAGCAATCTGATGCGTCGTGATCACCAGAGAACATACGACGGAATTCCAATTTCTCTAACTTAGCTTCAAGCTCAGCTAGTTCTGGCTCAATTTCATCGAACGTTTCTTGATCTTCTTCTTCAACCGCAAGCTCTAATAGGCCATCAACATCCTCAACACCTTGGTCAAGTTGGTCGATCGTTTCTACTACCGCTTCCAATGCTGAACGCTCTTTTCCTAGCGCTTGAGCACGCTCAGGTTCGTTCCATACATCCGGTTGTTCTAATTCTGCGTTTACTTCTTCTAGACGCTCTTTCTTTGCGTCATAGTCAAAGATACCCCCTCAGGATATTTGTGCGCTCAGACACATCCTGCAGACGGTTTTTTATAGGATTGATTTCAAACATTTTAGCTCATCATTTATGAGTAGAATTTAACCGGAGAATTGTACTCAAAAGTGTGACGGAGATACAGAATTTTTTAGAGTGGTACACCAAGATTCAATAACTTAATCGGATATAAAATTGACGGGCAGAAAAAACACGTAAAATTTGTAAGGCAATAAAGGAAAACAAGCCCTGTTTTTGAACAGAGCTTGTTGGATTAGGTACTAAATGATGAACCTCATTCAGTGAACGATAACGCTATTTGGCTTCAACTATTTCGCTTCGATATGATCAATCATCAACTGCAACGATTGATTGCCACGAAACTCGTTAATATCAAGCTTAAACGCAAGATGTACCGTTTTCACTGAGGCATCAGGCCAGCGACGTAGGTCAACATTAAAGGCAATACCATCAATCATCACATTGGTCGGGTGGCCTTTATACAATGGCTCAAGCATTAACTTTAGGTGCTTTTCACCCACTAATTTTTGATGCAGAACTTTAAACTCACCATCAAAGATGGGCTCAGGGAAAGCTTGTCCCCACGGACCACCTGAACGCAATGTTTCAGCGGTATGCATTGAGAACTCTTCAGGTAGCAGCTCACCATCAGACAAGATAATGCCCTTAAGTGCCGTCTCACCGAGTTCTTTACGCACAACGTCATCAAACATCTTGCTGAATCGCTCGAAGTCTTTTTCCATAATGGTTAACCCGGCTGCCATTGCGTGACCACCAAACTTCAAGATCAGGCCAGGGTTTTGAGTGTCGATTCTGTCTAGCGCATCGCGCATGTGCAAACCTGGAATCGAACGACATGAACCCTTAATGCTACCTTCACCACCATCAGCAAATGCGATCACTGGGCGGTGATATTTGTCTTTGATACGCGAAGCTAGAATACCAATTACGCCTTGATGCCAATCACGTTGAAACAGAGCCAAACCAGAAGGCAAATCGTCTTTACCAAATTCAAGGCGCTCACAAAAAGCCATCGCTTCTTGTTTCATGCCCTCTTCGATCTCTTTACGTGTTTGGTTCAAGCCATCTAACTCGCTCGCCATTCGACGCGCGGCATGGATGTTATTACTCATTAGCAGCTCAACACCAAAGGACATGTCATCCAATCGGCCAGCCGCATTGATACGTGGACCAAGCGCAAAACCAAAATCGGAGGCAACTAAACGCTTAGCATCTCGCTTAGCAATTTCAATCAAGGCTTGAATACCCGGACGAGCTTTACCCGCACGAATGCGTTGTAGCCCTTGGTGTACCAAGATTCGGTTGTTTTCATCAAGTGGTACCACATCTGCAACAGTACCCAGAGCCACTAGGTCAATCAGTTCCATCAACTTGGGTTCTGTCATGCCGTGTTGAGCAAACCAGCCCAACTTACGCATATGAACACACAATGCCATCATCAGGTAAAAGGCGACACCCACACCGGCTAGCGATTTTGAAGGAAATGCGCAGCTTTCTAGGTTGGGATTGACCATTGCATCTGCAATCGGTAATTCAGAACCAGGCAAGTGATGATCAGTAACCAGTACATCAAGGCCTTTCTCTTTAGCAAAGCGAACACCGTCAATTGAAGATACACCGTTGTCGACTGTCATGATCACTTCAGCACCAAGTTCGATCGCCTGTTCGACAACCTCAGGGCTCAAGCCATAACCATCTTCAAAACGGTTGGGTACCAGATAATCAACATTAGAGCTACCCAACATTCGCAGAGCAAGCACAGACAACGCGGAGCTTGTCGCGCCATCGGCATCAAAGTCACCAACAATGATGATGCGCTTTTGCTGCTGAATGGCTTTGAACAACAATTCAACTGCAGCATCAATGCCGCCCAGTTTTTGATAAGAGTGCAAACCTTTCGCAGCTGTCTCTAGCTGGTCAGCACTGTCGATTCCGCGACTCACATAAATGCGCTTTAACAAGTCAGGTAAATGAGCAGGTAAGACTGAAATGTCGACCTCAGGACGGCGTTGGATCTCTATCATATAAAAATGGGCCTGATATCAATCAGGCCACTCCTTAAATCAAAAACAGGGGGGAATAATAGGTAATAAAAAATGAAGATTACTGCTCTAAACGCTGAATAAGTTGCGCCGGAGGTAAGTAACCACTCACCAACTCACCACTTGCTAGCACGATAGCCGGAGTGCCATTGATGCCAAGCTCACGACCGAGTTGGTATTGTTTAGCAATGATCTGCTTTTGCTCTGCTAGGTCTTTACCAGACGCTGGCATTTGACGATTGACTTTAGCATCATGCATAGCTGTTTTTGGATCATCAGACGCCCAGATTGCCGCCATTTGATCGGCAACTTGCCCTGTCGCACCTTGGCGTGGGTAAGCCATGTAACGAACGGTGATACCCAGATCGTTGTAGCCTTGCATTTGGCTGTGCAGACGAACACAGTAGCCACACGTAATGTCAGTAAATACTGTCACAACGTACTTTTCGTTATCTGCTTTGTATTCGATAACCGTATCCGACATCGCTGCGACTTTTTCAGCATTCAGTGGAGCTTGACGCTCAGCCAAAACATCACTGAACTTACCGTTTTCATCCAAAGAGTAAAGTGTACCGGCTAGAAAGTGATCGCCCTCTGGAGAAGAAAAGATAATACCGCTGTTGGTTTGAACTTCTAAAAGACCATCGATATCCGAAGGAACAATCTTATCGACCTTAATACCGATTTTTTCAAAACGCTTAGTTAACGCAGCTGTATCAATAGCTTGAGCTGGAGCAGCTTCTACGGCTGTTGATGTTGTTTCTACTTTCGCTTCTGATGCATTACATGCAGTAATCATGAGAGGAAGCGCTAGTAGAGGAAGACGGCGTAATACGCTCATTAGGTTCACCTTAAAAATAAATGGATTTAAGCACGTGGGTGATGCTGAGCGTGAATTTGCTTCAGCCTTTCAGTCGCCACGTGAGTATAAATTTGGGTGGTCGATAAGTCACTATGTCCAAGCAACATCTGTACGACCCTGAGATCGGCACCATAGTTCAGTAAATGAGTGGCAAAAGCATGTCTCAATACGTGTGGTGACAATAGATCCGTATCGATACCAGCAATAACCGAATAATGCTTAATACGGTACCAGAACGTTTGACGAGTCATTTGCTTCGCGCGTTTACTCGGAAAAACCACATCCGAGCTGTTATCACCGAGTAATTGTGGACGACCTTGTTCAATAAAAGTCTCTATCCAATCGACGGCGTTTTCGCCCATTGGCACCAAGCGTTCTTTACCGCCCTTACCAATAACACGCACCACGCCCTGTCTTAGGCTGATGTTTTCCATCGTCAAACTGACGAGTTCCGTAACACGCAAACCAGTTGCATAGAGTAACTCAAGCATCGCCTTATCGCGAAGCTCAATAGGGTCGTTTGGATCTGGCGCTTCAAGCAGCGAATCCACTTGTTCTTCACTCAAATCTTTTGGCAAGCGCTTCGGCAGTTTGGGACTGATCAACAATGCACTAGGGTCGTCGGCTCTTACTTTCTCGCGGTGTAGATATTGAAACAAGCGACGAATAGCCGACAACATACGAGCGCGAGAAGTCTGCTTAAAGTCAGCATCGGCTAACCAACCTTGATAATCCTGTAGTCCTGAAAGACTAATAAAATCGAGGCGGTAATTGTTCTTTTCCATCCACGTTAGAAGCTTAGACAGGTCGGTACGGTACGAGACAAGCGTATTCTCCGATAATCCTCGCTCCATCCACATAGCATCTAAAAACTGTTCTACTAGACCGTGGTCTGCGCTCTGCCCTTGAGGCGACTGCATAGTGTTACTCACAATATTGGAAACTGTTTTGAGAGTATGCCAGAGCAAATATGAATGCCATAAAAATTACGACTTGAGCGGATAATCGCTGCAATCGAAGTCGATTTATGGTTAGAATTCGCCATCTGAAATTAAAATTGAACGTTTGCTATGAAAATTGGATTATTTTACGGCTCAACCACCTGCTACACAGAAATGGCAGCAGAGAAAATTCGCGGCATTATTGGTGAAGACCTAGTTGATATCCATAACGTGAAAGAAACCCCTCTTTCATTGATGGCGGACTACGATCTTTTACTGCTCGGTATCTCAACTTGGGACTTCGGTGAAATCCAAGAAGATTGGAATGAACTGTGGGAAGACATTGCAACCACGCCAATGAAAGGCAAGGTTGTAGCGCTGTTTGGTTTAGGTGACCAAGAAGGCTACGGCGAGTGGTTCTTAGATGCGATGGGTCTATTACATGATGAGCTGAAAATCGCTGGCGCTGAGTTTGTCGGTTTCTGGCCAAACGATGACAGCTACGAGTTCGAAGCGTCTAAAGCTCTCACTGAAGACCAATCTCAATTCGTTGGTTTGGCGCTTGATGAAGATTCACAATACGAACTGAGCGACGACCGTATCGCTAGCTGGGTTGAACAAGTACTGGTTGAGTACAGCGAAAAGCTATAACCAAACAGAAGTACACTCAGCTAAGTAACTCAGTAGCGAAGTAGCGAAGTAGCGAAGTAGCAGAATATTAAAAGATCACAGAATACAAAAAGGCCTCATTACTGCGAAGTAATGAGGCCTTTTCTATTTCATGTCGAAGGACAATGTCATCTCAACGGAAGATTAAACAGTCTCTTCAGCCATCTCTTGCTCTGTTGATTTACCAACGAAGAACATACAGATGATTGCGGCAGTTGTTGGAAGCAACCAACCCATACCGATTTCGAACAACGGCAGCATGTTCATTGCAGATACATCTATACCTGCAACTTTAGCACCATCGATAAGAGCAAACAGTAGAGACACTAATACCACTACGCGGTAAGCCGCTTTTGGATTAGGAAAGCGGCTGCGCAAGAATGTCAGTGCGACCAATGCGATTGCTACTGGATAAAGTGCAAACAGAACTGGAACAGACAGAGAAATTAACTGAGAAAGGCCAACGTTCGCTACGGTTGCACAAGCTACACCGTTGATGATTACCCAGGTCTTGTAAGACAGAGGTGTTAGCGAGCTGAAGTAATCAGAACATGCTGATACAAGGCCAATCGCCGTCGTTAGACAAGCCAATAGTACGATCACAGAAAGCACGAGTTGACCTGAAGGGCCAAACAAAGATTGGACGTATAGGCTTAAGATAGCGCCGCCATTATCTGCACCTGCTGCAACTGTTGCGCTTGTTGCGCCCAGGAAGAACAGAGAGATGTAAACAAATGCTAGACCCGCAGCGGCAATACAGCCCGCACTGATTAGGTACTTAGTTGTTGCTGCGCGGTCAGTCACGCCTTTACTGCGAATTGCGTCAACAATCAGCATGCCAAACATCAAAGCAGCAAAAGTATCCATGGTGTTGTAGCCTTCAAGGAAACCTTTGGTCAGTGGCTGAGTGATGTACTCACCGTGAGCCGCAAGGACATCACCTTGTGGGTTAATGAACACAGCAACTGCCAGTACAACCAAACCAACGAATAGTGCAGGCGTAAGTACCTTGCCAATAACGTCAATAAGCTTACCTTGTGACCATGAGAAGAACATCGCTACCACAAAAAATGCAATCGAAAAGAGAGTTAGATGAACTTGAGTCGCATCAATGAAGAACGGCTTCACCGCCATCTCATATGCAACAAGGCCAGTACGCGGTGCAGCAAATGCAGGACCGATAATGATAAAGATCAGCACAGCCATGATGGTTGCAGCTTTCTTAGGAAGATCTTTAGTTAAGTGACCCCAAGAGCCACCAGCCACTGCAACCGCGACGATAGTGATTAACGGCAGACCAACGGCAGTCAGCAGAAAACCAGACATCGCTGGAAGAAAGTGATCACCAGCTAATTGGCCAGCTAGAGGTGGGAAGATGATGTTACCCGCACCTAAGAAAAACGCAAAAAGCATAAAGCCCAATGCCATTATATCTGTTAGTTTTAGACTCTGTTTCACAGATAATCCTTAATTATATTTATGAGTTTATGTTGTGCTTACATGAATGTTACAGCGAGAAGCTGCCAATCAATCTTTAAAATAGTCGCGCATAATGACGAAACACTCGGCTAGCTGCAAGTCACCATAAAAAAACACCATATAAATTTGCATATATAAACAAAAAGTAGTGAATTAAACTAAATATATGCAGATTAACATAATTATCAACCGATCATTGTTAGCAACAATAGATAAGCAATTAGAATATTAATTTACACAAATAGTTAACATTAGAGCTAATCACTTAAAATATCTCGATAATCAGAATATTCATGAAAGACAAAACGACAAATACTAAAAGCTTCAATTTTAAGAGGTTCTCTATTTACGGAGGACAGAGCGGCATGCCTGTTAGCACCGATGGAGTACTGCTCGGATCATGGATTAACCTTGCCCCTGAATCATTAGTACTCGATATAGGGACAGGAACAGGTCTGTTGGCCTTGATGGCTGCGCAGCGTTTTGAGGATGCTTCAATCTCTGCGATCGATATTGATCAGCACGCCATTGATGCTGCCACAGTCAATATTGAGCAGTCGCCTTGGCAAGATCGTATCTCCCTTCATCACGACAGCGTGTTAACCACGGATTTCTCGCAACAATTTGATGCCATAATTTGTAATCCGCCCTACTTCAACTCTGGTGAACAGGCACAGCAAAGTCAAAGAGCCACCGCTAGACACACCGACAGCTTGGATCACCTTCAACTTGCCCAGTGTTGTTTCGAGATAACAACTGATGCCGCCACCGCCAGTTTTATACTGCCGACGCCCGAAGGAGAAGGCTTCATCAAACTTGCCGAGCAATGTGGTTGGTACCTAGCAAAGCGCCTTGATGTGAAAACAACCGACAAAAAACCGCCAAGCAGAATCCTGTTTGAACTATCTAAAGATCCTGTTAGCGAGCAAGATTTGCAGCGTGAATCGCTTACGATCCATCACGATGGCGGTTATAGCGAGGCATTTATTGCCCTTACTAAAGATTTTTATCTCAAGATGTAGCAAATACCATGTGATCCTAATCACTAATGCTTCTATAATGTCCGACTACTCTTTTTTATCGTCTGCTTTTTGAGGCAGAAACATTTATTGCTTGTGGAGAAACAACAGTGATCAGAACCTTTGCAGAACTCGATCTAAACCAAGAGCTGCTTAAAGCAATTGACGAAATGGGCTACGAACGCCCAACACAGATACAAGCTGAAGCAATCCCACAAGCGTTAGATGGAAGAGACGTTTTGGCTTCTGCGCCAACAGGTACTGGTAAAACAGCATCATTTGTATTGCCAGCACTGCAATACCTACTGGATTTCCCACGTAAGAAATCTGGCCCTGCACGTATGCTTATCCTGACGCCAACGCGTGAGCTAGCAATGCAGATCACCGAACAAGCACGTGAACTTGCTAAATACACCAGCCTAAATATCTTTACGATCACGGGCGGTGTGATGTACCAAGAGCACGCAGATATCTTAAGCACGACTCAAGATATCGTAGTCGCAACACCTGGTCGTCTGATGGAATACATTGAAGGCGAGCGTTTTGACTGCCGTGCGATTGAATGGCTGGTTCTCGATGAAGCTGACCGTATGCTAGACATGGGCTTTGGTCCTGTTGTTGACCGTCTGTCTGCAGAGTGTCGCTGGCGTAAACAAACTTTACTTTTCTCAGCAACGCTAGAAGGTAAAGGTATTGAAGGTTTCACTGAAGACCTTCTGAAAAACCCAGCAGAGATCGATGCAAAATCGTCATTGCGTGAACGTAAGAAGATCACTCAATGGTATCACCGTGCCGATTCAGCTAAGCACAAGCTTGATATCCTAAAACATATCATCACAGAGCAAGCTGAACGCAGCATCATCTTCTTGAAGACTCGTGACCGCCTAGGTGACCTACGAGCTCAATTAGAAAGTGCACAGATCCCGTGTGTATGGATCCAAGGTGAAATGCCTCAAGATCGTCGTAACAACGCGATTTCTCGTTTCCGCGATGGTTCTATCAACGTACTGCTGGCAACTGACGTCGCAGCTCGTGGTATCGACCTTCCAGATGTAAGCCACGTTATTAACTACGACATGCCGCGTACAGCAGATGTATACCTACACCGCATCGGCCGTACGGCTCGTGCAGGTAAGAAAGGTAACGCGGTTTCTATCATTGAAGCGCACGATCAACTAATGATTGAACGTGTGGCTCGTTACACTGAAGATGCGATCAAAGAGCGCTTCATCGAAGGCATGCGCCCAACGCATAAGAAAGCCGCGGTAACAAAGAAGAAAAAACCGAAGAAAGAAGACAAGAAAGCGGTGGCTAAGCAAAAAATTGCTAAGAAAAAGAAAATCGCTAAGAAAAAGAAAGCCGTTAAGAACAAGTAATCGAACCGCCTTTCAATGATTCAATAAAAAGCCCCATGCAGTTATCTGCATGGGGCTTTTCTTTGTCTGGCTTATTATTGTCTGGCCTGTTATCAGGCTAAATAACTCGTCTCTAATTTTAATTACAGGCTAAAGCCGAAGTAACTCGTTAACCAAGAGTGACTAATTAACCAAGAGCTATTAGTTTTGCTCTTCACGCTTGAAGACTAACTCTTTCACGTTCGACTCTTCTTCAACGAAGTAGTAACCCGCCGTATCAAACTTGGTCAGTGCTTCCACTGAATCGATTTTGTTCTCAATGATGTAGCGAGCCATCATGCCACGCGCTTTCTTGGCGTAAAAACTGATCACCTTGTACTGGCCATTCTTGCAGTCTTTAAAAACTGGCGTGATGATTTGACCATCAAGGCTCTTCGGCTTCACCGCTTTAAAGTATTCGTTCGATGCTAGGTTAATCAACACATTGTCGCCTTGAGCATTCAGCGCTTCATTCAGCTTATCTGTGATGATGTTACCCCAGAACTGGTACAAGTTAGTACCACGAGCATTGGCCAAACGTGTACCCATCTCTAGGCGGTATGGCTGCATCAGATCTAACGGCTTAAGCAAGCCATATAACCCAGAAAGCATGCGCAGGTGATTCTGTGCGTAGTCAAAATCATCGTCCGACAATGTTTCAGCATCTAAGCCTGTGTAGACGTCACCTTTGAACGCCAAAATAGCTTGGCGAGCATTCTCTTGGGTAAAGGTCTCACTCCATTGCTCAAAGCGCGCTACGTTCAGCCCAGCAATCTTATCGCTTACCTTCATCAATGCTGATACATCAGCAGGTGTCAGCTTACGACACACTTCAATAAGCTCTGCAGAGTGCTCAACAAACTCTGGCTGGCTGAAGCGCTCAGTCGCTAATGGTGATTCGTAATCTAATGTCTTGGCTGGAGAAACGACAACTAACATAACTTTACCCTAATCGGTTATCTAACTGGATGCAGCTAGAGTATAGAAAAAACATCAACTTGTCTTTATGACTCTTCCTATTACTTTGATAGACAGATCTAGCTGTAAGTCGCTTACAAAGAAGAATCGATAATAAAGAAAATATCGCAGGCAAAGAAAAAGGCTAAGGTCGAAACCTTAGCCTTTCTAATGATTTTAGGATGAGTGATGAATCACTCCAACAAGATTACTTCTTCTTGTTGTTAACCCAAATACCATCTTCCAATTGAGCCTTAAGCTCTGGGAAATCATCCGCATCGAACGTGGGTACTTTACCCGCGTCTAATTGACGGTTGTAGTCTTTCGCTAGCTTAATCACGATACCCGACAGCAAGATGATCGCTACCAAGTTCACAATCGCCATTAGGCCCATCGATACGTCAGCTAATGCCCATACCGTTGGCAGTGTCGCGAGAGAACCGAACATAACCATACCCAGTACAACGATACGGAACAGCACTAGGCCCTTCTTGTTGTTGTGCTCTAAGAAGATAAGGTTTGTTTCTGCGTACGAGTAGTTTGCAATGATTGAAGTGAAAGCGAAGAAGAAAATCGCTACCGCTACAAAGATACCACCCCATTCGCCGACTTGTGCTGTTAGTGCACGTTGCGTGAGTTCGATACCCGTTACTTCACCGTGTGGTACATATTCACCAGACATCAAGATGATTGCTACTGTTGCAGAACAGATAACAATTGTGTCCATGAACACACCTAGCATTTGCACATAACCTTGTGATGCTGGGTGTGGTGGGTAAGGCGTAGCAGAAGCTGCTGCGTTTGGCGCAGAACCCATACCCGCTTCGTTCGAGAACAAACCACGTTTGATGCCGTTAATCATCGCTTGTGCGATTGCGTAACCTAGGCCACCCGCTGCTGCTTCTTGCAGACCGAATGCACTCTTGAAGATAAGAGCCAGAACTTCAGGCACTTTCTCAATGTTCATTAGCATTACGTAGATAGCGATAGCTAAGTAAGCCAGTGCCATAATTGGAACAATGATTTCTGCAGTGCGAGCAATCTTACGGATACCACCGAAGATAACGAATGCAGAGATAATTACGATACCAACACCAACGTAGCTGCGCTCAAAGTCGAATGCCGTGTTCATTGCGCTTGCAATCGCGTTCGCTTGAACCGCGTTGAATACAAGACCGAATGCAATGATTAGGAAGATAGAGAATAGAACCCCCATCCAACGCATACCTAGGCCTTTCTCCATGTAGTATGCAGGGCCACCGCGGTAGTTACCGTCGTTATCACGCGTTTTGTATAGCTGTGCCAGTGTGCTTTCTGCAAACGATGTTGCCATACCTAGCATGGCAATTAGCCACATCCAGAAGATAGCGCCAGGGCCACCAGCGGTTAGTGCTACAGCAACACCAGCCATGTTACCCGTACCGACACGTGCTGCTAGACTAGTACAAAGTGCTTGGAAAGAGGAGATACCTGCACTGTCTGCTTTACGGCTGTTTCTAAGAACAGAAAACATGTGGCCGAAATGGCGGAATTGAATGAAACCTAGTCGTACAGTGAAGTAGATACCCACACCAACGAGTAAGTAAACTAAGATAGATCCCCAAAGGAGATCGTTCATCAAATTGATTAAGTCTGTCACGTGAACCTCGTAATTGAGTTTAAGCACCGATCTTGCTTCCTAGCCTTCCTCTAGATCACCTATGCCAGTGTCAATAGTTGTGTCGGCATTAGATTTATATTTATTTGTTGCGATCTAGATTGTAAATGTCGCTTCATGCATCCATTTTACGTATCGGTGTATTTTTTGACGGGCGGATAATGCAGCGAGACGGCCTAAAAATCAATATGAAAATAAACACATATTAAAATGACATTTCACTAATAATACACCTTTTGTTAACACAACTTTCAACAATAGCGCCTAATAAAAGTCACATTGTCAGGACATAATATCAACAAAAACTAAGGCACTATAAAAACAAAAACACCATCCCGTAAAAATGACGTCAGCCTAGGTTTTACAAGGTATAGTGAAGATCTGTGTTTTTTTCTAGGGTAATGAGATCCCTATACTACACGGCACAATGCGCACTTAAATGCACTGTAGTCAAAATGCTATTCCATTTGCACAATGAATTAACATTCAATCCCCCCTAATTTAATCGTTTACTTAAGTTTGTTTGCTTATTTTTTGTACACAAAAATCCCCGAAATGTGTGAGCATGCATAATAAAACAGAACAAAAACTTCATATATTTGAAACGAATGAGAAACAAATCAAGGTTATTGTGAACTTAAATATGATATTTAATGGTTCGTAAGAACGAATCCCACGGAAGGAGATATGCTTATGGATAGCTTTCAATTCGATGAATTATCAGAACTAGAAATGCCTCGTACCACTCAAAAAACACGCTCTAAACCACTCAAACGTAAATGGCGTGAAATTGAGGCAATCAATGATCGTAGACAGCTTGAGAAAGAGCTTAGAGAGATGAACCTAGGTCTCGATTTTAGCCTTGACGATATAAAGCTTTAATCAGCACGATAAGAAATCAGATAGCAAAAAGCACCTGTATAGGTGCCTTTTTTATTTTACGAGGTATTTAATCCGCTCAAAGCGTCATTTGGGAACTAGCCCTCTAAAATAGAGAGCATCTAAAATAGTCACGCTTCAACATGACAACTGGCTAAACGCACTCTTGTTCATTTTGTCGAACACGAGCCGCGAGTTGGCGGTACTCATCAGCAATTGTCTCTCCAAAGACAGGGTCGTCTTCAGGTTGAAGCCATTGAGACTCCACCTCTTGCCAATCTTTAACTGTGAACGACTCAACAATCATTGGTAACACATGCTTCTCTTCATATTCCATGTGTTTTCGTTGAGCTTTAACAAAAGCTTCAAGCTGCTCAATAAATACTTGTTGAGGAACGACCGCATCTTGAAGGATCATATCGACCACACCTAAAAAGTCCGCCGTTTTCTCGGAAAGCAATTGATGCTCCAGTTCCAAGTCTTCAATGACTTGATCACTGCCATATTGCTTTAGGTAGTAACGATAAATAACATCTTCTTTCGGGTGATGCACCTTGTCTGAATGGTTCATCAGATAATGAACCACCTCTGCGATCAGGCTATAGTTTATTTCTCGCTCTTGTTTTAGAAGCTCTAACTTATTGTTGAGTATCGCGAGCAAACGAGCCATATAGCCATGCTCTCGTCTTATCCTTTCAATCATCATAGTATTGCACTCCATTACACCTACTATTTACAAGTGTATATGAAGATAGCAATTTGTGGTTTGACCCTGCTCAGAAAACCATCAATCTACAGTGCCAGTGGTAATGTCCAATCGATAGGCTGTTGATTAATAGAAGAGAGTAGCTCGTTGGTCATCGAAAAATGCTGACAACCGAAGAAACCACGGCGTGCTGATAATGGTGATGGATGAGGTGCAACCAACACATGGTGCTTGTCTGCATCAATCGCTTGGCCTTTCTTCTGGGCGTGTGCGCCCCACAACAAGAAGATGATCGGTTCAGAGCGCTGATTGAGCTCTGCAATAATGGCATCGGTAAAGGTTTCCCAACCACACTTAGCATGTGAGTGTGCTTTTGCCTCTTCTACTGTCAGTACCGTATTCAACATTAACACCCCTTGAGATGCCCAAGTGTCGAGGTAGCCATGACTCGGGATCTCAAAGCCCTCTATATCTTGCGCAAGCTCTTTGTACATATTACGTAGAGAAGGAGGGATTTTTACACCTGGCAGTACAGAAAAAGCTAAGCCATGAGCTTGGTTAGCGCCGTGATAAGGATCTTGCCCTAGGATAACCACGCGTACGGACTCGAAAGGCGTCATATCGAAGGCACTGAACACCAGCTCTTGAGGAGGGTAGACGGTTTTCCCACTATTTCGTTGCTGTTCAACAAACGCGAGGACACTCTGAAAGTACTCTTTGTCACGTTCATCATTAATAATGGATTCCCAAGTCTTTGGTGCGCTCATCGTTTTACTTCCCAATCATCAAGGTTTCTAGCGGCTTTCGCCAGACAAAAAAATAGCTGTATCGGCTAACTGTCCTAAATAAGGCTCTAGTTATACCTCATACAGCTATCAATAAACATGATGTGTAGGGTTCACTTGTTGATGAATCATAATAATCAGTTCAAGTTGTGTTTATCTCGATTAGCCACTTTTCTGCTGTGTACGGTGGTGCCCGTGGTTATGCACGTGACGGTTTGGTGTTGGTAAACGGCGTGCGACAGCAACAGTTGAAGTTTGGGTGATTGAATACATAAAGGCACCTCCTCTAAGACATCGTGAACTACATATTCACTTTAATACTATGAAAGAAAGGTGCCAATTTTTAGGAGTAGAAGGAAATTAATTATTCCCTCTATTATTACGCGTCTTCGCTCGCTAGCGTTGCTGAGCGATGGAACATCCTAAGTTGTTGAATTTCCTCTTTCCAGATAGTCGAATCAATGGTTTCTAAAATGAGAGGGATACCATTAAAGCGAGAATCAGAGGCTATATACTCAAAACAATCCCAGCCTATTTCGCCTTTTCCTAAAGAATGGTGTCGATCTACACGGCTTGCAAACTCAGCTTTTGAATCATTGATGTGCATTGCTCTTAGATAGTGCATACCCACGATGCGGTCGAACTCAGCAAAAGTATGATCACATGCTTCTTTTGTTCGTAGGTCATAACCGGCTGTAAAAGTATGGCAAGTGTCTAAACACACACCAACGCGTGATTTATCTTCTACTTGGTCGATGATCTCTGCTAGTTGCTCAAACTTCCAGCCAAGGTTCGTCCCCTGCCCTGAGGTATTCTCAATCACCGCAATCACATCAGGCACCGCTTGATGAGCCAAATTGATAGACTCGGCGATCTTGGCCAAACATTCGCTTTCTGAGATTTTCTTCAAATGACTCCCAGGATGAAAATTCAAAAGCGTGAGTCCTAGTTGGTTACAACGCTCCATTTCATCAATAAAAGCCGCACGTGATTTCTCTAGCTTCTCTTCTTCTGGTGCTCCTAGGTTAATAAGGTAGGAGTCATGAGGAAGGATGTGCTCAGCGCTAAAACCTAACATTTTACAGTTGGCTTTAAAGGCGCTGATGGTTTTGGCTTCTAGCGGCTTTGCTGCCCACTGTCTTTGGTTTTTGGTGAACAGTGCAAAAGCATTGGCGCCAATCTCTCTTGCGCGCATTGGCGCCTGATCAACACCGCCCGCAGCAGACACATGCGCACCAATAAACTTAATATTAGTTTCAGGTTTTGAAGATGAATTATTGTTTGTCATTAAATCACTTTACACTTTCAGGATGCTTAATAATTAAAGGGTCGTATCACTTACAGGTCAATAAAAACACAACAAATGTAGTAAATTTACAACAAATGCCACTGTTAAATATTTTTTATACTTTAAAATATTTTGTAATTACTTTGTTTTCAAAGGTTTTATTGATTTAACTCAAAGTAATCACCTTGAAAAAAATGAGGTTTTTGGTTGTTTTTTGACTTAAATCAATATTAAACTACCACAAACTAGGTATACATTACTCAGCTCAATAAAATTCGAAAGTTAACACCATAATCAAACCACATAAAGTGGACTAGGAGATAGTTATGATCCAAGGTATTCAAATTACTAAAGCAGCAAACGATGACCTACTAAACTCAATCTGGCTACTAGATAGCGAGAAGAATGAAGCTCGTTGTGTTGTTGCTACTTCAGGTTTCGAAGCTGACCAAGTTATCTCAGCTGCAGACCTAGGCGAGTACGAAAGCCGTGAAGTTGCTATCGAAGCAGCACCACGCATCGAAGGTGGTCAACACCTAAACGTTAACGTTCTTAAGCGTGAAACGCTAGAAGATGCTGTTGCTCACCCAGAGAACTACCCACAGCTAACTATCCGTGTATCGGGTTACGCTGTACGTTTCAACTCTCTAACTACTGAACAGCAACGTGACGTTATCGCACGTACGTTCACTGAGTCTCTATAATTTTTAGAGCTTGAATTAGAATACAAAAACGGCGCTCATTGAGCGCCGTTTTTATTTGTTCAACAATACCGATATAGGTTACGGTTGAACTCGACGAAGCACTGCTTTTAGCACTTCAAAATCGTTATCTAGATCTTCAGACAACAACTCCATCACCGCGTGTTTTGCTAGCGGACCAGGAAGTTCAATGTCAGTACCTAAGATGTCATCAACCACTTCTTTGAATTTCGCAGGGTGTGCCGTACATAAGAAAAGGCCTGTCTCGCTCTCTTGCAGTTGCTCTTCCAATAGACGGTAAGCAATCGCACCATGAGGTTCACACAGGTAACCTTGAGCTTTTAGATCACGTACTGATTCAGCACTCTGCTCATCAGATACTTTACCTTTACCCAAAGTATCCAGTCCCCAACCTTTCAGTTGGCAAAGCTCTTCGATACGTGGCCAGTTGTTTGGTTGGCTCACGTCCATCGCGTTCGATGTTGTCGCAACCGTTGGTTTTGGATCCCATTGACCTGTTTCTAGGTAACGGGGAACCGTGTCGTTTTCGTTGGTTGCTGCAATGAAGCGTTTAACCGGTAAGCCTAGCGCTTTCGCTAATAGACCCGCAGTTAGGTTACCAAAGTTACCACTTGGTACAGAGATAACCAGATTTTCACGTTGCTCTTTGGTTAGCTGAGAAGCCGCCTCAAAGTAGTAACAGATCTGAGCCATCAAACGGCTGATGTTGATTGAGTTTGCTGAGTTTAAGCCAATTTCTTTACGCAATTCAGCGTCGTCAAACGCGTCTTTTACTAATGCCTGACACGCATCAAAATCGCCATCAATCGCGACAGTATGGATGTTCTTACCTAACGTACAGAATAGCTTTTCTTGCAGTGGGCTGATCTTGCCTTTCGGGTACAGGATAACAACATTGATGTTTTCCATGCCGTAGAATGCGTGTGCAACCGCAGCGCCAGTATCACCCGATGTTGCCGTTAAGATTGTGATTTGACCGCCATCAGAAACCGCAGCCAAAGATTGAGCCATAAAACGGCCACCGAAATCTTTAAATGCTAACGTTGGACCGTGAAACAGTTCAAGTGCGTAAACACCGTCTTTCACTTGGTTGATCGGTGCTGGGAATTGGAATGCCGCATCCACTAGTTGATCAATCTGTTCTTTTGGTAACTCATCACCAATTAGAGCAGAAAGAATCTTTGAACTACGAGGGACAAAGTCCTCTGCAAGTAGTGCATCGATGTCATCGAACTTAGGCAGCTCTGATGGGAAAAATAGACCTTGATTACGACCTAGACCTTGACGAACGGCTTGGCCAAAAGAGACTTGCTCATCGTTTTCTTTGATGTTGTACAGCTTCATAACTCACTTCCTGTAACGATCGAACCTTGTTTATCTAAGCGACAAACGTGGACGAATCCTTCTTCATTTTGTACGTAGTTTTGTTCTAACCAGCGTGCAACACGCTCGGCGACATCTTGTTCTTTGCAAATGCTAAATAGCGTAGGGCCACTACCAGAAATTCCAGTAGCTAATGCTCCTGCTGACGTTGCATATTTGCGTGCATCAGCAAACCCTGGAAGCAGTTTCTCACGATATGGTTCAGCAATCACGTCTTTGATCATCTTAGCGGCTAGCTCCGGCTGACCAGAGTGACAAGCATGAATAAAGCCCGCTAAATGACGACCATGGGCAATCACATCTTGACGGCGATACTGAGAAGGCAAGATCTCTCGCGCTTCAGCCGTTGAAACCTTGATGCCCGGGTACGCCATTACCCAATACCAATCGTCAAAACATGGAACCTCTTGGCTAATAATGCCAAGCTCTTCCAACATTAATTGCACACCACCAAGGTAACATGGCGCTACGTTATCGTAATGTATGCCACCTGAAATCTTACCTTCCATTTCACCCATAAGAGCAAGCAGTTCAGTTTCATTCAACGGTTGACCATGAAAACGGTTCAAAGCATCTAGTGCTGCGACAATTGAACATGCACTCGACCCTAAACCAGAACCGATAGGCATGTTCTTCTCTAGTGTCATCTCTAAAGACTTAACTGAGATACCTTTCTTATCTAACTCGCGAGAGAACACAACCCAGCAGTCATAGACAATATTTTCTTTGGTTTCAGTTGGCAGCTTAGAAACAAAGCTGCCTGCTGTTTTTAGCGAGAATGGTTCATCACCGGCTTTAACCATTACTCGGTCACCAAGCAATGTGCCATCCACTGGAGACACAGCGGCCCCCAGCACATCAAACCCTACACTGACATTGCCGATTGATGCAGGAGCATAAACAACAACATCCATATCACTTGAACTCATTCCTAAACTCCTAATTTCCAACCAAGAGTACGCATCACATCAGAGAATACGCCTGCTGCTGTAACTTCAGTACCTGCACCGTAGCCACGCAGAACGAGTGGGATTGGCTGGTAGTAACGGCTGTAGAATGCCAGAGCGTTCTCGCCATCTTTAATCTTAAACATTGGGTCATCGCCATCAACAGCTGCGATACGAACCTTACATTTACCTTCAGCGATCTCACCCACATAACGAAGTACTTTGCCTTCTTCTGCTGCGATAGCTGACTGCTCTTTGAAGTATGCATCCGCTTCTGGCAAGCGAGCCATGAACTCGTCAACTGTACCTGAGTCATCAAAACCCGGTGGCAATGCTTGGTCAACTTCAACATCTTCAAGCTCAAGTGCCATACCCGCTTCACGAGCAAGAATAAGCAGCTTACGCGCAACGTCCATACCAGACAGATCATCACGAGGATCCGGCTCAGTGAAGCCGTTATCTTTAGCAATGTTGGTTGCTTGGCTGAGTGTCATACCCTCATCAAGCTTACCGAAGATGTAAGACAGTGAACCAGAAAGAATGCCGTTGAACTTCTCAAGCTCATCACCCGCAGAAATTAGGTTCTGTAGGTTTTCGATTACCGGTAGACCTGCGCCTACTGTTGTCTCGTACATCAACTTACGACGAGAGTTACGTGCCACTTCACGAAGCTGATGGTAGTAAGCCATGCTTGCCGTGTTGGCTTTTTTGTTTGGTGTTACAACATGGAAACCAGCCGCTAGAAAATCAGCGTATTGCCCCGCAATACCTTCGCTAGACGTACAATCAACCAACACAGGGTTGATGATGTGGTTACGTTGAACAAGTGCAGCTAAACGCGCTAGGCTAAACTCTTCTGTCGCACTCGACATACGATCACGCCACTGTTCTAGCGGTAGACCATCGCTGTCTAGCAGCAAGCCTTTGCTGTTTGCTAAACCACATACGCGAATCACGATGCCTTTTTCAGCCAGTTTGCCTTGTTGACGTTGGATCTGGTCAACAAGCTCACCACCAACACCGCCAACACCGACAACGAAGACGTCAAGGAAGTGCTTAGAGTTAAATAGGTTTTCGTGACACGCTTTGATTGCTTCTGAGATTTTATCTTCCGGGATAACCGCAGAGATAGCGCGCTCTGAAGAGCCTTGAGCAATAGCGACGATGTTAACGTTCACTTCCGCTAAAGAAGAGAAGAACTGAGAAGCGACACCACGTGAAGTACGCATACCGTCACCCACCAGCGTCACAATCGCAACATCATCCATGAACTCAACTGGCTCTAATAGGCCATCTTTAAGTTCGAGTTCAAACGCATCTGATAACACTTGCTTCGCTTTCACTTTGTCAGCCGATTCAATACAGAAGCTGATGCTGTACTCAGAAGAAGATTGAGTAATAAGGACAATAGAAACGCCTGCAGAAGACATCGCGCCGAATACACGACTCGCCATGCCTACCATGCCCTTCATACCTGGGCCTGATACGTTAACCATCGTTAGGTCACTTAGCGTAGTGATACCTTTGATCGCCAGGTTATCTTCGCCAGTGTCTTGGCCAATCAAAGTGCCTGCTCCCTGTGGGTTGAAGCTGTTTTTGATCAGACATGGAATATGGAATTGTGCGATAGGTGCGATAGTTTTCGGGTGTAGAACTGAAGCACCGAAGTAAGAAAGCTCCATCGCTTCTTGGTAGCTAAGTGATTTAAGAAGACGGGCATCATCTACTAAGCGTGGGTCACAGTTGTAAACACCATCGACGTCAGTCCAAATCTCACAGCAATCAGCACGTAGACATGCCGCTAGAACTGCAGCTGAGTAGTCAGAGCCGTTACGGCCAAGCGTTACTAGCTCGCCTTTTTCATTACCAGCAGTAAAGCCCGGCATGATATTTACGTGACCTTTAGGAAGCGGTGATTGGCGGAAGTTCTGAGTTGAAACATCCACATCCACCATAGCTTCAAGATGATCACCTTGAGCATAGAGGTATTCCACAGGGTCAATCAGGCTTGCTGGTTGGCCTTTCGCTTCCAGCACCGCTTTCATTAGCTGGATTGAAACTCGCTCACCTTTACTAATGATACGAGCATTTACGTGATTCGGGCACATGCCCAGTAGGTTAATACCATTCACGAACTGCTTAAGTTGAGCAAGAGAGGTATCGACTTGCTCTTGAAACGCAGAGCCATCTACTGACGGCAATACCGCTTGAATCTCTGCAAACAATGCAGCGAATGATGATTCGATCTCGGTGATCTGTACGTCTGCTTCACCATTTTTTAGTGCTGCTTCAATAACAGCAACCAGCTTATTGGTTGTTTTTCCTGGAGCCGATAGTACAACGGCTAGCTCTTCTTGCTGGGCATTATTAGCGATGATATCAGCCGCTCGTAAAAAACGATCTGCATCAGCTAATGATGAACCTCCAAACTTTAAAACGCGCATCCCTTTCTCCATAAGTCATAAAAATGGTACAAAAAAAGGCCTGTATCTTGTTGGATACAGGCCTTTTTTTTAAAATCCGTTACTTAGCAGCCTGCCCCAACAATGTGAATGTCGGTAATAATAATGGTGGTGGTCATTACTAGGTGGCTTACATGCTGCATATCAAATTCTCTGCTTGTGCTTTACTCTACGTGTATCAATTTTTACTACTATGCGTCAATGAAAAGTTGCGTTTTTTTTACATTCACACCGTTTTTCAGAGCAAACCTTCATTTAAGAGATAAAACACCCTGCATCAACCTGCCATTCAGAGACTGGATTAACTCATCAAACAAACAGAAGTAATCAGTTGCATATATAGTCATAACAAAATGCTCTATCGATAGTACAGCGAACATACAAGTCCTGTGCTTTAATTAAACAATAACGTTCGAAAAACAATAATAATGACATCAGGAGTGGGAAATGAAGAGATTACTTATTCTTTTAGTCTTTGCTATGCCTGTCGTTTGTTCAGCGAACAGTTTACCGCTACTGAGCAGTTTGCCTTTGCTCCCCAGTCAAATCGATAGCTCTGCCCATAAGTTTTTTATCTCCACGCAAAGTGCATCGAGTGAAAGCTTTGATACTTGGACAGTAGACAGTGGTTATTCTTATAGCTTGTTTTCTGATGTGGATCTTTATGTCGGTACACGAATCAACACTGCTGCACTGAAATATGAGAGTGGATTCTTGAGTGGTGTTAGTTATCAGTTTTCCGAAAGAGTCTCTTTCAACAGCTCTCTACACACCTATAACAATGAAACAGAAGACAGTGATAAATCGGTAGCCGCAGAGCTTTCCAGCCGCGTGCAGCTAACCGACAATCTAGATATGCATGCCACCCTTGATTATGAAGAGTGGCAACAAGGTGTTGAGGTAGGATTAGGGTTTCGCTTCTAATCTATCCCACTTCTTTATTGATGAGCCCGTTAAGATTCAATCAACAATTCCGTTGAAATTAACACACCATTCCAATCGGCATAAATGTAATCACCGGGCTGAATCAGTTGATTGTGTATAGAGAGCGTCACATTCACTTGCCCAACACCGTGCTTCTCGGTTTTAAATGGAGAGGCTCCGAGAGCTTGAATACCAAGATCCATCTGCGCCATCATCGCAACATCACGCACCGCACCATTCACAATGACGCCTTCCCAACCATTTTCGATGGCTAGAATAGCCAATTGGTCGCCAAGTAACGCTTTTTGACACGAGCCATTACCGTCTACAACGAGTACTTTGCCGCAGCCATCGGTCTCTAAAACCTCACGAACCTTGGAATTATCGTGATAACAACGAACTGTTACAATTTTTCCCCAGAACGCACCACGCTGGCCGAAGTACTGTAATGGCATATTCAGTAGCGTGACTTTGCTTTCAAACTCATCACATAAGTCAGGTGTTATATCGTGCATATATCCTCCGTGAGTAAGGCAAACCTATTAAGTCAGGTGAGCCTCTATGCTTTTATATATTATTAAAATTAATCCTTTGTTTTCATTGCTCTATGCCCAATTTAATACGAAATAAAAGTTGATTGAGCATATTTATCTACTAGACTCTAAGGATAGCTTTCAGCTTCCTTGGTTCATAGTCCGGTCTTTAGCAAGCAAGATGTGCGAAATATCTCGAATAATCATTCTTATTTTGGTGCTAAATAGTCACCATAACATTGGTTAAGTTGTAGCCATACTATTAAAGTTTGTTGCGATACGGCAATTGATGTAAATCAACAAAGTGAATGGAATTAACATTCTCGCGTTGTTAGCATGCTGTTAACATTATAGAATCCTCTTAAATCACTAAAAGAATGATTGAAAGGCGTACTGGATCTACGTTATTGGGCAATACTTCAAGGAAGGCAGATAGCTGGAAGTAAGTGTTTTTTTGAAAACTTTAAGTTATCATCAAAAATACATTACCTGTATGTTATGTTTTGCCTAGAATTTATTCTATTAGCACAGTTTCGTCACAAATTTAGGTACCGCCAAATGCAAACCCCGCAGATTCTTATCGTTGAAGATGAGCAAGTAACTCGTAACACTCTAAAGAGTATTTTTGAAGCAGAGGGATATGCTGTTTTTGAGGCTAGCGACGGTGAAGAGATGCACCAAGTGCTATCTGATAACCAAGTTAACCTTGTAATTATGGACATCAACCTTCCAGGTAAGAATGGCCTACTACTTGCGCGTGAACTACGTGAGCAAGCAAATGTAGCGCTTATGTTCTTAACTGGTCGTGATAATGAAGTTGATAAGATCCTTGGCCTAGAAATCGGCGCTGATGACTACATCACTAAGCCTTTCAACCCTCGTGAGCTGACTATCCGTGCACGTAACCTTCTTAACCGTTCAATGAGCACAAGCTCTGTTCAAGAAGAAAAGCGTAGCGTTGAGAAGTACGAGTTCAATGGTTGGGTACTAGATATCAACAGTCGTTCTCTGGTTAGCCCAGATGGCGAAGGCTACAAGCTACCTCGTTCAGAGTTCCGTGCTCTACTTCACTTCTGTGAGAACCCAGGTAAGATCCAAACACGTGCAGACCTTCTTAAGAAGATGACTGGCCGTGAGCTTAAGCCACACGATCGTACTGTAGACGTAACAATCCGTCGTATTCGTAAGCACTTTGAATCTGTTTCTGGTACACCAGAAATCATCGCGACGATTCACGGTGAAGGCTACCGCTTTTGTGGTGACCTAGAAGACTAATTCGATTCGCGCTTCTGGCCGTTTAGTTCTTGCCGTCGATTAGCACTTCTAAACCGATAGCACTCTAACCAGTTAGTACTTATAAACAGTTAGTACTTCTAGCAATCGAAGCGTGAACAATCGTTATTAAAAAGGGAGAATGCCAACGCATTCTCCCTTTTTTATTGTTCATTGTTCATTGTTCATTGTTCGCTAAGGTTTTAGTAAACCGTATCTACCTTCACGTCTTTCTCGACTAACCACTTCACGGTTTCGCCATCTTTGAGTTCAATCGCAACATCAACAGGCTTATCACTGTCGATCTCTAACTGCCATACAAAAGCGACTTCCCACTGCGTTTCACTATGTGTTCTTAAATCTAGATCGTCAGCAGTTACCAACAAGGTATCTGCACCCTGTTTAACCGTCACACTCTCAACCGCAAGTGTTGCTGGTAATTGTGAGTCAGACTCTAGGTAGATAGCACCATGCAAAGTCTTATCTTGAGCCTCCCCAATCGTAGGCATTTTGTTGTGCCACAGGTTGCTTTTCATTGTGACTGTCGCTGCAGATACTTCGACTTGATTATCTTGCTGCCATTCTACTTGTGGCGCAGAACAACCCGCTAATGCTACTACACATGCGGTAAATGCTAATTTTTTCATCATTCTTCTACCTTTGATTTAACCAACTCTTTAAGACTTCAATATCATTTTGGTATTCGTTATTTATTTCATCAACCCAATCTGAAATGTTCTCCCACCACGCAGGCATATCTGGAGATTGAGCTTTCTGAGCAACTTGCTGTATGCGTTTCAGGCCAATGGAACCTGCTGCACCTTTAATCTTGTGTGCCTCAGAAACGATACTGTCTTGATCTTTCGCAACCATATTGGAATTCAATATTTCCATATATTCCGGCATCATATCTTCAAACATCACGATACTATCCAAAACAGGTTTCGACCCGACAATGTCAACATAAGACTCTAGCATATCAATATCAAGCAAAGTGGTATCAATCGTTGAAAGAGCCGGCTTACTCGCTGTTACTTTCTCAACACCTGCTACTTTTTCAACATCCTTTACTGTATCAATGCCCTCGGCTTTCTCAATAACCTCTGGGGCATCCTCAATCAACTCGCTGATGACATCCTGGATTGCACGAACCGACAGTGGTTTACTGATCGCTTCATCCATGCCTTTCTGGAAATACTCTTGCTTATTGTTTAATACATTCGCGGTTAATGCCACCAAAGGCGGCAATTGGCTATATTTCTCGCGGTAGTATTGGGCAATGTCGAAACCAGTCATATCTGGTAACTGGATATCCAGTAATACCAAGTCATAATCTTTCGGGTTGAAAACGATTTGTGCCTCTTTACCCGTCATTACGACTGTCACTTCATGCCCTAGGCTTTCAAGTAAAGAACGAGCTACTGTGATATTGAGCTCAATGTCTTCGACCATGAAAATCTTAAGGTTGGACTGCTTTCTTGGCGTTTTGATCAAAGCCTGAGTATCGTGATTAACTGGAACTCGAATCGAAATCGTAAAGGTACTACCAAACCCCTCTTCACTGGTGACTTCAATGTGACCATCCATCATATTGATCAGCTGTTGAGATACAGCAAGACCAATTCCGGTACCGACAGCGTGTAAATTGTCTGTTCCCGACTTTACCTGATAGTACATCGCGAAGATCTTCTCGATTTCGCTTTCAGGGATACCAATCCCGGTATCTTCTACTTCCATCGTGATGTTGGCAAAGTCGCCATCAATTTCAGCGCTGACCGTCATCACGACACCACCATCTTTGGTGAACTTCATCGCGTTGCTTACAAGGTTCCACAATACCTGTCTAAGACGAGTACCATCCACCTCAACTGCAGATGGGAGATCGGACAATCTTTCTAGATCAAACCTCAACCCTTTCTGCTCTGCCATTAACGCAGAAATGCTTTCGATCTCAACAACGAAATCTTCAAAATTGATAGGGGTTGGGAATAGCTCAAGCTTACGGCGGTCGAACTTATCCATGTCGATAATATCGTTAAAGATATTACCCAGTGTCACCGCACTCACCTTGATGGTTTGCATCTGCTTACGCTGCTCGGTCGTCAGCTGGCTATCCAATAACATGCGGCTCAAGCCGATGATGCCATTGAGCGGTGTTCTTAACTCGTGGCTAATGGTTGAGATAAAGGTGGTCTTATCGCGACTGGCTTTCTCTAGTGATTCTTGGTGCTCTTTACGCTCGGTAATATCACGACCAAAACCAACCAAGCCAAGGTGGCGACCATCTTTACTGTAGAAAGGCACCTTACGCAGCTCGAAGTAACTCTTACGTCCATCGGGGTATTCAAGCCATTGGTCATAGGTCAAAGCTTGGTTGTCAGCAAAGACTTTCTTATCGGTTTCAACAACTTGCTGGGCTACCTCTTTGCTGTAGACATCCCAAGGCGTCAAACCAACTAGCTCTTTTTCTGTTTTGCCCGTGAGTTCTTCAACCGCTCGGTTGCAACCTGAAAACACACCATCTTCATTGCGATAATAAATGAGGTCAGGCGAGGCATCGATAAACGAACGCAACAGCGCCGTACGTTCTGCTAATTCAAGCTGAGTTCGCTCACGCTGAAACACTTCGTTCTCAAGATCATGCATTGCTTCTGCACGCGCTTCTTCGGCTTTTTCACGATCTTCAATTTCTTGGTTGAGCTTTTCGATATTGAGTTGCAGTTTATTGTTGAGTTCTTGATCTCGCTCTCGCATGTCACCCAGCTTAGAGACCAATTTAGCCAACCTTTGGCGAGACTCTTCCAGTTGATCGACCACGACTGAGAGAAAATAGACCGCCCAAGGTGTGATCACTAAACCGAAGAAAACCGAACGGACAATGTCGATATCATCAACATTACCTTTGAGTGCGAGGGTGATACCGACTTGTACAACAACAGCAAGGGCAACAAGCGCTAGGGCGAGTAAGATAGAAAAGCGGACAATCCCCAATTTTACGAGCAGATCCACGTAATACTGGGCAAGATTTTTCATGGGTTTCATTTAGCGCTCCACGCGATAAGACTAGCAACATTCTACCTTGTTTGAAGAAAGTAGGTAAGCTAGCTACATCACACGCAGCAAGAGATTAGCGGTAATATCGAAGGTTAATCAACCAATATTAATACTAACCAAGCAATATCAATACTAGCCAAGCCACATAAATATTAGCCAAGTAATATAAATGCTAAACAAGAAAAAGACGGAGTCACTAAGTTACCCATTCTATAAAGTTAGTGAATAGAGTATGGATGCACTATCGAACGATTTCGACCATCAGATTTCGCTTGATACAACGCACTGTCAGCCAAGGCAACAGCAGACTCCATTTCGTCATCAGGTGTTGGTATATAAGAGACAATACCAATACTCACCGTGATGGAGTCAGACACTGTAGACTTCTCATGAGCGAGTCCTAGTTTTTGCACTTCATCATGAATTCGACGAGCGACCATAAGCGCACCTTCTGTGGTTGTGTTTGGGAGAATAAAGCCAAACTCTTCACCACCGTACCGAGCCACGCAATCCGAAGAGCGATTCAACACCTGCTTAAAGGCTTGTGAAACCTGAATCAAAGCATCGTCTCCTTGTTGGTGTCCATAGAAATCGTTATAGCCTTTAAAGAAGTCGATATCACACAGCATGATCGTCAACGGCAACTTCTCACGCACATGATGATGCCACAATGTAGACAGCTGCTCATCGAAGCGACGTCGATTGGATACCTGAGTTAAACTATCCATAAAACTGAGGCGCTCAAGCTCTAAATTGGCTTCTTCAAGTTTCTGCTCGGCGAGGTAACGTTCTGTGATATCACGTGCCATGATCAGTACACCATTGGTACTCGATGCAGGGTCTCTAAAAGGCGACTTCACTACATCATACCAAGTAAACTCTCCATCACTTGAAACCAGTTTGTCGATGTAACGCAACGAGTTACCTTGATGAAGTACTTGGTGATCACTCTCTGATACGCGCATATAAATGCTATTTGGTACTACGTCTTGTAGACGTTTACCCACTAAGTCACTGACTTCAGAAATACCCAACGCTGCCACAAATGGCTTATTACACGCCTGGTAAACCATATTTTCGTTGAAGATACCAATCGAGTCAGGGCTCGCTTCCAAGATGTTTTGTAAAATGGTGTCACGTTGTGCAAGTGCAACTTCAGTATCTTTACGCTTTTCCATTTCCCCACGCAGTTGTTGCTGCATGTCATGCCAATCCGTCACATCGTGACTTATCGAGAGCGTACCTATGGTTTCCCCACTTTGCGAGAGCAAGACACTTTGATAGGTTTCAAGGAGACACCCCTTACCATCTTGGTCTGTGGTCCATGAGCGCTCACTGACACGACCTTTTAAGGCACCACTAGACACACTTAAAGTGCCCTCTTCAGGGCGACCATGCCAAAACTTTTTAAACGCACGATTACTCGCGACCAATTCACCCTTTTGATCGATGACATAGACCAACTCAGATAAAGAATCCAAAGCGGTACGAGCAACATTGAGATCACGAACCTCTTGGGAAATCTCTTCGTTGGTACTTTTATAAGGGGAAGCATGTATCATCCAAGCCTTTCTACTTCTAAAGTGGATCTTACGACCCACCAAGTTGATCTTAAAAGATTCAAATTCAGAAAGAACCCAGGACGAGAGATACTCAAACGTTCGAGAGTTGATGTGATCAGTGAGGTAATGACGAAAACTATTCTCAGCTTCCACTGTTGGAAAACGAAAGTGAGTACCGATTTGGCGGATACCAAGCAGCTGCATGGCTTGGCGATTGGCGTACAAGATCTCGCCACTTCGGATGTCAACAAAATAAAGAGGTGAAGGCGTAGCGAGAAGAAGCTGTTCAATATATGACTGGTAACGTAAATAAATATGCCAGCAGATGAGACCTATCAGCAATAGAACAACGATATATATACCGTAGCCATACGCCCTATCCCATAACCAAGTCATTACCAGTTCCATCTGCTCTCAATCTATGCTTATAAATTCTGTGAGGGAAATGTTACCACTATTTGTTGGTTTTATCTGCTGTTACCTACAGTCACCCATTCCTATCAATTGGTCGCGTTTAAAACAGGTTGCGTGTACTCGAATGCAAAGCCTGTTTTAATGCCTTGTGCGCCGGTTTTATCAAGCGAACGACCAATCTCAGTCATCGCCAACCAGCGGTTCTCACACCATAAAGGGGAGAGTAGTGTCGGGCGTCTCGCCGCAGAAGATACACGATGATAAACCACGTCCGCTGGTGTGCGTTGAATGATCTCACTCGCGATATCAATGTACTCCTCAAGGCTTGGTGCTTCTAGCTTTCCTGCCTTCCAGGCTTTAGCCATGGTACTGCCTTCAACAATATGAAGCCCGTGAAGCTTGATACCATCAGTGCCAGCCGCTAATACCTTATCTAGAGTTTCAAGGTTATCCGCTTTGGTTTCTTTGGGCAGGCCGACAATAAGGTGAGTACATACCTTGATTCCTAAAGCACGTGCGCGCTGGGTGATCGTTTCATACACAGTGAAATCGTGTCCGCGGTTAATTCGCTTGAGGGTTTTGTCATTGGCTGTTTGCAGGCCGAGCTCTAGCCAAATTTCGTAACCTTGCTTAACGTACTCCGCGAGCAGATCGAGTACCGCATCCGGCACACAGTCTGGTCTCGTGCCAACACAAAGGCCAACAATCTCTGCTCCAGGTGCTTTTAGAGCCTCTTCATACATATTCTTGAGTACCTGCACCTCAGCGTAAGTACTGGTGTACGCCTGAAAATAAGCAAGATACTTCTTGGCACGAGCGATTTCACCCGCACGATCTGTTAATTGATCAGCAATACTTTGAACTTGAGTTTGTTCATCGGCAAAAGAAGCTACGTTGCAGAAGGTACAACCGCCACGGCCAATTGTCCCGTCTCGGTTTGGGCAACTAAACCCACCGTGAAGTGTCAGCTTGTGAACCTTCTCGCCATAACGACGTTGGAGATCTTGGCCGATAGTATTAACTAACTCGTGTAATTGCATATTTTCAAAGCACTCAAGTAAATAAGAATGAATATCAGTCTTTTTTGAAAAAAAATTACATCCCTGCAAAATTCGACCAATTAGTTTACGCAAGGATTTTTGCGAGCAACCTATCAAATATCAATAAACATGCAAAAAATAAGCTCTATTTGCCTAATGTTGCACATTTGTTAGGCATTAAATTCAAAACAAAACGAAAAAAATGGTCTACATCGGTTAACTTTCATTGCAATTCGCCTAGACAAAATTGTAGGATACTTACACATATTGGCTATTTCTGAGTGTTTACTTACATCGAAAACTTGCCAATAAGTCGGTGATGTCCATACCCCACCTATATAAACCACTAGTTTGTGGTCAAAAACAAACGGATATCACTAAGGATTGTTTTTCTCGCAATACTTTTCCTGCGAGATACGGAAAGGATTCAAACCGCCAGCATAGGCAGGTTTAGACCCATAAATATAAAAGGACAAGGCTAACTTTATACAAAGAAGTTGCGCCTAGATTTAACTGGAAGGATGTATCTATGGTAGATCAAGAGCAGAACTCACAGGGTCTGTATACTCCTGAATTGGAGCATGACGCTTGTGGTATCGGTTTTGTTGCTCATCTTAAGAATCGCAAATCTCATGATGTAGTAACTCAAGCACTCGATATGCTTGCACGTATGGAACACCGTGGCGGCCAAGGCTGTGATCCGTGTTCTGGTGATGGTGCAGGTATCCTGCTACAGAAGCCACACGAATTCTTACTAGAAGAAGCCGTAAAGCTTGGAATTAAACTGCCATCTTTTGAAAAATATGGTGTTGGTGTTGTACTTTTCCCTAAGGATGAATACAAACGTGCACAGTGTCGTGACATTCTAGAACGCAATGCACAGCGCCTTGAGTTAGAAGTTATCGGTTACCGTGAACTTCCAACTGACAATTCAATGATTGGTGCTGACCCACTAAGCACTGAACCTCAATTTGAACACGTATTTATTTCTGGCGGCCCTGGTATCACACCAGAAGAGCTTGAGCGTAAACTGTATGTTCTACGTAACTACACTGTTCGTGTATGCCTAGAAAGCGTGTCAAACATCGGTGACGACTTCTACATCAACTCTATGTCTTACAAGACATTGGTGTACAAAGGTCAGCTAACAACAGAACAAGTTCCTCAGTACTTCCTAGACCTGCAAAACCCAACCATGGTGACAGCTCTAGCACTGGTACACTCTCGCTTCTCTACCAATACATTCCCTCGTTGGCGTCTGGCTCAGCCTTTCCGTTACATCGCGCATAATGGCGAAATCAATACGGTTCGCGGCAATCTAAACTGGATGAAAGCACGTGAAGCAATCCTAGAGTCGGATCTGTTTACACAAGCTGAAATCGACATGCTGCTTCCTATCTGTCAGGAAGGCAGCTCGGATTCATCAAACTTCGATATGGCACTTGAGCTACTTGTTCTTTCAGGTCGTACTCTGCCACACGCATTAATGATGATGATCCCTGAAGCATGGCAAGAAAACAAAAACATGGATCCAACTCGTCGTGCGTTCTACCAGTACCACGCGAACGTAATGGAACCATGGGATGGCCCGGCATCAGTATGTTTCACCGATGGTGTTCAAGTCGGTGCAACGCTTGACCGTAATGGTCTGCGCCCTTCTCGCTACACAGTGACAAAAGACGACTTCCTAGTAATGGCGTCTGAATCTGGCGTAGTTGAAATCGCACCAGAAAACGTTGAATACCGTGGTCGTCTACAGCCTGGTCGTATCTTCGTTGCTGACCTTGAGCAAGGCCGCATCATTTCTGACGAAGAAGTGAAAGACGGTATTGCTAAAGCACAACCCTACGAAAAATGGGTTGAAGAGAACCTTCTGAGCTTGAAAAAGCTACCGGATGCGAACAACGAATTTAACCAACCTTCTCCAGAAAAATTGCTTCATAAACAACAATCGTTTGGTGTGAGCTCTGAAGAAGTAAACGAAATCATACTACCTCTTGCGAAAACAGGCTACGAGCCACTTTCTGCAATGGGCGCTGACTGGCCGCTAGCGATTCTTTCTCATCAATCGCAGCACCTTTCAAACTACTTCAAGCAATTATTTGCACAAGTAACAAACCCGCCAATCGATCCGATTCGTGAGCGTATGGTTATGTCTCTGAACACTTACCTAGGTAAGGATCAGAACCTACTTGCTGAAACGCCTGAACACTGTCAAAAAGTAGAACTTGAATCTCCAGTTCTGTCTAACTCTGAGTTAGAGAAGCTACGTGCAATCGATAACGAGCACCTTCAAGCGAAGACGCTGGATATCGTATTCCAAGCAAACGGAGACAACGGTAAGTTAGAGCGCGCACTTAAGCGTATCTGCCAATACGCAGAAGACGCTGTGATTGATGGCTACTCTATCATCCTACTGACAGACCGTGCGGTTAACTCTACCCACGCCGCTATTCCAGCAATGCTGGCAGTTGGCGCGGTTCACCACCATCTTATCCGTAAAGGTCTAAGAGCTAAGTGTGACATTGTTGTTGAAACGGGCGATGCTCGTGAGACACACCACTTTGCAACGCTTATCGGCTACGGTGCGAACGCAGTTAACCCATACCTAGTTATTGAAACGATTGTTGAACTGCAACGTACGAAGAAGCTAGATCCAAACGCACACCCGCGTGAGTTATTCGATAACTACCGTAAAGGTGTCAACGGCGGTCTACTGAAGATCTTCTCTAAGATGGGGATCTCTACGCTACAGTCTTACCACGGTGCACAAATCTTTGAAGCACTTGGTGTAAGCAAGTCAGTGGTTGAAAAATACTTCACTGGTACTGTTTCTCGTATCCAAGGTCTAACGATCGATGATATCGCACGAGAAGTGCTAGTTCGTCACCGTGTTGGTTACCCAGCTCGTGAAATCCCAGCTCAGATCCTTGATGTTGGCGGTGTTTACCAGTGGAAACAACGTGGTGAGAAGCACCTATTCAACCCTGAAACCATTTCTCTACTTCAAGAGTCGACGCGTAACAAAGATTACGGTCAATTCAAGAAGTACGCAAAAGCAGTCGATGACCAAGGCGACAACGCAGCAACGCTACGTAGTCAACTGGATTTCATCAAGAACCCTGCAGGCTCTATTCCTCTAGCGGAAGTAGAACCCATCGAGAACATCCTTAAGCGTTTCGCAACCGGCGCAATGAGCTTTGGTTCAATCTCACATGAGGCTCACTCAACACTGGCTGTTGCAATGAACCGCATTGGCGCGAAGTCAAACTCAGGTGAAGGTGGTGAAGATCCAGCTCGTTTCGAACGTAAAGAAAACGGTGACTGGGAGCGTTCAGCAATCAAACAGGTGGCTTCTGGTCGCTTTGGTGTAACGTCTTACTACCTATCTAACGCTGATGAGCTGCAAATCAAGATGGCTCAAGGTGCGAAACCTGGCGAAGGTGGTCAACTACCTGGTGATAAGGTTGATGATTGGATCGGTGCAACACGTCACTCGACTCCGGGCGTAGGTCTTATTTCTCCACCGCCACACCACGATATCTACTCAATCGAAGATTTGGCTCAGCTGATCTACGATCTGAAAAACGCGAACCGTAACGGCCGTGTAAACGTGAAGCTAGTTTCGGAAGCAGGTGTAGGTACGATTGCATCAGGTGTAGCAAAAGCGAAAGCTGACGTAGTACTTATCGCAGGTTTTGATGGTGGTACGGGTGCATCTCCTATGTCTTCTATCCGTCACACAGGTCTGCCTTGGGAACTGGGTCTAGCGGAAACGCACCAAACACTACTGAAAAACGGCCTACGTAACCGTATCGTTGTTCAGTCTGATGGTCAGATGAAAACACCTCGTGACCTTGCAGTTGCAACACTGCTTGGCGCTGAAGAATGGGGCGTAGCAACAGCAGCACTTGTTGTTGAAGGCTGTATCATGATGCGTAAGTGTCACAAGAATACATGTCCTGTTGGTATCGCAACACAAAACAAGACCCTGCGTGAGCGTTTCGACGGCCGCGTAGAAGACGTAGTAACGTTCTTCCAATACATGGCAGAAGGTCTGCGTGAAGTAATGGCTGAACTGGGCTTCCGCTCTATTGATGAGATGGTTGGTCAATCGCACAAACTTAAAGTTCGTGATGACATCGGTCACTGGAAGTACAAGAACCTAGATCTAACACCAGTACTGCATATTGAGCAGGCTCGTGCAGAAGATGGTATCTACAACCAGACAACACAGAATCATAATCTTGAAGACGTTCTAGACCGTAAGTTGATTCAGGCTGCAATCCCAGCGCTTGAGAAAGGTGAAGCGGTTACCGCTCAGTTCCCTATCATCAACACGGACCGTTCAGCAGGCACGATGCTGTCGAACGAAATCTCGAAAGTTTACAAAGACCAAGGTTTACCACAACCAATGAACGTTAAGTTCTACGGTAGTGCTGGCCAATCTTTCGGAGCGTTCCTTGCGAAAGGCGTAAAATTCGAAGTAGAAGGCGACGCGAACGATTACTGGGGTAAAGGTCTGTCTGGCGGTACGTTGGTACTGTACCCAGATGCGAAATCTTCTATCGTTGCGGAAGATAATATCGTGGTGGGTAACGTATGTTTCTACGGTGCAACCTCAGGTGAATCTTTCATTCGCGGTATGGCTGGCGAACGTTTCTGTGTTCGTAACTCAGGTGCGAAGGTTGTAGTTGAAGGTGTTGGTGACCACGGTTGTGAATACATGACAGGTGGCGCGGCAATTATCCTTGGCTCAACGGGTCGTAACTTTGCTGCAGGTATGAGTGGCGGTGTCGCTTATGTTTGGGATAAAGCAGGCGACTTCGAAACCAAGCTCAACGCAGAACTGGTAGACCTAGATCCAATTGAACAAGAAGATAAAGATCTTCTACTAGATATGCTAACGAAGCATGTTGAATTCACAGGAAGTGAAGTTGCTCAGTCTTTCCTAGACAACTTTGAAGTAAGTGTCGCATCACTAGTTAAAGTAATGCCACGCGACTACAAAGCAGTTCTTGAGAAGCGTAAAGCTGAAGCACAACAGGCACAAACGGAAGAAGTGGAGGCAGTATAATGGGTAAGCCTACTGGATTTTTAGAACACGGTCGTGAGCTTCCAAAAAAGCTCGATCCGTCAGTTCGAATTGAAGACAACAAAGAGTTCGTACTTAACGAAGAGTTTGGTGAAAAGATCAATACTCAAGCCTCTCGTTGTATGGACTGTGGCGTACCTTTCTGTCACAGCGGTTGTCCGATTGGTAACATCATCCCAGAATTCAATGATGCGGTTTACCGTGACAGCTGGGAAGAAGCTTGGAACATTCTAAGCTCTACCAATAACTTCCCTGAATTTACAGGTCGTGTGTGCCCTGCTCCTTGTGAAAGCGCTTGTGTTCTTGGTATCAACCAAGACCCAATCACTATCTGTAATATCGAGAAAACAATTGTAGAAACTGCGTACCGTGAAGGGTACGCAAAACCTAAGACACCACGCTCACGTACGGGTAAAACAGTTGCGGTTATCGGTTCAGGTCCTGCAGGCTTAGCCGCAGCTGAGCAACTAAACAGTGCCGGTCACTCTGTGACGGTATTTGAACGTGACGAGAAAGTCGGTGGCCTACTGCGTTTCGGTATCCCAGATTTCAAACTGGGTATGGATGTGATTGATCGTAAGATCAACCTAATGGCTGAAGCTGGCGTTGAGTTTAAAGTGAACCAACACATCGGTGTTGATGTTAATGCTCAACAGCTACGCCAAGAGTTTGATGTGGTATTGCTAACGGGTGGTTCTACGGTTCCACGTGACTTGCCAATCCCAGGTCGTGAGCTGAAAGGCGTTCACTTTGCCATGGAATTCCTTGGTCAAAACAACCGCCGTGCCAACGACTTAGACCTAAAAACAGAAGAGCTTCACGCTAAAGATAAGCACATTGTGGTTATCGGTGGTGGTGATACGGGTTCTGACTGTGTGGGTACATCAAACCGTCATAAAGCAGCAAGCATTACTCAGGTTGAGATCATGCCGATCCCACCAGAGAAGCGCCCTGCTAATATGCCTTGGCCTCAATACCCAATGATCATGAAGACCACCACTTCTCACGAAGAGGGTTGTGAACGTCATTGGAACATCCTGACTAAAGAGTTCATCTCTGACGATAACGGTAATGTAACCGGACTTCGCATTGCTGACATCGTTTGGCAAGATGCGAAACCAGGTGAACGTCCAAGTTTTGATGAAGTAGCAAACTCTGAACGTGTTATCCGTTGTGATATGGCATTTCTAGCGATGGGCTTCTTACACCCAGAACCAACAGGTGTACTGGCTCAGCTAGACATTAAACTGGATGAACGCGGCAACGTGGCCTCTGAAGGTTATGCGACCAACCAAAAAGGCGTTTTCGCTGCTGGTGATATGCGTACTGGCCAGTCTCTGGTTGTACGTTGTATTAATGAAGGTCGTGAATGTGCAATTGCCATTGATGACTTCTTAATGGGTAACTCAAACTTAGAAGCGAAAGCTGATTCACTCATGCTTTCCGCATAATATTTCTCGGGCTAATGTCGTTGACGTTAGCCTAGGGAAAAAGCAACACCCTTCCTAACTTTTATATTTGGCTAGCACTCGATGCTAGCCTTTTTTCTATCTGGCCTTCCACTCTTTCTCAATCACTCCAGCAGTGCATGTTAAATCCCGTTAACATCTAGCTTTTATATCTCATTGATCTTCATCGACTATTTTAGATTATTACGTGGCTAATCGCGTTTACACATGATAATTAACCATGAACTTGACCTTAAACACAATTAGCTATACGTTGTAAAGCTGATGAAAATAAAACCAATCGGTTTTGTTAACACAACCAATAACGTTTTAGCTAGCTAAAAACAAACTATCAGTTTATATAAGAACAAGTTCATAAAAAATAACAAGTACATGAATAGTTAGTCATTTACTGTCTGGATGACAGCGAAGCAAAAGGGAGAATTGCAATGGCTCTATATGATCCTAGTCTTGAAAAAGACAACTGTGGATTTGGTTTAATAGCGCAAATGGAAGGCCAACCGAGTCATAAGTTGGTACGAACTGCTATTTCAGCCCTCGATCGCATGACACACCGTGGTGGTATCGCTGCGGATGGTAAAACCGGAGATGGCTGTGGCTTATTGCTACAGAAGCCCGACTCTTATCTCAGAATTATTGCTGAAGAGAATAACTTCAAGCTCGGCAAGCAATACGCTGTCGGCATGATTTTTTTCAGCCAAGACCCAATCAAAGCGCAATCGGCGCAAGACATCGTCAATAAAGAGCTCGCTCAAGAGACTTTAACCGTAGCGGGCTGGCGTATCGTGCCAACCAACACCGACGTATTAGGCCCAATCGCCAAAGATTCTGTTCCCAATATTCAGCAAGTGTTTATCTCGGCCCCTGCGGGTTGGCGTGAACGCGATATCGAACGACGCCTATACATCGCTCGTCGTCGAATTGAAAAGCAGATTACCGAAGACAAAGATTTCTATATTTGTAGCCTGTCGACTCAAGTCATGGTCTACAAAGGCTTGTGTATGCCCGCCGATCTTCCGCGATTTTACCTCGATCTTGCTGACTTACGTATGGAATCAGCAATATGTCTGTTCCACCAGCGTTTCTCAACTAACACACAACCGCGTTGGCCATTGGCTCAACCATTCCGTTATTTGGCGCACAATGGTGAGATCAATACCATTGAGGGTAACCGCCAATGGGCCAAGGCTCGTGCCTATAAATTCTCTTCACCGCTGCTGCCCGATTTACAAACGGCCGCACCTTTTGTGAATGAGACAGGATCAGACTCCTCAAGCTTAGACAACATGCTCGATCTATTCCTTGCCGGTGGTATGGATGTGTTCCGAGCGATGCGTATGCTTGTGCCGCCCGCTTGGCAAAACCACCCAGACATGGATCCTGAGCTTCGTGCCTTTTACGATTTCAACTCCAAGCACATGGAACCGTGGGATGGTCCTGCGGGTATCGTACTGTCTGACGGCCGTTATGCTGCATGCAACCTCGACAGAAACGGATTACGCCCTGCTCGCTATGTGATCACAAAAGACAACCTAATCACCTTGGCTTCTGAAGTCGGTATCTGGAATTATGCGCCAGACGAAGTGGCAGAGAAAGGACGTGTTGCCCCTGGTGAATTACTCGTTATTGATACTCGTCGCGGTAAGCTATGGCAATCGAACGAGATCGACAATGATCTTAAAGGCCGTCACCCATACAAAGAGTGGATGGATAAAAACGTTCACAAATTAACACCGTTTTCCGCACTAGAAGATGACCAAGTTGGTAAGCGTAATTTTGATGATGACACCCTAAAGACCTATCAAAAACAGTTTGCAATGAGCAACGAAGAGTCAGACCAAGTACTGCGCGTACTCGGTGACATGGGACAAGAAGCGGTCGGCTCCATGGGCGACGATACGCCAATGGCAGTACTGTCTTCGAAAGAGCGCCTCATTACCGACTATTTCCGTCAGAAGTTTGCTCAAGTCACCAACCCACCGATTGATCCTTTGCGTGAAAAACACGTTATGTCTCTGGCAACCAGTATCGGCCAAGAGATGAATGTGTTCTGTGAAACCGATGGGCATGCTTACCGTGTGACGTTTGATTCACCCGTTCTGCTTTATTCTGATATGCAGCAACTTCTGCAATTAAATCAAAAGCATTATGGCCATACGATTCTTAGCATGCACTATGACCCAGCAGAAAAAGAGCTCGAACAAGCCATCAATGACTTGTGTGATCGTGCGGTTCAAGATGTACGTGACGGCGCCGTTTTGGTTGTGCTTTCAGACAAAGGTTTAGAGAAAGGTAAGCTACCCGTTCCAGCAGCTATGGCTGTCGGTGCGGTGCAAACTCGACTCGCAGACACCAACCTACGTTGTGATGCTAACATCGTGGTTGAAACAGCAACTGCACGCGACCCACATCAATTTGCCGTACTGCTTGGCTTCGGCGCAACCGCGGTTTACCCGTATCTCGCTTATGAAGCTCTGGGCAAAATGTTGGACGATGATTCATTAGATAAAGACTATCGCACTGCATTACAAAATTACCAAAACGGCATCAACAAAGGCCTGTATAAGATCATGTCGAAGATGGGTATCTCGACGATTGCTTCGTATCGCTGCTCGCAGTTATTTGAGGCGGTCGGTTTGCATACCGATGTCGTTGATTTGTGTTTCCGTGGCGTAACGACTCGTATCCAAGGCGCTAGCTTTAGCGACTTCCAACAAGATATCTATAATCTATCTCGCAAAGCATGGACTAAGCGTAAACCACTGGAACATGGTGGCTTACTCAAATACGTACATGGCGGCGAATACCACGCGTACAACCCAGACGTAGTCAGCACCTTACAAACCGCAGTAAAGACAGGTGAAACATCGGATTATCAATCTTTTGCGAAGCAAGTTAATGCTCGTCCTGCTGCTATGCTGCGCGACTTAATGAGCCTCAAAAAAGCCGATCAACCTCTACCTCTAGAACAAGTCGAGCCAAGTAGCGATCTCTTTAAGCGCTTCGACTCTGCGGCAATGTCGATTGGTGCCTTGAGCCCAGAAGCTCATGAAGCATTAGCAATGGCGATGAACCGCTTAGGTGGTTATTCTAACTCTGGTGAAGGCGGTGAAGATCCACGACGCTTTGGGACAGATCGTAACTCGCGTATCAAACAGATAGCATCCGGTCGTTTTGGTGTGACGCCACATTACTTAACCAATGCGGATGTTCTACAAATCAAAGTCGCACAAGGTGCGAAACCAGGAGAAGGCGGTCAACTACCGGGTCATAAAGTCACGGCAGAAATCGCTAAGCTGAGATACTCAGTTCAAGGCGTGACTCTGATCTCTCCTCCTCCACATCACGATATTTATTCTATCGAAGATCTGGCGCAGCTGATTTTCGACCTTAAGCAAGTTAACCCTAAAGCCTTGGTTTCAGTGAAGTTAGTCTCTGAACCGGGTGTAGGCACCATTGCCACAGGTGTAGCGAAAGCTTATGCCGACTTGATTACGATCTCCGGTTACGACGGTGGTACTGCAGCAAGCCCGCTGACTTCAGTGAAATACGCAGGTTGTCCTTGGGAGCTTGGCTTAGCCGAAACTCAACAAGCACTCGTCGCCAACGGGCTTCGTCATAAGATCCGCCTGCAAGTCGATGGTGGTCTGAAAACCGGCCTCGACGTCATTAAAGGCGCGATTCTAGGCGCTGAAAGCTTTGGTTTTGGTACTGCACCAATGGTCGCAATGGGTTGTAAGTTCTTAAGAATTTGTCACCTAAATAACTGTGCGACAGGTGTGGCGACTCAAGATGAAACCCTACGCCGCGAATACTTCAAAGGCCTACCAGACATGGTGGTGAACTACTTTACCGGCCTAGCCGATGAAGTTCGCCAGTACCTTGCAGAACTTGGCGTAGAGAAACTTACTGATCTGATTGGTCGTACTGATTTGCTTGAAGCCGTTCAAGGCCTCACGGCGAAACAAAGCAAGCTCGATCTCTCTTCGATATTGGAAGCTCCGGTATCTCCAGAAGGTCACCCACTGTTTTGGACAGAGCCAAACGCACCGTTTGATAAGGCTCAGCTCAACCAACAGATCCTTGATGACGCAATCGATGCGATTGAGAAACGTCAATCCACCAGCCTTTACTACAACGTGATCAACACCGATCGCTCGATTGGTGCTCGTATCTCTGGTGAAATTGCCAAACGTTACGGTAACCAAGGCATGGCCGGTTCACCAATTAAGTTGTATCTCGATGGCACGGCAGGCCAATCCTTTGCGGTTTGGAACGCTGGCGGCGTAGAGCTGTATCTGACGGGTGATGCCAATGACTATGTCGGCAAAGGCATGGCTGGCGGCAAAGTAGTGATCAAACCTCACCAAGGCACAGCCTTTACTTGTAACGAAGCGACCATCATAGGCAACACTTGTCTGTATGGCGCAACCGGAGGCAAGCTATTTGCCGCAGGTACTGCGGGCGAGCGATTTGGCGTGCGTAACTCAGGTACCGTTGCTGTGATTGAAGGTGCGGGTGACAACGCCTGTGAATACATGACTGGCGGTATTGTTGCTATTCTTGGCGCAACTGGCGTCAACTTCGGCGCCGGTATGACAGGTGGTTTTGCTTATGTGATGGATAAGAACGAAGACTTCCAAGGTCGTGTGAACAACGAATCAGTCGAAGCTCTTTCTCTGTCTGATCTATTTATCCACCAAGAACATCTACGCGGCCTGATTGCAGAGCACTTAGAAGAGACTGGCTCAGTACACGCTGAAGCTATTCTGGCGAACTTTGATGAATGGATTCCGAAGTTCTACCTAGTGAAGCCAAAGACGGCGGATCTTAACACCTTGCTCGGTCACCAAAGCCGTAGCTCTGCTGAACTTCGTGTTCAAGCGCAATAATTGGAAGGAGCCAATAATGAGCCAGAATGTATACCAATTTATTGATGTGAATCGCGTAGACCCAGCGAAGAAGCCAATCAAGATACGTAAAATTGAGTTTGTAGAGATCTACGAACCTTTCACTAAGCAACAAGCCAAAGCGCAAGCTGACCGTTGTTTAGACTGTGGTAACCCTTACTGTGAATGGAAATGTCCAGTTCATAACTACATCCCTCAGTGGCTTAAGCTTGCCAATGAAGGGCGCATTATCGAAGCCGCTGAACTGTCTCACCAAACCAACAGCTTACCTGAGGTGTGTGGACGAGTTTGTCCTCAGGATCGACTGTGCGAAGGATCTTGTACCCTCAATGATGATTTCGGCGCAGTAACCATCGGCAACATTGAAAAATACATCAATGACAAAGCGTTTGAGATGGGCTGGAAACCAGACATGTCTCACGTTGAATGGACCGACAAAAAGGTCGCGATCATCGGGGCTGGCCCTGCCGGTCTTGCTGCCGCTGATATCTTAGTTCGAAACGGTGTGAAGGCCGTGGTATTTGACCGCTACCCCGAGATCGGTGGCCTGCTGACGTTTGGTATACCATCGTTCAAGCTTGAGAAAGGCATCATGGAAAACCGTCGCCGTATCTTTAGTGGAATGGGCGTTGAATTTAAGATGAATACCGAAGTCGGTAAAGATGTTCAACTGCAACAACTGGTCGATGACTATGATGCTGTTTTCTTGGGTGTCGGCACCTATAAAAATATGCGTGCTGGGTTAGACAACGAAGAAGCACCGGGCGTTTATGATGCCCTACCATTTCTTGTTTCCAACACCTACAAGGTCATGGAGCTGGATAACCCAACGCCATTCATCGACATGAAAGGCAAAAAAGTGGTTGTGCTTGGTGGTGGTGATACCGCGATGGACTGTGTCCGAACGTCGATTCGTCAACACGCTGCTAATGTTGTTTGTGCTTATCGCCGAGATGAAGCAAACATGCCGGGCTCTCGCCGTGAGGTGAAAAATGCAAAAGAGGAGGGCGTGAAGTTCATGTTCAACCTTCAACCATTAGCACTGGAAACCGATTCATCCGGTCATGTGACTGGCGTTAAAGTGGTGAAAACAGCCTTGGGTGAACCAGATGAGGCAGGCCGCCGTCGTCCTGAACCGGTTGAAGGCAGTGAGCATGTTCTTGAGGCTGATGCCGTGATCATGGCATTTGGTTTCCAACCTCATGCAATGGAATGGCTAGAACCATTTGGTGTAGAGCTCGACCAATGGGGTCGCATCAAGGCTCCCGGCAAACAAGAGTTTCAATACCAAACCACCAACAGCAAGATATTCGCTGGTGGCGATGCCGTTCGAGGCTCTGACTTAGTGGTAACCGCTATCGATGAAGGCCGTAAAGCCGCAGAAGGGATCTTGGATTACCTAGAAGTGTGATTGGGTTTCCTTTATTACTCAGTTCGTTACTATAAAAAAGGATCCAATGATGGATCCTTTTTTGAATTAGATTCGTTTATCACAAGCATCACGAAAATACGTAAAACAATTACAAATAAGCCAATACCGATAACTACAATTAGAATTAAAAACAACGCCATAGGACACACTATGAAAAAAGCCGCTCTCCTTTCTCTATCTCTTTTGACTTTAACCGCTTGTAGCCAAGGAATCACGGACATGAAAGACAGAACTTCATCACCTTGTGGAGACAAACCAAACTGCGTATCAACTCAAGATGACCGTGAACAGTATACATTGGCCGCGTTTGAGTTATCAGGTTCAGCAAACTTAGATGCGATTGAGCAGGTTGCGCTGACCTTACCAGGAGCGAAAACAGCCAACAAAACCGAAGACTACCTACGTGTTGAATGTACTTCTCGCATCATGCGCTTTGTCGATGATTTAGAGCTTAAGATCACTGATGGCAAACTGATCGTGCGTTCAGAGTCTCGCACTGGCCATTCTGATTTTGGCGTAAACCGAAAACGAGCGGATCAACTTCGTGCTAGCTTGAAAAACGAAGGCTTCATCAAATAGATAAAAGAATACACAGATAAATCGTCTGTATTCGGATGAGAAGTGCTTCTGGGCAGTCGCTCGACACTTCTCTTCCATGCTACAATTTCGCTCTACTGTTTAAATATTATTTATTAAGAGACTACACATGAAAATCGGCATCATTGGCGCAATGGAGCAAGAAGTTGCGATCCTAAAAGCAGCAATTTCAGACATTACTGAAATTAATAAAGGCGGTTGTACCTTTTTCTCTGGTCAGCTAAATGGTGTTGACGTTGTTTTGCTTCAATCAGGCATTGGTAAAGTAGCAGCCGCTGTTGGTACTTCAATCCTGCTAAGTGAATACCAACCAGATGTCGTTCTAAACACTGGCTCTGCTGGCGGTTTTGATTCAACACTGAACCTTGGCGATGTGGTTATCTCTACTGAAGTTCGTCACCACGATGCTGACGTTACAGCTTTCGGTTACGAAATTGGTCAAATGGCAGGTCAACCAGCAGCGTTCAAAGCTGACGACAAACTGATGGCTGTTGCTGAACAAGCTCTAGCACAAATGGAAGATAAGCACGCCGTTCGCGGTCTTATCTGTACTGGCGACGCATTTGTTTGCACAGCAGAACGTCAAGCGTTCATCCGCAAGCACTTCCCATCAGTGGTTGCTGTAGAGATGGAAGCATCGGCTATCGCTCAAGCTTGTCACCAATTCCAAGTACCATTCGTGGTTGTTCGTGCAATCTCTGACGTTGCAGACAAAGAATCACCAATGAGCTTCGAAGAGTTCCTGCCACTTGCAGCGCAAAGCTCTTCTGAGATGGTTATCAAGATGGTTGCCCTACTAAAGTAAGCGACTAGACATGCAAACACTGTTTGATCAGGTATTTGCAAATGGCGTGCTCCTTGTAATGTGGGGAGCACTGCTTTTTCATTTAATTTTACCTATCCCCCATGCCGCACATCCCACGACCTTATGGCATAAGTTTGCTGAACTTTTAGCAACCAAGGTTAATAACAATCAAAATTATTCCCAAAGCTTAATCTCAGGCACTTTAGCTTGGGGGTTAATGGTTTTACCGGCTCTGGTTATTCTATTGGCACTGCAGCCACTGGTTTGGCAATCACAACTGTTTGAATTAGCGCTGTTGTTACTCGCTATTGATTGGCGTAACAATGAAAAGCTGGCTAATCAGTTGATCAAAGCTCTTGGCCGAGAAGATAAAGCCACGGCTCGTCAGTTATTGGCGCCGATTGTTAATCGTCAAACTGAATCACTGTCATCACTTGGGCTTGGCAAAGCCGCTGCTGAAACTATCATCATGGGTTACGCTCGTAATGTGGTTTGTGTTTTATTCTGGTACGCCATTGGTGGTGGAATTGCAGCTTTAATGTATCGCCTGATTGTCGAATTAGCGCGAGCGTGGTCACCAAGCCGTAAGCAGTTCTCTCCATTTGGATCAACGGCAATCAAGATCGTCGCTATCTTAGAATTTATACCGATGCGATTGTTTGCCTTAATGATTGTATGTGGTGATAAAGCGTCTCACACATTCAAGATGATGCTCGTTCAGAGTCGATCTTGGCCATTGCCCGGCCCAGCATGGTTGATTACTGCTGTCGGCAACAAGCTTGAGCTGTCACTGGGCGGCCCTGCGATTTACGACAACACCAAAGCTATTCGAGCAAAATTAGGCGGCAGAATCGCCCCTTCAGCCCTGCACTTGTCTCAAGTTCAAAAACTGCTGTTTGGTCGCATCGCTATCTGGATATTTTTACAAAGCCTAATCTTACTATTTGTTCACCAAGGGATTTAGAGTGAAACCATCAGCACTTGTTACAAGCCTTACTATTTTGTCTTCCAGCTTATGGCTGCCTTTATCATTTGCAGAAGAAGCACTACTGATTTCAGAAAAAGTTCAACCTGCTCAACGTGTGGTTAGCCTTGCTCCTCATGCCACTGAACTCGCATACAGCGCTGGTTTAGGTGATAAGCTTGTTGCGGTGAGTGAGCGAAGTGATTATCCACTACAAGCTGACAAGCTAGAGAAAGTGGCGAATTACCAAGGCATCAAGGTTGAGAAGATCATCGCCCTGCAACCGGATCTCATTCTCGCATGGCCAGCTGGAAACCCGCCCAGAGAACTCGCGAAACTGGAGCAATTTGGTTTTAATATTTATTACTCAAAAACCAAGAGCCTAGATAACATCGCGACCAATATTGAGCAACTTAGCCAATTCGCAAGCGATCCAAGTATTGGCGAAAATAACGCTCAACAATACAGAGAGCAGCTCAACGCGTTGAGACTAAAATACAAAGATGCCGAGCCAGTAAACTACTTCTACCAACTCAGTGAGAAGCCGATCATCACTGTTGCTCAAGGACACTGGCCAAGTGAGGTGTTTGAGTTTTGTGGTGGCCACAATATTTTCGAAGACAGTGCTTCCCCTTACCCGCAAGTTGGCATTGAACAAGTTGTGTTAAGGAAGCCGCAAGTGATCTTCACTTCTCAGCACGCAATTGAGAATGGAACCATGTGGCAAACTTGGGAAGATGAGATCCCGGCAGTTGCTCAAAATCAGATTTGGTCACTTAATTCTGACTGGATTAATCGCCCGACAACAAGAACTTTGAAAGCAATCCAACAAGTGTGCGATTTCTTCGATAGAGCTAGGCAAAATCACTAACTATTTGCAGCGTTTTTTCGTACAATTCGCCACCGACCTGTCCCTACAATTTTAACTATAAGAGCACCAGTATCATGGACTCCATGCTGCTTTATATTATCGATTTATTTGGCACCGCCATCTTTGCCGTCTCAGGCGTATTTGTCGCTGGCCGTCTTAAGATGGATCCCTTTGGCGTAGCCGTTCTAGGCAGTGTAACCGCGATTGGCGGCGGTACTATTCGTGACATGGCACTAGGAGCAACTCCCGTGTTTTGGATCACCGATACCACCTACCTTTGGGTTATCATCACCACCTGTTTGCTGACCATGATTATAGTAAGACGTCCAAAGCGTCTGGCTTGGTGGATATTGCCGGTATGTGATGCGATCGGCTTAGCGGTGTTTGTTGGTATTGGTGTAGAAAAAGCACTGATTTATCAAGACTCGGCATTAGTGGCCATTATCATGGGTGTTATCACAGGCTGTGGTGGCGGTATTATCCGTGACGTGCTTGCACGCGAAGTGCCAATGATTCTAAGAAGTGAAGTCTATGCGACCGCTTGTATCATTGGTGGTACTTTCCATACCATGGCGCTCAACATGGGACACGACTCAGAAACCGCCTTTTTGGCCGGCGTCTTCACGACACTATTGATTAGGCTTGGCGCTATTCGTTGGCACTTATCACTGCCAACCTTTGCTATCAAATAAGCTATCGTTACAAAGTGAAAGGCTCCGCAAAGGAGTCTTTTTTAATCCAGCTCGTTCTGCAATCCATTCTAATGCTCTCGTGACACTTTGCGTTCACAATTTAAAATACCTAACTGAGTTCAAACCTTTAGTTTCAAATCTAGAGAATGAATGTTGTTTGAGGTAAGTTGAAACAATCATTCCCAACTTTCATGAATATCACTCAATGTTACTCGAAGGAATCGAAACTCTATTGGTGCTGAGTAAAGCAAAAACCATGAGCCGCACAGGCAGTTTGCTTTATATCAGCCAATCAGCGGTCAGCAAACGGATTGCGAATTTAGAAAAGAAGCTAGGTAAAAAGCTCATCGAGCCGAGTGGCCGACAGATAAAACTGACGCCGGATGCGATTGCATTAATCGAGAGCATAGGCCCTACATTCAATGAACTTAGAGGGCTTATTTATGAACAGCAAGAGTTGGAAGATACCACTCTCATTACTTTAGATAGCTCTAAGTCTCTGATAGCGGGTTATTTAGGTGAGATGATGGGCCAATTTATCCAGCAAGATAAATACATCACCATCACCACTAACCATACACCAAGAATTATCGAGCGAGTGCAGTCTGGTAAGGCGACCTTGGGGTTGTGTGCTGGCTTACTGCCGCCGCATCATGGATTGATGACCTTCCATCTATTTGATGAGCCGTTTTACATAGTGAGTAAGTCGCCGCTAACGGAGCTTCCTCCATTGGTGATTACCAACGATATGACCAACCCTGCCAACTCTTATCAGCTCTCAGTGTTAGAAAAGTTTGGTATTAAACCCTTGATGGAGATGGATGCCTATACCACAGCAGCCCAGCTAGCGCTAGGAGGAACGGGGCCGGCTTTGATCCCGCTTTCTATCGTAAAAACACTCAACATTAAGCCTCAATACCTGTTTAGCTTTCCCGAATTGCAAGGATTGATTAGACCGATTCATATCTGTGTGAGACCAAACAGCTATCAATCTCCGCGAGTTAAAATACTGATAGAATCCATTGTTGATGCTGTTCCCAAAGCAGTTTAGACGCCATTAACATCGACATCACGATCACAAGAGGGCGAATCCATTTCTGCCCTTTTGTTACCACTACTTTAGCGCCAAGTTGAGCGCCCATAAAACCACCAACTGCCATCACTAATCCTAATTCCCAAATTGGCAAGCCAGCTAAAATAAAGAAGATCAATGCGGCTATATTCGATGTGAAGTTAAGTATCTTGGTGCGTGCCGTTGCATCCACTAAAGAGAAGTGACCGATAGCGACAAAACATACCGTGAAAATTGAACCTGTTCCTGGGCCAAAAAAGCCATCGTAGAAGCCAACTCCGCCACCAATACACAAAGCAAACATCGCCTCAGAGATCTTCTGCTTTCCTTCAGACGCTCTAGTTTGGGGTGCTAACAGGAAATAGAGAGAGATAGCGATAAGCAGCAGCGGTATCACGCTAGTCAGTAAACTCGCATCAATGTGCTGGACTAACTCGGCACCAATTGCAGAGCCAATAAAAGTACAAAAGATCGCGAGGCGCATCTCTTTAATACTAACGATGCCGTTGCGCACGAAATACCAACTGGCAGAAAAACTACCAAATGAGCTTTGAAGTTTATTGGTTGCCAGTGCTTGCGTTGGTGGCACTCCGGCCGCTAGCAATGCAGGTAGAGTCAACAATCCACCGCCGCCAGCCATTGCATCAATAAAGCCTGCCGCCGTTGCAACAACAAACAAGATAGCCAATATTTCTAGAGTGATTTCCATATACCCAACGCCTTAAATTCTCGTATAGCGACAAGTTACCACTCACTGCAGATGAGCAATAACGAAACACAAGATTGTAACCTATTCCAAATATTCATCATTTAGCCATCACCAGATTTTCACCAGATAACAGACATAAAAAAGCCCACTCCGAAGAGTGGGCTTTGAGCATTTATATCCGCTTAACAGCGATACGCGTTAGTCTATTAAGCTAGAGAAGCTTTAACTTGTGCGTGTAGCTCTTGAACTGAAGTTACTGACGTTTTTGCGTCTGCAGTGTGCGCCATACAAGTCGCGAATGCTGCGTTTAGCGTAGTCGTGTAGTTCACTTTCTCAGCCAATGCGCCACGACGAAGAACTTTAGAATCTTCAATCGCTTGACGGCCAGCCGCAGTGTTCACGATGTACGTGTACTCGTTGTTCTTGATACGGTCAAGAATGTGAGGACGACCTTCGTGTACCTTGTTTACTAGACGTGGGTTAATGCCCGCTTCGCCAAGGATAACAGCTGTACCGTGAGTTGCGTCTAGCTGGTAACCAAGCTTAGATAGCTTAGATGCTAGGTCAACAACACGCTCTTTGTCGCCTTCGCGAACAGAAAGCAATGCACGACCACCTTCAGGGTAGATGTGACCACAACCCAATTCAGCTTTAGAGTATGCTTCAGCAAACGTTGCGCCAACACCCATAACTTCACCAGTAGAGCGCATTTCTGGGCCTAACAGTGGATCAACACCAGGGAATTTGTTGAACGGAAGAACAACCTCTTTCACTGAGTAGTAAGGTGGGATGATTTCTTTCGTAAAGCCTTGAGACTCTAACGATTGACCTGCCATCACACGAGCTGCAATCTTAGCGACTGCTGCGCCTGTTGCTTTCGATACGAACGGCACTGTACGTGCTGCACGAGGGTTAACCTCGATTAGGTACACTTGGTTGTTCTTAACAGCAAACTGCGTATTCATTAGACCACGAACACCCAACTCGAACGCTAGCTTTTCAACTTGCTCACGCATTACGTCTTGGATTTCTTGGCTTAACGTGTAAGCCGGAAGAGAACATGCTGAGTCACCTGAGTGAACACCCGCTTGCTCGATATGCTCCATGATACCCGCAATAACAACACGCTCACCGTCACAAATCGCATCAACGTCCACTTCAACAGCATCGTCTAGGAAGCTATCAAGTAGTACTGGAGATTCGTTTGAAACGCTAACTGCTTCGTTGAAGTAGCGGCGTAAGTCTTGCTCGTCGTATACGATTTCCATCGCTCGACCACCAAGAACATAAGAAGGACGAACAACCAGTGGGAAGCCGATTTCGCGAGATTTCTCTACCGCTTGCTCCATTGTTGTTACTGTCGCGTTTTCTGGTTGTAGAAGACCAAGACGGTCAACAGCAACTTGGAAACGCTCACGGTCTTCTGCACGGTCGATTGCGTCTGGGCTAGTACCAATGATTGGTACGCCAGCAGCTTCAAGCTCACGAGCCAGTTTCAGTGGTGTTTGACCACCGTACTGAACGATAACGCCTTTTGGCTTCTCAACACGAACGATTGCTAGTACGTCTTCCAGAGTTACTGGTTCAAAGTACAGACGGTCAGACGTATCATAGTCTGTCGAAACTGTCTCAGGGTTACAGTTAACCATGATTGTTTCGTAGCCATCTTCACGTAGTGCTAGAGATGCATGTACACAACAGTAATCGAATTCAATACCTTGGCCGATACGGTTTGGACCGCCGCCTAAGATCATGATTTTCTCTTTGTCTGTTGGGTTCGACTCACATTCATCATCGTAAGATGAGTACATGTAAGCCGTATCAGAAGAGAACTCAGCCGCACAAGTATCTACACGCTTGTAGACTGGGTGAATATCGTATTGGTCACGTAGACGACGGATTTCGCTTTCTGCTACACCTAGAATCTTAGATAGGCGAGCATCAGCAAAACCTTTACGCTTAAGCTTCATTAGCTCGTCTTTATTCAGACCAGCAAAGCCTTTCGCTTTGAGTTCTTGCTCTAGTTTTACGATGTCTTCGATTTGAACTAGGAACCAACGGTCAATTTGCGTTAGGTTGAATACACCATCAACTGACATACCAGCACGGAAAGCATCTGCGATGTACCAAATACGGTCAGAACCAGCTTCTTTAAGCTCATGGCGAATCGTCGTTAGTGCGTCAGGTGCATCTAGGTCGACCATTTCGTCAAAACCAGTTGCGCCAACTTCTAGACCGCGAAGTGCTTTCTGTAGAGATTCTTGTTGGTTACGGCCGATAGCCATAACTTCACCAACCGACTTCATTTGAGTCGTTAGACGGTCGTTAGCACCTGCAAACTTCTCGAAGTTAAAACGAGGAATCTTAGTTACTACGTAATCGATTGTTGGTTCGAATGATGCTGGCGTTGCGCCACCAGTGATGTCATTCATTAGCTCGTCTAGCGTAAAGCCAACAGCCAGTTTCGCTGCAATCTTAGCGATTGGGAAACCTGTTGCTTTAGAAGCAAGTGCAGAAGAACGAGATACACGTGGGTTCATCTCGATAATAACCATACGGCCATCTTTCGGGTTAATACCAAACTGTACGTTTGAGCCACCCGTTTCAACACCAATCTCACGCAGTACCGCTAGAGAAGCGTTACGCATTAGTTGGTATTCTTTGTCTGTTAGCGTTTGAGCAGGAGCCACGGTGATCGAGTCACCAGTGTGAATACCCATTGGGTCAAAGTTTTCAATCGCACATACGATGATGCAGTTGTCGTTCTTGTCGCGAACCACTTCCATCTCATACTCTTTCCAACCGATAAGTGACTCATCGATTAGAAGTTCGTTGGTTGGAGAAAGATCCAGACCACGACGACAAATTTCTTCAAATTCTTCTTTGTTATAAGCGATACCACCGCCTGTACCACCCATCGTAAACGATGGACGAATGATACAAGGGAAACCAACCATTTCTTGAACTTTGTAAGCTTCTTCCATCGTTTTCGCTGTATCAGCCGTTGGACACTCAAGACCAATAGCTTTCATTGCTTTATCAAAACGAGAGCGGTCTTCAGCTTTATCGATAGCGTCAGCAGTTGCGCCAATCATCTCTACGCCGAACTCTTCAAGTACGCCGTATTTTTCTAAATCTAACGCACAGTTAAGTGCAGTTTGGCCGCCCATTGTCGGTAGAACTGCATCAGGCTTCTCTTTAGCGATGATGTTACGAACAACTTCCCATTGGATAGGTTCGATGTAAGTCGCATCAGCCATGTCTGGGTCAGTCATGATTGTCGCTGGGTTCGAGTTTACAAGAATAACTCGGTAACCTTCTTCGCGAAGTGCTTTACAAGCTTGAGCACCAGAGTAATCAAACTCACATGCTTGACCGATAACAATCGGACCAGCACCTAGAATTAGAACACTTTTAATGTCAGTACGTTTTGGCATTATCTACTACTCCGGATTACGCTTTGTCTTGTTTGTTTGCAACAGACTGGTTAATTAATTCAATGAAGTGGTCGAATAGCGGCGCCGCATCTTCTGGACCTGGACTTGCTTCTGGGTGACCTTGGAAGCTAAATGCTGGTTTGTCTGTACGGTGGATACCTTGTAGAGAACCATCAAATAGAGACTTATGAGTCGCTCGTAATGTCTCTGGAAGCGTATCTTCGTCAGCAGCAAAGCCGTGGTTTTGTGAAGTAATCATCACAACATCACGTTCTAAATCTTTAACCGGGTGGTTTGCACCGTGGTGACCAAACTTCATTTTCACTGTCTTAGCGCCTGACGCAAGAGCAAGAATCTGGTGACCTAGACAGATACCAAAGATTGGTAAACCTTTTTCTAGGAACACTTTTGTTGCTTCAATTGCGTAAGTACATGGTTCTGGGTCACCAGGGCCATTTGAAAGGAAAACACCGTCTGGGTTCAGAGCAAGTACTTCTTCAGCAGAAGTTTCAGCAGGAACAACCGTTAGGCGGCAGCCGCGGTCAACAAGCATTCGTAAGATGTTTCGTTTTGCACCGAAGTCATAAGCAACAACGTGGTATGGCAATTCAGAGTCTGCTTTCGCTTCAGGAAGTCCACCCGTAAGCGTCCACGAACCTTGTTTCCATTGATACGCTTCTTTTGTTGTAACTTCTTTCGCAAGGTCCATACCTTTCAGGCCAGGGAATTCTTTTGCTTTAGCTAGAGCCAAAGCTTCGTCTAAATTTCCATCATTTACTGAAGAGCCAGCTACGATACAACCGTTCTGTGCGCCTTTTTCACGAAGAATACGCGTCAGCTTACGAGTATCGATATCAGCGATACCAATAACGTTTTGCGACTTAAGGTAATCAGAAAGGGATTGTTCATTACGGAAGTTAGAAGCGATTAGAGGGAGATCGCGAATCACAAGGCCTTGAGCATGGATTGAAGAAGATTCTTCATCTTCGGAATTGGTTCCGGTATTGCCAATGTGAGGGTAAGTAAGGGTAACGATTTGCTGAGAATAGGAAGGATCAGTGAGGATTTCTTGGTACCCCGTCATCGAGGTATTAAAAACGACTTCACCAACTGCAGAACCTACAGCGCCAATGGCTTCACCGTGAAATACTGTCCCATCTTCTAGGACGAGTAGTGCTGACTTCTTCAAGACAACCTCCAGAAATAAAAATGCATTAAAATTGATTTAATTTGCAAATCTACCTTCCTGCAACACCAAAAACTGCGTGTTTATGGAAATTAGACAAATTGGCGGTATTTTAGTGATCTGCGTGATACGTGTCAACATTTAACGCAAAAGAAATTAAACATTTGTAAGAACTAATTCAATTTCCTTTACCAAAGCTTCAAAAGTTCAACTTTCATACTCAATTAATAGGAATATTACGATTTTCTAATTTTCACCCGTCATTTTAGCTAACCATAGAGTGCCAAAAATATCAGCGACAAAACGCAATCGATAAATACCAAGAGAAAACATGATAATTTAAAGTTCTAAAACAAAAAGCACACTAAAGCCTGCATAAATAGCATAAAAATAGAGGGAAAGTGGCGATAAGAAGAAAGTAGAAGGAAGATCGTAGAAGAGGAATTCTTAAGGAAAAGCCACCAAATAAAGAAAGCGCCGGCAATTGCCAGCGCATAAATATCTATTTACAGATCGTTTAAACCAAGGACGTCTGTCATGGTATAAAAGCCTGCTGGCTTATCATTTAGCCAAACAGCTGCCTTGATTGCGCCATTAGCAAAGGTCATTCTATCCGTGGCTTTATGGGTAATTTCAACGCGCTCACCAATATCAGCAAACATTGCGGTATGCTCGCCAATGATGTCACCGGCACGGATTGTCGCAAAACCAATCTCATCTTTTGTACGCTCGCCCGTAATGCCTTCGCGTGACCATACAGCGACATCGTTTAGCTCATTGCCCATCGCACCAGCGATCGCTTCACCCATGCCGATCGCAGTACCTGACGGCGCATCGACTTTATGACGGTGGTGAGCCTCTACGATTTCAACATCACAGTAATCGCCCATCACTTTAGCGGCCTTCTCTAACAGCTTAAAAACCAAGTTCACGCCAACGCTATAGTTCGGTGCCATTACGATAGCCATTTCTTTTGAAGCCGCATCGATAACCTGCTTTTCTTCTTCAGAGAAACCCGTAGTGCCGATGATCAGTTTTTTACCGTGACGTTTACAAAGTTCAATATTCGCTAATGTGCTTACAGGTGCGGTAAAGTCGACGATCACGTCAAACTGTTCAATCGCTTTCGAAAGGTCATCAACTAGAGCCACATCAAAACGACCTTCACCGCATAACTCGCCGACGTCAACACCGACCAAAGATGATTCTGGACGTTCTGAACCAGCACCAACGCTTGCTTCTGAATTATGGTGAGCGGCTTTCACCAAGTTACGACCCATACGGCCAGCTGCTCCTGCAATTGCAATTCTTACCACTGCGAATATCTCCATTGTTTTGGTTACCGTTGCCACTTATCTCTTGCAGCAACGTTCAATCGATTAATCTCTTTAAACTAACAACAATCTCAAACTCAGGCTAGCAATTACGAAAACTCTTTTATTACTCGCTCTAAAATTGGCACGTTTGCTTCGGGGAAGGCGTATTGACTCAATGATTCAAGATCGACCCATTCACCTTGTTGACCTTCTTTACCATAAGGCTGTTGCTCGAATTCGGTCACAAGGATGAAATCAAACTTAAGTGACTTATCCGTATAGTCAAACTCAAGGTGTTCAAACAAAGTCTGTTCTGTCACCTTAATACCAATCTCTTCATCAAGCTCACGAGTCATTGCTTGTTCGATGGTTTCGCCCGCTTCAACCTTGCCACCTGGAAATTCCCAAAAACCGCCTTTGTGTTTATCGTCTGGGCGCTTAGTGATAAATACCTGTGACTTATCTTGATTGAAGATGATGCCCGCTACAATGTGGATTCTTTTCATATGATGGTGTTCCTTCTATGTCCCTAGCGTCATTCCCTACAATGAGGAACGAATTAGATAGGGAATCTGCTCTCTTGTTAGTTCGAAAGATCCCCGATTCGCTCGTCCCTCACTCTCGATGATGACGCTATCGAAACCTTATTATTTTCACATACAAAAAGAGCCGCCTAAGCGACTCTTTTTATCAATAAGTTTGTGTGAAGCTAAGCTGTGACGTGGTGAGTGCAAGGAGGAGGCACGGAGCTTACGTTAGTAAGTGAGTACCTCCGACACTACAATCATCCGTTACAGCAACGATTCACCAGACTTAGTCTATTTTACCGTGACACTGTTTGTACTTCTTACCACTTCCACATGGACATGGTTCGTTACGACCCACTTTACGCTCATCGCGTACTACCGTTTGTGGAGATGCCGCATCCGCTTCATCGTCAGCTAGCTGGTTTTCAGCCGTTGCATGTTGTGCTTGTGCACGACGCGCCGCTTGTTCAGCTTGAGCTTGACGTTGAGCTTCCATCTTTTCAACTTCTTCTTGTTGCTGAACACGAACTTTAGAAAGGATGGTCACAACGTCTGTTTTCAGTACATCTAGTAGGCCTTCAAACAGTTCAAACGACTCGCGCTTATACTCTTGTTTCGGGTTCTTCTGAGCATAACCACGTAAGTGGATACCTTGACGAAGGTGATCCATCGCAGCCAAGTGCTCTTTCCAAAGGCCGTCTAGCGTTTGTAGCATCACAGACTTCTCGAAGTTACGCAGTACTTGAGCACCAACCACTTCTTCTTTCTGTTTGTAAGAATCAACCGCCATACCAAGAATGCGCTCACGCAATGCTTCTTCATAAAGCTTGTCGTCTTCGTCTAACCAACCTTGAATGTCAAAGTCTAGATCGAAGTCATTCTTCAGACGATCTTGCAGACCCGCAATATCCCACATATCTTCAAGAGACTGAGGAGCGATGTATTCATCAATAACTGACGCCAGTACATCTTCACGGTTGTGTTCGATCATTTCACTGATGTCATCTGAACTCATCAGTTCATCACGTAGCTCATAAACAACCTTACGTTGGTCATTGGCTACATCATCGTACTCAAGAAGCTGCTTACGGATGTCGAAGTTACGACCTTCCACTTTACGTTGTGCTTTTTCAATTGAGCGAGACAGCATCTTAGATTCAATCGCTTCGCCTTCGTCCATACCACTTTGGATAAGACCAGCCATACGATCAGACGTAAATATACGTAGTAGAGAATCTTCCATTGATAGGTAGAAACGAGAAGAACCCGCATCACCTTGACGACCAGAACGACCACGTAGCTGGTTATCGATACGGCGAGATTCATGACGCTCAGTACCAATGATGTGCAGACCACCTGACTCAAGTACTTTATCGTGAATGATTCTCCAATCAGCTTTGATCTTCTCGATCTGCTCTTTGGTTGGGTTCTCTATCTTCTCAAGTTGTGCCTGCCAGCTACCACCTAGCACGATATCGGTACCACGACCGGCCATGTTAGTTGCGATAGTTACCGCACCAGGCATACCAGCTTGTGCAACGATCTCAGCTTCCATTTCATGAAACTTAGCATTTAGAACGTTGTGCTTAATTTTTGATTTTTTCAATGCGTTAGACAGCAGTTCAGATTTCTCGATAGAAACTGTACCAACCAGTGATGGCTGACCAGCCGCTACACGGTCTTTGATGTCTTCAATGATCGCATTGAACTTGTCTTCTTCAGTACGATAAACCACATCTGGCATATCGTTACGAACCATAGGCTTGTTGGTTGGGATAACCACCGTTTCTAGGCCGTAGATAGACTGGAATTCGAACGCTTCTGTATCAGCAGTACCTGTCATACCTGACAGTTTTTCATACAGACGGAAGAAATTCTGGAATGTGATCGATGCTAATGTTTGGTTTTCATTTTGAATCTTCACACCTTCTTTAGCTTCAACAGCTTGGTGTAAACCTTCAGACCAACGACGACCTGGCATAGTACGACCAGTATGTTCATCAACGATAACCACTTCGCCTTCTTCAGTAACGATGTAGTCGACGTTTTTCTCAAACAATACGTGTGCACGAAGCGCAGCATTCACATGGTGCAATAGGCTGATATTGGTTGGAGAGTAAAGTGTGTCACCCTCTTCCATCAAGCCGTTTTTGACCATTAGTTCTTCTACAAACTCTTGACCGTTTTCAGTCAGGTGAACCTGTTTTGATTTTTCGTCCATGGTGTAGTGACCTTCACCACGGTACTCTTCTGAATCTTCTTTATCTTGACGCTCTAGAGAAGGAATTAGAGTGTTAATGCGCGTATAAAGGTCAGAACTATCTTCAGCGGGGCCAGAGATAATTAACGGAGTACGAGCTTCATCAATTAAGATTGAGTCAACCTCATCGACTACAGCAAAGAAGCGCTCACGTTGAACTCGGTCTTCAGCACGGAAAGCCATGTTGTCACGAAGGTAATCAAAACCAAACTCGTTGTTTGTTCCGTATAGGATGTCAGCTTGGTACGCTTCTTTTTTCTCTGGCGGAGCCATGTTTGCCACATTCACGCCAACAGTCATGCCAAGGAATTCAAATAATGGGCGGTTTGTTTCCGCATCACGCTTCGCTAGGTAATCGTTCACCGTTATTACGTGAACACCTTTGCTTGGTAGCGCGTTTAGATAAGCTGGTAGGGTTGCGGTAAGTGTCTTACCTTCACCAGTACGCATCTCTGCAATTTGGCCAGCATTTAGAACCATGCCACCAATCATTTGCACGTCAAAGTGACGCATGCCGTAAACACGCTTCGACGCTTCACGTACCGTAGCGAATGCTTCAGGTAGAAGTTGATCTAACGATTCACCTTTATCTAAGCGCTCACGAAACTCAACCGTTTTTGCTTTTAGTTCATCGTCTGAAAGAGCTTCAAACGTTGGTTCGAAGTTATTAATTTCTTTTACAATTTTTCTAAGGCGGCGCAGTGTTCTGTCATTGCGACTGCCAATTACCTTTGTCAGCAGCTTAGTAATCATGTGCTTGGAATCTCTTCGTTCTCAGATCGTCCGCGATCTATTTTAAATGCGTCAGTCTCTACTAGCTATAAACTAGTCTTTAGTTACTAACCAAGGATACTGAGATAAATCTAGTATCTTTGATATTGTACTTGAGAGTAGAGTTTTCAAGGCTTCAGTTAAAATTAATGCCCTCTAGTGTAAGTAATTTTCACACCAACGACCATTTATAACCCCATTTGTTTGATGTGCTTGGTACTTTTCTTTCTAATTGTTGATGGATTAGCCAGACTGTAGCCAAATACTAGGCAACTTTTAAATACTGACGACACTGTATCTGGAAAATAGATACAAAAAAACCAGGTCAATGACCTGGTTTTCAAAATCTTATATTGTCGTAAACAACAATTACGCTAGAACCATTCCTGGTTCAGCAAACGCAACAGGAGAGCCAACCTCTTCTTCGAATGTTGCCCATTCCCAAGCTTCTGCATCAGCAAGTACTGCGCGTAGTAGTTGATTATTTAGGCCGTGACCTGATTTGTATGCTCGGAACTCACCGATAATAGCGTGTCCACACATGTAAAGGTCACCAATCGCATCTAGCACTTTATGCGTTACGAACTCGTTTTCGAAACGTAGACCTTCTTCATTAAGAATTCGGTATTCGTCTAGTACGATTGCGCAATCAAAGCTACCACCCAAACACAAGTTTTGTGATTGTAGGTATTCAATATCACGCATGAAGCCGAAGGTACGAGCACGAGAAATTTCTTTCACAAAGCCTTGTGAAGAAAAATCAAACAACAGGTGCTGTTCATCAGATTCAATTGCTGGATGGTTGAATTCGATTTCGAAGTCCATACGGAAGCCGTTAAATGGCACAAACTCTGCCCACTTATCGCCATCTTCAAAACGGATTGGCTTTTTGATTCGAATAAAACGTTTCGCTGCATTCAGTGTTTCTACACCCGCTTGCTGTAGCAAGTATACGAATGGGCTTGCGCTACCATCCATAATTGGGATCTCTGGTGCATCGACTTCAACAATAATGTTGTCGATACCCATACCCGCTAGAGCTGCATTAAGGTGTTCCACTGTAGAGATACGTACGCCTTCGTCATTAACAAGAGCAGTACATAACATAGTGTCACGAACTGACGCTGGATCAGCTGGGAAATCTACAGGTGGATTTACATCTGTACGACGATAAACAATACCTGTATTTGCAGCTGCCGGGCGAAGAGTAAGTGTGACTTTACGACCAGAGTGGAGACCCACACCAGTTGTTTTCACAATTTCTTTCAGAGTACGTTGTCTGATCATCTGCTTGCCTCGTTATCAGTGCTACAAATCACGGTCAGTATTTACCGACCGCGAATTTTACCATTAATTCGACGATAGTCAAACTTTGGGTATTTGTTAATCAGCCTGACGTCGTAAGAATGCCGGAATATCTAAGTATCCACTCTCTTTCTCAGCTTTAGGTGCTGCACTTTGGCTAGCGCCTGTACCTGAAGAAACAGGTGACGTTGTTGGCTGCGGCTTAACTTGAGGTTTTACCTCAGTTTTTTCTTGCAATGGTTGTGCCACTTTATCTTCCACTTTTGGTGCAGTTTGAGCCGCGACCTGTGGTTGAGGAGT
>NZ_CH902611.1:281405-294413 GCF_000153005.1 Vibrio sp. MED222 | reverse complement strand
ATCGAATCGTTCGAACAAAAGACGTACAAGTGAAATGCCAATGTGACGAAAAACACACAGTTACCAACAAGTATTTAACTTATGAAACAGGATTGATCCAGATCAGTGAATTGATAACACCAGTTAATACACTAACTCGTGTCATATAACTTTGAGGTATACACATGGACTTTTGGCTAGAACTCCTATTTGGTAATGCGGTGGGGCTATCTTCAATGATAGTAATATTCGGGGCTCTGGGTCTCATGATGTTCTATGGAGGCTTCTTCATCTACAAAGTTATGACTGAAAAATCTCCTCACTAGAATCGCTCAGCCTAAATCATCTACTTTTAAGTATCATTTTCTTTAGGTAGATGTAAAAACGCTTTGCACCGGAGCCGACTTAGTGTCTTCTCCGGTTTTTTCATTTTTAAACCCGGCCTCAACTTAGGTATACTTACCCTATCCTTATCCAACTTGAGATACACACTATGTCTCATGATGACGACTTAGATCTATTCCAAGAAATGATGGGCGATGTTAAACGTATCGACCATGACACCGCCGAACACCAGAAAGTACACCGAGTCACAGAATCTCACCTTGCTAAGCGTGAAGCCGCTATGTGGCTGTCTGACGACGAGAAAGACTACTTATCATTAGACTACTCTCCAATGATCAAACCTGACGATGTCATTGCTTATAAGAAAGATGGTGTACAAGAAGGCGTATACAAAAAGCTGCGCTTGGGCAAGTATCCAATTCAAGCCAAACTCGACCTTCACAGGAAAACATTGAAAGACGCTCGTAACGAAGTACTCTCATTTTTGCGTCAGTGTTTAAGAATGGATGTTCGTACCGTTATCATTGTCCACGGTAAAGGTGAGCGTTCGAATCCACCAGCAATGATGAAAAGCTACGTGGCAAATTGGCTAACACAAATTAACGATGTTCAATGTGTTCATTCAGCTCAGCAATTTCACGGTGGTACAGGCGCGGTCTATGTCATGCTCAGAAAGAGTAATGACAAAAAGCTAGAGAACAGAGAGCGCCATCAAAAGCGCAGCAGTTGATAAGTTGAGATAGATAATTAAGCTAATAGCGGTCTTGCATCAAGAGCGATATTTCGTGCCTAGACTCACACCAAGTGCTAAAATTGTTCTCAGTTAACGAATCCCAACTCAAAGCAACTATTCAGAGGTTGCTTTTTGTTTATCTATATTTCCGTTGTGAAACGCTAAGAGAATATCATGTCACAAGAATCCCAAGCTAAACGCCTTAATAAATACATCAGTGAAACTGGTTTTTGCTCACGCCGCGAAGCCGACAAACTCATTGATGCTGGCCGAGTTACTATTAACGGTAAGATCCCTGAAATGGGCACTAAAGTCTTGCCTGGTGATGATGTTGAGATCGACAATAAACCTGTTCGTTCAAGAGAAAAGCCGATCTACATTGCTCTTAATAAACCAACAGGTATCACCTGTACTACTGAGCGTGATATTCCAGGCAACATCGTCGACTTTATCGGCCACCACAAACGTATATTCCCTATTGGTCGTCTAGATAAGCCTTCTGATGGTCTTATCTTCTTGACCAACGACGGCGATATCGTAAACAAAATCCTACGTGCAGGTAACAACCACGAAAAAGAATACGTGGTTCGTGTAGATAAACCTATTACGACTGAGTTCTTGAAGCAAATGGGCGCTGGCGTTCATATTCTCGACACTGTTACCTTGCCATGTAAGGTAGAGAAAGAGACCAAGTTCTCGTTTCGCATCACATTAACGCAAGGCCTTAACCGTCAGATTCGCCGTATGTGTGAAGCCCTCGGATATGAAGTCTTTAAGCTTCGCCGTGTTCGTATTATGAACATCTCATTAGACGGCATTCCTAACGGAAAATGGCGCTACCTGAGCGACGAAGAGATTACTGAAATCTTGGCGATGTGTGAAGGCTCAGTAAGTACTGAAGATGCGTCAAAAATGAACGCGAAAGGTCAACGCATTCGTAAAGCGACTGACGCGAAACTTTTTGATAGCCGTGAAGAGAACCAAACTTCAACAGCGCGCCGTAATCAAAACGAGAACCGTACTCGCACTTATCGCGGTAACAATGCGGATGAATTCCGTCATGCGCCTAACTCAAAGCGTGGCCGTAACTCATCGAACGGTGAAAGCGGTGGCGGTGGCAATACCGAGAACTGGAAATCAAACTCTCGTTCAGAGCGTTCTAATTCAGATAAAAACCGTTCGGATCGCAATCGCACAGATCGCGACAATAACGAACGTAGAAGCGGTAAACCGACAAACCGCAGTCCAGATTCAAACAGACCGAACAAGCCTGTAACGAAACGTGTTGGTGGTACTTTAGGTTTGAAAAAGTAGTCAGAATCCTTTCAAAACGGGACTGTCGATAAAGAAACGCCCGCTAGATTAGTCTAGCGGGCGTTTTATTTATGATCATGTACGTTTATCGTTATAGAAAGCACAAGCTACAGGCATAATTCAGCAAACTGACCACGCGTAAGTAGTACTAAGTCTTTCGGGTCTAGCTCGATCTCTAACCCTCTCTTCCCTGCACTCACGCATATCGTTTCAAAATCGGTAGCGCTGGAATGAACAAAGGTAGGCAATGCTTTTTTCTGACCAAGAGGACTGATTCCTCCCACCACATAACCTGTCGTTTTCTGAGCAATATCTGGATCAGCCATCTCTGCTTTTTTACCTTTTGCCGCTTTTGCTGCAAACTTTAGATTTAGCTTCTGATCGACGGGAATAACGGCAACCGCCAAATCTTTCGCCACACCATTCAAGCTGAACAAAAGCGTTTTGAATACACGTTTGGGATCTTGACCAAGCGCTTCGACAGCCTCTAATCCATAATTCGTGTTATTCGCATCATGATGATACTGATGCACACTGTGAGCGATTTTCTTTTTCTTGGCGAGATTGATTGCAGGGGTCATAACAAATCCAAACGATAGATAAACAAAAAGCGACGCCGAGGCGTCGCTTTAGTTAAATTTATCATGGTGCTAGAGTCAATCTAATTTAGCACCTAGTGATTCAATTAACTGGGTTCAATTACTTGTAAACCATTTGACCTGAAGGCGCGTACTTGTTCACATCAACAGGGCTGTTTGCTTCTAGGTACTCTTTTAGTACTTCAGCGTCAACAAAACCTGTGTTCACAAAGCCAGGGTGATCAGACAGTTTAGGGTAACCGTCACCGCCAGCAGCGTTAAAGCTTGGTACCGTAAAGCGGTATGTTTCATCTAAACGAAGCTGCTTGCCACCGATGAAGACATTCGATACTTCACCGTCAGCGACAGTCATAGAAATACCTGCAAACTGTGCATAAGCACCTGAATCAACAGGTTTAGTCGCCACTACGTTTAGGTAATCTAGAACTTCTTTACCTGTCATATCAGTGTAAGTCAGGATGTTTGCAAAAGGCTGTACTGTTAGTACATCTTTATAAGTCACATCGCCGGCTTCAATTGAGTCACGAACGCCACCAGAGTTCATCACAGCGAAGTCTGCTTTTGCACGCTCCATGTGAGAAGTAGCAATCAAACGCCCCAGATTAGTTTGTTGGAAGCGAACTACGTTACGGTCACCTTCAAGCTTGCCATTTGTCTCAGCGATTTGAACTTCTAACTGAGCTTGGCCCTGTTCTTGGAAAGGACGTAGGAATTCAAGCAGCTCTGGATCTTGTGCGATTTCATCTTGAATAAGAACTCGTTGCTTCTTGCCGTCAATCTTAACTTTCTTCTTAAGGTTAACGGGAACCAAGTCGTAGCTCACCATCTCTAGTTCGCCGTTACGGAATTCGTAATCAGCACGGCCTACGTACTTGCCCCACTCGTGAGCTTGAACGATGTAAGTACCGTTTTGAACGTCTGGTTTACACTCATCACCCGGCTTGAAGTTTTGCTTCGCAACGTTAGGGCCTTCCATACATACAGGCTCTTGAGAGTGACCACCAACGATCATATCTAGATCGCCTTCATTTAGGTAACGAGCTAGTGCTACATCACCCGGAGCATTAACACCACGCTGACCATTTTCGTAGTGACCCATGTGAGTCACAGCGAAGATTAGGTCTGGTTTTTCTGTTTCTTTAAGTTCAGCGATCAGTTTCTTCGCTTCTTCTTTAGGGTCACGGAAATCGATACCAGCAATAAATTCTGGGTTACCAATTTTCGCAGTATCTTCAGTCGTTAGACCGATAACAGCAATCTTGATACCTTGCTTTTCAAACATCTCGTAAGCTTGGAATTTACGTTCGCCTGTCGCTTTGTCGTAGATGTTTGCAGATAGCATTGGGAAGTTTGCCCAGTCGATCTGTTTTTGCAGTACGTCTAGTGAGTTATCGAACTCGTGGTTACCTAATGCCATTGCATCGTAACCAATTTTATTCATACCTTTAAAATCAGGTTCTGCATCCTGAAGGTCTGACTCTGGTACACCCGTGTTGATGTCACCGCCAGATAGAAGCAACACGCTACCGCCTTCTGCTTCAACTTCTGCACGAAGTTGGTCAACAAGCGTTTTACGTGCAGACATGCCGTATTCGCCGTATTTGTTCTGCCAAAAACGACCATGGTTGTCGTTCGTATGCAGGATAGTTAGCTTATAAGTTTCGTCTTGGTTCCAATCATGAGCTGATTGAGACGCACATCCAGCCAAAGTAGCTAGGATTGCAGCACTTAGTGCTGTCTTTAGAATAAGGCGTTGCTTCATTGTCATACCTTTGAACTTTTTAGGGGAATCCACTGCTTTCTATAATCCATTGCGACTCCTTGTCTGGAGTTCGAACAATAAGACTTCAACATGACTAATCTTAAATTAACATTCTAAATGTAACACGACGATTTCATATTTATGTCGAATTGGTCACGCATGAATCAACAGTTAAGTGTAACAAAATTATGAGATTACACTCAAACTTCCCCTGCATCACAGGCAATCGTTTACTTATAAAGTGTGATGAATGTCAGCAATTCACTACAAACAGGACAGACCTCACACACCTATACCGCTTTCTTAGGGAATCAGAGGCTCTGTTAACAAGGGTTTAATCGCCTATCGTGGATTGACGCACTGCAAAACAAGTTCGTGAACAGCCAGACAGACAGCTTAGTCATAGCCCAAATAGGCCGAGGCTTCGGTGAACTAAACGGATGTTCCACTAAAAAACGCCCAACTCTAAGAGTTGGGCGTTTGTCTATTACAATCAAATAACGAGTTAATACTCTCTAGTTAATACTAGTGACTTAACATCAGATAAAACTATTTGATTTCGATGTGCTCGAAGCCTTTGATAAGGTCATCAAGTGCTTTCATCTGCTTCAAGAACGGTTCTAGCTTATCTAGCGGTAGCGCCGATGGGCCATCACATCGTGCTTGATCAGGGTTAGGGTGAGCCTCAAGAAATAGACCAGCAATACCCGTCGCAATACCCGCTTTAGCTAGTTCAACCGTTTGCTCACGACGACCGCCAGATGCAGCACCTGATGGATCACGCATTTGAAGCGCGTGAGTCACATCAAAGATGATTGGGCTACCGTTTGATGATTTCTTCATCACACCAAAACCAAGCATATCAACTACTAGGTTGTCATAACCCATGCAAGAACCGCGTTCACAAAGAATGATGTTGTCGTTGCCGCACTCAGCAAACTTATCAACGATATTACCCACTTGATCTGGGCTCATGAACTGAGGCTTCTTCACATTGATAACCGCGCCAGTCTTAGCCATTGCTTCAACAAGATCAGTTTGACGAGCAAGGAACGCTGGAAGCTGGATTACATCAACCACATCAGCAACAGGCTGAGCTTGCGCTTCAGTGTGAATATCAGTGATGATCTTCACGCCAAAGGTATCTTTCAGCTCTTGGAAAATTTTAAGACCTTCTTCCATGCCAGGACCACGGTATGAGTGAACTGAGCTACGGTTTGCTTTGTCGAAAGACGCCTTAAATACATAAGGGATACCCAGCTTCTCTGTTACTTTCACGTAGTGCTCACAGATCTGCATAGCTAGATCGCGAGATTCAAGAACGTTCATACCTGCAAATAGCGTAAATGGCTTGTCATTAGCAATTGGCATATTGCCAATGTGAACTGTTTTCTGTTCCATCATATTCTCTCTAAATAATTATTAATTAGTGAACAACCACTGTCTTTTCGTTCATGACGTTCACTTGAGATTTTAGTAGCTCAGATGCAGGGTCATCTGGGCATTGGTCGATAAAATATTGATAATCCGTAGCAGCGACCTGATGACAGTCTAGCTGCTGATAAATAAAGCCGCGGTCGCGGATTTCATACGGGTCATCCGGCACAAACGTTAACGCAAGATCAGTACACTTCAATGCAAGCGTATAACGCTCTTCTCGCAATAATGCACTCTTAAGCAACGCTAGCCACTTACCAATGATCGTTGGGTGGTCAGCAACCTCTAAGTGTTCAGCCTTCACCTTAGCTAGTGGGCCATCATGCCCAATAAGCCATGCTCGTAAAGTTTGCACGCCAACGTACTCGCCGTTGTACGGGTTAATGTATACAGCAGCTTGCCCGAACCAACTCACTTTAAGTAAGAATTGAGTTGGGAAAGATACGCCTTCAACAGGGAAGCCTAACTTGCGACCTAGGTAAAGAAAGATCGCACCAAGACTCACTGGAATGCCTTTTTTTCTCTCAAGTACTTTATCGATAAATGCGTTTTCCGAAGAAAAATACGCATCTTTATCCCCAGCAAAACCCCACTCATAAAAGAATAGTCGAATAAAGGATTCAAACTTCTGCTGTTCATCCGTTTCGTTAACCAAAGCAAACTCGGCGTCTTTTAACAATCTCGCCAACTCTTGTTCTGCCCAACTGTCTTGAGTTTCTGGGTTAATCGCTTTATTTAAGATCAATGCACCTTCAGCTAACTCTAGCTGGTCAAAGTCTTCATCAAAAAATTCGTACATAGGTAGTTAACCGAAATAAGGAGATAATTAACCGAAAAATGTTGGTGTCTTCGTCATTGCAATTTTACCTGCCATCGCTAACCAGCCAAGCGCACCAAAGAAAGAGAACACTCTCAGTAGCTTGTTTTTACCTAGCTTAAGCGCAAAGAAGCCCAATGCGATGTAAGCCATAACACAGGTTAGTTTTTCGGTTAACCAGGGTGCTGCTGGTGTAAATGGAATAAAGCCAGTGATAAAAATCAAACCAATACCCGAAAGCAACAGCAATGAGTCATTGATATGAGGGAAACGCTGTAAGAAAGGATGCTTAAGCTTCGGTGAGTTAGCCATCATAAGAGCGAAACGAATCGAAAGAAGCAGTGCGCTTATAGCAATCGTTAATAGGTGAAAATGTTTTAGACCTTCGTACATGGTATTCCTTTATATTTTTATATGTCTTTCGTTAACACGAGCCACACAATACCCGTTAATGCTCTGTAGTTCTGCGTAAAATCTCTGTATTTCTGCGTTAAATGCATTATCGAGTTAAGTGTATTTTCGAGTTAAAGGTATCAATTTAGCAAGTTAATCATCTATTGCTCACAAGATGATTAACAGCAGCCTATGAACAGTAACGACCCAATGTCACTCGGTCATTACCACCATAATCTTTCTCTGTCACAACATCGAGATATCCGAGCGCCAGCATAATCTCACGTACAGCTAAACCTTGGTCGTAACCGTGTTCAAACGCTAACCAACCTTCGTTTTCTAAAAAGCTTCGTGCATTTTCAGAGATGTATCGAATATCAGCTAAACCTTTCTCTTCAGCAACTAACGCTGTGATCGGTTCAAAACGCACATCACCTTGAGATAAATGAGGGTCATTCTTCTCAATGTAAGGTGGGTTAGAGACAATCAACGAGAACTTCACAGCTTTTTCTTCAGAATTCACCGAGTTCAAAGGTTCAAACCAACTGCCATGTAAAAAAGTGGCGTTAGTGATATTTAATCGCTGAGCGTTTTCTGTCGCAAGTTGCTGCGCTTCCGGACGAAGATCAATTCCCGTCACTGGTCGGTTCGACATCTCAGACGCCAATGCCAAAGCAATCGCACCTGTACCAGTTCCTAAATCGAGAATCGCACCTTGCTTGCCATACGTTTTGTCTAACGCCACTTCAACCAAACGTTCCGTATCTGGACGCGGGATTAAAGTAGAAGGAGAGACTTTTAACGGCAGCGACCAAAACTCACGTTCACCAACAATATAAGCCACAGGCTCACCGGTTAAGCGACGTTTTAGAAGGGTATGGAATTCGGATTCTTGTTCTGAAGTGAGATGCTTCTCAGGCCAAGTCAGTAGGTAAGATCTAGGTTTATCTAAGGCGTGACAAAGCAGTACCGCAGCATCAATCGAGGGCGATGTGTTATCGCCCTCTTGAAGCTGTACGATTGCTGACTTTAAAGCACTTTCAACCGTATATGCTGACTGCATAGTAATTAGTTGTGCTCAGCAAGTGCTGCTAGTTGATCTGCTTGGTGCTCTTGTAAAACAGGATCAAGCAGGCTTTGCATATCACCCTCTAGAACTTCGTTCAGGCGGTAGATAGTTAAGTTGATGCGGTGATCAGAAACACGGCCTTGAGGGTAGTTGTACGTACGAATACGGTCACTACGGTCACCAGAACCTAATAGGTTACGACGTGTATCTGAAATCGCGGCAGCACGACGCTCTTCTTCAGCTTGAACGATACGAGCCGCAAGAACAGCCATCGCTTTCGCTTTGTTTTTATGCTGAGAACGCTCGTCTTGACACTCTACTACTGTACCTGTAGGTAAGTGAGTAATACGGATTGCTGAATCCGTGGTGTTAACGTGCTGACCACCCGCGCCAGATGCACGGAAAGTATCAATCTTAAGGTCGCCAGCTTTGATCTCTGGCAGATCCGCTTCTGGAATCTCAGGCATAACCGCAACAGTACATGCTGATGTATGAACACGACCTTGAGATTCCGTCTCCGGTACACGTTGTACACGGTGACCGCCAGACTCGAACTTCATTGTGCCGTAAACAGCGTCGCCACTGATTTTAGCGATCATCTCTTTAAAGCCGCCCTGCTCTGAAACATTGCTGCTCATCACTTCGACGCGCCAGCCTTTTTTCTCGGCAAACTTAGAGTACATACGGAAAAGGTTACCTGCAAAGATCCCCGCTTCATCACCACCTGCGCCGGCACGAATCTCTAAGAAGCAGTTACGCTCATCGTTTGGATCTTTTGGAATCAGAAGAATTTGCAGCTCATCAGTCAGACGTTCAATGTTAGCTTTCGCATCTTTGATTTCTTCTTGAGCCATTTCACGCATTTCTGCGTCGTCTTCATTTGCCATCTCTTCAGCAGCTTCTAAATCTTCTTGAGCTTGCTGGTATGATTTAAAGCACCCCGTCACCTCTTCTAATTGAGAATACTCTTTTGACAAGGCACGGAATTTATCTTGATTCCCAAGTACATCGGGATCACCAAGTAGATGTTGAACTTCTTCATAGCGTTCAACAAGTGTTTCAAGCTTTATTAGAATCGAGGCTTTCATAATGTCTTATTCTGTTGGAGGTCGAATATTATTGAGGGTTTTCTAAGCCCAAACTCTGTCTAATGACCGTTAATTTTGCAGGTTCTCCTTGCTCTGCTGCACTTTGGAGTGCACGCGTTGGAGCATGGATCAATTTGTTTGTGAGCTTGTTACTTAGCTCAAGTAAAACTTTTTCAGGGTCACCGCCAGCGGCAAGTGATTGTAAACTCTTACTTAATAATTCTTCTCGGATTTCATTGGCCGATTTGCGATAGTCACGAATACTGTCTACCGCTTGCAGTGAGCGCATCCAACTCATGAATGCTGCACTTTCTTCACTAACGATAGCTTCCGCTTGAATCGCTTCCACTTTACGTTGTTCAATGTTGCCATCAACAATCGACTGCAGATCATCAACGGAATATAGGTAAGCATCATTCAGATCGCCTACCTGAGACTCAACGTCTCGGGGAACAGCAATATCAACCAACAACATCGGCTGATGTTTTCTTGTCTTAAGTGCGGTCTCAACCATTCCCTTCCCAATAATAGGCAGTGGACTAGCGGTTGAGCTGATCACGATATCCGCTCGATGCAGGTGATCGGGGATTTCATTGAGGCTAATCACTTCAGCACCAAACTCTTCAGCGAGCCCTAAAGCACGCTCACGAGTTCGGTTGGCCACAATCATCTTGGTGCAACCATTCGCTGAAAGGTGTTTTGCCACCAATTCAATCGTCTCACCCGCACCTACTAATAACACCGTTGATTCAGCAATCGACTCAAAGATGTGTTTGGCTAATGTGCAAGCTGCGTAAGCAACTGAAACCGCGCTTCCGCCAATTTCAGTTTCAGTTCGAACACGCTTAGCGACAGAAAATGATTTCTGAAACAGTTTTTCCATTGAAGCATCAACAGATTTGTTATCTCGGGAATCTGTATAAGCTTGCTTCACCTGACCTAAAATCTGTGGTTCACCCAACACCAGAGAGTCCAAACCACAGGCAACGCGCATTAAGTGCTTAATCGCGGCTTGTTCTTCATGGATGTAGATACTCGGTTTTAATTCTTCAGGGCTAACTTGATGAAATACAGACAGCCAATCGATCAACTTGTTTTTTGCCACGCCTTTGACGTCACAATACACTTCAGTTCGATTACAGGTAGAAAGTATGACACTTCCATTTACGTGTGCATTTGCGTTAAGTTGCTTAAGTGCCTCAGATAATTTATCTGGACCAAAAGCGACTTTTTCTCGCAATTCAACCGACGCTGTATTGTGATTGATACCTACGGCAAGCAAAGACATGTATCAGAAGTTCTCGATCAGGGAATGGAAACAAGGGGCGAATTTTACTTGATGCATGGCTCTATTTAAAGAGCAAGCGGGATTTGTTTTCCTGAGTTCGTGAATTCAATGCTATAGTTGAGACGTTTTTTAGATAAATTTGAACAAGTTGTGAGCAAATATGAGCAAGCTTCGAAAAATCACGTCTCTTATTTTTTTGACCATCATTATGGTGGGTTGCTCGTCTATCCCAGAACAACCGACCAGCGTTGAGTGGCAAAGTCACCAAAGCAGGCTTTTACAGATAGAAAACTATCAAGCTTCAGGCAAGCTCGCTTACATTTCTCCAGAGCAACGCCAAAGCCTAAACTTCATATGGAAGCACTCCCCAAATCAAAGCCAATTAAGACTGACCACTTTCCTTGGTCAAACCGCCTTGAACCTTACAATTGACAGTTTGGGTGCAAAAGTCGTGACTTATGATGATCAAGTATTCACCCATGCAAGTGCATCTGTATTAGTAGAGCAACTTACTGGATTGCAGATCCCCATTGATCACCTACCACAATGGTTCCTTGGCATTCCCGACCAAGCAGATAGCTACCAACTCAACAGCACCAACACGCTTGAATCTCTGTCTAAACACGTCAGCAGTCAATTATGGACACTGAATTTTGCTAACTATCGCAATACAGAGATGCCGAGTAAACTATTATCTGGTGAAGACAACAAGAACTCTAGTGAAGACAACACTAAGGTAGAGACAATCCCACTCCCTACTCGATTGTCATTCAAGCAAGACGAGAACAAAATCAACATTGTAGTTTCGAAGTGGACACTGAAAAAATGATAACAACGCCAACGCACTGGCCTTCTCCGGCTAAACTGAATTTATTTCTCTATATCACTGGCCAACGCGACAATGGCTATCATGAACTTCAGACCCTATTTCAGTTTGTCGACTTTGGCGATGAACTTACGGTTACCGCAAACCGAGAAACAAGCTCGATAACAATAACCCCTGAAATTCCAGGCGTTCCGACAGAAGATAACCTGATTTGGAAAGCCGCAACTGCCCTCCAACAATACACATCGACGACTTTCGGTGCGGATATTGAGTTAAAGAAAGTGCTTCCTATGGGAGGTGGCATTGGTGGAGGTTCTTCAAATGCTGCGACCGTGTTAGTCGCTCTCAACCATTTATGGCAACTCAACCTTTCTGATAATCAGCTAGCAGAGATCGGTTTGAAGCTTGGTGCAGACGTTCCTGTCTTCGTTAAAGGCCATGCTGCCTTTGCTGAAGGGGTTGGAGAACAACTGCAACCCGCCAATCCGGATGAAAAATGGTATCTCGTTGTTAAACCTCAAGTGAGCATAGCAACTGCAGACATATTCACACATTCAGAATTAACTCGAAATACGCCGAAGCGAGCACTATCAACGCTTCTAGAGCAAGAATACGTAAACGATTGCGAAAAAATTGTGCGAATGCTGTACCCAGAGGTTGATAAGCAACTTTCATGGCTGCTACAATACGCGCCGTCGAGATTGACTGGTACAGGTTCGTGCGTTTTTGCTGAATTTAGCAGCAAAAAAGAAGCCGAACTGGTGCTAGAGCAACTACCTGACACAGTTTCCGCGTTTGTCGCGAAAGGACGAAACATTTCGCCTTTGAAAGAAACTTTGGCTGAATACCAATCAGCCCACCCACAATCTATTTAAAACTGGACGCAACCCGAGGTTTCCACCGTGCCTGATATGAAGCTATTTGCTGGTAACGCAACACCTGAACTAGCCCAACGTATTGCTGATCGTCTATACATCTCTCTTGGCGATGCTACTGTAGACCGTTTTTCTGATGGCGAAGTCGCTGTTCAAATCAATGAAAACGTTCGTGGTAGCGATGTATTCCTGATTCAATCAACTTGTGCACCAACCAATGACAACCTTATGGAATTGGTGGTAATGATTGACGCAATGCGCCGTGCTTCTGCTGGCCGTATTACTGCTGTAATCCCTTACTTCGGTTATGCCCGTCAAGATCGTCGTGTACGTTCTGCTCGTGTGCCTATTACTGCAAAAGTTGTTGCAGATTTCCTTTCTAACGTTGGTGTTGACCGCGTTTTGACTATCGACCTACACGCAGAGCAAATCCAAGGCTTCTTCGATGTACCTGTTGATAACATTTTCGGCACTCCAGTTCTT
>NZ_CH902611.1:278464-280798 GCF_000153005.1 Vibrio sp. MED222 | reverse complement strand
CCGTGAATTAAATCAGGTTAATAAAGTGATCGGCTTCAAATCTCAAAAACACTGATAAAATTAATTATATTAAAATCATAAAGTTACAACCTACGGCACTTCCGTCATTTTTATTTTGACGTAAAAACTGAGAATTGAATCACAATCTTTTTAAAGGATTTCATAAAATCGTGTTGTTGGTAGGGAGAAAGGTTTAAGAGTTTGTTCGTGTTGTTATACTTTTCGTACAAACAACGTGACATCGTTCTCAAAAAAAACCGTTAAAAAACGCCGTCAAAATCAATTTTAACGAGTTCATATCTTTTAATAGGAGCTTTCCTTGCGCACATTTTTGTACGTAACTTTATTCGTTCTCGCATTTTCAGCCAAACAAGCTGCGGCCGAGCCTCTTTATTGGCAAGCCAAAAAGGATGATCTGACGCTTACTATCTTAGGTTCTGTGCACGTTGGGGATAAAAGTATGTACCCACTTCCTTCGGCAATCACCGACGCGCAAAAAAACAGTGATGGCTTAGTTATCGAAACGGATATAAGAAAGACAGAGGGTGTCGTTTATCCGACGACCAAAGTGACCACCGCTGATGTATTAAACAAACAACAAAAACAATTATTAACCGACATATCAAAATCATTGGGTATGCCAACGCAACAACTGCTTAACTCACCGCCTTGGGCAACCTCTCTATCGATACAGATGCAGCAGTTAAAAAAACTTGGTTATGGCTCCGCCGGCGGCGTTGATGCGACGCTAGCTTACAAAGCGACTATCCAAGATGTTCCCGTTATCAGCTTAGAGCCGCTTCAATTCCAAATAGACCTGATGACAAAACAAAAGGACGACGGTAAGGAGTGGTTAGTCAGTAGCCTTGAAGAATTTGACCAAACTGATCGTGTGGTTCATTGCCTAATAGAAAGCTGGAAGGCGGGTGATTTAGCAAAACTGGAAGCCTTCGCAAAGCTCTCTGAGATGTCGCCTGAACTAGAGAAAGCATTTTTAGCCGATCGAAACATAGACTGGGCAAACAAACTAGCAGCCAATGATTGGAAACTCGACTCAAAAGGGAACTACTTGATTGTGGTTGGCGCCTTGCACCTAATAGGAGAAGGTAACTTATTGCAGTTGTTAGAAGAGAAAGGTTTCAATGTCACTCAACAATCACAAAGCCAACAGGCCCGGTGTCAATTTGAGACTAGTGACGACAACTAACTAAATTCGATACCATGACCTTCTCATAATATAACCATTACTTAATAACTGAATCATTACACTTAATCGCACCATAACGGTGTTATTATCTTTCGCTCTTTTTATATACGGTGTTGTTCTCATGAAACTAGTACTCTTTGCTTTACCTTTAGCCCTAGCGATCCTCACGCCTACGGTAGTGACGGCTAAAGAAACTTGTACCATCGAACAGTTTCAGGCGATAGACATTCAACCGCATACAAAAGGCGGTGTGTTAGATAAAGAAAGCGGCCAGTTTCTGATCACTGAGAAGCCACCGATGCGCTGTGCCAATATTACGTTCATTACATCGACGACACGCAACCGTATCGCGAGCCAAATGAATAGAAAATTTGAAGCGAGCTTTTACGATGGCCAAACGAGTAACTCTCACTCGGTGACGTTTAACGAAGATGAAATACAGGCGGGTTACATTCGAATTGGTCGAAATAACCCTGTTGAAGCGTATGTTTGCTTTGTTACTTCAGAGACGCCAATCAAGAACATCACGTGTGATGTGAAGTAAACAGATTTTCGGCTGGCTTATTGAGTCAATCCTTTCTCTATACGGGATGTTTAGAACAACAAGAGATTCCCGACTCGCTCCTTCGTCGCTCTAGGGAATGACACATATACCAAAATGCAAAAAAGCCGTAGCCCCCTCTATTACGAGAGTGCTACGGCTTTCTTCAATGTGGCAGTGAAGATCTTATTTTGAACATCAGGCGAACCCCACTTTGGTTCTAATCCTATTTCCAACGCTCTAAAACGACGAAAGCCTGCTCATTGAGCAGGCTTTCTTAATGTGGCCAGTGAAGAGCTTATTTTGAACATCAGGCGAACCCCACTTTGATTCTGATCCTATTTCCATGATCTAAAACGACAAAAGCCTGCTCATTGAGCAGGCTCTCTAAATATGGTCGGTGAAGAGCTTATTTTGAATATCAGGCGAACCCCACCTTGGTTCTGATCCTATTTCCTATGCTCTAAAACGACGAAAGCCTGCTCAATGAGCAGGCTTTCTTAATGTGGTCGGTGAAGAGGGATTCGAACCCCCGACCCTCTGGTCCCAAACCAGATGCGCTACCAAGCTGCGCTATTCACCGAGA
>NZ_CH902611.1:150127-278294 GCF_000153005.1 Vibrio sp. MED222 | reverse complement strand
ACGTTAGAGCTTCTTCTAGCCGGTTGTACGACGACAACATGTCACCGCTTCACCAAAGACCTTGAGGGTCATGTACGTCAAGCAGATGTTGTTGTGGTAGCCGTTGGTAAGCCTAACTTCATTCCTGGTGCTTGGATTAAGAAAGGGGCTGTTGTGGTCGATGTAGGCATCAACCGTTTGGAATCTGGCAAACTCGTTGGCGACGTTGAATACGATGTCGCGAAAGAGAGCGCAAGCTTCATCACACCAGTTCCGGGTGGTGTTGGTCCAATGACTGTAGCAAGCCTAATTGAGAACACAATGATTGCTTGTGAGCAGTTTCACTCGAAATAGTCCGCAATGACAGCTTCGATAGTAATACCGTTGGCATGAATTGCCTCGCCCTAGAGTAAAACAAGCTAGAGCAAAATTAGAAAGCCGCAGCGTGAAAACGTTGCGGCTTTTTTGATACTTAGCTATTCGTTTTTGAATCAGGGCAACTCGCTTTTGATGCAGTGCTCGTTGCTACTTATCTGATATCTCGACTTTTTCCGTCTGTTCAGAAGGCGGCGATAAACTAATGATCGCACACTCCGTTGATACCAGTTTTTCCAAATCAGAACCTTGTGTCACTAAACGGAAATCACCGCCAGTAATCACACCGAGTGGAATCGCTTTAGGATACAGGGCGTTAAACTCATTAAGGTCAAACGCTTCGGTCAAACCTGTACTCTTTACTTGGCAGCCTTGAGCCATCAAGGAGTTAAGCTTGGAATAGGTAATTCCTTCCGAAAACAGACTTCTGTTGCCATCTCGACTCACTGAATGCCTTTCGTGTTTAGTTTCTGTCGATTCAAGCTCAAACACCTTGTTTTCACCAAACTCATCTTGATAATGCATACTGACTAATGGGTTGGTTTGACGATAAGGCGAGACGATCATGGCGCGCCCTATCCCATCCAATTCCAGATTATTTTCCGCGTGATTTGAGGCTGGGTTACCAAAATAAACATTCAGATTATCCATACGCGCTAAGCGAATGCTCTCCCAGTTGGTATCGGCAAGTACACTGTTGATGTTGTGTGTCGCCAGCACTTTGGCAAACTGGCGTGAAAAATGAGTCGCACCAAAGAAGATAACCCCTTGTGCCTTCTCTTGAGTCACACCCAACCTTCTCGCCCACCAACTCGCGGTTAGGCTCTGAATCACAACCGTGCCTATGATGACCAAGAACACCATGGGAACCAGTAAATCAGCCCCTTCAATCAATTGCTTCTCTTGAAGTTTGATAGCAAACAGAGAAGAAACTGCGGCAGCAACGATCCCGCGAGGCGCCATCCAGCTCAAAAACCATTTATCTGCTGAGGTAAGATCCGTGCCGATCCCGCTGATCCACACACTCAGAGGACGAGCCACCAGCATGACGACCGCTAATAAGCCAATTCCGCCCCAACCTATCGAGAGGAAAGTCCCAGAATCGAGTCGACTCGCCAGTAAGATAAACAAGGCGGAAATGAGTAACACGGTTAGGGTCTCTTTGAACTCTATAATATCTTCAAGATCCAACCCTTTCACGTTGGCGAGCCAGATACCCATGATGGTCACGGTTAATAGGCCAGACTCTTCACTCAGATCATTAGAAAAAGAGAACGCCGCCAACATCAACGTTAGAACAGCCACGTTACGCAAATAGTGCGGAACCCAATGCCCTTTCAGCATCTTGGCAATCAAATAGCCGCCGATGATCCCTAAGCCTAAACCGATGGCTAGAGTCAGCCCCAAGGCCGACAGTACATGGCTGGTAGGATCGGCTGAAGAGACAATGTATTCGTAAACAAGAACAGCAAACAGGGCGCCAATCGGATCAATCACTATCCCCTCCCAGCGCAAGATACTCCCTAACGAAGATTTGGGCTGAATGCTGCGCAGCATGGGAACAATAACGGTTGGACCCGTCACCACCACTAAGGCAGCAAACAGCGCGGCTAATGGCCAACTGAAGTCCACAAAGTAATAAGCACCAACGACAATGCACGCCCATGTAATCAACATGCCGATACTCACTAGGTGCGTCACCATGCGACCATGACCTCTTATTTCCTTGAAATTCAGGGTCAATGCACCTTCAAACAAAATGATGGCGACACCTAATGAAATCAGCGGAAATAGCACGTCACCAAAAATGGCATCGGGATTAAGGATGTTAAGACCGGGACCTAAAAGTAGGCCGACAATAAGAAGAGGAAGAATAGCTGGAAGACGTAAGCGCCAGCCTAACAATTGACACGTTAAAGACAGCAGTCCAATTAACGCCAAAGAAGAAGTAATCGACAAATCCATTTGTGCCCCTAAAAAATTTGCACCACACCTTGTGATACAAACCTATTTGCTGAAACAAGAAAGCCTATGTCATTAAACTATAGGCTCTCTTTTTCATGCTAACCGAATATTAGTGTGATTAATCAGTCACTTTACTATAGGGGAAATAAAGTGACTGACTCATCCACTCTGTACTTATCATCTAGCTACAGAGAAAGCACCACGCCAGCGATCGCAGCGCTCATTAAGTTGGCAAGCACACCCGCACAAATCGCTTTGAAGCCATATTGTGAGATGAAAGAGCGACGCTCTGGAACTAAGCTACCCAAACCACCAATCAGAATCGCCATGGTAGAGATGTTAGCAAAACCACATAGTGCAAAAGTAACGATCGCTTTTGAGTGCTCACTCAGTGCATCTTTTACGTCCATTAACTGGATGAAAGCTACAAATTCGTTCACAACAATCTTATTACCGATCAGCGAACCTGCAACCACAGCTTCAGACCACGGTACACCGATCAGCCATGCAACGGGTGCGAACACATAACCTAGGATAAGTTCGAAGCTTAGGTTTACGCCAAACCAGCCACCAACAATACCTAACAAGCCATTCAGCATCGCAATCACACTGATAAAGGCTAGAAGTGTCGCACCCACCGCAACGGCAATACGAAGTCCAGACATAGCCCCATCTGCCATTGCCTCAACTACGTTTGTTGCTCGTGGAATCTCTACACCAGACTCAATATTTTCTTGAACATCCTCTGGGCTGCCTGGTACTAAGATTTTAGCCATCAATAGACCGGCTGGTGCCGACATAAATGCCGCAGCGATCAGATAGTTTAGGTCAACACCCAGCGATGCATAACCCACTAGCGTGCCGCCAGCAACAGAAGCCAAACCACATACCATCACAGCAAACAGTTGTGAGTCCGTCATATGTTTTAGGTAAGGCTTAACCACCAATGGCGCTTCGATCATGCCAACAAAAATGTTTGCCGTTGCAGATAGTGACTCCGCACGACCTGTGCCTAGAAACTTCTGCAAAGCACCGCCGATTATGTTGATCACCTTTGGCATAAAGCCGATGTGATACAAACCTGAAATCAATGCAGAGAAAAAGATAATGATGCCGAGAACGTTAATAGCGAAAACAAATCCGTTATTCGTTAGGCCACCGAATAGGAAGTTAATCCCCTCTTGACCGTAGTTGATCAAGCTAGACACCGCACCAGTAGCTGCATTCAGCGCTTCTTTACCCATTGGCACATAAAGAACCAATAGCGCGAATGAGATTTGCAGTAAGAAAGCCAAAGAGACAGTTCTTAGCGGGATATTTTTTCTGTCCGTAGATAGTAACCAAGCGGCTACTAAAATAGTGATAATTCCAAGTAGGGAAGCCATATGCGTCAACCTAAAAGTTGTAGGTAGGAAAGGCGACGCATTGTATAGAGGAAATCGTTTGCGGCAAGGTGCGGTTGTTAATGTGATGTTGGGATTATCAGCAACTTGCCCAAGGTTAGATTAAAGCATTGAATTTTAATGGATTAACTTGTTCAAAAAGCATACTTTTTCCATATGGAAATTATATTTATGAATTAGGAAACAATTAACGATGCAGCTCAACGCAAGTTTTGAGGTTTTTGTCCCAATACGTCGGCGAACCAACATGCTGTTTGATGAACTCAATCACTGCTGAAAGCTTCTTTGGCATGTTCTTTCGACTCGGATAGACGGCATAGAATGGCATCAACTGACTGGCTCTCCATTCTGGTAATACTTGGATTAACTTGCCTGTTCTAAACTCCTCTTTGACTAAATAAGTCGCCAAATAAGCAACACCCCACCCAGATACAGCTGCGTCTCGTACCGCTTCAGCTAAATCCACCGAGTAATCGCCCGCCACTTTGACACTGAGGTTTTCTTGCCCGTTATCAAACGCCCATGACGTGTAGTCTCGTTCACGGCTGCGATAGATAAGACAATTATGGTCAATCAGATCAGATGGCACATGAGGAGTGCCAGCTTTAATCAGATAATCCGGTGATGCGGCTACCACAAATTGGCTGTCGGCTAAACGCTGCGCTATATAACCTTCTGGCAGGTCTTCATTATTGGTGATCCAAAGATCCAAGCGCTCCTCAATCATATCCACTTTGTAATCGAACAAATGCACTTCAATTCTCAGCTGCGGATAGAGCTGTCTGAGCTGATCAATCGCTGGAATGATATGCAGTGTGCCAAATGACTGAGACAAGCCTATGCGGAATATTCCAGAAATGTCGTCACGCTGGCTATCCATATCCATTTGAGCCGCTTTCACCGTATTGAACAGCTGCTCACAATGCTGATAGAACACTTCCCCTGCTTCAGTTAGTGTCAGGCTGCGTGTGGTTCTTTGCACCAGCTTGATACCTATCGAATCCTCGAGCAAAGCAACTTGCTTACTGATGTGAGACACCGACACATTCAAACTTTTTGCTGCACTGGTAAAGCCTTCATGCTTGATTAACGCATGGAATATCACCATCTGTGCGGCTCTATCTGTTAGCACAAGGCCACCTTTAAAAATCTCTGAAATATAAAAGAAAAAGGACTCCGAAGAGTCCTTTAGTTCGTTCTGCCTATGGTAGGCCAAATGCTATTCAAAGCGACCTAAATCTGTTAACCAAATTAGCTCTAATAACCAAATTAAGGCCATTAATCAAATTAGGTCGATTAATCAAACTTAATTCTGTCTGCTAGGTGGCTAACTGCCAACGCAAAGTAGTAAGAACGATTCCACTTCATTAACACATTGTAGTTGTTGTAAATGAGGTAAGAACGGCCAGTTTCATCGTCTGGCATAATTAGCCAAGCTTTAATATCTTCATCAAGCGTTGGTAGTGGGCGATCGTCAAAGCGCTTAATACCGAGTTCAGACCACTCTTTTAAGTATTTCGCTTTGTCTTCGCCTCGGCCTTGCATTTCAATAGACACAGTCGACGGTACGTGAACCTGACGGCCCCAAGTATATTTGTCATCCCAACCCGATTGGCTGAGATAATTCGCCGCTGAAGCAAATACATCTTCTTCAGTACCCCAAATATCTTTCTTGCCATCGCCGTTACCGTCAGCGGCATAAGCTAAGAATGAGCTTGGCATAAACTGAGGTTGTCCCATCGCACCAGCCCAAGAGCCTTTCATCTCTTGTGGTGCAATATGGCCTTGATCAAGAATCTTCAACGCCGCCATCGCTTCGCTACGGAAGAAGGCTTCTCTACGTCCTTCATAGGCCATAGTTGTGAGAGCATCAATAACACTGTAGTTACCCGTGAACTTACCAAAGTTACTCTCAACACCCCATAGCGCGACAATGAATCTTGGTTGAACACCATATTCATCACCAATGCGCTTCAACGCTGAATAATGCTTCTTATAAAGCGATCTCGCCTGCTTCACTTTCCAATCTGGAACCGCGCGTGGAATGTATTCATCCAGAGTCAGTTTTTTCTCAGGTTGATTCTTATCGGCTTTCACCGCTCTTGGCTTAAACGTCACACCATCAAAGGCCTGATCAATGATCGTTTCAGAGATGCCTTCTGCACGGCCTTGCTGCTTTAGTTTCTCTACATATTGCTCAAAGCTCAGCTCTTCAGCCTGAACTGAACCAATCGTCAGGCTATTACCCAATAGTAATGCCGACACAGCCAATATGGTTTTCGAAAATTTACTCAACGATCACTCCTCCCTGAATTAAGGTAGCTATCACTCTTCGTCTTGAACGTTTTGCTGAGCTTTACGCTCTTTATGAAGTTCAAGTTCATTAACCGGTGGTGGCGGAACCTGCAAAAAGAAACCATCGGTGTTCAGTGATTCTCTCACTTTATCGATGTTCACTTGCGCCAGTTTACGGCCATCCATTTTAATTACCATTACAAAACTAGGTTTACCAAACATTTGCATCAATGCGTCAGGAACTTGTGAGAAATCATCCTTCTTAGGGATATAAAGGTATGTTCCTTCTTTCTTTGAACTTTTATATATAGAACACAGCATGACAAACCTTTTTATTGTTTATGACTACAAAACTCTCACTTACGAGATCAATAGTTTATGTTAAGGGAAATATTGGGAACAAAACGTTCATTTGACAACAAGATTACTTGCTGTGCTTGGTTTGGGAATATAACATGATAAACCAAGTTTCAGGCAACGCCCTTTATTTTATTGATAAAGAAATTGTACCAATCCGCTATTGAGGTCCTGTAGTTTTCGATGTCTAGTAATCCAGATCTAAAAGGTAGCAGTTTTACGCTATCTGTTTTGCACTTATCCGATGATCAAGTCGAAAATGCGGTGTCTTTTCTTCAAGAAAAAGTAAACCAAGCTCCCACTTTTTTCGCTGCTGCGCCTGTTGTTATCAATATTAGCAAAGTCGCGGGTGATATCGATTTTGTGCAACTGAAAGAGGGTATATCTCAAGCGGGCATGATCCCAGTAGGTGTGGCTGGTTGTTCGGATAAACGTATGCAGAACCTAGCGAAAGAAGCTGGTTTTGCAGTGATGACAGCCAGTAAATCGCCTTCTCAAGCTCCAGCGAAGATGGCTCCGATAAAAGTGGTGAGAACGCCTATTCGTTCTGGTCAGCAAGTGTATGCAAAAGATGGCGATCTATTGATCCTCAGCCATGTGAGTGCTGGCGCAGAAGTCATAGCCGATGGCAGCATCCATATCCATGGTACTTTACGCGGTCGTGCGATTGCAGGCGCGAGTGGTCAAACTGAAGCAAAAATAATTTGTAATGATTTACAAGCCGAGCTGGTTTCCATTGCTGGAAATTACTGGCTCAGCGATCAAATTGAAAGCGAGTACTGGCAGAAGAAAACCATGTTCAGTATGGCAAACGATGTATTACACGTTGATGTCCTCGCAATATAAGAGAAATAAAAAGGAAAACAAAATGGCACGCATTATCGTTGTAACGTCAGGTAAAGGCGGGGTAGGCAAAACGACCTCCAGTGCAGCTATTGCCTCAGGCTTAGCTTTAAAAGGGAAGAAAACCGCAGTTATCGACTTTGATATCGGTCTGCGTAACCTAGATTTAATCATGGGTTGTGAGCGTCGTGTTGTGTACGACTTCGTTAACGTTATCAATGGCGAAGCGACACTGAACCAAGCGATGATCAAAGACAAGCGCACAGAGAATCTATTCATTCTTCCGGCTTCTCAAACTCGTGATAAAGATGCACTAACAAAAGATGGTGTTCGTCGTGTATTTGATGAACTAGATGAAATGGGCTTTGATTTCATCATCTGTGATTCTCCTGCAGGTATCGAGCAAGGCGCTCTGATGGCGCTTTACTTTGCTGATGAAGCGATTGTTACGACTAACCCAGAAGTTTCTTCTGTACGCGATTCAGACCGTATTCTCGGTATTCTTGATTCTAAATCTCGTCGCTCAGAAGATGGCTTAGAACCAGTGAAAACGCACCTTTTACTGACTCGCTACAACCCAGCACGTGTAACTCAAGGTGAGATGCTAAGTGTGGAAGACGTTGAAGAGATTCTTCACATCTCTCTACTGGGTGTCATCCCAGAGAGCCAAGCAGTACTGAACGCGTCGAACAAAGGTGTTCCAGTTATTTTTGACGAAGCAACCGATGCAGGTATGGCTTACAATGATACTGTAGAACGACTACTGGGTAGCCAAGTGGACTTCCGTTTCTTAACGGAACAGAAGAAAGGCATCTTCAAAAGACTGTTCGGGGGCTAATTCGCAATGTCATTACTAGAGTTTTTTAGACCACAAAAAAAGACAACCGCAAACCTAGCTAAAGAGCGTTTGCAGATCATTGTTGCCGAGCGACGCAGCCATGACGACCCAGCGCCGTCTTATCTGCCGCAACTAAAAGAAGACATCTTGAAGTGTATTGCGAAGTACGTTGACGTCGATCCATCAATGGTTGATCTGACTTTCGAACACAAAGATGACGACATCTCAGTATTAGAGCTGAACGTCAAACTTCCAGAAGAAGACCGATAAGCAGAGCTCGAGCGGTGCTTATCACGATTCAATAAAAAAGAGAGCCTAGGCTCTCTTTTTTGGTATTTTAACTTGTGTCTAAACGCTATAAAATATTAAGAATTCTGCATACGCTTTTTCAGTCGAGCTAAGTCAATTTCACTAGAGCGAACGGTCAACTTAATGCACTCGTAATCGTACTCTTCTTTAACCACACTCATGTTTGAGCGAATCTCTCCGATGATGCCTTGTCCTGAATAAGGGATGGTGATCTCTTCTTCGATCATGCCTTCTTCAGCAACACCAACGATGTACTTGTGCAGTTTCGTGATATCTAGCGGATCTCGAGTCGACGTTAGCATCGCATCTGGGAATTCTTCGATCAGCTCTAATTGCTGCTCTTCAGTCAATCTATCGCACTTATTCAGAACTAATAGTTTCTCGCTGCCTTCTACACCCACTTGAGCTAATACGTCGTGTACCACATCAAGTTGTGCGCGGAATGAAACGTCAGAAGCATCAACCACATAAAGCAGCAATGAAGCATCATGCGCTTCTGCTAGCGTTGAGTGGAATGATGCAACCAGATCGTGTGGCAATTTCTTGATGAAACCCACTGTATCTGAAACCAGAATACGCGGTTGAGTAATCGGCTGAAGCGCACGAACCGTCGTATCTAGCGTTGCGAACAGTTTATCTTCACCGACCACTTCGGTTGCGGTCATTGCACGCATCATCGAAGACTTACCGGCATTGGTGTAGCCAACTAAAGCAACAGTGAAAAGCTCCGCGCGCCTTGTGCGTCGGGTCTTCATTTCATCTTGTACGCTTACTAGCTCACGCTTAAGCGCAGCAATTTGGTCACGTACGTTACGACGGTCTAGCTCTAGTGAAGTTTCACCGGCGCCCTGACCCATTTGGCGTTCTTTATCGCCCTCAGCCGTTTCACGAAGTCGTGGCACTAAGTAGTTTAGACGAGCGATATCAACTTGCAGACGAGCAGTACGAGTACGAGCGTGGCGGCTGAAGATTTCGATGATGATGCCAGTACGGTCAAATACTTCCACACCCAAACTCGCCTCAACAGTACGCATTTGAGATGGACTTAAATCACAGTCAAATACCACAACATCAGCGGCACCGTATTGGAAGTTGCCCGTTGGAAGATCATCAAAATCTAGCTCATCGATTTCAGAACTAAAATCAAACGACTCATCAATAAAATCTTCATCTTCTGCTTCTTCAATAGAGCCTTGATAACCAGTTAGGTGTGCAATTTCAGCAAGCTTACCGGCACCCAGCACATTCTGTCTTTGAGATGAACTGTGGTGTTGCGATTGCGTACCGACGACTTTAAACCCTAGGGTTGTCACTAAGCGAGCAAGTTCGGCAAGAGACTCTTTTGCTTCGTCACCTTTAAAATCCGGTGTCGTAATAGAAATAAGTAAAGCGTTATTCGCCGCTGGTTTTGCTGTTAGTTTCATGTATTCTTCTGTTTATGCACCAAGGTGCAGCCTAGTTTCTGGTCTAAAGTAGTGTGATCCTACGCGTTTCTACGTCAGCTTTATAGAGCTAAGGGATACTAAATCACGATATTATTGCAGTAGAAGCATATATATCGTTTATCCCTCTGTTTTTATAAGGGATAAAAAGCAAGTATAGCCAACGAAAAAGGCAGCATCACCTTACTTATTAGTAGTTGGTGATACTGCCTTTGATTTAGACATGAACTTTGATTGTTAAACTAACTCAATAACTAGAAGTTAGAAGTTAGAAGTCGATTCTCGCTTCAGTCTGAGCATCGAAGAATACCGCCTTTGATAAGTCAAAATGAAGCGGTGCCATTTGCCCAACCGACACTTCAAACTCTGGTGACAAACGACACGCGACTTCTTGGTCGTTCACTTTAACCATTGCGATGGTATCTGGCCCTGTTGGCTCCAACACTTCCAATTGCAGATCTAGCTTTGTAGTTGCCGACACATCATCACCTTCTTGCTCAGTGATGTGTTCTGGACGCAACCCAATCACCAACTCTTTGCCATCTTGGTCACGCATACTCTGAGGCAATCGAATGTGGTGTTCTTGCTCCGCCGTGCCAGTTACTTTGATGATCGGATTCTGATCGTCGTCCAAATCCACCATGGTCTTAATGAAGTTCATTGATGGTGAGCCCATAAAGCCCGCTACGAACATATTGTTTGGCTTGGTATAGATCTCTTGCGGTGTGCCTAACTGCTGCAGTTCACCGTCTTTCATTACTGCGATGCGATCCGCCAGAGTCATCGCTTCGATTTGATCATGGGTTACATAAACAATCGTGGTATTCAGCTTCTGGTGCAGACGTTTAATCTGATGGCGCATCTCAACACGCAGCTTGGCATCCAAGTTAGAAAGCGGCTCATCAAACAGATACAGCTTAGGACGACGAGCTAGAGCGCGTCCCATCGCGACACGTTGACGCTGACCACCAGAAAGTTGCGACGGTTTACGATCAAGCAACTGTTCGATTTGCAGCATTTCTGCCACTCGATTTACTTCAGCATCAATCTCTTGCTGCGGCATCTTGCGAATCTTCAAACCGAAAGCGATATTGCCACGCACCGTCATGTTTGGATACAAGGCGTACGACTGGAATACCATCGCGATATCGCGATCTTTAGGTTCAACCTGCGCCACGTCTATGCCATCAATTACAATCTCACCCGAGCTAATATTCTCTAGCCCAGCGATGGTGTTCATCAAGGTGGATTTCCCACACCCCGAAGGGCCGACAAGTATCAAAAATTCCCCCGAATCGATACTAATGTCGATGCCCTTTAACGTTTCGTTGTCCGCGTTGCGATAGGTTTTACGGATCTGTTTTAAATCTAATGTTGCCATGGGTAATTATCCTTTTACTGATCCTGCCGTTAGGCCACGAACAAAATATTTTCCTGCGAAGACGTACACCAACAGCGTTGGCAAGGCAGCGATGATCGCGGCAGCCATATCGACGTTATATTCTTTAACGCCTGTGCTGGTGTTGACTAGGTTGTTTAATGCCACGGTAATCGGCTGTGTCTCTGAGCCCGAATACACCACCCCGAATAAGAAATCGTTCCAGATTGCGGTGAACTGCCAGATCACTGTCACCATGATGATAGGTGTAGAGATCGGTAATAAGATCTTAAAGAAAATGGTAAAGAAGCCTGCGCCATCCAGTTTTGCTGCTTTGATCAATTCATCAGGAATCGAGATGTAGAAGTTACGGAAAAATAGAGTCGTAAACGCCATGCCGTAGATAACGTGCACAATCACCAAACCGATGGTTGTGTTTGCTAAACCCATCTTGCCAAGCATGGTTGCCATTGGCAGCAACACCACTTGGAATGGGATGAAGCAACCAAACAACAACAAGCTAAAGAACAGGTTTGAACCTCTAAATTGCCATTTCGTCACGACATAACCATTGAATGCACCGAGCAATGTTGAGATCGCAACCGCAGGAATCACCATTTGGAACGAGTTCCAGAAGTAACCTTTAATACCTTCACATTTCACGCCCGTACAGGCGGTATCCCACGCTTTATACCAAGCATCGAACACCCACTCTTTCGGCAAGCTCATTAAGTTACCCGCTTTGATGTCAGGCAGAGTTTTGAATGACGTCAGCGCCATCACGAACAATGGCATTAGATACACTAAACAGAAGAAAAGCAGTGCTGAATAAATAAAGATTCGAGCAAAATTGATGTTATTCATCATGACTTTTTCTCCCTAAGTTCAGAGTAAAGATAAGGCACGAGAATCGCTAAGATACCGGCAAGCATCATCATGGCACTGGCAGCACCAAGGCCAATTTGTCCGCGAGTAAAAGAGTGTGCGTACATGAATAGCGCAGGAAGATCCGATGAATAACCGGGGCCACCCGCTGTCATTGCCGTCACAAGGTCGAAGCTCTTAATCGCAATGTGAGAAGTAATGATCACCGCACTGAAGACCACAGGGCGCAAACAAGGCAGAATGATTTTGAGATAGATGGTAGGTAAGCTTGCCCCATCAATTTGCGCCGCTTTGATGATTGAAGAATCGATGCCACGCAGACCTGCTAAGAACATCGCCATCACAAACCCTGAAGACTGCCAAAGTGCTGCGATAACCAAGGTATACACCGACATTTCGGAGTCGACTAGCCAGTCAAATTTGAAGTCAGTAAATCCCCAATCTTGCATCAGTTTTTCAATGCCAAGACCCGGATTAAGAATCCATTTCCACGCCGTACCCGTCACAATGAATGACAACGCCATTGGGTAGAGATAGATGGTACGAATCGCCCCTTCTTGACGGATGTTCTGGTCAAGCAATACCGCTAAACCAACACCAAGCAAGATGGCAATCGCCATAAATAGAAAACCAAACACACCGAGGTTGGTGATTGAGGTAATCCAGCGATCGTTATCCATCAGCTTTTCATATTGGGTTAAACCAACGAAATTAAAGCTCGGCAGAAATCGAGAGTTGGTGAACGACAACGCTGCCGTCCAAAATATGTAGCCGTAGATACACACCACGGTCACTAACGCAGTCGGCGCCAGTACAATTTTAGGTAACCAATGTTGCAACCTGTCAGCAAAACTCGGTTTCGGTGCAGGCTGGCTCCTTGTGGGTTTTGGAGTCGACTCAGTCAAAACATGCTCCATAACTTATCCTTGTTGCACAATCGAGCCAATGGCTTACCTTTCGGCACCACATCAGCATCACGCATATCAGAATTGGGAGTGAAGAGCAGATAGGCTCCCTACGAGCCTACCCACCCTGGGGGTTCGATAAAGCAACACAGCCCGTCACTCACGTGCGTTGTGTGTCACTTATCAAGTTAGATTAGATAGCCGCTTTCACTGCTTTTGCTAACTTAGCTGCCGCTTGTTTAGGATCGGCATCTTTCTCGTTGAAGAAGTTGGTCACTACGTCATAGATAGCGCCTTGAGCATAGCTTGTTGTCGCTAGGCCGTGAGCCATACTCGGAACAAGATCGCCCGATTCAGCACTCGCTTTGAAAGTAGCCATTGAATCCAACGCACATTGGTCGAATTTAGACATGTCCATATCTAGACGTACAGGGATAGAACCTTTGTTAAGGTTGAAGACTTCTTGGAAATCTTTGGTAAGAATGGTTTTCGCTAGGTCTTGCTGCGCTTTTTGGTTCTCTTGGTCGCTTAACTCAAAGAACGCAAAGCTATCGATATTGAAAGTAAATTGGCCGGCAGTACCTGGAGCTGGTGCACAGATGTAATCTTTACCCGGCACTTTGCCTGCCGCAGTAAATTCACCTTTCGCCCAGTCACCCATGATCTGCATCGCTGCTTCACCATTGATAACCATTGAGGTTGCTACATTCCAATCACGACCAGGAGAGTTGCTGTCGATGTAATCACGCATCTTTTTGAACTTGGTGAACACTTCCACCATTTTGTCGCCAGATAATACGTCCATATCAAGATCAACGAACGCTTTGTTGTAGTCTTCACTGCCTAGTACATCAAGTGCCACGGCTTCGAATACGGTCGCGTCTTGCCAAGGCTGACCACCGTGAGCTAATGGAATGAAGCCAGCCGCTTTAATCTTGTCTGCAGCAACAAAGAACTCATCTAATGTCGTTGGAACTGTCACACCCGATTTTTCTAAAACAACAGGGTTTGCCCAAAGCCAGTTAACACGGTGAACGTTGACAGGAACTGCCACATATTCACCATCCCACTTCATCACTTTAGTCACTACTTCTGGTAGTAGTTCATCCCATTGTTCTTGTTTAGCAGTCGCATCGAGAGACGTTAGAAAACCTAAACCACCCCACTCCTGAATATCATGACCTTTAATCTGCGCTGCAGAAGGTGGATTGCCCGATACTGCTCGCGTTTTCAAAACAGTCATCGCACTTTCACCGCCGCCACCAGCAACTGCGAAGTCTTTCCAAGTATGGCCTTGTTGTTCAATCATCTCTTTCAGTACGGCAGCGGATTTCGCTTCGCCACCGGCAGTCCACCAGTGGAGCACTTCCACTTCACCAGCTTGAGAAAATGTTGAGGCAGCAAGAAGAGATAGAGTAAGTAGGGTTTTATTGATTTTCATTATTATCTTCCATGTTTAGCGGACTCGACGTCCGGTTCATTAAAGAGTCTACTTATTCTGACTGGTAAGATTGAAACAAAAGGTAAGCCCAATGTAACAAGATTGTTACACTACACTTCTAAGCCTGTTGGGATATAGACTTTGACTTCCAAGCCACCTTGAGAGGAGTTGCGAATAATGAGATCTCCACCGTGTCCGTGCAGGATATTTCGGCAGATCCCGAGGCCAAGTCCGTGTCCTTGATCATCCGTTGCTAGCCTAAAATAGGGTTCAAAAACCATCTCTAACTTGTCTTCAGGAATGCCATTCCCACGGTCTTGAATAGTCACGACAACCCAAAGCTCATCACCACTAACTTCCACGACAGCTGATGAACCATACTTAACCGCGTTGTCAATTAAGTTGGTCAGTACACGCTTAATCGCCAGTGGTTTCGCGACCAGTGGCTCAATGACGACCGGCTCAAACTCAACTTTTTTCTGATACTGGTTATGAGATTCAATAACAGAAAGTACCATTTCGTTGAGGTCAATAATGGCATTGTTCTCGTGTAGATCGGTGTCTCTTACTGCTTGCAAAGCACCTTTAACCATCATCTCAAGCTCATCGAGATCTTTATTAAATTTGTCTTTCTTTACTTCACTCTCCAACAACTCTGCACGCAATCTTAGACGTGTTATTGGTGTCTTTAAGTCATGGGAGATCGCAGAAAAAAGGTGCTCTCGGTCGGCAACATAGCGACGAATCCGTTGCTGCATGCGATTAAAGGCTCGGGTTGCGGTGACCAGTTCAGTCGCCCCTTCTTCGTTTAGCGGAGGCTGCTGAATATCCATACTCATCTCATTGGCCGCCCTTGCTAACTTTTTCAGAGGACGCACTTGGCGACGAATCATCAAGTAAGTTAGAACCAGCAGAATAAGCGTTGAAGAAACTAAGAAGATCACCTGCTCTCTGCCAAGAATCGTATCGTCGAGTTTCACATATGGAGCAGGCAACAATGCCGCAATGTATACCCATTCGTGACTGGTCAATTCGATTTGTACAACCAGAATGGGTGGATTCAGCGGTTCTAACGTTAAAGTATGATGTGCCCAAGATCGCGGGAGATCGCTTAAGTAGATGTCGTTTTTAAGCAAGCGAAGGTGTTCAGGTCGAGAAAAATCTACCCGCACTGACGCCACTTTATTGAGTTTGCTACTCAAAACACTTTCTATCGCTTCAATCGAGGCTGTTTTTAAACGGGTATCGGGGATCGGTTCGACAATCAAAGCCTCTTTATTGAAAGAAACGAAGAAGCGCGTACCGCCCATATTCCGTATTTGATCCAGCACGATATGACGATATTTAACGGGTAGAGATTGGAAAAAAGTCACCGTTGAAGCAAACATGTTCGCCATGCTCGACGAGGCAGAACGAATTCCTTCCAGCTCTTTGTGTTTTGATTCGCTATACCATATAGACGTTGCGATGCCTTGAGCAATCACAACGGCTAACAACGTCAACAATAAGGTTCTTGCGACCAAAGAGTTTGGTTTTAATCGACTCAACCAGTTCATAGGAAATACTTCATTGGCAAGGTGTTCATTAACAGCACTTGATTATCAATGTTCATACTGAACCGGCACAGCAAGAATGTAGCCATTACCGCGCATGGTTTTGATGTAGTGAGGATATTTACCACTGTCGCCCAATCGGCTTCTCAGGCGGCTAAGCTGTACGTCAATGCCACGTTCAAAAGGCAGCGCTTCACGGCCTCTGGTAGCGAAAGAGATGGTGTCACGGTCGAGAACTTCGTTAGGACGAGTTAAGAACAACATCAACAAAGAAAAGTCACTGCCCGACAAGTCCATCTCTTCTGAGTTTTCGTTGTGATAGATTCGGTGCGCGAGCGTATCGAGCGTCCAATCACCAAAAATAATCTGCTTTGGCAATGCATCACTTGGCTTGTCGTCCACCACTTGTACACGGCGTAATAGCGCTTTGATTCGAGCCATTAACTGACGAGGACTAAACGGCTTCGCGATGTAATCATCTGCACCAATTTCTAAGCCGATAATCTGATCGGTTTCATCCGATACCGCTGTCAGCATAATGATAGGCACATTGGATTGCTTTCGTACTCGCTGACACAAGGTAAAACCGTCGTCACCGGGGAGCATCACATCGAGCAGAATCAGGTCGGGATAACCTTGGTTTTGCAGGTGGTTTTCTAATTCAACACCGTCTCCCACAGAAGAGACATCGAAACCTGATTTTGTGAGGTACTCTTCCAGCAGCTCGCAGATTTCTTGATCATCATCCACCACGAGAATTCGAGTATTTGTTGGCATCGCCCAAACCTATTAAATTTACAACTTATTCACATAGTGTATAGGCTGGCCGATTATTTGATTATTAACATGTTTGTAAAGTTAGACGAACAAACAGATAAAGATCACATCTTAGTGACCTCTACCTGTACTTAGCGACTCAAAGAATCATAGGAGGTTAAGAGGAACAGCTGATTTCCATTGCTTTGCCCCACTCAGGCGGCAAGGCAGCAAGATGTTCGTAGTCAGGATGTTCCGCATAAGGGTCTGCCAGCACCACCATTAGTGCATCAATATCGCTGCTATCACCGCGCTCAGCTTTATCTATCGCAAGCTGGGCTAGGTAATTTCTGAGGATGTATTTAGGGTTCACCTGTCTCATCTTTTCACAGCGATCTGCCACTGAACTGTCTTCTAATTCGCAGCGTTGCAAGTAGTTATCCACCCATAGCTTTGCGGCCTCGCGGTCGATAACCAAATCAATCACGTCTTGCGGCAGCAATGTATCTAGGTTCGACAACGTTCTAAAGAATCTTGGGTAGTCGACTTTGTTTTGCGACATCAACTCAAACATAGATTCAAACAAACGGCTGTCACCTTCTTGTTTCGAAAGCAGCCCCAACTTACGACGCATCATCTGACTGAAATAGCCATTCATTTGTGGCTCGTACTGTTCTAACGCACCCTCAAGTTCGGCTTTATCCACCAGCGGCGAAAGTGAGTGCGCCAGTGCCGATAGGTTCCACAATCCAATTCTAGGCTGTTGATTGAAAGCATAACGACCTTGGTAATCCGAGTGATTACAGATCAAGCGAGGGTCATATTCATCTAAGAAGGCGAACGGGCCATAATCGAAGGTTTGCCCTATGATCGACATGTTATCGGTGTTCATCACCCCATGAGCAAAACCATTCGCTTGCCACAGCGCGACCATTTCCGCAGTGCGATCAACAACCTGATTAAACATAGCAGCGTAGGGTTTGTCGTCATCGAGGCATTCCGGGAAGTGCCATTCGATGACTTTATCGGCCAATAATTTATGTTCTGCCAACTGATTGGTATAAAACAGATGTTCAAAGTGACCAAAACGGATGTGTGACTCAGCAGCACGCACCAGCAATGCGCCCCACTCTTGCTTCTCTCGATAAACGGGTGTGTCGCTAGTCATCATCGCCAATGCGCGAGTAGTTGGGATATTAAGCCCCGCCATCGCTTCGCTACATAGATACTCACGAACCGTTGATCGAATAACAGCACGACCATCGCCCATACGAGAATAGGGAGTTTTACCCGCACCTTTAAGGTGTAAGTCGAACGTTTCACCACTTTTCGCGACAACTTGAGCTAATAACAGCCCTCTTCCATCACCTAAATCAGGGTTATAAGAGCCAAACTGGTGGCCTGCGTATTTCATTGCTACTGGCGAAAATTGCTCAGGTTCAACATTGCCTGATAACGTCTCAAGCAACTCCTCGGAAGTGCATTCAAATGACGGAAAGCCTAGTTCATTCGCAAGGTTATGGTTCCATGCGAGCCATTGAACATTGCTGAGCGGTGTAGGTTGAATTGGGGTATAGAACAATCGAGGTAATGCAGTAAATCGATTGTTAAATGAAATAGAATCCCAGACAGACATGAGAGATACACTGTAGATAAAAGATAACTTAAGATTATCACAGTTTGATAACAACTTCAGATCAGGTTATGCAGTGAGTCTATTGAGATAAAGGGGGTTAATCAGACAAAGAGATTATTCAGAGAAAAGGTTACTGAGAGGAAGGTTAAGTGGCTAGCCTGATGAGAAAAGCCACATTTACGAGTGTAAGAGTTCTAACTTTGAAGACTTTTTGAAAAGTATATTCATAATAAAACTGAAAATATAGAGCCATGAAGCTGACTACATTAGAGCAAGAATACCCAGAAGAGAAAGGGTAGAGAAAATCCAAGTACGACTGATTACGCCAAAATTACTGTGTTGAATCATTTCTTGATGCTGCATATATCTCTCCTGAGAATGTGATGGTGTAACACCAATATATCGACTTTATGCCGATATCAGCAAGCACATTAATATTAACCTTTTATTACAGCCTGAATAATTTTCTGTAACTATTCAGGCCTTTAATAAATTGAAAATTACGCTCTGCTTGTAGTAGAAAGCAGCGCCCCAGCACCGATAAAGACACCACCAGTCACACGATTAAAAACCTTGGCTCTACCTTTAGCAAACAACCAATTTGATGATTTCGCACCTAGGTAGGCATAAACCAGTAACCAAGACAATTCCATCACAACGAAGGTCAAAGCGAACACCAAAAATTGAGGAAATAGCGCTATCGATGGGTCAATAAACTGAGGAAAAAGTGCGGTAAAAAACAGGATAGCTTTTGGGTTACTCGCACCAACAATAAAGCCACTGACATAATGCTGTGCAGCGCTTTCTTTAACTGGTTGAGAGCCTGCTTGTTGATTCGATAACTTGTCGTAATCTTGCTGACTCGATCGTAACGACTTCCAACCGAGATAAATAAGGTAAGCAGCCCCCGTCCACTTAATGATATTAAACACCACTTCTGACGAAGCAATGATCACCCCTAAACCGGTAAAAGATAACGTAAGGATTCCGGTAATGGCAGTCACGCTACCCAAGGCGGTAAATATCGATAACTTAAAGCCAGATTGCACCCCCTTAGTCATGCACAACAAAGAGCTTGGCCCTGGTGATGCCGTTAAGATCAACACCGCTAGCAAATAATAAATCCATGTATCAAAGGTCATCGCGAATTCTCCTTAACTCACTAAAACGACTAAATATTGAGCACCAATATGTGATAGCTATTCATATTAAGCAACTAAATATTGAGCAAGTTCACTCTGTGTTGCTTACTTATCCATTAAATTTCGGCAATAAAAAACGCCATGCATTACTGCATGGCGTTTAAATTCAAACGTTTCAAATAGAACGTCTTATCAGGTTCTAACCTTAAGTTTCCAGCCTAATCTCTAAGCTAAATCTCTAAGCCAAATCCCTAAGCTAACGACTAACAGTAACCTAGTCTTTGTAGATAGAGAACTCATCCGCGCAAGCAACAAGCTGCTCACGAGTGATCATGAATACGCCATGACCACCGTTAGAGAATTCAATCCAAGTGAATGGAATCTCTGGGTACTGATCCATCATGTGAACCATTGAGTTGCCCACTTCACAGATCAGAATACCATCATCAGTTAGGTAGTCTGGTGCGTTTGCCAAGATACGGCGAACCAATTTAAGTCCGTCAGTTCCCGCTGCTAGGCCAAGTTCTGGCTCGTGAGTAAACTCATCTGGCAGGCTGTTCATATCTTCTTCGTCCACGTAAGGTGGGTTCGATACGATCAGGTTGTATTTCTCTTTTGGCAAGTCACGGAAAAGATCTGAACGGATTGGGAACACTTGCTGCTCCATGCCGTGATCTTGAACGTTCTGCTCTGCAACTTGCAGTGCGTCTGTAGAGATATCAATCGCATCTACTTCTGCGTCAGGGAATGCATGAGCACAAGCAATAGCAATACAACCACTACCCGTACACATATCCATGATGCGAGTTGGCTCTTCAATTAACCAAGGTTGGAATTGAGCTTCGATCAGCTCACCAATTGGAGAGCGAGGCACAAGAACGCGCTCATCAACGAAGAACTCAAGGCCACAGAACCAAGCTTTATTAGTTAAGTAAGCCGTTGGTGTACGCTCATTGATACGCTTGATTACGCGCTCAACAATACGCAGACGTTCGCTACTTGTTAGACGAGAGTTCATCACATGCGAAGGAACATCAATCGGTAGATAAAGAGTAGGTAAAATTAGTTGTACCGCCTCATCCCACGCGTTATCAGTGCCGTGACCATAAAATAGGCCCGCTGCGTTAAAGCGACTAACAGTCCAACGAATCACATCTTGAAGCGTGTGTAGTTCTGATACCGCTTCTTCTACAAAAATCTTATCCAAAATTGTCTCCGAAAAGCGCTACAATACTGCTAATTACGTTTCTAATTAGAATTCATAACCTGATGAGCAAAAAAGACACCGACTTCGATGACGATTTCGCCCTGTTCAACGATGCAGTAAAGGGCGTTAAAAAGTTGCAACAGGATACCATAGTCCAGCAGCCAAAAAGAAATGCCAAGCAAAAAGAAATTACTCGAACGGCAAGACAAGCCAGTGACAGCGAGTTTTATTTCTCGGATGAGTTCATTCCACATCTTAGCGAAGAGGGGCCTACACGTTATGCGCGCGATGATGTCTCTAAATATGAGGTGAAGCGCTTACGTCGTGGTGTCTATGTACCGGATGTGTATCTTGATATGCACGGTATGACTCAACAAGAAGCCAAACGTGAACTTGGGGCTATGATTGCGCACTGCGTGAAAGAGAGCGTAGCTTGTGCCTGTGTACAGCACGGCATTGGTAAACACATCCTTAAACAGAAAGTGCCTTTGTGGTTAGCACAGCACCCAGATGTGATGGCTTTTCACCAAGCACCTTTAGAGTTCGGTGGCCATGGGGCGCTACTGGTTTTACTTGCTATCCCAGATAAATAGCCATCGACTTGCTCTTTATTCTAAAAAGTACGTCCAGCACCTTGTCGTTTGGTCGAAATAATCCGTTAGAAACAACAAAGGGCATCTCAATAATCATGAGGTGCCCTTAAATTTATCTTGAGAAAACGGTCTCAGCTATGGATTAATGTTCCAAAGCAACTCGCCTTTTTGTTTTTCAAGGTCGAATTCAATACACGCGAGCCCTGAGGTTGGGAACATAGGTGGCGCCATGCCCGTCGCAAATTCAGCCGTTAAATAGCCCACTAGAGGTAAATGAGAAACAAATAAAATGGTCTCTAGCTTTTCTACTTCAGCCATTGCTATGGTCAAATCAAACACATCGTCAGACATTCCGTAAGGCGTAATATCATCACAGGTTTCTACTTTCTTTCCAGAAAACGCTTGAGAGATTTCTAACCACGTTTCTTGTGCCCTCAAGTATGGGCTCACAAGCACTTTATCGAACTGGCTAAACCCTTGCTCATTTGCAGCTTGAGCTACCGCAAGAGACGCCATTTTACCGCGCTTCGTTAACGCACGTTCTGCATCCGAGTTAGCAAAATGTTCTGCTTCACCGTGGCGCATTATGAATATTTTCATGTTCAGTCCTGTCTACGTAACATTTCGAAAGTCGATATATCCCATATCAGCGATACGCTACTTAGCGTTTGGCTCTCAAACTAGAGAAACCGCAGTCTATATAAATAATTATATCAAGTCACTTGCTAAAGAGTTCGACTTTCTTAACAATCTTATTAAAAGAAAATAAATCACTGATAAAAATCGATAAAAGTGATTTAGAAGTCGCCAAAAAGCACTTCATATCCCAAAATATGATCGCGAGGTTTGCACCTTAAATCATCGCGTACATAATTTAAAAACCACCTGCTCTGGAGATGCATCTGTGCATTTAAGCCCTAATGATGAACATCAATACCGTTACATAACATTGGATAACGGGTTGAGAGTACTGTTAGTTCACGATCAGAACGCTCAAAAAGCTGCAGCCGCACTCGCCGTTAATGTCGGGCATTTTGATGACCCTACAGACCGAGAGGGTTTAGCTCACTACTTAGAGCATATGCTATTTTTGGGAACTGAAAAGTATCCAAAGGTCGGAGAGTTCCAAAGTTTTATCAGCCAGCATGGCGGTAGCAACAACGCTTGGACAGGAACCGAACACACCTGCTTCTTTTTTGATGTTGAATTGAATGCCTTTGAAAATGCACTCGATCGCTTCAGCCAATTTTTTACCGCCCCCCTGTTCAACGAAGAAGCCTTAGACAAAGAACGCCAAGCCGTTGATTCAGAGTATAAAATGAAACTCAACGACGACTCGCGACGCTTGTACCAAGTGACCAAAGAATTGGTAAATCACTGTCACCCATTCTCGAAGTTTTCTGTCGGTAATATCGATACGTTGGGTGACCGAAACGGCGAGACGATTCGACAAGAGATCTTGGCTTTCCACCAGCAGCAGTACTCTTCAGACTTAATGACACTGACGCTGTCTGGTAATCAATCATTAGACGAGATGCAAAGTTGGGTTGAGGAGCGTTTTAGCTCGATTACCAACCACCAACTACAAGGCAAGAAGGTTGAAGTACCGATTGTTGGCGAATTAAGCACGGGGGTACAAGTACACGTTAAACCGATCAAAGAAGTGCGCAAACTTATCTTAACCTTCCCAATGCCAAGCATGGATGAACACTACGGTATTAAACCATTATCGTTCTTTGCACACCTTATCGGTTACGAAGGAGAAGGCAGTTTGATGATGCAACTCAAAGAGAAAGGCTGGATTACTTCCCTCTCCGCAGGTGGCGGCGCAAGTGGCAGTAACTATCGTGATTTCACAGTCAGTTGCTCATTAACCATCGAAGGTTTAACCAAAACCGATAACATCATCCAAGCGGTGTTCCAGTACATTAAGTTGATTGAACAACAAGGTATTGAAGAGTGGCGTTACCTCGAAAAACGGGCTGTTTTGGAATCAGCCTTCCGCTTTCAAGAGCCCTCAAGACCACTTGATGTCGTCAGCCATCTCGTTATCAACATGCAGCATTACCAAGAGCAAGATGTAGTGTATGGCGATTACAAAATGTCGCATTTCGACGAAGAGTTACAACGTTCTCTGCTTCCTTACTTAACCGTCGACAACATGCGGGTCACCATTGTTGCTCAAGGGTTCGAATATGACAGAGAAGCGAAATGGTACTTTACGCCCTATTCGCTCACACCATTTAGCGCTGAGCAAGTTCAATGCTTTACATGCATTAACCCCGGCTGGCAGTTTGAGCTCCCAAGCAAAAACCCATTTATTTGCTACGACTTAGACCCTGCAGAGCTCGAAGGTGACGCTAAGCACCCACAACTGTTAGAAGAGCTGGACGGCTTTAAGTTATGGCACCTCCAAGACCATCAATTTCGAGTTCCAAAAGGTGTGGTGTATATCGCTATAGATAGCCCACACTCAGTTGCCACCCCGAGAAACATCGTTAAAACACGCTTGTGTGTAGAGATGTTCTTAGACTCGCTTGAAAAAGATACGTATCAAGCTGAGATTGCTGGCATGGGCTACAACATGTATACCCATCAAGGTGGTGTCACACTTACTCTATCTGGATTTAGCGAGAAACAGCCACAGCTGCTCAATATGATTCTTGAACGTTTCCAAGCACGCGACTTTAGTTCAATACGATTCGAAACGATTAAGCATCAATTGCTCAGAAACTGGAATAACGCATCGCAAGACCGTCCTATCTCGCAGCTATTCAATGCGATGACGGGAATCTTACAGCCAAATAACCCGCCCTATTCCGTCTTAATTGAAGCGCTGGAAACAATAGAAGTCGACGAACTTTCTTCTTTTGTTCAAGCTATTTTGGCCGAACTGCATGTCGAAATGTTTGTGTATGGTGACTGGAAAAAAGCCGATGCGAACAAGATGGCTGAAACGCTAAAAGATGCCCTGCGTGTTCAAGATCAGGCTTACGAAGAGTCACTGCGCCCTTTAATCATGCTGGGTGATAACGGTAGTTTCCAACGCGAAGTGGTCTGTAATCAAGATGACTCAGCCATTGTGGTTTACTACCAATGTTCAGATATATCACCTACAAATATTGCACTGTATTCATTGGCCAACCACTTGATGTCAGCCACTTTCTTCCACGAGATTCGTACTAAGCAGCAGCTAGGCTATATGGTCGGCACTGGTAATATGCCATTGAACCGACACCCAGGTATTGTGTTGTATGTGCAATCGCCTAATGCAGCCCCAGCAGATCTGTTGGCTTCCATAGACGAGTTCCTCAATGCCTTTTACATGGTATTGCTAGAGCTTAACGACTATCAATGGCACAGCAGTAAACGCGGTCTTTGGAATCAAATTTCAACGCCAGATACCACCTTGCGTGGTCGTGCTCAACGCTTATGGGTTGCGATAGGCAATAAGGATTTGGAATTCAATCAGAGGGATCGCGTGTTAGAAGAGCTCAAAGGTCTGACTCGCTCAGACATGATGCGCTTTGTGGTTAGCCAACTAAAACCTCGTACAGCGAATCGTCTGATTATGCATGCGCACGGCAACGCTCATAATGAAGAAGAGAAGTTGTCGGCAGGTGTTGAGATTGGCTCAATTGATGAGTTTCAGTTGCGTCCTAAAGACTGTGAGCTTGGTTAGTCGTTGTTATTAAAAAGATCAGAAGGTTGATGTGAAAGCATCAACCTTTTTTATTGGGTGCAACACAAGAGCAGATCTCCTATTACGCTCCTTCGTCGCTTTAGGAGATGACGGTAGTTTTGATTGAGGTGTGTTGACCACCTTCCTAATCAACACAATAGCTTACTTTTTACATCTCAATCGTCATTCCCGAGAAGGAGGAACGACTGAATCGGGAATCTCCTTTCTTTTGCATACTCCCATAAAAATGAAGCCCGCATCAATTGCTTGATACGAGCTTTATAATCAAAGTGCTAGAAAGTTACTAATAGAAAGAGTTACTTGTAGAAAGACTCATCCAACCCAGCACGTGTCAGTAGGCCATCACATGGCGCAAAACGATCACCGTACTTCTTAGCGAAGTCGTTCATCATCTCTACCAGTGACTTAATACCAATTTGATCCATATAACGGAACGGACCACCAAGGAATGGCGGGAAGCCGATACCGAAAATAGCACCAATATCGCCATCTCGCGGGCTACGGATAATGCCATCATCCAAACAACGAACCGCTTCGTTGAGCATCGGTAACACACAACGCATTGCGATGTCGTTATCGCTTAGCTTAGGTTCAGGTTGCAGCTTAAGCAGTTTGTATACTGACTTATCGACTTCCTTCTTTTTACCTTTGTAAGTGTAAAAACCTTTGCCACTCTTACGGCCTTTACGGTTGTCATTCAAAAGAATGTCGAACACATCAGGACCTTGGAAACGCTCGCCTAATTCATTAACCAGAATCGGGATGATCTTCGCACCAATATCAACACCCACCTCGTCTAACAAAGTAATTGGGCCAACCGGGAAACCGAAGTCCACCAATGTGCTGTCGAGCTTTTCAATCGGCTCATTTGCCAATAACAGATGCGCCGCTTCATTCATGTATGGAGCAAGAATACGGTTCACATAGAAGCCAGCCGTATCTTTAACAACAATCGGCGTTTTACCTTGCTTTTTCGCTAATGCAACAACCGTCGAAATCGTCTCTTCTGACGTTGTTTCATGAGGGATGACTTCTACTAGCGGCATTTTTTCTGCCGGGCTGAAGTAGTGAAGACCAACCACGTTTTCTGGTCGCTGCGCTTTCTCTGCAATTTTGTGGATTGGCAGTGAAGACGTGTTGGTCGCAAAGATAGTCTCTGACTTAGCATTGGCTTCAATGTCTGCAACCATTGATTGCTTAAGGCCGAGATCTTCAAATACCGCTTCAATCACAACATCAGTATGGTTAAAGCTTGTAAAGTCGATACCACCAGAAAGCTGAAGCATCTTACTTTCAAGGCCAGCTCGGCTCAGAATACGACGTTTACGCTGCTTATCGAACAACTTGTAGTTGTAGTTAAGCGCATTGAGCACACCTTCATTAGACACATCTTTAATACGAACCGGTACTTTCGCTTTAGCAACACTGACGTGGCTGATACCAGCGCCCATAAGACCACCGCCCAGTACACCAACACGCTTAACCGCTTTTGGTTCTGCGTCTGCGCCATGTTCTTTTTTCATTTCAGTGGTGGCAAAGAAAATCGAACGAAGGGCTTTGGATTCTGCGGTCATCACCAATTCAGAGAAACGCTTCGCTTCGTACTGAAGACCTTTATCAAAGCCGTTCTCTAAGCCATAACGAATCACATCAAGAATCGCATCAGCGGCAGGGTAATTGCCGCGTGTTTTCTGATTGGTCTTCTTTGAAGCCTGTTCAAAAATAACCTTGCGACCAAGACCCGTACGTGAAATTATTTTTTCTTTGGCCGAAGCTTGGCTTTTAGACGCCAAGCGCTTACCTTTTTTCCCGCCTGAGTTCTTTTCAACAAAGCTCTTAGCAACTTCCAGCAAGATAGTTTCTGGCACACAAGCATCCACGACACCTAGCGATTTCGCTTTTTTAGCGCGCAGTTGCTTACCCGTAAGAATAAGGTCAAGAGAAGGCAGTAAACCGATAAGACGAGGAAGACGTTGCGTACCACCAGAGCCGGGTAACAGACCAAGCTGGACTTCTGGCAGACCTAAGCGAGTCTTATCTGAATCAGTACATACGCGGTAATCACACGATAGTGCCAGCTCTAAGCCACCACCTAAACATGGGCCGTGAATCGCTGCAACAACAGGATAAGGCAAATCAGAAAGTGCTTGGAACATCTCCTGCCCCTGGCGAGCAAGAGATTGCGCTTCATCTGCTGTCTTGCAAGCATCAAGCATTCGTACGTCAGCGCCAGCAATAAAATTATCTGGCTTCAATGAATGAACGATTAAGCCTTTAACTCGGCTTTGCTTTTCCTTCAACTGCTCGAAGATTGCTTTCATTTCTTCGGCAAACGCCGCTTGTAGCGTGTTCATTTTTTCGTTTGGTACATCGATCGCAAGCCATGCAATATCTTGGTCATCGATAGTTAAAGAAAACGCGGTCGCCAGTTTTACGGCTTCATCGTTTGAAACCGTCTTGTCACTTTTAGATACAGTCACTGGCTTTGAATCCGTTTTTTTGACTGCTTTCTTTTCTTTTTTCACATCAAGAGTCGTAGACATTATTCCACCTCCAAGATCATTGCTGCACCTAAGCCACCAGCCGCACAAGCAGTATTCAATGCTAGGCCACCACCACGACGTTTAAGTTCACGCAGTGTTTGAGTCATCATGCGTGCACCAGTCGCAGCAAACGGGTGTCCGTAAGCAATTGAGCTACCCAGCACGTTGAATTTCTCCATATCAATCTCACCGATCGCTTTGTCACGGCCAAGATTCTTCTGAGCAAATTCATCGCTTGCGAACATTTTGACGTTAGCCAGAACTTGAGCTGCAAACGCTTCATGCATCTCGATAAGTGTTAGGTCTGACAATTCTAGTCCTGTGTTCTTCAATACTTGAGAGGTCGCGTACGTCGGCCCCATCAGCATATCCGTTTCAACACCAATCGCTGAGAACGCGTAACCACGAATGTAACCAAGCACTTCTAAGCCTAGCTCTTTCGCTTTTCCTTCGCGCATCAACATCACTGCGGCACCGCCATCGGTGAGAGGCGTGGCATTGGCTGCCGTTACACTGCCGTATTGTCTGTCGAATGCAGGGCGCAATTTAGCGTAACCTTCAACCGTCGAGTCGTGGCGAATGTTGTTGTCTTCTGCTAGGTACTTTTTATAAGGCGCGGGGAATGCCGTCATCACTTCGTCTTTAATCTTGCCTTCTTTCCATGCTTGAGAAGCCAAAGAGTGAGAACGGTGAGCAAGTGCATCTTGAGCTTCGCGAGTAATACCATGTGTCTTAGCCATCTGCTCAGCAGTTTGTCCCATAGACAAACCTGTCGAGTATTCTGCGACTGCTGGTGGTACTGGCATCAAATCTTTGACTGAAAATGTTTTAAGAATCTTCAGTTTTTGACCTATGGTTTTCGTTTTACTCAGTGCTAATAAGTTCGCCGCTAACTTTTTCGAAACACCGATTGGCAATACAGAAGAAGAATCCGCGCCGCCCGCAATACCAACATCAATCGTGCCAGCCATAATGCTCTCGGTCACGTTGACTGCAGCTTGGAAGCTAGTCGCACATGCTCGCGTCACACTGTAGGCATCAGTATTAATGTCCATACCTGTACCCAGCACGATTTCACGTGCAATGTTCGGAGCTTCTGGCATTTGCACTACTTGGCCGAACACGACTTGTTCGATAAGCGCAGGATCGACATCAGTTCTTGCAAGCATTTCGCTCACCACCATTTTGCCTAGGTCAACCGCAGGCACTTGGCTAAATTCTGTGCTCTGACGAGCGAATGGGGTTCGTAGTCCAGCGACAACGGCAACACGTTCTCCAGAACGCGTTTTGACTTCCTGTTTGCCCATGGTTTCTCCTTAAGGTTAAGAGGTCTGACCTGAAGCATTGTAAACAAGTTGTTAATTAAATCAAACGGGCGTTTAAATAAACGTGATACGAGTATCCCACTGCTTGAAAATCTAACTGAACATTCAGGCGAACCTTTTTGGGGGAAAGGTTGTCGTAAGATACTAAACTATTGCAAGCAAAGCTGTTATCGCTATGTAAGGGATGTTTTTCTTAAGGCAAAAAAAAACCACACAAAACTGTGTGGTCGGAATGTATATAAAGCAATTAACTTAACGCCAATTGAAATAATCAGTTTCCTGATTAGGAGAAAGTAAAGTCAGCCTTCAAAAGGAAGTGTCGTCTTGCTCAACATGCTAGCCACGAATGACTAACTAGACGACAAGGTGTACTATAGCGTTTTCGAGGGCTTAAATTTTGAAGTAGATCAATTTTAATGTGATTTTACGACTTCCTGCCGACGTTAGCCCTAAAAACGAAACAGCATATATAACGAAGCACAACGTATAGAAGACAGCTATACGCAGAGCAATTATGGAGGCTCGTGTGTCAATAATAAAAATGTTTGGAAAGAAAACAGCCAAGCGTCCGGTCAACTCTGATATGGACAAACAAAGAAAATACGAAGCACTCGTGCGCGCCTATCATCGTGACCTCTTTCGCTATGCCTATTGGCTATGCAAAGACAAAAGCATTGCCGAAGATTTAGTTCAAGAAACTTGCCTTCGTGCATGGAAGTCACTCGATAGCCTACAAGATGAAAAAGCCGCAAAGTCATGGCTGATTACTATCTTGCGCCGCGAGAATGCTCGACGTTTTGAACGCAAACAATTTGATCTGGTTGATATCGACGATCATGGTAACGATGCTAGCATCAGTGATGACCCACATCATCAACACCAATGGTTGCAAGCGCAGATCATGAAACTTGAAATCGAATACCGTGAACCCCTCTTCTTACAAGTGATTGGTGGTTTTAGTGGTGATGAGATCGCCGATATTCTCGATCTTAACAAAAATACGGTGATGACACGTTTATTCAGAGCTCGAAATCAGTTGAAAGAGATGCTGGATACAGAAGAGGCAGAGAGGGGGCAACATAATGGATGATTTGGAATTTCGTCGTCGTGTATTGTCGGAACCTAAGCAACGTACACAAGACATTATTGATGCAGCAGCGAATAGTGAAGCCAATAGTAATTTTTTAGACGATGTACTATCACTTGATAAGCAAATCCATTCAGCATTGAATGTGGATGTGCCAGACGATCTGGCAGATCGTATCCTATTCAATCAGACCTCAAGCGAAGAGAGCAAAGTAGTAAGGCCTACGTTTGCTCGACGAGCGATGGCAATGGCTGCTTCTGTGGCATTCGTTGCAGGTTTATTGGTTGGTCAAGTCAACTGGAGCAACGCGTTGGTATCTCCAGCTCAAGCAAGCTTGGCGGATACTGCAATGAAACATGTTGTTGATGAAAAGAGCTTCGTTAGTGCACTTGATGAAAATGTATCATCTCAACAAATCAACGCAAAAATGAACCCGTTTGCTTTTCAGTTTGATGAAGCCTTCCCTTACCACGTCTATTACCTGAACCACTGTGGTTTTGGCAAATCCAACGCAATGCACATGGTTTTCCAAGGCGAAAAAGGCAAAGTCACGCTGTTTTTAACTGGCATTCCGACTGACAAGTCTATCGACTTTGATGAAAAAGGCATGTCAGGCTCGGTAACACCGATCGATGGCAGCAGTTTGATCCTTGTAGGGGAAGATGGCGAGGATGTCTCTAAAATCGCCGAAAAGCTGACAAAAATGATCAAACCAATGAGCTAATTTGCTCTCAAAGCCCCGTAACAAAAGGCCCAGCAAGTATACCACTGATATTGCTGGGCTTTATTTATCAATAAATCGCAAAACCATTCACCACACCAATATCTCTAGAGTTAAAACTCTAAAAAACAGCATTTCTCTCCATTTTCGTGCCAGATAGGCGTCATTTCCATAATTTTACCCTCAAAATTTCCAATGGTCGGATTTGTATATCGTATACTTCCGAATAGGATCAGCCAACATTGAGCAATTGCTCAAATTAATCGCCCTGTAGAGGCGGATATATAAAGGAATAAATGAATGACTACCAACAACACGCGTCTGTTTAAAAAGTCTCTTTTAGCAGTAACAATTACACTGGCGTCTTCGCAAGCGATGGCAGCAGGTTTCCAACTTAACGCACAATCAGCAACAGGCATCGGCCGTGCTTTTGCTGGTGATGCAGTAATCGCAGATAACGCGTCAGTAATGGCACGTAACCCTGCAGCAATGGCACTATTTGATAAAACTGAGCTATCTCTTGGTTTTGAAAGCATCACTTCAATGATTGAAGTCAACGACGTTAACTACGTTGGTGGTCAAGTGCCAGTAAATAATACTGATGATGTAGGTGACACATCAATCGCGCCTAACATCCACCTTATCGTTCCAGTAAATGATAAATTTGCTTGGGGTATCAATGCCTACTCAAACTTCGGTACTAAAACAGAGTTTGACGACAACTATCCGGCAGCTGAGTACGGCGGCTTAACTGATGTTAAGAGCGTTAACTTTGGTCTTGCTGGTTCTTACCGACTAGACGACCAATGGAGCTTCGGTGCAGGTTTAGACCTTATTTATGGTCAAGGTACGATGAAACGTACCGCTGGTGCTGGTTTTGGTAAAGGAAATCCATCTAAGGGAATTCCACCGGCAGGCACCTCTTTATTAAACGTCGACAAAGCTGATGGTTGGGCTGTTGGCTTTAATGTTGGTACCGTTTACGAATTAGATGAAAACAACCGTTTTGGTCTAGCGTACCGTTATAGCCCTGAAATCACCGCTAAAGATGACAAGGGCCAAGAAATCACGCTACCACTACCAGACATCGCTGAATTCTCTGGTTTCCACAAAATTGAAGATACTAAGTTCGCAGTTCACTACTCTGTACAATGGATCGGCTGGGGTGACTTCGACCAGATCGAATTTAGAAACTTAGATCTAGCAACATCACCAGTTGGTGGGGCAAATGGTAGCTACAATAAAGAATACAAATGGCAAGATGGTTGGCACTACGCAATTGGTGGTACTTACTACCTAAACGATACGTGGACACTGCGTACCGGTTACATGTATGACACCAGTGCGCAAGACGAACTGACATCTATCTCTGTTCCGGATTCAGACCGTCAGTGGTTCTCTGCTGGTTTCACTTACCACATTGACACTGCTTCAAACGTAGACTTCGGCTTTACATACTTGTTAGGTGACGATGTGAAGGTTTCAGAAACCTCTTCAGGTACACCACTAACAGCGACGACACATGCTGATGCAATCCTATTAGGTCTTCAGTACAGCCGCAGCTTCTAATATAAAGTTAGCTATAATCCCAAAGGGTCGCATTGTGCGACCCTTTTTTGTTTTCCTAAACCACTGACCAACCTAAATTTAAGCTTACAACTGTAGCCTGCAGAGCAAATATACAGCTACAGGTGTACGCTCAAACTTCGCAACACAGCCGAAACATTTAGATGATTTCTCTAATAATTAAACACATTTGCTCATTTAATCCCTAAAACACTGTTTTATTCGAATTTCATTTTTAAAGTAATAACTCTAAAAGTAGAATCACGCCACTAAATACTTATGATTCAGTGAACATAATAATGAAAATGAATAAAACTCTTCTATCTGCTGCAGTGGCAGTAGGATTACTTTCGACTTCTACCGTCACTAACGCGGCAGGTTTTCAACTAGCAGAATACTCAGCAACAGGCTTAGGTCGTGCTTACGCTGGTGAAGCAGCAATGGCTGACGGTGCAGACGCGCAATGGCGTAACCCTGCTATGCTGACTTACCTAGAGGGCACACAGGTTTCTGTGGGTGGTATCTACGTTGACCCAAATATTGATATTGAAGGGACTTCTACAACTCCTCGCGGAAAAACAACATCTAACTCTAGTGACTTCGCGCACAGTGCTTTTATTCCAAACTTTTATGTTTCTCATAAGTACAACGAAAAATTTGCGTTAGGCTTTGCTGCTGGTACTAACTACGGCATGGCTACGGACCTAGGTAAAGACTTCGGCGGTGCAAACCATGGTAACGAAGCAAGTGTGACTACTATGGAGCTGAACCTGAATGCTGCATACCAAGTGCTAGAGAGTGTTTCTATTGGTGGTGGCGTACGTTACATCATAGCTGAAGGTAGCTTTGGCGCAGTATCAACTAAAAACTCTCTTATTCCAGTGAAGTCTGGTACCTCTTTGAAATACATGGAAGGTGATGACAAGGCATGGGGCTGGCAAGTTGGTACCGCTTGGGATATTAATGAAGACAACCGCCTAGGCTTCACCTACAAATCAGAAGTAGATCTAACTCTAGAAGGTTACGCTAAAGGTTTTGGTTTCAACCCTAAAAACCCAGAAGCACACAAAAGTGGTTCAATGGATCTCGCTCTTCCGGCAACAGCTGAACTTGCTAGCTTCCACCAGCTGACAGACACTGTAGCGGTTCACGCGAGTATTAACTGGACAAACTGGAGCAGCTTTAAAGAGCTTGTTGCTGATTTCCCTGGTGAAAAAAGTGTAGAGATCAAGCAAGAGAACTGGGAAGACAACTACCGCTTTGCAATCGGTACTACTTACCAAATGACACCTAAACTAGCACTACGTTCTGGTATTGCCTACGATACTTCAGCGGTAAGCGAAGAGCACCGTACTGCGACGATCCCAGAAACAGACCGCACTTGGTTAAGTATTGGTGCGGGCTACCAATGGTCTGAACAGCTAACTCTGGATGCAGGCTTCACTTACATTCTAGCGAAAGACGCGAAAATGCATGAAAAAGATCCAAAAGCAGATTACTTTGGTGGTAGCTTCGAAGGCGAAGTGACAGGCAGCATCTGGTTAGTCGGTATCCAAGCTAACTACCGCTTCTAGGCTAGTTACCTAATTATCTACTTACCTTCTTACCGAAAGGTAGAAAAGTAGAAAAGTAGAAAACATTAAAAAGGCTCGATGTTGAATTAACATCGAGCCTTTCTCTTATCTGCTTATCTAAGCTTTGTATTTAGTAATCTTCGAGATACTCATCAATGAAATCTTCCTCCTCAAGATCAACCTCTTCTGGCTCGATCTCAGCTTTAAAATCTTGACGTTGGATGTAAATATCACGAGTCAAAGCATATGGATCTGGAGAGTCATCTAATAAGGCTTCTTGCGAGGCCAACTGAGCACGTGTTTCCATACCTTCAAAGGCCCACTTCCCTAACTTTGCCCAAAAGGTAAACAGAGACAAAGGTACATATAAGCTATCCACTTGCTCTGTTACTTGTCGGGTCGTCACAGGGCCATATCCCGGCAGCATAAAATACGGTCCATTCCCTACCCCATAATGACCAATCGCATCAGAAAACGACTTTTCGTCATATTTGGTGATCCCCGCTTCGCTAGCAATATCAATCAGACCAAGAAGACCAAAGGTAGAGTTAATCCAAAAACGATTGAAATGATCAAGCGCTTTCCCACCATTACCCATAATGAGATTGTTGAGCATACTTGATGGCTCATCTAAGTTGGCTAAAAAATTGGAAATACCAGAGCGAATTGGTACAGGGGTATAGTCAACATAGGCAAGAGAAACAGGTCGAACCAAATAAGGGTCGAGATACTCGTAGTTGATATCCCACATCGCTCGGTTGAAACCTTCAAAAGGGTCGTTCGGATGGGACTCTTCGACATATTCAGAGGTTTCGAGGTTATCACCACCATTGCTTTCATCTGGTACGCTCGAACAACCTACCGTTAAGCTTGCGATGAAGAGTAAACTCGAAAGTCTTAAAACACTGATAGACATATCACCTTTTCCATAAGGAATAATAAAAAAGGCCAGCAATCGCTGGCCTCAATTGGTTGCGTAAGTCTATACCGTTTTTTAATAAATCGGAATAGCTAACACCTATGCAAAGTAATGATTAATATTGCTTATTGATATCAATGGTAACTGGGGCACCCAGTTCAACCACTTCACTTTCACCGTACCAATCACCGTCTCGAGTTGAAACGTTACCATCTGTATCAAGCCTAGCTCTAACCATTAGAGTTTCAAGGCTGGACAACTTCTGCCCTTCCAACATGCTGTTGCCATCATCAAGAACGACAGTACGAGGGAAAGTTCCTAGCGGATAACGAGCCGCAGCAATCGGCATTGGTGAGCCGTCAGCACTGTGCACTGATACAACTAACACTGAACTAGGGGCAGCATTCACATCACCAGATAACTCAAGCGTTACAGCAACAGTTTTACCTTGGTCAACGCCCATAGCATTGCCCATTTTCTTCTGTGCACTTTCAATACTGCGCGACAACATTTCATAGCGACTGTCTTGTGGACCAATCATCTGTTGCATGATGCTCCAGTACTTAACAGCACCTGGGTAGTCTTGACGCTCAAACGCATCAAACGCTAGCAACGAGAACACACGAAGATCAACATAGTCGTTTTGAATCAAACGGCTCAAAATTAAACGAGCTTGGTTTTGATCCGCATCATCAGGTGAAAGCATCAATGCTTGTGCATAACCTAGCTGAACATCTTCATTCTTTGGCTCAAGCTTGTAAGCTCTTTGCATCGAATCTTTCGCAGTTTCCGCGTCGCGGTTAGCCAATGCAATACGACCTAATAGTAACCAACCTGTCGAATCTTTTGGTTGATAGTGCAGACGAGTACGAAGTGCCAGAGTCAAATCTTCTAATTCATCATCCGTTAATGCACCACCTTCCGATGACATTAGCTTTTTAGACAACTCAGGAAGGTTTGAACTCACTTCTTGCCAGTGTTGGACTTTATCCAAAGCACCAAACTGAAAGTACATACCATATGTAACAACCACGACTAGGACAATAGATGGTACTACGACGCCCAATGTTGAGATTTGGGTCTTCTTCATCTCTTTCTGCGCAGGTACATCATCAAGTAGAGACTGTTTCAAATCAGCGATCAGCTCTTGTTGGTTATCAACAAGGCCTTCTTCTGCTTCTACTTCGAGCTCAACGAGACGATCTTTATAGAATGCTTTGTTCAACTCGTCGCGAAGCATTTCATCATTGTTCGCCTTCTTATTTATGAAGGGCAGAACAATTAAGAAAATAGCTGCTAGCGAAAGGATAATGGTAGAAATCCAAAATAGAGTCATTACTTCTTATCTCCGTCGTTCTCTTCATCGAGTAACGCTTTTAAACGAGCTTCTTTGTCTGCATCCCAGTCTTTATCTGACTCTACTGCTTTCGACTTTGACTTTCGGCTTCGTAAAATGATCAAACCGAAACCAAACACGACTACCGCAAACGGACCAACCCAAAGGATTGATGTGGCTAATGTGAGTGGTGGGTTGTAAGTAACAAAGTTACCGTAGCGAGCAATCATGTAATCAATGATGTCTTGCTTCGACTTGCCATCTTTTGTCATTTCATACACTTTTTGGCGTAAATCAACCGCAAGCTCTGCGTTCGAATCACCAATGGTGTTGTTCTGACATTTAGGGCAACGCAGCGTGTTGCTTAGCTCTTTGAACTGCTGCTCTTGATCAACGGTATCAAATTCATGAAATTCGATAGGCGCAGCAGAAACAGTCGCCGAAATAGCAAATGTAGCGAATAGAGCAATCAGTGTCTTCTTAATCATTTCGCTTCCTCCAACAACTCTTGGTACATCGGCTCAAGCGTCGATGCCCAGTTAGTTGGGTTCACGTCACCAACATGGCGATAACGAACTACGCCGTTAGCATCAATGAGGAAAGTCTCTGGAGCGCCATACACACCAAGGTCAAGACCTAGCATGCCGTTACCATCGAACAGGCTGATCAAGTATGGATTGCCCAGCTCTTTTAACCAACCTACCGCTTTATTGCGATCATCTTTGTAGTTAAGGCCAATAATCTTAACGCCTTGACCCGCTAACTTATTCAAGTAAGAGTGCTCTGCATAACAAGTAGGACACCAAGTCGCCCACACATTTAGAAGCAGTGGCTCACCTTTAAAGATAGCTTGATCATGGAACTTACCCGGTTGCTCTAAGTCTTCTAAACCGAACTCAGGTACTGGCTTACCAATCAATACCGATTCAAGTTTAGTCGGGTCATCACCCGACTGGTTACGCATCAATTGAGTCGCAAAGATTCCAGCTAGAACCATGAACGCAATCAATGGAATGAATAAAATCTTCTTGTTCATTCGAATTAAGCCTCCTGCTCTTTAGTAGACTTTTTCGTTGGCTTACGGAAGCGGTAACGACGGTCACTGATAGCAATAACACCACCAATCGACATAATCAGAGAACCAGCCCAGATCCAACGTACAAATGGTTTGTAGTAGATACGCACAGCCCAAGATTTATTGTCGTCTAAACGCTCACCCATTGCGATGTAAAGGTCGCGCGTTACGCCACGATCAATCGCCGCTTCTGTCATCATCGACTTAGCGGTTGTGTAGAAACGTTTTTCAGCGTGAAGCGTGTTGATGTATTTGCCTTCTTTGGTAATTTCAAAGTCAGCAATGTAACCATCGTAGTTAGGGCCATCTTTGTCACGAACTCCTGTAAACAGGAAGCTGTACTCTTCAAGTTGGTAGCTTTCACCTGGTGCTAAGCGTACGTCACGTTCGATGCTGTAGTTTTGCACCATCGCAATACCAATCACTGTCACGGCCAAACCAATGTGACCACACATCATCGCCCAGTGGCTACGAGGTAGCTTAGTCAGGCCTTTCAGGAATGTATGACGGTGTGTCGCACGCTCATGAAGCTCAAAGCCATGCATGAAGATAATCCAGAATGCCATTACCCAACCGGCAAAAGCGGTACCGCTGAAACGGTCAGCCAAAATCGTAACCATTAGCGCACTTAAGCCCAGTGAGAATACACCTGAGATCAGCATAGGTTTAACGAGCTTAGATAGGTTATCACGTTTCCAACGGATCAGTGGACCGATACCTAATAGGAACGAGAACGGGATCATTAACCAGAAGAACAACATATCAAAGAATGGTGCACCGATAGATACCGAGCCCAAGCCTAACTGTTTATGAACTAATGGCAGCAAGGTACCAACTAACACAACCACAAGTGCAGCAATCAATAGGATGTTGTTGCCGAGTAGCGCGTTTTCACGAGAAACCAAATCGAAGTTACCACGTACACGAACCGATGCGCCTTTAACAGCAAACAACAACAGTGAACCACCGATAACGAACACTAAGAAACCTAGAATAAACATACCACGGGCAGGATCCGACGCGAATGCGTGAACCGATACCAAGATGCCCGAACGAACTAAGAATGTACCTAGTAAGCTTAGTGAGAATGCAGAGATAGCCAGCAAGACTGTCCAAGCTTTAAATGTGCCACGCTTTTCGGTTACCGCTAGTGAGTGCATTAGAGCAGTACCAGCTAACCAAGGCATGAATGAAGCGTTTTCTACTGGATCCCAGAACCACCAGCCACCCCAGCCAAGTTCGTAGTAAGCCCACCATGAACCAAGTGCGATACCTACTGTTAGGAATAACCAAGCAGCGATTGTCCAAGGACGAGACCAACGAGCCCATGCCGTATCTAAACGACCGCTCATTAGAGAAGCGATTGCAAAAGAGAACGCTACCGAGAAACCTACATAACCCATGTAAAGCATTGGCGGGTGAATAATCAAACCCGGATCTTGCAGTAGTGGGTTCAAGTCACGGCCATCAACAGGGAAGAAAGGCAATGTACGTAAAAACGGGTTAGACGTTACGATAATGAACAGCAAGAAGCCGACAGTAATTAAACCCATAATCGCCAGTACGCGAGCCACAGACTCTTGAGGCATACCACGACTAAACGTTGCAACTGCTACCGTCCAACCCGCTTGGATTAGAACCCAAAGCAGTAGTGAGCCTTCATGAGCCCCCCAAACCGCGGTAATTCGGTAGTACCAAGGTAGTTGGCTATTCGAGTTACTTGCTACGTATTGAATCGTAAAATCATTTGTGTAGAACGCGTAACACAAGATAAAGAACGAAATCGCTAGGAATCCGAACATACCCCACGACAGCGGTCGTGCACTGTTCATCAATAATGTGTTATTTCGAGCGGCTCCATACAGTGGGAGCACGCTTAGCAGCAGTGCAAGTCCCAAAGACAGGATCATCGCAAAATGGCCGATCTCGGCTATCATTGAGCATTTCCTTCTTTTTGTTCAGTCGTGTATTGCAAAGGCTCATGAGTTTTCTTCATTGCTTCAGCAACTTCAGAAGGCATATATTCTTCATCGTGCTTTGCCAACACCTCAAACGCTTCAATTGTCGTTGCATCCTTAAGGACACCTTGAGCAACAATACCTTGGCCTTCACGGAAAAGATCAGGAAGGATGCCATCATATAGAATCGTCACTTTAGGGCCTACATCAGCCAAATCGAAGCTAACACGCAATGATTCATTGTCACGGCTTACAGAGCCGACTACAACCATGCCACCAATACGTAAGCGTTGACCCACTTCAGGTTTTTTACCATCTTTGCCGTTGACGAGCTCGGTTGGTGTATAGAACAGATCCATGTTCTGGTTAAGTGCATAAACCATCAATCCAACAGTTGCACTGATACCAAAAAAGATCGCTAAGATAATGCCTAGCCTCTTTTTGCGTCTTGGGTTCATAGAGTGTTCTCCATATTTTTTGCTGCATCAATACGAGCTTGACGGTCAATCTTAGCTTGTACTTCATTTAATAATTGCTTACCACGACGAACGCTTACGACCAGTAAAATGATCATCGCGAGGAATGTGATTCCAAATGCACTCCATACATATGAGGCGTAGCCACCCATGGCAAAGAAATCACTCAGAGATTCAAAATACATAATTACCTACCCTACTACGCTTTATTAGCCGCTAGCTTGCGAACCCATGGACGGTGACTCTCTTTACTGATGATTTCGTTTCTAAAACGAACCATAGTCACAGCACCAAAGAAAAAGGCAAAACCGAAGATGTTAAGAAGAAGCGGCCATAGCATGTCACTTGAAATAGAAGGCTTATCAAACTTAGTAATTGTTGCGCCTTGGTGGAGTGTGTTCCACCACTCTACTGAAAAGTGAATGATAGGTAGGTTGATGACACCAACGATGGCCAAAATACCGGCTGCTTTTGCTGCGGTTTTTTGGTCGTCAAACGCATGGTGCAGTGCAATAACACCTAAATATAGGAATAGAAGAATCAGCTCTGAGGTTAAACGTGCATCCCAAACCCACCAAGCACCCCACATTGGTTTACCCCAAACAGCGCCAGTTAGTAACGCAATAAAGGTAAATACAGCACCGATAGGCGCCATAGCCAACGCAGCCATGTCTGACAGCCTTACCTGCCATACCAAACCGATAAAGGCGGCAATTGCCATCGACATGTATACACCCATAGACCAAATTGCAGACGGAACATGGATATAGATAATTCGGAAGCTATCGCCTTGCTGGTAATCAGAAGGGGCAAATGCAAGCCCCCATACAGTACCGGCGGATAGACACAATAGCGCTAGGATCGAAAACCATGGCAGAAGTTTACCAGCAAGCTGATAAGAGGTTTCTGCTTTGGCGTAGGGATGGAGCCATTTCCACATGTTGTAATCTCACTCTTACTTCATATTGCTTACAGCTATCACAGCTATAATTATTATAATTTATTTGGCTTACAGCTTCTTTCAGTGACTCTAGGAGTTTGAAGGCTTTAAATCGTTCACTTTGAACATGCAAAGTGCTAGTGAGTGCGTAGTTAATCTTAACCAGGTAATTAACTAGTTAACACTCACTCTCAGTGCTGCACTGATGGCAAATGGGGTGAGCGTCATCGCGCCCATTAACATTGCCCCTAACACCGCTAATTGTCCGTTATACGCAACGCCTAACGCTGCGGCATCAATCGCTGATGTAGCAAATATAAGAATTGGGATATACAACGGCAAAATAAGCAGACTTAACAGCACACCACCTTTTTGTAACCCAACCGTTAAAGCCACACCAATCGCACCAATAAAGCTTAATGCAGGCGTACCGACCGATAACGTTAAGACTACCGATAACCAAGTATCGAAATCCAAGGACAGCAGCACCGCCAACAACGGACTGATCAATATTAATGGTAACCCTGTCAATAACCAGTGCGCTATGACCTTGGACAAGACTACCAACTGCAACGGGATGGGCATCAACATCATCTGCTCAAGCGCGCCATCTTGAAAATCATCACGAAACAAACGCTCTAAAGAGAGCAATGCAGAAAGCAAAGCCGCTACCCAAACAATACCTGCAGCAATACGTGCAAGTAGGTTTGGCTCAGGGCCGATACTCAATGGGAAAAGGGTGATGACAATAATAAAAAACCACAGAGGGTTAAAGATATCGGCTTGGCGACGAAATGCGATCAATAGCTCACGTCGGATGATCGTTGTCATTGAAGAGATCATATTACTCACCCAACTTTATTTTTCTTAGTTTCGGGCTATCAGCAAACATATCTTGGTGTGTGGTTAATAACACAATGCCACCGTTATCTGCATGCTGAGAAAAAAGAGACTCCAAAACCTTAACACCCTGCTTGTCTATTGCAGTCAGCGGTTCGTCTAGAATCCATAACATTTGCTTACTCAACCAAAGACGAGCCAATGCCACACGGCGCTGTTGCCCCGCTGAAAGTTGCCCTGCTGGTACGTCTTCTCTACCAGCAAGCCCCACTTGAGCCAATGCATTGTAAAGTTCTTCCTTACTCGTTCCACTGCTGTGAATCGATTGATAGAAGCTCAGATTTTCATAGGCACTGAGCTCGCGTTTCACGCCAGTTTGGTGACCAAGAAAAAGCAAATTTTGGTGATACATATCTCGGTTCGACTCAATAGATTCGCCATCCCAAGAGATAGTGCCGTCATCGCGGTCGCCTAGCCCGGTGATAATCCTAAGGAGTGTCGTTTTCCCAGTACCGTTACGACCTTCAACTTGAACCAGTTCACCGGGTTTCAATTGAAAAGACAACGATTCAAACAGAACCCTGTCGTCACGAATAGCAGTTAAATTTGAGACTTCTAGCATAGGTAAATTTAGTCGAGTAATGAGGGGGCTATAGTAGCACACCAATAAGGTGACAAAACAGGACTAGGCGTTTTCGAAAGGACAAACTCCGTAAGAAACTGTTACCACCGCATCACAATTTACACATTTTCATCAACAAACAAGATATTGCATTAGATACAAATACTTATAAACATCGTTCTATATAGGTATAACAGGCACAAAAAAAGAAGCCGAAGCTTCTTTTAAGAGGTGTGCGTGATGAACATCAATTGCTCATTACGCAGTAAGCGCTAAATTTAACGACGTCGAGTCGGGTCTCTGCGATCACGAGAGGATGCAGGTTGTTCATCATACGATGAAGGATTACTTCTTAACGAAGGGATTTTTTCCTTACCTGCGAGCTTATTCTGCAGAGACATCATCAGCTCAGCTTCTGCCTTAGGTAATTCACACTCTTCGATCAGTTCGTTTATCCCAGCCCCAAGCTGAACCATTTTAGTTGCACGTGTATACAAACGCCCATCGGTGTCCGCATGTTCCAACTCAACAATACGTTCATTCAAGTGTTTTATCAGATCTTGCTGTTCCGTCACTTTCTGACCAAGGCCAACCACAACAGAGCGAACTTCAAGTAATTGCTTACTCGATTTTTGAAGCTCTTTATCCAAGTTACGAACTTGCAGGCGTGACGTATCGATCTGCTTTTGAATTGCACTTTTTACTTTGCTAATCAAAATCACGATGAATAACGTAAAAACCCCAACTCCGACTATCAGAGCAATAGGGTTTAAAGGAAGCGCTTCAAACATTACAGGTGAGCCATCTCATCCCATTCGTCTTCACTTAACAGCTTGTTCAGATCGACTAAGATAAGAAGCTTGCCATCACGGTTACTAACACCTTGGATGAACTTAGCACTTTCATCAGTACCAACACTTGGTGTCGTGTCGATTTCAGAAGAACGCAGGTAAACAACTTCAGCAACGCTATCTACTAAAATGCCAATAACTTGACGCTCAGACTCAATAACAATAATGCGTGTGTTATCAGTGATTTCACCTTGCATCAAACCAAAACGAGAACGAGTGTCAATAACAGTAACAACGTTACCACGCAGGTTGATAATACCTAAAACGTAGTCTGGAGCACCCGGTACTGGAGCAATCTCGCTGTAACGCAATACTTCACGTACTTGCATTACATTGATGCCGTAAGTTTCTTCTTCTAGTTGAAATGTCACCCATTGAAGTACTTCATCATTTGTTTGATCTTTTCTTACTTCAACTTCACTCATATGAGACATAGATAATCCTCTTGCCGTCGTTACCGACCACTGTTGTTAACTTGATGCTTATATTGTACCAATCGTAGTACTAGCCCAATGCTTTTACGTCTAGCCCTGCATTTAGCATGGCGGTTAATGCTTCAACATGGATCAAAGCACACATTTTTTCTTTTACCATACCAGCGAGCCATGGCCGTTTCCCTGCCGTTTCTCGCCAGCGTACTTTATCTGTATTAAGCAGCTCGGTACCTTTAAGCTCTGTGCTCGCAAGCCCCCACAAGCTTTCGCCAAGCATGACTATATATTGATAATTTTCTTTATAATCATCACATAATAGCTTTTCAGGCATCACCCATTTGGCGGTATCAACCACGTCTAGCTTACTATCTCGATTAGTTTGCAACCCCAAATACCAAGCAGGTTTGCCAATAATATGACTTAACTCTTCGAGGCGATGAATACCCCCGAGCTCATCAAGTGGCACAGCAAACGTCACACCGTTCACATCAAAATACAGCACTTGAAAATCTTCAGTTCTAGCCGTCGTTTCCCATGATGTAAACTGACCGGCTCCACCAGCTTGAGTTTCAAGTTCGGTAAATGGCTCAATTTGAGGAGATTCAAGATCGGGTTCAGTAGCCTTAACTTCTACTTGCTCCGTCTCCAGCGATTCAGCTTGTAACTCTTCAATTTGCTGCGATTCAACAGGTGGCTCTACAGCAATTGATAAATCAGGTTCTGGAAGATCCCAATCTTGAATTTCAGGATCTACAGACACTTGAACAGACTCTACTGCAGCGTCAAACATTTGCATGTCTGCCTGCTGAGCAATTTGCTGTGTGTTCCGATCCATCAACTCATCTAGATTCAGCTCATCGACAACATTAGTCGCTTCTAAACGACTCAGAAGTTTCTGAACATCCTCAAGATTCGGCACTTCAAATTCTGCAGCGCGTATTTCGGCGTAGCTTGAATAATGACTTGTCGTTAATTGTGGCTCTGGCTCTGGCTCTGGCTCTGGCTCTGGCTCTGGCTCTGGCTCTGGCTCTGGCTCTGGCTCTGGCTCTGGCTCTGGCTCTTTAGTTTGTGATTCGTCGCTAGACTCGTCAACAAGAAAAGCATCAGATTCAAAGTTTTCATCGCCTAACAGCGCGGTAAAGTAATCATCGATTGCTTGTTCACTCGATAAACTTGGTTGCGTCAATGTCGATTCGTTATTCGCGCTCATTTATCGCTAACCTCTCGAGATAAATAAGCAGCTGTTTATAAGCAAATACACCACGGCTACCCGATGCGAAATGAGATGCTGGTAAACGTTTTAGACTGGCATCGCGAAACTTGGTATCAATCGGCACAGCAGAGGTCCAAACTTGGTTTGGATAGTCATCTTTAAGCTGAGTCAATGTTTGCAATGATGCTTTCGTTCGCTTGTCGTACATCGTCGGGACAATCGTCACCTTAAACGGTGTTTTGCGAGACTTCTGCATAATGGTTAGAGTGCGAATCATGCGCTCTAAACCCTTCATCGCCAAAAATTCAGTCTGTACCGGAATCAAGATACGATCACTGGCAGCCAACGCATTCACCATCATCACACCAAGAATAGGCGGACAATCGATAAGCACGTAGTCATAGTCATCTTTCAAAGCGGCTAAAGCACGCTTTAAGATCAAGCCCATACCACTTCGATTTCCCATTACACGGTCTAATGTCGCCAATGACATGTGTGCGGGAATAATATCGATACCTTCAATTTCGGTCTGTATAGTCAACGCTCTCACAGCTTGCGTAGAAAACTCACGCAGCTGGAACAGATCAAACAGGCTCGATTCCACCGTATCTGAGTCGTAACCCAGATAGGTGGTTAGTGATGCATGTGGGTCAGTATCAACCAACAACACACGATGACCCTTTAAGGCAAGTAAGCCAGCTAGGGTCACTGTCGTCGTCGTTTTCCCAACGCCACCTTTTTGGTTTGCAACACTCCAAACAATCATGTCGATTTACCTAAGCTAACCCAACTTCGACCAAAATCCGTTCCGCAACGCGGTCTAGAGGTAGGTCTTCAGTAGAAATGCCAGCTTTTGCTACAGCTTGAGGCATACCATATACAACACAACTATCTTCGTCTTGCGCCCAAATGGTCGAACCCGCTGTTTTTAACATGCGAGAACCTTCTCGACCATCAGCACCCATACCGGTCAGTATCATAGACAACACTTTATCGCCGTAGATCTTAGCTGCAGAACCAAAAGTGACATCTACACAAGGCTTGTAGTTCATTCGGTCACCACCATCGATAATCTTCAGACGCGCCGAACCCGGGCGACCATCAATCATCATTTGCTTTCCGCCTGGAGCAAGATAAGCCACCCCAGGTTTCAACAGGTCTCCGTCTTGAGCTTCACGAACTTCAATCTTACACAAGGTATTCAAGCGGCTAGCAAAAGCAGCGGTGAACGTTGCTGGCATATGCTGCACTAACACAATCGGATGCGGGTAGCTGGCAGGGATGCGTGTCAAAATTTTCTGTAGTGCAACTGGCCCACCAGTAGAAGTACCAATTGCAGTTAATTGATACTTTTTACCCGAAGCTCTGAATTTCGCGGTTGAAGCAACCGCTGGTTTAGCAGCAGGGGCTGTTGCTGAAATAGATTGGCGCAATGGCGCTGATGTTGACGCCGTAGCTGTTGCGGTAGCTCTTGGCGCAACAGGAGTGCGTCGCATAAACGCGCGTTTTGCAGCAATCTGAATCACGCGCTGCTGAAGCAATGCGACAGCATCGTCACGGTTACGAGCGATGTCTTCAAATTTCTTAGGTAAGAAATCTAGAGCACCCGCATCTAACGCATCTAACGTTGCTCTTGCACCATCATGCGTTAGCGATGAAAACATCAAAATAGGCGTCGGAGACGCAGCCATAATTTCACGAACGGCAGTAATACCGTCCATGACAGGCATCTCGATGTCCATGGTAATTACGTCAGGTCTTAGCTTTTTCGCTTTCTCAACCGCTTCTTTACCGTTTACTGCTACATCGATGACTTCTAGGCGAGCCTCCGAGTTGATGATCTCGCTTACTCTACGACGGAAGAAGCTCGAATCATCAACGACTAATACTTTAATCGCCATATTTATCCTTAAGTTAAATTCTTGATGCAGCTGCGTACTGCTTCAACAAGTCCGGCACATCTAAAATCAATGCTATGTGACCGTCACTTGTAATTGTCGCACCTGCCATTCCTGGCGTGCCTTGAAGAAGCTTATCAAGTGGCTTAATAACCACTTCTTCTTGGCCGATAAGCGCATCTACAACAAAACCAACACGTTGACTACCAAGTTGCACAATAACAACATGACCATGACCTTGACGTCCTTCAACAAGACCTTCTTTAGGTGTAAGCCAATTTTGTAAGTAGAACAGTGGAATAGACTTATCGCGAACGATGATCGTTAGCTGGCCATCAACCACGTTTGTGCGGCTTAGGTCTAGGTGGAAGATTTCATTTACAGAAGCCAGTGGCAATGCGAACGGGTGACCCGCAACACCGACCATTAAGGTTGGTAGAATCGCAAGTGTCAACGGAACCTTAATGGTTATCTTGGTGCCTTGGCCCATCTCTGAATCGATATCAATAGAACCATTCAGTGTGTTGATCGCTGTTTTCACAACGTCCATACCTACACCACGGCCAGAGATATCTGAGATCTTTTCTTTACTTGAAAAGCCAGGAGCAAAGATTAGATTGAAACACTCTTTATTTGTTAGGCGAGACGCTGCATCATCATCCATCAGACCGCGCTTAACCGCGATTGCACGAAGCTTATCAGGGTCCATACCGCCGCCATCATCAACGATAGCCAGTTCAATGTGGTCGCCTTCTTGAGAGGCAGACAGAATCACTTTACCGGTTTTAGATTTACCCGCAGCAACACGGTCGTCCGGCATTTCGATACCATGATCGACAGAGTTTCTCACCAAGTGAATCAGGGGATCAGCAAGTGCTTCTACTAAGTTTTTATCAAGATCCGTTTCTTCGCCACGCATTTCAAGAACGATGTCCTTCTTCAAGGTACGAGCAAGGTCACGGACAACGCGAGGGAAGCGACCAAATACTTTCTTGATCGGCTGCATACGCGTCTTCATTACTGCACCTTGTAGGTCAGCAGTAACAACATCTAAGTTAGAGACAGCTTTCGACATTTCTTCGTCGTTGCTGTTTAAACCTAAGCTAACGAGGCGGTTACGAACCAATACTAGCTCACCCACCATGTTCATGATGGTATCCAGTGTTGATGTATCAACACGAACTGTGGCTTCAGCTTGCTGCTTCTTCGCAGGCGCTTTAACTTCAGCTTTTGCTGGTACGCTAGGCTTAGGCTCTGCTTTTACAGCAACAGGAGCAGGCTGTGGTTTAGGAGCGACTTTCGGCGCAACAGGCTCAGGCTTCGCTTGTACAGGCTTAGTCGCAGCATCCAACTCTTCAATTGAAGGGCCGTTACCTGAACCGTGTAACTGGTCAAGTAAACTCTCAAACTCAGCATCAGTCATTAGGTCATCGCCTTCAGACTTTACTGGTGCTTTGGCTACCGGAGCGACTGGAGGAGGTGGTGGTGGCGTTGAGCTTGCAGCTGTCGGGCTTTGACCTGCACCATGCAACTCATCTAACAACTTTTCAAATTCGTCGTCAGTAATGTCACCACTCGCAGCAACTGGCTGAGGTGCCACAGGTGCTGGCGCTGGTGTGTCTACAGATGATGTCGTTGGTGAACCACCCTTGCCGTGAAGTTCATCAAGTAAACGCTCAAATTCATCTTCAGAAATATCATCCACGGAAGATGCACTGATGTTTGTACTTTCAACAGTAGGTTCCTGAGCAATAACAGGCTCAGGAGCTGCAACGATAGGCTCAGAGATAACCGGTGCTGGAGCTTCTACTGCCACAACTTCATCTTCAGACTCTGGCTTACAGAGGCGATGAAGTTCATCCAGTAAAGATTGGTCTGCTGGTACTAAAGCTTCCTCATCTTGCACGGCTTTAAACTGTACATTGACTGTATCTAAAGCCTGTAGCATCGTATCCATCAGTCCTGATGTTACACTGCGTTGGCCATTTCTTAGAATGTCGAACACATTCTCAGCACCATGACAAGTATCCACCAGCTCGGTCAATGCTAGGAAACCAGCACCACCTTTTACTGTATGGAAACCACGGAAAATAGCGTTTAGTAGTTCTTTGTCGTCAGGGTTATTCTCTAGCTCTACCAGTTGTTCTGATAGGAGTTCGAGGATCTCTCCTGCTTCGACTAAAAAGTCCTGAAGAATATCTTCGTCTAAATCGTAGCTCATACGTTACCTTTAAAATCCAAGACTGGATAACAAATCGTCGACTTCATCTTGAGATGCAACAGCATCCTCACGAGCTTCTGGGTTCATGATCGGACCCTCTGGAGCAATAGATGACTTCTTCTCTGTCTCTGGTGTTGGTTCTATTTGATTCGCACCGAATACGGTGAGAATCTCTACCAGACGTCCTTCAACCTCATTCACCAAGGTAATAACTTTGCTAATAATCTGCCCAGTTAAATCTTGGAAATCCTGAGCCATCAAGATTTCAGTCAGTTGTCCACGTAGTTCAGTACTATCACCTTCTACTTGGACAAGTAATCCATCAATGCGGTGGCATAAAGCTTTGAATGTTACTAGCTCAATGCGGCCATGCATCAGTTCATTCCATTGAGGCCTTACTTGAAGTAAACACTCGTGTAAATTAGTTGCAATTGGCATACAGCGATCGACAGCGTCCATCGTTTTGTTCGCCGCAACTTCCGTTTTATCAATGACATATTGAAGGCGATCCCTGGCGTCAGGGATTTCATCATTTGCGATAACGTTAATACGCTCGTCAAAGTTGAATTGTGTCAAAGAATCATGGAGGTCACGAGTCAGACTGCCTATTTCTTGAAGCATTGGGTTATCTTGAAGATTAAAATTATCTTCATAAATGCTTCTAACAAGAGAATCAGCACCTTGCTGCTCGTCGTTTTCAAGCAGCTCTACTAATTTTTTTGCTTGTTCTAATGAAATCATCCTGAGTCCGGCCTTACTCCGCATAGTTTGTGACGCTTCAGCTTTAGAGGTAAACGGGAAACAAAAAAGTTAATGTCTCTCTATGAAGCGCCTGAAACAGGTTATTATGAGTGCTTATAAACGCTCAAAAATCTTGTCGAGTTTCTCTTTTAGAGTTGCGGCAGTGAACGGCTTCACAATGTAACCATTAACACCCGCTTGCGCTGCTTCGATGATCTGCTCACGCTTAGCTTCTGCTGTGATCATAAGCACTGGAAGGTGCTTAAGTTCAGCGTCTGCACGGACGTGTTTTAGAAGATCAATACCTTGCATACCCGGCATGTTCCAGTCAGTTACCACGAAATCAAATTCGCCTTTTTTCAGCATAGGTAACGCGGTCAAGCCATCGTCTGCTTCTTGAGTGTTGTTGAAACCTAAATCACGAAGTAGGTTTTTAACAATTCGGCGCATCGTTGAAAAATCATCAACAATGAGAATTTTCATGTTTTTGTTCAAATTAGCCTCCACTGAATAAAATCAGTGTTGTTAGTCGTTCTGTGTCCAAGCACTTAACTTAGTGCGTAAACGCTGCATAGATTGGCTTAGTATTTGGCTGACACGAGATTCGCTGACACCTAATACTTCCCCAATCTCTTTTAAATTGAGTTCTTCGTCGTAATAAAGCGAAAGCACGAGGCCTTCCCTTTCCGGAAGTTGTTTTATCGAGTCGATCAAAGCTTGGCGGAATGATTCATCTGCAACCCCTTGAAAAGGCGTATTATCTTGAGAATCTTCATTCGGAGATATTACATCATCAGAGACACCTAAGTCTTCTATCCCTACCAATTTTGAGCAATTAATATCAGTTAAAGCACTGTGATACTGGTCTAAACTCAGCCCCATGTGCTTTGCCACCTCAGCATCACTGGGATCGCGATTGAGAGTGCCCTCTAATTCCGCGATTGCACTACTGATTTCTCGATTATTTTTATGAACCGATCTCGGGACCCAATCCCCGCGGCGAATGTCATCCAACATTGCCCCACGAATTCGAATACCTGCGTACGTCTCAAAGCTTGCGCCTTTGGTACCATCATAGTTCTGTTGCGCTTCAATCAGGCCAATCATGCCGGCTTGAATCAAGTCATCAACTAATACATTAGGCGGTAATCGCCCCAACAAATGATGAGCGATACGCTTAACCAACACAGAGTACTTCTCAAAAAAAGCCTGCTGGCTATTGTGATTAGCATGTTGATCGTAAGTAAGCGCTTTATTCACCAAATGGTTCCTCTATAAATTCAGTACGGTTCAGCAGCCTTTCAACAAAAAACTCCAAGTGTCCGCTTGGTGTTTTTGGTATTGGCCAGGTCAATGCCTTATTAGCCAAAGAGCTGATTGCCAATGCAGCTGGAGAGCGAGGAAACGCATCGACTACGATTTTCTGTCTCTTAACTGATTGACGTACTTTATCATCTAAAGGAATACATGCTACGAGTTCGAGGCTCACATTCAAGAAGCGCTCTGTGACCAAAGTCAACTTTGCAAATAATTCTCGGCCTTCGCGATAGCTTCTGACCATATTTGCAACAATTTTGAATCGCTGTACTTGGTGCTCTCGACTCAACAGCTTAATCAATGCATATGCATCAGTAATCGACGTTGGTTCATCACAAACCACCACAACCACGTCCTGCGCAGCTCTTGAGAAGCTGATGACCATATCGGATATACCCGCTGCGGTATCAACCAATAAGATATCCATCTCGTCTTCAAGCGAACCAAAAGCACGAATCAATCCAGCGTGTTGAGCGTGTGAAAGTTCAGTCATGCTTTGTGTGCCTGATGTCGCTGGAATAATTTTAATTCCGTGCGGCCCTTCGACAATCGCATCCTTAAGTTCACACTCGCCAGCCAACACATGCCCAAGATTTCGTTTAGAACGAATGCCGAGCATGATGTCTACGTTAGCTAATCCTAAATCGGCATCCAGTACCATGACTTTCTTGCCTTGGCGAGCCATACAAATAGCCATACCTAACGTTACATTCGATTTACCTACGCCTCCCTTGCCACCCGTTACAGCGATAACTTTTGTGAGTGAAGGCTGGGTTAAGCGACGGAGGCCGCTAGCTTGATCGTGTATCATATTCTCATTCATATTTATCCGCCGCCTAGAGCCCTTCAGAATCGCTATTCCAGTAATGAGGTTCATTCTCTGTCGATTTTTCTAATAACTCATTGGCCTTAGCAATCATGTACTTTGGCTGAGCAATAACGATATCTTCAGGAACTCGTTGACCATTTGCTATATAAGCAACTGGCAATGCATTTTGTATTACCACACTGATGAACTCACCCAAACTAAGCGATTCGTCCAGCTTCGTCAGGATACATCCCGACAGCGGGATTCTTCTAAAGTGTTCAATGGTTTCTTGTAGTACTTTGCGTTGCGCGGTTGCGGGTAACACAAGGTAACTATTGATAACGGAACCACTCTCTTGCATCAATGTGTCTAACTGCTCAGATAGGCGAACATCTCGCTGCCCCATACCTGCAGTATCGACTAGAATCAGGCGACGATTACGTAACTGATATATTACATCGGCCAATTCACTAGAATCTTTAGCAACTCTTACAGGACAACCCATAATTCGACCATAAATCGATAACTGCTCATGTGCACCTATGCGATATGTGTCCGTTGTCACAAGCGCTACGTTGTCTGCACCGTACTCCATTGCTGCGCGGGCTGCGAGCTTAGCAACGGTTGTTGTTTTACCTACGCCAGTCGGGCCAAGTAAGGCCACAATACCGCCGCGTTTTAAAATATCTTTTTGTGTTACTGAGATTTGATCCGCGACCAGAGCAAGCAAGGCTTTCCATGCTCGTGCTGGTTTTGTGTCTTCTGGAATGTAACAGGCCATTTGATCGGCGAGTTCTGCCGAAACACCCATACGTTCTAGGCGCTTGATAAGCATCGCTCGCAAAGGTTCGCGACGTTCGACTTCTTGCCACATGAGTCCAGAGACTTGGTGCTCTAACAAACGACGAATTGAAGTCATCTCGTCGCGCATCGTTTCCATTTCAGTATCTGAACCTTTGGATTGAGCATTCTCTCGACCACGATCATAACGGGTAGGATCTAAGCGAGGTGCTGGACGCTCTACTCTGCGATCTTCGGCAATCAATTTAGATAAACCCGTTTCACGAGCAAAGGCCGAGTCAAGGGTGCCGCTAGAATGCTGGCTACTCTGAGGTTGATGACCGTTACTTGACTGGCGATTGAGCAATGCTGATAACGAGTCTTCGTTTTCAGCGCGATGTTGTTGATCATCGTCGGCGCCATGACTGTATTGCTTTAGCATATTCGCAAAGCGCTTGGTCATTGAGCGTCCACCTTCTGCATTCGGCTGGATGCTAACCTTGTCATCATCTAATTGACGACGCCCAGTTGGCAATTTGGGCTCAGACATTTGAGTGTACTGGCTTTGCGTAGGCTGCTGAGGTTTATTGAGTCTGGGACTTGCTGTCGACGGGCTGGAATCGCCATCAATAGCGGCAACAATTTCCACACCACCTGCGACCTTTTTGTTAGACATGATCACCGCTTCTGAGCCAAGTTCTTCTTTAACTTGGAGCAGGGCTGTTCGCATATCTTTTGCAAAAAATCGTTTAATTTTCAATTCGATCGTCCGTTCTAATTAGGCGGCTTAATTACCAACAGCTTGTACTATACGTATCTGCTTTTCGTCTGGTATCTCTTGGTAAGATAATACTCTCAAGCTTGGGATCGTGTTTTTCACGAACTTAGCCAGAGTCGAACGTAAAACACCAGAGGTCAATAATACCGCTGGCTCACCTTTCAGTTCTTGCTCTTGTGTCGCGTTACTGAGTGAGGTCTGTAAACGTTCGGCTAAACCAGGTTCAATACCAGCAGATTCTCCGCCGGATGCCTGCATGGTTTGATGCAAGATTTGTTCCAATTCAGGAATCAAGGTTATAACTGGTAATTCTGGCTCTATACCATTGATTTCTTGAACAATTAGTCGTTTTAGTGAGATACGAACAGCTGCAGTTAATATGTCAGGTTCTTGACTCTTAGAAGAGTACTCCGACAAAGTTTGGACAATGGTTCGAATATCACGAATTGGAATCGCTTCATTCAGTAGGTTTTGTAGAACTTTCACAACCACACCAAGCTGTAATTGATCCGGTACAAAACCTTCCACCAGCTTAGGTGTTGATCGGCTAAGCATCTCAAGTAAGTTTTGAACTTCTTCGTGGCCAATCAACTGTGAAGCGTTATTCGTTAACTGCTGGCTAAGGTGTGTGGCAAGTACGGTTGAAGAGTCTACAACCGTATAACCTAAGGCTTGTGCGTGTTCACGCTGCTCTTCACGAATCCAGACGGCTTCAAGGCCAAAGGCAGGGTCAATCGTCGGCTCTCCATCTATCATCCCATAGACTTGGCCAGGGTTAATCGCGAGCTCCATGTCCGGCTTGATCTCAGCCTCACCAACCGCTACCCCCATCAGGGTAATTCGATAGCTGTTTGGTGTCAGTTCCAGATTATCGCGAATGTGTACTGCTGGAATCAAGAAACCAAAATCTTGAGACAGCTTTTTCCGTACACCTTTCACGCGCTCAAGCAATTCACCACCTTGGTCTCTATCGACCAAAGGAATCAAGCGGTACCCCACTTCGAGACCAATAATATCTACCGGTTGAACATCATCCCAAGACAGTTCTTTTTGCGATGCGGGCTTATCACCATTGGCATTAGCGGTTGCAGGTAGATTTTTCTCTTCTACCTTTGCCTTGTTCTTTTTATCGATAAAGTAAGCCCCAGCCCCAGCAACCACAGCAAGGCTCAAGAAGGAGAAATGTGGCATACCAGGAACAATACCCATGATGCCGAGGATAGCAGCGGTGATCATTAGGGCTTTAGGATTATCGAACATTTGGAAGACAAGTTGTTCGCCCATGTCTTCATCAGTATTTTGACGCGTTACCATCATCGCCGCAGCAATAGAAAGTAACAGCGATGGTATTTGTGCAACCAGACCGTCACCGATAGTCAGTAGCGTATAGATTTCGATGGCCTCACCAAAACCAAGGTCAAACTGAGCCATACCGATACTCAAGCCGCCAATGATGTTGATGAACAATATCAAGATACCGGCTATTGCATCGCCTTTAACAAACTTAGATGCACCGTCCATCGAGCCGTAGAAGTCGGCCTCTTTGGTCACTTCAAAACGTCGAGTACGAGCCTGATCTTGGTCGATCAAACCCGCATTCAAGTCGGCATCGATTGCCATCTGTTTACCCGGTAGGGCATCTAGGGTGAAACGCGCACTTACTTCCGAAATACGACCCGCACCTTTGGTTACAACCATGAAGTTGATGATCATCAAAATCAAAAACACCACTAGACCTACCGCGTAGTTACCGCCGATAACCACGTTACCGAAGGCTTCAATAACGTTACCGGCCGCGTCACCACCTTCGTGACCATGAAGCAATACCACACGTGTCGAAGCAACGTTCAAAGCTAATCGAAGTAGAGTCGCAATCAGAAGTACGGTCGGGAATGCAGCGAAGTCCAAAGGCCTGCGGGTATAAACCGAAACCAGTAACACAACCATGGACAGTGCAATGTTGAAAGTGAAGAACATGTCCAACAAGAAGGCTGGTATTGGCAACACCACCATAGCGAGCGTCGCAAGTACCATAACGGGTGCGCCAATTGCAGGCATCGCACGATTAGGGATTTTAGGCAGCTTGTCCGCAAAAGGCAGGGAGAATTTCATAAGTCTAGACAGTTTCGCTATGTTGTAGCCATCTCACTAAGCTATTTGAGGCTCAGGTCTAAGCTATGTTGCTATGGTTTATAGTGCATAGGTTCAAATGCACAGGTTTATAATACTAAGCTTTATATGCTCGGGATTTATAACGCTAGGATTTATAATGACTGGGCTTATAATACTCAGATTTACAATGCTAAGGTTATTAATGATCGGCTTATAATATTCGGGGTTGATATAGCAAACACTGTACCAACACTTTTCGTCAAATTATTGCCATCGCCTCTCTAAAAAGAGGATTAGCTAGCCCGCTATTATCAGGGTTCATCAAGCAGAGCTCAAGCAATTGATCTAATGTCGTAAATCAGGTGGGATCGGCATATTAGAATCTTGGAGTTTTGGCCTCTCTCCGCCTCGTTTTCGGTACTGTTTCAGTTGAAACACATATGCAAGCACTTGAGCAACTGCTGTAAACAGACCGTCAGGAATTTGTTGTTCTAGTTCGGTAGTGTGATAAAGCGCCCTAGCCAATGGTGGCGCAGGAACAATATAGATGTCATTTTCACGGGCAATTTCACGGATCTTCATTGCCATATGATCAACACCTTTCGCAACTACAACGGGGGCTTTGTCTTGATTCTGCTTATAGCGTAGAGCCACCGAGAAATGCTCCGGGTTGGTCACAATCACATCCGCTTGAGGTACGTCAGCCATCATACGGCGCTGGGCAGCTTCTCTTTGCAACATACGAATGCGGCCCTTAACTTCAGGCTTACCTTCAGTATCTTTGTGTTCATCTTTAATTTCTTGTTTGGTCATCTTCAGCTGATCGGCGTGTTGCCAAATCTGGAACGGGATATCAATCGCCACCACGATAAGTAAAGAGCAGCTGATCAGCAGAATAAAATTAAGCAAGATATCTAAAGCGTGGAAGATATTCTGTGGGTATACCTCCATGCTCAGTTGCATTAAATCGTGTTGAGAAGCTTGAATAAGATAGATGGCCATTCCCGAAACAAGTGCCACTTTCAAGATAGATTTCAACAGTTCAACCCAACTCTGCAGACCAAACATACGCTTAATACCACTGAGTGGGTTTAGCTTAGACGCCTTAGGCATCGCCGCCTGCATAGAGAAATTAATTCCTCCGACACCCGCCGCACCAATGACGGCTGCAACAAATAAGGTTATCAGGATTAAGAACAGCGGGAACAATAGATTCACTAATGCGCCACCTGCAATTTCGAGGAGTTTTGTGGTATCAAAAACTTCTTCCCGACTCAGAGAAAACAGACGTTGCATTGTTTCGAACAAAGCTTTCGCCATCGATTCACCAAACCACATTAAAGCAATCGCACCAACAATAAGTACCGACGCCGACGCTAACTCTTTTGACCTTGCAACCTGCCCTTTCTCTTTGGCCTGTTGCAAGCGTTTGGGCGTGGCGTCTTCCGTGCGTTCTTGACCGTCTGACTCTGCCATTTTAGTCTCCTAGCACTCTAACCTGATTAGACGACATATCTGTTGTTCGGTTTGTATCCAGAATAACTCATAGTGACTAAATAAGCCGCCAAGGATATACCAACAAAGCAATAGGCCCACGAGTAGCGCAAATGAGAAACCCAAAGAAAAGATATTTAGTTGAGGTGCCGCACGCGTCATTACACCAAACGAAAGGTTAATCGTCAGCAGCGCAATAATACCAGACAATGACATTGCTAATGCTGTTTTGAACATGATACCCAACCACAGAGCAAGCTCTCTATAATCAACAGAGGTCAAACTTCCACTGCCAATGGGCAAAGTCTTAAAGCTGAACACCACCAGCTGCAGCATTTTCAAGTGACCGTCTGTCTCCAAAAAAAACATGGTCGCTAGCAACATAAACAACTGGCCCAGTACTGGCGTGTTTTGCCCGTTAGCCGGATCCACCATAGAGGCGAAACCCAAGCTTGATTGCATACCCAATATCTGGCCGAGCATCACGAAAGTTTGAATCATGAATTGGGTGACAAACCCCATGGCAACGCCAATCACGATTTGTTCAAATACAGTCAAGAAACCTTGGAAAGAGAGCAGTTCAATCTCTTTAGGAACAGCGGGGATCGCAGGCATCACCGCAAAGGTGATCGCTAAACCTAAATACAGACGAATACGCGGCGACACAAAGCGTGCACCGGTTACTGTCATCACCATCAGCATGGCTGAGATGCGAGTGTAGGGCCAAAAATAATTGGCTAACCACTCTAGTACAAGGCTCGTTGGGTATTCCATATCGGTTTAGTAAAGAACTTGTGGCAAGCGTTCGATGAGTTCGAAAAAGAACTCCATCATCATTTGGGTCATCCAATGCGCAAACATCATCAACGCTAATAACGTCACGATCAAACGTGGTAGGAAACTTAAAGTTTGTTCATTGATCGAAGTAGCCGCTTGGAAAACAGCCACAACCAAACCAATCAGCAGGCTAGGAATAATTATGGCGCACACCATAATTAGTACCATCCAAAGGGCATCTTGGAACAAATCTACGAATATTTCAGGATTCATGCTTCCCCCAGCTACAAGGCAAAACTGCCGGCGAGTGTGGAGAGTATCAAATTCCAACCATCAACAAGGACGAACAACATCAACTTAAACGGCAACGATACAATCATTGGTGACAACATCATCATACCCATGGCCATCAAAACTGATGCCACCACCAAGTCGATAATTAGGAACGGCAAGAACAACATAAAGCCTATCTGGAAAGCTGTTTTCAATTCAGACGTGATAAACGCAGGAATCAGAACCGCCATTGAAACATCTTCTGGGTTAGTTACTTGCGCACCGGATATCTCAACAAAAGTTTCAAGATCTTTGATTCGAGTCTGTTTAAGCATAAAAGACTTAATCGGCCCTTGGGCAACATCAAACGCCTGTCGCGCTGATATCTGTTCATTCAAATAAGGCTGAACAGCTTGTTCATTGACCTGACTGATTACTGGCGACATGATGAAGAAGGTCAGAAATATCGCAATGCCAATAATCACTTGGTTTGAAGGTGTTTGTTGGAGACCCATTGCCTGACGCAAAATAGACATCACAACCACAATGCGGGTGAACGATGTCATCAAAATAACCATCGCCGGCAAGAAGCCAAGCATGGTCATTAACGCAAGAATTTGCAGGTTAATCGAGTAGTCTTCACCGCCATTGGCATTGGTGGTCATGGTAAATGCAGGTATGCCGCCACCATTACCGGTTAAGCTACCAGTGGTCATAGTCTTCGATTTGGCTTGATCTTGCTGCATCGTACTGATGGTGACCGACTCAGATCCAGCGGTATTCGCAGGAATGACAGTGCCATCTTCAACCTGTGCAAATACTGACACGCTAAATACGAGAGAGCAGAATATGATGAGCTGAACCAACCACACTTTCACCGTACGGAAAAATCCGGCATGGCAAAAGTAAAATGGATTCAAAAATCCGTTACTTGTTTGCATCTTTTTTTATTAGCTGGGAAAGCTGACTTGAAAATGTACTTTTTTCCAGCATCTCCTGAGTGAGAGGTTTATCGAGCTTAGAGATCAGCTGAATCGATTGTGTGGTAATGCCTACCAAGAACTGTTCATCACCCGCTTGTACAATAGCGATACGTTCTTTTGTGCCTACCGGAATTTGCCTAATAATAGCCAAACCTTGTTGATTCGACATCGCAGGCACTTGCATTCGCTTCAGTAGCCAAGCAATAAATAAAATGAAGGCTATAACGAAAATTAGCGACCCAAAGGTGGTCGCTAAATCGAGAGAAGGAGGCGTTGCCGCAAAGGCAATAGAAGGAGTAGCAAGTAGCCCTACTCCCAAGACTCTACGAGACAAACCTGTCATTCCGAGAGAAGAGCCCGCCAGTCTTTGAGACAAGAAGCCCATTAACGCAACTTCTTAATTCGTTCTGTTTGACTAATAACGTCTGTCAAACGAATACCAAATTTGTCATTCACCACAACCACTTCTCCATGAGCAATCAGAGTGCCGTTAACCATCACGTCAAGTGACTCACCAGCAATTCTATCTAGCTCAACAACCGAACCTTGGTTCAATTGAAGTAAGTTACGGATACTAATTTGAGAGCGGCCGACTTCCATTGAGATAGTCACTGGGATATCCATAATGGTATCCAGCTTACGACGCTCATCTTCTGAAATTGGAGACGATGAGTCGGTTAACTCATCAAGTGGTGCCGCGAGAACATCATCAACATCGATTGACGGTGCTGAAGGGTCTTCACCAAGTGCTGCAGCCCATTCGTCTGCTAGCTTTTGATCTTCACTAGGTTCCATTACCAATTCCTATACTTTTATCTACTTTGCTATTCTTCATCTTCGCTGTTTTCCAACTCAGACATTAAGTCTTTGCCAAGAAAGGCGAGATCGGTTTTGACCACATGAGGTCTTTCAATTTTTTCAGAAATCTGTACCGCGAGCTTCTCTCCAGAACGGCCCATTTTAACACGATAGGTCGGCAGTTCTTCAACAAACATGGTTGCATGCTCAGGCATATTCATCGGGATAACATCCCCAGGACGAAGTTCCATCAAATCACGCAAAGAGATATCTTGCTCGAGCAAATTGACACGGAAGTTGACTGGCACATCCATGATTTCATCACGCAATGCAGAGCTCCAACGAACGTCGGTTTCCATTTTATCTGATTGGACACCAGCATCCAGCAGTTCACGAATCGGCTCAACCATTGAGTAAGGCATAACCACATGGAAATCACCGCCGCCGCCATCGACTTCAATGTGAAATGAACTCACAACAATCACTTCGGTTGGACTCACAATGTTAGCCATGCTTGGGTTTACTTCAGAGTCCAAGTATTCAAACTCAACGCCCATCACGGGAGACCAAGCTTCTTTGTAGTCTTCAAAAACAATTTTCAGTAGTAACTGAATAATTCGTCTTTCTGTTGGTGTAAATTCGCGACCTTCAATCTTGGCGTGAAAACGACCATCACCACCAAAAAAGTTCTCTACGAGAATGAAAACTAGCCGAGCTTCCATCGTGATTAGCGCAGTACCTTTTAACGGGCGGAAGCGAACCATGTTTAAACTTGTGGGTACATAGAGTGTGTTCTGGTACTCACCAAATTTCATCATCTGTACGCCGTTGATCGACACTTCAGCCGTCTTACGCAACATATTAAACAAGCTAATACGCATATGGCGTGCGAAACGCTCGTTAATAAGTTCAAGGGTCGGCATTCGACCACGAACGATTCGATCTTGTGATGAGAAATCAAAATTGACCGTATTGTCACTTTCGGTTTCTAAGACATCTTCAACGTCTTCAACATCATCAACGCCATGTAATAGCGCATCAATTTCGTCTTGGCTTAATAAATCGGTCACATATTACCTATTGAATTACAAAGTCAGTGAATAACACTTTTTCAATTACCGGCTGGCCAACAGCTTGAGTTAAGCTTGCTTTAATATCTTCAGTCGCCTTGTTCCGCAGTTCAACTCTCCCGGCAGGAGATCGTAATTGATCGACCGTCGCCGAAGCGAATGTGGCAAGTAGTGCGCTTTCAACAAGTGGAGAGTGGTATCGAGCGAGAACTTCATTCTTCATACCACGTACCATCAGCTGTACTTTTATCTGAACTAAGCGATCTTTCTTATCGCCCGTAACGTTAAATAAGAAAGCTTGAGGCACATTAACATAGACCACTGGATCGGCACCCATGAGTTGAACCTCAGCTGACGACCCAGCACCCTCAGCCTTATCATCGGAACCCATTAAGAAAAATGCGGCACCACCACCTCCAAGTAACAGCACAACAACCGCGATAGCGATAATGAGGAGCTTACTCTTTCCTTTCGGTGTTTCTTGTTCTTCTGCCATATTCAGCTCTAACTTCCTGTTCTTCTATTAACTAACGGTACTTTCTATTAACTAACTGTTCTTCTATAAACTAACGGTTCTTTCTATTAGCTAAGTGTTTTAGCCTGATACTAGGCATAATAACTAATTCCATCACGCTTTGACGTGACATTCAATTCAAGATTGCTGTTGCTATCAAGGTTTTCATCACCTTGACCATCATTTATACGGTTAGAGCCTGATTGTTGCTCGCCATTATTGTACCTGTCTTGCCCCTGACCAGTATTCTGTTGCTGGACTGAAGACTCAGCAAGCTGCATCCCTTGCTGAGCGAGCATCTCCCTCAAACGAGGTAAGGTTTGTTCAATAACCTCTCTCGCTTGTTGACTACCGACAGTAAAGTGCACGTTCGCCACGTCATTATTCATGGTCATGCGAATTTTCATCTGCCCCAACTCTGGTGGGTCAAGACGGATATCCAAGCTCTTGAGATTCTTAGACATCATCATTTGGACTTTTTCCGCCACCTGGTCGTTCGCTAACTCTTTAGTGAGTTGCAAAGGTGCCTGTTGAGCCGCTTGAATTTCAGCTCGCGTAGGTGCTGAACCCACCGTAGCTGTACCTTGTGCGCCAGCGGCCGAGGCTATCTGCTGAGCAAAGGTCGAATCTTTAGAATCTTCTTTAGCACCGGCTTTGCCCAAACCAGACAATGCCGCGGCACCTGCGCCCGCTTTAAGAAGCGCATCAGTAGAGCCTGCTTTTGTAGTGACTGGCGCTGCATTCATCGCGATCCCTTGCGCGGTTAAAGCTGGATCCAACGTTGCTTGCTGCTGAGGTGAAGCAACATTAGCTTGTTGAGCGGCTGCATGTGCATTGTTGGCGTGCAGCATTGCTGCCTTATCCGTAAGAGCATTGTTTGTTGATTGAGAAGCGGCCTGCGCTGACACTTGTTGTGCAGCCGTCGCTACAGCTGCTGTTGATGCCGCCGCAGCTAAAGCTTTAGTTTCGCTTGAATCCGTATTATCCCAATCAATAGCAGCGGGTTCACCAGACGCGCTATTCACAGCCGGAGCTTGATTTAGCAAAGCCGTTGCTTGTTGTTGAACGTTAGTGAGCTGTTGATTCAACAGGTCTAAGTTAGAGGTCGCTTTAGCCAAAGCGGCTTGCTCATCAACCGTCAACTTAGCACCACTTTGTTGCTTCTTAAGCAAGCTATCGACAACAGACTGTTCTGATTCGATTTGTCCATTCAATTGTTTTAGTGCTTTGGTATGGGCATCAACCTGCTTGGCGAGTTCAATATCCGCAGCTGAGATCGCTTGGCTCTGTTCGGCCACCGCGGCGCTAGCCGCATTCTTTTGACTCAGCTCTCGGTTCATACTGGCTTCAATTTGTTCTGGAGTGACGCCTTTATCCATCAACTGTCGGATTTCATCATCAGTCAGCTGAGACACCCCCTTACCTCCGGTAAGAACAGCGATTTCAGAATCCACCTCAAGACTATTCTCTTGGATTGCTGCATTCGTTTGTTGTCTCGCCTCATCCGTAACGGAGGCTACTGCAACTGAAGCACCGGAGATATTACCTTGGGCGTTATCTACCTGACCTTGCTGAGGCAAGCCTTTGCCGTTTGACGCTTGATTTAGAGTTTTGTTTGCCTCATCCAATTGACCAAGCAATTTATTGCCTTCATTCATCGCTGCATTAGCTTGCGATGCTTGCGTAGAGCCATCTACAGCTGATGTACCCTGAGTTTGGGATTGAGCAACCTGTTCTTTAGAATCATTCGTCGTAACCTGCGCATCTTTACCATCCGCCTTATCAGCGACAGTGCTATCAGTGCCCGAATTGGCTTTGAGCTTAGCCTCAGTTCCAGACACAGCCTCTGCAGATGTTTCCTCAGCAGCTTTCTCGCCTTCTACTTCTGAAGCTGCTTGCTTGCTTTGCGCTTCGCTTACTTCGTCAGTAGCCTTTGATTCAGCTGAATCACCTTTGTTCGCTTCGGCTGACGCTTCACCTTCGGTAGAGGCCTGTTTAGCATCAGGCTTCGCGGTGCTTTCTGTGTCTTTTGCTGCGACTTTACTGTCACTTTCTTCAAAGCCTAGTGCTTCTTTGAAAGACTCAAAGAAACCTTTAGAGTCTCCAGTTTCTTCTACCTTTGAAGAGGCAGAACCGGAGTCCAACAACGATGACGTTTTGTTGGTCGCTGAATTTGAGGAAAGACTAACATTCATATATACAAGCTCTATCTACTAGCTTTGCTGCCTTGAATCAGACAACAAAAAGAAAGTCGGGTGCTTTTTATGCCTTTGGTGAGCATAACTCGCAATTTGATATAAAACAGAGCAAGAAACATGCCTATAAGTTTTAAGTCTGCCATCTGCAGAGCAACACTTGCGTCATTCGCGAATTAGGTTCAAATCTTCTTTCGGCTATATAACAGAGTCGAGAACTCATCCATTTGCTTTTGCTCTCTTTGATCTTGCAGCTTTGCTTTTTCTTTCTGCTTTTTCTCCATCAACCATTCGTAGGATTTACGCTTTTTTCGTAACTCCATCCAATAGTTTTGGCAGTTATCGACCTGATTTTTAAAGTGGTGTTCCGCTTCTCTCTGCTTAGAGAGCGTTTCATCTAATTGCGTTAAGAAACGGTTTAAGTGACCATATTGGCTAGCCGTTAATCCGGCCTTACCTCGGTCAACAAGTTGCTGGCAGTAATCAAGTCGATATTTTTCAATCTGTTCGACCTGTTCGTAGTAACCCTGCAGCTCGACATTCGCTTGATTCAGCGCCAATACAGCTTGGTTCTCTTGGTCTTTCGCTTGATCGAGAAGAAATTCTAACGCGTTATCCATGATTGACCTTATTCAACACGACCTAACCGCCTAACACATGCTTTAACATGTTGACGCACATATCATAGGGAACCGTTTCTTTCATTTTCTGTTGTAAGTACTCGTCCAACCTCGGTTTCAAAGTGAAAGCACTGTCGATTGCAGGGTCTGTTCCCGGCTTGTAAGCACCAATCGAAACCAAATCTTGATTTTTCCGGCATATAGACAGCACTTGTCTAACGGCTTTCGACATCAAGACATGTTCTTCGGTGGTGATTTGAGGCATAACACGACTGACGGATTTCTCAACATCAATCGCGGGATAGTGACCAGCATCAGCCATCTCACGAGATAAAACAATGTGACCATCAAGAATCGCTCGCGATGCATCGGCAATAGGGTCTTGTAAATCATCACCTTCTGTTAACACGGTAAAGAAAGCAGTGATAGAACCTTGTTCATCGTTACCATTACCTGCTCGCTCCACCAGCGCAGGAAGCTTGGCAAACACAGACGGCGGATAGCCTTTGGTTGCTGGCGGCTCACCCACAGACAGAGCGATTTCACGCTGCGCCTGAGCGAAACGAGTCAATGAGTCCATCAGTAGTAAAACATCTAGACCTTGGTCTCGGAAATACTCAGCTACAGCCAGTGCGGTTTGACAGCCTTTTAAACGCATCAATGGAGACGAATCCGCAGGAGCGGCGACCACAACAGAACGCTTACGACCATCTTCGCCAAGGATCTCTTCAATAAATTCTTTTACTTCTCGTCCACGCTCACCAATCAACCCCACCACGACCACTTGCGCGGTTGTACCACGAGTCATCATCCCAAGCGTAACCGACTTACCCACACCGGAGCCCGCAAACAGGCCGATACGCTGCCCTTTGCCCACCGTTAGTAAGCCATTAATCGCTTTTAAGCCAACATCAAGTGGCTCAGAGATAGGTTTACGAGCTAAAGGATTGATTGGCTCAGCATTAAAGGAAGCGCGTTGCTCGGTATAGATTGGACCTAAACCGTCGAGCGGATTACCTACGCCATCGATAACACGACCAAGCAACTCCATTCCAACAGGGATACCGCTTTCCGACGTCATCGGTGTCACGCGAGCGCCTGGTAAGATCCCAGTAATTTGTTCACTTGGCATCAAAAACAGGTTATCGCCAGAAAAGCCAACCACTTCAGCTTCCATCTGACCAGACATAGTCTCTACTAAGCATAAGCTGCCAATTGGCGCTTTGCAGCCGGTCGCTTCAAGCGTTAGTCCAACAACACGAACTAGTTTGCCTGAAGCAATTGGTCGCGACTTTAGCCCCTCGACTTTGTATTGGCTAAGACGGTTCGCTAACTCAAGCATTACTCATGACCTTGATGACGATTTACACCACAGAAGCTTTGAATGACGTTCTTCACGCGCTCTTCCATGCGGTAGTTAACACTCGATTCACCCGCTTCAATTTGTACGTCGCCGCGATTGAGTGCAGGCTCTGATACCAACGTCCAATTACGAGAGTCCAATTCCGTTTCGCCATACGCTGAGCGTATTATTGCAACGTCTTCAGGGTTTAGCTTCAATGTGATCGCGTGACCTGAGATTGGCAATGACTCTACCGATTCTTTCACGGTATCTAGTATGATTTGTGGGTTGGTTTGCACTTCAACATGAACCACTTCTTTGACCATAGTCAGCACCATGTCCACCAGTTGCTTCTCTACCTGAGCATTCATCAGCTCTAATGGCTGAGCGAACTGGTTGGCTAGCCCCATAAAGATGGCGACTTGCTGCTGAATGTACTCTTGACCAGCAGTAACGCCTTCAAGTTTGCCGGCTTCGTTACCCTCTTCGTGACCTGCGGCAAACCCTTCTTCTTTGCCTTTTTCGTAGCCCTGTTTAAAGCCAGCCTCTTGTCCTTGATGAAGCCCTTCCTGATAAGCGCCTTGCTTGATCAGTTCGATTTGGTCTTCAGTTAGAACCAGCTCTTCGTCTTCAATGGCTTCTTCAACCGTTGGCATCCAGCCAGGATCGTAGTTAAAAGCCGTTTCTTTGGCTTGTTTGTTCACATCAGAGGTATAGTCAGGCAGCCCCCATTTCTGAGGTTGGGCAACCGTATTATCTTCTTCAGGGCGAAGGAAGCCACGTTTTCTATCACCTGACATATCAGTACCTATCTATGAGTTCGTCCAACTGCGTTGTAGATTCAAGCAATTACACGGTAGTTAATCTGTGGTTTGAGGTTGGATAAAGAAAAGCCCCAACAATGTGGGGCTCTTGAGGTTTCTGTATTAAAGGAACTCGTCGGCGCCACCAGACAGCATAATCTCGCCGCTGTCTGCCATCTTCCTCGCAATACCCAAGATCTCTTTCTGAGCCGCTTCTACATCAGAGACTTTAACTGGCGGCATCGCCTCAATATCGTCTCTCATCATATCAGCTGCACGCGTAGACATATTCTTGAAGATCTTCTCACGTAGGCTTTCATCAGCACCTTTAAGCGCTTTCTGTAGAACGTCTTGTGGAACATCACGCAGCAATCGCTGAACACCTTGGTCATCAACTTCAATAAGGTTTTCAAAGACAAACATAAGATCTTGGATCTGTGTTGCCATGTCTTCGTCTTGATCTCGAATTTGCCCCATCAAGATGCCTTCTACATTATTGTCCATGTAGTTCATGATCTCAGCAGCGGCTTTCAGGCCACCAATTTTGGCAGCTTGAGCACCCGCTTGACCCGCAAACTGTTTCTCCATGATTTCATTCAATTCAGCGAGAGCTGAAGGTTGAACTTCTTCAAGGTTAGCAATACGCATCATCAAATCAAGGCGAACACGCTCAGGGAATTGAGATAAGATCTCCGCAGACTGATCCGATTCCAGATAAGATAATACGATCGTTTGAATCTGTGGGTGCTCGTTAATGATGATGCTTGCCACCTGACGAGGGTCCATCCACTTAAGAGAATCCAAACCTTTAGAACCAGTACCTAAAAGGATCTGATCAACAAGGTTATTCGCCTTATCTTCGCCCAGCGCAGCTACCAACGCATTACGCATGAAGTCTTCACTGCCCATACCAATGTTGGTGTACTTCTGAATATCATCCAAGAAAGCACGGTGCACGGCACCTACTTTTTCTTGAGACCAATCCGTTGAACGTGCCATTGCACTACCAACACGTTGAACCTGTTTAGGTTCTAGGTGGCGAATGATACCCGCAGCATCTTCTTCACTTAAACTTAGCAACAAGATCGCAGCGCGCTCTTCGCCTGAGATAGTCTCGATATCGACACTTGCGACATCAAGCCCTTCACCACCTTCTGCTTGTTGTGGAACAATTTCGTTAGCCATCTGCCACCCAATTCTTAACTACTTGAGCTGCTAGCTCTGGTTCATTCGCTACAAGTGCACGTACTGCTTTCAGTACGTCCTCATCTTTGTGAAGGTTTGGTAGGTCGATACTTGAACCAAATTCAAATAACTCACCACCTTCAATATCACCACCAATTAAACTGGTTTCGCCGTCAACACCAATTGGCATGCCATCGGGACCGTACATTTGATCGTCATCGTCGGCTGCTGGGTTAAGCAGTTTTTTCATTGCAGGGCGAACCAGCACCAATACGACAACAATAATAACCAACGCACTCGCAAACCAACGAACCCAATCATTAAAGTGTTGGTGCTCCCAAATTGGTACGTCAGCAACAATATCCGTTACTTGAGGGGCAAATTGCATGCTTAAAACATTGAGTAAATCACCGCGGTTTTCATCAAAACCCACAGTTCCAATCAATACCTGACGTATCGCGTTAATTTCGCTTGCTGGAATTGGGGTGTGAACCACTTCTCCCGTATCAGGGTTCAATGATTGGCGATCTTTGATTGCAACAGATACGGTCTGACGATTAACCGTGCCGCTCTGTTTTCGCTCATGACTAATGGTAGTATCCAGCTCAAAGTTGCGGGTCGCTTCTTTGTGAACCGAACCTTGCCCCATCATCGTACCATCTTTCATCTGAGCCACGTCCTGGGGAATCGATGCATCAGCAGGAGGCTGGTTACTCAAAGCCCCTGGAATACCAGCCACAACGTTGCCGTTATTGTAGTCTTCTAATGTATATTCACTTCGGGTTGCTGGAGTATTCGGATCAAAACGCTTTCTTGTTTGTTCCACAGCACTAAAGTCGAGTTGAATATCAACCTGAGCCGTGTAGTTACCAAACCCAAGAATCGGAATCAAAATAGAGTCAATTTTTTCACGTAGCGCTTGCTCTTGATTACGCTCTAACTCGTGCTCTTTTCGGCGTGCCGCTGACATCGGGTCCTGAGAGCCAGAGCTCAAAAGTCGGCCATGCTGATCGGTCACTGTAATTCGCGAAGTTTTCATCCCCGGAACGGCACTAGCCACCATGTCCACAACAGAATCAACTTCTTGCTGCTTGAGGTTCGTCCCCGTTTTAAGTGTCAGGAATACTGAGGCAGAGGCTTCTTGATTGTGACGAACAAAGACACTTTGCTTAGGTAAGGCAAGTAAAACTTGAGCTTTACGTACCTGCTTCATCTGTTCAATAGCTTTAGCAAGCTGTCTTTCACGGCTTAGTTTAAGACGCTCTTTCTCTAAACGTTGTGATACACCGAAACCCATGTCTTGCATGAGGATATCATCACCGGTGTTTCGCTCTTGGTTCAAACCCGCTCGAACCATATTTAGCTTTAATGAGTTATATTCACTCGCAGGTACCGAGATGGTATTCCCTTCAAGAGAGTACTCAATCTTCTGCGTATCCAAATAATCAAGAACCGGGATCAACTCTTCTGTTTCGTAAGCCCCTAATGGACGCATTTCTGGCTCTTTCACCCAGAAAAACAGCATTACAATAAGCGCTACACAGATCGAGATAGAAAGAACTAAGACGACTTGACGAAGCAAATCGAGATCACCGACGGCCATATCAAACTTAGATGAACTGCGCTCACCTAAATCGGTATTTTGCCCTTCGCCATCTAGATCAGAACTTGCAATAAGTGCGTGGTCGTTGCTATCGCTTACGGTTAAATCTGTTGTTTGACTGTTATCTGCCACTATTTACTACCCAACTTATACCGGCATGTTCATCAGCTCTTTGTACGATTCGACCAATTTATTTCTAATTTGGATCGTCGCTTCAAAAGCCACACTAGATTTATTACGAGCAATCATCACGTCAGATAAAGACACGCTTTGATCGCCACTGTCAAAACGAGTTTGAAGATTACCAGAGGTCTTTTGTAATGAGTTCACATTATTGATGGCATTAGTCAGCATGTTGCCAAAATCTGCACCAACCGCTTGGCCCGTTGCAGCAGGGCGCGTGCTGGCAGCTTCAACCATCATTGCCTGCATTTCGCCTTGTAAACCATCTATTCTCATTTACTACCTCAGGAGTCAAAATTATGACTATCTATTTAGCTGTATTATTGACAGAGCAATTAACGTGCCATGCATCAATTTGACTAGCTATCGTAATACACTAGTCAGAAAGCTGACACTACTAATTTATGTTCAATTTGGAATATCTATTCCAGCATCACGCATTTTCGCTAATTTATAACGCAATGTACGAGGGCTAATGCCTAGCTTTTCAGCCATATCTTTACGTCGACCATGACAAGCAATCAATGTTTCGAGAATGATCGCATACTCTTGATCTCTAAGTTCATTTCCAAGCCCTTCGCTACCTGCCACGACTTTATTGATAGGATTCGCTTCAGCAATCGGCTTAATTTCTGGCGCTGCAACACTGTTCCCTTCAACGATCTGTTGTAGTCCAGTAGCGTCTTGCCAATCAACACCTTCAAGTAAAATATGTTCGCCTGAAATATTTTCTTGCTCACTCAAAATTAGAGCGCGCTGCACGACATTATCCAGTTCACGCACATTTCCCGGCCACGGATAATTGACGAGTTTACTAATGGCTTGCTCAGACAGAACAGGAACAGGCATTCCTAGTTTGGTGCAATGACGTTCCACCAAATGTTTCGCAAGCGGCGCAATATCACCTTTACGTTCACACAGCGCTGGCCAAGTAATTGGAAATACATTCAGTCGGTAGTATAAATCTTCACGGAAATTCCCTTCAGAAACATACTGTTTTAGGTCGCGGTTACTGGTTGCTAGAACACGGACATCCAATTTGATGCTCTTGCGGCTACCAAGACGTTCAACTTCGCGCTCCTGCAATACGCGCAATAGTTTCGCTTGTAGGCTAAGATCCATTTCACTGATCTCATCCAACAAAATAGTACCACCTTGAGCTTGTTCAAATTTACCAGGGCAAGCTTGAATCGCACCGGTAAACGCACCTTTATCGTAGCCAAACAGTGTCGCTTCCAACATGTTATCTGGAATCGCGGCACAGTTAATCGCAACAAACGGACCGTCTTTACGGCTCGAAGCGTTATGAATATAGCGAGACATGACCTCTTTACCAGAACCACTTGGCCCTAGCACCATCACGTTGGCATCGGTTTTAGCCACCTTGTCAGCCAGCATCATTAGTTTGATACTTTTCTCATCGGCAACGATAGCATCGCCATTGTCATCCGACTTTACGGGAGCGTAACGGCTCACCATGTTTAACAGCACTTCTGGAGCAAATGGCTTTGCCATGTAATCGATAGCGCCTTCTTTCATTGCCGCGACCGCATCTTCAATGTTGGCATAGGCCGTCATCAATAGAACCGGAAGATTTGGCCAATGCTGCTTGATGTTTCTTAGCAATGCTAAACCGCCCATACCGGCCATCTGTACATCAGAGACCACGATATCAACAGAGTTTGATTTCAATTTTACCAGAGCATCTTCCGCACAATCCGCTTCCAGCCATTCGTAACCAGCAAGCGCGAGTGTATCGACAAGGGCTTCGCGTAGACCTTCATCATCTTCGACGATTAACACTTTGCTTTGAGCCATAGGATTCTCCAGTGTAAATTCAGTTAAAACTTATTAGTCTTCAGAAGAAGAGCTTCTTTCCAACGGTAGACACATGGTAAAGCATGCGCCGTCACCCTCTTCTGATATCAATTCCAGTCGACCTTCATGTGCTCGGCATACCATTTGTACAACCGCTAAACCTAGACCTGTGCCTTGAGAACGAGTGGTAAAGAAAGGTTCCATAATCTTACCTTGTAGTTCTTTAGGCACTCCGGGGCCACTGTCTTGCACTGATATCTTAAGTTCACCGTTTACGGGTCTAAAAAACACATCAATCTGCGATTTCTTGCCAGCAATTTGAACCGCGTTCAAAACTAGGTTACTTAAAGCAGAAGCGATAGCATTGGCGTTGCCAAACATTTGAGTCTTTTCATCTTCAACTTCCTGACAATAATCAATCTGGTTGCTTTTTAACGCAGCCTCCACCATAGGATGAAACTCAATGATGAGTTCCGCGATGGTGAATGGCTTAACCACCTTGTTGTCGCCACCTTTGGCAAACAACAGCATGTCATTCACTTGTTTCTCTAAATCATGCAACCTATCCATCAGCTTAGATTGAAAACGCGTTTTTGTTGCCGGCGGCAAATTTGGCGCGGCAAGGTTTGATGCATACAGCATCGCACTAGAAAGCGGCGTGCGAACCTGATGGGCAAGCGAAGCGACCATTCTTCCGAGTGAAGATAAACGCTGAAGATCGCTCACACGAGACTGCAGTAGGCGGGTTTCTGTCAGGTCTGTAATCAAAATAAGCTGACCTGTAGTCGAGGCTGAAATCGCTAAGCGCACTTTTCGCCCATTCTTCAATGAGATCTCATGCCCATCATCGTCCCTTGGTTCAAAGGCATTTTGTATTACCGAAAACCATTTCTCGCCAACCAACTCAACCCCGAGAATACGGTGTGCTTCAGGATTCGCTTCTCTCACTTCACCATGTGTATCTAACAAGATGACCCCCGCAGGCATAACATCGAGCACTTGCTTATAGCGCTCAACCTGTTGCTCAACAGAATCTAGATGTGATTGATTTTCTGGTTCGTTAGATAGGTGCATGTCAAAAATTTGCCTCAAATACTAAAACAGCCTGACATGTACAACACAAGTCAGGCTATTTGCTATATTTATCACATAGTTAAGCAAGCAACAACTCGACTATGGTTTATCTGTTCGTTTAGCTAAAGTTGCCAAAAAGCTAAAATGCTAAAATGCTAAAGTGTGTACTAGTTTTCGTTTTCATCGAAAATAGGCACTAACGCTGCAAGTTATATTTACGCATTTTTTCGACCAGAGTGGTTCTGCGCATTCCAAGCATGTCAGCAGCGCGAGCAACAATACCGCCCTGAGCCTCCAACGCTTGATTGATCATATTCACTTCCATATCAGCGAGTAGTTCTTTCAAGTTAACCCCTTCAGCGGGTAAATCTTGAGGTGCGTTCGCATTGTCAGCAAGCTCATCGTGCTGCTCAAAACTGAAGTCTTCTGAGAACAAGTCAGAAAGAGCATCTCGCTCTTGCTCTTCCTCTGATGCAAAATTATTAAACTCTGGCTGAAACTCTGGGATATCACTGTATCTATATTTAGTTGGTAGATGATTCACATCAACCAAGCTATTTGGATATAAAATAACCATTCGCTCAACTAAATTAGCTAACTCACGTACGTTGCCCGGCCAGCAATGCTCCATCAAAGAGTTGATGGCACGGGGAGTAAAACAGATTGGCATGCCACCTTCAGCTTCCATTCTGGTCATCAACTCCTGAAGCAATAGGGGAACATCTTCTTTTCGCTCCTGAAGCGATGGCATTTCAATTGGGAAAACGTTCAAGCGATAGTAAAGGTCTTCACGGAACAAATCATCTTCGATCATATTTTCAAGATTGCGGTGTGTTGCCGCAATCACTCGAACATCAGCTTGAATGGTACTATTGCCACCTACACGTTCAAAACTGCGTTCTTGTAAAACACGAAGCAACTTAACTTGCATCGCCATTGGCATATCACCAATTTCATCAAGAAACAGTGTACCACCTTCAGCCAACTCAAAACGGCCTTTACGTGCGGTAATTGCACCAGTAAACGCGCCCTTCTCATGACCAAACAGTTCACTTTCGAGCAAGTCTGGCGGTATAGCGCCACAGTTTACGGGAACGAAAGGTCCTGAACGACGTTTAGAATGATAGTGAACATTACGTGCTACAACTTCTTTGCCCGTGCCTGACTCACCAAGAATCAATACGTTTGCTTCAGTAGAAGAGACTTGTTCAATCAAGTGACGAACTTCTTGGATACCAACACTCTGCCCAACTAGACTACGAAAAAGCGTATTCTTACGCGCTGAAGGTACAATTTGAACGCCTTTACGGCCTAAGAAGTCTTTACAGTGTCTTAGTGCATCACTTAATTGCGGGTAGTTAAGAGGAAGTTCGAGTTCACCAACAAAGTTAGTAAGTTCGTCAACCGGGTAATCGTTTTTGCCAATCACCAGTAAAGGGATGTGATTAACATGAACAAGCTTTTCATTCAGTAATGCGAAGCCTTTGGCTTTAATTGAACCAATGATGCAACCGGCCCACTGTAGGGACCAGTCAACTTTGTATGCTTGTTCAGAGCTGATTACTTCGCAGCTCTCTCCTACAAACTCTAATATTGTGCTTAAATTGTGACGATTTTGAGCGTTATCATCGACGACAAGCAGTTTTGCCAAACCTTGCATAAGTAGGAATTATTGCCTTTATTTTGGTGCGATGCGGAAATTGGTAAGCGACGTAAGAGACAAAACAGAGAAAATATCAATGATTATAATCTACGTGGACAAATCTAGGAAACCAGCAACGAAAAAAGCCATTAGGCTATCTAATGGCTTCTATTTTATTTGATTATAAAAATAAGGCAACCAAGCAATTCAGAGATATGCGATTGGTTTAAACTGGGATGTTTCTTTAAATACCAACATCCGCAGACGTTAAATTGTGATATTCATTCGGAATTTGGTCCCAAGCGCTCTTAATTTCGCGGATAATATCAATAACATCATCAATTGGCTGAGGATCATTTTTGTGATTTGCAGCAGAAATTTGCGTGATCATAAACTCATAAAGTTGATCTAGATTTTTCGCAATGTCGCCACCATCGGACATTGATAGGCAACTACGCAGGCTAATAATGATATCTAGAGCCTTACTCAGTCGCTCACCTTTCACCGGAATGTTGCCCGCTTGCATTGCTGCTTTACCTTGAATTAAGCGCTCGATAGCACCAGCCATTAGCATCTGAACAATTTTATGCGGTGAGGCAGCTGTAAGCTGGCTATCCACTGATACCTTTTTATATGCCTGTAAAGAACCGCGCATAGTAAACCTCTTCTATAAAAACTTTTTGTATTGTTGAACTGATTTGGCAGCATGTCGGTATTTATGTAAGTTTTTACCTACTAGACCAGTCTCAGACTGCATCAGTTCGACCAATTGTCTTGTTCTCGAAATGGCTTCAAACCACTCGGAGCTTTGCTTAACGTCGGGATATGAATCGATTAATTGAAGCACGTTTTGCAATAACTGTTCTCTGTTATCGACAAGATGCACGATTTCTTCAGCATTAATTTCACTAAATTCGAGCTTAGACATAATTAATTGATCGAGCTCACAAAGCTCTTGAAGCAGTTTGCTCATCTATTAGCCCATTGCACTCATCATGCTGCCTAACTGAGATTGCATCTTGCTGGTCGCATCCTGCATAGCAGTGAACTTAGAGTGCGTGCGATTCTGCAGGCTATCCATACGGCGATCGAGCGCGACTTGGTCATCAACCAACCGATAGTTTTGTTCGACCAAGCTCTTCTCTCTCGTACGGATAGAACCGGTAACACCCGTGATCCCTTGAATCGCATCTTCGACTTTTTTAGCGAAGCCATTGTTACCACCAAAGAATTCACCCAACTTATCAAAGTGATTGTTGAGTTGACGGTCAAGCATATCGTAATTGATTTCTAGCGAGCCTTGTCTTGTGGTGGTGATGCCAAATTCAGTCAAAGACTTTAGATTGTCTGGCGCGTCTTCAATGCTTGATGAGAACACACCTTTCAATCGTGAATCTGCACTGCGTACTGTACTGTCGCCAGAGAGAGGGCCTTTTTGACCAGTCAGTGGATCGACACCCGCTAAGTCTTTAGATACTTGGTAAAACTGATTATAAGAGTTAACAAAAGCTTCAATATCTTCACGAACACGATTACGGTCGTACTCAACACCAATCTCTGCTGGCGGCTTATCTTTAGGGGTTTTACCTTTAACCGTAATATCAATACCTTCAACGGCATCTTCAATCACATTGTTATTGCTAGAGAGCTGAGCAATGCCGTCTAGAACAACCATAGAATTTTGTCCTGCTTGCACTTCAGTCATACCGCTGTATTGGTCAAAAGACTGTTGAGCTAACGCAAGGTCAGCTTGAGCTTTATCAACCTTCTCTAAGTGTGCTCGTTCTGCTGGAGATAATTTCGCTCTCTCTAATTGCTGAGCCTGAAGTGGGGTTAGTTCACCTCTTTCAACTCTCTTCGCTAACTCAGAACGTTCATCAACCAATTTACTTTCTATTCTGGCTTTCTCGGCATCGAGTTTCTGCTGTGCCTCTTTGGGAGTAACATAAGAATCCGTCAACGTACCAGCGGCAGTATTTGACCACCCTGGAATATCAGCTGCTTTCTCTATGGCTTTTTCGTCAAGCTCAAGTTCAGGCCTAAAAAAAGAATCGAGTAATGTACCTGAAGCGGTATTGTTCCACCCAGGGATTGTATCTTCTGGCATCCCTGAAGCCGCTAAAGCTGCCGCATCTAGCGCCTTCTGACCAGCCATTGCCGCAGCTTGACCATAAGTTAAATTGTCACGGTCAAATTCAGCGAAAGGATCTTCGGGTTCAACGACGGGTTCCGATTTTCTTTCATAAATAGGATTACCGTTTACATCAAATATAGTGTTTCCGTTAGCGTCTCGCAGAGGAACAGCGAAGCCGTCTGGAATAGGGTTACCGTCGGCATCCAATTTGGGAGGGGCATCAGCCAAGACGCCTTGCGCTACTGAGCGAGCATCTTCTAAGGCTTTCAGTCTTTCCGATAGGGTTTTATATTCTAATTTTTTTAGAGGGTTGTTATCTTCAGAGTCAACGTGGAGTTTTATTTGATTGTCTTCACCAGACATATTTGAAGCGAGGACTAACCGTGGTCCTTCTTTGTCGTTAATAATAGAAGCTCGAACACCCGGATTATCCCCGGCACTGTTAATTGCTCTAACAACATCACGCAGTTTTGAGTTAGCACTAACTTGTGTCTCGAAGCTCTCTTTACCAAGCGAAACCTGCAGCTTACCTGGGCCAAATTTCATGTCCTCTGATAGTACATCAGAAGCCACTTTATGGCTCTGGGCAAGCTGCAACACATCGATAGCATATTTGCCAGCGATCGCTTCGGTAGTCGCGGTTGCAGAGACAAGACCTTCATCAGAGCTTTCTACTGTTCGTACAGCAAAAGCTTTGTCCTGGCGAAAGCTTGTCATCAGATTTTTCATCGAATCAAGGGACTCTCTGAGTCTTCCATAGGCACTAATGCTGGTGTCGATTCGCGTTCGTTCATTGTTGATTTGTTGCTGTTTAGGCACACGCTCCGAATCAACAATTTTGCTGACCATGGAATTGATATCCATGCCAGACGAAATCCCCATTGGGCCAAAACTCATTAAACCACCTCAATAATACGACTTAAACCTTAGCCTCCAATATTCCACTATTCGAGGTTTGGGCTGCTAGGCGCCTTAGAATTTCGAGCATTTCTTCATCGGGAATTTGGCGAATAATATCGCCCGTTGTGGTCTCATAAATGGTAACCACATCTCTCCCAGTCTCTTCATCAACCTTAAAAGCAACACCCTTGTTGAGAGAAGATATAAATTCGTTTACCTTCTCCACCATTTTGACTCGCTCCGCATCATTTAACTCTTGTCTATGTTGAGCTAATTTAATCGCCGCTTCGGTAGCCATCTCTTTCGATTTTTCTACCTTGTCATAAGATGTTGTTTCTTTCGGTTGTGAAGTACTCGACGCACTACTACCTTTATCGCTTGCAAATTTAATGCCATTAGGTGAGCCATAAGGCTGGATGTTCGATGCGTTAGATAATATTTCCATAACACTCTCCCTCCCAACTTTATGAGCCTAACAGTAAAACTCTACCTACAGTAGAGTTTACCGTTACTTACTGAAGTAAGTTTAGCCCAATAAGCTTAAAGCTGCTGATGGTGATTGTTTTGCTTGAGCTAAAATAGAAGTACTCGCTTGTTGTAAGATTTGAGACTTCGTCATTGCCGTTGTTTCTTTTGCGTAATCAGTATCTTTGATTCGGCTCTTAGACGCATTAACGTTTTCGTTAATATTTTCTAAGTTGCTGATTGCGTGGTCAAAACGGTTTTGGAATGCACCAAGAGAGGCACGATTACTGTCTACTGCCTTTAAGGCACCGTCAATAATAGATACAGCGTTGTTTGAACCTGCAACAGAAGTTACATCAATGTCGTTAACAGTAACATCCGTTACAATAGCCTTGCTGCTGCCAGGAATCTCTTTACCTTCTGCATCTTTACCAGAGCCAAGACCTAGCTCTTCAGCAAGAGAGCCGCCAAACTCAACATTACCATCAACTTTTTGGCTTGAAGCGAAGAGTTGCAATTTACCGCCTTCACCTACCGAAGCTTGAACATCCGGGCTTTGACCGTTTAGGTAAGTGGCAAGTTCTTCCATGTCATTACCTTTTTTCGCAGTAATCGACAGATCTTGAACGTCACCAAACTGATCTTGGTACTTCATCGTTAGGACAGAATCTTCACCTACGCGCCAAGACGTATCTTTCCCCTCAGCAACGCTATAACTCTTACCGCCCATCGCTTCAGTATCGGTACGCATATTATTCATTGTCAGCATTACTGCTTCACCAGAATCTGCACCAATTTGGAAAGATTGACTACCGAAAGTTCCGTTCAAAAGCTTATTACCACCAAAAGAGGTCGTTTCAGCGATACGGTTAAGCTCAGTGTTTAGAGCAGAGACTTCTTCTTGAATTGCAACACGTTCAGATTTCGTGTTTGAACCATTTGAAGATTGAAGAGAAAGGTCACGCATTCGTTGCAGGATATTGGTTGACTCATTCATTGCACCTTCAGCTGTCTGTGCAATAGAGATACCATCGTTCGCGTTTTTTACAGCCATATCTAGGCCACGACTTTGCGACGTTAAGCGGTTAGAGATTTGTAGGCCTGCAGCATCATCTTTTGCGCTATTGATTTTATAGCCAGAAGACAAACGCTCCATTGATTTTTGAGTACCTTCAGCCGCACTATTTAGGTAGCGCTGAGCCGTCATTGCAGACACATTTGTGCTTACATTAATCGCCATAGTTGATCTCCTTTAGGCATTTTTTCATGCACTTATGTGACTCTCACCTCACAAAAACACATGTTATTTTGTTTTATATACCAGTGTCTCTCTCACCTTACATTGGTACATATCATTTCTCTCAATCCCTTTAACGGCCCCTTAACTAGAAGCTTTAATAAAAAATGCATTTTTTTTCGTATTATTTTCAATGTTAAAAAAAACGTGAAGTAGATCATCATTTCCCGACTCGGTCATTCCCTACTGTGAGGAACGAACGTGATAGAGGATCTCGCTTTTTCTTCTATCAACCAACATTGCACTTTTTCCAAATTCACCCTAGCCAAATAGCAGGCAATAAAAAACCCAGCCGAAGCTGGGTTTATTTAGCGCTCATCTCTCACCACGAGCTAATTTGTGGAAGCCTGACATTGACGATTATAAACAATAATGCACATGGTCAATGTGGCCTTTCAACCGATTAACCTAGTAGGCTAAGTGCCGAGTTCGGAGCTTGCTTCGCTTGAGCAAGAATCGAGCTTGAAGCTTGAGAAAGGATCTGAGATTTAGTCATCTGAGTCGTCTCTTTAGCGAAATCGGTATCTTTGATACGGCTCTTAGATGCATTAACGTTTTCGTTGATGTTGTCTAAGTTGTTAATTGCGTGGTCGAAACGGTTTTGGAAAGCACCAAGCTCAGAACGGTGGCTATCTACATATTTAAGTGCCGCATCGATAACAGCTACAGATTCTTGTGCACCACCAACAGACGTTACGTCGATACTATCAACCGTAACTTGCTTAGCCTCTAGCGTTTTTGGGTCCTCAGGTTTCGCACCTGCTGTCATGCCTAGTTCATCTGATAAAGCACCAGAAAATGCAATTTCCCCATCAACTTTGTTGTTACCAGCGAAGATTTGCAGTTTACCTTCTTCATCAATTGACGCTTTTACTAGGTCTTGTTGACCGTTAATGTAAGTCGCTAGCTCTTCAATATCATCGCCTGCTTTAGCCGAGATGTTGATTTCTCGTTGGTCACCGAAGCTATCTTTTAATGACATGGTTAAATCATTAGCACCAGCTGTTACACCCCAATCTTTACCTTTAGCTTCTGTAAATTGGTAGCTGTTGCCGCCCATTTGGTCGTTATCAGAACGCATGTCTTTCAGCTGAAGCATTACTGCCTCACCATTGTCTGCACCAATTTGGAATGACTTAGTACCGTGAGTACCGTTAAGCAGCTTGTTACCACCAAAAGAGGTTGTTTCAGCAATACGATTTAGTTCATCGTTCAGTGCTGTAACTTCTTCTTGGATTGCAACACGGTCAGCTTTTGTATTCGAACCGTTTGTTGATTGCAGAGACAAGTCACGCATACGTTGCAGAATGTTTGATGTTTCATTCATCGCACCTTCTGCCGTTTGAGCGATAGAGATACCATCGTTCGCGTTACGTACAGCAACATCAAGACCACGACTCTGAACGTTCAAACGGTTCGAGATTTGTAGGCCTGCAGCGTCATCTTTTGCGCTGTTGATTTTAGAACCTGAAGATAGGCGTTCCATTGATGTTTGTTGAGCGCTGTTTGCACTGTTTAGGTAACGTTGTGCTGTCATTGCTGATACGTTGGTATTTACATTCACTGCCATGGTGATTTCTCCAATTGATTTTCCGGTATAGCGGTTTCCGACGTCTCGGAAAACCAAGTAGTTATCTCTAAGTTACTTTTAATAACGGCTCAAAATTCAGAAGCTTTAGAAAAACTTTCAAAAAACCACAAATTAAATATTAAAATCAAATTTATCAGGCACTTAAAATCTCAAATTTTCTATAACAGTGGCAGTCTTCAATTGAGAACGCATTTAAAAAGTGTTTAAAAAACACACTAATCACTATTTGAGTTACCCAATGTAGATAAATGAATAGTCGCCAAAGAGTTCAGATTGGTATGCTTCTTATACAAAGAGTTGAGTTGTTTGTCGTGAAACAGGTAAGTGAGATCGAGGTTTTACGGATTTGAAAAGTAAACTAGACGCTCTAAAAGAAAACAAAAGTGTAGAAATAGAAAGGAAAAAGCCCCTTTTCCTGTGAAGGAACCGGGGCTAGTTGGCGTGTCAGAGCCTGTGCGGAGATCATCGAGAAATGAACACATTTCCGACACGCCGTTGCATTCTTACCGTAAAAATGGATAGCAGGTGAGAGATGAGAGAGCTAAACACCCAATAGTAAGTATGCTTGCCAGTATCCCTCGCTAAGCGGTTCACGTCTGAACACGAATAGCGAGTTCAACCAATAACTATTGCAATAGTGATATTGCAGAGTTAGGCAACTGTTTTGCTTGAGCTAGTATAGATGTACCAGCTTGTTGCAGAATTTGAGCTTTGGTCATTTGCGTTGTCTCTTTCGCAAAGTCCGTATCTTTGATTCGGCTGTTTGAAGCGTCTACGTTCTCTTGAACGTTTGCCAAGTTATTAATACTGTGGCTTAGACGGTTTTGTTTCGCACCCAAATCAGCACGCTGTGAATCAACGTACTGCATTGCAGAGTCGATGACACTGATTGCGTTTTGTGAACCAGCTACAGTATTCAAATCGACATCTTGAACTAATGTCGTTCGACCTACAGCAGGTGCAGGTACAACTTTGCCATCCGCCGTGGTTGTGGTTTCCTGGCCTTCAGGAGCATCATTTTTGAAGCCTAGTTCAGAGGCTAAACCACCCGAGATTCTCATCTCACCATCTAAATCTGGCTCGGCAACAAATACCTGTATGCGACCTTCATCAGTAACCGATGCGTTAATTAAATCAGATTGACCATTAATGTAAGTTGCGAGTTCTTCGATATCGTCGCCGGCTTTGGCGCTTATATCGAGAGTAATCTCTTCACCCGCTTTAGTTTTGAATTCAAACTTAAGATCTTTTGCTGCTACTGGTACTTCCCAGCTTTTATCTTTAGCGTTTTCAGTGTCGAATGTTGTTCCGCCCATACGGAAATCATCCGCACGAATACTAGTCAGCGCCATAATCATCGCTTCACCAGAGTTTGAACCAATCTGGAATGAAGCTTCACCAAATGAACCATTCAATAAACGACGGCCACCGAAAGCTGTTGTCTCTGCGATACGGTTAAGTTCATCTTGAAGAGCCATTGTCTCTTCGTTTAATGCTTGACGCTCTGCTGGTGAGTTAGTGCCGTTTGATGACTGAATCGCTAGATCACGCATACGCTGTAGTATGTTCGTTGATTCGTTCATCGCGCCTTCTGCAGTTTGAGCAATCGAAATGCCATCATTTGCATTACGCATTGCTACATCAAGACCACGAGACTGTGCTGTTAAACGGTTTGATATTTGTAGGCCAGCTGCATCATCTTTTGCACTGTTGATCTTATGGCCTGATGACAAACGTTCCATAGAAGTCGCTAGTTCATTAGACGATTTATTCAAGTATCGTTGTGCTGTCATAGCAGATACGTTAGTGCTTACATTAATAGCCATATTGCTCTCCTTATGAGTTCGCAAAATTTCTGCGAAGCGGCCAGCTTTACTCTCATATGGATAAGCACTGACCGTGTATTACGCGATAAACCCTAGATAAGGTTTAAGATCTGTATTAATCATTTATGAAAAGTATAAAAGCATGTTGTGTGCCAACTTTTATTTTAATTTCAATAAATTTAAAATAAACATGAAAAACAAACACTTAAAAATGAATTACTATAAAAGCCAATTATATTAAGTAGAGAAAACAAGAGATTGATATCTCTCGTTGCCGTTTTTTGCCGCTATTTTTCAAACATGCCACTTTGAATAAAAAAGCGGCAATCGATAGAATCATTCGCACGTATGGCATAGCACATACGGCAGAGAACTAACCCCAGATTAACGACTGTTCACAGCTAAATATAATTAAACAAGGTCAGGTCTTTGGTCTTGCCAAACGCTTGTTGTGAAGCTTGTAACGCTCGAGAGTTTTCATTGAATTCAATGATGGCTTTCGAATAGTCCAAGTCTTCAAAGTTGCTTTTTGCTTTCGCTAAAGACAACTTAAAATCTTCATGTTGCTGCTCTTGAATATCCAACGTACTCAAACGTGCACCGACATCCGTTCTCGCCTTAGTCAAATGAATAAACGCGGCATGAAATTCTTCTGTCATTTGGTGCAGTTTTGCCGTTGCCGATGCATCCGATACTGGATTTTCAGCCTGTTCGGCGGTATCTTTGAATGTATCAAAAATAGAAAATGTCTTTCTCGGCTCTAAAGTGATCGAGTCACCCTTCGTGATCTGCCCCTTGAATTGGATATTCAGACCTTCATAGACAACACCTTTCGAAGGATCAAAATCTTCCGAGGCAACCACTTCGCCATCTTTTTCAAGCTGGTAAGCGAACTTGCCTGTTTGCATATCAACAAAAGTCACTTTATAAGTAGAACTATCGTCAGCTTTATTGGTTGCGCGCCCTAGTAATAACTCAGAGGCTGGTTCAAGATCATATTGAGGCTCGTAGTCACCAAACGGGTTATCTATTTCCATAAACAACTTACTGCCCGGATCATTCATTGCCATTTCAAAGCTCGTTGCTACTCGCATCTTTCTTTGATAGTCATCACCTTGATAAGAAACGTTCCCTTCATTATCTTGAAAAAATGGCTGGCTCTTGGGCTTGGTTCCTGAAAATGTGTAGTTACCTGACTCATCTTGAGTATTAGCTAAATGCAGAAGATTATTCGATAACTCTTGAATTTCACGTTTCTTCGCTAAGCGGTCTTCCGGAGAAAGTGCACCGTTAATCATTTCCATCACGGTTCGTTTTGCTTCATCCGCGAACCCTTCCGAGTTGGCGACCATGACTTCATGATGTTCAAGGCGGTTTCTAATTAGAGTGATCGCATCGACATACTGTTTAAGTTGCTCAGATTGCTGACCGATGTTTTGTAAATAATGCGTCGCCAAAGGATCATCACTCGCCGACTGTAATTTCTTACCGGAAGCCAGTTGTGCTTGATTATGATGCACCTTGTTTTCTTGGCGGCGAAAGTCATTTTGTACTGACTGATAATTATGAAAGCTAGAAATACGAGTCAACATTTATATCTCCTACCTCAAAGCCAAAATAGTATTAAACGTATCATTGGCGGCTTGCATGATGCGTGAAGAAGCCATGTACGCTTGCTGAAATTTCATCATATTTGCCGCTTCTTCATCTAGGTTCACCCCAGAGACTGAAGCAATACGTTCTTGAGCTGACTCTTTTTCTAGCCTAGCAATATCACTCAAGCGATTTGCCGTTGAAGATTTCAAGCCCGTATTGGTATTCAAGTTGTGGTAAAGATCTAAAATCGTAGACTCACCATCATCCAAGACTTTGCCTGTTTGGAGATCTTGCAATTTACGCAAGTTGCCATTGTCACCTTCTGATGGGACAAGGTTTGCCGTAAATTTATCGTTTGCCACCGCGCCCGGTGTAAGTTCAAACGTTGTGCCATTAATCGTCACTGGGCCTTGTGGTGGATACGGTTGAGGCTGCATAAGTATGTTGCCCTTAGGATCGGTAACTGCAAACTGTTCGCCCTTTGGTGACACGATCACTTCAAATTCTCGTAATTGACCTGCCGCCAAAATTTTGAAACCTGCAGTGCCTTTGGCAAAGGTAGTTGATGCCTCATAGCTTTGCGCCGCAATATCTTTAGGGTCTTTGGTTTCCATCTGAATCTGCGCGGCAAAATTGCGGGTTGGGCGTAGTAAAAGCTTCTCACCCAGTTCAGGCGGATTTCGAACTTCCACTCGCATGCCATCTAAATAAAAGGCATTGCCGGTTGAATTAGTGCTAACTTTTACCGTTTCGCCATCTGGCTTAATCACCACATAATCGCTGCCATCGTATTTCAGACCATACTCGCCGCCTTTCAGAGCAGAAGTATCATCAATATAGACCGCGACATCCGCTTTTGACTGTCCGTGAGCAGTAACACGAGACTTAGCCACTAACTCAGAGTTCACATCGGTAAACAGGTTTTTACCTACATTGCCATTGAGATCCAAACCTTGCGATTGCAGTGCATTGACCTCGTATGAAAACGCGGTCGCCAAACGACCAAGCTCATCCATAACTGCAGGAATATGTTCATCACGCATGTCTAACATCGCGCCGATTTGTCCATCAATATCGCGGTTAGTAATCGCCTTTAATGACTTTCCTTCTACGATAGCAAGACGACGCTGATGTGCATCTGGTACGCCATCGATCATTTTCAGTTGGCTCGCTTCTGTACCAGAAACTAAGGTATGACCATTACCGATATGGACATTAAAGCCTTCATTATTAGCTCGTGGTGTCACCGTCACTTTAGTGTAACCAGAAAGCTCATTAACTAGCTGTTCGTGCTGATCTTGTAGATCATTATGAGGTCCAGGAGTTCGTACCATTAGTCGCTGAAGATCACGGATCTCGTATGCAATTTGGTTAACTCGCTCGATACCCATGTCTAATTTCTTATTCGCAGAATCAGACTGTTGACGAACGGTTTCATGAAATTCATTTAACGTTTTACTCAATAACCCAGCTTTTTCTATGACGACTTTTCGTGTACCCACATCATTCGGGGTATCAGCGAGCGTCTTAACAGAATCAAACCACTCATTAAGGTTCTCTGGGATTTTCTTCGAAACAACCGATGACAACATGCTTGACAGCATATCCAGGTTAGCTTCGGTATCCGCTTTGTTAGCGGCATTGGTTGTTGATAGGTTAAGTTCCTTGACGGCAAATTGGTCCCACGAGCGGCGAACATTTTCCACATGCACACCCATACCGTAGGTTTGACCACCGTACTGGCGCGGGTCATTCACACCTTGAACCACAGACTGGCGGCTATAGCCTTCTGTGTTGGCGTTAGAAATGTTATGACCAGTGGTGTTTAGCTGTCTCTGAGCAGTAAGAACACTTTGTGCTCCTACATTCAGAAGATCCGACGCCATAATGCCCCCAAAAAACTTAACAAAATCAGCATGAACTGATTAACTACTACAGCTTATTATTAAGATATTTAGCAATATATGTGCCAATAGAAATAACGGAGAGTTAAAAGACAATAATTTGTTGAAGTGTAAGGAGAAAACTATGGATGGTGCGTAAGACTGAAGGGGCGGATAAGAAAAGAGCCTGCCGGTGGCAAGCTCTCGAGTGCATTCAATAACGCTATTTCATCTCATCAATCTTAGCTTTAACTCGTAAAACTTTGTCGGCATAGTTAGGGTCGGTTGCGTAACCCGCCTGGTGAATGCCTTTGATGAAATTCTCAGAGTTACCTTGATGCTGCAATGCCGTTTCGTATCTTGGATTTTCGTTCAAGAACTTCACGTAATCATCAAAGCTATCTTCGAAATTAGAGTAAGAACGGAAAGAAGCAGACTCTTTAACGGCTGTTTTACCATGGAACTCTAGAGTTTGAGTAGCAACCTTATCGCCCTTCCAACTTCTATCGGCTTTGATATTGAATAGGTTGTTGCTGTTGCCCAAAGAGTTCTTAATCATCTTAGAACCCCAACCTGTTTCAAGTGCCGCTTGTGCCAATAGCAGTGATGAATCGACACCGAGCGCACTCGCTGCTTTTTCAGCGTAAGGCTTCATTGAGGCAACAAACGATTCTGGAGAATCGAAGGAAACTGGTTGTTTGGCTACTGACACGTCTGTTGCTGACATAGCTTGCGCAGATTGAACTTCGGGTGTTCTATCTTGTGAACGCCCCGAGTACTGCGGTCTTTGCAGAGAGGTATCAAAGCCTTCATTGCGAACCTTATCTTCAGTTGCATCATTTGCTTGGCCAGCGCTTAACTGAGCTACGATCATGTCCGCAAGACCGAGCGAACCTGACGCACTGAGTTCACTCGCCATTTGGTCATCTTGCATCTGACGATAAAACTGTTCATTCTGGCTGTTTAACATATCTGACTTAAAGCTCGAGTTCGCATCACGCATCGACTTAAACAACATCGAGGTAAAAATAGATTCAAACTGTTTTGCTGCAGCGGTTAGCGCTTCTTTTTCACTGCCTTCTTCACCGCTTACCGCTTGTTGACGAAGACGGTCTAGGCTACCAATATCGTGAATAAAGCCGATGTCATTGTTATTTTTAATCATGCTTTATCCCTTAAATAATGATCAACTGACCTTCAATTGCACCCGCTTGTTTCAGTGCTTGAAGGATTGCCATTAAATCAGAAGGTGCGGCGCCGACTTCATTGACAGCGCGTACCAAATCATCGAGCGTTAAACCGGGTTCGAACTTGAACATTTTACCATCGGCTTCGGTTACTTCGATGTCCGAATCAGGAACGACTACCGTTTGACCACCAGAGAATGCGTTAGGTTGACTTACGTTTAGATTTTCTTTGATTGCGACTGTCATGCCGCCGTGGGTTACTGCTGCTGCTTTTAAGCGCACATGCTTACCAACAACAATAGTACCGGTACGAGAGTTAACAATGATTTTTGCAGAGCCCTCTGCAGGGTCAAATTCGATGTTTTCGATGGCAGACAAGAAAGCCACACGTTGGCTGATTTCACGTGGAGCACGAACTTTTACAGAAGTCGCATCTACCGCAGACGCCATTTGAGGGCCTAGAAAATTATTAACCGCATCAGCTAAACGCTGAGCCGTAGTAAAATCAGATTGGATTAAGTTGAAAGTGATGTAGTCACCACGACCAAATGGGGTTGGGATTTCTTGCTCTACCGTCGCACCGCTAGAGATGATACCGACGTTTGGGTTGTTACCAACGAGCTTAGAACCATCGTTGCCTTGAGCACTAAAACCACTCACAACCAAATTACCTTGTGCCACAGCGTACACTTGACCGTCCAGACCTTTAAGAAAAGTCTGCAGCAAAGTACCACCACGAAGGCTTTTTGCTGAACCAATAGACGACACCGTTACGTCTACTTCCTGACCTTGCTTGGAGAATGCCGGAAGTTCAGCGGTAACGATTACCGCCGCAACGTTTTTGGTTTTTGGCTTGGTGCCAGGCGGCAATTGAATGCCAAAATTTTGCAGCATTGCGTTAAACGTTTGATCGGTAAAGGGAGTTGTCTCACCGGTGCCCGGCAAACCCGTCACCAAACCATAACCGACAAGTTGGTTACTACGAACACCCGCTACTTTTGCCACGTCTTTTATACGCGCGGCATGAGCACTGGAGGCAAGAAATAGCATGCCGAAGAGTACGAGTGTTAGTTTTTTCATTGAGTAACCTGTCTGTATTGCTTTAATTTATAATGAGTTAGCTTGAAATTAGATAATTCTGAAAGTGTCAGTATGTCGACACAGTCTCTAGCTCTACAAAGATACATTAAAGAATCGTGCCAAGAACCCAGGTTCTTGCATATCTTTCTGCACACCCGTACCTGAGTACTGAATTCGTGCATTCGAAACACGGTTCGAAGCAATGGTATTCTCAAAGTCGATATCATCAGGGCGGATGGTGCCACTTAAGCGAATGTACTCATCACCCGTATTCAACGTCATCCACTTTTCACCACGAACCACTAGGTTGCCATTAGCTAATACTTCAATAACTTCAACCGTAATGTAACCGCTGATGCTGTTACTTTGGTTAGCTGATGCATCTCCAGCAAAGGTGTTGGTGTTACTCAGATCGTAAGAAAAGTTGTATTTACCAAGTTCTAGGTTTTCACCGCCTACAGCTAACGGTTCCATCGATGCATCGTTCGATTTAGACATATCTGCATTAGCTTTTTTAGTCGCTCGCGTATTCTCATCTAACGCAACTGTAATAATGTCACCAATACCGCGAGGTTTTGAGTCGTCATACATGCTACCAATGTGGTTAGCATTGAACAGTGAGCCTGTTGCTGCCGCATAATGCTCTTGTTTTTTCTTCGGGTTAATTGGCGCCCATGCAGGATCACCAGCAATAGGGTCCGTTCTATCTCGAAGTGTGTCGATAATACCAGAGCTTTCCTGGGCCGACTTGTCGCCTTCTACGGCATCAACCACTGTGGTTGCGTTCTCTTGCGCCGGAGTTTCAATTGGAGCCAATGGGGCGCAGCCAGTCATAGACAAAAATAGGGCTAAACAAACAATACGTTTCATGGCGACATACTCTCAGCGGGCAATGGTAAACAGAACGATCAAAAGAAATAAGTAAACAGCGAATTAACTAGCTACAGTTGTTGGTTAACGAAGCTCATCATCTTATCTACCGCCGAGATAACTTTTGAGTTCATTTCGTATACACGTTGAGCTTCAATCATGTTAACCAACTCTTCAGTTACGTTTACATTGGATGCTTCAAGCATAGACTGACGAACATTACCTAAGCCATTCAACCCCGGAACACCCTCTTGCGGGTCACCACTTGCACCTGTAGGCAAGTAAAGGTTTTGGCCAATGGGCTCTAAACCACCTGGGTTTACGAAATCAGTAATAGTGATTTGACCAACCACGACGTTGTCTTGCTGACCACGTAGACGAACCGACACCTCACCATCGTTCCCAACCGTTACCGAGATCGCGTCTTCAGGAATAACGATTTCGGGTTGTAGGGCATAACCTTGACCCGATGTTACGATCGCGCCGTCACCGTTCAATGTGAACTGACCATTACGGCTGTAACCTGTTTCACCGTCTGGCATCTCAACTTGGAAGAAACCGTCGCCTTCAATCATCATATCTAGGCTATTCGACGTTGTTTGTGCGTTACCGTGAGTGTGCACCTTTTGGGTTGCAACTACCTTAGAACCAGCACCCAACATCAAACCACTTGGCAACTCAGTATTCTGAGACGATTGGCCACCTGGTTGGTTAATATTCTGATAGAACAGATCTTCAAACACCGCGCGGCTCTTTTTAAAACCAATGGTTGAGGCGTTGGCAAGGTTGTTTGAAATTGTTGAAATATTGGTTTGTTGGGCGTCTAAACCGGTTTTACTTACCCATAATGCTGGATGCATAGTAATTTCCTTAAAATTCTATTAGCTCATACGAAGCAGTGAATCAGACGACTTGTCCATTTCCTCTGCTGTGCTCATCATCTTGACCTGCATTTCAAACTGACGTTGTAAGTCAATTAAGCTGGTCATTTCACCTACGGCATTTACGTTACTGCCTTCGATAGCACCTTTAAGCAACGTTACCGCTGCATCTGCTTCGTATGCCTGATCTGGGTTTTTCGAACGGAAGAGGCCATTCGTATCTTTAAACAAGCTTTGGTTATCTGGACGCACAAGCTTAATACGATCAACTACGGCTAATTCTTCAGCTGGAGCGCCTTGAGGAATCACCGAAATCGTACCATCAGTACCAATTTCTACTTTACTGATTGGGATTGGGAGCGTGATTGGTGCGTCGTTTTCACCAAGCACTAAATGGCCACTTGCGTTGGTAAGTAGACCGTTTTGGTCAACCCTTAGGTTACCGTTGCGAGTTAAACCTTCACGACCAGTGTTGTCCATAACTGAAATCCAACCATCACCTTGAATGGTGACGTCTAGATCTCGGCCTGTAGTAACCACACTACCCTGAGCGAAATTATGACCCGGACGCTCTGTCATGCTGAAAACACGAGTAGGCATACCTTCGCCATACGCTTGCATTGAACGTGCCTGTGCTAAATCAGCACGGAAACCCGTTGTACTTACATTGGCAAGGTTGTTCGAACGCAGCTGCAAAGCCTGCATATTTTGCTTAGCGCCGCTCATGGCAAGAAACAGTGCGCGATCCATAATTTTGCTCCAAAAATCATTTTCTGGAACTAATAAAGCAAACACTATGCCAATATTTTTAACTGTTATTTATCAAAAACTTAAACGGAGAAACAACAAAAAAAACTGACCATAAAGGATCATTGAGGAAGAATTGTTGCCAGAGGCATTACCGGGCGGCAATAGGGGCGGCAAATAGAAAAACAAACAGCCATACGTAATTCATCAACAATACCCAATTCAATAACATTGAATTGGGTATTCGCAGATGATTCAAACGCTCGAAACGATTAACGAATCTGAAGAATATTCTGTTGTAGTTGGTTGTGTACTTCTAGAGAACGAGAGTTCGCTTGGAAGTTACGTTGAGCAGAAATCAAATCAACCAATTCTTGAGTCATATCGATATTCGACTGCTCTAGTGAGCCATTGTTGATACTACCAAATGAACCTTTATTTGATTCACCCCAGATTTTATCACCTGAAGCGTTAGTAGAATCCCATTGAGTGCCGCCTTTCTTATCTAGACCATGCTCATTAGGTACACGAACTAAACCTACGCGGCCTAGTATCACATTTTCACCGTTTGAGTAACTGCCTAGAACACTGCCGTACTCATCGAAATCGATTTTCGTTAAGAAACCAGTTGTCGCGCCATCTTCATCAAACCTAGACAGTTCGAATGGAGCGGCAAACTGAGTTGAAGAATCCAGACCAAAGTTAAGTACCTGTGTCGGATCTGCACCGTTCAAATCAATTGCGTTCTCACCAGCGCCGATAGGATCAGATAGAATTGGCTGACCACTGTTAAGGCTTGCTAAGGTACCGTCATTGTTGAATTTCATGGTGTGACCAACATGACCTGCTGAATTCGTCGCGTCGCCACCAGTAATATTTACCGGCTTCTCGCCCGTTTCATCTGACATGGTGTAGTACGTTTGCCAAGTATTCGGTTGAGTCTGATCTTTTAGGTAGTAAGTCGTTAACTTGTAAGACTGTCCCATAGAATCGTAGACCGTCGAAGACGTTGCACGGTTATAGGTATCTGGATCTTTGAAGTCAAATGTTGCCGGGTCTTTAAGATCACCGTTCGCAGGAAGGTTAACCCCTACTTCAATGTTTTCTGTCTGTTTAGGCTTACCAAACTCAGCTGGAATGTCGAGAGGCTTTGGTGCATAAGAAAGAACTTCACCCGAGTTTGGATCGACATCATAACCTAAAAGAAACTCATCATTGGCCGTAACCATGTAGTTGTCTTTGTTTAGGTGAAATGCACCATTACGCGTTAGTTCATTGATCTCTGGCACCATACGGTCTTTCGATACTGCAAAGAAACCTGTACCACTTACACGCAAGTCCATTGGGTTATTCGTATAGATACTTGAACCTTCATGGAACTGTTGTGCCACTTGGCTAGCTTGCGCACCACCTCCTGGCGTCGTTTTTGCGTTAGTGAACAACGAGCTTGAGTAAACATCCCCGAACTCCGCACGAGACTCTTTAAAGCCAAATGTGTTTGCGTTCGCAATGTTGTTACTGGTTGTATTCAGGTCTAACTGTGCAGCGGATAGACCGCTTAAAGATACATATGACATTCCAATATTCTCCTAATCTAGCTAGCATAATCACTCTAAAAAGAGCTACGCTTTACCAACTTCTAGTACTTCAGCAAGTCGTACTGGCGATGTAAAACCAGCCAGATTGAGTAGTACGTTGCCATCGCCTTTACCAAGAAGCACACTGTTCACGTTCGCATAACTCGACACTTGGAACTCTGTGTTCTCACCTTCCAATAAACCCGACGCTTTCACGTTGTATTTACCGGCCGGCAATGGATTACCGTCTTCGTCTTTTCCGTCCCACTCAACACGCGTGTCACCAGATGGTTTTGAGCCGATATCAAAAGTGCGAACCAATTGGCCAACTTCATTCTCAACACGGACCATTACATTGTCCATTGCCTGAGGAAGCTTAACCATTGACGCCATACCGCCATCACCTTGTTTCACACCTGCCGCTCCAGGAACCAATACATCGCGGCCAACCAAAGAAGATGCCTGCAGTGCTTGGTTAGAGGTCATTGATGAATTCAAGCTTTCAAACTGTGTATTCATTTTGCCAATGCCATCTACGGTCGCAAATGAAGCCATTTGCGCAATCATCTGGTCATTGCTAACCGGCTTAAAAGGGTCTTGTTGTGCAAGTTGCTTAGTCAACAACGATAAGAAGTCATCTTGTTTAAGATCTTGCTTACCTGTCGTTTCATCGGGCTTCTTAGCACCATCTTGAAGACTCTTCAGCTGGTCAACATAGGACAAGCCGCTTTGACCAACATTGTTGATTCCAGCCATTTGCTACCTCCTTATCCTTATTGACCCATCTGCAGCGTACGCAGCAGCATTTGTTTACTCGAGTCAGCAACCTGTACGTTTGTTTGATACGCACGTGATGCTGAAATCATGTTTGCCATTTCTTCCATAACGTTAACGTTAGGCTTATAGATGTAGCCTTCGTTGTTCGCTAACGGGTGATCTGGGTTGTACTCCGCATTCAGCGGTTTATCGCTTTCTACGATACCTAATACTTTTACTGGCACAGTGTGACCACTATTACGTGCCTGATTTAACTCAGCGCCAAACACTGCGTGACGAGCCTTGTAAGTGTCTTTAGCAGAGCTACTTACACTGTCTGCGTTAGCAAGGTTACTTGAGGTAGTATTTAGACGAACAGATTCAGCACTCATCGCAGAACCAGTCACATTGAATACATTAAATAAGCTCATCTAGTTATTCCCCTTTTATCGCTTTAGTTAAATTCTTGAACTTACTTCCTAAGAAGTCGAGAGAGGCTTGATGCCTAATTTGGTTTTGCATGAAAAGATTTCGTTCCAAATCCAAATCAACCGTATTGCCATCTCCAGTATCAGGTTGCGTAGGAATTCGATACTTCGTTTCCCCATTCACCGTTGTTGAGGCAGAAATATGCCGACCGTCTGTTCGGCTAAGACCAATGCTTGCCCCAGAACTTGCCGCCTGCAGTGATTTATTAAAGTCTAATCCCTTTGCTTTATACCCAGGCGTGTTAGCTTGCGCGATATTGGTGGAAAGCACCTCAGCGTTACGCTCACGTACACCAACTGTGTGCTGGTGAATGCCTAAAGCATTGTCAAAAGAAATAGCCATGTAAACCTCAACTCAAGAACTGACTGTTATGAAATAACCCAAGCAATATATATACCAACTTTAAAAATAAAGTGGCCGACCATTACTTTTACAGGTTACTCGTGGGTAAACTTGCAATATACAAGCCAACAAATAGAGTAAATTGGAATGTCACTCTGACTTAAAGATATAGATTAAATGAGAAAAAGAAAACCCAGCACTTGGCTGGGTTTTAAATTTGGACAGTAATATTGCACCTTAAAGTGGTGACACTAATTACTTTAATTTGTAGATGATGCCTGGATTACAGCGAACCATTTCAAAACGATCTGTTAAGCCGGTTAACGATTCAGACGCACCCAATAACAGGTAACCACCAGGATTCAGGCTATTTGCCATCTGGTTAAGTACTTTTGACTTCATATCCGGAGAGAAATAAATCAACACGTTACGACAAAAGATAATGTCGAATTTGCCTAACAGTGCATAGCTCTCCATCAAGTTCTGAGGACGGAAGTTTACCATTCGCTTAACGTTGTCTTTCACTTTCATACGACCATCGCCAGCATCTTCAAAGAAAGTGCGACGGCGCTCAGGAGAAAGTCCTCGGCCCAAGGCAAGGTTGTCATAAGCGCCAGTGCGGCACATATCTAACATACTTGCTGAAATATCAGTAGCGGTAATCGATACATTTGGCAACATACCCGGCTTACGTGCTTGGGTCTCAAGTATCGTCATAGCCATTGAGTATGGTTCTTGACCTGAAGAGCTTGCCGCAGACCAAATCTTGATAGGACGTTTATTTGCCGCTATTTCCGGTAGAAGTTTATCCGCTAGTACAGCAAACGGATAAGTATCTCGGAACCAAAGTGTCTCGTTAGTCGTCATAGCATCCACTGCCGCCACTCTCAACTCACGGTTTCGACCTGTCACTACATCTCTTAGCAAATCAGACAATGAAGCAACATTAAACTTCGTTACTAATGGGCTTAAACGACTGCGCACTAAATACTGCTTACTGTCACCTAATACAATGCCACATTGAGATTCTAAGAAACGGCTGAAATCGCGATACTCTTGATCACTTATTGTTATAGCAGTCATTAATGTCTCTTTTAGTTAGTTAACGCAGCTTTAACCGCGCCACCAAGCTCATCAGGATTGAATTTCGCGATGAAGGAGTTAGCCCCTACACGCTCAACCATGGCTTGGTTAAATACACCACTCAATGATGAGTGCAAAATTACGTATAAATCTTTTAGTTCTGCGTGACGACGAATCTCAGCAGTCAGCGTGTATCCATCCATTTCAGGCATTTCAATATCTGAAATCACCAATGAAATTTGATCGTAAATACTGCCTTCCGATGCCATTTTCATCAGAGTCTCATAGGCTTCTTTACCATCTTTGACAGCAATGACCTCAAAACCAATAGATTCTATAGCACGTTGAACCTGCTTACGAGCAACCGTCGAGTCATCAGCAATCAAGATTCGGCGAACCAATTCTTTCTCTTGTTCAACTTCTGCAATTTCCTCTGCGATTCTGCTATCCATGGTTTCATCAACAGGTGAGATCTCAGCAAGAATCTTTTCAACATCCAGAATTTCAACCAATTCATTATCGATGTTGGTTACCGCTGTTAGGTAATTATCTTTACCTGAACCATCTGGTGGTGGAAGAATAGCTTCCCAGTGCATATTAACAATTCTATCTACAGAGCTTACGAGGAATGCTTGGATAGTACGGTTAAATTCAGCAATCACCACAAAGCACTTATCGATATCAGATGTAGGACGTCCGCCTACCGCTAGGCTCAAATCAATGACAGAAACTGTCTGACCACGAATATGAGCCACACCTTTTACGAGATGATGTAAATTTGGCATTAAAGTCAGACGAGGGCATTGTAAAACCTCTTTCACTTTAAATACATTAATACCGTAACGCTGACGCCCCATTAGGCGAAAGGTTAGTAATTCTAATCGGTTTTGACCGACGAGTTGCGTACGCTGATTCACTGAATCAAGAATACCCGTCATGAGCTCATCTCCATATCAAACTTTTTGGATAGAAAGTGTTAGTCTACTGCAGGCTACGAACCACTAGAGAAATAAAATGACATATCATAAAGCAAACATATATCTTTTTTCCATAGCTATGTGTAGAACTATTTTTAAAACTGTCGCTAAGTTTATCGGCATTCTAACAATATTGTTTAGTTTTTTTACACACGCGGCAACGCCGGAACAAATTGACATGATCCAATCAGCGGCTGAGCAACACATCCTTGACTCGGTGGAGCAACCGCGAGGCGGTGAACTTTTTGTTAATTCCGCTAATGTAGACTCTAGAATCAAAGCAACAAATTGTCCTATCCCCCTTGAGACAAGTGCCTCTACAACAACCAACACTCGCAGCAGCATTACTGTTTTAGTTCGTTGTGTTCCTGATGAATGGCGTGTTTACGTGCCAGTGCGCCTTTCAATGTCAGTACCACTTGTCACAACGACTCGTTCACTGGCGAGAGGCGAAATTGTCGGTCAATACGACGTCACAACTGCGATGATCTCTCTCAACAAATTTCGTCGCCAAGGCTTTACCACTCCACAACAAGTCATCGGTGCTAAGGTAAAAAAGAACCTAAGACCCGGTGATGTTGTCGAAAGAGGCGATATTTGTGTCGTATGTCGAAATGAGAAGGTTATCATACAGGCAGTAAAAGGTGGCATGACCATTACCACCAAAGGTACTGCACTTACCGATGGCTCAATGGGTGATCAAGTTAGGGTGAAAAATGACAAATCACAGCGTATAATCGAAGGTATTGTTACCAGCATGTCTGAAGTCACGGTTTACTTTTAACACTTCACTTTAAAGTGTCGGTATCGTTAGCGCTTTTATTCTCAACTCTAACATCCAATTATAACGGTTGAGGTGTTTGGTTCGTTTTCGACTATTGAGCTAAAAATTGCTAAAGTATTCTCACCCATGGTCGATATTGACTGTACAGGTTCCCATTTTGAAGAAAAAGGCTTAACTATGGCAGGTATTGATAATATTCGTTCAGGGCAAACCCTAGCGAGCACTAACCGCTCAGCAGTGCGCTCTGATTCTAAGTCTGAGGCATCAAGAGCTGATGTGTCATCTAAATCACCCGCAAGCAAAGATGCGGTTTCACTAAGCCAACAAGGCAAGGCGATTGGTCAACTCCATCAAGAGATGGCAGCACAACCAAGTTTCGATTCAGTGAAAGTCGCGGCAATAAAAGAAGCGATCGCAAATGGCTCATACACTGTTGATCCAGAAAAGTTGGCCGACAACATGATGAAATTTGAAAACGAATTAAAAGGTCTTTAAGCAAACATTAGCTTTTAAATAAAGTTATTATCTTAAAGTACACGAGGTTATTAGTAGGTTACATTATGGCGGCACTAGCAGATTTAGTTAATTTCCAACTTCAAAATGCCAAAGCCTTATCTGAATTATTGAGTTCAGAGAAAATCGCTATTACAAGCCGACAATCGAGCGATATTGAGCGAATAGCCAAAGAGAAAGTGGTTCTTGTTGAACAACTAAGATCAACCGATCAACGAATCGCTGCCCATACTAATATATCTGAACTGACCGAGAACCCTGAACTTGCTCAGTTAGTCGCAACCATCAAGTCCATAGTGCACGACTGCCATCAAGCGAACCTAGTAAATGGCGAAGCCTTGAATCGAGCACACCTTAGCTTCAAAAAACTCAGCAATATGATGCAGCAAAGTCACGGCAAAATTGGCATGACCTACAATGCCGGAGGCCAAACGCATACAATTTCTACGCTAGGAACCAACGTTAAAGCTTAGTTAGGTAAACCACCGCCCTCTCATATCTGTATCTGTATCTGTATCTGTATCTGTATCTGTATCTGTATCTCAGCCTACCCTTCTCGTTACACTAGTCAAATCTCCCACTAAACCTGTGAATGTACTCCCCAAGCCGATAAACAAAAAAGCGGCAAGTACTTTAATACTTGCCGCTTTCTTATTCATAGCCGTTACTGGTTGCCGTTACGCCATCTGGAAAGCGAATAGCAGCCAATATAACAGGAGAAACCTATAACTAGACGATCCTTAAACTAGAACAACGTTTGTTGTCTCTTCTCAGGCACTGGTTGAACTTCGCCATAATTACGCAGTTGTTCCATTTTTCGGATATCTAACCGTAGTTCAGTCACATAGCTGTCGCCAACAGGGTAACTGCGCACCACTTCAGCCCCACGGATAACACCATCAACTGCACCTGAAGTTCTTTCAGCACCAAGACGCTGATCCTCAAGCTCAGCCCGACCACTCACGCGCATACCATACACTTGTTCGGCAAGTTCACGATACGCATCAATTTTAGAAGCTCTCATTGCTCGGATACGTTTCTCTTCGTCATTACGACCTTTCTGCTCGCTGACACTCGAGTAGCCAACCGCAACCAAAAAGTCATTAGGTCTCATGCTTTGTAATGGTTGACAGCCGACAAGCAATAAAGCGGCAACAACAAATATTAATTTCTTCATCACGAACTCCTAAGGGCGAAGAATAACAGTATGAGGCTGACTGATCGTTGGATCAGAACGAATAATAACCCCATCTTGAGTTCGAATACTGTTCAGGGTATCTAAGTCACGACCAATACGGTCTGCAGGTAAAAAGCCTTGTGCGGAGGCAACAACGATGCGAGTTTGCATTCCGACCACACGAGCATTCACTAGAACACCGCCTTCTTGACGAAGCATAGTTCCAGTCAAAACATACTGGACGTCTTGCTCTTGGGCTAAGTCTTTCCAATCGCGGCTAATAGCAAAATCCCCCTGGTGGGTCACTTGGATAGAGCCGGTGGTTTTAAAATCAACCACTTTAAAACCTCGACGCTGAAACTGATGAATGAAACCTTCTGATACCGAGTTTCCTAACCAACTGGTTGTGTCCATGTGTTGCAGATCGACAAACGAGGTAATGGCAATGGGTGTTCTGGCTGAAATACTCGTATTCGACAAGATCAAATCTTCGGTCATGCTTTCCACGAAAAAATCCATGGTATGACGCGGGCTGTCCATCAACATAAACGGACTGCCTGAATACTCAGATTTACCGTTATAGATTGGCGAATAAGCGCATGATGTCATTAACATGACACTCATTACTACGAGCCATTTTTTCATTCTCTTATCTCCAGATATATTTAGTGCTTGCTGTTCCAATATGTTCTCGCCATGACTCTTTTCAATGGATTACAATGTTGGAACAATCTTTGCTTTTCATTAATGGTTCAGATTATGAAAAACGCACTTGAGTCAGCTTTAAGCTTATAAATATTTGTTAAGCAATATTTATACCCAACTGGTAACGAATAGATGAAAAAAATAATTTATTACTTATTTTCAATAAGTTTACTGACAACCATCAGCTTCAGCACTCATGCCTCTTGGTATGAAGTTACCGGTACTGCGGCCATAGTATCGTCAGAGGATGCGGCAAGGGTTCACGCCTTAGAGGATGCCGTCTACAAAGCCATACAGTTCTCAGGCGCTGACATCGGCAGTATTGCAAACCTCACCCCCTACTTAGATGCAAAAAAGAAAGAATTTCAATTTACCAATCATGAAGTACGCTACATCCTGGTAGAAAAAGAGAAGAAACGCGGTGGCAATATCATGATCACCGCAAGGGTAGACATCTACCCTTCGGCAAGTGCTTGCCATGACAGCCAATATAAGAAGACGTTTTTGGTCGGTAATATTGATGTGACCTCTCCACAACAAGCTGTGATGGGTCGAATCTATAACATTGGTGATGATTTTGGCCATGTTGTTAACCGACAACTGGCGCAAGAATCTCGCAGTTTTGTCTCTGTTGGTACAACAAATTACGACATAGACAAGCGTCGACCGGAAGTGATCAAAATGATCGCACAAGATACCGGGGCACAGTACATCATAGGTGGTGACATCACCGACTTAACCGCAACCATCGAATCGAAGCTTTTGAAAGACGACATTATCAATCGCCAATTTGCGTTAGAAATGCAGGTATTCGATGGTAAAACAGGTCATCAGGTTTACAACCGAAGCTATCGTGAAGTTGCAAAATGGCCATTTGCTAAGACCAGTGAAATCGACACCCGCAGTGCTCGTTTCTGGGCATCAACTTACGGCAGTATGATGCTTCGTGTCAGTCGAAATATTATGTTGGACTTAGAATCAGAAGTATCTTGTAAGATCACGCTTCCTGAAGTTGCCGCGGTGTTTGGGAATATGGTGACCATTGATTTAGGCCGAATACACGGTGTACAACAAGGTGACAAACTTCAGCTTTGGCACACAGGTTCATTTATCGACCAAAGAGGCTTGCCGCGCAATAAGGTCTCTCAAAGCGATATCACCCTGACGGTTTCTCGCGTTTATGAAAACGAAGCTGAACTCACCATTGATCAACCAAGCCTTGCGGGAAGCATTCAAATTGGTGATGTAATGCAGAAAATCATGTAGTTAGCAGCACCATCAACTCATATTTCCTAATAAAGCCTTAGCACTTTTGTTAAGGCTTTATTTTTTTCATGAGGATTAGTTTCGGTTTCGCGGTATTTGTCGTAACCTTACTAATAACATAATCATCATTTAGCAAACTATGAGCCAGAATAATCTAATTGGTGCTACCGGTTACCGCTTTATCTCGAAAGGTAAGACCGCTTTTAAGATCCACATTCATACACCCGACGATACGGTATTACATCGTTCAGTTGGCTTTGTTCGTATGGGGGAAGACAAAGCACTCAAGAAAACCATCAAATTAAGAGATGAGCTAGGTAGACAGCTTTGGGGCAAGTTTTGGCCAAAGGTCCTCAAAGAACCCTATCTCATGACACGTCTGCCTCATAGTTTAGAGCCTAAAATTGTATTTAAGCCCAATCCAACGCAGAGTGACCCTGAACATCGCGACGAGTGCTACATAGCTAAATGGCGTGTTTTCTCTGAGAATGGTGATTACAAATACAGAACGAAAGTATGTTCTATACGGAAACACGGTCGACTCGCAGCCTACAGCCAAACCAAACGAGCACTGCTTGAAGCTCACAAAGATGTGATTGAGCTGCTTATCTTTATGGGACGATTGAACAGCATTGATCTGAAGTAGTATCAACCTCGATAACTTCGTTAGAAACTTTGGATTCTGACGTACTGGAGTTGGTACTCGAGCTGAGAGGCTGATTATCAGATACAAAAACAGCCGCGCATTGCGGCTGTTTTGATTTATGGCTAACCATAGTGACCATTTAGCATGCTATTACATACTAAATAGACCATCTAGCTTCGGCATATCTCTGCCAGCGTCTTCAATCGACGTTTTGACTCGTTTACATAGGGGTTGCTTTGATCCCATGCGTAGCCCGCCAAAATCGAACATACCATTTGCTTTATCTTCGGGTTTGGTTCTTGATAGAAAATCACATCCTGAAGAGCCCCCGAGTACCACCCTTCAACATACGTTCTAAAAGTATTTACCCCAATCATCAATGGTTCAGCGTATTCACGATCCCAGTCGACTTTCTCGCCATTGAGTTGTTTTTCCACACACTCAACCACAAACTGAGCCGACTTCATCGCAATAGTCACTCCCGATGAAAATACAGGGTCAAGAAATTCCCCTGCATTACCCAGTAATGCATACTTATCGGTTGCAAGATGTTTAACGTTGACAGAATAGCCACCAATTTCGCCTGCGGGATTTGGATACTCCGCATTTGCCAAAATCTCGGCCAAGCCCGACTCTTCTGTTGCCAGCTGCTTAATCGCCGAAATCTTGTCTTCTGGGTATGATTCAAAGAATTTAGGTTCCCCTACCACACCGAATGAAGAGACTCCGTTACTGAAGGGAATCAACCAATACCAAACATCAGGATTGGTTGGATGTACCGAGACCAAAATTTTACTGCGATCGTATTCAAGATCACTATCCGTTGCTGAGATATGATCATTAATATGTGTGAAGATAGCTTTGCGCGGAGGAAGTCGTGATGGCTCTTCTAAATCGAGCATTTTGGGTAACACTCGACCAAAACCACTACCATCAAGGACGTATTGAGCCTCTAGCTGATAACGCTCTCCACCCTGTATTTGTACATCTAATATAGTACGGTCTTCAGCGAAGTTAATGCCTATCAGTTCATGTTGGTAATCAATGGTAACACCCTGCGCTTCAGCACAGTCTGCCATTACCTTATCAAAAGTACCTCGTTGAACCTGAAACGTCGTTCCCGGCCCAGAAGAGAACTTATCTTCAAAATTAAACGCCGTATAAACACCATTTTTACGAAAAGCCGCGCCATCTTTAAATTGGAAGTTAGCATTAGCCACAGCTTCGCTCATGCCCGCTTGTTCGATCACTTCCATGCACGCTGGTAACAGGCTTTCACCAACAGAAAAACGGGGGAAAAGGCTTTTTTCAATCACTCGAACATCGATGCCTTTTTTATGAAGCAAAGACGCCGCAATAGACCCTGATGGGCCAGCTCCGATGATCACTACTTGAGTTGACAGTTTTTTCATTAATTTAAGCCATGTTTACCATGATTATTTCGCGCTAGCTTTCAGCTCCAGAAGCGTATGCCCAAGACCGATATCGTCGGTACGAGTCACCACATCAAAGCCAGCCTCTTCCACTATCTCTAGGAAATCTTCACTGCGGTAAAAGCGGCTGTTGCCGTTGGCCAAGCAAGTGAAGTAGAGAGACGTCGCATTTAAGCTATAAGAAGCCGCATCGTATTTCTGTGCATCCCAAAACAGTTCAAGGATATAAACAGTCGCGTCTTCTGACATATGAGAGCGAACACGCTTTAATATGCTAAGAATTTCCATTGGCGAGAAACAATCAAGGAACTGACTCATCCACCACACATCCGTACCTGTCGGCAGCGCTTGCTGTTTATCAAGCATGTTAGCGGGGAATGGAGTCACTCGATCTTGATGACCGTGCTGTGTTGCGTTTGCCATTGCCATTTCTAATTGCTGCGGCAAATCGACAATCGTCACCTCGACATCAGAGTCGTAGTTACAACATTGCATTGCCCACTTACCTGTATTACCGCCAATATCCACCAGCGATTTAGGCTTCTTACTGAAAACTTTCTCAAGCAACACAGGGAACGAACGATCTGAGTAGAAATGATCAAACTTAAACCAGCTCTCTTTTGCTTTTTCTGGTAATTGAGACAAACCTTGATAAATCGTTTCCCAATCACCCAGCTCTTTCAGGCCTGCAGGTGTACCTTCTTCTATTGCTTCGGTTAAATGCATCATCGCGGCATAACAAACATCAGCCGTGAAATCCATATTTGCGTTGGTCATGCCATCATGCAATAGATAAAAACCTAGGTTAGCCATTTTATAATGAGGCTTATCCCAAGTAACGATGTGAGCACTCAACGCCATATCAAGCAGAACTTTGACACCGTATTCGGATACACCCGTTGCTTGAGAAATAGTTTCAGCGGGTAAACCATCATTGCCCGCATCATCTAACGCTTTCAAAATACCTAAATCACGAAGTGTACGAGCTGTATGAAAAACAATAGGAGCAAAAGACAATTTTTGCGCTTCTGTTTTTGCTTCTAATGCGTTAAATGGATCTAATTTATATTCCGACACGAAAAACCTAACTTTAAAATAATAGAGAGCTACATAGCAGCCATTTGTGCAAGCTTGCGTTTAATATCAACGTTCAAGTTATTAACCCAACGGTTGTAATTACGGTGAATTTCACCATCGTCGTACTTCAAATTCTCGGATTCGACGTAAAGAATAGAGTAAAACTTATCATTATATGGAATATCAACCACAGCATGATGTGAACGGACATACAGTTCAGCACGGATTAGGCCTGGCTTAATTTCTGAAACCAACCAACCTCGGTTCTCAGCAGACTCATAAATCGCTGATTTCACCTGTTTACTTTGAAGATTCAAAGCAACTGGAGTATCCTCAATATTCATTACAGGTTGGACACGTCCACAGCCTGCAAGAACGAGTATAAATAACATTGAAACGGCTATTTTTAGTAATTTCATTTAAACTCCTTACCCGTGTTTATTTATAAGCATGCATAGTATTAGTTAGACCCAAAGTAAATCAATACTCTATGTCAAATCAATCCCAATTAATGTCGTTTAATATTGAAAAATGGTCAGCAAATTCGCCAGGCCTCTATTCCGTTGCCGAGTGGCAAACGTGGAGCACTCATTTAGATTGGCCACAAAATGGCTCAACTGAATTTAAAGCCATCCCTCCTATGATGCGCCGCCGAATGAGCCTGCAAAGCAAACTGGCCGTCCAAACCGCATTAACCCTATTAAAAGATACCTCGATTGATTATCTGGTTTTTGCCAGTCGACATGGTGAGCTCCACCGAACAGCCACTTTAATTCAATCAATATTAGAAGGTGACGACGCCTCTCCAATGGCGTTTTCCCAATCGGTACACAACACCGCTGCAGGTCTAACAACGATTGCTGCAAAAGCGCCGATTCCACTGACCTCTATCGCTGCTGGGCAAGATACCTTTCACAACGCCCTGATTGAAGCTTATCTTTACCTACATCAGTATCCGTCACATCGTGTACTCGTCATTGACTTCGACCAACCTCTGCCTGATGTATATCGAGAATATGAAAATCAGCACTATGCTGACTACGCTCTAGGTTTAGTACTCACAGCAGGCAGTGACTACTCGGTTTCGAGAGCAGTAACAAGTAAACCAATCGCTAGCACCCCCAAAGTTAGAGACAACTCAGCAGCTGATTTACCGCAAGGCCTACAAACGCTACAACATATCCTATTGGGAACACAGCATTGGACTATTGCTGGTAAGCACCAAAACTGGTCCTGGGTCAATAACGCGCAAACAGGTGCACAGAAATGAGCAAAGTAGGCCAATGTTGGCGAGTATTCGCGACGGGGCTCTGCTTTACCATCTTTGGTTTGGGAGGCTTAGTCTTAAGCTTCTTAATCTTACCTTCGATCGCCCTAACGACTCGCAACGTCATAGAAAGAGAGCTCAAAGCACAGCGATTAATCCGTTTCTCATTCAATGCATTCTGCCAAATAATGAAGTTTACAGGCGCGATTGATTACCGAATTGATGGCGCCGAACTGCTCCGCGAAGATCGCAACTGCATCATTGTCGCCAATCACCCTAGCTTGATTGACTATGTACTGATCGCCTCTCAACTTCCTCAATGTGATTGTCTTGTTAAAGCGGCAATATGGGAAAACCCGTTTATGAAGAGGATTGTCAAAGCAGCGGGATACATACCCAACCAAACCCCTGACGATCTTTTAGAACGCTGTGAAGAACGCTTTTCGCGTGGAAATGTATTGTTAGTTTTCCCTGAAGGCACTCGCACAACGCCAGGAATTGAACCATCCTTACAACGTGGTGCGGCACAAATTGCCACTCGAACACAAACCGACTTACGCGTGATTCATATTACAGTTTCTCCGACATTCTTAACAAAAGAGAAAAAATGGTATCAAGTTCCTGCCACTAAACCCTTTTTTCATATCGCAGTGAAAGGTAAAATAGACGTCGCACCTTTTATTGAGAATTCAAATAACTTAACTTCGGCAGCAAGGCGCCTCAATCAACACCTTGCACAGACTATTTTTCCTTCCGAAGAAAATATTTAGCTCATCAATAAAACAACTGGTGATATCAGCGTTTCGAAAATACATCACATAATGTAGAATCGCCCCCCTTGAAGTAGCATTTAGATAAAGTACTAAGTAGGCCTAAGTGGAAACATTACACAACGAACTAAAACAACTGATTATCGACGCACTGAATCTTGAAGATATGAGCATTGATGAAATTGAAACGGAAGCACCACTGTTTGGTGATGGACTTGGATTAGATTCTATCGATGCCCTTGAGCTCGGCCTTGCTATCAAGAAAAAGTACAACATTGTTATCGATGCCGACGATTCAAACACTCGCCAGCATTTTGCATCGGTTGAAAACCTAGCTAACTACATTTCATCTAAAACGAACAACTAGACAGATCTTTATGACACAAGCTAACCAACAAGAAGTATTCAACCAGGTTAAAGATGCGCTTATCGAGCTGTTTGAGCTTGATGCTGAAGATATCACTCCAGAAGCACACCTTTATCTCGACCTCGACCTCGACAGCATTGATGCCGTTGATTTGGTCGTTCACTTACAGAACGTTACAGGTAAGAAGATCAAGCCTGAAGAGTTCAAAGCAGTACGCACCGTTAATGACGTTGTCGAGTCTGTCGTTGAACTATTGAAGGACGCATAATGCGTCCTCTGCTGACTTTACTGTCGGCAATCATACTTTTCACTTATCCAATAGCGGTTTACTTTGGACTCAACAAGTTTGGCCTACAAACCGTTGGTATCGTCTTAGCCGCTATTTTTGCTGTCCGCATTTTCACCGGTGGTCAGGCTAAAATCAAAGAGCTAAAACACCTAGCTTGGATCAGCGGAAGTGCCGGAATTGTTCTGCTGGCATTAGGGTTAACCTTCAAACAGCACGGCTGGCTAACTTATTACCCCGTCATCGTTAATGTTTGTATGCTGGTTGTGTTCGCCTCGAGCCTATGGCAACCGCAAACGATTATCGAGCGGCTTGCTCGCCTCCAAGAGCCAGAACTTCCACAAAGTGGCGTTGATTACACACGAATAGTCACCAAAGTTTGGTGTCTGTTCTTTGTTATCAATGGCTCTATCGCCCTTTACACCTGCTTCCAACCTCTTGAAATATGGACCCTATACAATGGCTTACTCAGCTATGTATTTGCAGGGTTGCTCTTTGCAGGAGAGTGGGTAGTAAGACAGCGCATTCGTCAGAGTTAAATTGTTATGACCCAAACCGTCTCTTACACTTCCTTGTCTGAACTTCTCAGTCAGAACAGATCGCCTGATTGTATTGTCTGCTTTGACGACAATAGCGAGATTTCGTGGCAAACATTTAACGACGACTTATCTCAACTCGTACAGCTTTTATCTTCATCCCCTTTTCAACGAGTTGCGATTTGCACCCAAGACAGCTACCTATTTTCAGTGGCCTTTTTAGCGTGCGCAGCCAGCAACAAACACATCATCTTGCCAGGTAACTATCAACCGTGTGCGCTTGCCGAGCTGAGTGAGCATTTTGACTGTCTGTTGGTCGATGATGCGATTGGTGCAGTGGAAATAAATGAAGTTCGCAATATCCAAACCTTATTAGACACCGAAATACGAGAACCTCTAACCGATAATCTTCCCGCCATTGAGTTAGCAGCAATCCAATTGACCTTGTTTACTTCAGGCTCAAGCGGTGCACCAAAAGCAATCCATAAGACCTTAGAACACCTAGATATTGAAATCGCTCAGCTAGATAAAAACTGGGGCGCCTTGCTTAAAGACAACCAAGTCCACAGCACCGTCTCACACCAACATATCTATGGTCTGTTGTTTCGAATCTTATGGCCGCTTTGTTCTAGCGTTCCATTTTCTCGAAACAATCTCGAATACCCGGAACAGATCCTGTCTCACGCTAACAAGCAGAGCGTGCTGATCAGCAGCCCTGCGCTACTCAAACGATTAAAACACGAGACAAAGTCTACGCATCTAGCGGGGGTATTCTCTTCTGGTGGCCCTTTACCTACCGAGTCGGCTCATCAATCACGAGGTCTGCTTGGGCATTTACCTATCGAAGTGTTTGGCAGCACAGAAACCGGCGGCATCGCGTTTCGTCAGCAACAGAGCGTTCAAACACCTTGGCAGCTTTTTGACTGTATTAAGGCCAGTCTCAATAGTGAGAATTGCATTAAGTTATTGTCGCCGTACATCGACAAAAACAACTGGTATCAAACCGCAGACGAGTGCGAAATGGTCTCAGATAATCAATTTATATTGAAAGGCCGAACCGACCGAGTGATCAAGATAGAAGAAAAACGAGTATCACTGGTTGAAGTTGAAAAGCGACTGGAGCAACTACCTTGGATAAGCGAGTGTGTGGTCATTCCCTTTGAAGAGCCTGAACGCTTAATCTTGGCGTCAGTTTTGGTATTATCAGAGGAAGGCCAAGCGACTCTCGCAACCATGAGTAAAGGTAAATTCTGGTTAATGTTACGTTCAGAACTCAGAAAATGGTTAGAGCCAATCGCTATTCCAAGAAAGTATCGTGTTGTTGATGAGATCCCCCTCAACAGCCAAGGCAAGCGACTAACCTCTCACATAGAGCAGCTCGTCAAATCATAAAAATCACTGGTCGCATTTTATACTGAGATTATCTTTTATATTTTTGTCAGAAGACCCATTTTAGCCCAAGGATTCTAAGCACACGCTATGGATAAGAGAAAACCAAACGTCATTGCTGTTGACACTGTAGAGAAAGAATCGACCCTGACACTCCATGTTACCGGAGACATCACCGATTTTAAGGGGCACTTTAAGAGCTTCCCTATTCTTCCCGGTGTGACACAAATTGACTGGGCACTTCACTATGCTGTCCAAGAGTTAAATGTCCCTGGTTACTTTAAAGGTATGGAGGTCATCAAATTCCAAGAGCCTATCCTTCCTGACGCCACAATCCAGCTATCACTCAAATGGGATGCTGACAAAGACAAGCTGAGCTTCAGCTACACCTCAAACAGCGGTGAACAGACCCACTCTTCAGGAAAAATGAAGCTGGGAGAGAAAAGTGAATAGCGCTCCTGCTGAGACTGCTTCTCAACACGTAACAAAAGAAAGCGACTACAAAGCTTGCTTCCTAATTCCGTGCTTTAACCACGGCGAAACCATGCCTGCAGTGGTGTCGTCACTCCATCATTTTGAGTTGCCGATCATCATCGTTGACGATGGCAGTGAACTCACCACGAAACAGTTTCTGGCTCCCTTAGTAGAGAATTCAAACGTAACCTTGGTGACGCTTGAGCAGAACCAAGGCAAAGGCGGTGCCGTAAAGGCTGGCATCAAGCGAGCACAGGAGCTCGGCTTTAGTCATGCCATTCAGATTGATGCTGACGGTCAACATGACCTAGACGCCCTACCCGCATTAATCGAAGCGTCACAAGCTAAGCCCCAGCGCCTGATCTCAGGTCAGCCTGTCTATGACGATAGCGTACCGAAGGCAAGGCTCTACGGGCGCTACGCGACACATATTTGGGTGTGGATAGAAACTCTATCTCTCTCAATTAAAGACAGCATGTGTGGCTTTAGAGCGTATCCAATCGATAAGACACAAACAGTACTGAATAAATACGATGTCGGTTCGAGAATGGACTTCGATATCGAGATTCTGGTTCGCTTATACTGGGAAGGTTGCGACATTGACTTCATTGAGACGCGAGTCATCTACCCTGAAAATGGTGTCTCTCATTTCGATGCGCTGTGGGACAACGTAAAAATCAGTTGGATGCATACTCGACTGTTCTTCGGCATGCTGCCAAGAGCCCCTAAGCTGATTGCTCGTCACTTCAAATCAGATTCTGAAGATCACCCAACGACTTCGACACAATTTTCAGAAAGCAATCAGGCGCAGCAAATACCAAATAGCACTGAACAGCCTCATTGGTCCAGAACTCAAGAGCGCGGCACAGTTCTCGGTATCAAACTGTTGTTAGCTGTGTACTCACTATTAGGCCGAGGTGTATTCAACCTAATTTTGCGCGGTGTGATGCGTTACTACCATTTGACAGGCAAACGCGCGCGAAACGCTTCTGAGCAATACCTATTCCAGCTTAAGACATACGCAGAGCAACAGAATATTGAGTTACCCGCTGAATTAACCAGTTATAACCACCTGCTTTCGTTTGGCCACACCATGCTAGACAAATTAGCCGCATGGAAAGGTGATTTCTCAGTCGATAACCTGACTATTCATGGTCAAGAGCAATTCGAAAGTATGGTGGAAAACCAGCAAGGTGTGCTAATCCTGGGTTCTCACCTTGGTAATATCGAGTTGTGCCGAGCTTTGGGACGTCGACACTCACACATCAAAATCAATGCGCTGGTCTTCACGGAACACGCCGAACGCTTTAATTCGGTGATGAAAGCAGTAAACCCACAATCTGATTTAAACCTGATTCAGGTGACATCGATGGGCCCTGATACCGCCATCTTGTTGCAACAAAAATTGGAGCAAGGTGAATGGATTGTGATCGTTGGCGATAGAACCTCCACCAGCAAAGAGAGTCGCTCAGTATGGGCAGAGTTCTTGGGTAAAGAAGCTCCCTTCCCTCAAGGGCCATTTATGTTAGCCTCTGTTCTCAAAGCGCCAGTATTCTTACTGTTTGGCCTACGAGATGACTCACAAACCAAACCGCATTTTAATGTCTATTTTGAGCATTTCAGCGACAAGATAGAGCTACCAAGGAAGACTCGCGAACAATCTTTACAGCAAGTCGTGCAGAAATACGCAGACCGACTTCAGCACTACACACTGAAAGCACCGCTTCAGTGGTACAACTTTTTTAACTTTTGGACATTGAGCAAGCACCATGACGAAAAAAAATCCAAATAGCATCACCTTTGGTGCCGAACGCCTCACGATTGAGGATGTTGTCGCTATTTCACAAGGCGCAAAAGCCTCGATGAACTCAAGTAATGAGTTCACATCAAAGATCGACCGCGGTGTCGCTTTTTTAGAACGCCTATTGAAAGAAGAAGGCGTGATCTATGGTGTGACAACGGGCTACGGTGACTCATGTACCGTTGCAATTCCGCCAAACCTTGTTGATGAATTACCACTGCATCTAACGCGCTTTCATGGCTGTGGTTTAGGCGAAATACTGTCTCATGAGCAAGCTCGTGCCGTATTAGCGACACGTCTTTGTTCATTGTCACAAGGTGTCTCTGGTGTGACGCACGATTTGCTCAACCAGATCGTCACTCTGATCAATCAAGATATCTCACCGCGTATTCCTCAAGAAGGATCGGTTGGTGCCAGTGGTGATTTAACGCCGCTGTCTTATCTGGCAGCTGCCCTGATTGGTGAGCGCGATGTCATCTACAAAGGTGAAGTTCGCCCTACTAGTGACGTTTACAAAGAGCTAGGGATTAACCCTATCAAGCTTAAGCCAAAAGAAGGCTTAGCATTGATGAATGGCACGTCAGTAATGACGGCTTTAGCTTGTATCGCCTACAAACGTGCAGAATACCTAGCTCAGCTGTCGACTAAGATCACCGCAATGGTGTCTGTAGGTATGCAAGGCAACGATTTCCATTTCGATGAGGCGCTGTTTGCAGTGAAGCCTCATCCGGGTCAACAGCAAGTTGCTGCATGGCTACGTGATGACTTACAAGCAGATCGCCCGCCACGCAACAGTGATCGCTTACAAGATCGTTACTCACTGCGTTGTGCTCCACATGTGATTGGTGTGGTTCAAGACTCTCTGCCTTGGCTACGCCAAATGATTGAGAACGAGCTCAACAGCGCTAACGATAACCCAATTATCGATGGCGACAATGAGCGCGTACTGCACGGTGGACATTTCTACGGTGGCCACATCGCAATGGCAATGGATACACTAAAAACAGCGGTAGCCAACCTTGCAGACCTACTTGATCGACAAATGGCGCAGTTGATGGATTACAAGTTCAACAACGGCTTGCCATTTAACCTAACCGGTGCTGAAGGCGAACGTAAACCAATCAACCACGGTTTCAAAGCGGTACAGATTGGCGTTTCAGCTTGGACAGCAGAAGCATTAAAACACACCATGCCAGCAAGCGTGTTCTCTCGTTCAACCGAGTGTCACAACCAAGACAAAGTCAGCATGGGCACTATTGCGGCTCGTGACTGCTTACGCGTTCTTGAACTGACTGAACAAGTAGCGGCAGCATCACTTCTGGCGGGGACACAAGCGCTTGAGCTTCGTAAACGCCACAATGAGCTTGATGAGCACCACATGAGTGAAAACCTAAAGCACATTCGCGACGAAGTGCTTAAAGAGTTTGAATTTATCGTAGAAGATCGACCACTTGAAGGCGATCTACGCCACTTCATTGCTCGTATTCAAAGTCAACACTGGTCACTTTACTCCTAGAGTAGCTAACCCTTTACGCAATATTGTTGAGAGCGATTTATGTCTGAAATCCTTCATCCATTAAAATCAGAGGTTACTTTAGTAACCTCATTCCAAGATGCCGACCCAATGGGCGTGATCTACCATGGCAACTACTTCCGATTTTTTGAAGAAGTTAGGCGCATCATGATGGATAAGATTGAGTACAACTACCATGAGATGAAGGATTCGGGCTACATGTGGCCGATCATCGACACGCGCGTAAAGTACATCAAAGCAATACCGTTTAATCATCAGATCACGGTATCCGCTAAGTTAACTGAATGGGAAAACCGCTTGCGTGTTGACTACGAAATTCACGATGCCAACACCGGTGCTCGTATGACACGCGCTCACACCATGCAGGTTGCAGTAACCATTGAAGAGCAAGAGATGTGTTTTGCTTCGCCGAAGGTGTTTACCGATAAAGTCGAACGCTGGCATCAATTTGGCTGCTTACCCCAATCAGCTGAGCAGCAACCAAACGACCAACAATCAGACCCATCTCAAGTATCTAACACACAGCAGCAGGTGAAACATGAGTCTGTTTAAACACGGCCGTAAGCAAATCAGTATCGCACTGCTAGGGCTTGCTTCAATGATGGCTAGTCACTTTGCTGGCGCTAGCGAGAACACAAATGCTGTCGGTTCTATTACAGAACTACAAACCGTGTTAAGCGAAAATAGTATCGTTCGTGGTGAGTTTACTCAAACACGCAACATGGAAATGTTCGCCCAACCTCTAACATCACAAGGTACTTTCCTGTTAGACAAGTCGAATGGTTTACTTTGGACACAAGCGACCCCCTTCCCTGTGAGCTTAGTGCTAACCGATAACAAACTGAGCCAAAGGTTTGCAGATCAACCCGCTAAAATCATCACCGACAAAGAAAACCCGATGGCGTTTTATTTCAGCCATATCTTCTTGTCAGTGTTTCATGGGGATACGCAAAAGCTTCAAGAGCAATTCTCACTTTCATTTGAACCAGCAACTGCGAAAAATTCTGATGAAAGTGCAAACTCAAGTTCAGAAGACACACGATGGACACTCACTCTAAAGCCAAAGAATGCACCAATGAACGCGGTGTTTGAAGCCATCACACTGCAAGGAAAAGGTGACATTGAACGTATCGAACTTAGAGAAGTTCGTGGGGACAGCACTGTGATCGAATTTAGCCAGTTAAGCCATCTACCGGAAGTATTATCAGATGCTGAAGCGCAACAATTCCAATTCTAGCCTAGCCCTTGCTTGGCTTGTTGTCGTAATACTGTTTAGCGGATTGTTGATCAAACAATTCGCTTTTTCTTCGTCGGTACCCATTGAAAGCAACATCATGAAATTGCTGCCAGAAAACCAGCAAGATCCCATGGTAGAGCAAGCCTTTCAGCAAATATCCAGCTCGATGAGCGAGCAAGTGGTGTTTATCATAAGTGCCTCCGACGTCGAACAAGCCATGACAGCGACTGACGCTTTTGAAAAAGCCCTCAACCAAAGATCTTTCTCAAATCAGCCAACTCTGTTTAAGCAAGTTCAAGGCAAGATCAACGCCAGCACGCAAAGCCAATGGAGCGATTTCTATTTTCGTCACCGAGCTCAACTTCTAACTCAACAACAAAAAGAGACGCTGACACACTCGCCGGATTCGCGAGCTCAATATGTCATTCAGTCTTTGTACAATCCGTTCTCAGGCGTCACCGCAGCAGAGCTATCTCTCGACCCATTCTTGTTATTTCGCGACTACATCAGTGCTGTTAGCGTTCAATCAAGTAACTTTGTTGTGAAAGAGGGCTACCTCACCGCTCAATCTAATGAGCAAACTCATATTTTGGTGACGGCGACTCTGGCAGGCTCACCTTATAGCTTGTCGATTCAAGAGCAACTTCCCGCTCTTGGTTCAATTGAGCGCGAGATCGAAAAGCAGTTTGGTGTCAAAGTGCAGCATACCGGTGTGGTGTTCTACGCCAATTACGGTACCGAAAGCGCGAAATCAGAAATCAGTACCATTGGTTTAGGCTCATTGGCAGGTGTGATTTTATTGGTGTGGCTGACGTTTCGTAGTGCCCTACCTCTTGCCTTGTCTTTGCTTTCAATCAGTACCGGATTATTGGTCGCACTGGCAAGCACCGTCGCTATCTTCGGTAAAGTTCACCTGTTTAGTTTGGTGTTCGGTGCCAGCTTAATTGGCGTATCCATCGATTACTCCTTTCACTACCTGACTGACCGCTTAGCAGCTGGGAGTAAATGGCAAAGTGAAAAAGGCTTGAAGCACATTCTCGTTGCGATAACCTTGGGTCTGATCACCAGCTTGATTGGCTACCTAGGTCTGTTGGTGGCACCTTTCCCTGGCTTGCAGCAACTTGCTCTGTTCTCGTCAATTGGACTTATTGCCGCTTACGCCAGCGTGGTGTGTTGGTACCCCGTTTTAGCGGCAAAACCAAGCCAAGAACGCCGTCTTCCCTTGTCGAAGCTTTGGCATACTTGGTTAAGCCTCTGGAACAACCAAAAGTTTAGAATTGGCTTACCATTAATAGTGACTGTCGTTAGTTTGATATCACTCAGTCAAATTCGCTACGATGACGATATTCGACAACTTCAGGCGATGCCAGAGCAACTCAAACAGCAAGAGCAAGCCATTACTGAGATATCAGGATTAGGCAGTGGTCAAAATATGCTGCTGGTGACTGCCAACAGCGATCAAAAACTGCTAAAAAAACTGGCTGAGATCACTACGAGCTTAGATTCTTTGGTCGATAGCCAAGGTATCTCAGGATATCGCAGCATCAATCAGCAATTGTTAAGTAAACAAGACCAGCATGATAACTATCAATTGGTTGAGCAACTCTATGACCAGCAAAGCCATATCTTACAGAACACACTTGGTTGGCCTAGCTTTCCAAAATTACCTAAGTTCGAAGCAATCACGGTATCTGGATTTTTAGAATCACCAGTGTCAGAACCTGTTCGACCACTTTGGTTAAAGCCGATAGACGGACAAGCAGCGTCAGTCATTTTGATCAAAGACGTCACAAATTCAGAACTGTTCTCTCAATGGCTTGATTCAAGCTTTGCTCAGCAGCAAGGTGTTAAATACCTCAATAAAGCCGATGAAATCTCTGCTCTCTTTGCGGAATATAGAGTCAAGATCACCGAGCTATTATTGATAGCTTTGGCCGCTATTGGGATGGTGTTAGGTTGGCGCTACGGTGTGAAGCAAAGCCTATTAATGCTGTTGCCTTCATTAATTGCCGGAGTCGCTGGTTTAGCGGTCACGGGCATTTTAGGCTCGACACTGAATCTGTTTAACCTGCTTGGACTGATTCTAATTTTAGGGATTGGTATCGACTATACCCTGTTCTTTGCTGAGCAGAAGAAATCACTAAGCACCTTATTGGCGATTACTTTGTCAGGCCTCACGACGTTACTCTCGTTTGGCTTATTATCGTTGAGTCAAACTCATGCCATTCATAGTTTCGGTGTTACCGTCCTAACTGGTATTTTCGTCGCGTGGTTGCTTTCGCCACTTGCAATCAACAACCAACAAGCAGCGGAAAAATCAAACTCTCGAGAGGCTTTTAGATGAACAAAACAATCAAGATAGCGCTCGTCGTTGGATTGGGCTTACTACTCAGCGCTTGTTCGATGGTGTCTCAACAGCCTACAGGCGCAAGTGTCGCAATCGATAAAGACACAGAGCTCGCCTTGCCGCTGCCTGCTGAACTGGGATACTCATTTACGGCGAGCCAGCTGATCAGCGCTACGTGGGAAAATGATACGCAGCAACTACCGGTTCAAGTCGAAGTCACATCAGACAAAGTCGTGTTGGCGGGTTTCTCCTCTTGGGGTACTCGCATTCTATCGCTGCAATACCAAAACCAAACGATTGATACTCAAGTTCTATCTGGTCTTGGCGCAACCCTGCCGCAACCCGAGCAAGTACTATTTAATTTAATGCTAACTCTATGGCCAGTTGAAGCATGGGCTCAACCTTTACAAGACATCGGTTGGTATTTGGTCGATACAGAAAACAGCCGCACCGTCTTTGATGAAAACCAACAGCCAATCATTGAAATTGATTACCAAGCAGAGCCCGGAGCACATAAAACGGCAGGCAATATTGTTTTCAAGCATTTGATTCAAGGCTACACCATCACCATTCAAACGTTGAACTCAACGATTGTCGACAACCCAAGTAAGAGCTAAACATTATGCCTATTTATATCCAAGACTGTGGTTTCCACTCCGCATTAGGCTCAAGCGTTGCTGACATTCATGGCTGCCTCAAAGGCGAGCATGAATCAAACATGGTTGAAGTGAGCGACATGCTAAACGACGGTAAGCCGACGGTCGTTGGTAAGGTGGCTGGCGAATTACCAGAAATCCCATCAGAACAAGCGGAATACGCCACTCGCAACAATCAACTGGCGTTATCGGCTGTTAATCAAATCAAAGACTCTATCGAGCAAGCAAAATCACAATTTGGTGCCGATAGAATTGCTGTAGTTATCGGCACAAGCACCTCGGGAATTTCTGATGGTGAAACTGCGTTTAAACACAAACTAGAACATGGCTCTTTCCCCGAAGATTTCCACTATTCAAAACAAGAGCTAAGCAACACCTCTGAGTTTGTTAGCCAACATTGTGCATTAACCGGGCCAAGCTATGCGATATCGACCGCTTGCTCATCAAGTGGCCGTGTATTTGTTACTGCCCAACGTTTGTTAGATTCAGGAATGGCTGATGCTGTGTTGGTTGGAGGTGTCGATACACTATGTAAACTGACGCTCAATGGCTTTCATGGTCTTGAAGCGCTATCAACCACACATTGTAAGCCCTTTAGCGCCTCTCGTGATGGCATCAACATCGGAGAAGCTGCGGCATTTATGTTGCTTAGCAAGACAAAACCAACCGCTACCAATACAACTCAAAGCACTTCGAATATAGCCCTATTAGGCTATGGCGACAGCTCCGACGCACACCATATTTCCGCGCCCCATCCAGAAGGGAACGGTGCAGAACAAGCAATGAGAAAGGCGTTAGATTCTGCACAGTTACGAGCAAAAGACATCGGTTATATTAATGCCCATGGCACCGCAACCCCACTCAATGATTCAATGGAAAGCAAAGCCATCCATCGTATTTTTGCAAACAAGGTTCCCGTCAGTTCAACCAAGCCTCTAACAGGACATACTCTTGGAGCGGCAAGTGCGATAGAGGCTGCAATTGCGTGGCATATTCTAAAATATGACTTACCACTCCCCTTACAAAAATGTCAGTATAAAGCTGAAGATATTGAGATTGATTTGGTAAACTGTTCCCAGAAACTTAAAGTAAAGAACATCTTAAGCAACTCGTTCGCTTTTGGTGGCAACAACATTAGCCTGATTTTTGGTGTAGTAAATGACTGATATCCCTTCTGTAGACCAACTTCTCCCACACGATGATCCGATGATATTAATCGATCGAGCTATCAACGTTGAGGCATTGTCGATTCACTGCCAGGTCGATATTGGCGCGCACAACCTATTCTTTGACGTCGAATCTCAAACGGTCCCAGCTTATGTTGGCATCGAGTTTATGGCGCAGTCTGTTGCAGCTTGGTCTGGATACCATGCGCTGAAAAACGGCACCACTCCTCCAATCGGCTTCTTACTCGGTTCTCGTCGCTACAAGTCACTGTGTGATGAATTTACTCAAGGTCAAATCCTTGATATCTATGCTGAACAACTCATGGAAGACAGTGGCATGGCCGTGTTTACCGCCCGAGTCGAAGACCAAGGCGAGTTAGTGGCTCAATGCCAACTCAACGTCTACGTGCCGACCGAACAAAAATTACAAGAAATGAAAACTAGGAGCCCATCATGACCCGTCAGGTTTTAGTCACTGGTGCCAGTAAAGGCATTGGTAAAGCGATCGCTATTCAACTCGCGAAAGACGGTTTTGAAATCGCCGTTCATTACATGGGTGACAAGCAAGGTGCTGAAGACACGTTAAGGTCGATCACCGGACTGGGTGGCGCTGGACGTCTGATCCAATTTGATATCAGCAATCGCAGCGAATGTCGCGAAACGCTTGAGTCAGATATTGCCGAGCATGGCGCTTACTATGGTGTGGTGAACAATGCGGGCATTACACGCGACACAGCCTTCCCTGCCATGACGGAAGAAGAGTGGGATGGCGTGATTCACACCAACCTCGACAGTTTCTACAATGTACTGCACCCGTGCGTAATGCCAATGGTTCAAAAGCGTAAAGGCGGTCGAATCGTTACTCTGGCTTCTGTATCCGGCATCATGGGAAACCGCGGTCAAACCAACTATGCCGCAGCAAAAGCGGGCGTGATTGGCGCTACTAAGTCACTTGCTCTAGAACTAGCAAAACGCAAGATCACAGTAAACTGTGTGGCTCCGGGTTTAATCGATACTGGCATGGTTGATGAGCATGTAAAAGAGCATGCGCTGCCTCAAGTTCCACTGCGCCGCATGGGTGAACCAGAAGAAGTAGCAGGCCTAGTCAGCTACCTAATGTCGGATATTGCCGGCTACGTAACTCGCCAAGTAATTTCAGTTAATGGAGGCTTAGTATGACCCGCCGCGTTGTTGTAACTGGCATGTCAGGCGTTACCGCTTTTGGCAACGATTGGCAGCACATCGAGCCAAAACTAAAAGCGTGTGAAAATGCGACCCAGTATATGCCAAGCTTTGAGCAGTATGATGGTCTAAACACTAAGCTTGCAGCTCCAATCGATGACTTCCAACTACCTAAGCACTATAAGCGTAAACAAGTACGTGGTATGGGCCGTGTGTCGCGCCTAGCAACCGTTGCTACTGAAAACGCGTTAGAGCAAGCAGGGCTGATTGGCCACGACGTTTTGACTAATGGCGAAACAGGCATTGCCTATGGTTCTTCAACCGGCAGTACTGACGCTGTTGGTGCATTTGGCGTGATGCTTAACGAGAAATCGACACGAGCTATCACCGCAACGACTTACGTTCAGATGATGCCACACACCGCAGCGGTCAACGTCGGGCTATTCTTTGGCTTACGTGGACGTGTGATTCCCACCAGCAGTGCCTGTACTTCAGGTAGCCAAGCGATTGGCTACGCCTATGAAGCGATCAAACACGGTTACCAAACCGTGATGGTTGCCGGTGGTGGTGAAGAGCTATGCCCAACCGAATCTGCCGTTTTTGATACCCTTTTTGCTACCAGTTTAAAAAACGACACGCCAGAAAAATCCCCTAGCCCTTACGACAGTGAGCGCGATGGCCTGGTTATCGGTGAAGGTGCTGGTACGCTTGTTCTTGAAGAGTATGAACATGCGGTTGCTCGCGGTGCAAAGATCTACGCGGAAATCATCGGTTTTGCCAGCAACTGCGATGCCGCCCATGTGACCCAACCTCAAATGGAAACCATGCAAATCTGTATGGAGAAAGCGCTGAAAGATGCACAGCTTCCTGCTGAAAAAATTGGTTACGTTTCGGCGCACGGAACGGCAACAGATAAAGGCGATATTGCAGAAAGTAATGCGACCGCGAACATTTTTGGTGAAGTGCCAATCAGCTCATTAAAAAGCTACTTTGGTCATACGCTTGGAGCGTGTGGTGCCATTGAGGCTTGGTTGAGCCTAGAAATGATGCATTCCGGTTGGTTCAGCCCAACATTGAACCTTGAAAACATCGACGAACGCTGCGGCAAACTCGATTACATTACAGGTTCTGGTCGCGAATTGAATGTTGAGTATGTAATGAGTAATAACTTTGCCTTTGGCGGAATCAACACTTCAATCATCTTCAAGAAAATCTGAGCTTAGCTAGATAAAACTCAAGACAAATAAAAAGGGTCAGTAACCAAGTTACTGACCCTTTTTTCAATCTAGCTAATACTCAATTAAGCGTTAGCTTCACGCTCAGCGATGAACTCAAGAGCCATCTTGATGCGAGCGATTACGCGCTCTTTACCAACAAGCTCCATCACTGCATCAACAGAAGGAGACTGGCCGCCACCTGTTACTGCTACGCGAAGTGGCATACCGATTTTACCCATGCCTACCTCTAGCTCTTCACATACTGCTGCAATCACACCATCTTTGATGTTTGCAGTAGTGAAATCCTCAAGCGCTTCAACCTTAGCAAGAGCAAGCTCTAGTGGGCCTTTAGCAACACCACGTAGGTGCTTCTTCGCTGCGCCAGCTTCAAACTCAGAGAAATCTTCGTAGAAGTAACGAGACTGTTCAGCAAGTTCGATAAGCGTATTACAACGCTCGCCAACTAGCGTGATCACTTCAGTGATAGCCGGGCCGTTTGTTGTATCGATCTTTTGTGCGTCTAGGTGCCATTGCAGGTATTTAGCAACGTACTCAGGCTCAGAAGTCTTGATGTAGTGGTTGTTCAACCAAAGTAGCTTATCAGTGTTGAATGCAGAAGCAGACTTGCTGATTGCGTTCAGGCTGAAGAATTCAATCATCTCTTCTTGAGAGAAGATCTCTTGGTCACCGTGAGACCAACCTAAACGAACTAGGTAGTTGTTTAGTGCATTTGGTAGGTAACCTTCGTCGCGGTATTGCATTACAGAAACAGCACCGTGACGCTTAGAAAGTTTCGCACCGTCATCACCAAGAATCATTGCACAGTGAGCGAAAGTTGGAACTGGCGCGCCTAGTGCTTCATAGATGTTGATTTGACGAGGTGTGTTGTTGATGTGGTCTTCACCACGTACAACGTGTGTAATTCCCATGTCCCAGTCATCCACTACAACAACGAAGTTGTATGTTGGTGCACCGTCTGTACGACGAATGATTAGGTCATCAAGTTGGCTGTTAGAGATTTCGATGCGACCACGGATTTGGTCATCAAAGACTACACTGCCTTCTTTAGGGTTACGGAAACGGATAACGCATGCATCACCTTCTTTTGCTGCTTCGTTTGCTGCAACAATTTTAGGGTGGTTCGCATCGTAACGAGCCATTTCTTTGTTTTCTTCTTGCTCTGCACGAATTTCGTCAAGCAGCTCTTTAGACGCATAGCATTTGAAAGCTTTGTCTTCAGCAAGTAGCTTATCAACCATTTCGTTGTAACGGTCAAAACGCTTAGATTGGTAGTAAGGACCTTCATCCCATTCCATACCCATCCATTGCATGCCTTCTAGAATTGCATCAACCGCTTCTTGAGAGTTACGCTCAAGGTCCGTGTCTTCGATACGTAGAACGAATTCACCACCTTGGTTCTTAGCGAATAGCCAAGAGTAAAGTGCAGTACGTGCACCACCAACGTGAAGATAGCCAGTTGGGCTAGGAGCAAAACGAGTTTTAACCGTCATTTAAATACCTTGATTATGTAGGTGATTCTTTTAGTGATTGCCATTACAAAGCCTGCAACAGAAAAATATCACTAAATTTTGGGCGCTATTTTATCACCACCGCTTAAATCTACAATCAGTAGTGAATGATTAATGCGCTGATCTTGTACGAAAGCTATCGTAGAAGGAGAAAACCAATAGCTCAAGCACATGTCAAATGCTCTAAAACGACAAATTCTCGCCACGCTCGCGATAAACCTCATCTATTCCATCACTCAATATTCCAGCAAATATCAAATTCTTGAATTTATGTTTGACCTTACCCTTACGGGAAGGTTTATGTTAGGGCTAGATGAAAATTGGAGTATCGATATGAACCATTACACAGCTGTGCTCAACGGCCTAAATTGCATGGGGTGTGCTGAGAAGGTCCGCACATTGTTTGACGATCTCGATAATACGAAGATCAACGACATATCGCCGACCTACATCGATATTTCTACTCCTTTTAGTTACGTTCAACTCAACCAACAGTTAGCGACCCTTGGTTATTCCATGGGTAATTCGCTGCATCTTTCATTATCAGGGCTCAGCTGTGGTAAGTGCGTGAGTAAATTGACTCAAGCGCTTGAGCAGACCGAGCTAATCTCAGACCTAGAAGTCAGCAAACATGAATTGTCGTTGGTTACTCTGCTTTCAGAATCCGAGCTTATTGAGCTAATCGAAAGTGTGGGTTATCACGCGGCTCCCTACTCTGAGGTTAATGAGCCTTTATCTAATTCAGAAGACGATAAAAAAACAGCGCCAGTGGAGCAGACACAAGATAAACCTGCTGCTAGCCAATATACCTATCACCTTGTTCTTGAGGGAATGACGTGTGCGAGTTGTGTTTCTTCGGTAGAGAAAGCGCTGAAAAAGAATGAGTTCGTCGACCAAGCTCAGATCAACCTCGCTGAACAGACAGCCTTGGTCTTCACATCTGAAACACGTGACGTCATCGAGAGCGCGCTAATAGAATCGGTAACAACCGCAGGTTATGGTGCCGAGTTCGTTGATGACGCGGCGACTCAACAACAAAAACAGCAAAAACAACAACTTCGTACCCAAAAAGCTTTCCTAAAGAATTCAGTAAGTGCACTGCTGATCGGTGCTCCGCTGATGGCGTGGGGTCTGTTCGGTGGCAGCATGACCATTGCTACATTTAATGACCAATTGGCTTGGGGGTTGGTCGGAGTCGTCTGTTTGATACTGCTTGCGACCTCAGGACGCAGCTTCTTTACTAACGCTTGGCAATCACTGATGCACAAGCGTGCAACCATGGATACCTTGGTCGCTCTAGGCACTGGCGCCGCGTGGTTCTACTCAATGCTGGTTGTGCTAATTCCATCATGGTTCCCAGAACCATCACGCCATGTCTATTTTGAAGCGAGCGCAATGATTGTTGGCCTTATTTCTTTGGGTCACTACATTGAAGCCAAAGCCAAGGCACGCACCACCAAATCTTTGCAGGCACTGATTAATTTACAACCTCAAAAGGCTGTGGTTATCGTCGATGGTAAAGAGCAAACCATCGCTGTAGAAGCCATTCAAGTCGGTATGCAAGTTCGAGTGAAACCGGGAGAAAAAGTCCCTGTCGATGGTGTCGTGGTATCTGGCGAATCTTATATCGATGAATCGATGCTGACTGGCGAACCGCTTCCCAACGTTAAATCAATTAATGATGGCGTTTCAGCAGGTACCATTAATGGTGATGGCAGCTTAATCATTGAAGCCACGGGAATCGGCTCAAGCACCATGTTGGCTCGAATCATTCAAATGGTTCGCCAAGCGCAAAGCAGTAAACCAGCAATCGCCAAGCTTGCCGACTCTATCTCAGCCGTTTTTGTTCCGGTTGTGGTTGCGATCGCTGCCGTTGCTGCCCTAGTTTGGTTTTTTGTAGGCCCACAACCAAGCGCCAGTTACATGTTAGTGGTATCAACCACAGTGCTGATCATCGCTTGTCCATGTGCATTAGGCCTAGCCACACCGCTTTCGATTACTGTTGGCGTCGGTAAAGCGGCTGAGTTTGGCGTTCTTATTAAAGATGCGGATGTATTGCAGTCTGCCAGCAAGATCGATGCTGTTGTGTTTGATAAAACAGGGACATTGACCCAAGGCAAACCAAGCGTTCAACAGGCCTTTTACTCTAATCTAACGGAACAAGAATTACTGGCTTACGCTTATTCAGTAGAAGTGGGATCTGAGCACCCGCTTGCCAAAGCCGTTTGCCAATATGCAGAGAGCTTGGAAGTTTCAGTACTCCCACACAGCGAATTTGAAAACCAACGAGGGCTTGGGGTTCAAGCAACAATTAACGGCAAGAACGTGCAAGTTGGCTCGCTTAAGTACCTCACCCAATTAGGTATCAATACAGAGATTGGCGCGGACTTTATCGAGCTTTGTCGAACACAAGCGTGGACGCCTATTTTCATTGTGATTGACCAAAAACTGGAAGGCATATTGGGCATTTCAGACGCGTTAAAAATAGATAGCAAACAGGCGATAGCTCAACTAAAATCCGCCGGAATTCACACTGTGCTATTAACGGGCGACAACGACTCTGTGGCTCAAGCAATAGGTAAAAACGTCGGTATCGACGAGGTTATCTCGGAAGTACTACCAGAGCAGAAAGCTCAGCATATTGTTCAGCTTCAACAACAATATAAGAGCGTTGCCATGGTAGGAGACGGTATTAACGATGCACCAGCTCTTGCTCAAGCGGATATAGGAATCGCAATGGGTAGCGGCAGCGATGTGGCGATTGAAAGTGCGCAAATGACACTACTCAACTCGTCGCCCTTATCGGTCAGTAACGCGATAGAGCTTTCCCAAGCAACAGTGAGAAACATGAAGCAAAACCTCTTTGGTGCCTTTATCTATAATTCACTTGGTATTCCAATTGCGGCTGGTGTGCTCTACCCATTTTTTGGATTTTTACTTAGCCCTGTCGTTGCAGGCGCTGCGATGGCGATGTCATCAATCACCGTAGTCAGCAATGCCAACAGATTAAGATTGTTCAAACCCACTCATTATAATATCAACAAAAACCAAATTCATGAGGTTCACCATGATTCGTAAAGTTATGACTCTTACTGCACTCGCTGCAATTTCAGGACAAGCTCTCGCTACTAATGTACTAAACCATAAGTCTCCATATTGTGGCTGCTGCACAGAATGGACAGAACACATGCAAGACGCAGGTTTCGATGTCACAGAGAAACTCCATGATGACATGAACCCAATCAAGCGGAAGTTAGGAGTAACGCAAAAACTAGCCTCTTGCCATACGGCAGAGATCGACGGTTACGTATTTGAAGGGCACATTCCTGCAGAGGACGTGAAAGCCTTTTTAGAGAACCCACCACGCAATGCGATTGGCTTGGCGGTTCCAGGCATGCCAATGGGCTCTCCGGGCATGGAGTATGGCGATAAGAAAGACGAGTATTCTGTGTATGCATTTAACGAGAAAGGTCAGGTGTTTGAATACCGTCATTACAACGGAAAATAAAACGTAAATAGACCTACGATCAGCAATAAAAATAGAGCCTAGCATTAAGCAAACCCAAGACTGTGGTTTACTTACTAGGCTCTTTGCTTTTGGACAGTAAAGCAAATCTTGTCGCGGCACCAACCGGGCTGTTAGTACCACTATGTTTTCGTCGCTAGTTAGCAAAAACTCTATTTAACAAAAAAGCTAATTAGCGAAGAAACTCACTTGGCTAATAATCTAATCGATTAAGCAGCCAAGTGAGTCAGCTTAGAAGCCGTAAGATGCACCGAATACGAATGCGTTGTTTGTTTTAGACGCGCCGTTCGCGAAATCAACTCCGTTAGCTTGGCTACGGAATTCGAAGTAAGGTTGAACACCTTGACGAGTCCATGTTGCACGAAGCTCGTGATCCATAGCTTCAGCATCAATCATGTATACGTTGTTGTAGCTCAGCGCTAGATCTTCGTTTACAGAGTAAGCAATGCGGTTATCCATGCGGTAATCAGTGTCTGCATCTGCAGAAGTGTCATCGATGTGTGCACGAGTACGGTTACTAATAGAGATACCGTTATCGAAGTTGTAGCCAATTTTAACCAATGGACGGAACTGAATGCTCTCGCCAGCAGAGAAGACATGTTGGTAACCCGCTGCAACCCATAGGTTGTCAGTGATATTGAAAGCTTGCTCACCACCAACAGTGATGAATGCATTTGCTTGACCAGTTGTTGCGTCGCCACCAGTTTCAGCAGCAGTTAGACCTTCAAGGTCGCCAAGTTGGATGCCATCAAACTCAGTGTAAACAGTTAAACCGCCTAGAGAGTTGTCAAACGTGTGGCCAGCTTCTAGAGTCGAAGTCATATCAGAACCGTGGATACGGCCATCGTCGTGAAATTGGATATTACCTGTAACGTAAGAAGAACCAGCGAAAGCACTAGAAGCGAAAGCAAGAGAAAGTGCACTTAGAGCGATAATTTTTTTCATAGTAAACTGCCTTAGTTTAAATTTTTCAGCGACATATCTTCGGTATATCATTCACCTTCGCCGCTTGAGTAATTGGTAGCCTCCCTGGCATGAAATCTATCTTGCTCGATTTAATTTACGTTTCAAAATAAAAGGGCAAGCAGAGTGATCTCTCTCACCATCAAAAAAGGGAAAGTTATTTAACTTAAGTAAATCAATAACTTAAAAACATAAAAATAGATAAAAAAAGAAACCCAATAATCAAAACGGATCAAGATCACGTTATTTCACGGCATAAAATTAGATTCAGTTGTTTCAATCACACCTGATTTATAGTTTTTTATGGCGGACTTATTTTTTGAAGAGAAGAATGAGAAGTGCGTCACTTTTGCGATGAAGCTCACCTTATGTGCATTGTTGACGTTATAAACAAAGGTTATTTCTATATGTTTCAGTTTAAGGAATGTACCGAACTTAGTTTGGACGAAAAAAAAGCTCCCACTTTTATCTGAGTAAGATAATAGTTAGGGAGCTCATCTATTAATGTTGCTTATCGATTATTTCACCGAAGTCACTCGACTTACTTTCTCGCCACTTTCAGAGATAGAGCGGATGTAAGTTTCGCCTGAAACCGAAGGACGTTGTTGCTCATCGTACGTTAACCAGTTTTCACCATCCGCTGAGTATTGAAGCTCTACGCCAGGGAATTGAACGTTCATCGCTAGCTTGCCATCAATAACTTTTGCCCCCGGAACTGGTAGTCGGTAATCAATACCCGCTTTCTCAAGCTTAGCCAGTTCACGTTGACCAACAATATTCGCGAAGCGATTAAAGTCGTTGTTTAAAGACTGCTTATTTACTAGGTCGGTATCTTGAGAGTATTCAACGCCCACTTTGTAGTCGTTTTCCCAATCAGCTCTGTGCCATGCGCGCTCTGCTGCTGCAAGTACGCGAGGGAACACCATGTATTCATACTGCTCGTCGGTACGTACTGTTTCAGACCAAAGCTGTGCAGACAAGCCGTAGAAAGGTTTTGCTTCAATCTCGCCTTTACCAGTGAAGCCATTGCCGTCACGGTCTAATGAGGTTTCCGCGTTTTGTGGCATGTTTTCTGGTGCGAAGCCAAACATCTTACGAGTATCCGTTGCACGCGTTGCCCAGTAGTAACCTCGCTCTGCTGCGTCAACTTCGTATGGCATATCCATGTATACGTAATCTGGGTTAGAGACAATCACGTCATAACCTTTCGCTGACCAGTCGTACACTGATGAAGTGCCGCCCCAGTAAAGAACGTCCCAGAAGTTAACGCGAGTCGTTTCAGTAGCGAAGCCAGATTCACCCTCTTCCACATACTTCAAGCCATCTTGCCAAGCTTGGAAGTGAGGAATGCCTTTGTCTGCAACAATTTTTGATACTTCTTTTGCAAAGTAGCCAGGCAGGTGACCAAAATCACTCACTGAACCACCAGCAATCAAAGACTGACATTGTGGAGACTGTTGGAATGGCTTGTCTTGCTTGTCTAGCTCAATGTTACCTTTCCATGCCACTTTGTCTTGAGCATCAACATCTTGAAAGCCTGCGCCTAGCTTGATGTTTTTCGCTTCATCACCACCAAAGTGCCAAGTCGTTAGTGGCATACCTGCTTCATTGTGCATAGCTGCAATTTCAGTAATCACTTTATCAACAAAGCGAGTCGATGATTCCATACATGGGTTGATGAAGCTGTGCTTATCGTAGAACTGAATCGTCGTCACGTTTGAAGTATCTTGTGGATCCATCAAGCGATATTCACTTGCTTCAGCTTCTTTGCCTTCCGCCATTAGGCGAGTGTAACGCGCTTCCATAGATACCACAGCAGAACGAGCGTGTGCTGGCATATCAATTTCTGGAATTACTTCGATGCTGCGCGCTTTTGCGTAGCTTAAGATCTCGACGTAATCCGCTTTACTAAAGAAACCAGAGCCAAAGTTGTCTGTTGTTGGACCTGAACCTAACTGAGGCAGTAAACAGCTTTGCTCTTCCAAATCAAAACAACGATTAGACCCTACATCCGTTAGCTCTGGTAAACCTGGGATTTCTAAACGCCAACCTTCATCATCCGTTAAGTGAAGGTGAAGTTTATTCATCTTGTATGCAGCCATTTGATCTAGCGTCGCTAGGATGGCATCTTTTGAGTGGAAGTTTCGAGCAACATCCACCATCACACCACGGTAATCAAAGCGTGGTGCATCTTTGATCGACAGTTGTGGTAGTGATTCAGCGTTCTGACTGTCTATTAGGCCAAAAATAGACTGAACTGCGTAGAAAGCACCTGTTTTATCAAACGCTTTAATCGCAATCCCCTCTTCCGAGATGCTTAGTTCATAAGCGCCAGATTTTGCTAAATCACCCGTAAACTGAGTAGGAACAACGGCAACACTAACAGGTAGGTCGCCACTCACATCTACGTTTACCACATCTGCACGTTCTTCAATTGCAGCGAACTGCTCAGCATCGAATGCCTCTTTCGGTAATGCAATACCACCAGCAATGCTCACTGAACCTTCACCCGCTTCTACCGACATTGGGGTTGGTAAAAGCGTTGTTGAAACGTCTTGCGTTGCTAGATCCGCATTCTTTTCGAAACGCGTAACAGCAGTCGCCATGACATTGTTGTCATCAGGTGTACGCTTAAGGTTGTTTCCTTCCAAACCTGTTACGAACGACGCGACATCTTCAGTATTCAATGAAGCAATCATCTTAGGTTCTGCGTTTGGCGCAGTTACGAATGCACCCGGCATAAAGTCAGTTTCAAACAGTTGCCAGTACTCACTCGTTAACGGAAGAATCACTTCTTCACCAGCGGCAAAACCATCGAACTTATCTGTTGGTTCTAGTTTGTGTAGGTCACCCGTTACACGAGTGATTTTAAATTGTTCGTTATCAACATCTAAAATAAGGCGAATACTATGGAAGTAGATAGTCCAATCTTTCGAATCAATCGCTTCACCGTCATTGGTCAGGGTCATGTTCACTTTATTACATGACGCCCACTCAGCACCTAGGTCCTGACAAGCCATGCCTTCATTCGCACCGTGATTGGTTAGAATTTCATATTGCACATCAAGGTTATCAGCCAGTGCATTAACCACCTGTTGCTCAGGTGCTTGCGTTACAGCACAAC
>NZ_CH902611.1:140049-150027 GCF_000153005.1 Vibrio sp. MED222 | reverse complement strand
AATCTCCGGGTCTTCGTTCAGTTGGTCTACCAGTGTTAATAATTCGTCTTCTGTCGCAGTGGCTGGCAAGTCGTAAGATTTAGATACGAAGCCAACTTCTTCACATGCTTTACGTTTACTTCCTACGTAAACCTGAGAAGCAGGGTCTTCACCCACTAAAACAACCGCTAGGCCCGGAGCGCGTAATCCAGCTTGAGTGCGAGCTTTTACACGAGCCGCAACTTCAGAGCGAACCGTTTGAGAAATTAGCTTTCCATCAATATTTTGAGCAGTCATGAATTTCCTTAGTATTGATATTCAAGTTAGTGGCTGATGTTTTTGGCGCATTATTCCAGAAAATCTTTTTGATTACCATCAAGCAAACGTTTGCTTTGTTCTATTTTCCAACACTTATAATCCTATTGCACTTTTTTTACTCACTTGGATCCGAATGTTACATAAAGCCGTTGCTTTACTGATTCGAATTCGTATAATCCTTCCCTGTAGCGCGCCCTTAGCTCAGCTGGATAGAGCACCTCCCTTCTAAGGAGGTGGTCGAAGGTTCGAATCCTTCAGGGCGTACCACTATTTAAAGAAACCCGATAACTCTCTGAGTTGTCGGGTTTTTTGCATTTCAGAACGACTTAATCTATCAAAACCATGTTTTGTATTTCGATGCCTCTGTCTTTTGTCTTTTGCTAAACGGCCACTAGCTGTGGGGTATATCTAAGACCTAACATACTGCACCCATCTTCCAAATAACCGTCGGTGACAACGTTGAAGCCGAATTTACCATAGTAGTTTTTGAGGTGTGCTTGTGCCGAAATAAAAATTGAACAGTCAGGATACACCTCGCGGGTCGTATCAAAGCTTACTTGCATCAGCTGGTTACCAATCTGTTTACCGCGATAACCCTTTGCTACGATCACTCGCCCGATACAAACATCATCCGCATCAGAATCAAGCAGAGGGAGAACATCTACTGGGTATCCAAGCTTCTGAGCCATAATTCGACTGTAAGCTACTAGTTGCCCGTTCTCATAACCCATGACGTGATAGGTTTCTGGATGGCTATCTTTGCCGTCTAGATCACTATAGGGTGTGTTCATATCGACGATAAAAATATCGACTCTTTGCTGTAAGAAATCATAGAGCTCTTGAACAGACAGCTCCGAAAATTTTTTAACTCTCCACTCGATCATCACTTTTCTCCTTATTATTTTGGGCTACAACATAGAGAGTATTCAAACCGAGTTCATTAACCTTTGTTAACTGGCCATGAAACTATTCAAAATCACCACTTTAAAGCACCACTCATTTCCCCTCGTTATTCATTTCATTCGGCTCATGTAATAGAAAGTTAAAATTGTTGGTTTTTTGGGGTTTACATCATTTGGTAATAAAGCCAATATGAATTCACGAAGAATAGACAAGTAAAGCTGTTAGCCCGTAGGTTTAGGAATCAAACCTTCTGCTCAATGGCTGATTTAGAGGAAGTAATGGCAGGAAACAGTATCGGACAACATTTCCGCGTGACTACGTTCGGAGAAAGTCACGGTATCGCACTAGGATGTATCGTAGATGGGTGCCCACCAGGATTAGAAATTACCGAAGCAGACCTTCAAAGAGATTTGGATCGTCGTCGCCCAGGTACTTCTCGTTATACAACGGCTCGCCGTGAAGCGGATGAAGTAAAGATTTTATCCGGTGTATTTGAAGGCCAGACTACGGGTACTTCTATTGGTCTATTGATTGAAAATACAGACCAACGCTCTAAAGACTATTCCGAAATTAAAGACAAGTTCCGCCCTGGCCATGCTGATTATACCTACCATCAAAAATACGGTGTGCGTGATTACCGAGGTGGCGGTCGCTCTTCTGCTCGTGAAACTGCAATGCGTGTTGCGGCAGGTGCGATTGCGAAGAAATACCTTAAGCAAGAATTTGGTGTTGAAATCCAAGCTTATCTTTCTCAAATGGGTGATATCTCAATTGATAAAGTGGATTGGAACGAGATCGAAAACAACGCTTTCTTCTGTCCTGATGCCGACAAAGTACCTGAATTTGATCAACTGATTCGTGATTTGCTAAAAGAAGGCAACTCGATCGGTGCGAAGATTCAAGTAGTTGCGACTAAAGTGCCTGTAGGCCTTGGTGAGCCAATCTTTGATCGTCTAGATGCAGACATCGCGCACGCTCTAATGAGCATCAATGCGGTGAAAGGTGTTGAGATTGGTGATGGCTTCGATGTCGTTAATCAACGCGGTAGTGAACACCGTGATCCATTAACTCCGGAAGGTTTCAGCAGCAACCATGCTGGCGGTATCTTAGGTGGTATTTCTACTGGCCAAGATATTGTGGCAAGCATTGCGCTTAAACCAACATCAAGCATTACCGTTCCTGGTGACACGATCACTAAAGACGGTGAAGCAACGCAGTTAATCACTAAAGGCCGTCACGATCCATGTGTTGGTATCCGTGCAGTGCCTATTGCTGAAGCGATGCTGGCTATCGTGTTGCTTGACCACTTACTGCGTCACCGTGGTCAAAACTTTGGTGTGACAACAGAAACGCCAAAAATCTAGTTCTGCTTCGTTTTATTCAGAACAGATTTGAAACTGATTTGAGAGAAACCAAAAAGGGTTGCTTCGTAATGAAGCAACCCTTTTTATATTCTGCGTCATTGAGAATATATTATCTAATGCACAGAGCTTTCCGGATCAAGCTGGAACGAAGGCAAGCGCCATTTGAATCTCACTGCTGCCATGCGCAGTAAATAGCCTACAACCAATGTCACGATCGTCGCGGTCACATCGTTTATGCCTAGTTCAAGAAGACCTAAGTACAAGCCTGAAGCGACAAGGGCGACAGATGCATACAACTCTTCATGCAAGACTAGTGGCGTTTGACGACAGATAAGATCGCGCAGTAGGCCACCAAACACGCCAGTCACTAATGCAGACACCATACAAATCATTGGGTGCAGACCCATGGTCATCGCTACTTTAGTACCAATGATACTAAATACGATAAGCCCCAGCGCATCCAAACGAATGAACAAGCCTTTTAGCTTGATTACCCATTTGGCTAATCCCGTTGTGATAACACCAGCAATACAAGTGATCGCCAGGTACTGGGGGTTTTCAACCCAGCCTAAAGGGTAATGGCCGAGTAAAATATCTCTTACTGTACCTCCGCCAATTGCCGTTGCACTCGCAACCAGCATTACACCAAACCAATCCATTTTTTGTTTGCCAGCACTGAGAGCACCGGTCATGGCTTCTGCCGTGATGCCAATGATATACAAAACACTTAGTAGCATTGCTGTAACTCTATAATTTAGGTCTATAAATTGGAGTCTTATAGGCCATAGGGATATAAAAATGAAGCGCGAGTGTAGTAGTAAAAACACTGATTGACGAATGAATATTTGTACCGTGAATAGGCATTTCAGATTAGCTAAACTAATCATTCACCTCAAAGTGGTGTAATCTGGGAGCAGCAATCGATTGTCATCGTAAAGTATTATGATCAACCTAATGTCATTGCCAGTGATAGGGCTTTACCGAGCGCTTAAAAAAACGCAAAATGCCCCAGTTCTTTTTACTTAAATTTGATCTTATGACACACGAATACCCAGACATCATCGACATTTTCAATCAAACCTTTTTCGAGAGCTTCAATACTAAGCTAGAACTGGGAGCGGACGAGCCTATATACCTGCCAGCCGATGAGGAGATTCCTCATCACCGTATCGTTTTTGCTCGTGGCTTTTATGCTTCAGCACTTCACGAGATAGCGCACTGGTGTGTGGCTGGTCCTGAGCGTCGCTTATTGGAAGATTTTGGTTACTGGTATGAGCCTGATGGCCGAACTGAGTCGGTTCAAGCTGAGTTTGAAAAAGTGGAAATTCGCCCACAAGCGTATGAATGGATCATTGCGACCAGCGCAGGCTTTCCTTTTAATGTTAGCTGTGACAATCTACACGGCGATTTTGAGCCAGATCGTTTGGCCTTTATGAATAAAGTACACAGCGAAGTCATGGGTATCTTTGAAGCTGGTCTGCCGCCTCGCGTGAAAATGCTCTCTGAAGCATTACGCAGCTTCTACGATGTAGAACCTTTATGTACTAGCCAATTTATTGTGAAATAAGAGAATATTATGATTATCGAATTTGAAGAAAAACTACTTGAATTAATTGATGCTCGCATTGAAAACGCATCAGATGATGAACTGTTTGCTGGTGGTTACTTACGTGGTCATATTTCTCTTTCAGTAGCTTCATGTGAAGAAGACGGCATTGAAGACGTAGCAGAAGTTAAGTTGCGTATTGAGAAGAGCCTAGAAGACGCACGTTCTGAATTGACGCCAGCCGATCGTACGATCGTTAATGACCTTTGGGTTGAGCTGCAAAACCAAGCTTAATTTTAGTCGTTTAGCATTATTCGTCTAGCGCTATTCGCTCACAATTCTCCCTCCTCATTTTTGAGCGAACCAATAATTTGAGACTCATTCGAATTTTTTGAATGAGTCCGTTCAATCCTTGTGATGGTTCCATTTTCTGACTACGTTATTCTAATCCCACTTAACGGAATCACAGAAAAGGTCACATCATGAAAGTTATCGCATTTGGCGCAAGCACCAGCTCTACCTCTATCAACAAAACTCTAGCAACTTACGCAGCTAACTTGATTGAAGGTGCTGAAGTCAAAGTTCTAAACATCAACGATTACAACGTTCCTATGTTCAGTGAAGACACTGAAAAAGAGATTGGCCAAGCGGAAGGTGCTCAAGCATTCTTACGTGACCTAGCAGAAGCTGACGCATTTGTTATCTCTTTCGCTGAGCACAACGGCCACTACCCAGCGGCGTACAAAAACCTATTTGACTGGGCGACACGCATTGAGCGTTCAGTATTTGGCGAGAAACCTGCGGTTTACTTAGCGACATCACCAGGCCCTGGTGGCGCACAAACAGTACTTGGCGCAGCAACTGGTTCGGCTCCGTACTTTGGTGGTAACGTTAAAGCATCGCTTTCAGTGCCTAGCTTCTACGATAACTTTGATTTTGAGTCTGGCGCTATCAGCAACGAAGAGATTGCTCAGCAGATCAAAGATGCGGTTGCTAAGCTGTAAACATCGTTCAATTTAGAACATCAGTTTAGATCAACACGAACAACAAAAAGCCCGAGTGACATAATGTCGCTCGGGCTTTCTAGCTTTTAGCCTTAGATATTTCTGATATTCAGAAACTTCAGAAACTTCAGAATAGCTGAACTAGAAACTATGAATTTGATTTAGAGTGCTTGTCTGCAACCCATCCAGCCGTTAATGCCTTACCTTTACGCAGTCTGCGCACCCACATTCTGCTTGGGTGAATCGCTTCAAGCACATCGACAGGTAAGGGAAGCGGTTCGCCACAAATTTGCGATGCTAACACTTCAGCTAATAATGGCGCAGAGCTCAAGCCACGTGAGCCTAGCCCGATAAAGCAGTATAGGTTAGGGAAGCTTGCTACCGTTTGAACATCATCAACAGAGTGACGTTGCGGGTTGAAGTTGTGCAGGTCTTGGTACTGTTCTTTGATTGATTCAAAATCGCCAACGTTTCCGACAAACGGAAGGTGGTCACGGCTTACGCTGCGGATGCCTTGGCGCGCTAGGTTGCCACTGGTGTCGACATCTTTTGTCCACTTTTGGTCTGGCAGCGACCCATGTAGGCGATCGCCATTGTGCTGCTGAACCTCAATATCAAATTCTTGGTCTATATTGGTTTTGTCATAGTTGGCACCAATACAGTGATGAGCATTGTTTGGATTCTGCGGCGTAAGATAGCCATCAAAGCACAACACGGTTTTTAGCTGGCTGAGACTTTCCGTGGTCGGAATATGGCTCACTTGGCCTTTAACTGGAGTTAGAGGTACAGGCTGAGTCTGCTCAAACTGAGTGAACTTGTGTCCGTTCGCGACAACTACTTGGTCGTGCTTGGTTTGAATCTCACCTTGTGGTGTCTCAATGGTGAGTTGCCATTGTTGTTCAACTTCGAGCCACTCAAGTTGAGTCACTTGATGTTGATAGTGCGCGCTCACTTGGTTGGTCTCTTCTAACCTGCCAATCAAACCTTGAGTCAGTTGGAGAGGGCTTAACCAACCTCCCAGTGGAAAGTAGACACTCTCTTTATCGACTGGTAAGCCAATCTTTTCGTTGGCTTGCTCTGGCGTTAAACGCTGAATCAGATCTGTGTGGAAATTGCCTTCTAACATGCGATTGAGCTTTTTAGTGGAGCCTTCATCCCACATCAAAATGTTCACGCCACACCAATTGTGATCGAAGTTTACTGATTGTGCTGCTTGATTAATAAATTGGCGGGCAAACAATAAGCCCGGACCAAATATTCTTGAAACATTAGATGTCGCTTCGCTGAGTAGCGGATAAATGGCACCTTGGTTGTTACCTGAGGCATTGCCCGCAGCTTGTGGGTGTTCACAATAAAGGGTGATGTTTTTACCACGTCGGCTTAGCGTTTTGGCTAATGCAGCACTGGCGACACCACCACCGATAATGGCTATATCTTGTGAATTACTGTGTTGAGCTAGGCCATACCAAGGTTTGATGTTGGTGTGAGCGCGCTTTTCGCCAAGTCGGCCTGCAATCATTTCTCGCTTAGTACCAAAGCCTTTAACCTTTTTCATTTCAAAGCCGGCTTCAATCAGCCCACGGCGAACGAAGCCTGCTGCGGTGAAGGTGGCGCAGCTGCAATCTTGCTTTGCCAGTTTGGCCATGCCGTTGAATAGGTTTTGATTCCACATTTCAGGGTTTTTGCTTGGAGCAAAGCCATCTAAGAACCACGCATCGACTAAACCTTTGCGAGGGGTCGGCACGTTTGGCATACAATCCTTAATATCACCAAACCACAAATCAAGCGTGATAGCACCATCGCCTAACACAATGCGGTGACATTCGGGCAGGGCAATCGGGTAGTGTTCTTGGAGTTGTGTCGCATACTCCGCTAATTCTGGCCACGATTGGTGCGCTTTGATTAGATCATCTTTATTTAAAGGATATTTTTCAAAACTGATGAAATGTAACTCTTTGGTCGTAGCTTGTGGGTTATCTTTAAGAAAAGCATCGAACCATTGCCAGACTGCGAGAAAGTTTAAACCTGTACCAAAACCGGTTTCAGCAATCACAAAACGGCGTTGTTGATGTTCAACCCAACGCTCTGGAAGGTGGTTTTGTTTTAAAAAGACGTAGCGAGTTTCTTCTAAACCGTTAACATTAGAGAAGTAAACGTCGTCAAATTGGTCTGAAACTGGCGTGCCAGACTCATTCCATTCCAGCTCTGCATTAGTAATTGAAGTCATAAAATCTATCATTTTGTGATTTGAAGCGATATGTTGGTAGGGATTGTACGAATTTCTAGGAAAGCTGACCACTTTTGTTAGGCTTCTTAGTTATCATCTAGCTGAATTTAGAATTATAGGAATGTCACATGAAACGAGTCGTAATCACCGGTATGGGTATTGTTTCAAGTATCGGTAACAACGTCGAAGAAGTTTTAGCATCACTGAAAGAGGGTAAATCAGGTATTACCGCTTCAGAGCAGTTCAAGGAAAATGGCTTGCGCTCTCAAGTTTGGGGTAACCTAAAAATGAACCCTGCTGACCATATCGATCGCAAAAAAATGCGCTTTATGGGTGATGCAGCGGCATTCGCTTATCTTTCAATGGAGCAAGCAATTGCTGACTCTGGTTTAACTGAAGATCAAGTATCTAATGACCGCACGGGTATCGTAGCGGGTTCAGGTGGTGCTTCATCTCTAAACCAAGTAAACGCAGTAGACATCATCCGTGAAAAAGGCGTGAAGCGCGTTGGCCCATACATGGTTCCACGTACAATGGCTTCTACGGTTTCTGCTTGTCTAGCAACACCTTTCAAAATCCGCGGTGTGAACTACTCTATGAGTTCTGCATGTGCAACATCTGCACACTGTATCGGTCACGCAATGGAGCTTATCCAACTTGGTAAGCAAGACGTAGTATTCGCTGGTGGCGGTGAAGAACTAGATTGGTCTCTGACTATGATGTTCGACGCAATGGGCGCACTTTCTACTAAGTACAACGACACTCCAGAATTGGCTTCTCGTACTTACGATGCTGACCGTGACGGTTTCGTTATCTCTGGTGGCGGCGGTATGCTAGTTATCGAAGAACTTGAGCACGCTGTTGCTCGTGGCGCAAAAATTTACGGTGAGATCGTGGGTTACGGCGCAACTTCAGATGGCTACGACATGGTTGCTCCTTCTGGTGAAGGCGCGGTTCGTTGTATGAAGATGGCAATGCAAAACGTTGATGGCGTTGACTACGTGAACACTCACGGTACTTCAACTCCTGTAGGTGACGTTAAAGAACTTGGCGCAATCCAAGAAGTCTTTGGCGGCAACAGCCCTGCAATCTCAGCAACTAAAGCGATGACAGGTCACGCTCTAGGTGCGGCTGGTGTACACGAAGCAATTTACTCAACGCTAATGCTTGATAACGGCTTCATCGCACCAAGCATTAACGTTGCAAACCTAGACGAAGCGGGCGAAGGCCTAGACATCGTAACCGAAGCTCGTGAACAAGAGCTAACAACGGTTATGTCTAACAGCTTTGGTTTCGGCGGTACGAACGCAACGCTAGTAATCAAAAAATACCAAGGCTAATTGAAGCTAAGGTTAAATTAATAAAAGGTTAATCGTTAATGGGTGACGTGAGTGCTGATTCAACACGCACAGGTCACCCAGTAATCATGACCATCAGAACATAGCTTTTATAAATATGGTTTTAAGCGTGTTTTTTAACCCTAGCTTTGTAAGCTTCGCTTTAGAAAATAGCTTTTTAAATCAAGATTTAGAAGTTGAAAGGTTTCCAGAGCTTGATCAGTACTGGCTTTGGTTAGTACTGGTTGAACAGACGCAAGACTCTGTCTCCTGGAGAGCGAGATAGGATCCTTTTGTTCTGGATGTTTGCCCGATTGTTTATTCAATCGGGCATTTTTCGTTTTAGTCTTCTGACTTTTGCTTTTTGATTTTAGGTCTTGGTTCTTATTTCTGTTCTTGTTTGTGCAGACTAGGCGATTCAGCCCTTTATTTATAATGTATTCCAATTGCTACTCGACACCGTGTGTGGAATTTTGCACAATCATTTCAATTCACATTTAGGTCGATAGACCCCAACAAAAGTACTCGCCAAATGAAAATCTTAATCGACGAAAATATGCCTTATGCTGAAGCGCTTTTTAGCCAGCTAGGGGAAGTGACAATGAAGTCTGGTCGCACATTAACGGCTGACGACCTAGTTGACGTAGACGCTTTGATGATTCGCTCTGTCACCAAGGTGAACGAGTCATTGATCAGCAAAGCCAACAAGCTGAAGTTTGTCGGCACAGCGACGGCAGGTATGGATCATGTCGACCAAGAATTGATGAAAGAACGTGGCATTTTCTTTACTGCAGCCCCAGGCTGTAACAAGGTGGGTGTGGCTGAGTACGCGTTCAGCGCGATGATGGTGTTGGCTCAGCAGCAAGGTTTCTCTGTATTCGAAAAAACGGTCGGTATTATCGGCTGTGGCCAAGTGGGTAGCTATTTAGCAAAGTGCCTTGAAGGTATTGGTATTAAAGTTCTGCTGAACGATCCTCTAAAACAGCAAGAGGGTGATACTCGCGAATTTACTGAGCTAGATACTCTGCTTGAGCAGTCAGACGTCATCACTCTGCATACGCCAATCACTAAGACAGGTGAGTTCCCAACGCATCATTTGATCAATGAGCAAGTACTGAACAATTTACGTGCTGATCAAATTCTGATTAATGCGGCTCGTGGCCCAGTTGTTGATAACCAAGCGTTAAAAGCTCGCTTGCAAAAGCCGATGGTTTCACTGCCGTTCTTGATGTATTTGAGTTTGAACCTGAAGTCGACTTTGAACTTCTTCCGTTGCTCGCTTTGCACACTCACGTAGCGG
>NZ_CH902611.1:103080-139562 GCF_000153005.1 Vibrio sp. MED222 | reverse complement strand
TGAACGTAGTGAAGGCAAAACTTCCCGTTTTAACGGCAAAACAATACAAGTACAAAACGTAGAAGACTTCGATTGGTCTCAAGTACATATTGCGTTTTTCTCTGCAGGTAGCGAGCTTTCAGAACGTTGGGCTCCAATCGCCGCTGACGAAGGTGTGGTTGTTATCGATAACACCTCACGTTTCCGTTACGAATACGATGTTCCTCTAGTTGTGCCTGAAGTGAACCCTGAAGCGATTGCTGAGTTCCGTAACCGCAACATCATTGCGAACCCGAACTGTTCTACTATTCAGATGGTAGTAGCACTTAAACCGATTCACGATGAAGTGGGTCTTGAGCGTATTAACGTTTCAACTTACCAATCTGTGTCTGGTGCAGGTAAGCCGGGTATCGATGAGCTAGCAGGTCAAACGGCTAAGCTTCTTAACGGTATGCCAGCTGACAAGTCAGCGTTCTCACAGCAGATCGCGTTCAACTGTATTCCTCAAATTGATGAATTTACAGAGAACGGCTACACACGTGAAGAAATGAAGATGGTTTGGGAAACTCAAAAGATCTTTGCTGATTCATCAATCACGGTTAACCCGACTTGTGTTCGCGTACCAGTATTCTACGGTCACGCAGAGTCTCTACACATTGAAACTCGCGCGCCAATCGGTGCAGAGCAAGTGGTTCAGCTTCTAGAGAACACGGAAGGCGTAGAAGTTTTCCAAGCTCTAGATTTCCCAACTCAGGTTCGTGATGCTGGTGGTAAAGACCACGTAATGGTTGGTCGTATTCGTAACGACATCAGCCATCACAGCGGTGTGAACATGTGGGTTGTCGCTGATAACGTTCGTAAAGGCGCAGCAACAAACGCAGTTCAAATCGCTGAAGTTCTGATTCGCGATTACTTCTAAGCTTCACTGCTTTGATAAACAAGCCTCACTCTTTTAGTGGGGCTTTTTTAATCGATTGAAAATATTGTTAGTCAAATTGTGTGAAATTGCTGCGAATATTGTCGCTGCAACACATTTTTTGTTTTCATCTCTATAGCTTTACGTCGTTTATCCGATATATTTAACAGTTCATCAATTTATTCGAATTTAAGCACCTAGCTGAGCCTTTTATGTTTCAATTTTTCAAGCCGTGGTTAATGCCTTTTGCCATTCTCATGGCGACTCAGATTTCCGTTGTTCGTGCAGATTCCATTCGAGTTGTAGGGCCTAATGGCCAGATACAATCAGCGCCTACGTTTTCCGAACCTCTTCAAAGAGCACAATTGAATCGTGCTGGGCCTTCTCGTTTTTACGGCCCAACTTTGGGGTCGGAAACATTGTGGTCAATTGCCTCAAAGTTACGCCCTGATAATTCCGTTTCAGTTCAGCAAACCTTGTTGGCTATTTATCGTCTAAATCCACAAGCGTTTGAAAACCAGAATATCCACAGCTTGCTGCCTGCCAGTAATTTACGAGTGCCTTCTTTAGAGCAAGCACGTGCAAGTTCTACACAGCAAGCCGTTAACATCATGAATACGCACCTTGCTAAGCTCGATGCTCCTGCAAGTAAGCCTGTCGCTTCAAAACCAAAAGCGTCGAGTTCTGATGCAAAAAATGTTGCTCTTGCTAAGCAAGTAAGCACTACTGAAGCCGCTAAAAAGCCATTGTCTCCAACTCAATCATCTCAAGCTCAATCGGCTCCAACCCGAGAGGTGAATAAGTTAGAGAAACAGCTAGAGCTTTCAGAAACTGAGCTATTGTCACTTGAAGAGAAAAACCATCAACTTCGTCTGATGTTGTCGAATGTTCAATTGGAAGTGGATGAGCTAAAAACAGAACTTAGTGATGAAGACCGCATTCGTAGCGAAGTGGAAAAGCTGCTTGATGAAGAGCGTAGAAAGAACGCTGAGATTGCAAAAATGGCTCCAAGTGCCATGGATCAATTGTTATCAAATGGCTGGTTAGTTACTGCTCTTGCGGTTATTCCAGGCCTTCTACTTGGTCTTATCATAGTGATTTTGTTGGGGCGCAGTTCTAAAAATGATGAGCAGCAGCCGACACAAGACCAACCAATTCAATCAGATGCAAGTAGCGTCGCGCCTATCGCTTTAGGCGACGAGATGGACGACTTTGATAATGAATTGTCTTTAGACGATGAACAATTTGGCAATGAAGATGATGCTGATAAGTTATTTGATGACCAAGCATCGCCTGAAGAAGATGTATTTGCAGGTTTAGATGATTCTGATCTCGATTTTAATCTCGATGATGACGATGATGACCCATTTGCGAGTATTGGCGAAAATGGTGACTTAGACACTAACTTCGATGATCTGGAGTTAGACAGCAGCAACGGCATTAGTGTCAATGGCGATGACAAGGCGCTTGGTCTTGAAGAGATGGAGCGTGCACTCGATAAAACATCAGAAAGCGAACTCGGTTCTGATGAGGCCGATTTTGATCTTTCAGATGATAACTCAATGTCGAATGAAGATATTGAATCGCTACTATCACAGGATTCTGAGACTGAAGATCTAGGCTCTAACGAACTAGACCAATCTCTATTAGATGATCTATTTGCGCTTGATGATGAAGATGATGATAGCTTCGATATTGATGCTTTAATCTCAGAAGAGCAAAGTGATTCGATTTCTAATACCGACACATCAGCAACCGATGATTTTGACATTGATGCGCTTATCTCTGAACAACAGAGCGATACTGCACCTGCGGGCGTGAGCAACGATGAATTTGATATTGATGACATCTTCGCTCAGGTTGCGGCTCAGAACGATCAAGTCAATGAGCCTGTGAATCTCGATAATGATGACGAGGTTGCTGAGAATCTAAACAGCGCTTTGGCGTCTGATGATGATATCGATAACATCCTTTCTCAGTTTGATCTGCCAACCGAAAGTGAAGAAACTCAAGGCAGTGTCGACCTGCTCGATGAGCAATTGACAGGGGATGATGTTGATCTCAGTAATTCAACAGATCTCCTAGATGATATGTTGGAAGATGAATCGGATGATGATTCTGAGAGTGATCCTCTAGGTTTTGACTCATTATCTGAACTCGAAGAACTCTCAGGCTTGTCGACCGATGATGAGCTAGATATTTCGGAAGACAGTACTGAAACCTTGGATGAGTTGATTGATGATTCTGATGATGACTTTGAACTCGATGCCGAGAGCACAGACTTACTAGATGATTTTCTAGACGAAGACGCCAATGATGCTCAAGTTGCCGTCGAAGGTGACGAGACGTTAGATGAACTGCTAGGTAATGATCTATCAGTCGGTGAAACCGATGAACAAGATTCAGACTCTTTAGACCCATTTGATGATCTACTGACAAGTGGCATTGAAGACGAACTTGAACCTGAAGAGAAGGCGTTTGATAAAGAGTTAGACGAAGCCTTTGGTTTTGACAACGCCAGCGATGAGTCCGAAAAGGATTCAGACGTCGAACTTACTCCGTTAACCTCAGAAACACCTGAAGCTGAGTCTGAGCAAGCATCGGACATTAGTGCAACACCACAAGCTGAAGTCATTAGTGATGAATCGTTAGATTCGGAAGTGATTCAAGACAGTGCAGACGTTAAGCCAGAAAATAATGAAGCCTTTAATCGTGATGACTTTATCGATGATTTGTTCGGTGTCGCACCGGCAACAGATGCTTTACTTGATGACTCGCTAGAAACAACAGACGAAGCATTGATTGATGAGTTAATGACTTCTGATGACAATGATTTATTGCCAGCGACAGAAGAGCCTGTTGAGTCATTAATTGAAAATGCGGTTGAACCAGAGCAAGCGTCTCTTTCAGACAGCAACGAAGTGTCAGCGGAAAAAATAGTATCCGCTGAAGAAACCGCATCATCGGTTGAAGATGATGAACTGGATATCGACTCACTGCTCTCTGAGAATTCTGATTTTGACAAACCAGTTTTTGAAGAGCGAGTTCAAGAAGAAACTGTACAACAAGAAGCAGAACCAGAGCCGAAAGAAGCCGACGCCCAAGAACAGCGTGAAGACATCGCTGCTAGTTATGAAGAGCAAGTATCGCCATCGTCTTTAAATGATCTCTCTGAAGATGATGAAGAGACGGTTGAAGACTGGTTAGCCGAAGCTATAGACGATGTAGAGTCGCCTGCGAATGTTGCCTCTGATTTTGACTTTGAACCGAAAATCCAAGGTAGCGATCAGTTTGAAGATGTCGTTGAATCCTTGCCAGAGCCAGAGCCAGAGCCAGAGCCAGAGCCAGAGCCAGAGCCAGAGCCAGAGCCAGAGCCAGAGCCAGTTCGTGCTGCACATATGCCAGAGATCGTTCCAAATGAATTCGGTGTGCCAGAAGACGATGATTGGCTGATTGAAGATGATACGGCTCAACAAGAAACATTGGCACAAGTTGATGAAGTAGCGGAAGAGCCTGTGGTTCCTGCTGTTGAACCTCAGTTAGACCATGAACCGCAAGTTGAAGCTGCACAACAAGTTGAAACCGAACTTCAAGTAGAAGCAACGGAACAAGCTGAAGCGGTAGATCAAGAAGGCGAAGATGAGTTCTCGATTGATGATTTTGATCTTCCAGAGTTTGGTGAAGAAGATGCCTTGGCAGAAGCGGATGCTGAAGTAACAACGGAGTCAGAAGTCCCTATTGTTGATGCTCAATTAGACCCAGAATCAGAATCAACACCTGAGCCTCAAGCTGAAACGGCTCCTCAAGTTGAAGAAACGAAACAAGCAGAAATTTTAGGGCAAGAAGGCGAAGACGAGTTCTCGTTTGATGATTTAGAGCTTCCAGAGTTTGGCGAAGAAGATGCGTTGGCGGAAGTGGTTAGCGAACCGGATGAAGCGCAGTTAGAGCAAGATCTTGCTCCAGAGTCCGAAAAGTTTGAGTTCGATGACCTTGACCTGCCTGAATACGATGAAGAGAGCGCAAAAGCGGATTCAGTCTTAGATGACATCGAACAAAGCAGTGGTGAGCCTGTAGCGGAAGAGCAAGGCGTAGAGCTCGATGAGTTTGATTTGCCGGAATACGGTGAAGACGAAGCTATCTCCGATGCGTTTGCTGAGAAACCAACGCCACTGACTTCTTTCAGCCCACAGGGTGAAGAACAAGATGCGCTGCATGATTTATTTTCAAACCCGCAGAGTTTTAGTCATGGTGATGACTTCTCGGATACAGAAGATTTCTCAGACGCAGAAGGCTTCCCAGGTGCAGAAGAGTCTGATTTGACTAGTTTCACACAACCTGATGAATCACTCGATTCTCCGTCAGAATTAAGCCCGGTACCTTCTGAGTTAAGCTCAGTGCCTACAACAGTTCAAGACGATCTGTTAGAAGGTTTTGAGGATTTTGATGAGACAGCATTAGCTGAATTACTTTCTGAAGATGTTCAAGACTCTGTCGACAGCATGTTCGACAAGCCACTGGATGCTACATCGATTGATAGTGCAGGGCTCGATATTGACGCCATGCTTGAAGTTGGCGGCGAAGACTGGAAAGGCTTCAACCTAGCTCCTGAGCAGCAATCTAGCATGCATAATGATGTGCCTGATGATCAACAGGAGATTTGGGCGTCGGCAGATCAACAAGCTGAACCAAAAATCAAACAAGAGAATTGGGCTCAACAAGACAACTTAACCGAGTCAGATAAAGGTCGTGATAAGCAATACATGACGATTGATGAGCTGATGGCTCAAGTTGAGCAAGAAGGCGAAGACGCGATTAATCCAGATGACGAAGAGTTGAAGCTAGATGTTGGCCTAAATGAATTCCCAGACGTTATCGGTGACATTGGTAATTACGATGTCGATAGCAACGCAGAAGCCGCTGGTAAGCTCGATTTGGCTAAAATCTACATCGAGATGAGTGACTCACAAGGTGCAATTAAGCTTCTAGAAGAGGCTATCGTTGACGGCAGTGATGATATTCGTCGAGAGGCAAAGAATCTTATCGATACGTTAAACGGTCGATAAATTCAAAAAATTATAAAGGGTAGCGTTGGCTACCCTTTATTTTAGGGCGATACAGTTAGCGTCTATTTTATTTAGCTTGCTAAAACCACCGTCTAGGCGGTAGTGATTGTTTATTGAAGTTTTAGCCCCATCCTATTTGGGCTAGCACTCATTTCCGTATATACTTCTCGCCCATTTTCAAAGAGAACAAGAACATGAAAATTGCTTTAGGTATTGAATATAACGGTACCCACTACTTTGGTTGGCAGCGCCAACGAGACGTGAAAAGTGTCCAAGAAGAATTGGAAAAGGCTCTTTCAGTTGTCGCGAATCACCCTGTAGAAGTTATGTGTGCTGGTCGCACAGATGCCGGTGTCCACGGTACGGGACAAGTCGTTCACTTTGAAACTAATGTCGATCGTAAAATGGTTGCATGGACAATGGGCGCAAATGCCAACATGCCAAAAGATATTGCCGTTCGTTGGGCAACAGAAGTGAATGAGGATTTCCATGCTCGTTTTTCTGCAACAGCACGCCGTTATCGCTACATTATCTTTAACCATGCTCTACGTCCTGGCATTTTGAATTCAGGTGTGAGCCATTACCATGGTCACCTTGATGAGAAAAAGATGCATGAAGCGGGTCAGTACTTACTTGGTGAGAATGACTTTACTTCGTTCAGGGCAACACATTGTCAATCTCGTAGCCCATGGAGAAACATGATTCACTTAAACGTGACTCGTCATGGGCATTACATAGTGATCGATATTAAAGCGAATGCGTTTGTTCACCATATGGTGAGGAATATTACTGGTAGCCTAATTGCGGTAGGTAAAGGTGATCAAAAACCAGAGTGGATTCAGTGGCTTTTAGAGGCTAAAGATCGAAAAGTGGCAGGCGCGACAGCGAAAGCGGAAGGCTTATACTTAGTAGATGTTGATTATCCTGAACATTTTGGACTACCAAGAGAGCCTATTGGCCCTCTATTTTTGCCGGATAATTTGAACTAAATGTGAGACTTAGGTTCAAAAAATATTACGGTTTCGTGCGTAAAATAGTCACGGAAAATAGGTACAACCAGTTTTTTATCTACAGTCGCTGTTTTATGTGCTTTAATTCCCGGCATAATTCCCAAATTTATTTCTTTCGCAATCAAGCGGAGGAATCGAAACAAAAAGGTCTTCCATGAGTTGGCTTGAAAAGATTTTAGAAAAAAGCAACATCGTAACATCTCGTAAAGCGTCAATCCCTGAGGGTGTTTGGACTAAATGTACTTCTTGTGAGCAGGTTCTTTACCATGCTGAACTAGAGCGTAACCTAGAAGTATGTCCAAAATGTGACCATCACATGCGTATGAAAGCACGTCGCCGTCTGGATACATTCCTAGACAAAGGTGAGCGTGTTGAACTAGGTACTGATCTTGAGCCACAAGACAAGCTGAAGTTTAAAGACTCTAAGCGTTACAAAGAACGTATCTCTGTTGCTCAAAAGAACAGTGGTGAAACAGACGCATTAGTTGCAATGAAAGGCGAACTGCTTGGTTTACCTATCGTTGCGTGTGCTTTTGAGTTCTCATTTATGGGCGGCTCAATGGGTTCTGTTGTTGGTGCTCGTTTTGTGAAAGCGGTAGATGCAGCTATTGAGAACAACTGTGGTTTAGTTTGTTTCTCGGCAAGTGGTGGTGCTCGTATGCAAGAGGCATTGATGTCTCTCATGCAAATGGCAAAAACCAGTGCTGCTCTAGAGCGTCTATCTGCGAAAGGCCTACCGTTTGTTTCAGTAATGACTGATCCAACAATGGGTGGCGTTTCTGCAAGTTTAGCAATGCTTGGCGATATCAATATCGGTGAACCAAAAGCGCTTATCGGTTTTGCTGGACGTCGTGTAATCGAGCAAACTGTACGTGAAGACCTTCCTGAAGGTTTCCAACGCAGTGAGTTCCTACTAGACCACGGTGCTATCGACATGATCGTTGACCGTCGTGAGATGCGTCAGCGCGTTGCAAGCCTTGTTGCTAAAATGACCAATCAGCCTTCACCATTAGTAGTTTCTGTGAACGATTCACCGAATGAAGCTGCTTATGAAGTACCAGAAGCGCCAGAAAAAGGGTAAAGTACCTTCTAACAAACCTACTTAATTATGGTTATGAGTTAGATGAGTCAACAACCTATTCCTCAAGCCACATCCTCTTTGGAGATGTGGCTTGATTATTTATCAAACATCCACACAAGCGCTATTGATCTTGGTTTAGACCGAGTTCAAGCTGTCGCCTCTAAGGCAAACCTCACCAAACCTGCTCAACATGTTATTACTGTTGCTGGAACCAACGGCAAGGGTTCAACATGTGCACTCATGGAAGCTATTCTATTGGATGCTGGTTACTCTGTTGGTGTCTACAGCTCCCCTCACTTAATTCGCTACAACGAACGTGTTCGTATCAATGGCAAAGATCTGTCTGATCAAAAAATGGTTCAGTCTTTCGATTTCATTGAGAAAGAACGTGGTGAAATCAGCCTTAGCTTTTTTGAATATGGCACTTTAGCAGCGTTACGTGCTTTTCAAACCGAAGCGGTTGACGTTGTATTGTTAGAAGTGGGTCTAGGCGGACGTTTAGACGCGACCAATATCGTTGAGCATGACGTTTCTGTGATTACTAGCTTGGCTGTCGACCATGTTGACTGGCTAGGTGATGACATTAATGTGATCGGTTTTGAGAAAGCGGGCATTTATCGTAGCGGTAAACCAGCTATCTGTGGTCAACCCAAACCACCAGCTACGGTTGCGGCACACGCTGATGATATTAACGCTGAGTTCTACCAAGTAGGGATTCAATACACCTATGATGTAGATGGTGATACTTGGAACTGGCGCAGTGGTGCATTCCAGTTAGAATCGCTACCTATCCCGAGCTTACCGCTGCCGAACGCAGCCACCGCGCTGATGGCATTAGGTACTTCAGAACTAAGCATTAGTGATGTGAACGTTGTTAACGGTATGAAGAATGCGCAGCTTCCTGGGCGTATGCAGCAAATTAGCGAACAACCGGTGATTGTGCTTGATGTAGCACACAACCCGCATTCTGCTGAGTACTTTGCGCAGCAAGTCGCGAAGAAGTACGCAGGCAAAAATTTACACGTTGTAGTCGCCATGCTTCATGACAAAGATATCCCCGCGACATTGGAAGTATTAGCTCCAATAACAACACATTGGTACCCAGCTTCGCTGAACGGCCCACGAGCCGCAACAGCCGCTGAATTGTGTCAAAGCTTACCTGAAGGTGTAGAGCAGTATTCAAACCCTGTTGTAGCGTTTGAAGCGGCTTTAGCTTCTGTTATAGATGACGATGTTGTGTTGGTTGTCGGTTCTTTCCATACCGTGGGTGAAGTGTTGGAGCATTGGCAGAAAAAAGGAAACTAAATGGCAAGTAAATTCCAAAGCCGATTAGTCGGCACCATCATTTTAGTGGCCATTGGCGTGATTGTATTGCCCGATGTGCTGGATGGTAAGAAGCTCCACTATAAAGAAGAGTTTGCAAGCATTCCGATTAAGCCTGAGCTTGATAGTAATGTTGAAGTGTTTGAAGTGCTCGATCCTGTTGAAGATCAGATTGCACTGCCGGACTCTCCGGTTGAGCAAGTGGTTGACAGTGGTCGTACTGATAAGTCAAATACGCAAACTGCGTCGGCTTCCAGTAACAAAGAAGCGGATAAAGTGGCGGTGGTGGTTAAGCCGGTATCTGAAAAAAATGAATACCAAGACAGTGCTTGGATTATTCAATTGATGGCTTTGAAGAATGCTGACAACGCAAAAAACGTTGTTAAGGATTTACAGAAGCGTGGTTATCAGGCTCATACCAAGCAAGAAAAAACATTTACGCGAGTAATTATTGGCCCGGATGTTTCTAAATCCAAACTTGAGCGACAAATTAAGGAATTAGAAAAAATTACGGGTTCAAAAGGCCAATTGCTCAAATTTAAACCGTTAAATCCATAAGAAAACGTTTGCGTCAGCATTTTTTCTGTTAAAATGCGCGCCAACTTAAGATGAAGAATTCATGAATTGGTTAGATTTTGTCATTTTAGGCGTGATCGGCTTCTCTGCCGTGATCAGTTTAGTTCGCGGTTTCGCTAAAGAAGCGTTGTCACTTGTTATTTGGTTTGGAGCATTTTTTATTGCTAGCCAGTACTACGCTAAATTAGCAATGTACTTCACCAATATTGAAGATGAGATGTTTCGAAACGGAACTGCGATAGCAGCATTGTTTGTTGCAACGTTAGTTGTTGGTGCCTTAGTTAACTATGTCATCGGGCAACTAGTTCAGAAAACAGGCCTGTCGGGTACAGACAGAATCCTCGGTGTCGTCTTTGGTGGCTTACGTGGTGTTTTGATTGTTTCTGCAGTGTTGTTTTTCATGGATGCGTTTACTGCATTCCCAAGTTCTGAGTGGTGGAAGAATTCGCAATTGGTTCCGGAGTTTAGCCGAATCATTGCGCCGTTCTTCGAGCATTTACAAGCAACATCTAGTTTCTTATCTGGCGCGCTCTAGCGCCAGTTAATGTCGAAAATCGAGGATTAGGACATGTGTGGTATTGTTGGAATCGTGGGTTCAACACCTGTAAACCAGTCTATTTATGACGCTTTAACGGTATTGCAGCATCGTGGCCAAGATGCCGCAGGTATTTGTACCATAGAAAGCAATCGTTTTCGTCTGCGTAAGGCGAACGGTTTAGTTAAAGATGTTTTTGAAGCAAAACACATGCAGCGCCTCCAAGGTAACGTGGGTATTGGTCATGTTCGTTATCCTACAGCGGGAAGTTCGAGTGCTTCTGAAGCTCAACCTTTCTACGTAAACTCTCCATTTGGCATCACGCTGGCGCACAACGGTAACCTAACGAATGCAAGCGAAGTTCGTGAGAAGTTGTTCGAAAAAGACCGCCGTCATGTCAACACAACCTCTGACTCTGAAGTTCTACTAAACGTATTGGCTCATGAGATCGATACCGTAAAAGGTAACGTGACTTCAGACGACGTTTTCCGCGCAGTTGCAAACGTGCACCGCACTATTCGTGGTGCTTACGCAGTGACAGCGATGATCATCGGACACGGCATGATCGCATTCCGTGACCCACATGGTATTCGTCCACTGTGTCTTGGTAAGCGTGAAATTAACGGTAAAACAGAGTACATGGTTGCGTCTGAGTCAGTAGCGTTAGACGCTGTTGGTTTTGATTTTATGCGCGATGTTGCTCCTGGTGAAGCTATCTATGCAACATTCGATGGTAAGCTTTTCACTAAACAATGCGCAGACAACCCACAACTAAACCCATGTATTTTCGAGTTTGTTTATTTTGCTCGTCCTGATTCATTCATCGATAAAATTTCGGTTTACAGCGCACGGGTTGAGATGGGTGAGATGTTAGGTAAGCGTATTAAAGAAGAGTACGCAGACCTAGACATTGACGTGGTTATTCCAATTCCTGAAACATCAAATGATATTGCTCTACGAATTGCTCAAGCGATTGATAAGCCATATCGTCAAGGTTTCGTGAAAAACCGTTACGTTGGCCGCACGTTTATCATGCCTGGTCAGCAACAACGTAAGAAGTCGGTTCGCCGTAAACTCAACGCGATTCGTTCTGAGTTTAAAGGTAAGAACGTTCTACTGGTTGATGACTCGATTGTTCGTGGTACAACATCAGAGCAGATCATTGAGATGGCTCGTGATTCTGGTGCAAACAAAGTCTTCATGGTTTCTGCCGCTCCGGAGGTTCGCTTCCCGAACGTTTACGGCATTGATATGCCGAGCGCGACTGAGTTAATTGCTCATGGTCGTGATAACGAAACGATTTGTAAGCAGATTGGTGCAGATGCTTTGATTTTCCAAACGTTACCAGACTTAATCTCTGCAGTTGGTATGGGTAATCAAGACATCTCTCGTTTTGATACATCCGTATTCAACGGTGAGTATGTAACGGGCGATATCGACCAAGCGTACCTAGATTTCCTAGACTCTTTACGTAATGACGATTCAAAGGTTGAGCGTGAAATCCAACAAGATCTCGCGAACCTAGAGCTACATAACGAAGGCGCTTAGCGTACTCATAAAAATGAGTAATAAAAAACCAGAGCATCGACTCTGGTTTTTTTGTTTGCTGGGAAGGGGATTGAATCTTAGTGAATGTGGTATGCGATCACAAAATCGATAAACAATCTAACCTTCTCTGGCAGGTGGTCTTTGTGGTTGTAAAGCATGTAAATATCACGAGGGTTAGCGCTCCAGTCCTCTAAGACTTGCACTAAGCTGCCATCTTCAATGTATTCGCGGATCATAACGTCGGGCATTAGGGTGATACCAAGGCCTTCTGAACATGCTTGTCTCACGACATTGAGCGCATTCGCGTTGAAACGGCCTTTCTCGCTATTCACCACAGTCTCTTCATTTGAATTACTCAGCTGCCACTTAATCAGCGGATAGCCTTTAAGTAGCGAATGATTCGCGAGCTCTTCTGCATGACTTGGTGCCGGGTTCTTCGCTAGGTAGTCAGGACTTGCGATAAGAATATCTTTTACTTCACTGATTTTTCGAGCGATTAGGCTTGAATCACGTTGTGGACCTACTCTGAAAATCACGTCCCACTCGGTTGGATCAAGCTGATCGGCTTGGTTGTTCATCATCAGCTCAATATTAATATCAGGATATTGAGTCATGAATTCACTGAACATCGGCATCATCATGCGCTTGGTCAGGTTTGAGGGTGCCGTAATGCGAATCTTACCGGAAGCTCCTTTACAAACGTCAGTCAGTTCTTCTGCAGTAGAAGATAGACGTTGCAGTAACGGAGAGCATTCGTTGAAGAAACGTTCGCCTGCCTCTGTTAAAGAGAGTTTACGCGCGTGTCTATTGAGAAGTCTTAGGTTTAGTGAATCTTCTAAGGCTTGGATGCGTCGTGTAATGGTCGCAACCGGAATCATAGTCTTGCGTGATGTTGCGGTGTAGCTCCCATTTTCAACGACAAGTCGAAAGAGGTTTAAATCATCTAATTTCATAAATCCAGACACATTTGTTTACAATCTCATCTAATTTATACGTAATAGTGAGATCAATGTTTGCGTTACGTCAATTCGTTGCACTATTTACCAGTATTCCAACCCTTGTCACGAATTTCCAGTAAAGAGTACGTATTTGTGTATTTAGCAATTTGTTACTAAGTTTTATATTAGTTCTTGGAACAGATAACAATAATAATTCGACTTAGTTTTGTGAGGTTAGAGATTATGTACAAAACTCACAGTCAGCCAGTTATGACCTCGGCTCAGGAAGCTCTCAATCAAAAATGCGTTATGTTGGTTGATGATGATCCTATTTTTCGCCGGATAACCAGCGCGTATTTAGACAAGATTGGTTATAAAGTGGTTGAGGCTGAAAATGGGCTGGACGCTCTGCAAAAGCTTAGAGACTCAGCGCCAGATTTAATTGTGTGTGACTTATCAATGCCAATTCTGGATGGCATTGAGCTTGTAGAAGAGCTCAGTTTAGAGTATCCGTCACTGCCTATGATCGTTGTGTCTGGCACCGATGATATGTCTGATGTGGCGAAAGCATTACGATTTGGTATCAAAGACTTTTTAGTCAAACCTCTGGAGGATCACGGTCATTTAGGCAGTGCGATTGCGAATACATTAACAGATTCGTTCGATAACATTTCAGACCAACGAGATTTTTCAAGCCAATGGTTTTGCGTTGATGACGGCGGAGAGATCCCTGAAGACCAAGAGCTGCATTGGCACCTAAATCACTTGCAAGATAACCCTAGTGCGGCAAGAGACTTATTGCACGCGCTGCTTCCTGACAAAGACACACGACAAGGCTCATGGCGTTGCAGTTACCGCCTACTACAATCAACAGAGATGATGCCACTTGTGTTCGACTATGCGTGGATGATGAACGGGCAGTTTGCTTTCTACCTTGTCGATTCGTCATCTTCTGATAACGGCGGCTCAGCGGCCACATTGTTGGTGAGAGCGTTATTCCACGATTACATCAGAAATAGAAAAGATTTTAACGTTGATCTCAAAGATATCGCGGAGATTTTGGAGAAGGGGATTCGTTGCTCTAAATGTTCAACCCCGGTGAATGCTTTGTTTGGTGTTGCTGACCTTGCTGTGGGAACTATCTCTATTTTACCTGCGGGTTTAGATGGACAATGGTCAAATGGCGAATTGAATCAACATATTGCGGCGGGCGAGCGCTTGGGTGAGAACTGTAAGAAGAACTTCATTACACGGGATCTTCCGATTGAACAGGGCTGCCAGCTATCATTGAGCCTACTTGGATCGGCCAGTTTTAGTTTAGACATACACCAAGGGTCTACCGATTAACCCTATATTTCCTCGGTTTTTGTGAATAATTGATTAAGGTATAGTTGCGCAAATGGTGTGGCTATGCCTTTTTTGTTAAATGTCGATTTAGCAAAGCGGGTTTGGTTCGCCAGATACTTACCTTTACTAACAAAAACAAGAAGCAATCATGGCAGATAACAAAGACTTTCAAGACCCGTTTAATGTATTCTACTTTTTAGGATTTTTAGCCGCATTTTTAGCGATTCCATTATTACCAGCAACACTTACGTTGATCCGTGTATTCAATGGTTACGCAACATTCTAGTTAAGTTATCGTCGCCGATTGGTGATAGCTAACTCAAGGAGGCCACAATTAGCGTTCGAGTTTTAAGCCTCAATATTGCTGGTGGCCTTTGCATCTTTCTCGCAGTTTTAGGGATAGCTTTACCCGTACTGCCAACCACGCCTTTCCTCCTTCTTGCCAGTGCATGTTTCATGCGAAGCAACCCCAAAGTTCACAAATGGATGCATGAGCATAAAACGCTGGGTCCCTTGTTGAACAATTGGTATCAACACGGTGCTGTTACCAAGCAAGTAAAAACGCGTGGCGTGTTCTTTATCTTGTTAAGTTTTGCGTTATCGATCTACTTTGCCCCGATCATTTGGGTCAAGGCTTTCCTAATTTGTGTACTTGTTATTCTTCTCACATGGTTTATGCGACTTCCAACCCATGAGTTGGTTGCTGACAGCAAAGAAAATCACTACCATTAAGCCAGTGTGCCTGCTTGTATAGCGGGCGTTTATTATTTCAGCAATTTGAGTTATGACTCTCGTTGCAATGAAGTCCAATCGTACCTTTCCTTAATTCCGAGCGTTGATGTTTGATTCGTTAACGAGAGTTTGGAAAGCGGCCTAATGAAGTGCATAAGATTATGAACACAGAAAAAATCTCTCTGATCAAAGCAAGCATCAAAAGCATTCCTGATTACCCTAAAGCGGGTATTTTGTTCCGTGACGTAACAAGCTTGATGGAAGATCCTGCCGCGTACAAAGCGACAATAGACCTGTTAGTGGACACATACAAGGGCATGGGCTTTACTAAGATCGTTGGTACTGAAGCTCGTGGTTTCCTATTTGGTGCGCCTCTTGCTCTTGAGTTAGGTGTCGGCTTTATCCCTGTTCGTAAGCCGGGCAAGTTGCCTCGTCAAACTGTGGCACAATCTTATGAGCTTGAGTACGGCACTGATACGCTAGAAATTCATACCGATGCTATCGTTGAAGGCGATAAAGTGCTGATGGTTGATGACTTGTTAGCAACAGGCGGTACGATTGAAGCGACAACGAAGCTTATTCGTCAGCTTGGTGGTGTGGTAGAACACGCTGCATTTGTTATTAACCTTCCAGAAATCGGTGGTGATAAGCGCTTACAAGGCTTAGGTCTAGAAGTGTTTAGCATCTGCGAATTCGACGGTCACTAATCCTTTTCGGAATTATTCATGAGCTATCTTGCGTTAGCGCGAAAATGGCGACCAACCAAATTCAAAGAAGTGGTTGGTCAAGCCCATGTTTTAACAGCATTAGAGAATGCCCTTAGCCAAAATAGGTTGCATCACGCTTACCTATTCAGCGGTACACGAGGTGTCGGTAAAACGACCATCGGCCGTTTGTTTGCGAAGGGACTCAACTGTGAAACAGGCATTACTTCAACCCCTTGTGGTGAGTGTGCAACCTGTAAAGAGATCGATGAAGGTCGTTTTGTTGACCTGCTCGAGATCGATGCTGCCTCACGTACTAAGGTAGAAGATACCCGCGAGCTTCTGGACAATGTTCAGTACAAGCCTGCACGTGGTCGCTTCAAGGTTTACCTAATCGATGAAGTACACATGCTGTCTAGGCACAGTTTTAACGCGCTTCTAAAGACCTTAGAAGAGCCGCCTGAGTATGTGAAGTTCTTGCTCGCAACGACCGATCCACAAAAGCTTCCGGTTACGATTCTTTCACGTTGTTTGCAGTTCCATCTTAAGCCGATCAGTGTCGATAATATCCACGAGCAGCTCGATCATATTCTTGAACAAGAAAATGTGACATCTGAACCTCGTGCGCTTGGGATGATTGCTCATGCTGCTGATGGCAGTATGCGTGATGCGCTAAGCCTGAGTGACCAAGCTATCGCATTGGGTAACGGTAATGTCGTAACAGACACTGTTGCTCATATGCTTGGAACGCTGGATACAGACCAAGCGATTCACCTACTTGAAGCGATTAGCAGTAAACAGCCTCAGCAGGCGATGGCTTGTATTCAAGCTCTTGCTGAAAATGGTGTTGAGTGGGATGGATTGCTGAGTCAACTTGCGACTCAATTACACCGTTTGGCGATGTATCAAGCTCTGCCGTCTACTTTAGACAAGGCCCAGCCTGATGCTGAAAGGCTGGAACTGCTGAGCAAAACGTTAAGCCCTCAAGACATCCAACTCTACTACCAGATAGTGTTAAAAGGTCGTCAAGACTTGCCATTATCGCCAACCGCTCGTGTTGGTATTGAGATGGTGGTTCTGCGTATGTTGGCATTTAGGCCTGCTGAGCAAACTGTTGCTACGGCAATCTCGACTCAGTCGACAAGCCCAGCGCCAGCTCCTGCAGCTCAGAATCCGGTTCAGAACCAGGTTCAGAGTGTTGCTCAGCCAATGAGTCAGCCGGTGCCAGAGCCGAGACAGCCAGTTCAGTCTCCAGCGGTTTCACAGCCTCAAGTGCAACAACAGGCGCTTCAGCAGCAAGCTATACCGCAACAGTCGGCACAACAGCAACCGCAGCAGAATCAGAGCCAATATTCAGATTCGCAAGGTTACGTTGATCACTCAGGCAACCAAGGTTATCCAGAACAGGATTATCCACACAGCCAGTATGATGTACCACCTGCTTATGATGAGCGTCCAAGTTACGGTGCAGATCAGCCTCAGCTGCAACAAACGAATTATCAGGGCCAAAGTCCGGTTCAACAGCCAAGCGCTGCGCCTTCTTCTCCTCCTGTTTCGCAAGAGCAACCCGCGCGTGCAACTTCACCGGTGAGTGGTTTACGCCACCAATTGCGTTCTCAACGTAGAGGTGGTGCAGCAACAGAAAACAAAGGTTCGGCGCCAAAAAAGGCTAAAGCGACACCAGCTAAAACTTCAGTTCTTGACCGAGTTGCTCAGCAACACGGTGGTTCTGAGCGGGTGTCGCCAGCTTCTTTAACCGCCTCTTCGACAGAAAATGTGACCAACGATAATGAACCTTATCGCTGGAAACCGTCTAAACCTGTAGTGAAAGAGGTGAGCAAAGAGCTTACACCTACTCAGATCAAGCGTGCGTTAGAGCATATTAAGACACCAGAAATGGTCGATAAATTGCTTCAAGAGTCGATTGCTCAAGATGAATGGTCCGCCACGATTCAAAAGCTAGAGACAGCCAAGCTTGTTGAACAGTTAGCATTGAACTCAGTGTTTGCTAAAAACGACACATCAATCACTTTAACGTTAAGAGCGAGCCAAGCTCACTTGAATACGGATCGCGCACAGAGCGAACTATTACAGTCGCTCAATACCGTGTTAGGAGAAGAGTGTCATTTGAGTGTTGAAATCGGCGAAGGTGGAGAAACGCCACTAGAACTACGAGAAAGATTGTATCAAGGTAAGTTGAAAGACGCGTTTACCGCTTTGGAAAACGATGCCAACGTACAGTTTATTGAAAGACGTTTTGCTGCAGAACTCGACAGAGACAGCGTTCGTCCTATTTAGAACTTTTTCACGTTTAGTGACCGGCGTATCATCCCAGATAAGCAAATCTGAGAACTGAACACCGAGGGGTTGAATCACACTGTTTTAACCCCCATTTAGGCACGTATAGCTTAATTAATTTTAATAAACCAATTAGACCAGAGAGTATTAACATGTTTGGTAAAGGCGGTATGGGCAACATGATGAAGCAAGCCCAGCAAATGCAAGAGCGCATGCAAAAGCTTCAAGAAGAAATCGCAAATATGGAAGTTACAGGTGAGTCAGGTGCTGGCCTTGTAAAAGTAACGATCACTGGTAGCCACAGCGTTCGCCGTGTTGATATCGATGAAAGCCTAATGGAAGACGATAAAGAGATGCTTGAAGATCTTATCGCTGCTGCTTTCAACGATGCCGCTCGTCGCGTTGAAGAAACTCAAAAAGAGAAAATGGCTGGCGTAACTGGCGGAATGCAACTTCCACCAGGTATGAAGATGCCTTTCTAAGTAACTCATTCTTAAAGGTTAATTCTCGTAGTGGTTTGTGTTGAACTGGCCATTACTTGAAAATCAGAACGGTTATATATGCGTACCAGTCATATGCTGGAGCATTTGATGGAGGCCTTACGTTGTCTACCTGGGGTTGGCCCCAAGTCGGCGCAGCGTATGGCCTTTCATTTGTTACAGCGCGATAGAAAAGGCGGCCTGCAGTTGGCTGAAGCTCTTAGCCAAGCAATGACAGAAATTGGTCATTGTAATGAGTGCCGTACTTTTACCGAAGAAGAGACCTGCCACATTTGTACCAATCCTAAACGTCAGGATAACGGTCAAATTTGTGTAGTAGAGAGCCCTGCAGACATCGCAGCCATTGAAGCAACGGGTCAATATTCCGGTCGTTACTTTGTGCTTATGGGGCATCTTTCACCACTTGATGGTATTGGTCCAAGTGACATCGGTCTCGATGTCTTGGATTACCGCTTACGTCGTGGTGATATCACTGAAGTTATTTTAGCGACTAACCCGACAGTAGAAGGGGAGGCGACAGCACATTACATTGCTGAGCTATGTAATGCCCATGAAGTGAACGCTAGCCGTATCGCCCATGGTGTTCCTGTTGGTGGTGAGCTCGAGCTAGTGGATGGCACCACGCTTTCACACTCGTTACTCGGTCGTCATAAAATCTAAAAAGCCGCTTGGTGAACCATCACCAAGCGGCTTTTTCTTTTATGGTTCTCAAAGGTTTCTATTCCAAAACACTTCTCTGAGCTTAATCTGAACCTCTCACCGCTTTGTATATCATTGCGCCAATCACGGCACCAATAATCGGTGCAATCCAGAATAGCCATAACTGAGAAACAGCCCAATCACCAACAAATACAGCCACGCCGGTACTTCGAGCGGGGTTAACAGAGGTGTTCGTTACAGGGATACTGATAAGGTGGATTAAGGTTAAACAGAGACCAATTGCGATAGGAGCAAATCCAGCAGGTGCTTTCGAATCTGTCGCGCCCATGATCACGAATAGGAACACCATGGTCATGACCACTTCACAAACGAGTGCAGCGGTAAGTGAGTAACCGCCCGGTGAGTGTTCACCATAACCATTGGAAGCAAAGCCAGAGGCAGCTGCATCAAAGCCAGCTTGGCCTGAAGCAATCACAAATAACACGCCACCTGCGATAATACCGCCAATCACTTGGGCAATAATATAAGGTGCGACATCTTTGGCATCAAAGCGACCACCGCTCCACAGTCCAATAGTAACAGCAGGGTTGAGATGACAGCCGGATATATGGCCAATAGCAAAAGCCATGGTGAGAACGGTTAAACCAAAAGCGAGGGAAACTCCGAGTAGACCAATTCCCACATCAGGGAAAGCCGCGGCTAAGACGGCACTACCACAACCGCCTAACACCAACCAAAACGTACCAAACATTTCTGCAATATACCTATTCATAACGATCCTTATTAATCTGTACCAGTATCAACAAGATAGTTTAGATTTAGCAAGTTTGTGAAATCTTGGGCATATAAGCGACAGAAAGGGAGTGTTTTGGGTAGCAAATAGCCGACAGAGATTGCAGTGATTTTTAAACGAAATGCCATAACTGTTTAACGACAAGCTCCAGAAACTGACTAAAGTGCGATCTATTGTGTTGTTCAATAAATAAAACTGGTTGAAGATATTATTAATTCTTATTGGAGCCTGCGATTCATGAAAAAGTTAGCGATTTTAGTAGTAACGACATTATTACTCACTGCATGCGGAGGTGGTGACAGCGGTGGCGGTAGCGCTGCCACTAGTGGTGGTTCTAGCGCTCAGAAACTGAATACGGACATAGGCGTAAGTGATGCCGATATTCAAACATTGAAAGGCTACAAATTCCTATCCGTTGATGGTAAAGGATTTGAGTCTCCAAGCAATTTTAAAGCGAAGTAGTAGGAGTCAAGTTTTGAAGAAATTATCTATAGGTATTATCCTTGCCACTCTTGGTACTTCTGTTTATGCGTCGCCAAATCTAGAAGGTTATTTTCAAGCTCGTGAATTGGTAAATTATGCGGCAGGAAGTTTACAAAAAGCAAAAGTAGACTTTATAGCTCTAGATTATGCTGTAGCTAAATTACCTGCAGCTTCACAAGCTCAACTGGTTCCTTTTAATACTGTATTGGGGGAATTCTCGACAAACAGTTCCGTAAGCAGTAGTGACGCGACTGCTTTGCTCAGCCGAGTTAACTCTAAAGCCTTATCTGGTCAATATGTTTGCCGCATCAATAGCAATGGTACTGTTCTGGCATATAGTGCGGAAAACGGAGAACAGTGTGCAGCGGACAAGTATGAAAAGGCTGCATTAGCACTAGCGAAGAAAGGCGATGAACTGCGATTCTTCCGTTCATACAGTCAAGGTTATTTTCAAACCTTAACTTATAAGGTTGATGCAAGCTCTAGTGATGAAACAGTTCGTTTAGGCTACTTTAATAAACATGGTGGAAAATGGATTGGTGAAGCGGTTAAGGTAGTAAAAGGTAAGGCGCAAATCAATAGTACGGATGTTGATACTTACGATGTCATCGCTTACCGAGATTACAATATCTCATCATCGAAAGGTGTTTCTCCGAACACATCAATTAGCTTTACTGAACAACCGTTTTTTATCACAGATGAAGTCACAGATCTCGACTCTACCGGTAAATCTGTCCATATAACGAAGACTAAATTTTCAAGTCTTCACCAGTTTGATGGCCCTTACCGTGGAAGGCATATTGATTCGAAAGGTTGGTTTAATTGGTTTAACCAAGATTACGTGGGTCAATACGAAATTGGAGGTAAAAAAGTTTACGCCGTTTCGGACACACAAAATTTAGTCGTCAAAAAAGACTTTAGTGGTGCGGTAGATAGCTGGACTCGCATTGATGTCGACAAAGCTGATCAAGGTAGTGGTGCAGGTGACTGGACTATGTACATGTTTAACAATACAAACAATTTGATAGGTGAAAGCCCAACTTATTGTCAAATCAAAGCGATAGCAGAAGGTAAGCCTGTAGTTCAACTTTTATCATCAACAGGCGTTATGACGCACCCACCAATTACAAACTGTGACCAAGTTGATCCTGGCCATACAAAGAAAGTGATTGCATCATTTAAAGACGGGAATAACAAAACAGTTTCTGTTACTTCTCCTAAGCTAAAAGCAAGCGCTCAACATATTATGGCGCTTGGGCCTATTGTTGATCAAGGACAGAAGGCTAAATTCACAGTGCAAGATGCTAGAGATTTATTGTCATCGACTCGCTATAAAGCGGCTTTAGCAGAAATGACACCGCAATTTTTGTCTTCAAAGCCACATGATATTTTAAAGTAGATTCTGTCTTTGATGAATTGGAAGCACCTTTTATAAGGTGCTTTTTTTGTACATATTAAATAACTTCACTTGGCTAATTTCATTTTTAGGATAGAATCGCCCACCTTCTTTCCTTTGATTCTATTTAAGGTCCAATTATGGAATGCCGTCTTCATTGTGGTGCTTGCTGTACAGCGCCTAGTATTACATCTTCATTCCCCCTTCATCCTCATGGAAAGAAGTCTGGTGAGCGTTGTAAGCAGCTTACTGTTGATAACCTATGTAAACTATTTGGTAAAAAAGAGAGGCCTCAGGTCTGTTTTGACTTTAAAGCTGAAAGCTGGGTATGTGGGGCTACGACAAGCGAAGCTATTCAAATACTCACGGATTTAGAAAGTTCTACCGCATAGCGAAAGAGCGTTAGCTGATTTTATTCTTGAACTTATATTCGGCTAGCGGTATAACACGCACCCCAGTAAAAGAGTAAGAAGTAATCCTATGACGATTCCATTTTGGCAAGAAAAGACACTAGAGCAAATGACCGAGAACGAGTGGGAATCACTGTGTGACGGTTGTGGTAAGTGTTGCCTACATAAACTAATGGATGAAGATAGCGATGAAGTTTACTACACTAATGTGGCGTGTAGCTGGTTAAACGACAAAACATGTTCGTGTAAAGATTACCCGAACCGATTCACTTCAGGTGAAGAGTGTTTGAAGTTGACTCGTGACAAAATCGATGAGTTTCACTGGCTACCAGATACTTGTGCTTACCGTCTTCTATCTGAATCTAAGCCGATTCCTGAGTGGCACCCATTGATTACAGGTTCTAAATCAGAGATGCATGCTGCAGGTGAAAGTGTTCGTAACAAAGTGGTATACGAAATCGATGTTGTCGATTGGGAAGACCACATCTTGAATCACCCAAATCGCTAGTTATTCTAAAAACAGCTGCTCTTGAGCGGCTGTTTTGCTATTTGGCGTCGCCTAAATTTACTTAATTACTTAATTACTTAACTTAAAGGCTTAAAACAAAAAACGCCCCGTAGGGCGCTAAGTAAAACGAGTAAAAAAGATTCAGGCTAGTTTACTTGTTGTTTAATGTACTCACCCAGTTCTGAGTGGTGCATGATTTTTGAAACGGGCAGTATTTTCTCTGCTGGGCCCCAAGCAAACACGTTCACTGGTGTGTGAGTATGTGTACCTGTACCCCAAACGATGTTTTGACTTGTTGCCTGTTCACGAGCAAGCAAGTTTCCGCGGTCGTTATAAGGGAAGAATGCATCGAAATCGTTGATAGCAGGCACTTCTTCTGCCGATAAGTATTTGTGTTGAGCCAATCGGTATGGGTTCGGCTTACTCGCTAATACGTTTTTCGCTTGTTCAGCTGTAATAGGGAACTCACTATTCTTGTTGACGATCTCAGCCAGTTTTTCAGGTGTTTGCTGCGCTTTATCCAACTTCTGAAATTCGCTGATCATGCCGTAGTAGCTTTGCTTTTGATTATATAAACCATCAAGAATATCGAATGCGCCAAAGTTGAAGTTAGGTGCATAGTCGCGGTCGGCGAAGGCTTCACCAGAACGTTTTTGTGGTTTTGGTAGGTCGTTAGAAGAGTAGCTGAATCCAAAAGATCCTGTTTCGTGGTCTGCGGTCACAATCACGATCGTGTCTTCACGATTTTTTGCCCATTCATACACAGTTTGGATCGCTTCATCAAACTTGAGCAGTTCATGCAGCATAGTGCCGGCATCGTTACTGTGTCCCGCCCAGTCGATTTGGCCACCCTCGACCATTAGGAAAAAGCCGTCTTCATCTTTGGATAAGATGTTGAGGGCTTTTTGTGTCATCTCTTTCAAACTTGGTTGAGTACGTTCGCCACTCTCTTTCTTGTTGCTGTAAGCGATGCCGTCATCCATGCCTGAGTAGGCGAACAGGCCAAGTAGCTTATCGCTTTTAGCATCTTCTAGCATGCTGCGGTTAAATGCCAGTTGGTAGCCGTCTTTCTCTGCCTCTGCAAGAAGGTTACGGTCGTCTTTACGTTTTGATTTTAGGTAAACATCACCTTGAGTCAGTTTTTCAAGTTGCTTATAGGTTTCACCTTTGTCGTTGGTCGATTTAGGGATCCAATGACGTAGCCCTCCCGAAAGCATTACATCAACACCAGTTTCTAGCATGTCGTTAGCAATTTGGTTTTCTAGCGAACGGTGAGGTTGGTGAGCAGCAAATGCAGCAGGCGTGGCGTGAGTTAAGCGCGTATCGGACACGAGTCCTGTTGCTTTACCTGCCTTTTTAGCTTTCTCAAGAACCGTCTCAACATGATTGCCCTGAGAATCAATGCCAATCACTTCTGAGCCACTGTAGATACCGGTTGCAAGCATGGTGGCTGAACAAGCAGAATCGACCACAATTGCATCTTCTGGGTGAGTCAGGGATGAACCAATAACCCCTTCTTGAGCAAGTTGATAAAGGGCGGTTTTGTTCCCTTTATAGATCGAGTTTGGTGCTTGGTTTGCGTAGGTTTCTAACAGGCCAACTTGTTGAGGTCCCATTCCATCGCCAATCATCAGAATGACGTTTTTGATTTCTGCTGAAAGTACGTTGAATGAAAGTGTTGAGGTTGCCACTGCGGCAATGATTGGTTTTATAATGTGCTTCATTGGTTATCCCTTTTTATATAAGCGGGATGATTAGAACATCGATTTGTGTCAAAGTCGTTTCATATTTATTTCATCAATGTGAAATTGAGCAATAACTCCAATTTTTTGAAAAGCATAAAAAAAGGCTCACATTTCTGTGAGCCTTTGTCGTATTTAGGAGGGTCCAAATCAATGGACTGTGTCATGGCTAATGTCAAGCAAGCGGTAAGTCTGCAACCACCTGGTTGAACGTGATACGAGCATTCTGAGCTTGCTCAGATAACTCGATTTTTTTCGCTTGTGCGGCACTAAGATTACTCTCGGCCTGCTCAAGTGCTTGTTGTAGGTTCTCTGGTAACTCGTGAGTTTCCATTTGTGAATCTTGTTCTAGCACATAAGCGCGAATTTCTTTCTTCACTGCGGCAAGTTCTGTGTAAGCAATACGCTCAAGTTCTGCAGCTTCTTGTGCTGCATCTCTTTCTTTCTCAAATTGAGCCAGTGCCATACCTTCTGCAGACCAAGGGTCCATATCTGGTAGTTCTTCGATATTGATCGTTGGCTCGATGTACGCGTCTTGATGGCGTAGGTCGAGGCTAGTTGCACGAACCGCTGAAATCATCAGCATCACAGAGATCACCAGTAGCGGTAAGCCACCAACTATTGCTGCCGTTTGTAGCGTACTTAGACCACCCAAGAACATCAGAATCGTTGGCAAGAACGACAGTGTGAATGCCCAGAACATACGGTTCCAACGCATTGGCTCTTCGGTCACGTTGTTTTGCACAACAGACGCTAGGATGTATGAGATTGAGTCAAATGTCGTTGCAGTGAAAATAATACACAGCAGCGTAAATACCGCGATAACTAGTGTACTCATTGGCAGTTGCGCAAGCATCGAGAAGATAGCTTTGGTAGCGCCTTCTGCATTCAAAATCGCTACTACATCCAGTTCACCAGAAAGTTGTAGTGATAGGCCATAGTTACCTAGGATCATGAAGAACAAGAAACAACCTAGAGAGCCAAAGAAAATTGAACCTGACACCATTTGTTTGATGGTTCTTCCGCGAGAGATTCGCGCAACAAACAGGCCCATACTTGGTGCAAATACTAGCCACCACGCCCAGTAGAAAATGGTCCAGTCTTGTGGGAAGTGCGTGTTCTCAAAGGTACCGTAACCACCAAATGGTTCAGCCCACGTTGCCATCACGAAGAAGTTAGACAGTAGACGACCAATAGAGTCTAAACCTGTTTCTAGCATGAAGATTGTTGGACCGGCGATCAGAACGAAAGTCAGTAAACCCATTGCACCCCAGAAATTGATGTTACTCAGGATCTTGATGCCTTTTTCCAAGCCAGCATAAGAAGAGTAAGCAAAAATTGCCGTACAAACTAAAAGCACCATTGCTTGCGTAAGGTTGTTTTTAGGTAGACCGAATAGGTGATTTAAGCCTTCAGTGATGAGAGGTGCTGCTAAACCTAGTGTTGTCGCGGCGCCACCCAGTAGACCGAAAATGAATAGGATATCGACGATTTTTCCAGGTACGCCTTTACTGCGGTGTTCACCAAGAACAGGCATTAACGCACTAGAGATCTTTAGAACAGGCTGTTTACGCACATAAAAGAAGTAAGCGATAGGAATCGCTGGGATCAAGTAGATAGACCAAGCGATTGGTCCCCAGTGAAACAAACCATAAGTTGCCGCCCAACGAACCGCTTCTTCACTTCCGGGTTCTAGTTGGAAAGGCGGTGATTGGTAGTAGTAAGCCCACTCAATACAGCCCCAGTACAAGATACTTGCGCCGATACCACCACAGAAAAGCATTGCTGCCCATGATGCAGTTTTGAACTCAGGTTCTTCATCAGCTTCACCCAGTTTAATTTGTCCCATATCACTGAACACAACGTAAACCATGAAGGCACAAGCAGCTAGGCCTAGAGCAAGATATAGAAATCCAAGTTGATCCGTCATGAATGTTTTCGCAACCGCAATCCAGTCTGCGCCCTGTGCTGGGAACAAAATGAGCGGGAAAACTATCGTGAGTAGGAGTGCAATAGCACCAAAGAAGGTAGGCTTATCAATAAGCTCAAAAGTGTTTTTCACGAGTATTATTCCATTAAAATGAGAGCGGAATTATGGAATGAACTCGTTTTTTAGACCAAATCAGGTCTGTTGTCGTGACGACAAATTGCTTCTATTCAATAAAAGGTAGGTAATGAAAGAATAGAGAAGCAGAGCTGTAAAGTTAGGCTAAAGCGAAATTAGGTTAAAGCAAAAAGTTAGACTAAAGCGATAAGGATGCCACCTACGGTAAGTGCCGCGGACAAGAATTGCCCCGCTGAATATGAGCCATCATCCTCTTCTTCAACCTTGTCTGGGTGGTCCATGCCTAATGCGCCGTGAGCGAACGATTCAACTTTATCTGTAACGGTTGCATTTTCCGCTTCGAATTTTTTGGATTCTTTATCGATTTGTTTAAGAGCAGATAATAGCGCTTTTCCTTCATCGGAAAGCTTAACGGTATTTTGTTCCACCTTGAGTGGAGCAGGCTTTTCAGCCTCGGTGCTTTTATTCTGTGCGTTCATTTTCGCAGGTGAATACAGCTGAGTATTACTCGTTCCTACTGGTGTCATATCGCTCTCCTTACCTATCCTTAAATATAGTATCGGCAGAGGTGTGAAAAACTTGTGCATTTAATCACCGTGGTGATGTTTTTTTATTCGCACATTGTTTTTTCGTCTGCTTGGTCAAACCGTCTAGTTATTAAGCAAATCTTGTGCCGATAAGGAATTTGAATGTTATATAGAGTTAGAGTGGATGATAGGAGCCAATGAAGCTCTGTCGATGGGCTAGTTATCTAGAATTAGCCCATCGTTTCGTTCTCTTATAAGAATGGATAAGAATGGATAAGAATGGTTTAGTCGCACTCTAGGCTAGCGCCGCGCTTAGATAGGTGTTTGTATGCCTTCATTCTGTTCTCTTTTTTAACAAAGCGAGCGGGTGGAGAAAGCACTTTGAGCTGGTAGTCACTGCTATCTGAAGCGATTTCCTTAACTGGGCTGATAATCGCAATTTTTAGATCGGGATTGCGACGCAGAATCGATGCAGCTGTGCCTAAACCATCTTCTGTATGGAACTTGCCAGCAACATGAATCACTTGCTGATCTGGGTTTGATGCGAGGTAATCAACAATCGACTCTGCCATGGTTTCGTCCCATGTGACTTGAGCCGCAAACTGTTTTTCTGTTTGCTCTGGTGTTCCGTGATGCATCGAAGCCATGAACTTTTCTTTATAAGGGCTATCGCCAGTATCCACTTCTGAAGCAATCCATTGACGTTGTTCCGTCGTTAGCTGATCTAGATAGGATAATCCTTTACGGCCGATACACTGTACAAAGGGTTTTGGTGCGTTTGCCGCAATGATATCGACGTTGTTGGTTTTAGCGAACTCAACCAGTGCACGATAATCACTTTCGTAGTTTGGCCAAGCAGCCGCTTGAGGCATAAGAATTTGTTCGCCAATTTCATCATTGAGATATTGGTTTAATGTGTCTTGATGTTCTCGAGTGAATTGTTCCATTGAAAGCGCGATGTTTGATGTGGCGTTGCGACGTGCTTTTAAGAAATCGGTTTGGAAGCGATGGATTGCCGAGTGAGTGTGCCATTCGCCAATAAGAACCACATCAGCGTCAATCAGCTGTTTAGGTAATGCATCGAGAGAAAGCGTTTCGCCTTGTGGAGAAGCAAACTGGTAGTCATAGAATGTGGAAACGTTTTCCGTTTGCGTGTTAGCCACTTGTTGAGAAGTGCTATTTGAAGGTTGATTAGCACAAGCTGTGAGCAGGGTAGCTAATCCGATAAGAATAATACGTTGCATGAAATGCCTCCTTGAAGAACACGCATACTAAAGGAGGCAAGATGATATTTCAATGCAAACGATAATCAATATCAATTAAATTTGTTTGCGGTACACTCGCAGCATAAAGTCCGCTTCACAGTTGAATTGCTCAGCATCAATGAGTTGTTGTTTAAACTCTTCACTCGCTTTCCAAGCAAACGGCGTCATCTGTAGCAGGTCGAATGCGTCTGACCCCGATAGTTCCATCATATAGTTTAGTTGCTCTTGGTGCTCAAGAGTAAAACCTTCAATCATTTCTGGATCTTCGTCGTGCAAGCGAACACCATCATAAATTGCATCACGCAGCTGATACAGGTGTCGGCTAGCAGGGGTCACGGTGATCACCACGCCATTGTCTTTGATGGTGCGCTGCAGTTCTTCAGCCTTGCAAGGCGCATAAATGCGTAGAATGCCGTCTAAGCTGTTTTCCGCAAAGGGCAGGCGATGGCTCGAAGCGACTGAGAAGTCGACAGCAGGGTAGCGTTTAGCTGCGTATTTGATAGCAATCTTAGAAATGTCTAGGCCAAAAGTCGCACCATTCTTTTCTTGAAGGTTTACCGCAATTTCATTGGTGTAATAACCTTCACCACAACCGATATCTAATAGGCTAGGGGCGGTTGCTGGCAGATAGCTAGCGCATAAACCAACAACGGCTTGACGCATTGGATCGTAGTGGTTGCCTTCAAGGAAGCGGCGACGAGCCTGCATCATTTCTTTGTTGTCACCTGGATCTTTTGAGCGTTTGTGGTGTGCTGGCATCAAATTGACATAGCCTTCTTTCGCTAGGTCGAACTGATGGTTCTTTTCACACTTAAACGTACGATCGTTTTGAGATAAAGGTTGGTGACACAAAGGGCATTGGTAAGTCATTGCGAACTCGAGGTAGAAATTTCAAGTCCAAAATTTTAACAGGAAGCATTGTGGGGCGCTAGAATAAACGCAGCTGTCTTGGTTTACGGCAATTAGTGAAGATACAGAGGCTGTCAGTGAAGAGATAGAGCCAACGTATGGTTGGCTCTATTGGTTATGAGCAAGTCACTGATAGAAACAGTGAACTCGGCTTTTAGCTAAAGAAGTTAACTTGGTTCTTTAACGACTCAGCTTGTTTTTGAAGTTCATCAGCACTGTGAGAGGTCTTAGCGCTGGTTTCACGGCTTTGCTGGTTCAAATCGCTGATCGCATGCGCGTTCGCTGCTATTTCTTGAGAAACCTGAGCTTGCTCTTCTGATGTCGCAGCAATGGTTTCAGCTTGAGAAGCAATAGATTCAACTTGAGAGGCAATCGACTCTAGGGCTGTGCCTGCTTCTTGCGCTTTATCAAGTACTTGGTTGGCATTTGATTGGCTTTGTGTCATCAGGTTCACGGCATTGTTAGTTGAAGATTTTAACTTCTCGATGATGCTCACTACGTCTTGTACTGACGTTTGTGTACGATGAGCCAATGTTCTTACTTCGTCAGCGACCACGGCAAAACCACGCCCCTGATCACCCGCTCGCGCTGCTTCTATTGCAGCGTTCAACGCAAGTAAGTTGGTTTGTTCTGCGATGTCATCAATCATTTTGGTGACGGTTTGAATGCTTTCGCTATCAGAACTCACTTGCTCGATGGCCGATGCTGATTTGTCTAATTGATCATTTAGCTGGGCAACATCAATACACACACCTTCAACGACTTCTAAACCTTTCTGGCTGTCTTCATTGGCTAGGCGAACATTTTCAGCAATGCTATTCACTTGCTGCGCTACAGATTCTGCCGAGGTAGCCATCTCTTCAATAGCGGTAACGACTTGCTCAACCTGTGCTTGCTGGCGGTCAGATTGGCTCAGATTGTGGCTAGCATCCTGTGACACACTGCTAGAGCTGTTTTGTACTTGATCACTGGTCGTACGAATTTCTCCAACGAGTGTATTCAATTGAGCAGCCATATTCGCAACGCCGGTATTTAGGTTGCTGATTTCATTCTTAGTCTGTTTGCCGTTGTTTGGAATATGTAAGCTGACTTCGCCTTTTCCTAAGCGCATCATGTATTCGTTTAAAGTCGTTAACGGCGTCAACGTACGGTTCAATACGAGCGTTAACACGACGATGGTAGCGGCGGCAATCAAGGTCGCGATTATCGCGATAAGTTTCAGCAGTTCGTCACTGCCTTTAGTGACTTCATTAATAAATGTGCCGCCAAGTAGTTTCCAATTCCACCCCGGGACTTCGGTATAGACGAGGTATTTTTCGCCCACTGTTCCTTGATACTCAAAAGGGTAGAGAATCAAGCCGGATGGCTGCTCAAAGAGCTGATAGAAAGGTTTGTTACCGTCGTAGTCGGCAACATCCACAATAGATTTATCACCTCCAGCATTAGTAGGGTGCAGTAAGTACTGGCCTTGATGCTCTTCTTCATTGTCAACGATGATGGTATAGCCAGTATCGCCCCATGAGACAGAACGCAATGACTCGAACAGGTTTTGTGTCGCCTCTTCTACGGGTAGACCAATGAAAGAGACACCGTTAACTTTGCCTTGTGCATTCGTTAAAGGCGCGTAGTAGGTAATGTAGCGTTGGCCGAAGAGCTTCACTTGCGCGTAATAAGCTTCGCCATTTTTGAGTTTGTTATAGCCAGGATGATCCTTGCCTAACGTTGTGGCAACAACACGTTCCCCTGACGGTTTTTTAAGAGAAGTAGACACGCGAATAAAGTCATCGCCAAATGGGGCAAATAGGGTTGCTACAGCGCCGGTGTCGCGAGTAAAGCTATCAACGAGTTTAGTGTCGTTGATTAGGCTCTCACCATATTGAGTCAGGTTAGGAATGGAATGACCGTTGAACTCAACGTCGTAATTCTCAACATAAACACCTGCTAGGTAACCGTTACGAAAGGTGGATTCTAAAACTTTGGCGGTATGCAGGTAGGCATCGAATTGGCCAGATATGGTTTTGGCCATCGCTTCTACTTTGGATTGGTGTTCCCTTAACGTGTTGTCTAATAATACTTGTGAGGCATTGCGATACACGAGCGTTGCGATAGAGCCAAAGGCGATAAGTAAGCACAGCAAAATGACCAACTTAAGTTGGAAGCCAACACTTTGATTTTTGTATTTCTCGAACATGAATTCATTATCCTGTCTTCATTGAGGTGTTGTTAAGTGGTTTTAGATAAGTTTGTTATTGAGCCTCCTATCATAAGAACTTATTCATAGGCAGTAATTGATAAGAATTAATGAATTGATAGTTATATTTATAAATTGTGGCGTATGAGATATGAAATGTAATTTGGAATGTATTTGAATCAGAGTAGATAAATTTTGTCTGCGTTAACTTACAAACTGGTCATGGGAATAGAGATAGAGATAGAGATAGAGATAGAGATAGAGATAGAGATAGAGATAGAGATAGAGATAGAGATAGAGATAGAGATAGAGATAGAGATAGAGAGGGTTAGGGGCAATAAAAATGCAGCTCATGGGCTGCATTTTCGTATCTAATTGGCGTAGCTTTAAGTTTATTTCGAAGCAATCACTGTAATCAGCTGGTGGCTTTCGCCAGGCTGTAACGTTTTGCCTGCTTCTAGGCTTGGTGCGTGCAGTGTTGACTCGACACACATCATGGTTAGATAACCGTCGTCTTGCATGTCGCCCATACTTGCAGCCCCTTCCGCCCACGGGTTCCAAAGTACCGCAGAGTTATGACCGTGGTTTTCAACCGTTAGTGTGCGATCCAGCTTTTTGTCAGCAACAAAGATTTGCGTTTCTGGTTGCGTGTAAACGCGGTCAATCGTGTCAGTCAGTACCAGTTCAGCACCACCTTGGCAGATCTTGCCACCTTGTAGGCTATCAATGTACTCAGCACCCATACCCGTTGTGGTTGTGTTGTGAATATCGCCAACGTTTAGGTAAGTGTGCAGTGCACCAGAGAAAGTCCATGGCTGAGAATCAGTGTTCTTCACGTCCAGCGTTACTTTTAGCTGCTCGCCGATCTCAACATTCAAACGTGCATCAAACTGATGAGGCCATACTGCTAGCGTCTCTTCGCTTGGCTTCAGACCTAAGCTAACAATCACGCCAGCTTCGCTTTCACGGTGCTCAACCAATTGCCATTCGCTTGAACGTGCAAAACCATGTGCTGGGGCTGCAATGCGACCAAACCAAGGCCAACATACTGGAATACCACCACGCAGAGCCGTTTTGCCATCGAATTTAGCTTGTTGGCTCATCCAAATTAGGTCTTCTTGACCTTGCGGTTGGAATGACACGACATGACCACCAAACAACGAAATCGCTGCGTTTGCTTTATCGTGGATAACACGAACTAGTTTTACACCTTCGTGCTCAACGATAGTGACGTTGTCAGAAAGTACCGACAGTGCAGGTAGAGTAGATAAATCCATTACATGATCCTTCTAAGGAAATTGAATTCAAATGCTGACTAGAGTGATGCTTGATTTTTCATGAGTAACAAGCAGAGTCAGTATTAGAATTGAATTTTACGTGTGGGCTATCTTGATGAGCTTAGACAGACGCGGTTTAAAAGATAGCGGGTATTAAAAAGGCGACACTAAGGTCGCCTTTTTCAAAGTCTGCTCAAAACAGTCTTCGCTAATGCTTATCTAAAGCTATTTCTAAAAAGAAATTACTTAGAGATGTGAGCGATTAGGTCAAGAACTTTGTTTGAGTAACCGATTTCGTTGTCGTACCAAGATACAACTTTAACGAATTTGTCAGTTAGAGCAACACCAGCTTTAGCATCGAATACTGAAGTTTGAACTTCACCGATGAAATCTTGTGATACTACTTGGTCTTCAGTGTAACCAAGAACGCCAGCCATTTCGCCTTCAGAAGCTTCTTTCATTGCAGCACAAATTTCTTCGTAAGATGCAGCTTCTTTTAGGTTAACAGTTAGGTCAACTACAGATACGTTAGCAGTTGGTACACGGAAAGCCATACCAGTTAGAAGGCCGTTTAGTTCTGGAAGAACAACGCCTACAGCTTTAGCAGCACCAGTTGAAGATGGGATGATGTTTTGAGAAGCACCACGGCCACCGCGCCAGTCTTTAGCAGAAGGGCCATCTACAGTTTTTTGAGTTGCTGTAGTAGCGTGAACTGTAGTCATAAGACCAGACTCAATGCCCCACTTATCGTTAAGTACTTTAGCGATAGGTGCAAGACAGTTAGTAGTACAAGAAGCGTTAGAAACGATGTCTTGACCAGCGTAAGATGCTTGGTTAACGCCCATTACGAACATTGGAGTTGCATCTTTAGAAGGACCAGTAAGAACTACTTTCTTAGCGCCAGCAGTGATGTGCTTACGTGCAGTCTCGTCAGTTAGGAAAAGACCAGTTGCTTCAGCAACTACGTCTACTTCGATAGCATCCCACTTAAGGTCTTCTGGGTTACGCTCAGCTGTAACACGTACAGTTTTACCGTTAACGATTAGGTTACCGCCTTCAACTTCAACAGTACCGTTGAAACGGCCGTGAGTTGAGTCGTACTTAAGCATGTATGCCATGTACTCTACGTCGATTAGATCGTTAATACCTACTACTTCGATGTCTGCACGCTCTTGAGCTGCGCGGAATACGAAACGGCCGATACGGCCAAAACCGTTAATACCTACTTTGATAGTCATTGTAGTTGCTCCACAACTTAATTTCTGATTAAAGATAACTGGTAGTAAAATTACAGAATCCAGTATACATCTGCAATAGATAATCCGACTTAACTTGTTTAATGTCAAAAAAAAGCGACGCTTTTCTTAACAATTGGGTGTAAGTGGTTGAAAATTGACCATTGCGAGTGGCTCTGTACCCTTCCAGTTGGGTAAAATACCTCTAAATGATGATTCACTTATGAGTGTATATGTACAATGTTTCCTGGTGAGAAAGTATGTGCTACAAAACGACTCATATGCAAGCCTTTATAGAAAAAAGTAAATATAATAACTGATAATGTGGAGAGATATTAACGTGATTCAAAAGGGAGGAAATATGATAAAGCCTGATGAATACTGGCGTGAACGCCTAACGGACGATGAATTTTCTGTGTGTCGTCAACGTGGTACCGAAGCCCCATATAGCGGTAAGTTACTGCACAACCATAAGACGGGTGTCTATAGCTGCACATGCTGTGAAAGCCCTTTGTTTCTGTCGGATAACAAATATGATTCAGGGTGCGGTTGGCCAAGCTTTGATGCCCCAGTGAATGATGAAGCAGTACGCTATATAGAAGATCTAAGTCACGGAATGAAGCGTGTAGAGATCCGTTGTACCGCTTGTGATAGCCATTTAGGTCACGTTTTTCCTGATGGTCCGAAGACAACCGGTGAACGGTTCTGTGTTAATTCTGTGTCGTTAATTTTCAACAAAAATGACGAAACTACCAAATAACTTGTCACAATTGTCTAATCCTTACAGGCGTATTTGTTGATTGAGTGGTACTGAACTGCCCAGTAGCTCAGTATTTCAGAGTTATTTCTAGCACAAACGAAAACAGCTACCATCATGGTAGCTGTTTTTTTGAAAGCTCGTGAATAGAACGTTTGGACTAGAAAACGAGAACAGTGCGATCAGTAACGAGGGACAATCGAAGGGCTGTAAACCTCATCTTCAATAGCGTCGACTATATTGTCCGCGTCTTCATTTAGTTGTTCGTATGTTGACTCATCGAAACGGTACAACACGGTAAGTTCTGCTTCCGAAGCAATAGGCACATCAAAGTTCTTGGCAACCATTGCCCAGACGTACGCTTTTTCCATATGCCCAAGGCTGTGGTTGATACTCGCCATCGATTTGAAGATCTCGGTGTTGACCTTCGAACCATTAGAAAGCGTTAACGCATTATTGAGTAGCTTAAGCGTTTTTTCATGGTCACGGGTAGTATAAAAAGTGGCTAGCGCATATTGCATCTCTGCTGTGTTTAATGCTTCTGTCCCTTCTAATTGCAGGAAACTGCGTCTTGCGTTGGTATCCCCAGTTTGTGACCACATAAAATAAAGCGTTTCCGGGGTATTTGATCGCGAGAGTTCGTTAACAATACGTTCAGACTCTTCGATACTATTCATTAAGGAGATGAAGCGACGTTCTTGAAGTTTGGATTGATCAATCGTTTCGATCTGTGCAGCAAGCTCTAGACACTTTTTGTAAGCAGAGACTAATTCGAATTCTTTAATCTTATTGGTATCGCTGGGGTTTTCTTTTGCTTCAAATCGATGCCAGACGAGGTCGGTACGTGCGACACGGCACTGTCCGTCGTTCATATTTAACTTTTCACACTGAAGCCACGGGTTGCTTTCGCACAATTGAGCGGTATTTTTGTTCCCGTCAAAACACCCAACCAGAGTGAAAGGCAATAGGCTTAGTACCAACCATTTCATAATTTTCATATTCCTTCACTTGTGATCAAATACACTTATTTTCAGTCAGGTTCTTGACTCAATTCTGATACGGGTTATTTTCTGGTGAAAATTGTTAAAACTAAGGCCTTACCATGGATGCAGAACAACTTCTTAGCGCAATGACCCCCGAGGTCTACGAACGTTTAAACTATGCAGTTGAAACGGGGAAATGGCCAGAAGGAACGGCGCTCTCTAAAGAGCAGCGCGACTCGTGTATGCAGGCGGTTATGTTGTATCAATCGAAACATAACTCTGAAGCTCAACATATGACAATTGCAGCCGGCGGAGAAATTAGCTTTAAATCAAAGTCTGAACTAAAGAAGCAGTTTAAGTCCGACCAAGAAGATATTGTTAGAGTTAATCCTAATCATTAGGCTTAAATTACAACAAAGGGGTGGCACTGTGCCACCCCTTTTTGACTGTTAAGCTGTTTATTTATAAACAATAATACGATTTAGTTCAGGTTTACGTGAGGGCTTGATTAAAGGTAAGCCCTCGGCTAAACGAATCGCAGGATAGGCTTATAAGCTCATCTCACCGCGTAACACTTGTTGCATTTGAGCCTTCACTTCTTCGTAGCTTAAATCTTGGCTCAATAGATAATGTAATTTCGCCAGTGATGCTTCTGGTGTCATATCGTAACCACTGATAACGCCCGATTCTGCTAGTGCACAACCCGTCGCGTAACCACCCATGTTGACTTT
>NZ_CH902611.1:73785-102540 GCF_000153005.1 Vibrio sp. MED222 | reverse complement strand
CATGAAAGACAGAGCAGAGGCGGTGTAAGCCATAGTGTCTGTACCGTGCAGGATAACGAAACCATCGTACTTATCGTAGTTCGCGCGAATATCATCAGCGATAGTCTGCCAATCAAGTGGCGTCATATCTGAAGAGTCCATTAATGGAGAGTATTCATGAATGGTGTACTCAGGCATTTCTGGGCGATGGAATTCAGGCATGCCTGCTAGCTGCTTATCCATAAAACCTGCGACTGGGACATAGCCGTGGTCCAAAGACTTCTGCATGCCAATTGTGCCGCCGGTATACGCGATATAGATGTGTTTTCTTTCCATGGCGATTAATACTTAGTGTGATATAGGGAACAGGGGGGCGATTATAGCGAATTATCATGCAATAAAAAGAGGCGCCTCACACAGAGGCGCCTCTTGATAACAAAGCGTTGAGCTTATCTTATTGAACTTGGCAGTTTAAGCAAAAAGCATATCGGCCTTGTGGGTCGTTAAAGTTACCTAACAGTTGGCTATCTTGGGCTAACTGTTGAGTAATAGGCTGTAAACTGCTTGGAATCATTGACTGAATATCAAGGCCTATCGACACCTGAACTTGGTTCATAAATTCTTGAATAAATAGTTCAGTGGCTGAAAGAGGCTCTTCTACCCAGTAGATATTGTAGGTTTCAAGCTCTGCAAGTGAAGCCGCAGCTGTAATCGCATCATCAAAATCACCAATTTCATCGACTAGACCTTTCTCGATTGCATCTTGGCCTGTCCATACTCGGCCTTGAGCAATCTTGTCTACAGTATCGACTTCCATGCCACGGTTTTCTCCAACTAGGCTGATGAATCGGCGGTAACCGTTTTCAATGCCCATTTGGAACGCATCTTTCGCGCCGTCGCTAAGCCCTGTTGTAATACCAAGGCCAGAGAAAGGCGACGTACCAACGCCATCGGTGTAAACGCCGATATCGTTCAAGCCTTTCTCAAAGGTCGTGATAACACTGAAGATACCGATCGAGCCTGTTAGTGTGGTTGGTTGAGCCAAAATCTTGTCTGCGCCCATCGAGATCCAATAACCACCCGAAGCGGCAAGGCTAGACATAGAAACCACAACAGGTTTACCTGCTTGCTTGATCGCTTCTATTTCATTGCGGATAACTTCTGAAGCAAACGCGCTACCACCTGGGCTGTCTACACGAAGTACAACCGCTTTTACTTTGTCGTCGTTGCGCGCTTGGCGAAGTAGTGCGGCCGTGGTATCACCACCAACGGTGCCACGTGGCTGTTTGCCATCCATAATTGCGCCGCTAGCAACAATTACAGCGACATCGTGCGATTCACTTGTTAGGTCAGGAAGCATGGTTGTACGGTACTCGTAGTACCCCAACGCGTTATAGCTGTCTTGACCGTCACTGCCGAAGACGTCTGCGAGCTCTAGACGAACTTGTTGGCGAGTTGCCAGTTCGTCAACTAAACCAAGCTTCTCTGCCAGTTTTGCGATATCGCCATCAACCGACTCAAGGTCTTTTAAGAAAGAGTCCATGCTTGGGTTCAAGGTTTTAGCATCGATCTGGCGGTTGTTGCTTACGTCATCAACGTATGCTCCCCACAGTTGACCTAACCAACGAGAAGCTGACTCTTTCGCTGCGTCTGACATATCGTCGCGAATGAAAGGTTCGATTGCAGACTTATAAGTACCGACGCGGAATACATGTGTATTTACGTCAAGCTTCTCTAATAGAGTTTTGTAGAATAGCGAGTAAGCACTATAGCCTTTAAGCAGCACGCCGCCGTCAGGCGATAAGAAGACTTTAGTTGCGTAGCTGGCTAGGTAGTATTGGCTTTGGTTATAAAAGTCACCTACCGCATAAATTGGTTTGCCAGTTGCTTTGAACTCGTTAAGTGCTTTAGCTATGTAGCGCAGCTTGGTCAGATTGGTTTCTGGCAACTCTTTCAGTGCTAAAACGATACCAGTTACCTTGTCATCGTCTTTGGCGTAGCGAATTGTTTCAACAATATCAAACAGGACATTTTCTTTTGGAAGGTCTTTGCCAAGCAGTGAACCCGTGACCGAATCCATCGGATTGATATAGCGACTTTGCTCCACGATAGGGCCAGACAGGTTAAGTACTAAAGCCGATTCCTGTGGAACAGTGGGTTGAGTTGTGTCTGAGTGGAAGTATACAAAGTAGATGATGGCGATACTGAGTAAAAAGAAAAGGTTAACCAGCGCAAGACGCACAAACGTGATGAGCTTCCAAATCCCTTTAAAGATCATGCCTATAAATTTGAATATCTTTTTCATTATGTCTCCGCAGTGAGATCACGTGGCTTTAACAAGCAACAGTACTATTAATCTCAATAATATGAACTGCTTAGTATCCTACGATAATTCCCTAGCTCAAACTACACCAAGAATTGTTAATCGATATATATTCTCATTAAGTGTAGTCAAATTAAGGGTTTCTGAACGATTAATGCGTCCTGCATTATGATCGGTGTTACAAAAATGTAAACGGTTGTTTGAACTTTTGGTGATTGAGTTATATTGTGGTCAGACCACAAGGATATAATAATAGAAGTGATGTCTGCCATGTACCCACATTTACTCGAACCACTCGATCTTGGATTTACTCAGTTACGTAACCGTGTATTGATGGGATCAATGCACACGGGTTTAGAAGAAAATAAAGAAGGCCTCCACAAGCTTGCCGCGTTTTATGAAGAGCGAGCAAAAGGAGGCGTTGGCCTTATTGTTACCGGTGGTTTCTCTCCTAATTTACGTGGCAGATTGACCCCATTTAGTGCTGAGTTCAGTAAAGTTAAGCACGCTAAAGCTCACCAAGTTGTTACCGAGGCCGTGCATAAGCATGGAGGTAAAATTGCCCTTCAGTTGCTACATGCTGGCCGCTATGCCATGCACCCATTCGCGCAAAGTGCTTCGGGCATCAAAGCGCCAATCGCTAAGTTTGCACCGAGTGAGATGAGCCCTCGTCAAATTAAAAAGACCATCGGTGCTTTTGCCAACAGTGCAGAGCTAGCTCAGGTTGCTGGCTATGACGGCATAGAGATCATGGGCTCCGAAGGTTACTTGATTAACCAATTTATCTGTAAACGTACCAACATGCGTTATGACGAATGGGGCGGTTCTTATGAGAAGCGTATGCGTTTCCCGCTAGAGATCGTTAAATCGATTCGCGAAGCGGTGGGTAAAGATTTCATCATTATTTTCCGTTTATCGATGCTGGATTTGGTTGAGCAAGGCAGCACATTCGAAGATGTTGTCCTTCTGGCTCAGAAGCTTGAAGAAGCGGGCGTGACCATTATCAACACTGGTATCGGTTGGCACGAAGCTCGTGTTCCTACGATTGCGACTCAGGTACCACGTGGTGCTTTCTCTTGGGTGACGGAAAAAGTGAAACCATACGTGTCGATCCCAGTGGTGACATGTAACCGCATCAATACTCCAGAAGAGGCCGAGCGTATCCTTAGTTCAGGACAGGCCGACATGGTATCAATGGCTCGTCCATTCTTGGCTGACCCTGACTTTGTTAATAAAGCCGCTCAAGACCGAGCGCAGTTCATTAACACCTGTATCGGTTGTAACCAAGCTTGTCTTGATAACGTATTCAAAGGTAAAAGAGCGAGCTGCTTAGTTAACCCTCGCGCTTGTTACGAAACTGAAATTGTTGTGCAACCTGCTCAAGCCACTAAAACTATTGCCGTAGTCGGTGCTGGCCCCGCAGGTCTAGCTTGTGCGACAACGTTAGCGCAGCGTGGACACACAGTTGACTTGATTGAGAAAAATGACCGCATCGGTGGACAATTTAGATTGGCAATGCAGATTCCGGGTAAAGAAGAGTTCAGAGAAACGATTCGTTACTTTGCTAACCAAATAGATGCATCAGGCGTGAACTTAAAACTGGATACTGAAGCGACGTTTGAGATGTTGTTGAAGTACGATGAAGTCGTGATGGCTGCTGGTGTTGAACCCAGAAAGCTTGATATTGAAGGGATAGATCAAGAAAACGTAGTCGACTATCAAACCTTGATTCGTGAAAAGACACCAGTAGGAGAAAAAGTCGCGATTGTTGGTGCCGGTGGTATTGGTATTGATGTGGCAACTATGCTGACAGAGCCGACTTCTCATAGCTTGGACGACTGGCTGCATGAGTGGGGCATTGATAAGAATATGGAGCACCCAGGTGGACTTTATCCTTACCCTGATTCGTTCAGTGATAAAACGGTTTGGGTGATGCAGCGTAAAGCCGGTCGAGTGGGTAAAGGCCCGGGTAAGACTACAGGTTGGATTCATAAACGCACATTAGAAAAACGTGGTGTGAACTTACTTGGTGGCGTGAGCTACAACAAGATTGACGACCAAGGTCTGCATATTAGCGTTGGTAAGAAAGATCAGGTACTCGATGCCGATTCCGTTATCGTGTGTGCGGGCCAAGTTTCGGTTCGTCCATTCGAAGACATGTGGCAAGAGTTTGGTGGCAAACTACACGTGATAGGCGGTGCCGATTACGCGGGTGAACTGGATGCCGTGCGTGCGATTCGCCAAGGTGTTGAGTTAGCTATTAAGCTTTAACAACAAACAGAATGTTCTCGTTTGATAAGTTTGAATCAGAAAGTTCAATAAGCTGAACTAGACGGGTAACTAAGCTTGGACTAGACAGATAAATAAGGCTCCTAAGTCATAGATTTAGGGGCCTTTGTTGTTTCTAGTGTCGTTTCAAATATTGCTTCAAATAGACAGCCGTTGAGATTTATTATCGTTTGTGTTCTGTGCTACAGTTCAATTATACAAACAATAAAAATTAGTAAGGACTTCAAATGGATGCTTTGGATCTATTGCTCAACAGGCGCTCAATCGCAAAACTCTCTGATCCGGCACCTGAAGGTGTGGCGTTAGAAAATATCATTAAAGCGGGCTTACGTGCTCCAGACCACGGCGCATTGACACCATGGCGCTTTGTTATCGCACAAGGCTCAGGGTTACAGAAGCTCTCTGATATTTTGGTTCGTGCAGCACAAGCTGACGAGAGCGAAGAAGCGGTCATTGAGAAAGTTAAAAAAGCGCCGTTTCGAGCTCCAATGGTGATCACTATCATCGCAAAGGTAACTGAGCACGAAAAAGTGCCAGCATTCGAACAACACCTGTCTGCGGGTTGTGCTGCGCAAGCAATGCAAATGGCCGCAGTTGCACAAGGCTTCCAAGGTTTTTGGCGTTCAGGTAAATGGATGTTCCACCCTGAAGTGCACCAAGCTTTCGGCTTAGAAGGCGACGATGAAATTGTTGGTTTCCTATACCTAGGTACTCCGGGCTGTACGCCAATGAAAGTGCCAGAGCGTGACTTCTCAAAGTTCGTCGAGTTCTTATAGATGTCGTCAGGAAAATAGCTATACAACGAATTGTTGAATGTTAACTGTATAAACAACCAGTTTTTCTTGATTTATTAGGGCCACATTAGATAATGTGGCCCTAATTGTTTGTTGCATCTGGAAAAACATGTCTCGTCTTATTATTGCTGAAAAACCAAGCCTCGGCCGTGCGATCGCCGCTGCATTGCCTAATCCACAGAAGAAAGACCAAGGGTTTATCAAATGTGGCAATGGGGATGTGGTGACTTGGTGTATTGGACACTTATTGGAGCAGGTTGAGCCAGACGCTTATGATGACCGTTATAAGAAGTGGAACTTAGCCGATCTTCCTATCGTGCCGGAGCAATGGCAGCTGAGACCGCGCAAGACTTCCAGCAAACAGCTTACTGTGATCCGAAAGCTATTGAAGGACGCGACCCAAATTGTCCATGCGGGTGACCCGGATAGAGAAGGGCAGCTGCTGGTTGATGAAGTGATTGATTATTGCAAGGTGTCTAAGACTAAGAAAGAGTCGATGGACAGGTTACTTATTAGTGACTTGAACTTGCCAGCGGTAAAGCGTGCGCTCTCTCAAATGCGCAGTAACCGCGATTTTATTCCACTTTCTATTTCTGCATTGGCGCGCTCTAGAGCCGATTGGCTGTATGGCATGAACATGACTCGCGCGTATACCTTGTTAGGTCAAAAGGCGGGTTACCAAGGCGTGTTGTCGGTAGGGCGAGTGCAAACGCCTGTACTTGGTTTGGTCGTAAGGCGTGATGAAGAGATCGAAAACTTCATTCCGAAAGATTATTTTACTCTGCATGCGCTGATCCCTTATCAAAACAACGGCCAGAGCTTTGATATTCGAGCACGTTGGAAACCAAGCGAAGCATGTAAACCTTGGCAAGATGAAGAAGGCCGCGTACTCAATCGAAAGCTGGTTGAGAATGTCGCTAACCGAATTGCTAATCAGCCTGCAACGGTGACGGAATCAGAGCAAAAGCAAAGCAAACAAGCGGCACCACTCCCTTATTCGCTGTCAGCTCTGCAGATTGATGCGTCTAAGCGTTTTGGTATGAGCGCTCAACAGGTACTCGACACTTGTCAGTCATTGTATGAGAAACACAAACTCATCACTTACCCACGTTCTGATAGCCGCTATCTACCTAAAGATCATTATTCGCAACGAGAGTCGGTAGTCGATGCTATCGCCAATAATGCGAAAGAGCTGCAAAGTGGTGCGCAAGGCGCGGATCTTTCTCTTAAATCCAAAGCATGGAACGACAGTAAGGTCGATGCTCACCACGCGATAATCCCAACGCCGAAGAAATCAGCGGTGAATGGCCTATCTGCTAATGAGATGAAAATCTATCAGCAAATTGCCCGCCAATATCTGATGCAGTTCTACCCACCGGCTGTTTTTGCGGATGCTAAGTTGGTTTTTGATATCGCTGGTGGTGTGTTCATCGCGAAAGGGCGTCAGCTTATCAACCCAGGCTGGAAAGTGTTGATGGGCAAAACGGACACCGAAGATAAAGGTGATGGTACTGACACTGTTCCACCGCTAGATAAAGGGACTGTGCTCACCTGTCGTGAAGGCGTGATTGGCGATAAGAAAACCGAGCCACCAAAACACTTTACCGAAGCGACCTTGTTACAAGCGATGACCGGTATTGCACGCTTTGTGGCAAATAAAGACCTCAAAGCTATCTTGAAAGAGACTGATGGCCTCGGCACAGAAGCAACCCGTGCGGGGATTCTCGATACTCTGTTCAAGAGACAACTGTTAACGCGACAGGGTAAAAGCATTCACAGTAGCCCGGCGGGAAGAGGATTGATTAATGCCTTACCTGAGGACTCGACCTTTCCCGATATGACCGCTCACTGGGAGCATCAGTTACAAGGTATGGCTGAACGAAACCAAGCGTATCAGCCCTTCATGCAAGAATTAGAAAGCAAGATCGACGGCTTGATGGGCAAGGTAAAAACGGGTGAAGTCCCTGAATCTTTGCGTCATCTTCCTAAAGTCGAAAGACCGGCTTTTAAACGTCGTAAAGGCGGTGGTGCGAAGAAAACTTATGCCAAGAAAGGGACGTATGCTAAGAAAGGCACTAAAAGCTAGGTACTAAAAGTTAGGTACTGAGAACAAACCGCTGTTTATTGGCGATACTGGAATTAACGTCCGACCTTGCGTCCGCAGCGCTTAAACAGCTGTTGCCAATAGTCGACATGGCGGCGAGTGGATGATCGAAAGGCGTTATGCGCATCTTTGATGGGAAAGTAATAACTGTGTAGGTCAGGTTGCGCGTCAAACATACCAAGTTGCGGGGCTAACTGCTGATAGTAGCCATCTAATTGCGCTATGTACGGCTGAACTTTGCCTATATATTGCTGCTCGAACACATTGTTGAGATAACGAAACTTGGTCGTGTCTCGTTGTTTACCACAGATGATATTGTGATTAAAAGTTGTCAGCTGTTTGGTGATGGTATCAAGTTCGGCCGAAGCTCGCGTGAGCGAGTAGTATAAATCACCGAGCGTAGAGCTCTTTTCTAATACTTCTTGAACCTCAGTAGTCTTTCCCGAAACGAGCGGAACGTTTAACGCTTGATTGATATATTCTAAGGCATCACTGGTTTGTCGTACCTGATCGCCGATATCAGCGTGTAACCACTGACTACCACGCATCTGAGACTGCATTGCATCGCTGGCATAGATGAGATTCCATTGGTGCAGTGGAAATTGTGCGAGCTTCTGCTGCTCGATTTCTTTGAGTAATTCTACGATCTCTGGATCTAATTCGTTATTAGATAAACATTGACCAACACCTTCCAGTAGAGCGACTTGATAATCGTAATTTCGGAACTCGTCGGCGACTTTTCCAAGTACGGAGTTTCTTTCTGCAATCAGGTTGAATAATCCGCATTGTCGAAGTTGATAGCTGTCGATAAGCCCGATAGAGAGCGAAGGAACTTCAATAAACAGTTCTCGCTTTCTCGGTAAGCTGTCGAGCTCCCAGTCTTCCTGTATCTCGTCAGCATCTTGCACGTTGGCGATTTTGGCCTGATAGTCGTCGAAATAGTTCTGTGGGCTGTCATCGAAACATCCAGTGAGCACCATTGTTAGACACAACAGTGTTGAACGTACGAGTAAGCTTGAGATCACGCGGCGAACCATGTGACGGCTACCAGTCTATTTCGCTACCATCGAAATTGAAGAAGTGACCACTCACTTCAGTATTCGATGACTCTATTACAGTCACAAGGCCTTGAGCCGAAGTCTCTGTATCAATAAGAGCATTAGGGCCGCCTAAAGGCGCGTAGTTTGAACTCATGTTATTTCGCCTTATTCTTGACCAGAGAATGCCTTTTGAAGTGGGCTTTTAGTATTTCTTATGCTCTATTTTGTAATTTTATCGTGCGGTAAATCTAACGTGTTTTGTGAGCAAATTAAGTATCGGAGTTACGCGCCCATGCACCTTCTTCTACGGATGTAGTTATTAAAAGGTTCTTAAGGCTGCGTAATTTAGCTAAATTGTATTTCTCTCAAACTTCTATTGGTGAAAAAGCGTTTAGGTTATTTTTATTCGAACAATACTCCTGACAGGAGAGTGTTGGTGTAATGCAATTACATGTTGAGAAACTTTAGCGTACTAAGTCCTATTGCACGCTCAATAAAAGAACGTCCCTTATTATTGGTTTTCTCGTCAATTATTTGAATCAGCCTTTCTAAAGGCTTTTTTGCTCCTTCACTGGAGTCACCTTCTACAGCTGTGCTGAGCAGCAAATTTACAGACCATTTGAATTCAGGGTTGTTTTCTAATGCTTGCCCCCATGACTCCAAGAATGAAACCTCGTCAGAGAACTCTAACCTTTGTGTTAGGTAAGGGATTATTTTTCCCTGTAATGGTTGAAAGAAATGTTTGGCCGTCGGGTAATACCTTTGTAATGTGCTAGGTCTAACTCCCGTTTTCTTAGATAAAGACTCGTATGTTATTGAACTCCATCCACTTTCAGTAAAAATCTCAAGGATTGCGTTGTTAAAAGTCTCAAAGTTTTGAGCTCTTTGTTCTTTGCTTATTTTAGCCATCAGTCAATGTTCTGCGTTGTATTAGCCTATTAAAATAAACCCATTTATTGCGTATGTACATACTCATAGTTGTAATGCGTATTTGCTTACGCAATAATAAGGGTGACTAGAAAATTAATTGTATGGGTATAAAAATGAAGATAGTGACATTAGCGATTTTACTTTTTTTAGCATTTAGCGCATCAGCTGCTTTTAACACTGACATTTCCGTTCACTGTCAAAGTAGCTCAGGTTTAAGGTATGCAACTGACTACCAAAGTAGCGGTGGTGATTTTTGTGTTTACCCTAAAAAGTACACTCAAGGGTTCAAGAATGAAGGAAAGTATACTCATAATTATGGTTGGAAGATTTATTCTGACAAGAACAACAAAGTCGACGCATTATCGTTTACATACGAGATAAGTGAGAGTGACGTCTGGAGTAAGAATGGAACCTTAGTTGAGTCGAAAACTAAATCTATAGATGAATTTGCTCGTAAGCAGTTTGCTTCTGTACTCGGAAATGACTCGGGTTATTTAGAAAACTTGGAAGCCAAGCCATGGAAGAAAGAGCCTCCAAAGGGCAGTGATGTAAGTCGTTTCAAGCGTAAACGAATGAATGTCAAATTGGATAGTGCAACTTATACTTTGGTTAAGTTGGTTGCGACTAAAACAACCAAAAAGGAAGTTGAGTATACTTATGTTCTTTATAAATCAAATAATTATGCTCCAAAACAGCAAATGGATTATTTGTTCATGCAGGATGCACACAAGTGACAAAAGCATTCAGCTACATCCGTTGGAGTTCCAAGAAACAGTCTACAGGTGACAGTCTAGATAGGCAGCTAGGTTATGCTCGTAAGATAGCGTCTGAGCATCATCTAGAGCTAGTTGAAATAGTAGACAAGGGAGTAAGTGCTTTCAAGGGTAAGAACGCGTCTGATGGTGAGCTGGGGCGGTTCATTGATGCAGTTGAAGCAAAGCAGATACCGAATAACTGCTGGTTGGTTGTAGAGAATTTAGACCGAATTTCTAGGAGTGATGCTCTTCAAGCAAATGAGTTGTTCACTAAGCTGTTGCGGTTAGGTGTGACTATTGTAACTGGCATGGATAGCAAGATTTATAGCTACGATTCAGTGGTAGCTAACCCAATGGATTTGATGTACTCAATTATGCTTTTCATGAGGGCTAACGAGGAGTCCAAGACCAAATCTTCGAGAACGGTTAAGAACGCTCTTGGTATGATTCGTAAGCACCAAGAGGGTGAAAGGTCTGAAGATGGCTACCCATTTGCAATTGAAGTAGTTGGTTCACATCCGTTCTTTGTTGATACATCTGAGGGGGTTGTCAAACCTCATCCTGTTTACTTTGATGCTGCTAGGTTGATTCTTACCAAACGTGCTGATGGTTGGGGTACTAATCGAATCAAGAAGCACCTTGATGCAAGCATTTCACCTCCACTAAATAGACGAAACAAGACTCTCAAAACTTGGTCACATGACACTATCCGTAGACTATCTCATACAGAACAAATCTTGGGTATTCGTAAGGTTACGCTTGAGGGTGTCGAGTACGAGTTAAAAGATTATTATCCAAAGCTCCTTAGTGATGATGAGTATCAGAAACTACAGTATGTTCTTAGTAAGAGAAAAGTTAATTCCACCAGCCGTAATCATGTAGGGTTGTTCACTGGAATCAAGGTGGGTAAGTGTCACCATTGTGGCGGTACACTTTGTGTTTATCGTGCTAATAGGCGTGATAGAGCCGTCACAGAGACTTTGAGATACGCTTGTACGAACAAGCAGAAAGGCGAACCATGCGAACAGAGAACCTTTGCACATACTCAGATTGAAGATGCTCTTATTCGTGTTGGTATTATGAAATTGTGGAAACCTACTAACAACGAGAGTTTTGACACTACTGAGCTAGAGGTTAAGAGAAATCATCTCGAAGAATTGAAGAAGCAGAGTAAGAATCTAGCTGATAGGTTTGTAATGTTTGATGATGTTCCAACTGCTTTAGTAGATAAGTTGAAAGAATTGCAAGCGGATACTGTTAGAGTTGAAACAGAGATTTCGGAGTTGGAATTACTGCAAGCTGAACATGAGCATAAACCGTCATCTACAGGGCTTGAGCAGGTATTCAAAGAGTTGTCACCGTCTATTATGAACATCAAGAATGATGCTGACCGTATAAAGGTGAGAGAGCTTATCCGTGATGCTGTTAATACGATTATGTTGGAGTCATTAGACGGTTCACAAAGAGCGGGCTTCAAGATGACTATTAATTGGTCTGATGGTTCTACTGATACGGTGACAAGGAAAGGTAAGACTATCTTGTTAGATAAAGGTCACGGCTTATCTGAAGACGATTTAAACCAAGCTGTAGATGTGATGTCTGAGTGGGACTTTGAGCTAGATACAGAAAGAGGTATCAACGAATTTATAACTGTATCAGGCAATAACAACGTCACACATAGGTATTAGCAGGTCAAAGCATAAAATCGCCCTGTTTCCAGAATTGTTATTTATTGTATTTCAGTTCCTATTTAGAAAGGGTGAGGAGGGAGGTGCGACAAAGTTATCTTGTTCCAAAATCCCATTTTTTTATAAAAAAAATCGAGGCTTCGGTATTAAGGTACCTTGAACTATAGTAATGAAACTTTTTCAGGATTTCCGACGCCCTGAGTTTAGCTTATAGTGTAATAGTCCCCATAAATCACACCTATCACCTTTTTTATTGACATTTTATTTTCTATCGTGTTGACTTTTTCTAAAAAGTATGCTATTCTAAATACTTATAAATCTTCAATAATCACTCCTACTAAATTCTTCTATTTTCCCTTTATTTTGTTGTTGCTTCCGTTGTCTATAAAGCTAGTTATAGGATTTTTTAGTAATCCTTAATAAATGCAATAGCAAAAGCAGTAACTCCAAAAAGAAAATCATACGCATTAAATAGATAAGTAACTACCGTTGCTTTAATGGTGCTTAATAATGTCTGCTATTTTATTTATGTGAAAGTGTCCACTTTAGTGATTACACTAGATAGGACAAAGGTGACTTGTCATAACTGTCCTTTCTAGCGTATGATTCATGCATCAAGCAGGACTTTAGGTTGTTAAGCATGAATTATACTGGTTACATTCGAGTTTCAGACATCAACAAAGCAGACGGTACATCACAGCGTAGAGCTATTCAGTCTTATGCTGATAAGGTAGGTATCACTATCTCTGAATGGGTAGAAGAACACGTATCAGCTAGTAAGACTGAGCTTGATGACCGTAAGTTGTCCACTCTGATTGCTTCACGGCATAACATTGTAGTCTCTGACATTACTCGATTAGGTCGTAACAAGGTGATGCAGCTTGTAGGTGTGATTGGTCAGATAGCTGCTTATGGTGAGCTTCACCTAGCTTATGATGAGCGTCTAATTAACGCTAAGAATGCTGATGATGCTGAAACTATCTTTACTGTGGTGGGTCAGTCCTTTGCTAGTGCAGTTGAAGCAAAGAAACGTTCAGAGCGAGCTAAAGCTGGTCATGCTAAACGCAAAGCTGATGGTTTACACATAGGACGTAAGCAAGGGCAAGCGGTTAAGAGCCGTCTTGATGAGCACGCAGCATTTGTTGTGAATGAGTTAGGTAAGGGCGTTGCTAAGACAAAGATTCTTAAAGCTCTTGAAGGTAGAGGTTGTAAGGTAGCTAGAAGTCGGTTTTATACTTGGCTTGAGGATAGGGGATTGAAATAGGCTGTGTGGTGCAATAGGGAGTCCATTCCCTTGTGTATGTTAATCCAAGTTATTGTCTTTGCTTGGGTCTGGGTTTGATACAGGGGTTTTAACACCGTTGATTTCTCTTACGTGGTAGTTGGAGTATTCACCGCTCTCAATCTTCTTAACGAACTGGTTTCTGGTCATGTCTGCACCAGTGTAGTTGTCGTGAAACTTAGTATTGCGTCCTGAACTGGACTCTTGAGTGGTAGTAACGCGCTTTCTTCCCATAATGTCACCTCTGGGTAGTAAATGTAATGTGCAAAATTGCCTGTTTATTTTAACAGTACTGAAGCGTATTGTGTAATTTATGTTCAATTGTGGGTGTTAGGTTTGATTTGCTTTCTAGTGGGACGAGTTTCTATGTTGTAGAATGCATAACAAGGCAAATAGTAATGACTTTTTAATGGTTTAGTTAATGGAAGCAACAGTCTTAGAGTTTCACCTTGAGTACAACCCAAACAGAAAGAACCCTGCGGAAGTATTCCATGCAATGGGTGATTTTATTTCAGCTTATCAGGAGATGGGGCAAATAATTGCTCAAGCTGTTGATTCAGAGGTGAACTTTGATGTTGAGTTGCAAGAAGTAACCCATGGTTGCATTCTCGCTAAGTTGTTATTGAAAGTTGAGGAATGGACTCGACCTGATGACCTATTCAAAGAACTGACTGGTGAAATGTCTCAAAAAGAACAGGTTCAACATGTCACGAACAAAGAAAGAGAACGACTAAAGAGTGAGATGACTAAGCGGAATCGAGCAAGCCGTTTTGACCCTTACATTAGTGATTTGGAAGTAGCTCTTGTTGCTGAGAAGTGGTCAGAAGGAAATCGAAAACTACAACCTGATGAGTATCTTAAAGTTTGTAATGAAGGTGCTGATTTATCAAATGTTGTTCCTTTTGACCCTAGCTTTAGGTTCACTGGAAATGTCAAACAGATGTTCTCGAATGAGCAAGGCCACTTTGATGGTGAAGAAGTTGTTGAGGTCATCAAACCATGTAAGAAAGCTACTTCTAAGTGGGTTGTGATTAGCACAAGAACTAACAAGAAGTACAGTGCTGACATTGCTCACAAAGAATGGCTGAATGAATACCTTAACTCTGATGTTCGTCTAGGTGGTAGTGACTATCTTAAAGTCGAAGTTGAGTATGATGTTATCGTTGAAAGGGGCGAAGAACGTATCAAGAATGCGAAGATTAAGAAGGTCGTAGACGTCATTACTTATCGTGGAACTCAGAATGAAATACCAACACCAGAATGAGTTTAGGTCGGTCTCTACTTCCTATTTATTCATCGTAACACCTTTCATTTTATTGGTGCTGGTTAAGGTCTTGACAGGGAAGTATGATGACTTGCTGCTTACTGGTGATTGGTCGATTGCTAGTGCGATGATTTATTCAAGCTCAATTGTTAATGTGAGAAGTGCCACAAGAGAGTACAAAGGTAAGTTGAATGAGGTCGGTTTGGATTGGTTTATGGGTGTAACAATCCTCATGTCATCAATTAGTATCACCATTTATGTGATAGCACTGATGCAACCAAGTAAACTGATAGGTGTGTTACAGATAGCTCTATTCGTTGCAGCTTCATTTGCTCACTTGAAGTACGGAAGATTAGCGTATCGCCTTAGAGGTGAGAGAGTTTAAAGAATTTATAAGGGAGTGGTCAGAAATGGTCACTCCCTTTTTAGTGCCTGTTACCAAGGAATCTCAGTACCATCGTAATTAAGGAATCTACCGCTATCTGATGGTGTCAGGTTTTCAATCACATTTACCAAGCCTCTTGCGCTTTCGGGTGCAGACAAGATTGCATTGGGCCCGCCCATTTCCGTCTGTACCCAACCAGGATGTAACGCTAACACTGTAAAGCCATTATCGGTCAAGTCGTTGCTTAAACTCTTCACAACTGAGTTAAGAGCCGCTTTAGATGAACGATAGATGTAGCCTCCGCCTGATGTGTTTTCAGACATGCTACCCACTCTAGATGAAAGACAGGCGATCTTTTTGACGTCACTACTTTCGATAAGAGGTAATAGAGTCTCGACAAGCTTCAATGGAGCAATGGTGTTGACTTCGAATACACGGCGCCACTCTTCGACATCGGGATTACCCAGACCATAACCTTTAGGGCCATAGTAGCCAGCGTTGTTGATCAAAATATCAATCGACTCTATTTGCGAATTGAGGTGGCTCACCGCTTGGTAATCGGTGATCTCTAATTGAATGCAGGTCAGGTTGCTATTGTGGTCTGCGAGAGAGAGCAGTTCTTTTGCTGAATTGGCGTCACGGTAAGTTGCGTACACCTTGTGATTACCTTTCAAGTATTGTTGAGTCAGACTTAAGCCAATGCCGCGGTTCGCTCCAGTAATAAAAATAACGCTCATGGTGATTCCTTTTCAGTTCAATTAGTTAAGTTTGATGGCTTAACACGAGAAAATCAACGCTCCACCAACTGGCTATTAGCATTCCTACAAAAATCATTACTGCTGCCATCGAGCCGCAGATCACACCACAGATGAGTATTACGTTTTTCATTGTTGTCTCTGGAACTAATTAAAGGTAATGATAATTATTATCATTAATTAGGGTTGTCGCCAAGTCTGAGACTGTTATGATTTTGAGAAAGATACGCAATTTACTTGATTATGATTCCTTTAATTTACCACCCAATCTATTCGCAGTTACCTTTACCAGAAGGTCATCGTTACCCAATCAACAAATATCTGTTGTTACACAGTGCTGTGGAGGCGCTAATGGATAGCGATCCACAATGGGGTAATGCATTCGAAATGTTCCAGCCAATGCCTGTTTCGGTAGAACAAGTAAAGCAGGTACACGATGGTGAATATGTCGATTTGCTAGTTTCTGGAAATTTGCCAGCAGCAAAAATGAGACGTATCGGCTTTCCGTGGAGTGAACAGCTTATAGAAAGGACACTCTATTCAAGTGGTGGAACCTGCTTGGCCGCTGAAATGGCCATCGAGAGTGGTTTAGCGATTCATCTCAGCGGTGGCTATCATCATGCGCACCGAGATTTTGGCAGTGGCTTCTGTTTGTTGAATGATCTGGTCTTGGCGGCCAAGCACGCATTAACCTTTGAGCATATAGATAAAGTGCTGATCGTCGACAGTGATGTTCACCATGGCGATGGTACAGCGACACTTTGCCAAGAGAGCGATGAGATTATTACTTTGTCATTCCACTGCGACAAAAATTTTCCTGCGCGTAAACCGTTATCTGATTTAGATGTGCCATTAAGTCGTGAAACAGAAGATGAAGAGTTCTTACGTTGTTTTGAACAAGTCACCAAGTTGGCGATTGCGCATCACCAACCTGATCTCATTATTTATGACGCGGGGATCGACATCCATCAAGACGATGAACTGGGTTATTTGAATGTTTCGACAAAAGGGATATTTGAACGCGACTGTTTCATGATTGAATTAGCGAAATCAGAGTCTATTCCAATGGCGTGTGTAGTCGGTGGCGGATATCGAACTGAACATCAAGATCTGGTGCCGATTCACATGCAGTTATTGAAGGCCGCATTTACTGTCAGCAGTTGAGTGGTGAGCTTGTGTGATCTCCAGATACAAAAAAGCCGCTGATTTCTCAGCGGCTTTCTTTAATGTGGTGGAGGGATAGGGATTTGAACCCTAGAACCGCTATTAACGGTTGCCGGTTTTCAAGACCGGTGCTTTCGACCACTCAGCCATCCCTCCAGTGCCGCGAATAATATAGTGGTGTGATTCGCTTGTAAATACCCTTATTAACTGACTGCTTTTTTTATGAACAAGTTTGTGTGTTTTTATATTGTCAGAGTGAAAATATATCGAAAAATGTTTCTGATCGCTTCGACTTAGAGGATTAGATCTCGTTTGAGAAAGGAAGATGGAGATAGGATCTCATACAACAGATGTGAGAAACGTCATTAAGATCGCAGCCTTAGCTTCTTGGTGCTTAGCCACTACTCCTCATTAGGTTAACTTGCCTTTATTACTCATAAGATTCATAATAAATACATCTTATAGAGTGAAATATCCCAACATGCATATCACACGTTACACTGATTATTCCCTACGCGTTCTGATCTATTTAGCGATCAACAACCAATCTCTTAGCACCATCGGCGACATTGCTAACAGTTATGGTATTTCTAAAAACCACTTAATGAAGATCGTTCAGCAACTCAACCTCAAAGGGCACCTGATCGCTACAAGAGGAAAAAATGGTGGTTTGAAACTCAGTTGCCATCCAAGTCAGATCAACATAGGTACGTTAGTTCGAGAGTTAGAAGACAAACGTAACTTGGTTGAATGTTTTGGCGAAGATAATAGCTGTGTTATTACACCAAATTGCCAATTGAAAACAATCTTTGCTGAAGCTCAAGAGTGTTTTTACAAATGCTTAGACGCTTATAGCTTGCAAGATCTCCTCGGCGAAGGGCACAGCTACAAACTAGGGCAACTTTTGGCGGTTGACGTTATTTAAGTAAGTTTTGTTTACTCACTAGGTTTACGATGATGAAAGATTTAAATCAACCCCCTAACAATGGCGTTTCAATGACGGCATTTTTTGAGCTCGCGTTTCGACCGTTTTTTTTGTTTGCATCACTTTTTAGCGTTGCAGCTCTAGTTGGTTGGGCCGCGTTTTGGAATGGTAGCGCAACTCTGAATGTTTATGGCGGAGCAATGTGGTGGCATATTCATGAAATGTTATTTGGCTTTGCAGCTACTGTCGTGGTTGGCTTTTTACTGACGGCCGTACAAAACTGGACGGGTGTCCGTAGTATTAACGGACGCGGGTTAATGATACTTCTGGTTATCTGGCTGTGTGCGAGAATAGCCATGTTCCTACCTAATGCCTTTAGCCCTTGGTTGGTGGCTGGGCTCGATTTACTGTTTTTGCCTGTCGCTGTCATTTATCTTGCTCACAATATTGTCAGTGTGAAACTTTGGCGAAATCTATTGTTCGTTCCCATTTTGCTGCTAATGACTTTTGCCAATGCGGCGATGCACTATGGTGTTCTATTTCAGCAGCCAATCTTAATTTCACAAGCTAGCACAAGCATGGTGCTGTTGGTGACTCTAGTCATGTGCATTATGGGTGGACGAGTCTTTCCTATGTTTACCGCGAATGGCACACAGACACCACGAACCCCTGCATTACCATGGCTTGAAAAGCTGAGCATCGTGAGCACGATTTTCGCCGTTGTGTTGAGCTTTCAGATACTTCCAGTTCCACAAGATATCGTTGCTAGCGTGTTTATTGTCAGTGGCCTGGCAAATGCGGTTAGGGCGGTAAGGTGGAAAATATGGGTCGCTTTTAAGACTCCTCTTGTGTGGTCTTTACACTTAAGCTACTGGGCCATTTCGTTAGGATTGGTCTTGTATGGCGTTTCGATCATTTCGTCATTGGTCACACAATCACAAGCGATTCATGCCTTAACCGTGGGTGGAATGGGGGTGATGATCTTATCAATGATCTCACGCGTCTCTCTAGGACATACAGGTCGAGCTATTGCGATTGGTAAAATAATGACTGCGGCGTTAATTGCCATTGTTTTTGCCTTTATTGTTCGAGTATTTGGTGGATACTTTACCAATAATATTGTCTCTATCATCACCTTATCGAGTGCTCTGTGGGTTGTCGCGTACAGTTGTTTCGTTGTGTTGTACTTACCAATTTTAATAAAACCAAGGGCTTAAATACCTCAAGACACCAAGCAGCCAATTTGGCTAATATTAAAGTTGCATTTAAAATACATCTTTAATATTATGACCTTAATGAGTTACTTAAATACAATCAAAGAGAGCATAATTATGAGCTGTTGTGGCGGATGTGGTGGTTCAAACCACGAAGAAAAAGCAAATGAAGCTGAACAAAAAAAACAAGCAGAGCAGCAAGATACTAAGCAAGAAAACGCTTAATTAGATCTGCACTCAAGCCAAATTTAAAAATCCAGAGACTTCGATGAAGCCTCTGGATTTTTTTATCGTTATGTATTCACAATGAGAACCTGAAGAAACCTAGGGCACTATTCCAATAAACATCCCCCAATTCTTCAAGTTACTTGGTCATGCATTGGTGGCGTAGGTCTACATGTTTATTGGCAGGGATGTTTTGTTGCAACAGTGACGTCGAATTTCGATAGGTTTTAAAGGTAAAGAGTCAGTTACCTATGCTATATGTTTAAATACAACAGAGCGGTAATAGGCTTGAAGTTGCCGTGATAAACAGGTTTAAGTCAGATTCCGATAGTTAAGGACTTTGACTGGTTGACTAACTGACTCTTAGATTCGATTAACTTTACGCTAGATGCAAAAAAGCCGCTGATTTCTCAGCGGCTTTCTTAAATGTGGTGGAGGGATAGGGATTTGAACCCTAGAACCGCTATTAACGGTTGCCGGTTTTCAAGACCGGTGCTTTCGACCACTCAGCCATCCCTCCAGTGGCGTGAATAATATAAGGGGCAGAGGGTCTTGTAAACCCTTAATTTTCATAATTTTGTTTTGTTGCTTGTTTTCTAATCATTCACGGCAATAAAAAAGGGAAGCCATTGGCTTCCCTTTTCTTTTTGATGATCATTTAGTCATTTTTGGTATAGAACCGCTGTAACTCAGTAAGGCCTTGCATCAACACTGGCAAGCGAGGGCTTACATCTTTCAGACGTTTGTAATTCTGATCGTACAATTTGTAGTTACCAAACTTATCTAACACCGTTGTTTGTTGGTCAGTAACAAGAGCAAGTTCACGTGAGTCTCCTGCAAGAATCCATTTTCTTCTACGCTCATCAAACAGGCTACGTCCACTACTAAAATCTGTAGGGTTCGAAGATACACCTAATAGCTCTTGCATTAGCGTGACTGACACATCTAGGTGACTAGAACGGTGAGTATATTCAGATGCTGACTTACCTGGCCATTTGATGAACAGAGGCACTTGTAGTTGGTAACGACTGTAATTGGAGTTTGCGCCCCAACTGTTGGTTTTCGTCTCGTTAAATTCAGTACCGTGGTTAGAGGTAATGATAACCACTGTGTTGTCTTGAAGATCTAGGCGCTCCAACTCTGCGTAGATTTTCGTTAACTGAACATCAGCCGCTTGAGTCGATTTTTGGTAATCTGCAGTAAAACGTTCAGCGGTAGTCAACGTCACATCTGTTTCGTAACTAGAGAAGTTATCGAGCGTTGTTAGCTCAATAAAGTTAAACCAAGGGCTTTTTGCTTGTGGTGATTGAACCCATTCAGACCAAGCTTGTATTGCGCTTTGGTCATCATCTGTTGCTTGCTCTGGGAGCGCATCACGGCCTCGGAAGATGACTTCCGGGTAAAGGGCGTCGTCAAAGTCATCACCGCTAAAAGCGGCAAGTGTATAATTGTGATGATCTAGCACATCGAGCAGTACTGCGCTCGAACCTTGTGCTTTGATGCTGCTTGCGTAGCTGCTAGGAAGGCCATAGAACAATCCGAAAATACCAAACATGTCGTTACTTGAACTGTAGTGATTGGTGAAGTTGATCGATTGTTGTGCATAGGCATAGCTGCTTGGCATCGCAGTGCTATTGAGTGCATCAGCGCGAAGATTATTCACACTCACAAGTAGAATATTAAGATCAGCACTGCGGCGGTTGTATTGAATTTTTTCTAGCGGGTAGCTAACTAAGTTTACGTTCTCTTGGTTCGCTTCTAAACGCTGCAAATACTCTTCACGGTCTAATAGACCATGCTTTTCCATAAAGCTTTTTGCTGTCATAGGATAAGACAGTGGGAAATTCGCTTTCTGGCTTGTAATTGGGTTGTAGAAATACGCATCAGCCCACATGTAGGTCAAGTGGCTGCTGATGAAACACAAGAAGAAGACGGCAGTAATAGGACGGCCAATGTGTTTATGAGACAGTTTACGTTGCTTACGCCAAACCCACTCAGACAGACCTAGCTGCAATAAGAAGATTAGTGGCATTACAATGAAGAGGTGCTGCAAATCAGAAGTGAGTGCAGACTCCTCTCCACTGAATAAAACCTCCCACACGACAGGTGTCAGGTGGAGGTTTATATTTTGATACGTTTGGGTATCAATCAGTAGGACAGTTAAACCTATGGTTGCGAAGATAACGGCAACCAAACGTAATAACTTCCTCGACGGAAGAATAAAAGTGAGTGGGAACAGCACTAATAGATAGAGCGCGAACACCAAAAATCCAAAATGACCAACCCATGATGCAGCCAAATAGAATTGACCCAATAGGGTTTCCGGCCAAGCAGATTGAGTAATATAACGAGTACCAATCAACATCGCAGCAATGATGTTGAAAAATGCAAACCAGTGGCCCCAACCTACCAGTCGAGATACACGATCGCTATATGAGTTTGCGCTGTCTACCATTTATAATTCTTTTTCCGTCAATCAAACTTAGTGAGACTTTTTATCTTCAAGAGAAGAAATTAAAGCTTCGGCAAATTTTTCAGCAATTCCTTTGCGTTGTGAAGCAGCAACGTTCTGATTTAAGACATTGGTTGCGATATTTCCAGCGATCATCAATGAAAGCTCAGGTGAAGCTTTGTGCTTAGTCAGTACAGCACCTACTTCAGCTAGGATTTTTTCAACTTGATCATCTGTGTATTTAGATATAATCGGCATAAGGACTCTAATAATGATAGTAAAAGCGGCTTATGATAACCTACTATGCACAACAACTGAAACCTGAACGGTAATATTTTCGCTATGAGCCTTCACCTTTCCAACGTAATTTTACACCAGCTAAGCAAGAACGATCAGGAAGAGCTGATTGTTAACTATCGTGCTGAATCTCTAGAAAACGATACTGCATCTGAAAACCTAGTCGCTGAACTTCACCGAGTTTTTAATTCAAAAGCAGGTAAAGGATTTGGTTCTTTCAAATCCGACAGCGAATTCCAGCAGTCGTTGCATGAATTTCGAGCTGGAGAACAAAGTTTTTATGATTTCTCTCAAAAAAGTGCGCTACGTCTAAAAGATGAGCTTTCAAAGTATCCTTTTGCTGATGAAGGCACTTTGGTACTGGCTGAATATCAATCACTGGCGACAGACTACCTTTTCATCGGACTACTGCCTTCTAACCAAAGTTTGAAAGTGACCGAAGGGCTAGATATTAGTGCGACGGATTACCTGGATATCTCGAAGATGGATATTGTTGCGCGCCTTGATCTTTCAACATACGACACAGACAAAGAGTCAAACCGTTACCTTACTTATATTAAAGGGCGCGTTGGTCGTAAAGTCGCTGACTTCTTCTTAGACTTCCTTCAAGCAGAAGTAGGCTTGGATGCTAAGCAGCAAAACCAAGTATTGATGCAAGCGGTAGAAGACTTTGTTTCTGACTCTAAGTTAGAGAAAGAGGAAGCGATCAGCTATAAAAAACAAGTTGCGGATTACTGTAACGAACAGCTTAAAGCGGGTGATGAAGTTCAAGTTCGTGAACTTTCTGGAGAATTGCCAGCAAGCACAGATGGTACAAGCTTCTTTGACTATACTAGTGAGCAAGGTTATGAGTTAGAAGACAGCTTCCCAGCAGACCGCGCAACTATGCGTAAACTAACAAAATTTGTTGGTGCTGGTGGCGGTTTGAATGTTAGTTTTGATAGTCTGCTTTTAGGTGAGCGTATCTTCTACGATCCAGAGACAGACACGCTAACCATTAAAGGGACGCCACCGAACTTACGTGATCAACTGACTCGCAATAAGTCATAGTACGAAGTTATTAGGTAGCATGCGACAGCAGGTTGTTGTCGCTTGTTTATGTTTAGCAACATAATGGTTTAGAGTTCGCATGAACAAGGAATATCGATGGAACAATCAGTAGCAAAGCCCAATCGCTTTAAAAGACCCGCAACTTTTTTGGTTGCACTCTTGGCTCTGTGGCTACTTCCTTCACTGGCTCTCCTTAATCTAAGCCGTTCTTACTCTCACTCGCTCGCTCAAATTGAAGAACTCGGTATTCGCGTTAATGAATTGAGGCAATCGCTTTATTTCTCTGAGCCGCTGCGAGTCTCTCGCATTAATGATTTAGCACTCGATGCTCAATTGGTTTATTCGATCCGACTGCAGATAGAATCTGATTTCCAACACGCCTTGTTTCGTCCTGATGTGAACCAACTGCTTTACGTTGCCGATCAATTTTTAGAAAAATTTGATGAATTCATTCCGATAGAAAGTCAGGTGCAAGATATCGTCGATAACATCAAAGTGTTACGCACAGATACACAACTTTCCCCTAAGTTAAAGCCGCTACTCAACGAATTTGGTGTCGTCGTTTTTGAAGCGATGTATTCCGATAACCAAAGTTCATCAGCAACTTATCGCGCCTTTGATTCTATACTTGAAAAATCTTATTCATTAAAATCCGAAGAGCAAGATGCACTCCAACAATTACTGGCTGATGCTTCAGCATTGCTGAGTGATTACGCTCAGCTCAATTATTTAGTCGATAAAATTAAGAAGAATTCAGTAAACGAACAGATCATTAAACTTGAAGCTGAGTTCCATGAACGTCAATACAACCTATTATTGATCATGCTAGGGTTAAGCTTAGTGGCAATGATTGCGTTAGTGTTGTGGAGTGTTAGGTCCCAAAAATCGATGAAAGAAGTAGACCAAGAACTCAGACCGGAACCAGTCATCGATTCAAGTCAGGACGATGCTCTCTCTACTTCCAACAAAGATACGTCTTCTCGTAACGATACTGCTGCTCGCAATAATATTGTTTCTCACAGCGATATTGCTTCTTCCGCGGTGACGCCACCAAGTAATCCCCCATCAGTATTAGATATTACGCCAGCGAGTCAACATTCTGATATCCAACCACAGCAGAGTGTTTGTACGACAAGCCCGCAAGCTATTTCACAAGAACCGATTTTGCAAGAACCTATTCCACAAGTTCCGGTTCAGCAAAACTCTATTCAGCAACCCCCAACTCAGCGAACACCAGAACAAGTGCAAGAGCCAGAGAAGCACATTGCCAGTGTGACGGATTCAAAGCCAGCGATTGATATTGAAGAGATGCTAGAGACTCTTGATGGCGATACCGAGTCTGTTGAATTGTTGCTAGGGGTCTTTGTCGAAGATCACGCAGATGACTATACCAGATTCAAATCTCTGCTAACCAAGGATGAAACCTCTGCTGCTCGCATTGTGCACAGCTTAAAAGGTGTGGCTGGCAGCATCAAAGCGTCTCGGTTAGCGATCATTGCAGCGACTATTGAAATGACAATGAAGCAGTCCAGAGCCATCAGCGAGCACGATTTAGCCGAACTAGAGCTAGCGATAAAAGCCTCTGTAGATTCTGCTCATGACTATTTAAATACCCAACGTTAACTTTTACAGGTTTTTTGACTCTGACGAAGCGCTCATACAATCCGCGCCCTTAGTCTTTGTCAGAGGTTTATATGTCACGAGTTTCGAGTCGAAATTGGATCGTGTTAGTGCTTAGCATTGTGCTAAGTGGTTGTTCTCTTTTGGAAGTTAAGCTAGATAGTCAAACGACGCCTCTTACTCAGCAAGAGTTACAGGCTCGGATCATGACGCGTGAATACGCCAAGATGTTTTTTACACGAGTAGAAGACTCGGCCGATCTCATTGCGCAATCTTACCCTGCTGATGACACCTTACATCAATCTTATGTGTTGCTTTGGAAGATCCATGCTGAGCAGGGCTTACAACAAGCAGCGTACCAAACCTCCCCAATGTCAGCATTAATTGACTCATGGGTTTTCACAGCCCAAATGAATCAGTTTTATAGCCAAGGCGATGGTGCGGATCTGTTCGTGACGGATAATGCGGTAGAGACTGCTCGTTCTCTTGACCAAGAAGCTGAGAAGCTAGCAAAGGGTGTATTGAGCTCAAGTGATTTCAAAAAGAGCAAAGCATTCGTCGCAGAGTTCGCCGCGAGCAATCCTTTTAAAGATCTTACCTTCAGAAGCACACCCGCTTACCGTGAATGGCTAAGTTACCTTGGTAAAGACGAATCTCAAATCGTTCAAAGCCTAGGTACCATGCCGGAGGCGATGGGCGATGCATCAGACCGCTTAAGCCTAATGGCTGACCAAACACCGAAATTGATGACGTGGAAAGCTGAGTTGGTGGCGATGAATAGCTCGCTAACGGGTGAAGACCTATCGATGACGCTGGAAAGCCTTCGTCAAACATCAGCAAGCATGCAGGACTTCATTGAGAATAACCCTGAGTACATGCAAACACTGGCTTCTATTATGTCGACAGAAATGCAGCCTCTGCTCAACGACCTAAGTGATAAGACAGATCAAAAATTGGCGATGCTCACTGAAGAACGTGTAGCCTTAGAAAAAATGGTGACACGAGAGAGAGAAGCTCTGGTCGCGATGATTGCGAAAGAGCGTATTGAAATTGCAGGCATTGTGACTTCTGAAAGGGAACTGTTTACACAAGATCTTGATCGCGTCTCTCAAGAGGTGGTGGTACTCGCTATTGATAAACTGATGGACTTAATCAAAGGTGTGATTATTTACTTCATCCTGTTTATCTTGGTGGTGTTCTTTGCACCGTTAGGCATCGGTTATTGGTTGGGTAAACGAACCGCCAACAAATAAATTCAGTAATTAAGTAGATCAAAAAAGAGCGCTCTAGAGCGCTCTTTTGGCATTTATATCATCAACATTTTTGTGCTTAAGCACTAAAGCCTTAGCTTAAGCTTGTTGCTTGCTCAGTTCAGCGGCTTCTTCAGTTTCAAGCGCTGGTGCTGTTGGTTCACATTTATCAACGAACCAACCCATGTAAGACGTTACGATAGTCACGAGGATACAGATGAAGCTCAACCACATGAACGGAGCGTAAGAGAGCGTTGCGACACCAAGAATACTCGCCATGTAGATACCGTTATCACTCCAAGGAACCATGCCTGAGGTTAACGTGCCACCAAACTCAGCATTACGAGATAGGTTCTTACGTTTGTAGCCCAAACGGTCGTAGTTCTTCGCACAGATTTTTGGCGTAAGGATTAACGATACGTACATCGCAGAACCGAACACGTTACCCATGAAAGCCGTGCCGATCGTGCTTGTTGCTAGAGAGCCTGCGCTATTTACTCGGCGCTCGAACACCTTAGCAATCGTCTCTAATACGCCCACTTTATCCAGTAAGCCACCAAAACCTAAACCAAACACAATTACCGCTACCGAACCAAGCATTGAAGACATGCCGCCACGGTTAAGAATCGAGTCAATAAACTCTACGCCAGAGGAGATAGAGAACGGTGCCCAAGCAGTATTGAATGCCGTTAGGAAATCGATATCTTGGATCATGACTGCCCAGATAATACCTAGCAGAGAACCGAAGCTGATTACCGGGAATGAAGGCATGCGGAAAGCCAACAGACCAAGCACGATCAGTACTGGGACAAATGAGTAAGGCGTGATGTAGAACTGAACTTCCATTGCTTTAATGACAGAATCTACTTGGCTCATGTCAACGTTACCTGCGTAGTGAAAACCAAACGCAGTAAACATGATGCCAGTAATCACGTAGCTGATTAACGCAACTGGCAGCATGCCCTTGATGTGCTCAACCACTTCAACACCAGACATTGAAGAAGCCAGAATCACTGAATCAGAAAGTGGAGACATCTTGTCGCCGAAGTAACAACCTGACAGCACTGCACCTGCAGTAATCGGTGCTGGAACACCTAGGCCTTGGCCAATACCCATCATCGCGATACCTGCTGTACCCGCAGCGCCCCAAGAAGTACCAGTTGCCAATGCGGTTAGAGAACAGATAATCATGGTCGCTAAAAGGAAGATAGAAGGGTGGATAGCTTTCAGACCATAGTAAATGATAGTAGGTACGATCCCGCCTGAGATCCAAGTACCAACAAGAGCGCCAACGGCTAAAAGTATTAAAACCGCGCCTAAGCCATTGGATATTCCTTTGAGTGCCGCTTTTTCTAAGTCTTTGTATTCGTGGCCAAGGCGAATACCGAGAACCATGATAATGAACCAGCCAATATACAAGGCAAGTTGAATTGGAAGGTCAAGCTTTGCAGTAAAGGAAAAAGCAAGGGATAGAAATAATCCTAACGCGATGAATACCTGCAATAGGTTCGGTAGGCGAGTTTTACTCTGCTTCATAAAAGCCTCTTGTGATTTCGAGCATTTATAGTGCTTCGTTATGGTGTGTGGTGCAAAACGGACACTACAGTAATTAGTTTATTATATCGAAAAAATACATCCAAGTTGTGATATTTGACTGCTAACACAGTTAATCATGGTTTCATTATCTGAAATATTGTTAAATTCATGGTTCTTACATGTTGAAACTTGTCGCACGTTGTTTTCGTTTTGTGAAGTATTATTCTGGATAGTATTGATTAAAAAGAGGGATTTACTGTTTGTGACGCGAGTGGGATTAAGCTGCTTTGGCGATGCAAATGTTTGAATTTGAGGATAATGGGCGTTTTATCAATGAGGTGGATATTAAATGTCGATACAGGGATAACTGCACGATTCATTGCGTTCACTTAAAAGAAACGAAAAAGTTACACTTTTTGACAAAAAGCACTTGAGTTCTGTTTCTGAAAAACTTATAGATGGGGGAGAGCAATTTTTAATTTATACATGGAGAGTGAGCGATGAGAGTAGGTCTAGTTGGTTGGCGCGGTATGGTTGGTTCTGTATTGATGCAACGTATGGTTGAAGAGAAAGATTTCGACTTGATTGAACCTGTTTATTACAGCACGTCTCAGATTGGTATTCCTGCCCCTGTTTTGGGTGGTAAAGATGCGGGTCTACTTCAAGACGCTTTTGATATTGATAGCCTAAAACAGCTTGATGCGGTGATTACCTGTCAAGGCGGAGACTACACCTCAAAAGTATACCCAGCACTGCGTCAAGCAGGTTGGAAAGGCTACTGGATTGATGCGGCTTCTACCTTACGTATGGACGCGGATTCAATCATCACTCTTGATCCTGTTAACTTGGCTCAAATCCAACAAGGTATCCACGGCGGGACTAATACTTTCGTAGGCGGTAACTGTACTGTGAGCTTAATGCTTATGGCTTTGGGTGGTCTATACGAGAAAGGCATGGTTGAGTGGATGAGTGCCATGACTTACCAAGCCGCTTCAGGTGCGGGCGCTAAGAACATGCGTGAACTGATCTCACAAATGGGTGTGATCAACGACAGCGTAAGTTCTGAGTTAGCGAACCCTTCAAGTTCAATTCTTGATCTCGATAAGAAAGTCGCTGATACCATTCGTTCATCTTCATTTCCAACCGATCAGTTCGGTGCTCCGCTTGCGGGCTCACTGATTCCTTGGATCGATGTGAAGCGTGAAAACGGTCAAAGCAAAGAAGAGTGGAAAGCCGGCGTTGAAGCGAACAAGATTCTTGGCCTAGATGGTCAGCCAATCCCAATTGATGGCACTTGTGTACGAATCGGTGCAATGCGTTGTCACGCTCAAGCACTAACGATTAAGCTTAAGCAAGATGTGCCTATGGACGAGATCGAAGAGATCATCGCGACGCACAATGATTGGGTTAAAGTGATTCCTAATGACCGAGACA
>NZ_CH902611.1:59008-73460 GCF_000153005.1 Vibrio sp. MED222 | reverse complement strand
GCGCATCCAATTCACAAAACGCGATTGAGGCTTGTCGCGCACATCGATTCGACATCTTATTAATTGACCACGATTTAGGCTCAGGAAGCAATGGCTTGCAGTTGCTTGAGTTCTTGCAGCAAAAAGAATTAATCCGGCCACAAACGATCGTCTTTATCGTCACAGGCAATGACAGCCAAGATACCTTCTTTGGTTATGCTAACTTAGAACCTGATGGTTATTTGATTAAGCCAATACGTGCAGATGACATCATAAAAAGAGTCACATCCGCACTCTCTCGGCAGCAATACTTTTCGACATTAGAGCAGGCCTTTTTAAAGAATGACCTCAATGCGGTAAAGCCACTCTTTGGCAAAGCCCCTGATCCGTCGACACTGAAAGATGCCATTATTTATATGGCGAATATTCTGATAAAAAACCAACAACTCGATGACGCACAAGCCATGTTGAATGGGCTATTGCAGCTCCATGATTACCTGCCCGCTAAAGTTAAGCTCATTGAAATACATATCCTCAAGCAACACTATCACGACGCACTCCGTCAAATCGATGGCCTAATAGAAAGCAACCCTCGCAATATCAAACTTCAGCAACTTAAGGTCAAGATCTGTCTCAATACCAGTAATTTCGAATCAGCGAGCGAACTGGTTGACCAAGTACTCACCGTGAACAGCAGTAATATTGAGTTAACCAACACCATGGTCTGGCTGCAGTTGCTAGATAAAAATGTCACACAAGCGACCCAACATCTCAAATCTCTCGCACAACTCATTCCTCACTCAATTTGGGATTCTACAGGTAAGCGAGCACTCATCTTATGGGCGGATAGTTTGGCGCTCACCCACGAAGAACTAACACTTTGGAAACCTGAAGCGACTTGGCAGAGGCTTTCTCACTCTGAAAAGTCTTACGCATTGAGCAAGCCGCTTCTAAAGCTTTGTCGTACCTTACAACTGATTCAACTCGATCAACATGAGGTTGCGACAGAGTGCATTGAGAGTATTTCGATAAACGAGTTTTCAGGCAATGATGTCGACGCGTTCTTCTTGTTGGCGCTGTGTTATCAAGCCTTAGGATTACAAGACAAAGTCGTTCAAATAAAGCGCCAAATTGACGTTCATTTAAAAGCGGATCACACGAACCTTGCTCTACTTCAACGTATGGCATTGCAGCAAGCTGATAATTTTTCACTCCCCACACTAACTAAAGCCCCTTTGGCTGCCGTTAGTTAAGCATGGCGATACTCTAAAATCAGCAAGCAAACGACAGGATGTCTTTATGCAAAACAGCGCTTCAAAAACGAAAACGTGGTGTGTCGCCTTTTTATTGAGTTGTCTTTCACTGTTGATGTGGCCACTGCTCACCTTTGCCGAAAACACCCCACCAGGGAACACATCACCCGCTAGCTCCTTAGCAAGCAAAACAGGGAACTCATCGAGTGACCAAGTCATATTGCGGGTTGGTCTGCCTTCTTACGACATGGTCCCCTACAGCTATCAACATAAAACTCCCTCAGGCAACACTGTTTCTGAAGGGCTACTCATCAGTATGTTGGATCAGGTAGCGGTAAATGCAGGTTTCCAATATCAGATTAAGTTGTATTCAACATTTAGTGATGTACTGAGTGCATTCGAAAGAGGTGAATTAGATCTGCTAGTCGGCGTCTCTTCGACCAAGGAGCGCCATAATTACATGACTTTTAGTGAGCCGATGTTTTCCATAAGACGAGCGGTGATTACCCAAAATAGAAAAATAAACGATTTAGGTGCGTTGGCAACCGCCAACCTAGCATTGGAGAAAGGGTTTGCGCTCAATGATCTTCTTCCTAGCCTGCTTCCTGATAGTCGAATTACCACATTAGACAGCACGCAAGCGGCATTCACGGCGATTCAGGAGAATAGCGTGGATGCGTACATTGGCGATGCGCTTGCACTTTCTGCGTTATTGCGAGAACAGCCTCGAGACTCACTAACATTATCTGTACTTCCTGACCTTCCCGCAGATCACTTGCATTTCGCGGTCAAAAAAGGAAAGCACAGATTGCTTAGCCGAATCAATTTCGCTTTACAGGACATTAAGGTAGGTTCACTGCAATCTATCTACAATCAATGGCTTGCTCCATCGCAACATTCGATGCTGCTGAACTATGGAACATTGAATTTAACCCAAGATGAAAAGAACTGGCTCGACAGCAACCCTTCCATCCCCGTAGGCACACACTCCAATTGGTACCCTTACGACTTTACCAATGAGCAACAGCAACACTCAGGCTTATCTGCTGACATCTTAAACCTAATAAGTAATGTGCTTGGCGTGTCATTCGAAAGTACCACTTACCTAACACCAGAAGCGGCCGAGGTCGCGTTCAATAATGGTGAGACAATGGTGCTAACCAACATCACACCAACCACAGATAAAGCCCGATACATGGACTTCACTCAAGCTTACAGTTTTGAACCTTGGGTGTTATTGAGTCGCTCTGATCGCTTAGGCAACTTTGCGCCAAGTGGCACCGAAGCTGTTGGTGTGATTGAAAATTCTGGAGGCTCAACAGTTCTGCCTTCTCTCTGCCTTACTTGCCTAGCCGTCCCTTACATCAATCACGTCAGCGCTTTCCAAGCATTACAGAAAGACGACATCAGTTTCGCGCTTGCTTCACTTCATCATGCTGCACCTTTATTGCATCAAGACTATGTAGGGCAATTCAAAATCACTGGCACCATTAATGAGCAAAACAGCGCACCACTAGCTCTCGCAGTGAACTTCCGCCATCCCATGCTGTTGAGTATTCTCAACAAAACCATTGGAGCACTGCCTGCCAATGAATTAGAGCGCTTGGAAAGCAAATGGTTAACCTATGAATACCAAGAAGGCTTATCACCACGCGAAGTCGCTAAATGGTCGGTGATCATCGGGCTTGGAATCTTTGTGGTCATTTTCGTGATCGTATTTTGGAACCGAAAAATGGCGGCTGAAATCGAGCAGCGAAAGATCGCCGAGCAGAGAGCAAAAGCAGCAGAAGCCCATTTGCAAACGCTGGCCGACAACATTGATGGGGTCGTGCTTAAACATATTCAAACGCACCCTCGACAGCCTTTAGATATCCGGTTTAGCTTTGTCAGTGCAGGTGTAAGCGATATGTTCGGCTTATCCGTGGATAACGTAAAAGAGCACCCTCAACACCTGTTTAATCTGATCTCAGAAGATGACTTGCCCCAGTTTGAAACCAGTATGCTCGAAGCTATTGAAACCGGGCATTGGGAAAATGAACAGCGAATGCAGTTAGAATCAGGTCAAACTAAATGGGTGAAATTTAATAGCCAAGTATCGAACAGCAAAACCATTGAGTGGAATACGGTGATAACAGACATCACCCTACTAAAAAAACAACAGCAAGCTTTAGACAACGCACGCCAAAAAGCAGAAAGAGCAACGGCTGCAAAGTCGCAATTCTTAGCGACCATTAGCCACGAGGTTCGCACCCCGATTAGTGGGATCTTAGGGCTGTTGGAATTAATGCAGGAACATCAGCTGAGTGAAGAGTTACTGAACTTACACGGTGGATTGAATCAGTCAGCTCGGAACTTACTGCACATCGTTAATGACGTACTCGATTACTCCAAGATTGAAGCCGGAAAATTGGATCTTAACCCGACCGAAATTGAGCTCGGCAAAGTACTTGCCCGTATCGTGCAACCGCAATCCATTCATGCACAGCAAAAAGGCTTAGCCTTCCACTATTGGCAAGACCCAAACCTCGCTCAGTGGTTGTTTGCAGACGATATACGACTCCATCAGATTCTAAACAATTTCCTTAACAATGCGATTAAGTTCACCGAACATGGCACTATTTCATTGCATATTGATGTGATTGAACAGAACGAACATCAGCAGAAAGTTAGCCTCACGGTTTCCGACACGGGCATCGGCATCCCGAAAGACAGACAACAAAGCTTGTTCCAACCTTTTGAACAAGTCGACAAAACCACTAGCCGCCGTTTTGGTGGCACAGGGCTTGGACTGTCTATCGCTTTGAAATTGATAGAACAGATGGATGGCAACATAGAACTGTCGAGTGAAGAAGGAAAAGGCAGCCACTTTACTGTTACCGTTACCCTCCCAACTTGTACTCCTGAACATGCAGTAAGCAACGCTTTGGCTCTACGACAAACGCTGATTTTTCCTTCAGAGGGTGAGAATTCTATTGAGCTAGATGTCGGTAATCACTCAAACGAGGTATACGTCGTCGGCTACGTTCTGCAACAAAAAGAGCTGTGTCGATATCTGAAACACTTCGATCTTGAACCAAAAGTTCTGCACATTAATCAAAAGCACCTACTCAAAGAGATGGTCGTCAAACATCAGCCCAAACACATCTTTGTCGCGATGTCGGTTTGGCAACAACTGGCGATTAGCGATGCTTGGATTCAGCAGCATACGGGTTCAACACGCTTCACCGTAATCAACCAAAACCCAATGCTCTCACCAGAGCCTTTAGGTAACTCTTGGTGCTTATCGGTGAATCCGCTGCTGCCCGATAACCTTGTTCATGTTTTAACGAAACCCGTCAGTCACAACAATCTAATCTCATCATTAGACAACGAAACCAAAGCGCCTATCGCCATCGAGACTCGCGAACAAGCCGAGAGTAATGGCCGACTGATTCTTGTTGCGGAAGACCACCCGATCAATCAGCAAGTCATCGCCAAGCAGCTCGAGAGTATTGGTGTCCACGCTGATATTTTCGATAACGGAGTGCTAGCGCTGAATGCTTTAAAAAATAAACGTTATGGTTTGCTTCTCACCGATTGCCATATGCCGGAGATGGACGGTTACACGCTTGCCTCAAGCATTCGTCAGATAGAACAACGCAATGAAGAACTAAATCAAGAAACTCAAAAGTTGCCTATCGTCGCGTTGACGGCGAATGCGGTTCAGGGTGAAGATGCCAACTGTTATGCACACGGCATGGATGATTTCCTAGTTAAACCTGTTTCCATTAAGCAAATGAAGCTGACCATTGAAAAATGGCTACCCGCAATCCACGATTTAGATCCGACGCTTGAAACCGATATTTCTGATGCAGAAAAGCCAGACTCGCAAAATCAGGACACAAGCTCTTCGTCAAACGCTTTACCTGCAGCTCAAGAAACCAATGAGTTTTCGATGCTGTTCCAAGGCATTGAACAGAGCTTTGCGGAATCGGCAGAAAATAACAACTCAGAGACAATCGAAGATGTTGACCCCACTGTCCCTCAAGATTCACCCAACGAGACCAATAGCCCCATCATCGACTACACCGCACTCTACGATCTATTTGAAGATCACGATGTGGTGATGACCTTACTCGACGAGTTTGCCGCAAGTTTTATTGCAGATAATGAACAGATAAAAGCGCAGTGGGCTAATAAGGAATATAAGGGACTAAAAACCACATCACACCGACTCAAAGGTGCCGCTAAAATGGTGGCATGTGACGCGATGGCTTCTCCGCTCGCAATCATTGAAGCACAAGCAAACGGCCTAGTAACCGAAGCCACAGAATTAGATCAAGTCGAATCAGAAATTGAAGCATCAATCTCGGAAGCAACTAACACATTCGAACGGTTTACAGAGGAGATAAACCAACTACGTCAGACAAAAGAAAAGGCTTACTCTTATGAGTAAGCCTTAGAGGTTATTGCGTCAATACAGACAGCTCTCGCTGGATTATACAGCGGGAGCGTTATTCACTAGAATTTCGCGAATAGACTTGAGCGTCGCTTCAGTTGAATGGTAATCCAATTCAACTTCGCTAAAGATACCGTTTACCTCAAGCATTAAGGTTGGGTAAGAATGCACACCCATCGCTTCTTTAAAACCTAACTGGTCATCTAACTCGCTTTCCAATAGCTTACTAGAAAGGTCATTTTCAAACTGTTGTACATTCATCCCTAGCTCTTGAGCTAACTGCAAATGCGTTTCTTGGCTATGAGGCAGCATCGCACGAAGGTAGTAAGCGTGTTGGATCGCTTCAAGCATTGCTTCGTAGTGATCTTGAAAGCCAGCAGCGATCACTGCACGACACGCTGGGTAAGTGCTGCGAACTGGTTGGCATTCAGTCCAAAACTCATGATTAAATTCCGTACCCAGCTTAGCTTCAATCTGCTTCCAAATCGCTTGAAGCTTGCCTTTCATCTCTTCTGACATCGGCTCTTCAGAATCCGGAGCCAAACCACCGACTACGTAGCTAAACTCAATGCTCGCTGGCAATTGTTGTTTTAATAACTCAAGCGTTGGCTTGTAGCCCCAACACCAGCTGCACATTGGATCATGCACATAATGAAGTTTTACGTTCATTGTTCATTCCTTATCGAGTCTTTGTTGAACCATTCAAACGAAAAAAGGAGCCTAATTAAGGCCCCTTCCATTCAATATTTAAGCACCAAGGCCTAAAGCTTACTCAGCGTCGTCGCCAGCTACTTTAGCAGCGGCTTCTTTAACGATTGGCTGAAGCTCACCCTTTTGGAACATCTCAAGAATGATATCACAACCACCGATTAGCTCACCTTCAACCCAAAGTTGTGGGAACGTTGGCCATTGTGCGTAAGCTGGAAGCTCTGCACGGATATCAGGGTTTTGTAGGATATCTACGTAAGCAAATTTTTCACCACATGCCATTAGCGCTTGAGACGCTTGAGAAGAGAAACCACAGCTAGGTAGCTTAGGAGAACCTTTCATGTACAGTAGAATAGTGTTTTCTTCAATTTGCTGTTTGATTTTATCGATAGTTTCCATTGCTTCCTCGTTAATGGATTACGGCTTTCATTGCCTTTATTCTACCCCAAACCAAAAGAATAAAAACCATATAAAAAAAGAGGTTAACCAGTTAAGCTAACAATTCACACAAAAGTGATGAATTAAGCTTTTAATAAAGTAAAAACTTGCTAAACTATATCGCAAGTCAGCAAATTGACCGTGGTTGGCAATATAGCGAGCCATGAATAATAATATCACTGGAAGCAATCGAAAGAGTTAACTCTTTCATATCAATGGAGAATTGAGCAATGGCATTTGAACTACCGGCTCTTCCTTACGCGAAAGACGCGCTAGAACCACACATCTCAGCAGAAACGCTAGATTTCCACCACGGTAAGCACCACAACACTTACGTTGTTAAGCTAAACGGTCTTATCCCAGGTACTGAGTTTGAAGGCAAAACACTAGAAGAAATCGTTAAGACTTCTACTGGTGGTGTTTTCAATAACGCTGCTCAAATCTGGAACCACACGTTCTACTGGCACTGTCTTGCTCCTAAAGCAGGCGGCGAACCAACAGGCGCTGTTGCAGAAGCGATCAACGCTGCATTCGGTTCTTTCGAAGAATTCAAAGCGAAATTCACTGATTCAGCAATCAACAACTTCGGTTCTTCTTGGACTTGGTTAGTTAAGAAAGCTGACGGTTCTCTAGACATCGTTAACACCTCTAACGCTGCGACTCCTCTAACAGAAGAAGGTGTTACTCCACTTCTAACTGTTGACCTATGGGAACACGCTTACTACATCGATTTCCGCAATGTTCGTCCTGACTATATGGCAGCATTCTGGAACCTAGTAAACTGGTCTTTCGTAGAAGAAAACCTAGCTAAGTAATTATTACTTACGCTGCGCTATTTATAGCGAGTTATCTATTGAAAGCTCATGCCTCGGCGTGAGCTTTTTTGTATCTGTCGTATTCTAATCAATGAGAACATTGCGAAACGAACTAGCAGATCGAGCCGACTTTTCAACCTATTCTTACCTTTCTCAATCGCCCTACATAAATTCGTTATTTGGCTGTAATTAAACTCTAAAGTTTGCCAACTCCATGCCGTTAAAGGTGTATCCAATGAGAGGCAGCATGCAAATACATACTTTAGACAAAGCAGGAATCATCAACGAACTGAAGTTCGGCATCGGGATCAGCCAAGCGGTTGAGCAAGGTCGCCGTGCAGATTTTGCGTTGCTGTTATCTATGTTTTCTAATGATGTTCGCGACTGTACTCCCATCGACACCATTGACGTCACTAAAACGACTGAAGATCGCCTACGTAAGCAATTTGGCGTAGCAGAACCGCAACAACTGCGTTCAAACCAATCGTCGTATGAAATTTCAGCGCAACAATCGAATCACTTTCATCAAGCTAGCCTTGCCAGCGCCAAGCTAAGCCACTACTTGAAGCCTGAAGCACTTGCTTTCATGCCAGAAGATACCGCCGACTTCCCTGAAGAGGTTTACCAAAACCTTTCTGGTCATGACCGGCGTAAACTGGCAAGTAAACAGTTACCTGATTTACCAAATGCGACGCTCTACAACGAGCTGTCGACAGCTCAACGTCAGTATCAGATTCAGGCGCAAGTATAGCCGCCGCCTAGCCTTCCTCTTTCTCGCTCAATATTCGCGACTACTCTTTGTTCGATCTCGCTTTTTTAATTATTGATGCAGGCAATATGAACCATCACCTTTGGTCATCATCAAAACCGGAGATGTCGGTTAACACTTGAAGTTACTGCAAAATGTGACCTGCCACAAAGTTCATAAAAAGTTATCAATGGGTACACCTTAGTTTGAGCCAATTCACACCCACTGTATGAAATTTAACCCATCCTTATCCAACATGGACGATTTGCTTAGGTACTGGGATGGAAATAAAAAGCTCAATTATATTGGTAACATCTGCCGGCTCGCGATTGGGAGGAACGATTGCGAATCACTTTGTTAACCTTGGAGCCACTGTCATCCTTTGTGATAAAGACGCAAAAGCACTTCAGGCGACTTATTTACAATGTGCCCGCTTCTCCGACTCTGTTTACCATTACACGCTCGAAGGGAATGACAGCCAAGCTATCCTCAGCGTGTATGATTTTATTCAAACCACCTTCAACACGACGCCCGATGTTCTGGTCAACAATTGGATAAGTTCCCCAATGCCTAGTCTAATTGGCGATCAGCCTGTCAGTAGCTTTATCAATGATCTGTCTGCTATGGCATCGACCCTTTTCGCATTTGGGCAAATCAGTGCAGAGAGATTACGAGAGCAAGACAAAGAAGGCGTGATTGTGAATGTAATATCTCACGATGACTTTCATGATGTGTCAGGCTTAGAGAGCGCAAACTCCATGATTACCGGCTTTACCCATAGCTGGGCGAAAGAGCTGACGCCATTTGGTATTCGAGTCGGCGGTGTTGTCCCTGCTGTTCATAACTCCGAAGGCAAGCTCAATGGGTGTCACTGGGCACAGCTGCAAGACGAACTGACCAGAACAACGGAATACATTGTCTCTAATGATTACTTTAGTGGACGGGTTGTAGCTGCAGAGGTGTAAGCGTCTGCAGAGGTGTAAATGGATAATAAAAAATAGACCTATTTCAATTCACATAAAAAAAGCCCCAACCTTTCGGTTGGGGCTTTGAATTTCCCGATAGATAAGTATCGTGCTAGCGAAAACCTATCTCAAACTAATGCTTACTTATTATGCGTTAGCTTTTTCTTTTTTAGCTTTTGGTGCTGCTTTTTCTTCAGCTGGCTTTTGGTCAGCTTTCTTCAAAATTACAGTCGTACCTTCAAAAGTTTCACCTTCAACGTATGCTTTACCGAAGTAAGACGTTGTTAGAACTTCTTTAAGCTCAGTGATTAGAGGGTAACGTGGGTTAGCACCTGTACACTGGTCATCGAACGCTTCAACAGCTAGCTCGTCTAGTTTAGCGATGAAGTCAGACTCGTTAACACCCGCAGCCTGGATAGACAGTGGGATGTCTAGGTCAACTTTAAGCTCTTCTAACCAAGTCAGTAGACGTTCAATCTTCTGAGCAGTACGGTCACCAGCTTGGCTTAGGCCTAGGTGGTCAGCAACTTCAGCATAACGACGACGTGCTTGTGGGCGGTCGTACTGAGAGAATGCAGTCTGCTTAGTTGGGTTATCGTTCGCGTTGTAACGTACAACGTTTGAGATAAGTAGTGCGTTTGCAAGACCGTGTGGTAGGTGGAACTCAGCACCAATTTTGTGAGCCATTGAGTGACATACACCTAGGAATGCGTTCGCAAAGGCAATACCAGCAATCGTTGCAGCGTTGTGTACTTTCTCACGAGCGATTGGGTCTGCTGAACCGTTTTTGTAGCTTGATGGTAGGTATTCTTTAAGCATCTTAAGAGCTTGTAGAGCTTGACCATCTGAGTATTCGTTCGCAAGAACTGATACGTAAGCTTCAAGAGCGTGAGTTACTGCATCGTAACCACCGAACGCTGTCAGAGACTTAGGCATGTTCATTACTAGGTTAGCATCAACAACAGCCATGTTTGGCGTGATTTCGTAATCCGCTAGCGGGTACTTAGCACCTGTTTTGTCGTCAGTAACAACCGCGAATGGCGTAACTTCTGAACCCGTACCTGAAGTAGTAGTGATACATACTAGCTCAGCTTTTTTACCCATTTTAGGGAACTTGTAGATACGTTTACGGATATCCATAAAGCGCATTGCTAGTTCTTCGAAGTGAGTTTCTGGGTGCTCGTACATAACCCACATGATCTTAGCAGCATCCATTGGAGAACCGCCACCTAGAGCAAGGATTACGTCAGGTTGGAAGCTCTTCATTGCTTCAGCGCCTTTCTCAACAACAGACAGTGTTGGATCCGCTTCTACATCGAAGAATACTTGAACTTCAATACCTTGCGCTTTCAGAATTTGTACTACATCGTCTGCGTAACCGTTGTTGAATAGGAAACGGTCCGTTACTAGGAATGCGCGTTTCTTACCTTCTAGGTCGCTCATAGCGATTGGAAGGCTGCCACGACGGAAGTAGATAGACTTAGGTAGTTTGTGCCACAACATATTTTCAGCTCGCTTCGCTACAGTTTTCTTGTTGATAAGGTGCTTAGGACCTACGTTCTCAGAGATAGAGTTACCACCCCATGAACCACAACCAAGAGTTAGAGAAGGTGCAACGTTAAAGTTGTACAGGTCACCGATACCACCGTGAGTAGTCGGGATGTTGATTAGGATACGAGCCGTCTTCATCTTGTCACCGAAGTAACGGATGCGATCTGCGTTTACGTCTTGGTTAGTGTAAAGACCAGATGTGTGACCGATACCACCGATTTCAACCATAGTTACTGCTTGAGCAACAGCGTCTTCGAAATCGTCTGCGCGGAATAGACCTAGAGTTGGAGACAGTTTCTCGTGAGCAAATTCGTCATCGTAAGAAACTTTACCAAGGCCTTCACCTACAAGTACTTTTGTATCAGCAGGAACTTTAACACCCGCCATTTCAGCGATTGCAGGAGCAGGTTGACCTACGATTTTAGCGTTTAGGTTGCCGTCGATAAGAAGAACTCTACGTACTTTATCTGCGTCAGCTTTAGATAAAACGTGAGCTTTGTGAGAAGCAAAACGCTCTTTAACTTCGTCATATACTTCGCTAACTACGATTGCAGCTTGCTCAGAAGCACATACAACACCGTTATCGAATGTTTTAGACATAAGGATAGATGCTACTGCACGTTTGATGTCAGCTGTTTCATCGATAACTACAGGAACGTTACCAGCACCAACACCGATAGCAGGCTTACCAGAAGAGTATGCTGCTTTAACCATGCCTGGACCACCAGTAGCAAGGATAAGTGCGATACCGTCGTGCTTCATCAGCGCGTTAGAAAGCTCTACAGATGGTTGGTCGATCCAACCGATGATGTCTTTTGGTGCACCCGCTGCTACAGCTGCGTCTAGAACAAGCTTCGCTGCGTCATTAGTTGAGTTCTTTGCACGTGGGTGTGGCGAGAAGATGATGCCGTTACGTGTTTTAAGAGAGATTAGAGATTTGAAGATTGCTGTAGAAGTTGGGTTCGTTGTTGGAACGATACCACAGATGATACCTACAGGCTCAGCGATAGTCATTGTGCCTAGGCTTTCATCTTCATCAAGAATGCCACATGTTTTTTCGTCTTTGTATTTGTTGTAGATAAATTCAGATGCAAAGTGGTTTTTGATAACCTTATCTTCAACAATACCCATTCCAGATTCAGCAACTGCTTGTTGTGCAAGTGGGATACGAGCGTGGTTAGCAGCAAGAGAAGCTGCGCGGAAGATTGCGTCTACTTTCTCTTGAGAGAATGTTGCAAACTCTTCTTGTGCTGCTTTAACGCGTGCTACTAGAGCATCAAGTTCCGCTAAGTTAGTTACAGGCATGGTGGATCTCCTAAAATAATAAATATTAAAAACTTTTTATTAATTTCGCTGCTTGCTTTTAACCTCAAACAACAACGTTCTTAGTAAATTGCTTTCAGGACTGAGTATATTATTTCACAGTGTGAAAAAAATTGACCCAGATCAGTTACCCAAAAAGAATTAACCAAAAAGTAGTAAGGCAATCGCAAAAACATGCTTAAGATGATGATTTATATAGATTAAAATCACATTTTTCGTTAGTTCAAAAAACAAGCAAACAGACAAGCTTTTTCTACATAGAGTCATAAACTGTAAAAAAGTTTCATTTTTAGTCAGTTAAATTACATGTATACAGCCATATTCGTGCTACTGAGAGTATATCCATACCGTTGCACGGGCTAGATTTTGACATAATTTTTATTAAATTCGTGCAGCAGTTAACAGTTACTCGACAATAAATTACAAAATGAAACACTAACAACCAACTCGCAACACCGCCAATACAAAAGTGATATTCAATTAGTTTTTCTAAAAATAATCCCCTATTTCAGGTTAGTTTTTTTCATTCGTGCAAATCCGATTTGTCCCTTACATTACGCGCTCAGACTATTCACCGAATCAAACCTTCAACCTTAAAATTCGCTAACTGGAGATCGCTCTCATGCAAGGCTTAGAACTCGCAATTTTTATGCAATTCTTCCTTGGGCTTGTTGCTGCCGTAAACCCAATCGGCATCATGCCTGTTTTTGTTTCCCTTACTGCACATATGCCGCCAGAAGAGAGGAACAGGACAGCCTTACAAGCAAATATTGCCGTTGCCGTTATCCTGATTGTGTCGCTTGTCGCGGGGCAAATGCTGCTTGATATGTTTAGCATCTCCCTGGATTCATTTCGTGTTGCAGGTGGTTTGCTATTATTGAGCATCGCATTTTCGATGATGAGCGGTAAGCTCGGTGAAGATAAGCAGAATAAACAAGAGAAATCTGAATACATCAGCAAAGAGCAAATCGGTGTTGTTCCTCTTGCGATGCCATTAATGGCGGGCCCCGGGGCAATCAGCTCGACCATTGTTTACGGATCTCGTTACCCTGCAGCCATTGATACTGTGGGAATTGGCATTAGCATCATCGCGTTTGCAACCTGCTCTTGGCTCTTGTTCCGTTCAGCACCAGTTATCGTTCGCTTTTTAGGTCAAACGGGTATCAATGTGATCACGCGTATCATGGGCTTGATTCTTGGCGCATTGGGCATCGAGTTCATCGCCAATGGCCTACGTAATTTGTTCCCAGGTTTGGCATAACGTTTAACGGTAATCCGTTGCTCTATAAAGGGCAACAATATTGCAATATAGATGAGGCGAGTAAAGCAATTGGGCTTTCACTCGCCTCGTTATTATGAAGCTTGTATAATGACTGTTAATGCATTTAACAAAAGATGAATCTCTCCTTATGTCACGCAAGCCACTCAAGCATCATTTGTACGTCATTATCTTTGGTACTCACACGCCAGCCGGACGTGCATTTGATATTTCTCTGATCGTTGCAATCTTGGCTTCGCTATTGGTTCTGATCTTAGAGTCCATCCCTAATGTCATGACCGAATGGTCACAGCAGCTGCGTTATATTGAATACACTTTTACTGCTCTCTTCACTCTTGAGTATTTGTTAAGGCTCTATTGTTCTCCGAAACCAAAATCTTATGCCACCAGCTTTTATGGTGTCGTGGACCTATTGGCGATTCTTCCGACCTACTTAGCGATCATCTTCCCAGGCGCTTCATTTATGGGTGTGGTAAGGCTGCTGCGTGTGATGCGTATCTTCCGAATCCTAAAACTGGTTCGCTACCTGCAAGATTCAAACATTCTGTTACGTTCACTTTTAATGGCAAGACGAAAGATACTGATCTTTTTCAGCACAGTTGGCATCTTAGTTGTTATCTTCGGCGCGCTTATCTTTGTTATTGAAGGGCCAGAAAATGGCTTTACAAGTATTCCCCACAGTATTTATTGGGCAATCGTAACCATTACGACGGTTGGCTACGGTGACATGATCCCTCAAACCGCGTTAGGGAAAGCGATCGCTTCTCTGACCATGCTATTGGGTTACTCTATTTTAGCGGTACCGACAGGGATTATTACTGCAGAGCTCAGCAATGAGATGAACTCGCACAAAGAGTTGGTAAAGTGTCCGAACTGTAACCGCGCCGGCCATGATTCGGATGCTATGTATTGCAAACACTGTGCGAGTGAATTGGCAGACCCCGACAAGCGTGTC
>NZ_CH902611.1:56934-58914 GCF_000153005.1 Vibrio sp. MED222 | reverse complement strand
TGAATTAGCGGCTTATTTATTAAACACTTAAGTGTAGGAATGAATTCAATGAATAGCCACAAGTTGCACATCAATACGTACGGAATAATGTATAGGGAGTGATGTTGGTTCAGAAGGTTAGCGTGTTTCTAAAGTTAGAAATAAAAGGGGAAAGATACTATATACAAAAAAGACCGCACGAGGCGGTCTTTATAAAAGTGAGCGTAGGATTCTTTAACTACAGAACCTAATTACAGAACCATGGCTGCAATCCAACCGAATACGATCAGTGGGATGTTGTAGTGTAGGAACGTCGGTACTACGGTTTCCCATACGTGCTCGTGTTGACCATCAGCATTAAGACCCGATGTTGGACCTAAGGTTGAGTCAGAAGCTGGAGAGCCAGCATCACCAAGCGCTGCAGCTGTACCTACTAGAGCGATCGTTGCCATAGGAGAGAAACCAAATGCTGCTGCTAGTGGAACGTAGATAGTTGCAAGGATTGGAATCGTAGAGAACGAAGAACCGATACCCATGGTTACCAATAGACCAACGATGAGCATAAGCAGTGCTGCTAGAGGCTTGTTGTCACCAATGCTTGTTGAAAGCGCTTCAACCAAAGATTCAACGCCACCGGTTTGCTTCATTACTGCTGCAAAACCTGCCGCTGCAATCATGATGAAACCGATCATTGCCATCATGTGAACGCCCTTAGTGAAGACATCGTGTGTCTCTTTCCAAGCGATTACACCACCGAAGGTGAATACCATGAAACCAGCCAAAGCACCGATGATCATAGAACCTGTCGATAGTTGAACCGTTAGTGCAGCAACAATACCCGCAGCAGCCACTAGGATGTGCTTCTTGTTGATCTCTTTCACTTCGGTTGAAACAACAGTATGAGACGTTTCTTTGTATTGGCGAGGCTTACGGTAAGTAAAGAATACTGCCGTAAGAAGACCAAAGATCATGCCTGCAGCCGGTAACAACATCGCCATTGGTACTTGGCTTGCTACTACGTTTTCAAGACCGTTGTCGTGAAGGTTTTTAAGCAGGATGTTGTTTAGGAAGATGCCACCAAAACCGATAGGTAGAACCATATACGGAGTAATCAGGCCAAAAGTAAGTACACACGCAACCAAACGACGGTCTAGGTTCATTTTTGCGAATACGCCTAATAGAGGTGGGATTAAGATTGGAATGAAAGCGATATGTACAGGAATCACGTTTTGTGAAGACATGGTCACTAAGATCAAAGACGCAAGGATGCCGTATTTTAGACCGGTCGATGCTGCACTGTTCTCTTTGCCGTGAATGCGCTTAATGACGCTTTGAGCAAGTAGATCTGTGATACCAGAACGAGAGATAGCAACAGCAAAGGTACCAAGCATTGCGTAGCTAAGTGCGATAGTTGCACCGCCACCTAATCCACTTTCGAACGCTGCTACAGCATCGTTCACACTCATACCAGAGGCTACGCCACCGATAATTGCGCTGAACGTGAGAGCCACGACAACGTTTACGCGCATCAAAGCTAAAACAAGCATGATGCAAACTGAAATTACAACAGGATTCATATTATTCTCGGGATGTTGTGTTTTTTATGAAGGCAATACGAGTGAACGTTTACCGACTCTATTTTTATTCTTCGTCAACAAGAGGCCAACCACCAAGGGCTTTCCATTTGTTTACTATGCCGCAAAATAACTCTGTGGTTTTTTGCGTATCATACAAAGCAGAGTGTGCTTCTTTGTTGTCAAATTCCATCCCCGCAGTGCGGCAAGCTTTAGCCAAAACGGTTTGACCGTAGGCAAGACCACTAAGGGCTGCTGTGTCAAAAGTTGCAAATGGATGGAAAGGGACGCGTTTAAGCTTACAACGCTCACTTGCTGCATTAACGAAGTTTAAATCGAACGTAGCATTGTGAGCGACCATGATTGCGCGACTGCAATCTGAAGCTTTTTGTTCTTTTCTCACAAGCTTGTAGATTTCTTTAAGGGC
>NZ_CH902611.1:0-56834 GCF_000153005.1 Vibrio sp. MED222 | reverse complement strand
GTGTCAGTACTTTTTCTGAAGCCAATTGGAGATACTTGAGTTCATATTCAGTATCGCCGGCCCATCGCCAAAACTGAGCGAGGTTGTGACAAGAAATCACAGAGATAAGTAAGCGCTCGTCCGCTTGGATATCGGTACGCTCAGTAATTTTTTCGCTTAAACTCAATGCTTGCTGATAGTGAAGAATACTCTGTACAGGATCGTCGAGCTGCAATGCCGTATCGGCAAGTAACGTGTGTTTTTCCCATTCGCTAATCATTGTGTTACCTCACTAATCAATAGGGGACTTAATTTAAATGATAATTATTATCATGTAAAGTTTCATCAGTGAGAATGTTGTAATAATTAGTAAAGAATATCGATTATTAATAGAGCTACAAAAAAAGCGAGCTTTATGCTCGCTTATAGTGTTTATTCCATAGCCAAATATTGCAGAGGCTACGAAGGGTTAACCTTCTAGACCAGCACTTGCTTGTTTGTTCTGAATAAGCTCAATCATGTAGCCGTCAGGATCTTTAACGAATGCGATATGAGTAGAGCCGCCTTTTACAGGGCCCGCTTCACGTGTCACATTACCGCCTGCTGCTTTAATCGCGTCGCATGTTGTGTAGATGTCATCAACACCGATAGCAACGTGACCAAAAGCTGAGCCAAGGTCATATTCAGTCGTGCCCCAGTTGTAAGTCAGCTCAATCACAGCGCCTTGAGATTCGTCACCAAAGCCAACGAAAGCCAGTGTGTATTCGTACTCTTTGTTTTCGTTCTTACGTAATAGCTGCATGCCCATTACATTGGTGTAGAACTCGATAGACTTGTCTAGATCACCAACGCGTAGCATAGTGTGTAAAATACGACCGTTTGACATGATTTGCTCCTAGCTTTAATTATGTATACGTTTTTGTAATTCTGTTTTATGCCGCTAGAAAAATGCGGCACTGTTTAGCTTCTTAGCTTCTTAGCTTCTTAGCTTCTTAGCTTCTTAGCTTCTTAGCTTCATTCGCTTAGAGCTAGCCTAGACGTCGGTTTTTTCCTTGAACTCACACAAGTCTTCAATGATACAGCTGCCACAGCGTGGTTTACGCGCCACACAGGTGTAACGTCCATGAAGAATGAGCCAGTGGTGGACATCCAGTTTGAATTCTTTTGGAATGACTTTGAGCAGCTTAGCTTCAACATCATCGACCGTTTTACCCATTGCTAACTTAGTGCGGTTTGATACACGATAGATGTGAGTATCAACGGCAATGGTTGGCCAACCGAATGCAGTATTTAACACTACGTTTGCTGTTTTGCGGCCTACACCTGGAAGGGCTTCTAACGCAGCACGATCTTCCGGTACTTCACCATTATGTAGGTCAAGCAGCATACGACACGTTTTGATGGTGTTTTCTGCTTTCGAATTAAATAGGCCGATGGTCTTGATGTACTCTTTTAGGCCGTCGACACCTAGGTCGAAAATAGCCTGTGGAGTATTAGCCACAGGGTACAGCTTATCAGTGGCTTTGTTGACGCTGACATCGGTCGCCTGCGCAGATAAGAGCACGGCGATTAGCAACTCGAAAGAGCTGTTCCAGTTAAGCTCGGTTTCTGGATTTGGATTGTTTTCTCTCAAACGCTCAAGTATTTCTACTCGTTTTACATTGTTCATAGCGACATTACTTTCAAATAGTTAGGGCTTGAGTTCCAGCGAAGTTCTTTCAAACTTACTCGTTTTAAAATAACAAGTTTCGCAATGGTTCAGGCTTTATCATCGGTTACGCGCTCTTATGAGCGTCATTATTATGTGTACTTGGTCAATCTATTTACCTGCTGAGCGGTTGAGCTACTCAGCAGGATTTAAGCTACTGTAACTTATCAGGCATTGGTAACGCGAGCGCGTTCAATAGCTGGTTTTTCTTGTTTTGGCTGTCTAGATTTAGCTTGGTTGTCGATGATGTTTTTCAAAGCAATCAAGAAACCAACACCAATGAAGGCACCGGGTGGTAGCAGGGCTAACAAGAAGCTGTTATTAAATTGGAATATCTGGATTCGTAACACCGAAGCCCAATCACCAAGGAGTAGGTCTGCGCCATCAAATAGGGTTCCGTTACCAATAACCTCGCGCATCGCACCCAATACAACCAGTACCGATGTCATGCCAAGACCCATCCAGAAACCATCTTGAGCTGCAGGTAAAACTTCGTTTTTAGACGCGAAGGCTTCCGCTCGGCCAATGATGATACAGTTGGTTACGATCAGCGGGATAAAGATACCCAAAGAGAGGTAAAGGCCATACGCGTAGGCGTTCATCAGAAGTTGAACACAGGTTACTAGTGAAGCAATGATCATCACGAACACTGGAATACGCACTTCTTTTGGCACATGGTTTCGAACCAAAGATACAGACACGTTCGAGCCGACTAGTACAAGCAAGGTAGCGATACCTAATCCAAGAGCGTTAGTCACAGTCGAAGAGACAGCCAACAGCGGACATAAGCCAAGGAGTTGCACTAGGGCAGGGTTATTGGCCCACATGCCATTTTTGATCAGTGTTTTATGGTCACTCATTATTCACCACCACAATTTAGAGGTTGAGCAAGCAATGCTTGGTTGTTTTGATTAACGTATTGCACCGCTTGTTTAACTGACTTCACAACAGCTCTTGGCGTAATGGTTGCGCCAGTGAACTGGTCAAAGTCACCACCATCTTTACGAACCTTCCAACGGTCAAGATTAGAATCCGTCACTTGCTTACCAGCAAATGAGAGAATCCAATCACTCACACGCAAATCAATCTTATCACCCAAACCTGGAGTTTCTTGGTGAGAAAGCACGCGAGTACCTAAAATAGTACCGTCGATCTTCATTCCAACAATCACTTTAATCGCGCCGTTGTAGCCGTCTGGGGCAATCGCTTCGATCGCAATCGCACTCGGCTCACCATTGATTTTAGCAATGTAAGCCGGCATCGCTTGCTCAGTACCAAGTTCTTCTGTTTGAACGAGAGTGCAAGATGAAAACAGTTCGTTGTCGTGTAGATCATGTGTGATTACTTGGTTAAGCACAGACAGTAACTGAGCCTGTTCTTGTTGTTTGATCTGATCTTTGGTCAGGTAGTGAGTTACCGCGACCAAACCCGTCGAAGCACACGCAAAAATCGCGAGTACAAGGCCGTTTTTCTTAATTGCATTTAGCATGGTATCCGCTCCCTTTAGTGGCCGTATGTACGAGGTTTGGTGTAGTAGTCAATCAGTGGAACACACATGTTGGCTAACAATACAGCAAACGCCACGCCATCAGGGAAACCACCCCAACTGCGGATGATAAATACCAAACCGCCGATCAGAGCGCCAAACACTAAGCGACCTTTCACTGTTGTTGATGCTGAAACTGGGTCGGTCGCAATGAAAAATGCGCCGAGCATAGTCGCACCAGACAATAGATGAATGGTCGGTGATGCGGTTTCGCCAGGAGTGAACATCAAGAACACTAGGCTAAATAGGGTCAAGCTGCCCAGAAACGCGACTGGGATATGCCATTGAATCACGCGTTGCTTGATAAGCACCAAGCCACCAATAAGGTAAGCAAGGTTTACCCATTCCCAACCCACGCCAGCTAACCAGCTAAATTGAGGTTGAGACAGAGCTTCAGAAGCCGAGTTACCTGCCGTTAGTGCGGTTTTGAAGGCATCGAGTGGCGTCGCCATCGTGGTGCCATCAATACCAAGGCGTGCTTGTTGTAAAGACAAGCCTTCATTATTGAAACCAGTAAAGATCATCAAGAAGGAGTCAACAAAGCTCGTAGCTTCAGCAGTTAAACTGGTCGGCGCATTCCAGCTGGTCATTTGAACTGGGAATGAGATCAGCAAAACAACGTAAGCCACCATCGCAGGGTTAAATGGGTTTTGCCCAAGGCCGCCATAAAGGTGTTTTGCGATGACAATCGCGAAGAACATACCTATCACGAGAATCCACCACGGAGAGTGTGGCGGAATCGCGACACTGAGTAGCCAAGCGGTCACAACAGCGCTGTAATCACGCAATGCCATCACTGGCGGGCGTTTTCTTAGCAGCATTACAGCGGCTTCAAAGGTAACAGCAAGTGCAATAGCAAATACTAACTGGATGAGCGTACCCCATCCAAAGAAGTAGGTTTGAGCTAGTAGACCTGGCAATGCACAAATAGCGACCCATTTCATGAGATCAGGGGTGCTTCTACGATTGTGCGCGTGCGGTGAGCTGGCGATAAAGAAGGCCACTACTCTTTCTCCTCATTATTCTTTTTGTCTTGCTCTTGCTGCGCCTTTCTTGCTTTAGCACGAGCAATCGCTGCAGCAACCGCTGCTTTTTTAGGATCGACTGGTTCTTGTTGAGTTTCAGCCTTTAATTCAACTACAGGTTCAACCACAGATTCAGGTGTTTCTGCTGACTCTTCCTGTTTCGCTTGTTGTGCCTTTCTTGCTTTAGCGCGAGCTATTGCCGCGGCAACGGCAGCTTTTTTAGGATCCACTGGTTCTGATTGAATTTCAGCTTCCACTTCCACTTCTACTTCAGGAGCGATTGCTTCTGCTTCGACCTGCTTAGCTTGCTGTGCTTTCTTCGCTTTAGCGCGAGCTATTGCGGCAGCAACTGCATCTTTCTTAGCATCGCCAGAACTTTTAACCGGAGCTTCGCTTGCTGTTGGAGTAAAAGATTCAGCTTGTTGTGCTTTCTTTGCTTTAGCGCGAGCTATTGCGGCAGCGACAGCATCTTTTTTAGCATCGCCAGAACTTTTAACCGGAGCTTCACTTTCGGTTAGAGTAGCTGATTCAGCTTGTTGTGCTTTCTTTGCTTTAGCGCGAGCTATTGCAGCAGCGACAGCATCTTTCTTGGCATCGCCAGTACTTTCAGCCGGAGCCTCACTTGCGGTTTGAGTAGCTGATTCTGCTTGTTGAGCTTTCTTTGCTTTAGCACGAGCGATAGCTGCAGCAACAGCATCTTTCTTAGCGTCGCCAGTACTTTCAGCTGGAGCTTCACTTTCGGTTTGAGTAGCTGATTCCGCTTGTTGAGCTTTCTTGGCTTTAGCGCGAGCAATGGCCGCAGCGACAGCATCTTTCTTAGCGTCGCCAGTACTTGCAACTGGAGCCTCGCTTTCTGTTTGAGTAGAAGATTCCACTTGTAGAGCCTTCTTGGCTTTAGCGCGAGCAATAGCCGCAGCAACCGCGTCTTTCTTAGCGTCACCTGATTTTTCTGCAGGAGCATCAGTTGCTGCTTGTTGTGCCTTGCGCTCTCGAGCTTGTCGTTTACGTTCTTCACGCAGTTTCGACATTTCAGAATTGTCTGGTTCAGCGCTATCCGCTTTCTGAGCCGCAGCTTGTTTTGCTTTTGCCTTGGCAATCGCAGCCGCAACCGCAGGTTTCACCGCTGGTTCCGCATTAGGAGCTTGGTCTGCTGTCGCTTTTTGTGCCTTAACACGCGCAATCGCCGCAGCAATTGCATCGTCACCGTCGGCTGATTTCATGTCTTTACGACGGTTGTCAGCTGCTTTCTTAAAGCGGTTTTCACGTTCTGCTTTGTCGCGCTCCATACGAGCGTTTTTCTCTTCGAAACGAATCTTGGCGCGCTCTGCTGCAGCGGCTTCATCTTTTCGAGTTTTGATCTCAGCTTTTGCTTGGCGGTAGTACTGAACAAGAGGAATTTCACTTGGGCAGACAAATGCACAAGCACCGCATTCAATACAGTCTTTAATATTCAGTTCTTCACACTTATCCAACTCGTTGGCTTTGGCGTGCCATTGCAGTTGTTGAGGAAGTAGAGACGCAGGACAAGCTTCAGCACACGCGCTGCAACGAATACATTCCATCTCGTAAGTGCTTGGTGAAATCTCACGACGCGTTGGCGCTAAAATACAGTTCGACGTTTTGGTGATTGGCACATTGGCATGCGGCAAGGTAAAGCCCATCATCGGGCCGCCCAAAATCAAACGCGGCAGTTTTTTATCGGCTTTGTAGCCAAACTCTTCAAGTAACTCATGTACTGGTGTGCCTAATAGCGCCCAAACGTTACGAGGTTGCTTAAAGGTTTTACCGGTTAATGTCACAACGCGGTTAACCACAGGTTCGCCGTCAATTACCGCTCGCTTAATCGAGTAAAGAGAGCCGACGTTCTGAACCAAAACACCAATGTCTGCAGGGATGCCGCCAGCTGGGACCTCTTTGTTGGTGAGAATCTTGATAAGCTGCTTCTCACCACCAGAAGGGTATTTAGTTGGGATAACACGAATGACGATATCTTTGTCTCTCGCAGCAATCTCAAGTGCTTTTATCGCATCTGGTTTGTTGTCTTCAATGCCGATAACCGTCAGCTTTGGTTGAAGAATGTGTTCAACCACTTCGATGCCTTTTAATACTTCGTCGGCATGTTCTTGAAGCAACTTGTCATCAGAGGTGATGTAAGGTTCACATTCCGCAGCATTGACGATCAAAATGTCGGTACGACCTAAGCCTGATTGAAGCTTCTTAGCCGTAGGGAAGCCTGCGCCGCCCATGCCTGAAATACCAGCTTGGCGAATCACATCAAGCAGTTCGTCAGAGGTCTTTGTCGAGAAATCTTCAACTGGATTTTTTTCAATCCAAGCGTCTAAGCCATCAGGTTTAATAACCACGCACACGTCGCTCAAGCCAGAAGGGTGAGCGGTGGTTCGTGGTTCGATAGCGGTAATCACACCCGATGTTGGCGCATGTACTGGCAAAGTAAAACCAGTCTCTAAGGCAGTAAGTTGCTGACCTTTGAGTACGGCATCACCGACAGTAACCAATAAGTTACCAGGCTTACCTATATGCTGTTTCACTGGAAGAACGATTTCTTCTGGGAGCCTTGCATGCACGATGTCAGTAGTATTCGACTGTTTCTTGTTTTCAGCAGGGTGCACACCGCCCGGGAAGTTCCAAATAGAGCCCGTGCGAATTTGTTCAATTAAAGAGATCATACTAACCCTATGCCTTAGGCTCTGACGCGGTCGCATCAGTTGCTTGGTTAGTGATATCAGTAACAGGAATGATGTTCATCTGCCATTTCCAATTTTCAGTCGTTGTTGCCACTGGAATCATTTCGATACAGTCAGTAGGGCACGGTGCGACACATAGATCACAACCTGTACATTCATCTTTGATTACTGTGTGGAGTGCCTTGGTGCCACCAACAATGGCGTCAACAGGGCAGGCTTGAATACACTTGGTACAGCCGATACACATATCTTCATGAATGAAGGCAACGGTTTTTACTTTGTTATCTAAGTCATGAGCGGAGTCTTCAACTTCTACGCCCATTAAGTCTGCGAGCTTCTCAATGGTTGCTTGGCCGCCTGGAGGACACTTGTTGATCTTGTCTCCGTTCGCGATCGCCTCCGCGTATGGGCGACAACCAGGGTAGCCACACTGGCCACATTGAGTTTGCGGTAAAATAGTGTCGATTTGATCGACGATCGGATCGGCTTCAACTTTAAAACGGATAGAAGCAAAGCCCAAAATAGCGCCAAAAATAGCGGCTAAAGCGGCGAGTGCAATGATCGCAATTAAAATGGTACTCATGCTTATTTCACCAACCCAGTAAAGCCCATAAATGCCAGAGACATTAGGCCAGCTGTGATCATCGCAATCGATGCGCCTTTAAATGGCATTGGAACATCAGCAACCGCAATACGTTCACGCATTGCAGCAAATAGGATCAATACAAGAGAGAAACCCACCGCTGCGCCAAAACCATAGATGATCGACTGAATGAAGTTGTGGTTTTCATTGATGTTCAGAAGTGCCACACCTAATACCGCACAGTTGGTGGTGATAAGCGGCAGAAAGATACCCAATAGGCGATAAAGGGTAGGGCTAGTTTTGTGAACGACCATTTCCGTAAATTGAACAACCACCGCGATAACCAAGATAAAGCTCATGGTACGCAAGTATTCAATACCCAGAGGGGTAAGGATGTAGGTTTCTACTAGGTATGCAGATACCGACGCTAACGTCAGAACGAAAGTCGTCGCGAGGCCCATGCCAATTGCAGTCTCCAACTTCTTGGAGACGCCCATAAATGGACATAGCCCTAAAAACTTCACTAGCACAAAGTTATTGACTAGCACTGTGCCAACCAACAACAAAAGGTATTCGGTCATAATGGATTAATTCTTGAGATTCCGATCCCGATATTATCCTGTTTTGCTCACCTAATAACAACCAAGGATCACTAGGGATTTAGACACTTGGTGAAAAAAACATCAGGTAATCGATTGATTACCAAAGCTGCAGTAAGTATAGACATAGATTTTGATGGTGTGAGCGTGCAGCGGTATATCACAATGATCTTTGTCTGATCATTTGAGTACTCAGTGATTTCACTTTTGTCTTCGGCCAAAAGGTCGAAATTGGTTGAAGTAAATAGCGAACTTTTGAGTCAATTGATTGTTGCTAACTCAAGGCTGTTGCTCGGTTGCTTAGAGGGCTTTTAGGAAAGTGAGTACGTTAAAACGCAAAAAGCCGCATCGAGTGATGCGGCTTCTTTAAATTTGGCCCCCTTGTCGAGACTTAAACGCGGGCGGGTAGCACGGTCCGACGATTCGGGTGTGATATTAACTTGGAACAAGTTAGTCGCAGTTATATACGAAAAAAGCCCAATCTTTCGATTGAGCTTTTTTCTGAATTTGGCTCCCCTTGCAAGACTTGAACTTGCGACATACGGATTAACAGTCCGCCGTTCTACCAACTGAACTAAAGGGGAATTGCTTGTTAGCGACGCGAATTCTAATAAGACTCCTATTTTCTGTCAATAAAAAATAGCAGAAAAAAATAAGATAAAAAACTTTACTTTCTTGAACGCCTTATCAGATTTAGCTTTGCTTTAGTTATCCACCAAAATTGTGGATAAGTATGTGCGTGAAACTTTAACAACAATAATTGGGATAAATCTGAAAATGTTAAAATCTGCGGTAACGTGATGTATTTAAAAGTTTTATATCGAAACATTACGATTGTATAACTTTTTAAGATTATAAAATAAACAGTAAAACAAGTGCTATTTTTAGATTTTTTGGGGAAAAGTAGTGGATTAAAAATCGAGTAATTTAGCTGAAGAGATCTTGCAGGGGCACGGATAATACCAAGTTCCAAAAATAAAAGCTATAACTGATATCTAATCTTAAGATGCATTTCTCTAGATAATAGTTGCAACGACACTCCTCCTAGAGTGACAATGACCTGATTAAATAAACAGTATGGAAATGGCGACCTATGAGTAAACTCTTTGACTTGGTATCGGACTACAGTCCGTCCGGTGACCAGCCGACGGCGATTACCAAATTACTAGATGGACTAGATTCTGGTTTGGCACATCAAACTCTATTAGGGGTAACGGGCTCGGGTAAAACCTTTACGCTTGCCAACGTCATTTCTCAATCTCAAAGACCAGCAATCTTGTTAGCGCCTAACAAAACGTTGGCAGCTCAACTTTATGGTGAGATGAAGTCATTCTTTCCAAATAATGCCGTTGAATACTTCGTTTCTTACTACGATTACTACCAGCCTGAAGCGTATGTACCAACCACAGATACGTTCATTGAGAAAGATGCGTCGGTGAATGCTCATATCGAGCAGATGAGACTTTCGGCGACCAAGGCCTTATTAGAGCGAAAAGACGCCATCATTGTAGCTTCTGTATCGGCTATCTATGGTCTTGGTGATCCTAAATCGTATTTGAAAATGATGCTTCACTTGAGTCGTGGTGAGGTTATGGATCAGCGTGATATTTTGCGCCGTTTGGCGGAGCTACAATATTCAAGAAACGACGTCGCATTTGAACGAGGTCAGTTTCGCGTGCGTGGTGAAGTGATTGATATCTTCCCGGCTGAATCTGACCAAGATGCCGTGCGAATTGAAATGTTCGATGATGAAGTGGATTGCATCAGTATCTTTGACCCACTAACTGGTGCGGTTAAGCAAAGAGACCTGCCTCGCTTTACGGTTTATCCAAAAACGCACTATGTAACTCCACGAGAGAAAATCCTTGAAGCGATTGAGAAGATTAAGGATGAGTTGCGTGATAGAGCTCAATATTTAAAAGACAATAATAAGCTTCTAGAAGAACAGCGTATCTCTCAAAGAACTCAGTTTGATATCGAGATGATGACCGAGCTTGGCTTCTGTTCTGGTATCGAAAACTATTCACGATACTTGAGTGGCCGTGCTGAAGGGGAAGCGCCTCCGACGTTATTTGATTACTTGCCTGATGATGGTCTGTTGATTATCGATGAGTCACACGTGACCGTGCCGCAAATTGGTGCGATGTATAAAGGTGACCGCTCTCGTAAAGAAACCTTGGTTGAATTTGGTTTCCGTCTGCCTTCGGCATTGGATAACCGTCCAATGAAGTTTGAAGAATTTGAGTCTATAGCCCCGCAAACAATTTTTGTGTCGGCCACGCCAGGCAATTACGAAATCGAAAAATCAGACGGTGAGATTGCTGATCAAGTGGTGCGTCCTACTGGTTTGTTAGACCCAATTATTGAAGTAAGGCCTGTCGCGACTCAGGTTGATGACCTATTGTCTGAAATCAGAATACGTTCAGTGAAAGAAGAGCGTGTACTTGTCACGACGCTAACTAAGCGAATGGCAGAGGACTTAACTGAATACCTGAGTGAGCATGGCGTTAAAGTTCGTTACTTGCACTCTGATATCGATACCGTTGAACGCGTAGAAATTATCAGAGACCTACGTTTGGGCGAGTTTGACGTGTTAGTGGGCATTAACTTACTTCGAGAAGGTTTGGATATGCCGGAAGTATCGCTGGTGGCGATTCTTGATGCTGATAAAGAGGGCTTCTTACGTTCTGAGCGTTCTTTGATACAGACCATTGGCCGTGCAGCTCGTAATTTGGAAGGTCGAGCAATTCTATATGGTGACTCGATTACTAAGTCGATGAGAAAGGCGATTGATGAAACCGACCGCCGTAGAGAGAAACAGCAGGCCTATAACGAAGAGCAAGGTATTACGCCGCAAGCACTTAAACGTAATATCAAAGACATTATGGAGTTGGGTGATCTAACCAAGTCGAAGCAGCAGCGCCAATCGAAGCAAGTTCCTCTATCTAAGGTGGCAGAGCCTTCTGAAAGTTATGTCGTACTGACTCCACAACAGCTTGATAAAGAGATCAGCAAGCTAGAAGCTGCGATGTATCAGCATGCTCAGAATCTAGAATTTGAATTGGCCGCACAAAAGCGTGATGAAATTGAGCAGCTAAGAAAGCAGTTTATTACCAACAGCTAATCTCACTTTCCACTCAAGAAGTTGATCCCTTCAGCACAAGAATTGAGAGTGTTTCAGACAAAAAACAGCCAGTAGTAAATGTTCTACTGGCTTACGTCTGTGGACACAAAGTCCACTAACAACGTCAGTTGGCTAGGTGACCCGAAGGTCAGTTAGATAACTGCATCGTTCGTGCCACATAGATAACACATTGATTGTTTGAAGCAAGCAAACGAACACAGTATAAATAGTGTGGTTAATTTGCATAATGCAAAGCGGAATGCGATTATAATAAGAAATGCAAATTATAAATGGCTAGGATATGCAATCAAAAACGTTAGATAACAAATCGAAGTATTTGTTAATGGTAGAAGATACCGCGTCGGTAGCAGCGTTGTATCGATCGTATCTTACACCGCTCGAAATTGATATTAACATTGTTGGTACTGGCCGCGATGCAATCGAGAGTTTGAACCATCGAATCCCAGACCTCATTTTATTAGATCTACGCCTGCCCGATATGACGGGTATGGATGTACTGTTTGCTGTAAAACAAAAATATCCGGAAGTTCCGGTTATCTTCATGACTGCTCACGGCTCTATTGATACCGCAGTAGAAGCCATGCGACATGGTTCCCAAGATTTCCTTATCAAGCCGTGTGAAGCCGACCGACTTCGTATTACGGTGAACAATGCGATCCGCAAAGCCACTAAACTTAAAAATAGCTCGGAACATCCAGGAAATCAGAACTATCAAGGCTTTATTGGCAGTAGTCAAACCATGCAGCAGGTTTACCGAACGATCGATTCTGCCGCATCGAGCAAAGCCAGTATTTTCATCACAGGTGAAAGTGGTACCGGTAAAGAGGTATGTGCTGAAGCCATTCACGCTGCGAGTAAGCGTGGTGATAAGCCATTTATCGCGATCAACTGTGCAGCGATTCCTAAAGATTTGATTGAGAGTGAACTGTTTGGTCACGTTAAAGGGGCCTTTACTGGGGCGGCAACGGATCGACAAGGCGCGGCTGAACTTGCAGATGGTGGAACCCTGTTCCTCGATGAATTGTGCGAAATGGACTTAGAGCTGCAAACTAAGCTACTCCGCTTCATTCAAACTGGCACCTTTCAAAAAGTCGGCTCTTCGAAGATGAAGAGTGTGGATGTTCGTTTCGTATGTGCAACGAACCGCGACCCTTGGAAAGAAGTTCAAGAAGGTCGCTTTAGAGAAGATTTGTACTACCGTTTATATGTGATTCCATTGCATTTGCCGCCATTGCGTGAGCGTGGTGAAGATGTCATCGAAATTGCATATTCATTGCTGGGTTATATGTCTGTCGAAGAAGGCAAGGCGTTCGTACGTTTTGCTGAAGAAGTACTCGATCGCTTTAATCAATATGAGTGGCCGGGGAACGTTCGTCAGTTACAAAATGTGTTGCGAAATGTAGTGGTACTGAATAATGGTAAAGAGATTACTCTCAATATGCTTCCACCGCCATTGAACCAACCAATTGAAAACAGTCTCCGTTTAAAAGAGAAGCAGAACGAAGACATCACGGTAAAAGATATTTTCCCATTGTGGATCACTGAGAAAACGGCTATCGAACAGGCCATCAAAGCGTGTGACGGTAACGTTCCTCGCGCGGCAGGTTTCTTGGATGTCAGTCCATCGACGATATACCGAAAATTGCAAACATGGAATGCGAAGCAGTAATCACCAAATAATAAGAAAAGAGCAATGATGATAATATTAAATCAGCAAAAAGTTGATGAGCTTGCCGGTGAAATAGGGCAAGAGAATGTCCCAGTGTTACTGGAAATATTTTTAGGTGAACTGAAGGGATACTACGAACATTTAGAGCTAAATAAAGAGTCAGACACATCTAAGTATTTAGCGGATATTAGCCATGCACTTAAGAGTAGTGCTGCGAGCTTTGGAGCGGACTCTTTGTGTAGTTTTGCGATTAGCCTAGATGCAAAAGTGAAACAAGCGCTGCCAATGACAGAGGTCGACTTTCAAGGTATGCAGGATATTTTGTTATCCACCTACCAAGAGTACCAGCAGTTAATGACAGAGCTTTAACGCGGTCAATTATCACTAAAGTGGTCAGTCATCAATGAACTTAAAAAGGAGCATCGTGCTCCTTTTTGTTTTTGTTTGGTAAATAGATTCAGAAAACCGAGTTAAACCAACTGATCCCTAATTGCTTGTTGGAGTTTTAAACGGTCGTGTCGCCAATCTCTATTTGGCGAGGCAAGGTCAGTAGTCACGCAATTCCAAAGCCCTTCAAGTTCCGGATGGGGCGCGTTACCTAATACAATATCAATTTTTCTTGCCTTACAGGTACGCTCACACCACTCCAATTGCTCTTGTAGCGTCATTTTCCCAGCAGGTCCATGCTCTGGCGACAGGTTTTCAACGAAGATAACCTTGGCTTTAGTATTATCAGCGATCGCTTTACCAATTTCTGGCAGTAGAAGGGGCGGCATAACACTGGTTAGAAAACTTCCCGGGCCAAGCACGATACAGTCTGCTTGTTCGACAGCTGCAACGGCTTCTCTGGTCGCAGGAACTTCTGGAGACAAGTCCATCATGCGCAGTTTTTCTGTCATGTCATCAACGTTGGTTTCACCCGTAACCCAACGGCCGTCCATTGACAAAGCAGTGAGATCGGAAGGATGTTCCGTCATTGGCACAATATTCACATCGACTTTAAGCATGTTACGAATCAGGTTGATCGCTTCCAATGGGCGAACAGAAAGGTTGTCTAGTGCAGTCAGCATTAGGTTACCGAGGTTGTGACCATCGAGTTCACCTTGACCGCGAAAGCGGTATTCGAACATCATCGAACTGATCGAAGGCTCGGTGATTAGTTGGTTGATACAGTTACGAGTATCACCCCAAGCGATACCACCTTGGCAATCTCGAATACGCCCGGTTGATCCACCGTTATCTGTGGTTGCAACAATGCCTGTCGCGTTGCTACCAAAGTCTTTTAATGCCGCAAGCATACGACCTAAGCCGTGACCACCACCAATTGCGACAACTTTCTTTGAAGAGTAAATATTCATTTTTTGTTCTTGTTAGATTATTACCAACTATAATTTAGGTTAAATGCTTCTCGTCAGATACTCAACAAGAGTTATTTTGAGGGTTTGATACGTTTTTTTTGCCGATGTGACTCGTTTTTTGTCATCAAAGCTAGATTCACGTACAAATATTAAGTATTTTATTACTCAGCTACTGCGCGTGTGAATATAAAGTGCAGTTGCCATAACTCCGAGCTCTCGCATGCTAAGTCGCACAGTGGTATTTGCTGTACCGATACGCATCAAGAGCCAGTGACATGTTGTCACAAGGGCTTAATTGGAAATGATTATGCCTCCCGTGTTTGGAAAGGTGTTCCGTGGCGCAACAATTCGAAGATAGATTCCATCGCAAGTTTTATTACTTGCGCTTGTCGGTTACAGACGTCTGTAACTTTAAATGTACTTACTGCTTGCCAGATGGTTATAAACCGTCAGGGCAAAAAAACTCGTCTTTTTTAAGTGTTCCTGAGATCAAACGCGTTGTTAAAGCGTTTGCTGATTGTGGTACCTCAAAGATCCGCATTACTGGCGGAGAGCCGAGTCTGCGTAAAGACTTTCCTGAAATCATACATACCGTTGCTTCTACTCCAGGCATTGAAAAAGTAGCCACCACAACGAATGGCTACCGCATGGAGAAACAAGTAGGGCAATGGCGTGATGCTGGTTTAACCCATATAAACGTGAGCGTGGATAGCTTAGATTCGCGCATGTTCCATCAGATCACTGGTGAGAACAAGTTTACTGAGGTTATGCGAGGTATTGATAAAGCGTTTGAGGTTGGCTTTGAACAAGTCAAAGTCAACGTCGTATTGATGAAAGACCTCAATAGTCAGGAATTACCAGCCTTCCTTAATTGGATTAAAGACAAACCTATTCAATTACGTTTTATCGAGCTGATGAAAACCGGCGAGATGGACGAGTTGTTCGATAAACACCATGTGTCTGGCGTTGCGATCCGCAACCAGCTTATTGCTAATGGTTGGCTGTTAAAAGTCAAAGCTGTTAACGATGGCCCGGCGCAAGTGTTTGTCCACCCAGACTACAAGGGTGAAATTGGTTTGATCATGCCTTACGAGAAAGACTTTTGTGAGAGTTGTAACCGACTGCGTGTTTCTGCGACCGGTAAACTTCACCTATGTCTGTTTGGCGACCACGGTGTTGAACTGAGAGATCTGATTCAAGAAGATCAACAAGAGCAAGAGCTCATTGATCGAATTCAGGCTCAGCTTCAAACCAAGTCCGTTAGTCACTTCTTACATGATGGCAACAGCGGCATGACTCCAAATTTGGCGTCAATCGGCGGTTAACCCGCTATATACTCTAAAGCATTTTATCGCTCAGCTTCTTTAAGCTGGGCGAATCAGTCTAATGAAAAATTTATATAGGTGAACAAATGGGTCACGCAGAAAGCAAATTTCAAGCAGCGAACATTGCAGTACTAACGGTTTCAGATACTCGTACAGAAGAAAATGACACGTCAGGTGGTTACCTAGCTGAGCATGCTAAGAAAGCTGGTCACAACGTGGTTGATAAGCAAATTGTTATCGATGACATGTACAAGATCCGTGCGATCGTATCTCAGTGGATTGCTGATGACAGCGTCCAAGCGATCATGATCACTGGTGGTACGGGTTTTACTTCTCGTGATAGCACCCCAGAAGCACTTAAGCCACTGTTCGACAAAGAAGTAGAAGGCTTTGGTGAGCTATTCCGCCAAGTGTCTTACGAAGAGATTGGTACTTCGACGATTCAATCGCGTGCAATCGCGGGTTTTGCTAACCACACGGTTATCTTTGCGATGCCAGGTTCTACAGGTGCGTGCCGTACAGGTTGGACTAAGATCATCAAGCAACAGATGGATGCTAGCCACCGTCCTTGTAACTTCATGCCACATCTTTCTGTATAAGGTGGTTTGAGCATGAGCCAATTTACCCACATTAACGCGTCTGGCGAAGCGAACATGGTCGATGTATCGGCTAAAGCGGAAACTGTACGCGAAGCGAGAGCGGAAGCTTTCGTTCAAATGTCAGCTGAAACGCTAGAACTGATTGTTTCTGGTAGCCACCATAAGGGTGATGTTTTTGCGACGGCACGTATTGCTGGCATCCAAGCGGCTAAGAAAACGTGGGACTTGATTCCACTGTGTCACCCTCTACTACTAACTAAAGTCGAAGTGCAGCTAGAAGCTATCGAGTCTGAAAACAAGGTTCGCATTGAATCTGTTTGTAAACTTGCGGGTAAGACGGGCGTTGAGATGGAAGCGCTTACGGCTGCTTCTGTTGCTGCGCTAACGATTTACGATATGTGTAAAGCCGTTCAAAAAGACATTGTTATCGAAAATGTACGCCTGTTAGAGAAGACGGGTGGTAAATCTGGTCACTTCAAGGTGGAATCATGATTACTGTACTGTTCTTTGCTCAAACTCGTGAACTTGTCGGTGTCGATAGCCTAGAAGTCGATGCACAATTCAATACTATTGAAGCGATTCGCAGCCACCTTGTAACACAAGAAGGCAAATGGGATATCGCATTGGAGGAGGGCAAACTTCTGGCTGCGCTTAACCAATCAATCGTACCTTTGACAACTGAAGTGAAAGACGGCGATGAAGTGGCTTTCTTCCCACCGGTTACTGGAGGTTAGCCATGAACGACTCTCGAGTTATTGATCCAAGAGTACTAGTTACGGCAGAAGATTTTTCTGTGGGTGACGAATACGATTATCTAGCTCAAGGCACAGCTGCAGGAGCGGTAGTGACGTTTGTTGGTAAAGTTCGCGACATGAACCTTGGCGACAACGTGATTGGTTTGTCTCTAGAGCACTATCCGGGTATGACAGAGAAGTCGCTGAGCGAGATCTGTGATCAAGCTGAAGCGCGCTGGCCTATTCAGAAGATGCGAGTGATTCACCGTGTTGGTGACCTAGATATCGGTGACCAGATTGTTTACGTTGGTGTATCCAGTGCGCACCGAGGGGCTGCCTTCGAAGCGTGCGAGTTTGTTATGGACTTCCTCAAAACCAAAGCGCCGTTTTGGAAAAAAGAACGTACCACTGAAACAACTCGCTGGGTTGATTCTCGCGATTCTGATACCAAAGCTGCAGAGCGCTGGAAAAAGTAAATTATCCCACATAATGTTTCGTCCTTAACGTGATAACGCATTTCAGGTTAGGACTTAGGTAATAAAGCCGACGTTGAACGTCGGTTTTTTTGTGCGTGCAACAAAGTCATTTATAAAAAATAGGGTGTTTATTAAATGATTAATCATTCGAGTTGCATATAAATTCTTTGGCTTATTTTTTCTGTACTGGTGCAGCTCTGCATCTGTTTTGGTGCAGTGCATTATGCTGTTTTGTATAAAGTGATAATCCTCACAAATAGTACAGTCTATTTAGGGGATATGTGATGTGCACTTAGATTTAATGTGGCATTAATGTTAACTTATCAAAGGTGTTCTAGCATAAGATGCTAAAAAAAAGTATCAACACAGATACATCAACACTAAAGGCTGTTATTTAATAAATCCCTATGTGTAACTCACTATTCATTAGGATTTTATTAGATATTTACACTGATACCTTGAGTATTTCGGAGAATTATCCGATTTTTTGCGACTTGTTTATGGCAAATTACTTCAATGGTTGATAGTGTGTGCCTCAATCTTTGTAAGGTTTTAGATTTTTATGCTTATATTTTAAGCTAAATAAATCTAAATCACTGCCGTTCAGTGAACTTAGCAAAGAAGTCATGGATGCAATACGAAAAACTTGGAGTTTATTAAATGTACAAGAATAAAATCACTCAGGCCCTTCTTCTAGGTGCTGGTTTGGCAGTGGCTGCCACTTCTACTCTTTCTATCGCTGCTGAAGTTCCAGCAGGTACAGAACTAGCAAAAGTTCAGGAACTTGTTCGCGGTAACGGTACTGAAGTTGCGACTATCGACCCACACAAATCTCAAGGTGTACCAGAATCTCACGTAATTCGTGATCTTCTAGAAGGTCTAGTGAACCAGGACGGTGAAGGTAATACTATCCCTGGTGTTGCTGAGAGCTGGGAAACGACAGACAACAAAACATTCACTTTCCATCTACGCAAAGATGCAAAATGGTCTAACGGCGATCCTGTAACAGCTGAAGATTTCGTTTACAGCTGGAAACGTGCAGTTGATCCTGCCACTGCTTCTCCATACGCTTGGTACATGGAATATACCAAGATGGTGAATGCGAAAGACATCGTAGCGGGTAAGAAAGACAAGAGTGAGCTAGGCGTTAAAGCTGTAGATGCAAACACACTTGTTGTTGAATTAGAAACAGCGGTACCATACTTCGTAATGATGATGGGCCACACAACAGTGAAGCCAGTACACAAAGCAACTGTTGAAAAATTCGGTGACCAATGGACCAAGCCGGGTAACTTCGTAGGTAACGGCGCATTCTCTGTTGATAAGTGGGTTGTTAACGAACGTCTAGTTCTAAAGCGTAACGACCAATACTGGAACAACGACAAAACTGTTCTAAACAAAGTAACCTTCCTACCAATCGAAAACCAAGTTGCGGAAATGAACCGTTTCTTATCTGGTGAAATCGACTTCACAAATGAACTTCCAACTGAGCACTTCAAGCGTCTTAAGAAAGAGCACGCAGAAGACGTATCTGTAGCTGGTAACTTGTGTACTTACTACTACATCTTCAACACGAAGAAAGCTCCATTTGATGACGTTCGCGTACGTAAGGCTATCTCTTACGCAATTGACCGTGACATCGTGACTGGCGCTATCTTAGCGCAAGGTCAAAAACCAGCATATTTCCTGACGCCTGAAATCACGGCGGGCTTCGATCCTGAGCTTCCTCAGTACGGTACAATGTCTCAAAAAGAACGTAACGTAGAAGCGGCACGTCTTCTTGAAGAAGCGGGCTACGGCAAAGACAATCCACTAAACTTCAACCTACTGTACAACACTTCTGAAAACCACAAGAAGATTGCTGTAGCACTAGGTTCTATGTGGAAGAAAACACTGGGTCTTAAAGTTACACTTGAAAACCAAGAGTGGAAAACTTACCTATCTTCTAAAGATTCTGGTGACTTCGAAGTAGCTCGTGCTGGTTGGTGTGGTGACTACAATGAAGCGTCGTCATTCCTAACGCTAATGAAGAGTAACAACACTACCGGTGGTGTTCACTACGACAGCGCGGCTTACGATCAAATCATTGATAAAGCACTGAACTCGACTTCAGAAGAAGAGCGTAAAGCACTTTACCTTGAAGCTGAGGCGCTAATGGCTAACGATATGCCTATCGCACCTATCTACCAATACGTGAAATCACGTCTACTAAATCCGCACGTTGGTGGCTTCCCTACTAATAACGCGGAAGATAAGATCTTCTCGAAAGACTTATACATCAAGGCTCAATAAGCTTCGATTCTAAAAGTTAATATAACTATAACGATACAGACACTACATGCGTAATACGCGCATGTAGCGTCTTTCTAATTTTAATTGTCACAGACTGAAAGAGTGAGTTTATGCTTAAATTCATTATGAAAAGGATATTTGAAGCGATTCCAACGATGTTGGTGTTGATCACTATATCTTTCTTTCTCATGCGTTTCGCACCGGGTAACCCGTTTTCAAGCGAGCGTCCATTACCGCCAGAAGTTATGGCTAACATCGAAGCTAAATACGGCTTAGATAAACCAGTATTTGAACAGTACACCACGTACTTAACCAACATCCTTCAGGGTGATTTTGGTCCATCTTTCAAATATCAAGATTACACAGTAAATGAGCTGATTGCTGTAGCACTTCCAGTATCTGCGAAGGTAGGCTTCGTTGCCTTTATCTTTACGCTAATTATGGGGGTCACCGTCGGCACTATAGCCGCGTTGAAGCACAATACCTGGGTCGACTACACCATAATGTCGACAGCCATGCTCGGGGTGGTGATGCCATCCTTCGTGTTGGCACCAGCGCTTATTTACCTTTTCTCCCTGCACTGGAATATATTCCCAGCAGGTGGTTGGCATGGCGGCACCTTCGTGTACATCGTGCTACCTGTTATTGCGATGTCTCTTCTATATGTAGCAACCTTTGCTCGTATCACTCGCGGTAGCATGATTGAAACGTTAAACAGTAACTTTATCCGTACTGCTCGTGCTAAAGGTCTAAGTTACCGTTATATCGTTCTTAAACATGCGCTTAAGCCAGCAATGCTACCTGTTGTGTCATACATGGGACCTGCGTTCGTAGGTATCATCACAGGTTCAGTTGTTGTTGAAACCATCTTTGGTCTACCGGGAATCGGTAAGCTGTTTGTTAACGCCGCGTTTAACCGTGACTACTCGTTAGTAATGGGTGTAACCATTTTGATTGGTTTCCTATTCATCTTGTTCAACGCTATCGTTGATATTTTACTAGCGCTTATTGACCCGAAAATTCGCTACTAGCAGGGACGCATGGTTATGTTGAAGAAAAAAGAAAACTTAGAAGCGATCGAAAAATTCTCTGAGAATTTGGAAATTGAAGGTCGTAGTTTGTGGCAAGATGCGCGTATTCGTTTTATGCGCAACAAAGCGGCAATGATCAGTCTGTTCATTCTAATTATCATGGTGCTTTCGGTAATCTTCTTACCTATGTTGGCGCAGCATGCTTACGATGATACTGACTGGTACGCAATGCACGTAGGCCCAAATGCGGATCACTGGTTTGGTACCGACAGTTTAGGTCGTGACTTATACGTTCGTACAATGATTGGCGGCCGTATTTCTCTGATGGTTGGTGTGATGGGCGCATTTGTAGCGGTACTGATTGGTACGCTTTACGGTGCAGCTTCAGGTTTCATTGGCGGTCGTACTGACCGAGTGATGATGCGTATCCTAGAGATCTTGTACGCAGTACCATTCATGTTCCTTGTGATCGTACTGGTAACATTCTTTGGTCGTAATATTGTACTTATCTTTGTTGCTATCGGTGCTATTGCTTGGCTCGATATGGCACGAATCGTACGTGGTCAAACGTTGAGTCTACGTAGCAAAGAATTCATCGAGGCTGCTCACGTATGTGGTGTAAGTAAATGGAAGATCATTACACGTCATATCGTACCGAATGTATTGGGTATTGTTGCGGTTTACTCGACGCTACTTATTCCGAGCATGATCCTTACTGAATCATTCTTATCTTTCCTTGGTCTTGGTGTTCAAGAGCCTATGACAAGTTGGGGCGCGCTATTACAAGAAGGCTCGCAAACAATGGAAGTTGCTATTTGGCAATTGGCATTCCCAGCGGCATTCATGGTAGTTACGCTGTTCTGCTTTAACTACGTAGGTGATGGTCTGCGCGACGCGCTTGATCCAAAAGACAGATAAAGAAATAGCAAATAAAAATACAAAAGCTATAAAAGATTGAAGGAAGCAATGATGAGCTTATTAGATGTCAAAGATCTGCGCGTCGAATTTACCACGCAAGATGGTATCGTAACCGCAGTAAACGACTTGAACTTCTCACTTAACCAAGGCGAAACGCTGGGTATTGTTGGTGAGTCGGGTTCAGGTAAATCACAAACGGTATTTGCACTGATGGGGCTGCTGGCTAAGAACGGCATCATCTCAGGTAGCGCAAAGTTTGAAGGCAATGAAATTCTTAACCTGCCTGAAAAAGAGCTGAACAAAGTACGTGCTGAACAGATCGCGATGATCTTCCAAGATCCAATGACGTCACTGAATCCTTACATGAAAGTATGTGATCAGCTGATGGAAGTACTGATGCTGCATAAAGGCATGGGTAAAGCAGAAGCGTTCGAAGAATCAGTTCGTATGCTGGAAGCGGTGAAAATCCCTGAAGCACGCAAGCGCATCACTATGTACCCGCACGAGTTTTCGGGCGGTATGCGTCAGCGTGTGATGATCGCAATGGCACTGCTGTGTCGCCCTAAATTGCTTATCGCTGATGAACCAACAACGGCACTGGATGTAACCATTCAAGCGCAAATTATGGAATTGCTGAACGAACTTAAAGATGAGTTCAATACGGCAATCATCATGATCACCCATGATTTGGGTGTTGTTGCTGGCTCATGTGACAAAGTACTGGTGATGTACGCAGGTCGTACAATGGAATATGGCACGGTTGATGAAATCTTCTACGAGCCAAGCCACCCTTATGCGGAAGGCCTGCTTAAAGCAATTCCTCGTTTGGATACCGAAGGTGAAATTCTACCGACGATTCCAGGTAACCCACCTAACTTACTTCGCCTACCAACAGGTTGTCCTTACCAAGACCGTTGTCACCGTGTAATGGACCGTTGTAAGCAAGAAGCACCGATTTTGCAGCCATTTGCTAAAGACCGTCAGCGTGCTTGTTTTTCAGACTGGGAGACTTGGACAAAATGAGTAAAGAATTACTATTAGATATTAAAGACCTAAAAGTTCACTTTAGCATTGCGGCTAAGTCTGCTTGGCCTTGGGCGAAACCATCAAACCTTAAAGCAGTCGATGGTGTTGATGTTCATCTTTACGAAGGCGAAACGCTAGGTGTGGTAGGTGAGTCTGGTTGTGGTAAGTCGACTTTTGCACGCGCAATTATCGGTTTGGTTGAAGCGACTGAAGGGCAAGTGATGTGGTTAGGTCAAGACCTAACTAAGATGCAGGAAGTGAAGCGTCGTGAGACTCGTAAAGAGATTCAGATGATCTTCCAAGACCCGCTAGCGTCGCTTAACCCACGTATGTCAGTAGGCGATATCATTGCTGAGCCTCTAGAGACTTTCTTCCCTGAACTTTCTAAACAAGAAGTAAAGGACAGAGTTAAAGAGATGATGGCAAAGGTTGGCCTATTACCAAACGTAATCAACCGTTACCCACATGAATTCTCTGGTGGTCAGTGTCAGCGTATTGGTATTGCACGTGCGCTTATCTTGAAACCTAAGATGATCATCTGTGATGAACCTGTTTCTGCACTGGATGTATCTATCCAAGCTCAAGTAGTTAACCTTCTTAAGGAGCTACAAAAAGAGTTAGGTTTGTCTTTGGTATTCATCGCGCACGATTTGTCAGTGGTTAAACACATCTCTGACCGTGTCTTGGTGATGTACCTAGGTAACGCGGTAGAGCTTGGTGAATCAGACGCCTTGTTCTCTGACCCTAAGCACCCGTACACCAAAGCGTTGATGTCTGCAGTTCCGATTCCAGATCCTCGTCTAGAGCGCAACAAAACGATTCAGATGTTGGAAGGCGATTTACCTTCACCAATCAATCCACCGTCAGGTTGTGTGTTCCGTACACGTTGCCCACAAGCAACAGAGGCTTGTGCGCAAACTAAGCCAACTATTCAAGGCGATGACGTTCACGCAGTATCTTGCTTGCACGTACAAGTCTAGAGCCTATTTAAAACGGTTCAGCCTGTGACAGGCTTAAGCGCGACTAGTTATTAGAGTCGCGCTTTTTTTGTGTCTAAAGTTCCATATTAAATAAGCTTCATCAAATAATTTGAACAACTAAGCCAACTTCTTCTAGTTTAGAAAAAGTTGGCTTTTTTTATACTAATACCAATCGTAGTAAATAACTGCTCATCCTAGCTTGTTAAAACGCTCGATAACGGCGTTAGAATTTTTGATTGTAGAATAACTACTAACAGAAAAATTCTTCCTTGTTCTCAAGCCTTTTCTCTGCGCTATTTCTGAACATTTACTTACTGTGATTGGTATAAAAAATTTTGGATGACAGAGGTTTGGATATGGGCAAGTTAGTTGAAGGTGTTTGGCACGATGTGTGGTACGACACCAAAGAAAGCGGTGGCAAGTTTGTTCGTGAAGATGCAGGCTTTCGTCACTGGGTAGAGAATAAAGCGTCCGCGCAGTTTCAGCCTGAAAGCGGCCGTTATCACTTGTACGTATCATTGGCTTGCCCTTGGGCGCACCGCACCCTTATCTTCCGAGAGCTTAAAGACCTAACCGATCACATTGACGTGACGGTTGTTTGCCCAGACATGATGAGTGATGGTTGGCAAATGGGGTTACCTGAACCTCTGTTCGGCCATACGCGCATGCATCAAATCTACACTCAAGCCAAACCTGACTACTCGGGTAGAGTGACGGTGCCTGTGTTGTGGGATAAAAAGACTAACACCATTGTGAGTAACGAGTCGTCTGAGATTATCCGTATGTTTAACTCAGAGTTTAATGAACTGACAGGCAACACCGATGATTACTATCCGTGGGAACTGGCAAAGAAGATTGATGAGTGGAATGACTATATCTACCCAAACATTAACAACGGTGTGTACCGAACGGGCTTTGCAACGACACAAGAAGCCTACGAAGAAGCGTATGATGCGTTATTTGAAGCCTTAGACAAAGTAGACGCTCACCTTAGCGAACATCGCTATTTAGCGGGTAACGAGATTACAGAAGCGGATTGGCGCTTGTTTACCACTCTGGTTCGATTTGATGCCGTTTATGTTGGGCACTTTAAGTGTAATAAGCAGCGAATTTCAGACTACGTCCATATTCAGGGCTACTTAAAAGAGCTCTACCAGGTCGAAGGCATTAAAGAGACGACCGATTTTTATCACATCAAGCGCCACTATTATTACAGCCATACAGGTATAAACCCAACCCAAGTTGTGCCGAAAGGACCTGCGCTAGACTTAGAATCAGTCCATGGGCGAGGTTAGATTAATCTTAAGAGCATCAAGTAACCTTAAGCGTTAGATATAAAAAAACCCTAGATAAGAATCTAGGGTTTTTTGCTTTCTACAAAAGAAAAATTAGTTAATTACTTTTTCTTCAGCTTGAGCTGCTTGGTCTGCTTGGATAGCCGTTAGAGCCACTGTGTAAACGATGTCGTCTACTAGAGCGCCACGAGACAAGTCATTTACTGGCTTGCGCATACCTTGAAGCATTGGACCGATAGACACTAGATCTGCTGAACGCTGTACCGCTTTGTAAGTCGTGTTACCCGTGTTTAGGTCTGGGAATACGAATACTGTCGCTTTACCTGCAACTGGAGAGTTAGGCGCTTTAGAAGCGGCTACGTTTTCCATGATTGCAGCGTCGTACTGAAGAGGACCGTCGATCACAAGATCAGGACGTTTCGCTTGAGCAAGTTTGGTTGCTTCACGCACTTTATCTACGTCTGCACCTTTACCAGATTCACCAGTAGAGTAAGAGATCATAGCAACGCGTGGGTCGATACCGAATGCCGCAGCAGAATCTGCAGATTGGATAGCGATTTCAGCAAGCTGTTCAGCTGTTGGATCTGGGTTGATCGCACAGTCACCGTATACAAGAACTTGATCAGGCAGAAGCATGAAGAAGATTGAAGATACGATAGAAGCATCAGGAGCAGTCTTGATGATCTGGAACGGAGGAACGATAGTGTTCGCCGTTGTGTGAACAGCACCAGAAACTAGGCCGTCAACTTCGCCAGCTTCAAGCATCATAGTACCTAGGAATACTGAGTCTTCTAGCTTCTCACGAGCAACAACTTCAGTCATACCTTTAGCGCCACGAAGTTCTACTAGACGAGCTACGTAGTTTTCGCGAACTGATGCAGAATCGATGATCTCAACGCCAGCGCCAAGCTCAACACCTTGCTGTGCTGCAACGCGACGGATTTCTTCAGGGTTACCTAGAAGTACACACGTTGCGATACCGCGCTCTGCACAGATAGCCGCAGCTTTAACTGTACGTGGCTCGTCACCTTCAGGAAGAACGATGCGCTTAGCCGCTTTACGAGCAAATTCAGTTAGCTGGTAACGGAATGCTGGTGGGCTTAGACGACGGATGCCTTGAGTACCTTCAGATAGAGAATCAATCCAAGGGCCATCAATGTGGCTTGCAACGTGATCGTTAACGAACTCGATACGCTCTTTATCGTCTGCAGGAACTTCTAGGTTGAAGCTCTGTAGGTTTAGAGACGTCTGCCAAGTGTTACCTTGAGCTTTGAAGATCGGTAGACCTGAAGCGAATGCTGGTGCACAAAGGTTAGCAATACTTTCTGGAATGTCGTAACCGCCAGTCAGTAGGATTGCGCCAATCTCAACACCGTTTTTCGCAGCAAGAGCCGCAGCAACGATAACGTCAGGACGGTCTGCAGAAGTTACTAGCAGTGAACCTGGCTTGAAGTGCTCAATCATGTGCGGTAGAGAACGTGCACAGAAAGTGATGCTCTTAATACGACGAGTTGAGATTTCACCTTCGTTAACGATTTCAGCGTTAAGGTGCTTAGCCATATCAACCGCACGAGTTGCGATTAGGTCGATGCTCCATGGCACACAGCCAAGAACACGGATAGGACTAGAGTTGAAGATTTGCATTACTTCAAGGTTCGCTTGCTGAGCGCTGTCTGCATCATCAAAGATTTCAGATAGGTCAGGGCGAGTACGACCAGCTTCATCAACAGGAGCGTTAAGCTTGTTGATGATTACGCCTTTGATATTCTTGTTCTTAGTACCGCCGAAGTTAGAACATGCTACTTCGATACGCTCTTTAAGTTGCGTAGGGTTGTCAGTACCAGGAGTCGCAACGAATACGATCTCTGCGCCAAGCGTTTTTGCGATTTCTGCGTTCACTTGGTTTGCAAACGGGTGCTTACGAGTAGGGACTAGGCCTTCGATTAGCGTTACTTCAGCGTCTTTGTTGATTTTGTTGTATTGCTCAACAACAGATTCAAGAAGCTCATCCGTTTTTTCACTACCGATCAAAGCTTCAGCTTTTGTCATTGCGATTGGCTCACCAATCTTAATGTCGCTATTCGCGCTGATGATAGTAGAGGTTAAATCTGGCTGGTTACCACCGCTACGAGGTTGAGCGATTGGCTTGTAGAAAGAAACACTTACGCCCTTACGCTCCATAGCGCGAAGAACACCCATGCTAACACTAGTAAGACCAACACCAGCGCTTGTAGGGATAAGCATAATAGTACGTGACATTGACGAACACCTTTGACTATTGGAAATAAAAAAGCTCAACCGCTATTCCCACCGATAAACATATTGGGGTAGGAATAGAAGTTGAGCCCCATTTTCTTGATATGAAAAACTGACTAGCTTCGAGTGAAGCTAGTCAGGAAAATCAATTAAAGACCTGCTAGTTTCGCAGTGTCTTCAGCAATTACTAGCTCTTCGTTAGTCGAGATAACCATTGCAGGGATACGGCTGTTAGCTGTAGTGATAGTACCTTCGCCGCCGAAACGAGCTTTAAGGTTAGCTTCACCGTCAACTTCGATGCCGAAGATGCCTAGGCGGTTAAGAACCATTTCACGGATTGGGCCAGAGTTCTCGCCGATGCCGCCAGTGAAAGTGATTGCGTCTAGACGACCTTCTAGAGTTGCAGTGTAACCAGCAACGTACTTAGCTAGACGGTGACAGAACACGTCCATTGCACGAGTTGCTTCTTCTTTCTCGCCGTAGTTGTCTTCAACGAAACGACAGTCAGAAGTCACTTCAGTTAGACCAGCAAGACCAGATTCTTTAGTTAGCATGTTGTTGATTTCTTCAACAGAGTAACCAAGAGCGTCGTGTAGGTGGAAGATGATCGCAGGATCTAGGTCACCACAACGTGTACCCATTACAAGACCTTCAAGAGGAGTAAGACCCATAGAAGTATCTACAGATTGACCGTTCTTGATTGCACATACAGAAGCGCCGTTACCTAGGTGACAGTTGATGATGTTAACTTCTTCAACTGGCTTGTTTAGTAGGCCTGCAACTTCACGAGTGATGAATAGGTGAGAAGTACCGTGCATGCCGTAACGACGGATGCCGTGCTCTTTGTACAGGTTGTACGGTAGAGCGTATAGGTAAGACTCAGAAGGCATTGTTTGGTGGAACGCAGTGTCAAATACAGCAACGTTTTGTAGACCAGGGAAGTTCTTTTGAGCCGCTTCGATACCGATAAGGTGAGCAGGGTTGTGAAGAGGTGCAAAAGTCGCAGCGTCTTGAATACCCTTAAGAACTTCATCAGTGATAAGCGCAGAAGAAGTGAACTGCTCACCGCCGTGTACGATACGGTGACCGATAGCGCCAAGGTTAGCTTTAAGCTCAGGCTTAGAAGCAAGAATAGTTTCTACCATGAAAGATAGTGCTTCTACGTGAGCTGCGCCCGCGCCTAGTTGTGCTTCATGCTTGCCATCAAGTTTCCATTTCATACGAGCTTCTGGAAGACCTAGACACTCAGCAAGACCAGTTAGGTGCTCTGCACCTGATTCTGCATCAACAACAGCGAATTTAAGAGAAGAACTACCACAGTTTAAAACTAAAACTAGCTTAGACATTAATGACTACCTGTTTATTTTTCTGATCGAAATCAGTTAAGGATGAAAATTAATCTCAAGAATAGTCGAAGCACATGGGCTTGCGTACTAACCTTGGTCAAAAAAACGTTAATTTCCGTATAAATTGAAAGCACTCTTTATCAAAAAGAGGCTTGTGCATTCCTTGCAGAAGTCTTCTCAAAGTTGCTTAAATTGTAAATAAGGGCAACAATGAGATTGAGGTCTGCAAATAATAGCGATATTGTGCAAATATAACAAAAAAATTTGAAAGAATATTATTTTTCGTCAAATTTTTGTGTTTTTAGTTGATGGTTTCAACTTTTTTTTAATGGGAGACTCATATGAGCAATAGAGTTGGTTTAGCGAGTAGTTTAAAAGATGGCCAAAAGTACATGGATCTCTGGCCCGTCCGCAAAGAGTTAAACTCGATCTTCCCTGAACAGCGCATTATCAAAGCGACGCGTTTTGGCGTGAAAGTGATGCCAGCGATAGCTGCTATTAGTGTTCTTACACAAATGGTCTTTAATAATTATCAAGCGATGCCACAAGCAGTGGTCATGGCTTTGTTTGCAATCAGCTTACCGCTTCAAGGCATGTGGTGGTTAGGTAATCGCTCAAACACACAACTTCCACCTGCGCTAGTCTCATGGTATCGCGAACTTCACGAGAAGATCACTGAAACGGGTTTCGCGTTAGAGCCAATGAAGTCGCGCCCTCGTTATAAAGAATTGGCGATCATTTTAAATCGCGCATTTCGTCAGCTAGATAAATCCTCAATGGAACGTTGGTTCTAATGAGTTTCAACTCTCCCTCTTGTCTGAGAGCAACTATTCATCATTGATGGTTTGTTCTCAGGTTTGATTTTTATTATTTTCGCTTCGCTTTTATTCACCCATCTCCCCCTCATTCCTTTTTTCTCTTACTACTCATGTAGTTTCTTACTTTTCAAATTCTGCCTTTCGCTATTTCACGCATTTTTCGAGCCTTGTTGTGTTTTTGTTAAATATAACTTCAAGTCATCAATAGTTACTGGTAATAATATCAATAGTGATGTTGTTCTCTTTGAGCGAGCAATAATGAGTAGAGCTTGATTCAGGGAGCGATAATGAGTTCTGTAAAAAAGGTATTGGCAGCGGTCGTAAGTTGTCTGTTGTTGCTATGGACAAGCAATGTAATGGCGAACGTTGCCAAAGTTTCGGTTTCACAAGTTGTCGACCATCCAGATCTGAATGCGACGCGTCTAGGGCTTCTTGAAGGATTGAGAGCAAAAGGTTACGAACCGGGTAAAAATTTAGAGTTTTCTTATGAAATGGCTGGTGGCAATCCCGCTCAGGCAGCAAAAATAGCCAGAGAGTTAGTTAGTGAGAACCCTCATGTATTAGTTGGCATCGCGACACCGACCTCTCAAGCGTTGGTTTCAGCGACTCGAACGATCCCGATTGTGTTCACCGCGGTGACAGACCCTATCGGAGCAAGACTTGTTAAACAATTGGAGCAGCCGGGACGAAATGTCACGGGCCTTTCTGACTTATCACCTATTTCCCAACATGTATCTCTTATTAAAGAGCTACTCCCCAATGCAGTTTCAGTCGGTGTGGTTTATAACCCAGCAGAGGCAAATGCTGTTGCTTTAGTAGGGCTGTTAAAGCAGGCAACACGAGACTTTGGCTTTACTTTGCATACTGAAAAAGCGTTGACCATCGATGATGTAGAAGAAAAAACAGCATCCGTGGCTAAGAAATCTGATGTTATCTACGCACTAACTGATAACACGGTGGCAAGCGGTATCGAAGGACTTATAAATGCTGCAAACCAAGCTGGCACACCCGTGGTTGCAGGAGCAACGTCTTATGTTGGCAAGGGAGCAATCGCTGGATTAGGTCTAGATTACTATGACGTCGGGGTGCAGACCGCTGATTATGTGGCCGCTATTTTGAACGGACAAAAACCAGGGAAGTTGAGTGTTAAAACGGCTCAAAGCTCTCAGTTGGTAGTTAACCTAGATGCCGCTCGTGAGCTTGGTTTGACGCTACCTAAGTCTGTGGTTGATCGCGCTATAGTCAGCCGTTGATTAGTATTGACATCAAAAAAACAATGCTCAATAAGTCATTTTGTTAACAGGAATTTAAACCATCACAATGAACAACATTAGTCGACTCTAACCATTAGCTGCGATCTATTTTATTCATTTTTAAGTAGTTATTTCCCCTTCAGGTGCAACGTTAATACCAACTTACATTATTTTACATCGAGAGGGCTGTCGATTAATGTCATAATATTAATGGAACTAATGAAAATAACTGAGCGCTAAGAGCACATTCTATGAAAGTAAATAGGCACTTTAGCCTTACCTTTGTCTTCGGCTTTCCCGCTGTGATCGCGACCATGTTACTTGGGCTGATAGGAAAAAATTATTTTGATGCGGTTGAAAAAGACATCAGCAGTGAGTTTCAGCGTATTGAAGAAGTGTTTAAACGAACGACCAAAATTGTTACCGCTCTAGATTACAGCTTCTCTAATTACTACAAATCAGGAAACCCTCTTTTCCTTGATCACAATAAGCAGGTGGTTGACGGTATTTGCCGTATTTGGCCTATCGACGTATTACTTCTTGCTGACGGAAAAACCGCAGATATCCCCTCTGTCGATATCGACTATATGTTGGTTGGTCAAGAATCCCTTTGCAATGAAACCAGTGATAGCTATAAAAGTGCGTCAGAGAAAATTGCTCTCGCGCCAATTCTTTCATTTTTGTCCCAGCTTGATGAATATCACAACGGCGTACACTTTATAGATACTCGTGGTTATGTGATCTCTTCGCCAGAAGACTTTGCTAAAGAGCTAGGGAAAGAACTACTTTCGACCATAAAAAGCCGCCCGTATTGGCAAAGAACCGCCAACAATCCAGAACAATTGACTTTAACGGGTCCTGCGTATCGATTTGACTCTCTTGACCGTATGATAAGCATGACGATTCCGGTGTTTCATAAGGGGATACATCAAGGAATGCTTTCTGTTGAGATTGACGCCAGTAAATTGCTTGCGAGTTCGAATGAGCACTTAGCCGGTAGAATCGATATTATTGATACCACCTTGGTTAATCCGGTTGATAGCGCTACTTTCTATCACGCGATACAACTGGAAGGAGTCACCTCTCATCACGCGATGTACTACGAATTAGATTTTGCCAAAGAGGTCGAGCACTTTTTTGTCTACGAGAAAGACAGCCTGATTGTCGCTATCATCGTATATCTATTCTCTGTAACGCTCTTTTTCTTCGTTAACTCCAATATTGAACGTGGTTACTTCAAAGAGCTGGCAGCTAAAGATCCGATGACCGGGCTGCTAAACCGTAGGGGACTGGAAGCTTTTTGGCGCAGTGTGGAGCATGACCAGTTATTCGCCTTGACTGTATTTGACATTGATAATTTCAAGTTGATTAATGATACCTTTGGGCATGACAAAGGGGATGATGTTATTCGCTACATGTCCCGCCAGATAAGTAATAGCATTCGAAGTAGTGATGTCGCAGCAAGGTTTGGTGGTGAAGAGTTTGTCGTTTATCTAAAAGGTGATGATCGTGAAACGTTAATGAGGACATTAGAGCGTGTTAAAAATGCTGTCTGTGCGAACTCAGCTAACATTGTACCTAATGGTTTTACTGTCTCTGGTGGTGTTTGCATTACTGAAGCTGAGCATAACAACCTAAGCTTTGAAGAGATATTCAAACACGCGGATGAAAAGTTGTACGTGGCTAAGACGACAGGTAAAGACCGTATCGTATTTTAACCACGCTATTGAACTTCTATGCTAGAGAAGAAGGGCAACTAACTCACACAGTTTGGCGATGTTCCTCTTGATAACGCTGAAGGCGCTCTACAATAGGTGGCGCTTTCTTGAAAGTACGAATTTCTTTAAATAGTTCGTTCGCTTCAGGGTAGCCTTTACTTAGATAAACAAACCACTGCTTCACTCTATTGGGGTAGTACATGCCTTTGTCCCCTTTTATTTGAAACTCTGAATAGCGTAGCAAAAGTTCGATGACTTTATTCCACGGCATTTTTGGGTGGTTGTGTTTAACGACGTTGCCAAGATTTGGAATGTTGAAAGCGCCACGGCAAACCATCAATGAATCGACGCCAGTGGCTTCTATGCAATCTTGACCATCTTGATAGTTCCAGATTTCCCCATTAGCAATCAAAGGTAGAGACGTTTTTTCTCTTATTTGATTGATGTAATCCCATTTAATTTCGCTGGCTTTATAGCCGCCAACTTTGGTTCTTGCATGCACAGTGAGTTCGTCTGCCTTTGCTTGTTCGATAGCGTCGACAATTTCAAAGCACTCTTCCGGGTGCTCCCAACCCAATCGAATTTTTGCAGATACGGGAATGTGTGCTGGCACCGCATCTCGACAAGACTTCACCACTTGATAGATGAGTTCTGGTTCTTTTAGCAGTGACGCACCGCCATTACTTTTGTTTACCGCTTTTGCAGGGCAACCAAAATTAAGATCAATGCCTTTAGCGCCTAAACTAGCAGCTTGAAAAGCATTCTCGGCCATCCAATTTGGGTGTTGTCCTAGAAGCTGGAGATGGATTGGAACACCAGCCATGGTTTGAGAGCCTTGATGCAATTCAGGGCAAATACGGTGAAAAACATGCGGAGGAAGAAGTTGATCAACTACGCGCACAAATTCCGTCACACAGAGATCGTAATCATTGATCTCTGTGAGAATTTCACGCATTAGATGGTCTAAAACGCCCTCCATAGGGCCAAGTATTACTCGCATTTGCTTTACCGAAACTGAATGGATCGAAAATTAAGACGCGTGATTGTACGGGCAAGTTAAAAGCTTGTCACTATGAGCTAGGTGAATCTGACGTAACAGTTATTTCACCGGTTAGAGGGAAGTAGTTGAGCCTTGGTAAATCTTCGCCTAGCGAGTAACCATCAGTGTAGTAGTAATAGCAGCTTGGATCTGATGTATACCAAGCAACGATCGGTTCTTCTGAAGGGAATACTGAGCTACCGTGATCTCTAACGGTGAGGTCAGTATTCATGAGCGCCCGCCAAAGCCTTGCGCAGTCACTCCCTCTAATTGCAGTCCCCGAATTAATCGGTAGTTGATCAACAGCGATTGGAAAACCAGTCGATGAAGGATAAACGCTGCCTTCACCATAATCGACATCTTGATTAAAATCAGGCTCTCCATCAACAAGCCACTGTGAGTGGTAAAGGTTAACCGCAGTTCGAAAAGAAGAAAAAGCACCTTGAGCTATAGCTTCATGGCTATCGCGTTGGTAATTTAGAAAGCGAGGAGCTGCGGTAACGGCAAGTATGCCTAAAATAACGACGACAGAGACCAGCTCTATCAAAGTAAAACCATTTTGGTGTTGTTTCATAATGTATTCTATATGTAACTAAATATTTCAGTGACTCTTTTACACTTCAAACTTAAATTTTCAAAATGAAATAAGTTTAGTTTGCTGAATTGAACTAAAGATAATGTTTGCGTGGCTACTGGTAGGTGTAATTAATCATAGAGCTATACGAATAATTACTAATTGTTAGCCTTGTGGGTATAATGGAGACAACAGAATTGACCGACTAGTGAAGTAATATGAAGTATCAATTATTGAGTCTTCCTGACTCAATTAACGACGTAACAGCCCAGTTTGTAGAAGGTGCTATATTTGCATCTAACCTTGCAACTAAACCTCTTGATCCAGAGGCTTGGTTACCTATAGCTATTCCTGAAACTGGTCAGGACTTCGTTCCTCAAGTCACCGAGCAAATTAATCGCCAACATAACCTCATTCAGCGAAGTGAATATTTGCTTACAGAAGTGCTTGATGCAGATAATTTTGCTGAACAGCTAGCCGATTTTTCTGAAGGTTTTATGATGGTCTGGCCGACGATTGAAGAACAGTGGCAGGAAACGTCAATCGCAGATGGCACATTACGCATGCTACAAGCAATGTTAACAACATTCATGCTGGCGATTGATGAAGAACAGACAATCGAGCAAATGAAAGCAGCTGGATTAGAAACCCCGCCAACTTTGAATGATCTAGTCGGGCAAGTCGATTTGATGGTGACAGAAGTTGCGCTAGCAGCGGATGAAGCGATGCTCGGAAATAAATCTCAAAGTGTGAATCCGTTTAAGGGCATCGGCCGAAATGATGTTTGCCCGTGTGAAAGTGGTAAAAAGTTTAAACAGTGCTGTGGTAAAAACAGCTAATCGAGACTTGTTGATAGATTAAGCTTGAATGAGCATTAGATTCTCTTTAAGTGATAAAAGCTTAAGCAATAAAAAAGTCGACCTCGTGGTCGACTTTTTCGTTTCTGAACATTATGTGCTAATTGTTAGTCATTCTTCGATTTAACGAATTGAGAAATCACTACAAAACCGAAAGCAACCAAGTTACCCGCGAAGATAATCACTAGCCATTGAGGCATTGAAAGTTCTAAGAACTGCCATACAACCTTGCTGCAGTCGCCGTAGGCCTCAAACATCCACGGAGCCCATTGGTTTAGAGGTGCCCAGCTAGGGAAGGTCACGAACAGGTCACAGGTAGCGAAAGGAGACGGGTTAAACTGGTAGTCAACGTGCTCTAAAGCAAGCATCAACCCTTTATACGCACCTAACCCCCAACCAAGTAGACCTAGCCAACGTGAAATCGGATTATGCGGGGCAATAGCACCAATCATTGCTGCGATGCCGATAGCGAGCATAGCAACGCGCTCGTAGATACACATTACGCAAGGGCCAAGCATCATCACGTGCTGAAAGAAAAGAGCACATGCTTCAAAAAAGACAATAAAAGCCAGCAGTAAAAGCCAAGATAAACGTCCCTTAGAGAAGTCTTTGAGCATTGCAAAAAAGTTCACGAATTTAATCCTGTCAATAAAATAAAAAAGCCCTGATTACTCAGAGCTTTTTATCTTGGATAAGTTTCCTAATCAACTAATATTTTTGATTAGTTAGATGCACCTATTGTGTTTAGCGATAGAAATCCGGGTTAGTGGCCACCGGAGATAACTGGAGCTACCACTTCACCCGTACGGTGAATGATCCAACCTGCATCATAGAACCATGCTGTCATCGGTTCTACGAAGAACACAATACCGGCAAGGCCAACAAGTGCTAATACGAGAGTATATGGCAAAGCCATGATGACCATGCGGCCGTAAGACAGTCGAATTAACGGAGCAAGTGCTGACGTTAATAGGAATAGGAATGCAGCTTGGCCGTTTGGCGTAGCAACAGAAGGTAGGTTGGTACCTGTGTTGATAGCAACAGCAAGCAGATCAAATTGGTCGCGAGTGATGACGCCTTCAACCAGAGCTGTTTTAACTTCGTTGATGTAAACCGTACCGACGAATACGTTGTCTGAAACCATCGACAAGATACCATTGGCTACGTAGAAGAGTGCGAGCTGTGCGCCTTTATCTTCAACGTGAAGTACAGCATCGATTACTGGCTTAAATAGAGCCTGGTCGATGATTACAGCAACAACCGCAAAAAAGACGGCAAGAAGTGCGGTAAATGGCAGTGCTTCTTCAAAAGCTTTACCCATCGAGTGCTCTTCAATTACACCTGTAAACGCTGTAGCTAAGATGATCACTGAAAGGCCAATCAAACCGACTTCAGCGACGTGAAGCGCAAGGCCAACAATAAGCCAAACTGCGATTGCACTCTGAACCCATAGTTTAGCTACATCTTGTTTTGTACGATTTGCGCGTTCTTTGTTGTCAAATTCAACTAAGATTTGGCGAACGTTATTTGGCAGCTCTGCACCGTAGCCAAACACTTTGAATTTCTCGACAAGTGCACAAGTTAAAATACCACAGAAGAAAACAGGCAGTGTAACTGGCAGCATGCGGATAATAAATTCCCCGAACTCCCAACCCGCTTGCTTAGCAATTACTAAGTTTTGTGGTTCACCTACCATGGTCATTACACCACCCAGAGCAGTACCAACACCGGCGTGCATAAGTAGTGAACGTAGGAATGCGCGGTAGTTTTCAAGGTCATCACGAGTTAGCTCAGAGATCTCTTCATCATGAGTATGATCGTGCGCAGACGTTGTGCCCTTACCTGATGCAACCTTGTGGTAGATAGAGTAGAAGCCCACTGCAACGCTAATGACTACGGCGATTACTGTCAGCGCATCTAGGAAGGCAGACAAGAATGCTGCGGCGACACAGAAAGCGACAGAGAGTAGAATTTTGGATTGGATACCGAGCAGGATCTTCGTAAAAATGAACAGAAGTAGTTCTTTCATGAAGTAGATGCCAGCAACCATGAATACTAGTAAGAGTAATACTGGTAGGTTTGCTTGTAGCTCATGATAAACCATTTCTGGTTTAGTCATGCCAATGGCGACGGCTTGAATTGCCAATAAGCCACCGGGTTGGAGAGGGTAGCACTTTAGAGCCATAGCTAGAGTGAAAATAAACTCAACCACTAATAGCCAGCCCGCAACGAATGGGTCAACTAGGAAAAAAACAAACGGGTTGATGATTAAAAAGGAAATGATGGCAAGTTTATACCAATCAGGAGCTTTACCAAGGAAGTTTTTGATAAAAGCGTTTCCGAGAGACATCGGCATGTTAATACTCTTTTATGTTGATTATGAATAGACAAGCAATACAACATTTTGAGAATCGAGCTGTAGGTTTAGTTAAAACCTATAACTAACAGTGACTTAGAAAAACTACATTCCATGTAATGTTCTGTGGTCTTGCCAAGTCACTCCCTTAGAAACTCAAGCACTGCTTATTTTTGAGCGCAACTCTACTCTTAGATAACATTTAGTCAACAGGAAAACCCCTGTAGCACTAAAAATACCTCTTTTTTGTTGAGAAACGCGATCAAAGTAGCGCAAGCATACCACTTAAAATGTGATAAAAACCGACTAGAATCAATATTTCAGCGAAATGATTAAAATTTACAGAATAACGACGGATTATATATGATTATTACAACTTAACATTGCAAATTAATAGATTTAAAAATATGACCAATCTCATTGATTTTAAAAAGAATTTGTTGTGTTAATGGTTTGTTTAAATGATGATTTGTAGTCGCTTGCTATCCAAACCTTGAGTGCAAACGTGTGCTGAACTTTAGAGTTTTAACTCTACTTGGGTTTTGAGTGCGTAAAATTTTTTGGGGGTATTTCCGCAGGGTGTTAACTAGTGGTATGATGAGTAAATTAGAACAAAATAATTAAATTGGATTGAAGTGTAGATGGTCATTAAGGCAAAGAGCCCGGCAGGATTTGCAGAAAAGTATATCATTGAAAGTATTTGGAATGGCCGTTTCGCTCCAGGTTCTATCTTGCCCGCAGAGCGTGAGCTTTCTGAGCTGATTGGTGTTACACGTACTACGCTTCGTGAAGTACTTCAGCGTCTTGCTCGTGATGGTTGGTTGACAATCCAACACGGTAAGCCAACTAAAGTTAATCAGTTTATGGAAACGTCAGGTCTTCATATCCTTGATACATTAATGACGTTGGACGTTGATAACGCAAGTAAAATGGTAGAAGACCTGCTTGCTGCTCGTACTAATATCAGCCCTATCTTTATGCGTTATGCATTCAAAGCAAATAAAGAGGCTTCAGAGCGTACGATTACTAACGTAATTGAATCTTGTGAATCTTTACTTGCGGCACCTACTTGGGATGAATTCTTAGAATCGTCGCCATATGCTGACAAGATCAAACAATCGGTGAAAGAAGACGTAGAAAAAGATGAAGCGAAGCGTCAAACGATCTTAATTGCTAAAACTTTTAACTTCTACGATTACATGCTTTTCCAACGTTTAGCATTCCATTCAGGTAACCAAATTTATGGCCTGATCTTTAATGGTGTTCGAAAATTGTACGACCGTGTTGGTAGCTACTACTTCTCTAACCCAGAAGCTCGTCGTTTAGCCATGGAGTTCTACAAAAACTTGTTTGTTATTTGTGAAAGCGGTGAGCGTGAGAATTTGCCACTTGTGATTCGTAACTACGGTATCGCAAGCGCACAGATTTGGAACGAGATGAAGACAACGTTACCGACAAACTTTACTGAAGACGACAGCTAAGTCTTTTCATTAAACTACTGTTCGGTTGTTTTACTTATTGAGTAAACGACGTAAAGAAAACGAAAAAGCGGCGAGATAATCAAATTATCTCGCCGCTTTTTATTTATTGATAGTTGGTGAGAACGTATCAATAGGCAGTAACTTACCCTGCAAACTCTTCTGAGTCTGGACGGTTAGTAAATTGCACGCCATTTAGAAAATCGCAAAGTAGTTGGTCTTCACATACTTTGTAGTTCTTGTTCTCTGGCTTACGGAAGTAGGCACCAATCTCGTACTTACTTAGGCTGATGCCTACCACTTCTAATATATCTAATACATCTTCTGCTTTCATGTTCAACGCAATACGCAGCTTCATGAAAATCATGTTGTTAGTCAGAGCTACTTCAGGTTTAGGTTGAACACCTTCTTTTTTGCCACGCTTAAGATTGATAAAACCATTTAGGAATACCGCTAACTCTTTATCTTTCATCTTAGAGCATGACTTGTCGTTGTCGTCTTTTAGCCAATTAATCACTTGGTCATGAGCAACGGTCACATCAGCTTGCTCGATAGCTTTAATGATCTGTGCATTTTTAAGGTTTAGCGCGTGTTGAATACGACGCAAGATTTCGTTGTTAGTCACTGGGGATTCCTAAAAAGGGTTTGAAGAGTAAAGAGGTGTTGGTTAGCCCGTTATTGTCGGCAAACAAATTTCTACTCTACATAGCATAGTTGACGGCGACTCTAACAGAGAACGCTTATTTTCGGTAGATATAAAAAATCCCCAATGCTTATCAACTCATTCAAGTTAAAAGTGCATTAGGGATTTCGCTATGAGTGCTTGTTATCTGACTGAAGCCAGAGCTACATTACACGCATGCCAGGTTGAGCACCTTCGTGTGGTTCAAGGATCCACAAGTCACTGCCACCAGGACCAGCAGCTAGGATCATGCCTTCAGACATACCAAACTTCATCTTACGAGGTTTAAGGTTTGCTACCATGACAGTTAGTTTGCCTTCTAACTCTTCAGGTTTGTACGCTGACTTGATACCAGAGAATACTTGGCGAGTTTCACCACCGATGTCCAGTTGGAACTTCAGTAGCTTGTTCGCTTTTGGTACTTCTTCACATGAGATAATACGAGCAATACGCATATCGACTGCTGCAAAGGCATCGAATTCAATCTCGTCTGCGATTGGCTCTTTGTCTAGCTCAGTTTGGCTTGCTTGCTCTTTTTCAGCTTCTGCTTTTTCTTTTGCTGCTGCTTCAGCGGCTGCATCTTCTTTAGAAGACTCGATCATTGCTTCCACTTTCTTCGGATCAATACGGCTAAACAGCGCTTTGAACTTAGTGATTTCGTGATCAGTTAGCGGTGTAGCAATCGCTTCCCACGTTAGCTCTTCGTTTAGGAAAGCTTCAGTGCGAGCCGCAAGCTCTGGCATAACGGGTTTCAGGTAAGCCATTAGCACGCGGAATAGGTTAATACCCACAGAAGAAACTTCTTGAAGCTCTTTCTCTTTACCTTCTTCTTTTGCAAGAACCCAAGGTGCTTTTTCGTCGATGTACTGGTTAGCTTTATCAGCTAGTGCAGTAATTTCACGGATAGCGCGGCTGAACTCACGAGTTTCGTACAGCTGACCGATACGCTCTGCAGCAGCAACGAATTCGTTGTAAAGCTCTGGTTCTGCAAATTCAGCAGAAAGCTTGCCTTCGAAACGCTTAGTGATGAAGCCAGCGTTACGAGACGCTAAGTTAACAATCTTGTTTACCACGTCAGCGTTTACACGTTGAGTGAAGTCTTCAAGGTTAAGGTCAAGGTCATCGATACGGCTGTTTAGCTTAGCAGCGTAGTAGTAGCGAAGACACTCAGGGTCTAGGTGATTTAAGTACGTACTTGCTTTGATGAATGTGCCTTTCGACTTAGACATTTTCGCACCGTTCACCGTTACGTAGCCGTGTACGAATACGTTGTTTGGCTTACGGAAACCAGCGCCTTCTAGCATTGCAGGCCAGAATAGGCTGTGGAAGTAAACGATGTCTTTACCGATGAAGTGGTAAAGCTCAGTTGTGCTGTCTTTCTTCCAGTATTCGTCAAAGTTGAGATCGTCGCGCTTGTCACATAGGTTCTTGAAAGAAGCCATGTAGCCAACAGGAGCGTCTAGCCAAACGTAGAAAAATTTGTTTTTCTCGCCTGGGATTTCGAAACCGAAGTAAGGTGCATCACGTGAGATATCCCACTGTTGCAGGCCAGACTCGAACCATTCCTGCATTTTGTTTGCAGTTTCATTCTGTAGAGAACCAGAACGAGTCCACTCTTTAAGCATGCTTTCGAACTGAGGTAGGTCGAAGAAGAAGTGCTCAGAATCTTTCATTACTGGAGTTGCGCCAGAAACCGCTGATTTAGGGTTAATTAGCTCAGTTGGGCTGTATGTCTCACCACAGTTATCACAGTTATCACCATACTGGTCTTCTGACTTACACTTAGGGCAAGTACCTTTTACGAAGCGGTCTGGTAGGAACATCTCTTTCTCAGGGTCGAAAAGCTGAGAAATAGTACGGCTAGAAATGAAGCCGTTCTTTTTAAGTTCTAGATAGATGTGAGAAGCCAGTTCACGGTTCTCTTCGCTATGTGTGCTGTGGTAGTTATCAAAGCTGATATCAAAGCCAGCGAAGTCTTTTTGGTGCTCTTCACTAACAGCAGCGATCATCTCTTCTGGCGTGATACCCATCTGTTGAGCTTTAAGCATAATTGGCGTGCCGTGAGCATCGTCAGCACAGATGAAGTTTACAGTGTTGCCACGTAGACGCTGGTATCGAACCCAGATATCAGCTTGGATATGCTCAAGCATATGGCCAAGGTGAATAGAGCCGTTAGCGTACGGAAGCGCACAAGTTACCAAAAGTTGTCTTGGATCAGTTGCCATACTTAATAATTCGCTTTTTTGATAGGTATAAATTTTGAGAGGTAATACTACTTTATAACGTGTGATACGCCAAGGTATCAGACAAAGGATTCCCCTAGTTTTTTAGGGGTTCAGTCTTCATCTCGTGGGTGATAGCATAAATAAAAAAAGGAGCCCCAATGCGTAACTTTACTTCTAAGCAAGATTTCTGTTCATGGTTGAATGAGTTCGAGTCACCAATCCTCATCCCAGAGTGGGCGCTACACCAAAATATTGTATCGGTTGATCCGCGTGGGTCATTTGTTATTACCTTGCCTTTTGCTGCCAATCAGCTCGCGGTTGAACTGGAACAGTGGATCCACTCCCAGATTGAACAGCAACTTGTTAGCGCTTTTCAGTTTGAAGTAAAAGTGAAGCCGTCTGCGCTAGAAACAACAGTCGCGACACCTTTGAAGGGCGTTAAGAACATTATCGCCGTGACGTCGGCAAAGGGTGGGGTGGGTAAATCGACAACTTCGGTAAACCTTGCGCTTGCGTTATCTAAGTCAGGTTCAAAAGTGGGCTTGTTGGATGCGGATATCTATGGTCCATCTGTGCCGATGATGCTCGGTCAACTGGATGCAAAGCCAGAAGTGCAGAACAACAAATGGATGATGCCAATCGAGGCGCACGGCATTTTTACGCATTCTATTGGCTATCTTGTGTCGAAAGATGATGCTGCAATCTGGCGTGGCCCAATGGCAGCGAAGGCTTTAGGTCAGCTCGTGAATGAAACCGTATGGCCAGAATTGGATTACCTTGTTATCGACATGCCACCGGGTACGGGTGATATTCAGCTAACGCTTTCGCAGCAGATCCCAGTGACGGGCGCGGTTGTGGTGACCACCCCTCAAGATTTGGCATTAGCCGATGCGCGTAAAGGTGTGGCAATGTTTGATAAAGTGAGCGTGCCAGTGGCAGGCTTAGTGGAAAACATGAGCTACCATATCTGTAGCCACTGTGGCGAGAAAGAGCATATCTTTGGCGCTGGTGGCGCGGAAGCCATGTCAGAAGAGTTTTACCTCGATATCTTAGCGCAAATTCCGCTGCACATTGATGTACGGGAAGATATTGATGCAGGTTGCCCAACCGTTATACGTCGTCCAGACAGTGAACACACGCGTCATTACTTAGAGCTTGCTGAGAACGTGGCTGCGAAGATGTTCTGGACTGGTAAGGCGAGACCAGAGGCGATTAACTTCTCGATGGTTGAATAGCAATGGCTGATCACAAAGGTGTGTAAATCATGTTTGGGTGAGATAAACAACGGTTGGATTAGGTGGATAGCCATAGGGGGTGTGCATATAGTTGTATTTAAGTTATTTGAAAGCAAACGATTGTTTTAAGTAAATGTATTGAGATCATCAATTTGACTGCAATTAGCTAACATCGCGACTAGAATCTATATGCTTTAGCCCCTATAATCAGGCGGTTTATCTCTTCCCACCACCAAACCATATCGGGTGCAAATTAATGTCTGATAATAATCAATGTGTCATCGTAGGTATCGCTGGCGCTTCAGCTTCAGGAAAAAGCCTGATCGCGAGTACGATTTATAATGAGCTGCGCGAAAAAGTAGGCGACCATCAAATTGGTGTTATCACGGAAGATTGCTATTACAGCGACCAAAGTCACTTGAGTATGGAAGAGCGAGTTAAAACTAACTACGACCACCCAAATGCACTAGATCATGACCTTTTATGCGAACATCTACAGCAGCTAATGAGTGGCAATGCCGTGGAAGTTCCTGAATACAGCTACACAGAGCACACACGCACTTCTGAAACGACTACACTTACTCCTAAGAAAGTGATCATTTTAGAAGGTATTCTGCTTCTGACAGACCCGCGTCTTCGTAAACTAATGCACGCAAGCGTATTTATGGATACACCGTTGGACATCTGTCTACTACGTCGTGTTAAGCGTGATGTAGAAGAGCGTGGTCGAACAATGGATACGGTACTTAAACAATACCAAGAAACAGTACGCCCAATGTTCATGCAGTTTATCGAGCCTTCAAAACAACATGCAGACATCATCGTTCCTCGTGGTGGTAAAAACCGTATTGCGATTGATGTGCTAAAAGCGCATATTGCGAAGTTGTTGAAGTCTTAATCGAATTAAATTTTGCCTAAGTGACTCACTTAGCTTTATTTTTTACCGAATCAGTGGCACTTTTATAGTGCCACTTTCTTTTGGAATCTAAGCAAGGAATATGCGGATGAAGAAACTACTCATTTTCATAGCTGTACCAGTGTTTGTTGTCGTTGCAGCAATTCTGGCACTAGTGCTGTTAGTGAATCCCAACCAATTTAAGCCATTAATTGTCGAACAAGCCCAAAAACACACAGGCCTAGAGCTCGTGATCGAGGGTGATATCAGTTGGCAATTCTTCCCATCTATTGGCTTCGAACTTGGTCAAACTGAATTACGTAACCCTGAAGGGTTCACTCAACCAAACCTGTTTAAGGTTGATACGGTTGGCGTTGATGTTTCGGTTACTCCGCTATTTAGCAATCAACTAGAGATCGGCAATATCACTCTAGATGGTGCAGAATTTTATTTAGAAACGCTTAAAGATGGTCGCAAGAACATCGATGCGCTCACACAAGTGTCTGCTCCTAAGGAGTCTGAACCTGCAGCGGATACAAGTTCTGAAGCAACACCGGCGCCTCAAGAGCAAACTTCTACAGACACATCTGGCTGGACGATCAATCTTGCAGGTGTAACTGTCTCAAACGCATTGTTTGAGATGGACGACAAGCAAGCAGGTTCATTCACTAAGCTATACGATGTGTCTTTGAGTCTTTCTGAGTTTGCCGTTGATACATGGACGACCGCGACGTTTGCGGCTTCTGGTGAAAACAACCAACAGAAGTTCTCTGCAAATGGCAGTGCTGAATTCAAATTAGCGGAAGGCTTTGCAAGCTACGCATTACGAAATATTGACCTTAATGCGAAGTTCAATGATCCAGCAACGTCGATCGAGTCAGCGAAGATTGGCTTAAATACGTTTGAGTTCGATAAGGTTAACCAACTGACTTATGCGGTGATTGGTAATGCTGCTGGTCTTGACCTTGATCTTAAAGGTGGCGGTGACTTAACTGTCGATAGCGCGATCTCAAAAGTTACACTGAACAAGTTAACATTAGACTCAACATTCAAAGGTGAAACGCTTCCTCAATCACCAATGAAAGTGGATATGCTGTCTGACTTAAGCTTTGATCTAACGAAGAGTCACTTGAGCTTTGTGCTAGCGAAGCTGCAAGCTAACGCTATCGCACTAGACGGTAAAGCGGACATCACTTTATCTGAAATACCAAAGGTTCGTTTTTCTCTTCATAGCCCGAACATCGATTTAGATGAGTTCTTAGGCCTAGGTAATACAGAAGAAACAGCGAGCGCTGCGCCTTCTGATTCTGCTGGTGGCTCAACTTCAAATACTACAGCTTCTTCGACGTCAAGCTCAGGTAGCTCGACTTCAAGTTCAGATAACTCGGCTCCTGCGAAAGAAGTAGAACCTGACCTGTCAGCTCTGAAAACGCTCGATGTGAAAGGTAATATCACAATCGATAAGTTCAAGGCGAACAACGCAAAAATGCAGAACGTGAAAACTGCGTTCTCAGTTAACCGTGGTATCGCAGATCTGATATCGTTTACCTCGAATCTTTACCAAGGCTCTATCTCGGCAACAGCACGATTAGATGCACGCAAGACGCCAGCGACTTACACGGCTAAGAAAAAGATTAAAGGCGTAAAAGTACAACCGTTACTGGTTGACGTAGCGAACAACGATACGCTGGAAGGTACCGGTAATATCGATGTTAACGTTAAAGGTAAGAGCTTGACGCCAACAGGAATCAAGAAGAACTTGGTTGGTACTATTGCGATTAACTTTGAAGATGGTGCGGTTAATGGCATCAACATCGCGCAACTGATTAGAGAAAACTACGCTAAGATCAAAGGCGAAAAAGTCGAAAGCAAAGACGAGTCTCAAAAGACAGATTTTAGTGCAATGAAAGCAACACTCAAGGTTGATAAAGGTTGGGTTTCAACGAATGACTTATCGGCACAATCGCCTCTTTTACGCGTGACAGGTCAAGGTAAAGCAAACTTCATCAATGAAACGGTCGACTTCCTGGTTCGCACGTCAATTGTTGGTTCGCTTGAAGGCCAGGGTGGTAAGAGCATTGATGATCTCAAAGATGTGACGATTCCAATTAAGGTAACCGGCCAGTGGGCTGACCCGAAATTTGGGCTTGTTTTTGATGATGTGTTGAAACAGAAAGCTGAAAAAGAGATTGATCGCGGTATTAAGAAACTTGAAGAAAAATACGGTGACAAGATCAAAGATGAGAAAACTAGAGATGCAGTCAATGGTTTACTCAAAGGCTTGTTTAACTAATCGCTATTTTAAATAAATAGCATATAAATAGCATATAAAAAGCGCCATTCCTTATTACGAGGAATGGCGCTTTTGTTTGGCTGCCGATAATACCCAAGAGAGATTCCCTATGAAGCTCGTCCCTCGCATTAGGGAATGACGATAGGTATTAGTGCCTTGTTCAAGGGCGAGACAGTCTAGTGGTCGTCATCCTCGAGAGGGAAGAGTGACCGAGTCGGGGACCTCTGGTTGGAAGGCTGTTACCAATCCACACCTTGCAGAGCTTTAACACCAGACTCAAAAGCGTGTTTAACGTTACGAACTTCAGACACGGTATCGGCCATGTCCGTTAAAGTACGATGCGCTCCACGGCCTGTGATGATCACTGATTGCATTTTAGGACGGTTACTCAGAGCCTCTACCACTTCATCTAGCTCGATGTAGCCATAGCTTACCATGTACGTCAGCTCATCAAACAGAATTACATCAATCGACTCATCAGCTAGCATGCGTTGGCACTCTTTCCATACGCGCTGTGCGGCTTCAATATCTTTCGCCTTATTTTGAGTTTCCCAAGTAAAGCCTGTACCCATCACTTGGAACTCTACATCGAGTTTTTGAAGAACGTTCTTTTCACCGTTATCCCAGGTTCCCTTTACAAACTGAGCAACGGCACATTTCTTACCGTGACCGACTGCACGTGTAATCGTACCGAAACCTGATGTCGATTTCCCTTTCCCGTTGCCAGTAATAACCAATAACAGTCCTTTCACTTCTTGCGCTGCTGCAACACGTGCATCGACTTGCTCTTTTACTTTCTGTTGTCTTGCTTTGTGGCGTTGTTCTTTGTTGTCTTCGGTCGACATAACAAATCCTTTTAAGTTGTGATTACGCCTATCATAGCCTAACTTAACGATAGCAAAAACCATCGGAAGAACAGGTGATTACGGATGAAAAAGATACTCGTGGTTTGTATGGGGAATATTTGTCGTTCGCCAACAGGTGAAGCGGTGCTGAGAAAGAAAGCTCAGCAGATGGATATTAATGTAACGGTCGACTCCGCTGGGACGATTGGCTTTCATCAAGGCAATGCGCCAGACTCACGTTCAAAATCAGCAGGAGAGAAGCGCGGCTACAGCTTTAAAGGGATTACCTCTCGTAAAGTGGTAGATAATGACTTCGAAGAGTTTGACCTGATACTTGCGGCAGACAAGGCGAATTTAGATGACTTAGTGAGCCAGTGTCCAGTTCACCTCCAATACAAGCTCGCGTTATTTTTGAGTTTTGGAGAGTCACAATATCAAGAAATTCCCGATCCTTATTATGGTGAGGGGAATGGCTTTGAATTAGTGTTGGATTTAATCGAAGAGTCGAGCGAAGCGATACTGCGTTCAATATAGTGTAGAGGCTGTGTTCTTGGTGGGCGATAAAGTATCAAGGTTCATCGATATAAAAAAGGCCGACATTGAATGTCTAATGCCGATCGTTTAAGAAGACTTGAACGATCTTGCAGTTAGCAGATAATCCCCATCAACAACGTTGATGGGGATTTTTTTATGCTTGAACAAGAATTAGCAATGGCACATGAGACCATTGAAGATGCCGATAATTATGAATCTGTTGTCGACGCCATTCAGATTGAGTGGATAGAACAAGCTCTTCTTGAAACTAATAAAGCGAGCATAAGACGACGTCGGCTTCCCGCTCAGCAAGCTGTCTGGTTAGTTATTTGGATGGGGCTGCAACGCAACATGTCTATCAAAGAGGTGTGCAGTTCATTAGACATTGCACTTCAGCCTAAACCTGAAGATAGCTGGTCTCGTGTTGCACCCAGTGTCCTAACTGATTCACGCCGACGTCTAGATGAGAGTCCGTTAGCGGCTCTGTTTCACACAACGGTAAAGGCTTGGAACGGAGATATCCTTCAACAAGACAAAGACTTAGAGCTTAATGTTCTTGCTGTGGATGGGACAACATTTAGGTGCCAAGATTCCCCAGAGAACGCTGAAGAATTTGGGTTCATCTCTAAAAAATTGAAACCTTACCCTCAACTTCGTTTAGTCGCTTTGATGTCAACAGAAACTCGAATGATTATGGGGGCGGCTTTTGATGGCTGTCATGTCGGTGAAACGACCTTAGCTAAGCGCCTATTCAATGATATCCCCGCACATTCATTGACCTTATTTGATCGTTGTTATTTCTCGGCAGACCTCTTGTTGTCGTGGCAAGAGAGTGCGGAAAATGCTCACTGGTTAATGCCTGCAAAGCGTAAGCTACGCTATGAAGTGTTGGAGAAATATGCGGAGAACGACATGCTCATCTCAATGCCCATCTCTCCTCAAGCTCAACGGCAGAATCCGAATTTACCCGCACGTTGGGAAGCCAGATTAGTCCTATATCAAGAGCCAAAAGGTGAGATAAAAGGTTTTATTACTTCACTTACAGACCCTAGTAGATACTCGCTAGAAAGCCTGCTGCGTATTTATTGGCAACGCTGGGAGATAGAAGAAGGTTATGGTGAAATTAAACAGACTCAACTGCAAAGTCACGTCACTTTACGAAGTCGTTTTTCTGCCGGTGTGAAGCAAGAGCTGTGGGGCGTATTACTTGCCTATAACTTAGTGCGATTAGAGATGGTTAAGATAGCTTCAGAAGCCGGGGTTCGAGCGACTAGGGTCAGTTTTACCGCCGCAATTAACCTTATTGATGCGCAATTACGTTGGTTAACTTTAAGTCCAGACGGAACTCTACCTGTAAAACTGAAAAGGATGAGAGACAGTTTGAGTCACTTCATTCTTCCAGATAAAAGAAAAGACCGAACGTTTCCACGTTCAGTCCTCTTTGTCCCAGCCAAATATCCGTTCAGGTTCAAGCAATAATGCTTATCCGAACGGCATTAGACATTGAATGTCGGCCTTTCTAAATCTAGCTTTAAGCTATGACTAAGCTTACTTAGACATTACTTTGTAGATTGGGTCTTCTGCAACGTTCGCTTCAACTAAGCTACCGGCTTTGTGCAGCATAGCAACACAGTCTTGGCTTAGGTGGCGAAGGTGAAGTGTTTTACCTAGTGCCGCGTAACGGTCAGCAATCGTGTCGATCGCTTCAATAGCAGAGTGGTCAGTAACGCGTGAGTTTGCGAAATCAACGATAACATCTTGTGGATCGTTGTATGAGTCAAACAACTCAAGGAAGTTAGCGGTTGAACCAAAGAAGATTGGACCGTTAACTTTGTACTCTTTAGAGCCTTCAGCGTTAACCGATGTGTCTGCGTAGATGTGCTTAGCATGTTGCCATGCAAACATTAGTGCAGAAGCTACAACACCCACACCAACTGCTACCGCAAGGTCTGTTAGTACTGTAACGACAGTTACAAGAACGATAACGAAGAAGTCTTGCTTAGGAACGCGACGTGCCAACTTGAAGGTTGCCCATTCAAACGTACCGATAACAACCATGAACATAACGCCCACAAGTGCTGCTAGAGGAATCATTTCAATCAGTGCAGAGCCGAACAGGATGAACATCAGTAGTGCAACTGCCGCTACGATACCTGAAAGACGACCACGACCACCTGAGTTTACGTTGATCATCGATTGACCGATCATCGCACAACCACCCATCGCGCCAAATACTGAACACGTCACGTTCGCCATACCTTGACCAACACATTCACGGTTAGATTGTCCACGAGTGTTTGTCATTTCGTCTAGTACGGTTAGCGTTAGTAGTGATTCGATTAGACCAATCGCTGCAAGAATCACTGCGTAAGGCAGGATGATGTATAGCGTTTCTAGGCTAAACGGTACTGCTGGAATAGAGAATGTTGGTAGAGAGCCCGCTAGTGTTGCTGCTTCGTCACCAGACATAGTGCGTAAGAAATCAACAACAGTACGAGTTTCTAGATCAAGGCCAACAACCAAAGCTGTTACTGTAACAATAGCAACCAATGACGATGGTACCGCTGTTGTTAGTTTAGGTAAGAAGTGGATGATAGCCATAGTCAGTGCGACTAGACCTAACATCAGTGTCATTTGACCGCTTGGTAACCAAGTTAGCGCACCTGTTACGTCTGGTGCTTTAAATTGTCCAAGCTGAGCAAGGAAGATAACAATAGCCAAACCGTTCACGAAACCAATCATTACTGGGTGTGGAACGATACGGATGAATTTACCTAGCTTAAATACACCCGCTGCAATTTGCAGAAGGCCGGCTAGCATAACTGCCGCAAAGAGGTATTGAACGCCATGGGTTGCTACTAGGCTAACCATTACAACAGCCATTGCGCCAGTTGCACCAGAAATCATACCTGGACGACCGCCGAAGACAGAAGTGATTAAACCTACGATGAATGCTGCGTAAAGACCAACCATTGGGTCAACGCCTGCAACAAAGGCGAATGCTACGGCTTCAGGTACCAGAGCTAAGGCTACGGTAAGACCTGAAAGCACATCATTTTTTACAGAGTGCTTTGAAAATTGTGGGAATTCGAACATGTTTGCTCAGCTATGCTTAAAATGGGTTTACCGACACGAATGTATTGCGTAGCCAAACAGTGATGAAAAAGAGCGGCAATAGCTAAGTGTCGAAAATATAAGTGCGCGAATGCTACCCAAAAATGTGATTAAGTTCAAGGTTGAACCCTATTTTGAGTAATATATCTATTATAACTAATCGGAACTATGGATATAAAAAAAGGGCGACTTATGAATAAGTCGCCCTTAGATAGTTCTCTGCAGATTACTCTGCGAAGCTCATTAGTATTGAGGTTTAGTCATGCCTGCGCCGGCTTTATTTGACGCTGCTTGGCTACCTGCACCTTTCGATACAAAACGCTCAGTACGGAATGGAGCCGCAACAACTTGAATCTCTTTGATCTCTTGAGGACCAGGAGCTTTAGTCATTGGTGAACCTGCTTGTTTTTTAGCAACAGCGGCCTTTGGTGCCGCTTTAGGAGCTTCTGCTTTTACCACAGGAGCTTCTTCTACTTTTACACTTTCAGCTTTAGGTGCTTCAGCTTCAACAACTGGTGTTGCTTCTACTTGCACAGCTTCTGCTACAACAGGCGATTCAACTTTCGCAGTTTCAGCAATCACTGGAGTTTCAACTTTCTCAGTTTCAACTACCGCAGGAGCTTCAGTTACCTGAGTTTCAACGACAGTTTCAGCTTCTTCACGGCGGATAATGACTTTACCCATCGCAAGTTCAGGACATGCAAAGCCGCCAGCAATAGCTGTGTTACTTTGTGGTGCCGTCTCTTGAGCTACGTTTTGCTCCTGTACAGCAACTTGAGTTTCAACTGCTACTTGAACTTCAGCCACTTCAGGTTTTGCCTGATTATGGTGAGGTTTTGGAATGAAGCGAGGCATCACTTTACCCATAGCCATCTCTGGAGAAGCTACACCACCTTTACGTAGGCGGAATGGGTTAGGACGACGATCACGACCGCGACGACGACGTTGACCACTTGCACGTAGGTGACGTGGAGAACGACGGTTGCGACGTTGCTTCGGCTCTTCCTGTTCTGTTTGTTCATCAGCGTTTGCTTGAGTTGCTTCTACTTGTTCCGCAACTTTTTGCTCTTGAGCTACTGATTGTTCTTTCGCAATAGACTGTTCTTTAGCAACAGCAGACTCATTTGACGAGTTTTCTGAAGCTTCAGCTTGTTGGTCTTTAATACGAACTTGTTTGTTCAGTTTACGACGCTGACGACGCTCTTTAATCTTAGCTGCTTTCGCTTCTGGCTTAGCCTTAGGCGCTTCTAGTTTATCAGCTTGAGCTTCTGCCGCTAGCTGTAGACCTTCTTCTGCTAATTTAGATGGTGCTAGCTCTTCGCGTTGCTTCTGCTCATCACGTGACTTATTGCGACGGTCTTGCTTAGGCTTACGAGGCTGGCGATTTTGCTGTGGAGCAGTTTCTTTCTGCTCTTCAGGTTTCTCATCACGAACTGGTTTACGACGGCGTTTGTTGTCACGGTTTTCGTTACGATTGTCACCACGCTCACCACGTTGTTCACCACGGTCACCACGTTGGTTACGACGACGGTTATCGTTACGATCACGGCGTTGACGGTTGCCGTTGTTGCGATTGTTCTTAGGTTTCTCTTCTTGCTTCTCTTCTTCTTTTTTCTCTTCTTGAGTTGAAGAGCCAAATAAGAAGCTACCGATAGCTTTGAAGAAACGACCAACTAAACCTGGTTCTTGAGTCGCTGCTGATTCAGCTTTTTTCTCTTCTACAGCTTTAGGTGCTGGAGCTGGAGTCGGTGCTGATTGAGCAGGAGCTGCGAAGCCTTTAAGAGCTGGCTCTTCGATCTTCTTAGGACGAATAGTCTGTTCTGCAGGCTCTTTGCTTTCTGCTTCTTTTAGAGCTTCTAGCTTGGTAGGCAGCAAGTAAGACAGTAGGTCGAACTCTTCACCTTCACGAACACGGATAACCTCAAAGTGCGGTGTTTCCATGTCAGAGTTAGGAACTACAGTGATCTTAACTTCTTGGTTCTTCTCGATGTGGTTTACTGAGCGACGTTTTTCGTTCAATAGGTAAGAAGCGATAGGAACAGGGACTACAGCAAGAACTTGCGCAGTGTTGTCTTTTAGAGCTTCTTCTTCGATCAGACGTAGAACAGATAGTGCTAGAGATTCGTTATCACGAACAACACCAGTACCTGTACAACGAGGACAAATGTGGTGGCTTGCTTCTGCTAGTGATGGACTCAAACGTTGACGAGACATCTCTAGAAGACCAAAGCGAGAAATACGACCAATCTGAACACGTGCGCGATCTAAACGAACGGCATCACGTAGACGGCTTTCTACTTCGCGTTGGTGGCGAACCGGAGTCATATCGATAAAGTCGATAACAACAAGACCACCTAGGTCACGTAGACGTAATTGACGTGCAATTTCATCGGCTGCTTCTAGGTTAGTGTTAAGTGCTGTTTCTTCGATATCGCCGCCCTTTGTTGCACGAGCAGAGTTGATATCGATAGAAGTCAGAGCTTCTGTTGGGTCGATTACGATAGAACCACCAGATGGAAGACGAACTTCACGTTGGAAAGCAGATTCGATCTGGCTTTCAATCTGGTAATGGCTGAATAGTGGTACTTCACCATCGTATTTCTTAACGCGATTCATGAAATCTGGGCGTATTAATTGAATGTGCGCTTGTGCACGTTCAAAAATAGTATTGCTGTCGATTAGAATCTCGCCAATATCACGACGTAGATAGTCACGAATCGCACGAACGATAACGTTACTTTCTTGGTGAATAAGGAAAGGAGCTGCATTTGAATCAGAAGCTTGCTTGATAGCGCCCCAGTGATTCAATAGAACGTTCAAGTCCCACTCTAGCTCTTCTGCACTTTTGCCTACACCCGCTGTACGCACAATTAAGCCCATACCTTGAGGAAGCTCAAGAGTGCTTAATGCTGCTTTCAGTTGAGTGCGTTCATCACCTTCGATACGACGAGAAATACCGCCAGCGCGAGGGTTATTTGGCATAAGAACTAAGTAACTACCCGCCAAAGAGATGAAAGTTGTCAGTGCAGCACCTTTGCTACCACGTTCTTCTTTCTCAACTTGTACGATTACTTCTTGTCCTTCTCTTAGCACTTCTTTAATGCTAGGACGGCCTTGGTATGTATAACCTTCAGGGAAGTATTCGCGGGCAATTTCTTTAAGAGGGAGGAAACCGTGACGTTCTGCGCCGTAATCAACAAATGCCGCTTCTAGGCTTGGTTCAATACGGGTAATACGTCCTTTGTAGATATTCGCTTTCTTTGATTCGTGACCTGGACTTTCGATATCTAGATCGAACAGTCGCTGGCCATCAACCAAAGCGACACGCAACTCTTCTTTTTGAGTTGCGTTAATTAACATTCTTTTCATTTAGAAATTCTCATTGTCTTTTCTTATTTTCATCATTGGTCTTATCGCTTTAGTTCGTTTCTCATGGTGCCAGATCCCATGGCTTTATCGGTGCAGCCTCCCGGCTGGAGAGGGATGCTCTGGGGCACGTCAGTCATCATAGGGAGTTAGCCTATGATCCGCGATGTGGCGGTGAATACTCAACATGAGTGTACGTGAGTAGAGCGATAAGGAACTCAGTTGACCGTGTCTTACGCCGATTGCAGCACTGTCTAATCTGAGTCATCTACTCATTTACTTGCTTATGAATGGTTAGCTGTTTAAATATTAGTCAATCCATTGATAGCAGCTGTGAACTATAGCAGTGGTCGGTAAACACAGCAATCTGCTTTGTCGTAATGCGGTAAAAAAAACAGTTTTTGTTTGGGTTTTGATAGCTCTAACTCACTGTCTATAAATAATTTATCAATTGATATTTTAATTTGCAGGAAGCTTGGTGCTTTTTTGTTCGAAGAATCAAAGAAATATAGAACTTCAATGCCCTTTTAGGGATAGAGTCGCAGGGATTTTAGATAAATAAGTTCAGAATAGGGTTAAGAAAATCTCAATTATCAAAAGTGACAGTGATACAATAACCCAATGAGCGAAATTAGAACCCAAGTCCAATTTGTCGACATTGACGAAGATATGGCTGGTCAGCGTATTGATAACTTCTTACGCAACCAATTAAAAAACATCCCGAAAAGCATGATTTACCGAATCGTGCGTAAAGGCGAAGTCCGCGTTAACAAGAAACGTATCAAGGCTGAGTACAAACTAAAAGCTGGCGACTTAGTACGTATCCCTCCCGTTACTATTGAAGAGAAAACGGAAGAGAACGTACCGAGTACGAAACTCAATAAGGTTTCGGAATTGGAACAGTGCATCATCTATGAAGATGATCACATGCTGATTCTCAATAAACCATCAGGTACTGCGGTTCATGGTGGCAGCGGCTTGAAGTTTGGCGCGATTGAAGCATTGCGTGCTCTTCGCCCTGATGCTCGTTTTCTTGAGTTAGTGCACCGTATTGATAGAGATACGTCTGGCATTTTGCTTGTTGCTAAGAAGCGCTCGGCGCTAAGACACCTTCAAGCACAGTTCCGTGAAAAAACGGTTCAAAAATACTATTTCGCTCTAGTGATGGGCGAATGGAAGAACAGCTGTAAAGTCGTCAACGCACCTTTGTTAAAAAATGAAGTGAATAGCATTGTTCGAGTGAACCCGAATGGTAAAGCTTCTGAAACCCGCTTTAAGGTTTTAGAGAAATTCCAAGAGGCGACGTTGATTCAAGCTAGCCCAATTACAGGCCGTACACACCAAATCCGTGTGCACGCTCAGTATACCGGTCATCCAATAGCTTGGGATGATCGTTACGGTGATCGTCGTTTCGATGCTTATACGGGTAAAGTAGGACTGAATCGTCTGTTCTTACATGCAGCCAACATCAAGTTTATCCACCCGGGTAGCGAAGAGAAGATTGATATCTCGGCGCCAATGGAAAGAAGGCTAGAGAAAGCCTTAACTGGTTTACGTAAGCTTTAAGAAGATACGAGATACGAGATACGAGATACGAGATACGAAAGGGTTAGCTGTTTCTAGCCTTATCTATCTACTAACAAAAAGGTTGATGAAATTCGTCAACCTTTTTTGTTTTCATCTGTTGTAGAAGATCCCCAACTCGCTCGTTCCTCGCTCATGAGGATGACGACTTTTTAAAGTCAGGTTCTACATCATGAGCTGATTGGATAATGTGGCTATCTTCGTCATTCCCTAGACTGACGAAGGAAGGAGTAGGGAATCTCCAACAGAGTGGTAAGTATCGCTTACAACACGTTCATTCCTTGTGCCTCAAGCATATCGACTAAATCGATCAGAGGTAAGCCGATCAGCGTGTTTGGGTCTTTACCTTCCATCTGTTTAAACAATGCAATACCTAACCCTTCGCACATAAAACTGCCCGCGCAGTAATAAGGCTGCTCTTTCTCAACATAAGAAATGATCTGTTGCTCAGTTAAATCGCGGAAATGCACAACAAAGGTGTCGAGACGCGTGTCAGCTTTACTGGTCTCGCTGTTCCATACCGTTATCCCAGTATAGAAAGTGATGCTCTTACCACTTTGACGAGACAATTGCTCAATCGCTTTCTCACGAGTATGAGGTTTGCCAATGATTTCTTCGTCGATCACACATACTTGATCGGAACCAATCACTAGGCTTGGTTGTTCGACAGCACAAGACTTGGCTTTGGTCTCAGCAAGACGCATTACCAATTGTTGAGGAGTCTCTTCTGGAAGTGGCGTTTCATCGCAGTCAGGCTTTGCTGTGACAAAGTCTAACTGTAGTTTTTTGAGGATCTCTTGCCTAAATGGAGATGTAGAAGCTAAAACTAGTTGGTAATTTCTCATTTTAATTTACAATTCGTGTAAGCATTTAGTTCAGGATAACGTAACTTATCCTGCTATTCATAATGCTCTGAACAGGAAAGGTAGGAAAGTACATTTTTTTTGCCATTTCCTTTGACTAAACACGATTTGGAAGATAAGATTCGCGCCCTATGCAAAAGGAAAAAATACCGCGTACAGTTGATCCGGCAAGAACGGCTCAAAAACGACTCGATATGGATGGTATCATTCAAGTCAGTCTTTTAAAGCGTTTAACCGAAACAACTGAAGGCGTAAAACGTGACGCGCAAGTCTCAATGTCATTTGGGCTTGATGAACAACGATTAGTCGTTATCTCTGGTAAAGCTAACGTCGAAGTCGATTTAGAGTGTCAACGTTGTAATGAGGTTTTCGCACATGAGTGCGATGTCCAATTTACTTATACTCCTGTTTACAGCGAGAAAAGTGAAGAGGAAGCACCGGAAGAGTACGATTTGGTAGATCTGAACGAGTACGGTGAGTTAGACCTGATTCAATTAGTTGAAGACGAGT
>NZ_CH902612.1:134642-145106 GCF_000153005.1 Vibrio sp. MED222 | reverse complement strand
ATCTGCCTTTATCTTGTAGTCCGCTAGCTTCGATTCAACAAGACGAGCAATCGCCTCTAGTGCATCGCGGTCAATAAAGGTTTCACGTTTTTCAGGGTGGAACAACAGCTCAAGTGTTGGCAATGGCTCGGCAGGTTTGGGCAAATTCACATCTTGCTGTACCAAGAACGGGTTTTGTGTCGCCGCCATATTCGCTTGCGCTTCAGATACCAGATTTTGGAATGCTGCTACATCTTGGTCTTGGTCTTGGTCTTGGTCTTGGTGCGCAGACTCATCTTCCGTGACCTCTTCCCATGGAAGATCAACAGCAAGCTCTTCAGTTTGTTCGTTAGCTTGTTCAAACTCCGCATTACCTTGCTGGGCAGCGAAAGGCTCTTGTTGCTCAGTATTAACATCTTCAATCGATACAGGTTGGAACACTGAAGCTTGTTCATCTTGCTCTTCCGCCATATCAAACGGAGATGCTTGCACAGAAGAACCTTCTTCGATTGTTTCTTCTGTTTCATCCACTGGCGAAGCATATAAAGATTCAGGCTGAACGTCTTCTGCACCGAGTTCACCCTCGACTTCAGAGGAACTATCCGTTGCTGTTTCAGCACTATCAAAATCACTATGAGTTGGACTAACTTCCGCTTGTTCGTTTTGCATGTATTGTTGGTACGCAACCTGAGATTCATGTGCGTCAACTTGCTCTTGAGCCGCTAGATCATCTTCATACATTGCAGCATTCTCTAGCTGCTCTATCGTTGCATTCAACTGCTTCGAGCGCTCAATGCCCTCTTCCAAAGGCTCTTCTGGCGCTTGGTAAACAGGCGCAGCAGGGATCGGCTCAGGTTCAACTTCAGGTTGACGTTGAATATCAGACACTTCTTGAGCTGAAGCGTCTTGCTTCGCTGGCGCATCGACAGGCATATGAATATTGTAATGGCGCTTCGGCGACGCGGCACTGTCTAGCGCATTTGTAGCCTCGCCTGAAGACTCATTGGTCGCTGAGAAGCTCATCGCAGGATCTAGTAGATCATGCTCTTTTGATTCTTTGTTATCTTCTAAAGCAGGAACATCACGGTAACTCGGCTCTTGATGACGTTCTTCGATTAAATCGCGGTCTGCCGATTCTGTTAACTGAGGTTCAAGCAGCTCTTGATCTTGGCCGCGCGCCTTATTAACGGCTGACGTAAAGGATTTGATTGCACACTCGCCTAACCATTCAACAATACTTAACCAGGAAATGCCCGTTAATAGGGTAAAGCCAGCTCCCCATAAGAAAAGAAGAACCAACGTACTGCCCAGAACGTTCAGCGTTGGAAGTGCAAGACTTGTTAATACATCACCGACTACACCACCAGATGAAAAGTACCAAATATCATCGAAGTTGATATCCGCTAAACCACAGCTAGTAAGAATAAGGACAATCAGTCCAAGTAAACGAGTACCCCACAGCATGAAATCGATCTGCTCATCTTCATTACGTTTACGGAATAATACCCACGCAGCAACCGTCACCAAGATAGGTAAAGGATAAGCTAAAGAACCAAACACAAAGAAAAGCGTATCCGCCAACCATGCACCTACGTAGCCTCCTGCATTTTGAATATCACCACCCCAAGCCGTTTGCGACCATGATGGGTCAGCAGGGCTAAAAGTTAATAACGCAACGGCAAGTAGAATAGAGAAGAGAACACCTAGAATTAGGCTGCACTCTTTTAGACGTTGAGAACCACTTAAACGAGGAGACTGAGGCTCTTCACTCGTTTTAATGATTGTTTCTACTTTATTACTGCTCTGCTTGAACATAAACCAACTTAATAATTAAACGGGATAAAAACATCTCGAGCGGCAATAGCCGCTCGTTTCAATGAAACTACTGTTGATTTAACCATATCAAACAGAAAAACCCAATTCCAGAAAGCAAGAAAGCGGAACAAATGTCCGCTTTCTTTCATTTCACCAATTGTGATTAACGAGTTTTAATCACAAGTTGATTGGTTTGTTTCACTTCTTCCATTACAACGTAAGTTCGAGTGTCGTTTACGCCTGGTAGACGAAGTAACGTATCACCCAGTAGCTTACGGTAAGCACCCATATCAGATACACGTGTTTTTAGAAGATAGTCAAAATCACCCGACACTAAATGACACTCTTGGATGTCATCCAGTTTCTGCACAGCGGTGTTGAATTGTTCGAACACATCTGGCGCACCACGGTTCAACGTAATTTCAACAAACACTAAAAGTGAAGCATCAAGGTACTGTGGGTTCAGCAATGCTGTGTACCCAGTAATGTAACCTTGACGCTCTAAACGACGAACACGCTCAAGACATGGAGTTGGAGAAAGTCCTACTCGTTTTGAGAGTTCAACGTTTGAGATACGACCGTCTTTTTGCAACTCATTAAGAATGTTGCGGTCAATACGATCTAGTTCCTTGGACGGCTTCTTATAATTGTCTGCCATTTTTTATTCCACCTTATTACTTCCTTGCAAAAAAATATACTACAACTTTTTAATATTCAGTATCAAATTTTACTTAAACATATCTATACTAGATATTAATTCGACAGAATTACCCTACACATAGATAAAACAACCAAAATAAAATGAGGAGTCAGGATGATCATTGGCGTACCTAAGGAAATCAAGAACCACGAATACCGCGTTGGTATGACCCCAGCTAGCGTGAGAGAACTAATCTCACACGGCCACCAAGTTTTTGTAGAAACCAATGCCGGTAATGGTATCGGTTTTTCAGACGATGATTACATCGCTGTAGGCGCATCCATTCTTCCTACTGCTGCTGACGTTTTCGCGAAAGCAGAAATGATTGTAAAGGTTAAAGAACCTCAAGCTGTCGAGCGAGCTATGCTTCGCGAAGGGCAAATATTATTTACCTATTTACACCTTGCACCAGATTTTCCACAAACTGAAGAGCTGATCAAGAGCAAAGCTGTCTGCGTAGCCTATGAGACTGTAACAGATAATATGGGTCGCTTGCCACTATTAGCACCAATGTCTGAAGTCGCTGGTCGCATGTCTATTCAAGCAGGTGCACAAACACTAGAGAAATCTAACGGTGGTTGTGGTCTTCTTCTTGGCGGCGTTCCTGGTGTTGAGCCAGCAAAAGTTGTTGTTGTTGGCGGCGGTGTTGTTGGTGCTAACGCAGCACGTATGGCTGTTGGCCTTCGCGCTGATGTAACCATTCTTGATCGCAACGTAGATACTCTTCGTCGTCTTGATGAAGAATTCCAAGGTCGCGCAAAAGTGGTTTATTCTACTGAAGACGCTATTGAGAAGCATGTTCTAGAAGCTGACCTAGTGATTGGTGCAGTGCTAATCCCAGGCGCAGCCGCTCCTAAACTTGTTACAAAAGATCACATCGCTAAGATGAAGCCAGGTTCAGCGGTTGTTGATGTTGCAATCGACCAAGGTGGTTGTTTTGAAACTTCACATGCAACGACTCACGCCGATCCAACTTACATCGTTGATGACGTAGTTCACTACTGTGTTGCTAACATGCCAGGTGCCGTTGCTCGTACTTCTACTTACGCACTAAACAATGCAACACTTCCTTACATTGTTAAGCTAGCGAACAAAGGTTACCGCGAAGCACTTCTATCTGATGAAGGTTTCCTAGAAGGTCTAAACATAATCCACGGTAAAGTGACTTGTAAAGAAGTTGCAGAAAGCTTTGACCTAGAATACGTAGCGCCTGCAGAAGCAATCGCGATGTTTAACTAATGATGTAATGGCTAACTGAATGCAATAACCTTCTCGTTGAAGCGTTCAGTTAATTCAGACACATTAAACAAAAAGCCAGTACGACATTATGTCGCGCTGGCTTTTTTGTATTTATCATTTTTTTGTATTTATAGCTTTATTTTGCATTCATGATGTTAGATCGTAAAAACACGTACCAGTGCTGTTTACCGCTAGCGCTCGATCTTAACCCCATGAATCAATAGGTTTCTTGGCGTTACACTACGTTCGCAGAACTCTTCAATCGAAGCTTGATAACCTTGTTCTTGCAGATAAATGGCACGATCTAAGGCCAACCATATCTCTAAAGGTCTTCTAAAGACTTGTTGAACTAAACTCAGCTTTTCCATTTCCCAGAAAAGCGCTTCGCCTTGAATTAAATAAGAGTCAAAATCAATATCTGAACCCAGCGATATATCTTTCACTTCAGATGCCCAGCAACAAAATGATTCAAAGCCTTCGGATAGCTCCGATTTCTTGATGCTTGGTACAGGAATGTACTCGTCGACACCAAGCTCACCCTCAAGTAGTTGGCTAAAGCCTAATCGGTAACTCATTTCTAACTGACGGTGCCTTTTTACTCTTTCACCACCAGTGACGGTTTCTTGAAGCGGGATTCTTAAGTCGCTCTTGCTCAACGTTAATGCTGAGCTTTTCGCAACGGATGACATCGCTTGGTAGCTTTCATCGCGAATAAGGTGGTAGCAACATGGAGAAATGGTGACTGCAGGAAGCCCATGTGAAACAGATTTCTTCACTAATTCGACATGAAGGTCACCACAAGCATGAAGAGCAACAGCATGTTGATTTGAGTTAAACACCCTATCTGCATCTTTTGAAAACGCGTCACCTTGAACAAAGTCCATCTCTAGTTTCTGGTCATCTGCAATCTTTTGTCCGCTTTCACACAACGATTGTTGCCATTCAAAGCTAGTGACTTTTTGATCTGATTGCTGAGATAAGATCCGACCGAGAAAGCCTTTGCCAGAACACCATTCAAGCCACTCTTTACCATGATGGTGCTCTAATGAAGCCTCACCCATCGCGACGATTTGTTGCAGCTTTCTGCCGGGAATACCATCGGCAGTACCGCGCGGAAGATCAAGCCCAACTAAAGCCGAATTATCAAACTGGATGTGTTGATTGGCATTCCCTAACTCTGGGAGAAAACGCATAAGTTCCGAAATCAGAACTTGAGGCTGTTCTTTTAGCGTTTGAATGCGTTCAATACTCAAACCATCTAACCAATCGACAAGTGGAAGGTTCACGTCTGTCCATGGCTGATCGTGAGTTTGGCATAGGTGAAAAGGCTCTGAACGCCAGTAAATCTGGTGCTCTAGCAAAAATGAATCGAGTATTTTGAATCGTGAATGCATGCTTCCCCCTATGGTGCGATGATTGTAGGGGTAAGAGGCCTAAATGGAAAGGAAGGTTACAAATTGAGGTTGTATAAAGACAACCTACCAGCAATAAAACCACAAATGAGCTTAAATGAAAACGGCCTGTAAACAGGCCGAATTGGGAATCTAGGTAAGACTATGACCCTTAGCGAACGGGTAAGTCGATGTCTTTAAACATCTCTTCGATCTCTTCATTCGATTTCAAAGAAATAGCTTGCTCAACTACTGGGCGAGTTAAGTGCGGTGCAAAACGCTCCATGAAATCGAACATGTAAGAACGTAAGAAAGTACCCTTTCTAAAGCCAATACTTGTGGTACTCGCACCAAACAAGTGGCTCGCGTCAATAGCAACCAAGTCTGTATCTTGCTCGTGGTCAATCGCCATGCTTGCAATTACACCCACCCCGATCCCCATCCGAACATAAGTTTTAATCACATCAGCATCCGTCGCGGTAAACACAACACGCGGTGTTAAGCCTACTTTGTTAAATGCTGTATCCAGCTCGGAACGGCCAGTAAAACCAAATACATAAGTCACGAGAGAATAAGCGGCAAGATCTTCAATCGAGATATTTCGTTTCTGTGCAAGAGGGTGATCTTTCGTTACCACGATCGAACGGTTCCAATGATAACAAGGCAGCATAATTGCATCTTGATAAAGGTGTAGCGCTTCCGTTGCAATCGCAAAGTTCGCTGTACCCTTAGCTACCGCTTCTGACATCTGGCTTGGCGTACCTTGATGCATGTGAAGCGACACTTTTGGATAACGCGCCGTGAAACCTTTAATAACATCAGGGAGTGCATAACGAGCTTGAGTATGAGTGGTTGAAATATTCAATGTGCCCATCTCAGGATGAGTGTGCTCACCCGCAACCGCTTTAATACTCTCAACACGAGCCAAAATCTCTTGAGAGATACGAATAATATCCTCACCGGCTTGTGTAACCTGAGTTAAATGCTTACCGCTACGCTCAAATATTTGAATGCCTAGCTCGTCTTCAAGTAATCTAACCTGTTTACTTATGCCGGGCTGAGATGTGTACAAACTCTCTGCTGTCGCTGAAACATTTAGGTTATGGTTTAGAACCTCAACAATGTACTTCAGTTGCTGTAACTTCATATCTAACCTCGTAATCCTTTACTCATTTCTGCGCTAACTTATTTGCAAATAGAGCGTTATAGTCTCGTGTAATATAATTAATAGTTATAACGCTTCGAGAACTAAAATGACAGAAATATCGAGCTTTTAAAGCGTAACAAATAAAAACATCACTGACGCTTTGTAAGCCACTCCTCATTCTCACACATTAGTTAGTAAATTTTGATTGCCGATTGCGCTCAACAAGAGATAATCAAAAATTGTAATTTACAAGTGCCTATACACAATGGAATCGTGTATCCTCTCTAGTTAGCTATAGAAAACAATAAGCAGACACAAATATATGAATATTGGTTTAATAATCGCCTTGGTAGCCGTGCTTTTGGTGTTGGTTTTAGGCTACAACATCATGCTTCAATACAAAGTTAAGGTAGAAACAACGAAGAAACAGGAAGCTTCTCGTTATCTAACCATTATAGATGGAACAGAAGAGTTAATTGGCAATGCTCACCACATGCCGTTTAGCCAAGATCTTCTTATATGCTTAAACAATCGAATTCTTGATGCATTAGTTAATATGTATGAACTCGATCCTAAAAATAAGCAGCTTGCCCAACGCATCGAAAGCGTAAAGCAACAAATCACTCAGCTTAAAGAGAACCACCAAGGGGGCGAAAGCACCGCTTTTCGCATGCCTAGTAGTGACAAGCAAGCAATCATGATGCTTAAGCTAGTTAAACGCTTGCGTGACACGGTTCGTAACGAGCACAATAAAGGACGTTTTAATACTCAAGCTTTTGTGGTTGAAAACGCTCGCTTAGAAACAATCCAAATTCGCATCAACATCGAGAATGTTATCAAACGTGCAAATGACTCGATATCTCGTGGACAGCCTGGCACAGCGATTCAACTGTTGCGCAAAGGCATCGATGCATTAGCCACTAAAAACGACGCATACTCCAATCAAGCGAAAGACAAGCTACAACAGATGCTTGACGATCTTGATCAGAAGCGCCTAAATAAAAACGCAGAAGATTTACAGCAGATGGAATCGAAAGAGCGTGAAGATGACATGGATGCTCTATTCGGTCAGAAGAAAAAATGGTAACGCTCTAACTCAACACTTAAAGGCCGCTCTATTTAAATTAGCGGCCTTTTTTGTACCTGTGGAATTTCCTTTCTCCGTATAGGGGGATCTCTTAAGCTGTGATAAAATCCCGCATTATCAACAAACTTGCCCTTACCATGTATCAAGAATTATTAGCCCCTATACACTCTTTTCTTAAAGCTGAAACGCCAGATTCATGGATAGATGAAGCCAAGAAGCCTGAAAACCTTCATATCATTCTACGCGATCACATGCTTTGTGAACTTAAAGCAGCTCAAAGTGCTTTGTTCCTTATCCGTAAATATGCGGTAGATAAAGAAAGCGCGAAGCAACTGAATGAGTGGATTTTGCCCTACGAGCAATTTGCTTACCGTCGTATTGGAGACTTGGAGTCTCTACGTGGTAAAAGTAATGTATCAAAGCAAATTACAGCGAAAGAAGGCTGTAATTACGGTGCTGACTTGATCGATAAAATGGTATTGCTGATCAAAGAAGAGCTGCATCACTTCTACCAAGTGATGGAATTGATGGTAAAAAAAGGCGTGACTTATCAACCGATCGAGGCGGGCCGCTACGCTAAGGGTTTAATCAAGCAAGTTAAGACTTACGAGCCTGATGCTCTAGTTGATAAGCTTATTATTGGTGCATTTATTGAAGCTCGCTCTTGTGAACGCTTTGCTAAACTGGCTCCTTTCTTAGAAGAAGACATGGAAAAGTTTTACGTATCTCTACTTCGTTCAGAAGCTCGTCACTATCAAGACTATCTTGAACTCGCGGAACAAATCGCAGGGAAAGATATCTCTGAGCGTATTGCTCATTTTGCGCAAGTTGAAGCAGAACTTATCACTTCAGAAGACAGCGACTTTAAGTTTCATAGTGGCGCTCCGGTTTAAGCCGTTTAGAACAAGTCTACTCCAGACCAATTCTGTATTTAGTACACCTATAAGAAGGCCAGCAAATTGCTGGCCTTCTTTATTGGAATTACGACTTAATGATAAGCTTAAGCTAGCGTGCCGTTGATTTCAGCAAGTACTGATGCAGGGTCTGCTGCTTGAGTAATTGGACGACCGATAACAAGATAGTCAGAACCTGACTCAATCGCCTTAGAAGGCGTCATGATACGCTTCTGGTCACCAACATCAGCGCCTACAGGACGAATACCTGGAGTTACTAGTTTGAACTCCTGACCAAGTGCACCTTTGAGCAAAGAAGCCTCTTGTGCAGAACATACAACACCGTCTAGGCCTGAGTTTTTAGTCAAAGACGCTAAGCGCATCACTTGTTGCTGTGGCTCTAGATCCAGACCGATACCCGCTAAGTCAGATTGCTCCATACTGGTTAGTACCGTCACACCGATTAACAATGGACGATCTTTACCATATGGTTCCAAAATTTCACGAGAAGCCGTCATCATACGCTCGCCACCGCTCGCGTGTACGTTCACCATCCACACGCCCATCTCAGCGGCAGCACGTACCGCTTTTGAACATGTGTTCGGGATATCGTGGAACTTAAGGTCCAAAAACACAGAGAAACCACGTTTATGTAATTCACGAACAAATTCAGGGCCAAACAGAGTAAACATCTCTTTGCCAACTTTTAGGCGGCAAGATGCTGGGTCAATACGATCGACAAAGGCTAACGCATCCGCTTGGTTATCATAATCCAATGCTACAATGATTTTTTGGTCGTTCATTTCATCTCCTAACGCAGTTAACTTTCTACAAAATATTTATACCAATCAGGCCATAAATAACAGTCATAAAAATGCAGCCCGAAAGCTGCAATTAATAATTTGGTCTTAAAATGACCACAAATCTATTCACCATCAAGCCCACGAATAGGCTTGATCGTTCCCCACCCCTTACATGAAGGGCAGTGCCAATACATTGAGTGAGTTGAGAAACCACACTGACGGCATCGGTAATGAGGCTTAACCTTGAGTTGTTCACCAACCATAGATTGAAGCGTTGTTAAGCTGTCTTTGGCTCTACCTTCTTCCGCTTCCTCTAGGTGATAATCAATTAATCGATAAAAACCTTTCATGGTTGGGTTTTTAACAAGCTGCTTTGTCAGTAGCTCTTGAGCAGAGCCAACATCTTCATGGTCGGCAACGAGTTGAGCCAGCATCAACTCAGCGGAAACACCGGCTTTCTTCTGAATACACGCTTTAAGGAACTCGACCAACTGCGCTTCTTGTCCAAGTTTGTGGTAACACTCAGCAAGCGTTGGCAGGACTTCACTAATGAAGTCGATATCTTGCTCGAGAACTGACTCTAAATAAGTAATTGTCTTGTGATAATCTTCATTGGCTAAATAGAATTTTCCTAAAGCAATACTGGCTCGAACACATTTAGGGTCTTCTGAAAGGGCCTTCTTGAAGTGCTGAAGCGCTTTAGGGCGGTTGCCGTCGGCTTGTTCTTGCATCGCAAGCTCACACCAGAAGTGTGCAACCATCGCACGCGTCTTCATTTTCTTCTTGCTCAGCTTAACTAAGATATTCCCGTAATGAATCGCTTTATTCCACTCACGCGTTTGCTGATAAATGGCAACCAACTGCTGTAAAGCGCCTTCTTTATGATCAGGCTCTTCTACAAGCTGTTCAAAAATTTTCTCTGCGCGATCAAGAAAGCCTGAGACCGTATAGTCTTTAGCTAATTGTTGCAATGCGAGGTTTTTTTGATCGAGGGTAAGCCCAGACCGAGAGATAAGATTTTGGTGAATACGAATAGCGCGGTCGACTTCGCCTCTTGAGCGGAACAAGTTGCCCAAAGCCAAGTGAGTATCGATGGTTTCATTGTCTACTTGAAGTAACTCAATGAAGTGATCAACCGCTTTGTCAGATTGGTCTGACAGTAATAGGTTCAAACCCGTCACGTATTGGCGGGAGATCTGGTGTGATTGCTTTTGTTTTTCTTGCTGAGCATTACGATTACCCATATACCAACCATAAGCGGCTGCGATGGGCAAAAGTAAGAACAGTAACTCTAACATCAAATATGGCCTTTAAGCTTTAGTTTCAGCAGCGACCTGCTTTGATTGCTTATTGAGTTGCTTCTTCAAGCGATGAATTTTTAGTTGAGATCGCATGTGCATATTTCCAAAG
>NZ_CH902612.1:44113-134387 GCF_000153005.1 Vibrio sp. MED222 | reverse complement strand
TCTCGGTACATAACCAAAGAATAACTGGCTCGCAGAAGCTTCTTGGCAATAATCACGTGCGCGGCGACTTGCTGCTCTGGTGTTGTTGCTCGGGCTATCTTATTACGATAAACCGCTAACCAATTTTCCGCGTCCATATTCCAGTGCTTAGCGATTTCCCAACTTGTTTCAAAATCACCATAACAATCAGATAAGTCTTCACCATGCACGCACACAGCTAAATGCTTGAGCATAAAGCCCCACGTAAAGATGTTGTCGAAATCAACTATCTCGCTCACCAAGGTAGTTTTGATCGCCACTTGTGTGACCTGAGGGAAGCTCTTTTGGAAGCGCCATTTAATGGTATTCAGCAGCGTGGTTCGTTGGTCTGGGAAAGAACGATGAGTAACCACAACCACATCTAGATTCGAGCGACCGACAACGGCTTGCTTGCGTGCCACACTGCCATAAACATAGACACTGTGTAGATTAGAACCTAACCCACCTTTTAGAAAGGTAATCAGATCGTTAACCACAGGTTGAAATTCAGGTTGAAATGGCTGTGTTGGGTCAATAACAGGTAGCTGCATAGGTCGTTTCGGTAAATAAAATAATGATTTAACTGTCTCTCTATGATCGCTTAGGTGACTTTATGATTCAAGCTATTCCTATTTATAGCGTCTACGAGATATAATCAACGGATAGACCCAATAAGGACAAACACAAAATGCCTAGAGCAAGTGAGATTAAAAAAGGTTTTGCGATCAATGTTGATGGCAAAACAGTACTAGTTAAAGATATCGAAGTAACAACACCAGGTGGCCGTGGCGGTCAAAAGATTTACCGCTTCCGTGGTCACGATGTAGCAACTGGCGTTAAAACAGAAGTTCGTCACAAGGCTGACGAAATCGTTGAAACGATCGACGTAACTAAGCGTGCGGTGATGTTCTCTTACGTTGATGGCAACGAGTACATCTTCATGGATAACGAAGATTACACACAATTCATCTTCAACGGTGAAATGATCGAAGACGAACTGCTGTTCATCAACGAAGATACGCAAGGTATGTACGCGATTCTTATCGACGGTACTGCGGCGACTCTTGAGCTACCAACTTCAGTTGAGCTAGTAATCGAAGAGACAGACCCTTCAATCAAAGGTGCTTCTGCTTCAGCTCGTACTAAGCCAGCTCGTCTGTCTACAGGCCTTACTGTTCAAGTTCCTGAGTACATTGCAACTGGCGACAAAGTTGTTGTGAACACAGCTGAACGCAAATACATGAACCGCGCAAGCTAAGATACTGATTATGACCGAAGCTAACGACCTAATGTCTTACGACGACGCAATTGACACTGCATACGACATCTTTCTAGAGATGGCTGCTGATAATCTTGAACCTGCAGACGTGATCTTATTCACGGCTCAGTTTGAAGATCGTGGCGCTGCAGAACTTGTTGAAACTGGTGACGATTGGGTTGAACATGTTGGCTTTGAAGTCGACAAAGAGATCTACGCTGAAGTACGCATTGGTCTTGTAAATGAAACTGATGATGTCTTAGATGACGTATTCGCTCGTCTACTGATCAGCCGTGACCCTGAACACAAGTTCTGTCACATGTTGTGGAAACGCGACTAGGCTCTTCTTAAACCAGCTCAGAGTACTGAGCTGGTTTTCTTACGACTTCATAGCCTCATCACTTTACCAAACTGCAACTCTACAAAATTATGACCAAAGCAAAGACAGATACCCTATCCAAAGGCTATGCCTGTGTTGGATTAGTAAATCCCAAAACCCCTGAAAATGTTGGCTCAGTAATGCGAGCAGCTGGTTGCTACGGAGCAAACTCTGTATTTTATACTGGCACCCGTTATGACCACGCTCGACAGTTTCATACCGACACCAAGGAAAAGCACCTTGAGCTACCATTAATTGGTGTTGAAGACCTGAAAGACATTATTCCAGTTGGCTGCGTGCCCATCGCGGTTGATTTGATAGAAGGCGCTAAGCCTCTGCCTGATTATAAGCACCCACCTCGTGCTTTTTATATCTTCGGCCCTGAAGATGGGACTCTGAAAAAAGAGATCACAGACTTCTGTCGTGAAACCATCTACGTTCCGACTAATGGCTGCATGAACCTTGCTGCTGCGGTTAATGTTATTCTGTATGACCGCATGGCGAAGGGTGACAATTTCTCTAATCATTTGAAAGTGACCTAATACCAACCGTAGTAAGAACTATTCAGCTTAGCTGGTTAAGCACTCCCACATGATTTGAACTGCGCCATATTCAAGACATAAAAAAACCTGCTAAGTTAGCAGGTTTTTTTGTATTCGAAACGTTGGATTAAGCTTCAGAATCCACGTAATTACTTACGTGATCTTGGCTTAGCCGGTTTAGCCGGGCGTCCGTTGTTCAGTTTAGGCTTTTTGGTAGCCTGAGGTTTGCCATTGGTCGCTGGAGCACTACGGCCTGAATCAGGTGTTGTAGTACCGCGAGTTGCAGGCTTCTTACGCTTAGTCTGGTTGCTACGGCCTTTAGGAGCATTTGCACGCTCTTCGTGACGCTTAACAGCGCGACGAATTTTTTGGCTACGAGAACGCTCACGCTTACGAGAAGTGTTTGCAGGATCAAGATCCAACAGTGTCTCTTTTTCTGGCTGAAGTTCAACAAGCTCTCGCAAGTAGTTTACTTCTTGAAGATCTAGCTCTTTCCAACCGCCACGAGGCAGTTTCTTATCAAGGTAGATATCACCGTAACGTACACGTTTCAGACGGCTTACTGTTGTTTCTTGTGATTCCCAAAGACGACGAACCTCACGGTTACGACCTTCGTTAATTGCTACGTAGAAAGTATGGTTCATACCTTCACCGCCAGCGTAAACCACATCTTCGAAACGAGCCATACCATCTTCAAGTTGAACGCCACGAGTCACGTTCTTAACTTTTTGCTCAGTTACTTCACCAAATACACGTACTAGGTACTCACGCTCAACCTGACGGCTTGGGTGCATTAGGCGGTTAGCTAGTTCACCATCGGTTGTGAACAACAGTAGGCCTGATGTGTTTGCATCAAGACGACCAACTGAAATCCAACGAGAACCACGGATCTTAGGTAGACGATCGAAAACAGTACGGCGACCTTCAGGATCGTGACGAGTACAAAGCTCACCTTCAGGTTTGTAGTAAGCAAGTACACGACAAACCACTTCTTCAGAGGCTTTGCCTGTAATAGTGTGGCCATCGATACGGATCACTGAGTTCTCGTCTTCAAGACGCTCACCCAATTTCGCAACTTGACCGTTAACACTTACACGACCAGATTTGATTAACCTTCTAGTTCACGACGAGAACCGTGACCAGCTCGCGCTAAAACCTTCTGTAATTTTTCGCTCATTTACTCTTTTCTACCTAATTGTCGTCTTCACAGACGTCGAATGAATTTTTCGCGACCAAATCGCGGTCGCGTATTATCGCAAATAACCTGCCAAAAAGCACTTGTTATTTACTCTGGCAGGTTTGCTGTTTCGTTACAGACTGTTAATCAGTAACGCTATTATTCAAACGGCGCTGGATCACCGGCACCACGACGTAAAACAACAGCGTCATCGTCACTGAAGTCAATAACCGTAGTCGGTTGCTCACCTAAGTAGCCGCCATTCAAAATGACATCAACCGCATGCTCTAGGCTGTCACGAATTTCTTCAGGATCCGATTCAGTGGTCTCGTTACCCGGAAGAATCAGAGACGTCGACATCAATGGCTCACCCATTGCTTCTAGAAGGTCTAGGGCAATTTTGTTGTCCGGTACACGAATACCGATCGTTTTACGCTTAGCGTTCATCAAACGCTTTGGCACTTCTTTTGTTGCTTTGAAAATAAACGTGTAAGCACCTGGCGTGTGCGCCTTAAGCAGACGGAAAGCCACGTTATCTACTCGTGCATACAGTGACAACTCAGAAAGATCACGGCATAACAAAGTGAAATTGTGCTTATCATCGATTCTACGAATTTTACAGATGCGTTCGAGTGCTTGTTTATTTTCAAGCTGACAACCCAGTGCATAACCTGAATCTGTTGGATAAACCACAACGCCGCCATTGCGAATAATCGCAACCGCTTGAGTAATTAAGCGCGCTTGTGGGTTATCTGGGTGTACATAAAAAAACTGGCTCATTGTTGATCCTCGTTATCGAATCTCTCGACTCTATCATCAGAAGGAGCTGGTTCACCTAAAGACTATTCAGATGGTGAAACCGTTTGAAACTCCCAATCTTTCCATACTTCTTCGACCCCAGAAGGTAGCCAGAGATTACGTCCAAGTTCCATCCATGGGGATGGGTAATGGAAGTCGCTGCCTTGGGAGGCTAATAGTTTGTATTGTATAGCATAATCCGCAAGTGTGCGTCTTTCTTGTTGCGCTTGCTGAGGTTGAGCCACTTCCATAGCGTCACCATTTGCTTCAACAAATGCAGCTAATAGACGTTTAACCCACTTGGCGGTAAGGCCATATCGCGCAGGGTGAGCTAATACCGCTTGACCACCAGCCGCATGAATAGCCGTGACAGCATCACTCATTGAGCACCATGTTGGCGGCACATAACCTGGGTTATTGCGCGTAAGAAACTTTTTAAACACCTGCTGCATGGTTTTCGCGTAGCCATTGTCGACTAACCATTTCGCAAAGTGTGCTCGAGTAATTGGTGCATCACCTGCAATCAACTTAACCTCTTCTAACACACCTTCACGAGTCGCTTTTTCAAGACGTTGCGCAATCATCTCTGCACGTCCGACACGGTGTTGCTTCTGTTGTTCAATTAACGCTTTCAATTCTGGTGATTCAGGATCGACGTTTAACCCAACAATATGGATATCTTTGTTTTGCCAAACGGTTGAGATCTCGATGCCGTTAATCAACTGAATAGGAAGATTGTTATCAGCAATATAGCTGCGTGCTTCTGCAAGCCCATCAGTCGTATCATGATCTGTAATCGCTAACGCTTCGATGTTAAAGCCTAGCGCTCGGTCAATCAGTTCAGGTGGAGTAAGTCGGCCATCTGAGGCTGTTGTATGACTATGTAGATCAATTCTCATATATTCTTTTTCATTGTTTTCAATTTTTATCGTTATATTTGTGTCAACGCACTTGACCTGCAAGCGCAAAACTAGTTAACTAGTACGCAAATACGAAGTATCACATTTGATAGGTTCACTATGTTACAAGAATTTAACCAAAACCATAAAGATAAAGTTTTAGAACTTTCTTCAGTAGAAGCAAGTTCAGAGCTTAATTGGTGGCGCACTTGGACAAGTTCTTGGTGGGCCAACGTGTACTTCTAATTAAACAGTTTGTTTATAAAAAAGTTATCACCAAGCCCGCTTTCATAGCGGGCTTTTTAATTTGTCGAACATCTCACATTCAACTGACTAACAAATCAACGAATTGACCATATTCTAGATTGGGTGAAAGGTATCTTTATGCGACTATGTACGGCAGGAAATTTAAAGAATCATAAAGGAGGTCTTGTGAACAAGGCCATTGAAATCAAAAAGCTGGGAACCATTGAGGTCATCAATTCTTCCGTTCCTTACTCGCAAGATCCAACCAGTGTTTTTCATACTCTGTGTGAAAACAAAACAGACAGTTTGCTGTTGGAATCTGCTGAGATTGAATCTAAACAGAACCTGACAAGCCTACTCCTTATCGACTCTGCTGTTCGCATCGTATGTCGCGGACATGAAGTAACCTTTCAAGCGTTGACTCAAAATGGTCAAGCGCTTATCGAACACCTATCTCAAAACGTTAAAACAGAGATAAAATCTGACCTTACGGATAACGTTTTGACGCTGACTTTTGTTGAGCCAAGCAACGAATTAGACGAAGATTCACGTTTAAGAGAAGCGTCTTCATTCGATGCACTGCGTTTGGTTCAACACAGCTTTGAGCAAGACGCGGATAACAAACACGCGTTATTCATGGCTGGCCTATTCGCTTACGACATCGTGGCGAACTTTGAACCGCTAGGCGATGCTGAAGCAACCAACAACTGCCCTGACTTTGTTTTCTACGTTGCCGAGACTCTATTACGTTTCGACCACCAAGAAAACGAAGGTCTGCTCCACGCCAGCTTGTTTGCTCAAGATGAAAGCATCAAAGCGCAATTAACAGAGCGCCTAGCCGACATTCAAACACAGTGTCAGTCATTGAAAGCCATCACAGAAGTTACACCACTCGACAACGTTGACGCTGTACCGAGTGTTTCAGATGAAGACTTCTGCCAAACGGTTCGTGATTTAAAAGAATACGTCGTTAAAGGCGATGTATTCCAAGTGGTACCTTCACGTCGCTTTACGCTACCTTGCCCTGCTCCATTGGCGGCTTACAAAGAACTCAAGCAAAGTAACCCAAGCCCTTACATGTTCTACATGCAAGATGAGCTGTTTACTCTATTTGGTGCTTCTCCAGAAAGCGCGCTGAAGTACGAAACTGAAACCAACCAAATCGAGATTTACCCAATTGCTGGTACTCGTCGTCGTGGTAAGCGCCCGAATGGCCAAATTGATTTCGACCTAGACAGCCGTATCGAACTTGAACTGCGTACCGACAAGAAAGAAAACGCGGAACACATGATGCTTGTTGACCTAGCACGTAACGATGTGGCTCGTATTGCCGAAGCAGGCACTCGCCACGTGGCAGACTTGCTGAAAGTGGATCGCTACAGCCATGTAATGCACTTGGTTTCTCGTGTTGTTGGTCAGCTACGTGAAGACTTAGATGCTCTGCACGCTTACCAAGCTTGTATGAACATGGGCACGCTAACGGGCGCACCAAAAATCCGCGCAATGCAGCTTATTCGTGACGTAGAAAAAACGCGTCGTGGTAGCTACGGTGGTGCAGTCGGTTACCTAACCGGTGAAGGGACTCTAGATACTTGTATCGTGATTCGCTCTGCTTACGTTGAAGATGGCGTGGCACAAGTACAAGCGGGCGCAGGTGTGGTATTCGACTCAGACCCACAAGCAGAAGCAGATGAAACTCGCGGCAAAGCTCAAGCGGTCATCTCTGCGATTCAAGCAGCTCATACTAAAAACCTAACAACTAAGAAGGAGTCGTAATCATGGCTGATATTGTATTCATCGATAACTTCGACTCGTTCACTTACAACCTTGTAGACCAGTTCCGTTCATTAGGTCACAGCGTGAAAATTTACCGTAACAACATTCCTGCAAAGGTCGTTGAAGCGGCGCTCAATGAACTAGACAACCCTGTTGCACTGCTTTCGCCAGGCCCAGGCGCTCCGGCTGATGCGGGCTGCATGCCTGAGCTGATTCAGCTACTAAAAGGCAAAGTGCCAATGATTGGTATTTGCTTAGGCCACCAAGCGATTGTTGAAGCCTACGGTGGCACCGTTGCAGGCGCTGGCGAAATCATTCATGGTAAGGTGTCGATGATGGAACACCAAAATCATGCGACTTACCAAGGCTTACCTTCGCCGCTGGCTATCGCTCGCTACCACTCTTTAGTAGCAACGCATGTATCAGATAGCTTAACAGTGACAGCTGAAGTCGATGATTTGGTGATGTCTGTAGTTCAAGAACAAGACAAGGTTTGTGGATTCCAATTCCACCCTGAATCAATTATGACGACCTACGGTGCAACGCTTCTAGCAAACGCTATCGAATGGGCTCTTGAGAAACCTATTCATTTAGAGAAAAGCTCTCCCCTTGAGAAGACAGCCACTCTTGACCAAAAGACTAACTAGGAAACGATCATGGAACAGATTAATAAACTTTACGAACAACAGTCTCTTACTCAAGAAGAAAGCCAACAACTGTTTGATGTCATCATCAAGGGCGAACTAGACCCAATCCTGATGGCTTCTGCACTGACTGCACTTAAGATCAAAGGCGAGACGCCAGACGAAATCGCTGGCGCGGCAAAAGCACTGCTTGCCAATGCAAACCCGTTCCCACGCCCTGATTACGATTTCGCTGACATCGTAGGTACAGGTGGCGATGGTCACAACACCATCAACATTTCTACAACTTCTGCATTTGTAGCAGCAGCGTGTGGCTTAAAAGTCGCGAAGCACGGTAATCGCAGTGTATCGAGCAAATCAGGCTCTTCTGACTTACTGGACTCGTTCGGCATTAACCTAGCGATGACCGCGGAAGACACTCGTACTGCTGTTGACGAGCTTGGCGTAGCATTCCTATTTGCTCCGCAGTATCACGTTGGTGTACGTCACGCGATGCCGGTGCGTCAAACAATGAAAACACGCACTATCTTCAACATCCTTGGTCCACTGATTAACCCTGCTCGCCCTAACATCGAGTTAATGGGTGTTTACAGCAAAGAGCTAGTACGCCCTATCGCGGAAACCATGCTGCAAATGGGTATGAAGCGTGCTGCCGTTGTGCATGGTAGTGGCCTTGATGAAGTGGCGATTCATGGCGAAACCATCGTTGCTGAAATTAAAGATGGCAAAATTCACGAGTACACAGTGACACCGGCTGACTTTGGTTTGAACACTCACCCTCTTGAAGCAATCAAGGGTGGCGAGCCAGAAGAAAACAAAGCCATCACAACAGATATCCTAACGGGTAAAGGCACTGAAGCCCAAGTTGGCGCAGTAGCCGTGAACGTTGCTCTATTGATGCGTCTATTTGGTCACGAAGATCTAAAAGCCAACGCACAGCAAGCGATTGACGCGATGAACTCTGGCAAAGCGTACGAGCTTGTACAAAAGCTTGCTGCACACGCCTAACGAACGACGAGACAAAGAACATGACACAGACTACCGATAAATTGTCGACCCACGTTTCAGTCAAAGAAGCTGAAATGGCGGAAGTATTAGCAAAAATCGTTCGTGATAAATACCAGTGGGTTGAAGCACGTAAGCAGACTCAACCACTGGACGAGTTTAAAGCATCGTTAACCGCAACAGACCGCAGTTTTTATGAAGCACTGAGCGGTGAACAAACCGTTTTCATCACTGAATGTAAGAAGGCATCTCCGTCTAAAGGTTTAATCCGTGACGAGTTTGATTTGGACTACATTGCATCGGTTTACAACAACCACGCAAACGCGATTTCAGTGCTGACAGACGAGAAATACTTCCAAGGTGACTTTGAGTTTTTACCTAAGGTTCGCAGCATTGCTAAGCAGCCTATCCTGTGTAAAGACTTCATGGTTGATATCTACCAAGTTTACTTAGCTCGTCACTACTCTGCAGATGCTATCTTGTTGATGCTATCGGTATTAGATGACGAAGAGTACCAAGCACTTGCTGACGTCGCTCACTCGCTAAATATGGGTGTACTAACCGAAGTCAGCAACGAAGAAGAACTGCATCGCGCTGTCGCTTTAAAAGCAAAAGTGATCGGTATTAATAACCGTAACCTACGTGACCTTTCGACTGATTTGAACCGTACTAAAGAGTTGGCTCCGCTGATTCGCGAACTGGCTCCAAACGCAGTCGTGATTTCAGAGTCTGGCATATACACACATCAACAAGTTCGTGACCTTTCAACATTTGCAGACGGCTTCCTAATCGGTAGCTCTCTGATGGCTGAAAAGAACCTAGAGCTTGCAGTGCGTAAAGTAACACTCGGTGAAAACAAGGTGTGTGGTTTAACTCACTCTGACGATGCCGCGAAGGCTTATCAAGCTGGTGCGGTGTTCGGTGGTTTGATTTTCGTTGAAGCGTCTAAGCGTCATGTGGATATCGAAGCGGCTCGTTTAACCATGAGTGGCGCACCGCTGAACTACGTGGGTGTGTTCCAAAACCACAGCGTAGCAGACGTTACGAAAACGGTATCTGAGCTAGGCCTATTCGCTGTGCAACTGCACGGTTATGAGTCTCAAGCATTTGTTGATGAGTTAAAACAATCAATACCTGAAAGCGTTGAGATTTGGAAAGCTTACGGTGTGGCTTCTGGTGGTGAAAACGGTGCTAAAAGCGCGCTACCAGAATTACTGAAAAGCAACGTGACTCGTCACCTGCTAGATACTAAAGTGGGTTCTCAAACGGGTGGTACTGGCCAAGCGTTCGATTGGAGCCTAATCAACAACCAAAGCGCAATTATGTTAGCGGGTGGCCTAAACCCAGAAAATGCTAACCAAGCGGCTAAGTTGGGCTGCTTAGGATTAGACCTAAACTCTGGCGTTGAATCCGCTCCAGGTAAAAAAGACGCAGACAAGCTGCAGCGTGCTTTTGCAGCGATTCGCAATTACTAGTCCAAACTCGGCGCTAGAAATTTGAAAGCAGAATCTCAAAACTAATTAGTAAGCTTTGCCTTTGCGAAGCTTAAACAAGATTAAATGACTTGGTGTGAATACACATCGATAGAATTGAAGGAATAACACAATGGCTAAACTCGATGCCTACTTCGGTGAATACGGTGGTCAATACGTACCGCAGATCCTAGTGCCAGCACTAGACCAACTAGAACAAGCATTTATCGATGCACAAGCCGATCCTGAGTTCCGCAGTGAATTCATGACGCTTCTGCAAGAGTACGCAGGCCGTCCAACGGCACTAACGCTAACGCGTAACCTGACTAAAGGCACAAAAACCAAACTGTACCTAAAGCGTGAAGATCTACTTCACGGCGGTGCTCACAAGACAAACCAAGTTCTTGGTCAAGCATTGCTAGCAAAACGTATGGGTAAACAGGAAATCATCGCTGAAACTGGCGCAGGCCAACATGGTGTTGCAACGGCTCTAGCTTGTGCTCTATTGGGCCTTAAGTGTCGTGTTTACATGGGTGCAAAAGACGTTGAACGTCAAAGCCCGAACGTGTTCCGCATGAAGTTGATGGGCGCAGAGGTTATCCCTGTTCATTCTGGCTCTTCAACGCTAAAAGATGCATGTAACGAAGCGCTACGTGACTGGTCTGCAACTTATGAAGACGCGCACTACCTATTGGGTACTGCAGCGGGTCCTCACCCATTCCCAACGATTGTTCGTGATTTCCAACGCATGATTGGTGAAGAAACGAAAAACCAAATTCTAGCTCGTGAAGGTCGCCTTCCTGATGCCGTTATCGCTTGTGTTGGCGGTGGTTCAAACGCTATCGGCATGTTCGCTGATTTCATTGAAGAAGAGTCTGTTCGCCTAATCGGTGTAGAGCCTGCTGGTAAAGGTATTGATACTGACCAACACGGCGCGCCGCTTAAACACGGTAAAACCGGTATTTTCTTCGGTATGAAAGCCCCACTGATGCAAGATGAGAACGGCCAAGTAGAAGAGTCTTACTCTGTATCTGCGGGTCTAGATTTCCCATCAGTTGGTCCTCAACACGCGCACCTAAATGCGATTGGCCGTGCTGAATACGACAACGTGACCGATGACGAAGCGCTAGAAGCGTTCCAATTGATTGCACGTAAAGAAGGTATAATTGCAGCGCTAGAGTCATCTCATGCTTTGGCTCATGCTGTTAAAATGGCTCACGACGACCCAGAGAAAGAACAGCTATTAGTCGTTAACTTATCTGGTCGCGGTGACAAAGACATTTTCTCTGTACACGACATTCTTAAAGAGAAAGGAGCATTATAATGGATCGCTATCAATCACTCTTCACTCGCTTAGCTGAAAAGAATCAGGGCGCATTTGTACCATTCGTAACGGTTGGCGATCCTAACCCTGAGCAATCACTTAAGATCATGGAAACCTTGGTTGAAGCGGGTGCAGATGCACTTGAGCTTGGTATTCCATTCTCTGATCCGCTTGCAGATGGCCCAACAATCCAAGGCGCAAACATTCGTGCTTTAGGTTCTAAAGTAACGCCAGATGTGTGTTTTGATCTTATTGGTCAAATTCGCGCTAAATACCCAGAGCTGCCAATCGGCCTACTGATGTACGCGAACTTGGTTTACGCACGTGGTATTGAGAACTTCTACGAACGCTGCGCAAAAGCAGGTATCGATTCAGTATTGATTGCTGATGTACCAACCAATGAAAGCGGCGAATTTGTTGCTGCTGCGAAGAAGTTTGGAGTTCACCCAATCTTTATTGCTCCGCCAACAGCAAGCGATGAAACACTTCAATCAGTTTCTGAGCTAGGTGGCGGTTACACATACCTACTTTCTCGCTCAGGCGTAACGGGTGCAGAAACAAAAGCAAACATGCCTGTAACTGCCCTACTTGATCGTTTGAACAAGTTTGATGCGCCACCAGCACTGCTTGGTTTCGGTATCTCTGCTCCTGAACAAGTGAAAGAAGCGATTGTAGCGGGCGCTGCAGGTGCTATCTCTGGCTCAGCGGTTGTGAAAATCATTGAAAACAACGTTGAACAACCAGAAGCAATGCTTAAAGCACTTGCGGAGTTTGTTACGCCAATGAAAGCGGCAACGCAGAAATAATCGACGGTCATTAAATAGACGTTCGTAATCAATGGTCGTTAAATAAAACCAGCGATTCAAATACTAAAAGGCTCCACAACTGTGGAGCCTTTTTTATAACTCGTCATTCACGCTAACTACTCATCAGCTTTCATCGCTTTCTTAATCGCAGCCTCATTGAGCGTCGCTTTGATCGGGTCGGTTATCTTCTCGACCAGATCGATGGGCATTGGGAATATGATTGTGGAAGTTCGCTCATTCGCTACTTCTGTTAGTGTTTGCATGTAACGCAGCTGAATCGCATTTGGCGCTTGATTAAGAACCTCTGCAGCCTCTTTCAGCTTGGTTGATGCTTCTAGTTCCCCTGTTGCATGGATCACCTTAGCTCGACGTGAACGTTCCGCCTCGGCTTGCTTAGCTAGAGCTCGCACCATACTGTCATCAAGATCCACATGCTTGATCTCGACATTGGCAATCTTGATCCCCCAGTTATCGGTGTGTTGATCCAGTATCGCTTGCAAGTCTCTATTGAGCTCTTCTCGCTCAGACAGCAATTCATCCAACTCATGCTGTCCTAATACTGAACGCAACGTTGTTTGTGACAGTTGACTGGTCGCTTCGAGGTAGTTCTCTACGTTATTGATCGCCATCTTCGGATCCAGCACTCGAAAATAGACCACGGCATTCACCTTCACTGACACGTTATCGCGTGTGATCAAATCTTGCGTCGGCACGTCCAACACGATAGTTCGTAGATCCACTCTTACGATTTGTTGAATGAAAGGAATGATGATAACCAACCCCGGCCCTTTGACGCCGTAAAAGCGCCCGAGGAAGAACACCACTGCACGCTCGTACTCGCGCAGCACTCTGAACATGCTGGCTATCAGCAAGATAACGAGCACAATGACAATACCTATAGTGTGTATAAACATAACCGCCCCCAAATGGTAACGATGGTTAAGCAATAAATAATTCAATCAAGTTTGTTCTAGCATGTCGCGCTAGCTAGATTTCGATGATGTCTCATCGGGCAACGCCTCAACATCCAACAACAACCCAGTCAGTTTGGTCACTCTAATAAGCTGCCCCGCTTGCAATTCACTCGCGCATTTGGCTTGCCAGATCTCACCTTCTACCAATACTCGACCCGCACCGGGGAAGCCGCTTACCACTTTGCCAGTGTCGCCGACAACCGCTTCCATTCCCGTAGTCACCGGCTTGTTTCTCACTCGGACTAGCATAGAGATAGTTACAACGATAAAAGCGACGGAGAATAGGCTAATACCGATAATTAACGGCAATGCGATTTGATAACCCGGCACTTCGGTATCCATCAACATGATCGAGCCGAGCGTAAACGCAGCGACGCCGCCCAAACCGAAGATGCCAAAACTGGGGCTAAAGGCCTCTGCGACCATCAAAGCAATTCCCAATAGGATTAAAGCAAGGCCCGCGTAACTCACAGGCAGCATTTGTAAGGAGTACATCGCCAATAACAGACAGATACCGCCCAAAACACCCGGTAGCCCGACGCCGGGGTTATAGAATTCGAGTAACAAGCCGTAGATACCAATCAGCATCAAAATATATGCAACGTTCGGGTTCGTGATCACTGACAGCAAACTAAAGCGCCAGTCTTGTTCCCGCTCGACAAAAGCAACATCACTAAGTTGGATTTCCTGACTGACCCTGTTGATTATGACGGTGCGTCCGTTACTCAGTTCAACCAATTGCTGAAGGTCGCTGGCAATAGAATCAATCACGTTAAGTGTGAGTGCGTTCTCTGAGTCTAAACTCGCCGCTTCTCTTACCGCTTTTTCTGCCCATTCTTCATTGCGATTGTGTAGCTTAGCCAAACTGACAATGTAAGCCGCAGCATCATTGATGACTTTCTTTTCCATCGCAGTGGTGGCTTTTACTTGGTCTGAGTTCTCTTGTTTTGTTTCGTCTTGCTCACCCGCTGACGTGTTGTCATCTTTATTGGCGTCGTCTTGAGGAGATAACGGACTAGCAGGCGCCTTGCCACCACCAAGCGACACAGGTGTTGCTGCACCTAGATTAGTTCCGGGCGCCATCGAAGCAATGTGGCTGGCTAGCAAGATATACGTCCCCGCGCTCGCAGCACGTGAACCCGCAGGCCCAACCCAAGTTGCTATCGGAATCGGTGACGTGGTGATGGATCGAATAATGTCACGCATCGACGAATCTAACCCGCCAGGCGTATTCATTTTCAAAATGATGAGTTTTGCTTGCTCATCGTGAGCTTGTTCTATTTCTCTAGTGAGGTAATCACTGGTCGCCGGACCTATCCCTCCGTTCACCTCAATCACCCAGACATCATCGGCCTGAGCGAACACAGAGCTGAACAACAGAAGAAACGCAAACAAGTACTTTAATATAAAAGTCATAGCCCCTCTCCTTACAACTGAGATGCTAGATAGACGTTTTATTTAAAGCGCAGAGGTAACATCTTGGTAATAAATAGATACCTTAAGCATAGTTCAGGCTAAATTTCCCACAACAAGCTTTATTATTTTCAGCCAGATTAATCTGTATAGAAAAAACGCAAAGATATGGATTAAATGTTAACAAAAGTAAGCAAGCGACGCGAAGCACAATCCATTCACAAAGCGATCAATAAAAACACTTTTATAAATCTTACAAATAACCGAACAACGAAAAACCAAAGCAAACGTTTGCTTTGGTGTGAAAAAACATCTAATAGCGATTCACCTGCTGTTTTTAAGAGACTTTCACCTCTGCTCATATTGATAAATGTAAAGGATACGTGTAAAACTCTTCGCGAAATATTTATCCAATGGCACATCGTTCATTGGTGAGTAATTCTGGGATTTTTATATTTAGTAGCACAGAGGTTATGGAAGTGTTAAAAGAAAAGAGTTTACTAAGCAATATTGGCATTCAAGTCGTTATTGCAATGATCATCGGTACAGCAGTCGGCGCGATGATGGGTGACAGCGCAACAATGTTCGCTCCACTGGGTGCTATCTTCATCAATTTGATCAAGATGCTGGTGATTCCTCTAGTCGCAGTTGCCCTAATTTCAGGTGCTGCAGGTCTAGGTAATAGCTCATCGGCTGGTAAAGTCGGTGTAACAACACTGGGTTACTTTGCACTAACGTCTGCACTTGCTGTGGCACTAGCGCTTGTAATGGGTGAAGTGTTCGAACCCGGTCGTGGTATCGATGTTTCTGGCGTTGAAGGTATGTTCTCTTCAGAATACGCTGCGAAAGGCGAACTTCCAACGTTCTGGGCAACCATCACTGGCATGATCCCTACCAACGTTTTCCAATCACTGAATGAAGCAAACATTCTGCAAATTCTCGTTTTCTGCTTATTCTTTGGTATTGCGATTTCTAAACAAGCAAAAGAGAAACGTGACCCTATCATCAACGGTGTAAATGCTATCGTTGACGCTATGGTATGGATGATCAACAAAGTTATGATCATTGCACCACTTGGCGTATTCGGCCTAATGGCTGAAGCAGTAGGTACGTTTGGTTTTGGCGCGCTTATGGTCGTGTTCAAGCTGTTCATTGTTTACATCGCTGCGATTCTTATCTTCGGCTTTGTTGCTTACCCACTGATGATTCAAATCTTCACTAAGACTTCAGCTAAGAAGTTCCTAGTGGCAATGAAGAAGCCTCAAGCGGTTGCACTATCAACAGCATCTTCAATGGCGACACTACCAGTAACAATGGAAACGGTAGAGAAAGAACTTGGCGTTCGCAACTCTACGGCTTCATTCGTTCTGCCACTTGGTGCGACGATCAACATGTCTGGTAATGCAATTTACTACGGCCTAGTTGCTATCTTCTTCGCACAGCTGTTCAACATCGACCTTTCTATGGGCGCTTACGTTGCTATCATCGTAACGTCTACGCTAGGCGCAGTTGGTCAAGCTGGTGTTCCAGGTCCTTCTTTCCTAGTGGTTGCGGTTCTTCTAGCAGCTGGTATCCCTATCGAAGGTCTACCTCTGTTGTTCGCTCTAGACCGTATCTTCGACATGATCCGTACTGCCCTTAACATCACTGGTGATGCAGCATGTGCGGTAATCGTTGATTCTCTAATCAAAGACGAAGTGAAAGAAGCTGAGCTAGAGAAACAACAAGCTTAAACTTCTTAGAAACCTAAAGACCAAAAAGCCACTCATTTGAGTGGCTTTTTTACTTTCAAACGTTGATATTTGTTTACTCTAAATTAAGCGTCTTCAGAAACGTTAATTTTAAATCTCAGGACTTTCAAACTTGAATCGAGGTCGACATCGACAAATTCAGGTGGATTATCTAAACGCTCGATAAACTCAACACTTGGCGCTTCTTCTGCCATCGTCTCAATCAAGAAGTTTGGTGACACTGCTGGTGAGTTAACACAAGCAATCACTTCACCACCTTCGGTTAGAAGCTCAGGCAAACGACGTAAGATCTTTTTGTAGTCTTTAGTCAGTGCAAAGCTGCCTTTTTGGAACGAAGGCGGATCGATAATAACCAGCTCGTATGGGCCACCCTTCTTGATTTTTCCCCACGACTTAAAGATGTCGTAGCCAAGGAAGTTCACCGATCGCATGTCATGCTCATTCAAGCGGTGGTTATCACGGCCTTTATTCAGTGATCCGCGAGACATGTCTACGTTCATACATTGTCGAGCGCCACCCGCAATCGCCGCGACAGAGAAGCCACAAGTGTATGCGAACAGGTTAAGAACGTTCTTATCCTTAGCATTATCTTGTACCCACTGACGACCATTACGCATGTCTAGGAACAGACCGAAGTTCTGATTGCGGCCAATGTCTAGTTGGTACTTAAGCCCATGTTCAACCACGACTGGTGAGTCGTTCAATTGACCCCACAAGACTTCAGAGGGCGCGCCATCAGCATAACGGTGTTGCAGCACAATGCTTGTGCCCTGTTTTACTTGCCAGATATCTTTGTTAGTGAGGTCGACCAACCCAGTCTTTAGAGATGATAAGAACGCTTGGTCCACTTCTTTAAACACGTTAACCAATAACTGTCCATCAACCCAATCACAAGTGAGTTGATCTAGGCCGGGCCAAAACTTGCCACGCCCGTGAAAAATACGACGTAGTTCATTCGGCACTTCATTCAATTGCTGTTCAATATGACTAAAAAACAGAGGTAAAGCTGATGCTTCCATTATTTCACTCACTTAGTGTTTAGCTTTGGCCACGTTAATGACCAAGGTTCAAGCCAACTGTCTAAACCATTAGACACGATCTCTTGATGCCATTTCTCACCCAAAGAGTCGAGGTTTCTTGGATCGCAGACACATTCGTAGGCTTGTGATTGATAGGTAAATCGAATCGCGAAGGCATGCAGATAGCCTCTGTCAGCCTCGTTCGATGGATTGTAAATAGGATCACCAACAATAGCCGAGCCGATGGACTTCATCGCGACACGGATCTGGTGAGTTCGTCCCGTATAGGGTTTACATAAAAGTAGACGCTCACCGGGTTCAGCCGTTGCAGATAAAAATTGGGTAATCGCTGGGTTTTCTTTGGTTGTCAGTAGCTTCCAGCTTGAGCGTCGTGAACGCTCCATATCTCCTGAGATCAGCCCTTGCTTTTTCTTCGGCTTCTTGGAGCCTATCGCAAGGTAGTACTTCTCTACTTCACGCTTTGCAAACAACTGTGAAAGCTCACTCGCTGCTGGGGCATTTTTTGCCAGCAGTAGAACTCCTGACGTCATTTTATCGAGACGATGGACTAAATATAGCTTCGGTTCATTGATTGCCTTAGCAACTTCTTGCAATAACATCGTATCACCATCGTCTTTATGGACGCTGACGCCTGGATGTTTGTTTATAAGTAAAAAATCAGAGTGATTCAGAAGAATGTCGAACATATAAAGGCTAGCTCCATTGTAGAACGTGGAGTATACCGTGTCTGAATCCAGATTCCAGCTACGAAAAAGCCCAACGAGTTCAATAAACATTGAATCGTTGGGCTTATGTTTCAATAGGTAACTTTCACTGGGAAGTCTTTAATCAATTCGCTCTAAGCTTATGTTCTAGACTTATGATCCTGCTCTAAGCTCTATGCTCTATGCTCTATGCTCTATGCTCTATGCTCTAAGCAAGTTTGAACTTACCTACTAAGCCTTCAAGCTCGGCAACTTTAGCATTCAAACCTGATGTGTTCTCAGAGCTGCGAGTCGCTAACTGTAATGACTGTTCAGAGATATCACTGATTGCCGTAATATCCGCTGCGATTTCTTTTGTCACCGCTGTCTGTTCTTCTGCCGCAGTCGCAATTGAGTTAACCATGCTTTGTACGTTGCCCGCACCGCTAACAATTGCTTCTAGAGCCGATACCGCCCCTGTACTTTGCTCTACACCAATTTCAACTAAACGACAGTTGTCTTGAGTGTAAGTCACCGCTTCTTGAGTACCTGATTGAATAGATTGGATGATACCAGACACTTCTTGTGTTGCTTTAGTCGTTCTCTCCGCTAGCGCTCGTACTTCATCAGCTACCACGGCAAAACCACGACCGAACTCACCAGCACGCGCAGCTTCAATAGCCGCGTTCAGAGCCAAGAGGTTGGTTTGTTCTGCGATATCTTCGATTACCTTGATAACACTGCCAATCTGCTCGCCATGTGAACCCAGCGTGTTCATTTGTAACGACATGTCGCTCATTTGAGTAGACACTTGTTGGATGCTCGCAACCATCTCCACGATCACTTTACGACCGTCTTCTGCAGACGTTTCTGAGCGGCGCGCTTCTTCATAAGTAGAAGTACCTTGTTGCGCTACTTCAGAAATGGTTAAGCTTAGTTCTTCTGCCGCAGTCGCAATCAATGTCGCTTTATCTGCTTGAGCAGAGGCGCCAGATACGATGTCGTGGCTGATTGATGATAGCTCACCAGTAACGGATTGAACTTGGGTAGTCACTGATGAGATAGAACCGAGGAGATCGACCAATGACTTTTGCATCTGGTTGATCGATTGAGCAAGGTCAGCCAACTCATCACCAGAATCATCAACAATGTCACCTGCCGTTAGATCACCATTTGCTACGCGTCGTGCAACTTGCTCTACACGAGTTAAGCGATTAGTAATAGAGCTAGACAATACAAACGCAATTACACAGCCAAACACAATCGCAACCGCAGTCAACACCATAATCGTGCGTTCGATTGTAATAAACGAATCCGTTAGTGTTAGCAGAGCTCGCTCTGTATCAGCAATCTCACTTTCAGATGCTTGATCAAGCAAATTTTCAATCGGGATAAGATTACTCTCATACAAAGAGCGAAGCTGCTGGATATTTGATAACAATGCAGTTTCATCATTAAGCATAGGTACGAGCTTCGATTCAAACTCTTGAGTAAAGCGCCCCATTAGCTCTTCAATTCGCTGAACACGACGATGGTCCTCTGAGCCTTTACTCTCTAAACGCTTTGCTTCTTCAATTGCTTGAGAAAATTGAGTCTTATTAGCTCGATAATCATTGAGCGCATTACCGCCCTGAACAACCGCGCCCAAAGCATCACGGTAAACATCACCAGCTTCATCGATCAATATAAGGTAGGTAACAGTTCCTGGAACATCATCCAGTCTAATTTCATCAGAGCTCTCGTGAGCCCCAATCACTTCTATCGATACAATCCCTACTAACGTGACAAGCACCGCCAATATAGATCCAAAACCCAAATATAGTTTTTTTCTCACTGACAATTTCACAGAACACCTACCTAAAATAAATACAGGCCGATATAGCCTAACCGAAAGATATATCGGCCACCACACGGATAACTTTAGGGGACGATGTTTTTATTTCTCGAAAAACAATAAGTACGTCGCATAAAAAACGGGAGCCAATGGCTCCCGCTTATCAATTAACTTTAGTTTGCGATTAGAGTTTCTAAGAATTATAGCTTCTTAGAAATAAGCGCAGAGCCGGCAATGATACCAATACCTAGTAGCATGATTGCACCTTTACCGCTGTCGAAGCCAGAAGAGATACCCATGAACGCTACGATAGCGATAGCTACTGGGATGATGTACTTAACGAGTGTGTACCATAGACCGAATAGTGGGAAAGATACTTCACCGTCGTTAGTGATTTCTTTCTCTAGGTCAGCACGGTTTAGTCTCCAACCAGCGAAGATACATACCAACATACCGCCAACTGCTAGGAAGATTTTATCCGTTAGTAAGTCGAAGATATCAAATGCACCAGTACCAAACAGTGTTGGACCGAAACCGCCAAGTGATAGAGAAGCGAAGATACATAGAATCGCCATTACGACACTTGCAGACAGTACAGCTGTTACACGCTTCATGCCTTTCTCATCGATTAGGTACGAAACAACAACTTCAAGTAGAGATACTGAAGAAGTCAGTGCCGCAACACTTAGACCAACGAAGAACATAAGAGCAAATAGAAGACCAACTACGCCGCCCATTTCAGCGAATAGCTGAGGAACAACAACGAATACTAGACCAGGACCTGCTGCAGGTTCCATACCGAATGCGAACATTGCAGGGAACATTGCAACACCAGCTAGGATAGCAACGCCTGTATCCATCGCCGTAACCATAGCTGTAGTTTGAACTAGGTTCTCTTTCTTCTTAAGGTAAGAACCGTAAGTCAACATACAACCCATACCAAGAGATAGTGAGAAGAATGCTTGACCTAGTGCGGCTAGGATTACACCGCTGTCTACTTTAGAGAAGTCAGGGCTGAATAGGAATTCAAGACCAGCCATCGCGCCCGGAAGCATTAGGCCTTTGATTGATACCACGATAAGGATGATGAAAAGAAGTGGCATCAGAATCTTACCCGCTTTCTCAATACCGCCAGAAATACCCTTCATAACGATGACAACGTTAAGTAGTAGGTATAGGCCCATCCACATTAGTGGCTGAACTGGGTTTGAGATAAAGCCACCGAAGCTGTCGCCAATTGCTTCAGGTGCGTCTAGTAGACCACCAGCAATTTTACCGATGTATGCGATAGACCAGCCACCTACTACAGGGTAGAAACCCATGATAAGTAAACCACTGACTACGCCAATAACACCAGCGAACGTCCAGCGACGGTCAGTTGATTTAAATGCACCTACTGCTGATTTTTGCGTATGACGGCCAATCGCAAATTCAGTCAGCATCACACTAAAACCGATGAAGATTACAAAAAACAGATAAATTGCAACGAATGCACCGCCGCCACTTTCACCTGCTGTGTATGGGAATTTCCAGATGTTACCTAAGCCAACAGCAGAACCTGCTGCAGCCATTACGAATCCTAATTTCGAACCCCAGGTATCGCGGGGTGTAGTGGTTGTATTACTAGTAGCCACGTTTACTCCAAACTTTTGTGTTATGTGATGTTGTATTTTGCTTTGTGTGGCGTCATTAAAAGATAAGGTGTATATAATAATTTACACCATTAAAAGATTTGATTGACGCTCGTTATCTAGCAAGTAAACCAGTTTAAGAGTACAATTGGAAGCCCGAACCGTATATATTTCGTTATCAATGTAAATCTTTATGGTTAAATGCCGGTTTTTCATACAAAACAATTGCATTCGTCTTAAGTTAACTAAAACTTAACAACTTTAACCTGTTTACAGCTTTTGCTCTATTTTGTAAATAGTTGATTCCTTAAATTCCCATATCCGTAAAATAGCATTACTATCTAAGTGTCTCTTTTTTCGAGTATTCAATGTGGAAAAGCTCTACCATTTTTTAACTTTAGCTTCTGTCGCTTTATACTGGGTCCTTGTCGCCGGTGTGACTTTTCGTGTCGTACTAAAACGACGCTCTGTCAGCGTTTCTCTCGCATGGTTGATGGTTATCTACATTATCCCTATTGTTGGCGTCGCTTGTTACTTCCTTTTCGGAGAGCTAAATCTCGGTAGAAAGAGGGCTGAGCGGGCACATCGCATGTTTACGCCTTTTGGTGATTGGTTCCGCCAATTAAATGATTGCCAAGTCCACCTTCCAGGTAAAGTCGGCTCTCCTATCCACAAAATTGATGAGCTTTGTAACAATCGGATGGGCATTCCAGCTCTCAGCGGAAACACACTTTCACTGCAAGCTTCTCCTAATGAGATCCTACACGCAATTATCGAAGATATAGAAAACGCCCAGACTAGTATCAAAATGGTTTTCTATATTTGGCACCCCGGTGGCTTAACTGACTCCGTTGCTTCCGCACTTATTCGAGCAGCAAAACGTGGTGTCGATGTTAAAGTTTTACTCGATTCTGCAGGTAGCCCGCGTTTTTTCAAAAGTCACTGGCGTTCAATGATGAAAGACGCTGGCGTTCACGTTGTCCAAGCATTAGAGGTTAGTCCTTGGCGTATTTTCTTACGCCGTTTAGATCTAAGGCAGCACCGGAAGATCATCGTGATTGATGAGTCCATCGCCTATACCGGGTCAATGAATATGGTAGATCCAGCTCATTTCAAACAGAGCTCAGGTGTCGGCCAATGGATTGATGTCATGGTTCGCGTCACTGGGCCAACCGTTAACGTGTTGTCAGCAATTCATGGTTGGGATTGGGAAGTGGAAACCGGTGAACGCATTCTTCCTGATTTACCAGAGTGCCCGGTTGAAGAAATAATGACGCATCATTCAGTTCAAGTAGTGCCATCTGGGCCGGGCATGCCGGAGTATTTGATTCTGCAAGTTCTTACTATTGCGATTAATCAAGCAAACCATTCAGTTCGTATTACAACACCCTACTTTGTACCGAGTGCCGACTTATTAGAAACACTCAAAATGACGGCACAACGTGGTGTCAGCGTAGAATTAATCATTCCACATAACAACGATTCATTAATGGTTAAATGGGCTTCTCGCGCCTTCTATACCGAACTGCTTGAAGCCGGAGTGAAGATATATGAGTTTTACGGCGGGCTTCTTCACACCAAATCGGTAGTGATTGATGAAGAGTTTTGCTTAATCGGAACGGTCAATATCGACATGCGCAGCCTATGGCTTAACTTCGAAGTAACGCTAGCCGTTGATGATGTGCACTTCACCAAGCAACTGTTTGATTTGCAGCAATCCTATATTGAATCATCTCATCCAGTGGAATTGGAGCAATGGGAGCAGAGAAACCTACGCAACCGCTTCTTCGAAAGGTTGTTTTACTTATTCAACCCGCTGCTTTAATTCCATCAATGCGTCCACCCCGGCTCATCACTCGCCGACTATCGGATTTTAAACCTTTCACGATAAACGACGTGGAAGGTTAAAAAGCGAAAGAAAAGCGCAAAAACTCCCGCTCTGCTCTTGCTTTGAAGGCTATTGGCATGTTTTAAATAGGACATAACCGATTGATAAGGAATTCACAGCATGTCCGAGAACAAAACCACTAAACTGATCACTGCAGGTCGTGATAAGAAGTGGACTAATGGTGTCGTTAACCCACCAGTACAACGCGCTTCAACTGTCGTGTTCAACACAGTAGAAGAGAAACGCAAAGCGACCATTAACCGCGCTAACAAGACACTTTTCTACGGACGCCGTGGCACCACGACTCATTTCGCATTTCAAGATGCAATGGTTGAAGTTGAAGGTGGTGCAGGTTGCGCACTTTACCCTTGTGGTACGGCAGCCATCTCTAATGCCATCCTCTCTTTTGTTGAAACAGGTGACCATATTCTGATGGTCGATACCTGTTACGAACCCACTCGTGATTTCTGTGACACCATAATGAAAAAGATGGGTGTAGAGACCACTTACTACGAGCCAACGATCGGTGAAAATATCCAAGACCTTATTAAGCCAAATACTAAGGTTCTATTTACTGAGTCTCCGGGTTCAGTCACCATGGAAGTTCAAGACATCCCAACACTCGCACGTATTGCTCATGAACATGACATCATTGTAATGCTTGATAACACGTGGGCGGCTGGTGTTAACTTCTCACCGTTCGATTTTGGCGTCGACATCTCAATTCAAGCGGCGACTAAATACATTGTTGGTCACTCTGATGTGATGCTAGGAACGGCAGTAGCCAACGAAAAATGTTGGGATCAACTGAGAGAGCAGAGTTACTTGATGGGACAGTGCGTATCTCCAGATGACGCTTATCTTGGTCTTCGCGGTATTCGTACTCTTGACGTTCGACTTCGCCAACATGCTGAAAGCAGCCTAAAAGTAGCAAAGTGGTTAGAAACACGCCCTGAGGTTGACCATGTTCGTCACCCTGCCCTTGAGTCTTGTCCCGGTCATGAATTCTTCAAACGAGACTTCACTGGCGGTAATGGTTTGTTCTCTTTCGTTCTTAAGAACTCAAACACAAAAGCAACGACTGCTCTGCTTGATGGTATGACGCACTTTAGTATGGGTTACTCATGGGGTGGATTTGAAAGTTTGATTCTAGCGAACGAACCGAGCAGCTTTAATAGCTTGAGAACGGTAGCGAACCCTAACTTCGAAGGAACCTTGATACGCGTTCATATCGGCTTAGAAGACGTCGATGACCTGATTGCGGATCTAGAAGCTGGACTAGATCGTTACAACGCTCTGGTTTAAGTAAAACAATAAACAAGTTTCCACAAAAAGGCAGGGACAACCTGCCTTTTTTAGTTCGGTAAGCTCTTGGTGTAGAAGTTATATGACTACTTCTGAACCTTAAAACATACCCAATTAAAAATTTCGAAACGATTTTTATTAAATAAATAGAGTGAGTCATCGGTGACAACAACTGAGTAATCAATATTCAGCCCCTTATACGAGCTATACTCTCGATTAATAACAGGATCATCAGTTTCAGTTGTCGGCGAATAATCAATGATAGAGATAGACAACTCGCCATCTTCTAACGAATAACGACCTGAGGAGTGGTGCTCCAATTTACTCACCTGACCATTCTTCTCTTCAATCTTCACCGCCTCTGCAATCATAAACGTATTGTCTGATTGGAAGGTAAAAGTCATACGTTCATACAACGATTGATAAGGTTGAAATGCCTGCGTCATAAAGCCCGTTTTGATGGTTTTACAGTGCCAACGAGTGCCCGCTAATACGTTTCTATCAATCATGAAACTTGCAGCTGTGAGTGCTAATACCAATAGCAAACCAATTATTCGCAAAAGTAACTCCTTTGAGCCATGTAATTCACAAACGAATCAAAAGATGACTCAACTTCAAAAATAGATGACAAGTAATTAAGAGCTTCGCCATCCTTTCTCTCAATCAGCATATACAAAGCATCATTTTCAGGTTGGTTGACAGATGGATAAATGCGAACAAAAACATCAACATTACAGTGGCTAGGTATAACTTGTATCAGTCTCTCAGTGATCGCAAGCAACGAGTAGGCTTCATTGCGAACAATATGGAAAAAGTAGTGATTAGTTTCATCTACGAAGCTGTCGTGATACTCATTTTTATCAACAAAGTATGGCAATGGCTGATAGTAAGCCTGAAATATATTAAACAAAGAGATCAACACACAGGTAAAGGCTAAAAAGTAGCCCACGCAGGCTAAATGACGATGAACAAAAAGCTTAAAGCTAGGTGGTACCGCGTTGACTGAACCTCTCGGGCTAACTGTGGACAATGGCATTTCCATGTCGCCTTCAACGCTTTGTGTTACTGATGCAGGCATAACATGAGCCTGCTCATCTTGCGGCTTTTTCTCAGGTGACTCGCCTGAGGTTTGTGTTTGATTTGTCGTTATTGACGATGGGTTAAGTTCGGCTTGCGATAATCCTATCGTTTGAGGAGACTCTGATACTAAATCCGCCTCAGGGACTGTCGCTTTAGGCTCTGTATTTTGAGGTTGAGATGATTCCTCTATCTCCAGAGAATACCCCATTTTACTGACGGTACGAATCGTGGCGCAACCACAAGTCACTCTGTTCAGTGTTTTTCTAAGCTTAGATATCACGTTGGTCAACGCTTGCTCAGAGACAATCACATCCCCCCAACATCTATCAAAGATCAGGCCTCGCTCAATGCATTCGCCTGTATTTTCAAGCAAGAATAGGAACACTTTACCTTCTAGCGGCGCGATAGTTTCTACGTGGCCATCCTCACGCATAAACTGCCTAAGCAAGGGATCATAATTAGCATCACATATTTGGTAGTTTTGTTGATTCACTATCGTTGCCTACATTTGAATTTGGTCGCATATAATATTGAAAAGTTTATAAATGACCAGTGAATTTTTCAATTTCCACACAATTATTTCGCGTCGAGAAATAACACCTTTATTTATGTGGGCAACCTTCTAAATGATCATTAACCATACCTGTCGCTTGCATTAACGCGTAACAGATTGTTTCCCCAACAAACTTAAAGCCTCTCTTCTTCAAAAACTTACTCATCGCTTTGGATTGCTCGGTAGAAGCGGGAACTTGAGTCATCTCAATCCAGTGGTTTTCGATCACCTTGTTATCGACAAATTGCCATAAGGCGTTTGAAAGAGAACCAAACTCTTTCTGCAGTTCAAGCGTTGCTCGAGCGTTGTTATACACAGAGGCAATCTTGCCTTTATGCTTAACCACATCAAAGTTCTCTATGACGTGTGGCACATTGTCTTCATTCAATTCGGCTAACTTGTTTAGATCGTAATTATCAAAGGCAGCACGATAGCCTTCGCGCTTTTTAAGGATCGTAATCCAGCTAAGGCCTGCTTGTGCCCCTTCTAAGGTAATGAACTCAAACAAAACTTGGTCATCATAAACCGGTACGCCCCACTCTGCGTCGTGGTACTCCCTTTCCAGTTCGTGCTTCAGTGCCCATGCACACGTTCTACCTTCAGTGTTTGTTTCCATGTTATTGCTACCTATTTTAAATCACTCAGAAATGATAATGCCCCTAAACAGGGGCATTAATTCAAAGACTCACTCATCTTACGAGACTTCAATTTTATGGAATAGACGATACAGCACAGGTACCACGATTAGCGTCAGTACGGTGGCGAAGCCCAAACCAAACATGATGGTTACCGCCATTGGCTTGAAGAAGATATCCGGTAACAATGGAATCATACCGAGAATCGTTGTGATAGCCGCCATACATACAGGACGTACACGACTCAATGCCGCATCAACAACCGCTATATATGGGTCTTTACCTGACTTCATCTCAATCTCAATTTGATCAAGCAGTACGATACCGTTCTTCAGAAGCATTCCAGACAAACTCAAGAAGCCCAGAAGCGCCATAAAACCGAACGGTGTATTCAAGGCTAGCAAGCCTGTCGTTACCCCTATCAAGGCGAGTGGTACCGTTAACCAAACAATCAGAGGCTCTTTCACCGAATTAAACAAGAACACCGTGATTAAGAACATGAACAAGTAGCCTAACGGCATAGTTGTGAACAGTGACGCTTGAGCGTCAGCTGACGACTCGTATTCACCACCCCATTCCAATGAATAACCCGGTGGCATCTCAATCGCTTCTATTTGTGGCTGTAAGCGTTTCTGTAAAGTTGATGCTGTCTCTTCACCCAGTAGGTCAGGATCCGCCATTACCGTCAGCATACGCTTACGGTTCTTACGGATGATCAGTGGATCTTCCCATTCCAATTCGTAGCCTAGTGTTACTTGTTGTAGTGGGATGTATTCACTTAATGCCGGGCTCCAAATCTTCATACCTTCGATGTTGCGAATATCAATTCGCTCATCTTCAGGTAAACGAGCCACAATAGGCATCAGCGTAGTACCATCACGATACACACCAATCGACTTACCAGAGAAAGACATCGCTAGGAAATCATCAACGTCAGATTTGGTAATACCATAACGACGCGCTTGGCTTTCGTTGAACTGAGGCTCGAGTACCTTAGTTCTTTCACGCCAATCGTGACGAACGTTAAACGACCCATTGTCAGCACGCATGATGTCCATAACTTGAGCTGCGATTGAACGTAAAACCGTTGGATCAGAACCCACAATTCGCGCTTCAATTTTAGCACCGCCACCAGGACCTAATTCGATCTGCTTAAGTTTGTAATTAATTTCAGGGAACTGGCCGTTTACATGCTCACGAAAGCGCAACATCAAACCTTCAAGTACTTCATAACTCTTCACACGAACCGTTATCTCACCGTATGCGCTATAACTTTTCTCTGGCGCATAAGTCAGCATGAAACGTTGTAGGCCTTTACCTGCCGTTGTCGTGATGTGCTCAACTTCGTCCTGCTCTGCTAACCAACCTTCAAGCACTTTAAGCTTAGTGTTGGTCGCACGAATATCGGTACCTTCCGGCATCCAAACATCCACTTGGAACATTGGCGTAGTCGAAGATGGGAAGAAGGCTTGTTTTACAAAACCAAAGCCGTAAACACTCGCACCCAAACCAATAATCAGAACGAACATCGTGAGCCACGCACGCTTCATACAGAACTCAAGGAAGTTTTTATAGATAACAAAAACCATCCCGTTGTATGGGTCTTTACCTTCACTATCTGGATCGACTTTCTGGCCTTTGAAGAACATATCGGCAAAGAATGGCGTGAGTGAGATGGCCGTAAACCAACTCAGCATCAAGGAGATAAGTAGAACCGTGAACAAGGTGCCACAATATTCGCCCGTTGAGTCTTCAGACAAACCGATTGGGGCAAAAGCGGTGACCGCAATAACCGTTGCACCAAGCAGTGGCCATTTGGTTTGGGTCACAATATCTGTGGCGGCCTGCATTCGGGTTCGCCCCTTCTGCGTGCCGATCAATATCCCTTCCACCACCACAATGGCATTATCCACCAGCATCCCCAGCGCGATAACCAACGCGCCCAATGAAATACGTTGAAGATCGATTTTGAAGTACTGCATGAAAATAAAGGTACCGAAAACGGTCAATAGCAGTATCAAACCAATCAACAAACCCGATCGTAATCCCATGAAGAACAGCAACACTACGATTACGATCGCAACCGCTTGTCCTAAACTCACTACAAATCCACTAACTGACTTATCGACTTCTTTGGGTTGGTTATAAACCTCAGATATGTCAATACCTACGGGCTGTTGGTATTTCAGCTCGGCGAGCCTTCGATCAAAGGCTTCACCCACTGCGACCACGTTCACGCCTTGTGCAAAAGAAACACCAAGGTTAAGTGCGAGCTTCCCGTTATAGCCAATGATGTTAGTAGGCACTTCAACATAACCACGAGTTACATTCGCCACATCTTTTAGATAGATAAGCCCTTGAGCGCCACCTTCCGTAAGAATCAAATCACCGAGCTGTTCAACATTCTGGAACTCTCCTGTTGGATGGATTCGAATGTACTCGTCACCAATCCTTACAGCACCTGCACTTGAAACAATATTTTGAGTGGATAAAAGGTTAAATACAGTATTTGGAGACAAACCCAGAGAGCTGATCCGTTTCATCGATATCTCAATGAACACTTGCTCTTGCTGTTGGCCGGATACCGAGACTTTACTGACCCCATCAACAAGTTCTAGCTCTCGCCTTAGGTAATCAATGTAATCAAGTAACTCTTTGTAACTGTAACCGTCCCCCGTTACGGCAAGCAAAATGCCGTAAACATCACCAAAATCGTCTATGACTTGAGGGTCATTTACCCCGGGTGGCAGTTGACCTTTCAAATCATTCACTTTACGTCGAAGTTCATCCCAAATTTGTGGAAGATCATCAGGGCCGTAATTATTCTTCATCGTTACCGTAACCTGAGACAGGCCACGACTAGAGATAGAGTTAACTTCATCAACATAGGTAAGCTGTTGAATCGCTTTCTCTAATGGGTAAGTCACTTCCTCTTCCACTTGCTGAGGCGTCGCTCCCGGATAAGAGGTCACTACCATGGCATCTTTGATGGTAAAGGCAGGATCTTCTAAACGGCCCAAACCAAAGAATGCAGACACACCACCAATAAGAAAGATCAGTGATAGCATCCAGCTAATGACCTTATTTCGTATAAAATAAGCCGCCACTCCAGTGATTTGGTCATCACCCTGTTGATCGTCACTTTGGGGCTTGTTATTGACTTCACTCATTGTTCGTCTCCTGAGACAATACTTCCACTGTCATCCCATCTCGCAATCGCGATACGCCTGCAACAACGACATGCTGCCCCATTTCTAATCCTTTGATTATCTGCAATGTTTTCTGATTCGCTTTGCCTAATACGACTTGCTGTTTAGATACTGTATTGTCGTCATTAAGAATCCACACGTAAGAGTTTTGACGAGTTAACTCATCCCCATCGGCATTGAACACAGCCTCAATAGGAATAAGTACGCCGGCTTTTAATTTCAACCCGATATCACGCCCATTTGACGTGACCTCAACGGCCATACCGTCAAGAATCAAATCATCTTCTGGCATAGGTAAAGCAAGCGTGACGGTAAATGTACCTGTGTTTGGATCGGGTTCAGTCGTAAACTCTTTTATCCCCGCACTGTATTCATTCCCACTTGGAACTCTAACTACTGCCTCAATATTCGAGATAGTCGCTTCATTTGGTTGATTTACATAGATTTGGTCAGGCAATTGGATAACAACTTCAACATCCTCAACACTGTGAATATTCACAATCTGTTGGCCAACCTGAATATTTTCGTATTGGTCAACACTGACACGAGAGATAATTCCATCAACCGGTGCGCGAAGCTTGGTAAATGACAAACGCAGTTTTGCCAATTCTAACTCGGCATAAGCGATTTGACGCTGAGCGGCAATCTCATCGAATTGAGACTTAGCCAATAACCCCTTTTTGACCAACGGACTTGAACGTCTGTATTGGCTGTTAATCACTGTGTATCTAGCTTGAGCGTTATCAACGTCCAACTGATAATCTGTTGGATCTAACTCGGCAAGAACATCACCCTTTTTAACTTGTTCACCTTCTTTGACATCAAGTTTAAAAATCTCACCAGCGACACGGAAACTTAGGTGCGCTTTCTCAGCAGCATTAGCCACTGCTGGAAAATAGAGTTTATCGTTAAAGTCTAAGACGGAGATTTCAATGGCTTTAACAAGAGGAAGCTTTTCGACTTCAGTGACACCTTTGTCTTTACAGGCTGTCAACAACGCCAAACATGATAGGCCGATGGCTTTTGATACTGTCTTCATGTTAGAGCCCCCTTTCCTTGATCCACTCACGAACTTTGACACCAGTTTCTAATCCATTAACGCCCGAGGTCACAACGCGATCTCCGTCGTTAAGACCCGAAATAATATGCCGTTTTTCATCAATGACTATCGCGACTTCTTCGACGATACCATCGTTGTTAACGCGCCATACTGAGACATCATCTCCATTGGTCATCATTGCTGAGGTTGGAATTTTTGTCGCCGCTGCTTGTGAAGAAACAAGGTTAACCGTGCCAGACATACCCGGCAGGATGCCTATATCAGTCGGTCTCTCCATTACCATAGTGACCTTGTATGAACCGGTTTTAGGATCGGCTTCGGTATCGACTTCTTGAAAGGTGAGGACATAAGAATGTTCAGGGAAGGCATCGAATACCATAGTTGCGTCTGTCTCAAACCCTGCAGAAAAGCGTGCAATTAATTGATCAGGCAATAAGAAGACAACTTTGAGGATCTGATTCGTTTGGATATTCATTACACCTTGCTTAGCCGCGATGTATTCGTGGTTTTCAGCAGGAATAATAGAAATAGTACCCTCATAAGGCGCAACAAGTGTGGTGTAGCGAAGATTAGCTTTTGCTTGATTTAAAACCGCTCTCGCAGAGTTATGATTTGCTTTCGCTTGGTCAAAATCTTGCTCAGAAACCACTCTATCCTTACGTAGCTTAATGGAACGTTGGTATTGCACATCGGCAAGTTTGAAGTTAGCTCTTGCCTGCTTTTCTAGCAACTGATACTCATCAGGATTAAGCGTTGCCAATGCATCACCTTTGGAGACCTGTTGCCCCGCAGTGACATCGATCGTTTTTAGTAAACCGGGGACTCGAAATGCCAATACGGCTTTATCGCCCGCTTCAGTAGTCGCAGGAAAATTTCGTTCGAAGGCATTGTTACCGACCGAGACGGTGAAGAGTTTGGCTGGTCGTGATTCGGGTTCTGGAACCGGAGGGAGCTCCTTACCACACCCAGATAACCCGGATAAGGTCACCAATAGGACTAGGGAGGCTTTGTACATTGCGATCATCCATATCTATAAATATTTTATTAACATAGATTAATCACATGTAACTTACCAGTTATCGTAAGATTTATTTAGACAAAATTATTAAAAAAAATAACGGCTTGGGATAAATTTTCCTAAACCGTTATCTAATCTTTTTAAGGCTTAACCACTACATGTTCTTAAATGCACGGTCGACTTTAAAAGTGTCCGAAGTCACATAAGCTTCCATATTGCGTACACTGGTCTCTAACGTCTGGAAATCACCCTCTAAAGTGCCCAACAAAGACTCTGCTGTTTGCCCTTTTTCCCAGGGTTTTTGCTTGAGTGTGTGCTCTTGTTTGGCTTTCATCTGATCGACATATTGAGGTGGTTGTTTTTCAAGCATAAATGTCAAAGCTAAATACGCTAATAACACCAAAAAGCTACCACCTAGCAGTGCGGCTGAGATCACTAAGATACGAACCAACCAAACTTCAATACCAAAATAGTTCGCTAATCCGGCACACACGCCAGACAATTTACCGTTAATCGGATCGCGATACAGTTCTCTACTCATAGTTTCGTCTCCAGTTAGGTGACTCCGCATCCAGTATTTTTTCTAACGTTTTCACTCGGTCTTGCATCGACTCAGCTTGCTCAGAAAGCTTATGCAGACGCTGAAGATCCGTTTCTGAAAGACCATTGCTGGATTTCTTCTTGCTGCGGTAGTGTAAAAATAACCATAGCGGTGCCACGAAGATCAAAAAGACAATCAGTGGACCTGCAATTAGAAATGTTGACATAGACAACTCCTAAAATTATTTATCGCGGTTTTCAACTTGTTGCTTCAGTTTCGCCAGCTCTTTTTCAATCTCGTCTTGAGCTTGTAGCTCTGCAAACTCTTGGTCTAAAGATTTTGCGTTACCGGTTTTTGCGTAAACGTCAGCTTCAGCTTCTAATTCATCCACTTTACGTGAGAATTGCTCAAACTTCGCCATTGCTTCGTTGGTTTTGCTTGAATGCAGATGTTTTTGAACATCGCGACGATTGCTTGCTGCATTATTGCGAATCATTAGTGCTTGCTGTTTTGCACGAGTCTCGGCGATTTTGGTTTCAAGCTTACCGATCTCACTGGTTAGTTTTTCGATGGTTTCATGAACCAAAGTTTGCTCGGTATGAAGGCCCTTGATGATATCTTCAAGTTTTTGCTTTTCGATTAGTGCCGCTCTAGCCAGATCTTCACGTTGTTTAGTCAGGGCTAGTGTCGCTTTATTCTGCCAATCTAGAATCTGAGTTTCGATAGCTTCAACTTTACGTGCTAGCTCTTTCTTGTCTGCAATAGCTTTTGCTGAGTTAGTACGAACCTCAACCAGCGTGTCTTCCATTTCTTGAATAATGAGGCGAATCATCTTTTCAGGATCTTCAGCCTTATCTAATAGTGCACTGATGTTTGAATTTACAATGTCTGCAAAGCGAGAAAAAATACCCATAAGAAACTCCTTAATTGCAATAATGGCAAATAGGTTTTAAATCGTTTTTCGATTTCTCAATCCACTTGCTCAAAAATCTACGTTTGTTGTTAAACCTACCATAAGTAATCCAAGTAGCGTGCCAACTTTTAAGCCATTGTTTATCAAACACTTACAATAAAATGGTGATTAACCCGAACCATGCTATGATGAATTTAGCCAAGTATTGGTATTTTTCACCACCACAGCTTTGTGACTAATGCTATTTACATCAAGTGATGTAAATAAAGCTCTCTATATCATGCCCATTGGAAATCAGACCATACAAGGACCCATTATGCAGCAGAATCTCATTGGTGAATCCCCTAGTTTTCTCTCTGTTTTGGATAAAGTGTCTCAACTCGCACCAATCGAAAGACCGATTCTGATCATCGGGGAGCGTGGTACAGGTAAAGAGTTAATCGCTCAAAGGCTGCATTACCTTTCAAGGCGCTGGGACCAGCCATTGATCTCACTGAACTGCTCAACCCTTAGCGAAGGGTTGATTGATTCAGAGTTATTTGGTCATGAATCAGGTTCTTTTACCGGTTCAAAAGGTCGTCATCAAGGTCGTTTTGAAAGGGCTGAAGGTGGAACTCTGTTCTTAGATGAACTAGCGACCACCCCCCTTGCCGTTCAAGAGAAGCTATTGCGTGTTATTGAATACGGGCAATATGAGCGTGTTGGCGGACAAAAGGCGCTAAGTGCCAATGTAAGACTGGTGTGTGCGACCAATGCTGACTTACCAGACATGGCGTTAAAAGGCGAATTCAGACCCGATTTATTAGATAGACTGGCGTTTGATGTCATTACTATCCCACCTCTTCGCGAACGAAAAGAAGACATCACGCTGCTAGCAGAATACTACGCCATTAAGATGTGTCGAGAGTTAGAATTGGAGCTGTTTGTCGGTTTTGCTCCATCTGCTGTTGAGGCACTATTGGATTATTGTTGGCCGGGAAATGTGAGAGAACTCAAAAACGTCGTTGAACGAGCTATCTACCAGCACGGTAAAGATCCATATCCTATTGAATCTTTGGTGTTTAACCCCTTTAAACCAACATGGCAAATAGATCAAGATTCCACGCACGAAACTGGCAATGATCTGTCCAACAGCCATACTCCATTAGAGCACTCATTTTCTTTGCCGCTTGATTATAAAGCATGGCAAGAACAGCAAGACATTAAATTACTCAATCAAGCACTAAAACAGAGCAAGTATAACCAGAAGCAAGCAGCAGAATTACTTGGGTTAACCTATAACCAATTACGAGGAATGGTGAGGAAGTACGCGATTGTAGGGCAAGCTAACGATAAATAGCTGTCCACACTTGATTATTATTTGGAGCCGAATAAATAAAATGTTAAATTGTCGGGATCTTGAGGCTCCTCTAACGCCTCGTTTCGAAAAGTATTTCTTTTTATGAAAGCACTAATAAGACTATCACTTAGCATCTGCACGCTTGGCTTTTTAGCTGGATGTGGTGAAAGTGTCACTCACGAGCAAATCCGTGAAAAAGGCTTCATTTATTGCGGCCAAGGTAATCCTAGTACCTTCAATCCACAATTGGTTGATAGTGGCATTACCTCAGAATCGCTGAGCCCTCAAATTTTCGATACCCTGCTCACTCTTGATCCTATGACTTACCGACCAAAACAGAACTTGGCAACAAGCTGGTCTGTCGATAAATCAGGTACAGAGTACACTTTCAAGCTGCGCCCTAATGTTGCGTTTCAAACCACAGATTGGTTTACCCCAACCCGCACCATGAATGCACAGGATGTAGTCTTTAGTTTTGAACGAATTATTGATAGTTCAAACCCATTCCATTATGTGGGTGGCGGTTTATATCCATGGTTCGCTGGCATCGACTTTCAAAACCTGATTGTTGAAATCACAGCGGTGGATGACCTAACGGTGAAGTTCCAGTTAAGTCGCCCAGATAATTCATTTCTTAACAATATCGCCACCAGTTATGCGGTTATCCACTCCAAAGAGTATGCCAACAAGCTGATTACCACAGATGAAAAAAATGAAATAGACTCCAAGCCCGTAGGCACAGGCCCTTTCTACTTGGATGAATATCAAATTAATGATCTTGTACGCTTGAAAAAGAACAAGCATTACTGGAAGGGTGAAGTACAAATGGACCAAGTCGTATTTGATACTTCCCAACGTGGTACCGGAACACTGGCCAAGCTGCTTCGCAATGAGTGTGACGTGTTGAATTCTCCGATCTCTAGCCAAATCCCAATTATTCAAGCTCATAAAGAGTTAAAGATTTCCGCCACGCCTGCGGTGAATGTCTCTTTCATCGCGCTCAACACTGAGCACCCTGCACTGCGTGACTCTCGTGTAAGAAAGGCGTTGAATTTGGCCATCAACCGCCAAAACATTCTCGACTCGGTTTATTACGGTACGGGCACGAAAGCCTACACGCTGTTGCCTCCAACTTCTTGGGCTTACCAAAAAGACAGTGTTCAAGTTCGCTATGACCGCAACTATGCTGTTGCGCTTCTTAAAGAAGCTGGCGTAGAACCTGGGCTAGAGTTGTCAATGTGGGTGCCTTTAGAGCCACGCGCATACAATCCAAGTCCAAGAAAAACGGCAGAACTGATCCAAGCAAACTTGGCTGATATTGGTATTGAACTCAAACTCTATACCGACGACCGATTTGACCGAACACAGCTGTCTTCAATTTCCTCAACAGATTTGTTGCTCACAGGTTGGATTGGCAGTACGGGCGACCCAGACAACTTCTTGCGTCCACTTCTATCATGTAGTTCGGAACGCGCGGGATTAAACGTCTCTATGTGGTGCAACTCAGACTTTGATTTCCTTCTCGACTTGGCATTAGAGATTAATCAACAAAGGCATCGCGTGAACTTGTATCGACAAGCCCAAAACATTCTTAATGAAGAAGTTCCTGTGATACCTCTCGCTCACGGCGTGCAATTCCGTGTGCACGATCGTTCGCTAGCAGGTTTTAAACGCAGTCCTTTTAATGCTCAACCTTTTGATCAAGTCAGAAGGGAGGTGAACTGATGTTTTGGTATACATTAAGACGTGTAAACTTATTCATTATTACACTTGGAATTCTGACTTTAGTGGGCTTTGCTCTACTTCGATTAGACCAAACCTCACCTTGGGCAATTCAAGATTTTTGGCCCGGCTGGCTTAGCTACGTCACCGAATTATCGACGCTGAATTTCGGCCTGAGCAAACACGGTGTTCCTATCATCGAAGAGCTTGTCGTGGTATTCCCTGCGACGTTAGAATTGTGCTTCTTTGCTTTTTTACTCGCACTGTTTATCGGCATCCCTTTCGGCACAATTGCCGGTATGAGACAAGGAAAATTTGTTGATACCACCATATCGTTTACTTCAATGGCAGGCTACTCAGCACCTATTTTTTGGGTCGCATTGCTAATGATCATGGTGTTCTCACTGCACTTCGAGATGTTCCCTGTTGGGGGGCGATACGATCTACTTTACGAAATTGAACACGTGACTGGCTTTGCAATGATTGATGCCTTCTTTGCCGAAGGTAACTATCGAGCACACGCCCTACAGAGCGTAATAGACCATATGGCGTTACCTTGTCTTGTTTTGGCGCTCGCTCCAACAACCCAGGTTATCCGACTAATGAGAGCGTCAGTGGCTGAAGTGATGGCTCAAAACTACATCCGTGCCGCACGAATCAAAGGTCTTTCAACAAGAGAGATCGTCACTCAACACGTATTAAGAAATGCAATACCACCGATTATTCCTAAGGTCGGCGTTCAACTCTCCAGTATGTTAACGCTCGCTATCATCACCGAGTCTATCTTTAACTGGCCGGGTATTGGCCGCTGGTTGCTGGATGCATTATCCAATCAAGATTACGTTTCAATTCAAGCTGGTGTAATTGTGGTAGCAACCTTGGTTTTGACCGCGAATATACTGTCCGATCTACTGGGCGCGATGGTCAATCCTCTGGTAAGGAAGGAATGGTATGCTAACAAATAACGTCTACCAAGAAGAACAGATTCCAACCCAATTCGAGCGTTTCTGGCGCAGCTTCCGTGGCAATAATCTCGCAATGTTTGGACTATGGTGTTTGGTCTTGATCATTTTGATCACCATCACTTCACCATGGCTAGCACCGCATGATGCTCAAGAGCAGACGGGACACCTACTAACACCTCCTTCTTGGGATCCTGCTGGAACAGTTGAGTATTTTCTAGGTACTGATGATTTAGGCCGAGATATTCTATCCCGTCTGATTATTGGCTCTCAGCTGACATTTGGTGCCGCAGTGGTGATTACCTTTATCGCAGCAGTCATCGGTTGTCTGATTGGCGTACTTGCAGGTATGACTCGCGGGTTGTTATCAAGTACGCTAAACCACCTGCTTGACACAGTAATGTCTATTCCGTCGCTGCTACTCGCGATTATCTTCGTGGCATTTCTTGGCTTTGGCGAGTTTAATATCTTGCTAGCCTTATGTTTGGCATTGATTCCACGCTTTATTCGTTCGGTATACATTGCCGTGCATGCAGAAGTAGAAAAAGACTATATTTTGGCTTCTCGCCTTGATGGTGCGAATGACTTCTACCTGTTATGGAATTCAATCCTTCCTAATATTCTTACTGTAGTGGCACTTGAAATTACACTGGCATTGTCAGTCGCCATTCTTGATATCACGGCCTTGGGTTTCTTAGGGCTTGGCGCTCAAGCACCCAGTACCGAATGGGGCTCAATTTTGGGTGACTCTGTAGAGCTGATTTACCTTGCGCCATGGACAGTAACTCTACCCGGCTTAGCCATTATGTTTACAGTGATCGTGATTAACCTTGTCGGTGAAGGTGTTCGCCAAGCGCTAAATGCAGGAATCGAATAATGCCGTTACTTGATATTCGACATCTAACTATCGAGATTGAGACCCCTCAAGGGATGGTTAAAGCAGTAGATCGAATGAGTATTACCCTCAATGAGGGAGAAATTCGTGGCTTAGTAGGTGAATCAGGTTCTGGTAAGAGCTTGGTTGCAAAAGCGATCGTTGGTGTTTGCAAAGAAAACTGGAAAGTGTCTGCCGACCGAATGCGCCTTGGCAATATCGACCTGCTACAACTGACGCCCAAAGAACGACGCCGTGTGATCGCTCGCGATATCGCGATGATCTTCCAAGAACCATCGACGTGTCTTGACCCTTCCGAAAAAGTAGGACGCCAGCTAATAGAGGCGATTCCTTCGCGTTCATTTGAAGGTCGATGGTGGCAACGGTTTAAGTGGCGAAAAAAGCAAGCAATAGCATTACTGCATAAAGTGGGGATCAAAAATCACTCTCACCTAATGGACAGTTATTCTTATGAGTTGACCGATGGTGAGTGTCAAAAAGTCATGATCGCCATGGCGATCGCTGCCAAGCCAAAAGTGCTAATTGCCGATGAGCCAACCAACGATTTAGACCCGATTACGCAGTCTCAAATATTGCGCTTATTGAGCCGAATGAATCAACTTCATAACACGACAATTCTCCTCATTGGGCACGATTTAACGACCATCACTCAATGGGCGACACGAATAACCGTGATGTACTGCGGTCAGTCCGTTGAGTCTGCAGATACGACAAAACTGTTGGATGTACCAAAGCATCCTTACACCGTTGCACTGCTAAAAGCGATGCCCGATTTTAACGACTGGATTCCCCATAAAGAAAAACTGCAATCTTTACCAGGGTCAATTCCGCCGCTGCAGCACCTTCCGATTGGTTGTCGACTTGGACCACGTTGTCCATACGCGCAAAGACAGTGTGTCGAGATCCCGCATACTAAACGTATAAAGACCCACAAATTTAACTGTCATTTCCCTCTGAATATGGAGAAGAAAAAGAAATCATGAGTGCATTATTAGAGGTCAGTGATTTATCTAAAGACTTTACGACTCGCTCTGGTCTTTTCCGTAAAAAGATTCATCAGGCAGTGAAGCCAGTTAGCTTTTCCCTTGAAGCGGGACAGACTATTGGTTTTATCGGTCAGAATGGGTCGGGGAAATCGACATTAGCTAGAATGCTAGCGGGTATGGTGGAACCAACAGCAGGTGAGATCCGAGTGAACGGTGAAAAGCTAGAACACAAAGACTACTCAACTCGCTGTAAACTGATTCGAATGATCTTCCAAGATCCGAACACCTCGCTAAATCCACGCATCCAGATTGGTCGAATCCTTGAAGGACCGTTGAAGCGAAATACCAACATGCCACCAGAAGCCCGCATGCGCCGCGTAAAGGACACATTATTACGTGTTGGGCTTCTACCAGAACATGCTTACTTCTATCCTCAGATGCTTGCTGCAGGCCAGAAGCAGAGGGTTTGTTTGGCTCGCGCATTGATACTTCAGCCTTCCATCATTGTGGCTGATGAAGCGTTGAATGGTTTGGATATGGCGATGCGTTCGCAAATCATCAATCTGTTCCTAGAACTTCAAGAAGAGATGGGCGTATCGTTCGTTTATGTTTCCCAACACATCGGCATTGTTAAACACATCACAGATAAGATCATCGTCATGCACGAAGGCAATGTGGTTGAAAGTGGCGAAACACATGAAGTACTGACTAACCCAACTCACCAAATCACACAAAGGTTAGTTGAGAGCCACTTCTATAAAGCACCAAGCCATTAATCGGTGATAGCGCTATATTCCGCAAAGGGGAAAGATATGTTACCAAGAGCTTCAATGCTTTCCCTCTTGTTGGCGCTGCTGTCCTTTAATGCAGCAAGCACAACACTCACATGGCTAGATAGAACCTTCGTCGAAACTGCCTTTTATCACGTCGCACTTCAACACGAATATTCACAAGGCGACAAGCTCCTCGCTAAATGGAAACAACCTATTAAGATATGGATCGATCATCGAGTGGGTGATAAAGACCTGCATCAGGAGCTCACGGAACTTCATCTCCAACACTTGTCCGAAGTGACCCAGCACCCCATAACAATCGTTAAAAATAAGTCTGAAGCGAATGTAAAATGGATATACACGAGGCAGAGTCAGTGGATAGCTGAAGCCAAAACTGTACTCAAACTGAAATCGACACAGCATCTAAACAGCGCTATCTGTACTGCAGGTTATCGAACTAATTCCAAAGGGGAGATTGTATATGCAGGAATTGTGATCCCAGTAGATCAAGCGAGAGCAAGAGGAAAGCTGGTCGCATGTATTGTTGAAGAGATCACACAGGTTCTAGGCCTGCCGAATGATTCAGATAAAGCCTACCCTTCTATTTTCAATGATCACACGCCAGAAGACTTGTTATCCCCCTTAGATGTAGTGCTGCTAAAGCTACTGTATGAACCTCAATTGAAAGTGGGAATGACAAAAGAACAGGCAAAACCAGTTGTGCGAAAAATACTGAAAAGATACAGCAAAACAGGTGTACTTCAGCAAGCTTCAGAAGCCGCTCAACAAGCACCCTTGTATCAATTAATTGGGTACTGACGAAAATACGTTGGAAAGCAGCTTAGAAGGGAAGAATAGAACAACAGCGTTGCCCGAGGTAAGACAACGCTGGCTTACAATTTGACGAGAGAATTAGCGCTTAGCAGCCTGCTTCTTCAGCTCGAAGTCGAACTCATCCGAGAACAAGATAACACCTTCTTCCTGTTCGTTCGGGAACACAACAACTGCAAGCTCGTCGTCTTCTAGACCGTTAGTCCAACGGCTATGCCATTTGTTTAGTGAAATAGACTCAGCTTTACACTCAGACCAATCACCCGTCGCCCAAGACTCCGCAAACTCTTGATTTGGCCATACAGGAACACAGTCTTCATCTTCTGTGTTCAGCATTACACAACCGTGTTCATCGGTTAAGATCCATACTTCACGGTTCGCTACGATTTCTTTCACACAGTACTTCAGGCGTTGCTCACCCGTATACTTATTGATTTCAGCGATTTTTTTATCGTCTAGCTGTGTAGTCATCTCAATTTCCTACTTTAGTCAGTAACTATGTTCTTAAAGCTATTTTATGCCGAGTGTTTTTAACTTCAAACACTATCGATGAAGAAGAAAGCCTACTTCAAAGAAAAACGCCTGCTAAATTAGCAGGCGTTTATAATTAAGCGACTTGGTTAAACAAGCTCGCCTTGAAGCCAAGGCCAACCTTGCTTCTTACGGCTCAATGTATTTTCCATCATCAATACACCGTCTTTCTCGAATTTAACCAGCTTATCAGCCCACTCACCTTTGTATAGAAGACGAGTTTGAGCTGTAGTGATATCTGTCAGCATTACTGCAGCGAATGCTAGACCATCTTTCTCACAACGCGCTTCAAGATCAGCTTCTAGCGCTTCGATCATGCCGTCTACTTGCTCAAGAGTCGCAAGCTCAACTTGACCAACGACAACATCACGACCGTTGAATGGGTAGCCTTTAAGGTCTTTTTCTACTAACTGTGCAGCAGATAGGCCTTCGATGTTTGTCTTAGCAATTAGAAGCGCTTTGATAAATGCATCAACGTCTGTTACGCCAGCGATTTCAGCAAGCTCAGCAACCGCGTCTTTGTCTTTTTGAGTACATGTTGGAGAAGCAAAACCAACTGTGTCTGAAAGAATTGCAGACATCATCAGTTTAGCGATTTGTTGAGAGATAGCGTGACCTTCAATCTTAAACATGTTGAAAAGTACTGTATTTGTACAGCCAACAGGCCAGATCCAAGCTTCCATAGGGTTAACTGTCATCACGTCACCTAGACGGTGGTGATCGACAATACCTACGATCTCAGCATCAGCTACATCGTCTGGTGCTTGTGCAAGATCTGAGTAGTCTACTAGCCAGATTTTCTCACCAGCAACAGAAGTACGAAGTTCTGGCTTTTCAGCACCAGCGACTTCTAGAATGTGTTGAGTTTCGCGGTTGATCTCGCCTTGGCGAATTGGTGTCGCTTCCTCGCCACGAGCTTTAAGAAGCTCAGTTGCAACTAACGCACTACAAATACTGTCACTATCAGGGTTTTTGTGACCAACAACTAAAATCATGTTTCTTCCTATTACACTAACAATTATGACTCTACCTTTAGAGTCTCTCTTTATTAGGCATACTTTACCTCATTTTTTTAGATTGGTCATGTTTCGTGGGTTTGGCCAATGGTAACAAAAGATAAAAAAACAGCGAATGCAATTGATAATTATTATCATTCGTATATGATTATCTTAATACACAAATTTTGAGTGACACTTATGGATCGACTAATCTCTTTTTTGCCAAGCAGCAGCGCTGCGAAAACAACTCAGTTTTCACTGTCTTTTAAGCGCCTGCTTTTACCTATTTCACTTGCGGCGTTAGTTGCAGCTCCTGCTACGCGAGAATTGACGGTCACTACCTTGTCTGACGCCTTCTGGGCAGTGTCATGTTACGTTGCGCTAACCCTAGCGATTTACCACTGGTTAAGTCTATACATCAATAAAGATAACGTCTTCAATAAGCTCGTCCATCAATCTCGTTCAAACCAAGTTGTATTCGCCGCGCTAATGGGCGCATTGCCAGGCTGTGGGGGAGCGATTGTGGTCACCACACAATTTATTTCAGGCAAACTCGGATTTGGTGCGGTTGTGGCTGTACTCGTCTCAACCATGGGTGACGCGGCCTTCCTGTTAATTGCTAGCGAACCCAAAACAGGTTTAGCCATGATGGCGATGGGTGTAATCGTGGGTACCGCCTCAGGACGAATCATAAACTTGTTTCACGCAGACGACTTTTTACGCCCGAAACAGGCAGAGAGAAATGAAGCGGAAAACAGCTGTACCTCACAACCTCAAGATCAAAGCCCTGTCTCTAAAAAAGCGATAAACCTTCAGGGTTACCTATGGTCTGTGCTTATTATTCCGGGAGCCGCTGTTGCCCTGCTTGGCTCTTTTCAAATCGATGTAAACCAGTTGCTGACACTGCCTGAGATGTCTATGGAATGGACGGGAACGATTTTACTGATCAGCTCGATGTTTTTGTGGGGGCTTACTCGTGAAATTGAGGATTACAAATCGGCCGTAAGTGAAGATGAAAAATGTATAGGTTCTCACCCACTACAAAAAACAGCTCAAGATACAAACTTTGTCACTGCATGGGTGGTGGTGGCTTTTCTTTTCTTCGAGTTTGGCTCTGTGCTTGCAAATGTCGATTTTGCGACGCTATTCTCAAGCTGGGGGATGATGCTCCCCCTGGCGGGTGTGTTGATGGGCTTACTGCCGGGGTGTGGTCCACAATTGTTGGTCACTAGCCTTTACCTTTCAGGTGCACTGCCACTTTCAGCTCAGGTCGGTAACGCAATTTCAAATGATGGTGATGCTTTATTCCCTGCTATCGCAATGGCACCGAAAGCGGCTCTTGTGGCCACATTATATTCAGGCATACCCGCATTAATCTGTGCATACGGTTATTGGTTTATGTTCGAGATTTAACTCAAGCTGATTCAATTCCATAGGTCTCTATTAGGTCGATACTTTGTATCGGCCTTTTTGTTTCCGTCTGCCTAAGTCCTTACAACAGATTCTTTTTACACTCCCTTCCTGCTTCATTGTTCATTGTTCATTGTTCATTGTTCATTGTTCATAGTTCATAGTTCTACAGCCTATCCAAACGGCACGTCGTTATAGCCGGTCTCAAAAACGCCCCCTCTTGGCGCTATGACAATGCTTAATTACAAATCCCGCACACAGGCTAGAAAAACAAAAAGCCCCTGTAAGAGTGCTTACAGGGGCTTTAATTCAAGCTTTAATCTTGGTTCTTAAGTACAAGACTTAAGAAACTTCGATTGGACCACCGAATGAAGTTACTGGAGGCAGTTTGCCTTGGAACTTCTCGAAGTTAACCAAACATGTGTTTGCTGACGTTGCTTGAGCAAGTTCAGACGTACCGATGTCTTGAGTTAGTGTGTTTGGATCGCCGTATGTATCTAGCGCCCCCACTTTCTCGTTGATCGGGCCATACCAAGCGCCTTCTTCGATACGAACAACACCAGGTGCGTAGCTATCCATTAGAACAGCACCTGCTAGTAGTTGACCACGGTCATTGAACACACGTACTACGTCGCCATCTTTGATGCCTTTCTTCTTAGCATCGATTGGGTTGATGTAGATTGGCTCACGGCCTTGTACCGCGTAAGTCGCACGCCACTCTTCAGATTCACACATCTGAGAGTGAAGACGCTTGTCTGGGTGACAAGATTGTAGCCAGTACGGATGTTTGTCAGAGCCTGGACCACCGTGTGAACGTTCAGATTTCTCAAACCACATAGGGTGTTCTTGACAGTGCTCGTAACCCATGTTGCCAACAGTACGGCTTGTGATTTCGATGAAACCAGAAGGCGTACCTAGTGCGTTGATCTCTGGATCTTCACGGAATGATGCGTGGCGAGTCCATGGCTTACCTTTACCGAAGTCTAGGAAACCTTTCTCCCAGAACTCAGCAAACTCAGGCATTTCGAAGCTGCCTTCGTTTGATGCACGACATTCGTCATACAGAGATTTAACCCACTGCATTTCGTCCATACCACGCGTGTAATCGTCGTAACGACCCCAACGCTTAGTTAGGCTAGACATAATCTCGAAGTCAGTTTTAGACTGGAACAGAGGATCGACTAGTTTGTGCATCGCGATCAAACCACGACCAGAGTACGCGCCGTAACCATCAATATCGTTACGTTCCCACTGAGTACATGCAGGAAGCACGATATCAGAGTGACGACAAGTTGCAGTCCAAGCGAAATCAACAGCCACTACAGTTTGTAGGCTCTTGAATGCTTTACGCATCTTGTTGCGATCTTGGTGGTGGTGCCACGGGTTATTACCACTGAATACCATCATCTTGATATCCGGTAGTGTAACCGTTGAACCGTTCGCTTTGATCTTCTTACCTGGCTCTAGCAAGCTATCTACCCAACGAGCAACAGGGATTACACGGCTGTAACCGTTGTAATCAGTGTTAGTGTGCTTAGGCGATTGACCTTGGTCGATGTTCAACGGGAATGAACCCGGAGCAGCGAAGCCAGTTGAAGAAACACCGATACCAGAGTAATGGTGACCGTAAGAGATACCACCGCCAGGTAGACCGATTTGGCCAACCATTGCTGCGATAACGGCACACATCCAGTAAGGCTGCTCACCGTGTTGTTGACGTTGGATACTCCAACCGACAAGAATCTGCGTACGACCGTTAACCAGCATCTTAGCGAATTCACGGATAGAGTCCGCGCTTGCACCACAGATAGCCGAAGCCCACTCAGGTGTCTTCTCAACTTTATCTTTCGTTTCACCTTGAACGTACTTGATAAAGTCTTCAAAACCTAGACAGTAAGTTTCGATGAACTTCTTGTCGTATAGATCTTCGTTGTAAAGAACGTGAGCAACACCAAGCATGAACGCCACATCAGTTTGTGGGTTGATGTACATTTGCTCGTTTTCTAGGTAACGGCCTGTTTTGTTTTTAACAGGGTCAACAGAAACAACGTTGATCTCTTTCTTAGCAACTTTTTCTTTCAGCTGTTCTAAGTATGCGAATGACTCGTGAGTCTCACATGTCCAACCTACTTGCAGGTTTTTAACTGGATCGTTACCCCAAAGAACAATGTTGTCACTGTTTTCTAGGATAAGTTCCCAAGATGTACCTTGTGCGTAAACTTCAGTAGAACCTAGCACGTAAGGCATGATCGTTTGACCAGCACCTGTTGAGTAGTCACCGATTTTCTTCACAGAGTAACCGTGAAGTGCCATTGCACGTTGCATATGGTTAGTACAGCTGTGGAACTGACCCGTTTGTCTCCAACCAGTTTGACCTGTGTGAAGCGCCCATGGACCGTAATCTTTCTGTACGCGCTCTAGTTCGCGGTAAACAAGGTCTAGTGCCTCATCCCAAGTCACACGAATAAAACGGTTGTTACCACGCGTGTCTGCGCTGTATTTATGCTTCTTCAACCAATCTAGGCGAACCATTGGGTAACGCACACGTGATGGGCTGTAGATAATACCTTTAATACCTTTCAACATCTCAGTTGGGTGTTGATCGATTTCTAGAGGTTTAATCTCTTGTACTTTACCCGCATAAACGCGAGCTCGGAATGCACCCCAGTGAGAACCAGAGACTTTCCACGCGCCGTCTGTTTCTGCTGCAGACGCTGATGCCGACGCCAATAAGCTTGGACCGATAACCGATGCCGCACTTGTAGTAGCGACACCTTTCAGAAAACTTCTTCTTGTAATTGCCATTGTGTTACTCCAATTGACGTCTTATTAGTGATGGCCTTCAGAAAAATCTGATGAGTGCTTCTGTAGATACTTAAGAACAAGTGCTTCTGTATCTGTATCGAAGTTAACGAATGCAATCATACCATCTAACATGCCTACCCAACCGTTAGCGCTGAAGTGAGCTTCATCTGGCTGTGAGTGACACGTTGAACAGTTAGATTGGTACGCTTGACCCGCTGCGTTCCAAATTGGATCGAAGTTATCAACCATAGACTCTTTCTTCATCCAAAGTGCTAGGTTAACTTCTTCCCATGGAAGGCCAGTAAGCTCATCTTCTTTCTTCTCACCAACAGTGATAACGTCACTTTGAGATACTTCTTTGGTCAAGATTGCAGTTGAGATGTTCATACCGAAGTCTTCTTGGATTACACGTCCGAAGCCTTTCGCTTTACGCCAACCATCGATTTGAATCTTGATCATGTCGCCTTTTTCGTCGATAACCGCAACTTTACTTGCAGGACTTAGTAGACCCGCTTCAACCGTTGCTGTTTCATCTGTGTACATTGGTAGGTGACGAATAGAGATCACGTCAGAACCATTTGCGTAAGATGTGCTGCTTGCTACATTTTCTAGCTCGCCAACAATACCGCTTGCTGATGCCATATCCATTGGAAGGTTGTGAGCAATACCTTTATGACAGTCAACACAGCTTTGATCACGTTCTGCTGCATTCTTCATCTGGATACGCGCTGTTGGGCGCATGTTCTCGAAGTCCATTGAATCGTAGTTGTGACAGTTTTTACACTCTAGAGATTTGTTCGAAGAGAAACGATCCCATTCGTGTTTAGCCAGTTCGATACGACGAGCTTCGAATTTCTCAGGTGTATCTAGGTCACCAAATACTTGAGCGAATACTTCTTTAGATGCTTGCATCTTACGAGCGATTTTTGCTGTCCATTCATGTGGAACGTGACAGTCAGGACAAGTAGCACGTACACCAGAAGTGTTTTTCCAGTGAACCGTTTCTTGTAGTTCTACGTACACGTTGTCACGCATGGTGTGACAACTTACACAGAACTCTTCTGTATTTGTGTGCTCTAGAGCTGTGTTAAAACCGCCCCAGAAAATAACACCGGCGATAAAGCCACCCATAGTTAGTACACCAAGACTGATGTGTACTGCAGGGCGAGTCATTGTGCGCCATAATTTAACTAAAAATGATTTCATGTTTAGCTCTCTTAAATATTGATTTTAAAAAATGTTGTTACTAGAGGGCATTACATGCCGCCGTGAGCACCAGGAGGTCCGAATACAAACACTTGCAGTGCCCAAACTAGGAAGCCGTAACCGCCTACAAAAGCCACACTTAATATTGGAAAGAGAACCACCGCGATGAAGAGGAAAGACTTCCACTCCAACGAGCGTTTTTCGCCAGTTTCAATTTTATTAACATCACTCATACATTTTGCCTATTTTGTATTTAGTAATTTCGAGTAACCCATTCTACGGGGCTAAAGTTCTTGAGTATCTAACAACAAATTTTAGACCATACACAAAGTAGGGTTCAATCAAATCCCCCGTTATAACCCTTGCTAATCAATACTTTTTTGAGGTCATCCAAACTTGTTTTCAGTTAAACAAAGTTATTAAAAAGTATTAACAAATGTGAAGAATTAAGTATATTTCACAAATGTTAAAAACCAACATGCACGCAACCATCTGACAACCAATTTTAACTTTTTACCTACTAAGTAGTAGCTAAAAAAGCCTCAAACAACCACTATTTTGTGTTTTGTTTGTTAAATGATTGATCATTTTTAGAATTGGTGACTTTACAGTTGAAATGCATCATTTGGCACTTTCAGATATGATGGAGACCACTTAAAAGGAATCATTATGCAAGACGTTATTGATATATCTTGGTGGCAGTTATTGTTCTTCAGCTCACTTCTCTTGCTACCCATTACCATCAACCACAAGTTAAAACTCGGCCTTGGTAAAGAGGCTTCTGTCAGCATAATCCGTATGGTTATTCAGCTATTTCTAGTGGGACTTTACCTAGAATACTTGTTCACCTTAAATAGCTTATGGGTCAATTTACTGTGGCTATTTGCAATGATCATCGTTGGGGCAAGCTCAATTGTTGAAAAATCTAGGCTCCCCAAAAACCTACTTTTAGCTCCTATAGCCGTTAGCCTTGCTGTAACTTGTGTACCTATTGTCTTGTTTATCTGCTTTTTCATCATTAAACCGACACCGGTTTTTAACGCACAGTACCTTATCCCTATTGCAGGGATGCTGTTAGGTAATAGCTTAAGCAGTAATATCGTGGCATTGCAGAATTTGTTTGGGGCTTTTGAAACGCAGAAATCAGAGTACGAAGCGGCTATCGCTTTGGGCGCGTCTCCTTCCTATGCAGCCGCGCCTTTTGTTCGTAATGCGATACAGAAAGCGATGTCACCAATTATGGCCTCTATGGCAACTACAGGCTTAGTCACGCTACCGGGAATGATGACAGGACAGATCTTAGGTGGTGCATCACCAATGATCGCGATTAAGTATCAGTTGATGATCATGTTAGCTATCTTCGTGATGATGAGCTGCTCTTTAGCACTTGCACTTCAGCTCTCATTGAAGACATCTCTTACTAAAGAAGGCCGAGTTCTCGCGCAAATACAGCATCGAAATAGCCTCCCTACTCCACTTAGATCTGGTTACTCACTGAATTTGAGACAGGTTATCCACAGAAATTGTGGATAACCAAATCAATATAGATCCTTTTTTGTCCATTCCCACCTAGGGAAAGATCATTACCTTTGATCTTTGGGTGTTTTCAAAGACATATACACACACGGTGATCATCGCTATTGAGCGTTCACATGATAATTTAAGAAATGAATAAGTAGGTTTTCCACAAATAAAAACGGCCTGCAATGCAGGCCGTCTTGTAAATGTCATAAGTCAGTTCAGTGTTTTCACTGAGTCCAAGTTACCCAGTAAACTCGTAAACTGGATTAACCGCGTAATCGGAATTAATCACGAAACCTTTGCTTGGTGGATCACGCCACCCTTATTAGTCACGTAGGTAGATCAACCAGTACCACATACCAACAAAGATACCACCGCCAATGATGTTACCAATGGTAACGGGCAGCAAGTTGTTCATCAAAAAGTCCATCATGTTCAGATCAACATAGTCCGCAGGGTTAGCGCCTGTCATTGTCCAAAATTCTGCGGGAGCAAATGTTTTGATACCGATAGCTAAAGGGACTTGGAACATGTTGGCAATACAGTGCTCAAAACCGGCTGATACGAACATCGCAACAGGTAAAATCATAACTGCGATTTTGTCAGTCAGTGTACGTCCACTAAACGTCATCCATACCGCGATACAAACCAACACATTACACATGATGCCAAGCGCGATAGCTTGGATAAAATCATGGTGCATTTTGTGTTGGGAAATCGCCATGGCATTCAAACCCACTTGTCCATGATCGAACATGTACTGTTTAGTCAGAAGCATACAGGCCACCAGCAGCAATGCACCAATTAAGTTACCTACATAAACCGTGGTCCAGTTCTTAACTAATGTACGCCAGGTAATCTTGCCACTTGCGCGAGCAACAAGCGTCAACACCGAGCTGGTAAACAATTCACCACCAGTAACAACAACAAGGATTAATCCTAAGCTAAAAGCTAGACCACCCAATAAGCGAGTAATACCCCACGGTAAATCACCAGCACCGGTAGTCACGATAGTGTAGAACACAAACGCGATACCAATATGTATGCCAGCAGAGATCGCTAGGAGAAAAGATTTGATTGGATCTTTGGTTGCTTTACCTACGCCAATATCTGCAGCGCGCTCAGCCATTTGTGGCGGTAATAATGAGTCGAATTGGTTTAGATTCATGATGATTTACATTTTGAAACATGTCGTCGGGAGCGCGATAATCCTCTCTTTCATTTCTGAATTCAAGAGCTATTTTAAGCTCGAAATGCCTCTCACAATCCTGTTGAAAGAAATTAGTCCAAGTTATTCCAAATTCATACGACTTTAGTAGTAAAAATAAAACTCTGCTGAATGATTAGTTATCAGCATAGAAAACAACACATCTATAAATATCAACAAGTTACGTTAAAACCAAAGGAATAACGTACACTATAATGACTCAATGGACACTTTTGTTTTCAGATTTTGACATAGATCAACAGAACGTAAAAAAGCGCCCTTAGGCGCTTTTAACTCAATCACAAATAAAGAAATTAGTCTTACTAAACCGAAGGTTCAACCATTTCTTCTAATGATTGTTCGTTAGATGCATCCTCTATGCTAGATTCAATACTAGGAAGAATCACATCAGAGTCACTTTCGCTGGCAACTTTACCACCTAAGCTTTTCAAACTATCCACTAACTCTTCTAGGCTCTTTATATGAGCATCACTCTTGGTAACCTGATCATCTAACAATTGGTTGTGCTTGGTCGCTTCAACCAATTTCTGTGTTTGTTTCTGATTATCACTTTCTAACTTAGCGAGTCGCTCAGTCAAAGTTTTAATCTCTGACTTTAATGACGCCGTCATGTCTGAGCCTTTCAGCGCTTTAACACTCGCTACAATTTTTTGAGACTGAAGACGCAATACAACATCACGGTGATCTTCACCATTAACCACTCGTGAAATGCTCAATAACTGGTTCTCTGCATTCAAAACCGACTGTTCGAACTGGTCGCCTTTTACGCTCGCTAGTACTTTGACTTCATGAGCAACACTGCGCACGTGGTTTAATTCGAACTCTGCAGCGTGAACTGCGTCTTCAATGATCGACTTTTCACGGGGACTGGCTTTCACTTGGCTTTCTGCTAAAGCAATTTGAGATGCCGCTTTAGCAAACGTCAGTGGAACAACGTCATCGAAATCTTCATCTTCCAAGAACTCCAACTCATCCTTCAAAGGTTCGATGTACTTCTTGTGGGCCACTTTAACTTCTAACAAACTCGCGTTATTAAGAAACTCTACCTGTGCTTCCTGAGCATCTTCAAGTTCGTCGACCAGCACATACTCAAACAGCTCGCTGTATTCTAAATACAAGCGCTTGTAGCTCGATGCAAACATAGTGTCGGCACCAAGAAACTTTAAGTAATCCATTTGCACTATCGAGTCGGCTAATACTCTGTCAGCCTTTTCCTTTAGCACTAAGATCGAGTCATAATTTGATCGAATCAACGCGATTTTTTCATCAAAGGCTTCGGCGTAAGTTAATGTCGAAAAAATCGAGTAACTCTTGGTTAACCGTGTTTGATCTTTCAGTAAATCCGCATAAATGCTTTCAGCATCATCCCAAGCGTCTAATAGTTCATTGTAATTCTCTGGAGCATAGAGAGACAATTGAGCGTGTTCTTCAAGCTTAGCCTCCCACTCGGAGTAAACACTTTGGACAGACTGAAATGAACGGACCTCTACTGTTGATTCATTGTCATTTGTGGTTTGGTTCGCGCCTGTCTGCTCTGAGGGTGTACTTTGACAACCTGAGATAGCAAATAGCATACTGATCGTTAATGCTACTTTGTTCACTCTCACTGATGCGTTTCCTTTTTATACAATATTAGCTGGATGCAATATATTTCTAGTGACACAATATATTACAACCACTTCCCAATAAACATCGTTCAGAATTTAAGTGGCTGCAAATCACGCAATCTAACTAAAATAAACCCACCATACGACGATTAATCATTCAATTTGGTATCACTTATCAATTCTATTTATTTGCTATTGCTTGAGCCGTTAATGCGCACTAAGGTGAAGGTAGAGAACGTTATGAATATATAGGTTAATTATGAAGTACAACGCTGAACATATTGCTGATTTAAACCTCCTTCTTCAATTTGATGTAAGTAGCGCCGCTACTGGAATTAAAGTTCATCAAGAGGCTGCTCAAGAAACTCAAGACGCTGTTAAGCGCCTATTCGAAAAGAATCTTTGCACTCAGCCAGACGGTGGTTACCTAACAGACGAAGGTATCCAGATGGCAGAGCGCGCAGACAAGTTACTTCGCGTACTGAACTAAAACTCCACGGTTCTAGTAAAAACTCCACTCGCTTCGGCCGTGGAGTTTTTTCATTTTTGACCAAAGGTTTGTTAGGCTTATTGTAAATTCGTCATTTGCAGTTGTGAGGAACACATGGCTTCTATATTTATTGTTGGTGCAGGATGGGTCGGTGCACCTTTATCTGAACATTTAGAAAAACATGGTAACCAAGTTGTGGTCACGAAAACGACCCAAGCAGGTGCAGACGCTGTTGGGAACAAACGAGTTCCATGTGAAGTGTTTAGTTTTGACTCATCAAAGCCAGATGAGACTATCGGCGAACTCTATTCGTTGTTACTCGAAAACAACACTGAGATAGTGATTGGTAGCTTTCCTCCAGGCTTTAGAAAGGGAGCAGGACAAGAGTACGCCGACTACTGGCAACAACTGACCAGGGCTTGCCAGAAGGCTAACGTGAAAAAGCTCATTATGGTCAGTTCGACGACGGTATACCCAACCAAGCCCGGAGTTCTGTACGAGCAAGACGCCTCACTCACTCTTTCTACCTCAGAAAACGAGCAAGCATCCGCATTTTCGGACAATGCACGCGTGATGCTGAAAGCTGAACAGTCAGTGATTGATTCTGGCATCGACTACACCATTCTTCGCTTTAGTGGATTGATTGGTCCGAACCGTCACCCATCGAGGTTTGCAAGTAAATTGAAGCAAGTGAGCACTCAAGCTCCTGCCAACATGCTTCACCTTAACGACGCGATTGGCGCAGTCGATTTCGCCATCAATCAACTGCACAATGAAATCGTAAATGTCACCACACCAAATACAGTGAGCAAGGCAGAGTTCTACGCAGCAGCATTAAAAAGTGCCAATAGCAGCGAGCCACTCCCTCCTATTGTCGATACCCCAGACAAGCTGATCTCTTCTAAAAAGATCCTCGGTTTAGGTTACTCGTTTAAATTCGATTCCACATTGGACGCTCTTTATGACTAAGCAATCCATAGCTAAGCAACCTGTAACAAAGAACTCAAAGGGTAAGCTATATCACTCGATCGACACCCTTTGGAACTTCATGTCGATGGGTCATGACATCACGCCTTCAGATTGTATATTTGTGTTGTGCAGTAACGATACTCGCGTTGCTGAATATGCAGCCGAGCTTTATCACCAAAAGATAGCGCCATACATCGTTTTTTCTGGTGGTATGGGACGTTTTACAGAAGGAAGCTTTGAACGTTCAGAAGCAGAAACATTCGCTTCTATCGCACGAGACAGTGGTGTGCCTGACTTAGACATTATCATTGAGAAGCACGCGACAAACACTGGGGAAAATGTACGGTTTACCTACGAGCTACTGGCTCAGCGAGGATTATCACCGAAACGGCTGACCCTAGTTCAGAAGCCCTTTATGGAGAAACGCACTTACGCAACGTTCTGTAAGCAATGGCCTGACGAAACTTCCGAGATAACAGTGACATCACGATGGCAGAATTGGGATGATTACTTTAACGAAGAGTTGCCGTTAGACATGGTGTTAGGTGCATTGATTGCTGATTATGAGCGAATCAAATCCTACCCCGCTCAGGGCTTTCAAATTGAGATGCCGATCCCCGACGACGTTGACCATGCCTATCAAGCATTAAAGAGGCTCGGTTTCGAATAAAGCAAAAGATCGACTAAGAATAAAATAGAAGCTCGGCTTGGAATAAAACAAAAGCTCGGCTCAATAAACAAAAACGGTGACACTAGGTCACCGTTTTCTAATTTGAACGCTATTGGTTTTAGCAATGCCGACTTGTAGGCTGCTTATTTACCTAACGCTTCTTTATAATGTAAACGGCAAGCCGAAACATATTGGTCATTGCCACCAATAGCGACTTGGTCACCTTCAGCAATTGCCACACCGTGCTCATCTGTACGAATTACCATATTGGCCTTACGGCCACAGTGGCAAATTGTTTTAAGTTCTACTAATTTGTCAGCCCAAGACAACAAGTAGCGGCTACCTTCAAACAGTTCACCCAAGAAGTCAGTGCGCAAACCGTAACAAAGTACAGGGATGTGCAGCTTATCAACCACTTCTGTTAGTTGGTAAACCTGCTCTTTCGACAAAAACTGACACTCATCGATCAATACACAATGACGCTTTTCTTCTTCGTTGAGTTTTTGAATTGCCTCAAACATATTGGTGTCGTTTTTAAACAATTGAGCTTCAGATTGAAGACCAATTCGTGAACTCACTTTACCGATACCATAGCGATCATCTAATGCAGCCGTAAAGATCACTGGTGTCATACCACGTTCTTGGTAGTTGAATGAAGATTGAAGAAGCGTTGTTGATTTACCCGCGTTCATTGCCGAGTAATAAAAATACATCTGAGCCACAGAAATATTCCTGTTAATTAAAAGTTGAAGATAAAAAGGTGAAATTAGAGAATTTTTGCTAGAAAAAAGGGCTGAAAATCAGCCCTTTTTATAAGATTTACTTACGACGCCAAGTCGTACCTTCTGGACCATCTTCCAGAACAATACCTAGCTCGTTCAGCTTATCACGTGCAAGATCGGCATTTGCCCAATCCTTCGAAGCGCGAGAGTCATTACGTAGCTTAATTAGGCCTTCGATTTCAGCGACTTCGTCATCGTTACCTGCTGCATCGCCTTGCAAGAAAGCTTCTGGATCTTGGTGAAGAATACCGATGATGTCTGCCAGTTCACGCATCAACGCACCTAGTGCACTTGCTTTTTCTATGCTTTCAGTCTTGATACGGTTGATTTCACGAGCCATTTCAAACAGCACTGAATAAGCTTCAGGTGTGTTGAAATCATCGTTCATCGCTGTAGAGAAACGAGTCACATACTCTTCACCACCAGCAGGGGCTGCGGTAACGTCTAGACCACGAAGTGATGTATAGAGACGTTCAAGTGATGCACGAGCCTGATTTAGGTTATCTTCGCTGTAGTTTAGTTGGCTACGGTAGTGACCAGACATTAGGAAGTAACGAACTGTCTCTGCATCGTAATGCTGAAGTACGTCACGGATAGTGAAAAAGTTACCCAGTGACTTAGACATTTTTTCTCTGTCTACCATCACCATGCCACTGTGCATCCAAGTATTCACATACTGGGTTCCATGTGCACAGCAAGATTGTGCGATTTCGTTCTCGTGGTGCGGGAACTGTAGATCCGAACCACCACCATGAATATCGAAGTGATTGCCAAGAATAGACGAGTTCATTGCTGAACATTCGATGTGCCAACCTGGACGACCTGGCCCCCATGGCGATTCCCACGTCGGCTCACCAGGCTTAGACATCTTCCAAAGAACAAAGTCTAACGGGCTACGTTTTGCAGAATCGATGTCAACACGGGCACCAGCTTGAAGCTGCTCAAGATCTTGCTTAGAAAGCTTACCGTATTCGTCAAACTTCTTAACTTCGAACATCACGTCACCGTTGCTTGCAACGTAAGCAAAGCCACGTTGAATTAGCTTTTCTACTAACTCAATGATCTCTGTGATGAATTCAGTCGCACGAGGCTCGACATCTGGGCGTTTCATGTTCAATGCATCGAAGTCCGCGTGCATTTCACCGATCAGACGCTCAGTCAGAGAGTCACAAGACTCGCCGTTTTCATTAGCGCGCTTGATGATTTTGTCATCGATATCAGTGATATTACGAACGAAATTCAAATCGTAACCAAGGTAACGCAGGTAACGAGTTACCACGTCAAATGAAACGAACGTACGGCCATGACCAATATGACAGAGATCGTATATGGTTACCCCACAGACATACATACCGACTTTGCCAGCTGTAATTGGTTTGAATTCCTCTTTCTGTCTTGTGAGCGTGTTATATATCTTCAGCATGATCTCTATCTATTTTATGGATTAATCAAAAATAAGATCGCAGTATAACAAGTCATACCTTAATAGGTAATCCCCCAAAGCAGGAATTACCTCAAACATCCGAGTTAAGTTAATGATTTGGTGATTTGAAAGTCCGCCAACATGCGCTAGAATTCGAACTTCATATTAAAAAGACAGTAAGGTAACAATCATGATCATCCTTCACACAAATTTTGGTGACATCAAAGTTCAACTTAACGAAGAAAAAGCACCAGAAACAAGCGCAAACTTCCTACAGTATTGCCGTGACGGTTTTTACGACAACACGCTATTCCACCGTGTTATCGATGGTTTCATGGTTCAAGGCGGCGGCATGACTTCTGGCCTTAAAGAAAAAACAACTCGCGCGACTATCAAGAACGAAGCAAACAACGGCCTAGCGAACAAAGTGGGTACGCTAGCAATGGCTCGTACTATGGAACCGCATTCAGCGAGCTCTCAGTTCTTCATCAACGTTAACGACAACTCTTTCCTAAACTTCCGTAGCGAAAGCCTAGACGGTTGGGGCTACTGTGTATTCGCAGAAGTTGTTGAAGGCATGGACATCGTAAACAAGATCAAAGGTGTTAGCACTGGTTCTATGGGTATGCACCAAGACGTACCTCTAGAAGAAGTGATCATCACTGGTACTACAATCGAAGCTTAATCACTTGCTTTCGGTTAGTATTAATAATTGATGAGCCGATAAAATCAGGATATAGGGAGCGAATCGCTCCCTTTTTTTAGACCTATGAAAACATATTTTATATCAGATCTACACCTTGCTCCGTCACGACAAGACATCACAGACTGCTTCTTAACCTTCATGAAGAACGAGGCCGTAGAAGCGGATGCACTCTACGTGTTGGGTGATCTTTTCGAATTCTGGATTGGTGACGACGATACAAGCGAGTTCGCGAATTCAATTCGCCAAACGTTTATAGACTTAGTTAACACTGGCGTACCTTGCTATTTCACACAAGGCAATCGGGACTTTTTAGTTGGCAAAAAATTTGCGAAACAAACAGGCGTAAAGCTTCTAGATGAAGTTTCTACTATCGATATCTACGGACAAAAAGCAGTGGTATTGCATGGTGATACTCTGTGTACCGAAGATATAAAGTACCTCGCCTTTCGTGAAAAAGTGCATCAGCCCTGGTTACAATGGGTCTTTAATAGAATTCCATTTTTTATCAAAAAGAAAATTGTCTCCAAGGTTCAGTCTGATATCAAAGATGATAAGCAGACAAAGTCACTCGACATCATGGATGTAACACAGCAAGAAGTCGAAAATGTGATGAAACAACACAACGTCGATTTGATGATCCACGGTCATACTCACCGTCCAAACATACACTCCTATAGTGCTAGTAATTGCACTAAAACCCGTATCGTATTGGGTGATTGGTATACCCAAGGATCAGTTCTGGTGTTCACTCCGCAAAGTTTTGAACTACAGAATCGCGAGTTTAGCAATCGCTTTTAGCATCACGCTTAAACTTTCACTTTTATTATTATCATCGGTCAGATTTTCTTCACTTGTATATGGTAATTTCTCCTGAATTAGCTATTATTTGTCTATCAAAAATAAACCGAACACAGTACCAAGTTGAAATATTCATACGTAGCGCGTCAACCAATACTCGATGCAGACAAGAAGACCATAGGTTACGAGTTGCTATTTAGGGATGGTCCTAAGAACACTTTCCCTGAAGTAGAGCCGGAGCTCGCTACTAGCCGTTTGCTTTCCGACCACTTCTTATCTACCCACTATAATACATTGGGCGATAAGCTTGGATTCGTTAATTTTCCATATGCAAGCTTGGTTAACCTAGTCCCGACTCTATTTCCGAAAGAGAGCTTAGTTGTCGAGGTACTGGAAGACTGTGAGCCAACAGACGAACTGCTAGAAGCCATCATCACAATTTATGATGCGGGTTACACGATCGCGTTAGATGACTTTGTGCCTAGCAAAGCATGGAAACGCTTCTTACCTTACGTATCAATTATCAAATTCGACATACGTTTGATCTCAATCGCTAAAGCTGCGATGTTCATGAACACTCTGAAAGACTTGAATATCGAGTTTCTAGCGGAGAAAGTAGAAACTCACGAAGAATACCAAGAAGCAATCCAAGCCGGGTTTAACTACTTTCAAGGCTACTTTTTCAGTAAGCCGGAGATGATCCAAACTCGCGCATTAAACCCTGCTTTTTTAACCATTGTTCAACTGTTGAAAGAGATTGCCAACGATCCTATCAACTTTGCCGAAGTAGAGCGTTTGATTACCCTTGATATGACTATGTCGTATAAGCTGCTCTCTTACGTAAACTCCGCTGGTGGCTCATCAACACCGATTCGTTCATTCCACCAAGCGCTTGTTTATCTTGGTGAACAAAAACTACGTAAGCTAGTGTCACTGGTTGCTATCGCATCCGCGAAAGAAGATAAACCAGACTCACTTTATGGTTTAGCCGTGATACGCGCGCGCCAATGTGAACTGTTGGTCGAGAAAATGAACGTTAAGGTTGAGCCCGGGCAAGCCTTTTTAACTGGCATGTTCTCGCTGCTCGACTCCCTATTCGATCTGCCGTTAGTAAAAGTACTGGACTCGGTGCCGATCGATGATGAGATTAAACAAGCCTTGATTGAGCGCAAGGGTATATTAGGTGCCATTTTGGCGATGGTCATAGCTTATGAACAAGCTCGCTGGGATGAAGCAACGCGCATTCGTAAACTGCTCAAACTCAACGAAGCAGAGCTAGGTCAAGCTTATGACGAAGCAACCTCTTGGGCCCAAGACCTGCTGTCTCCTACTTTGAAATAGTTCACGTCACACAGCAACTTCAATCGAAACTCAGCTTTGGTGAGCAGTCGTTTCTTGATAAACTCCAACACATTCATTTATGGCCTCTTAACAGAGGCCATTTTTACAGGATTTGACTATGTCTTTATGCCCATGCGGTAGCAAAAATACTTACCAACAGTGCTGTGAATCAGCGCACCTTCACCACAGTGCTGTTGAAACGCCTGAACAGTTGATGCGCTCACGTTATTCAGCGCACGTGTTGGGTTTGGTTGACTATGTTGTTGCGACTTACCACCCTAGCTGCAACGCAGAAGCGCAAAGAGAAGGTATTGCCGAATCTATCGACAGTGATTGGGCAGGCCTAGAAGTCATCGATACTGAGGCAGGCTCACACCAAGACGAAGGCTTTGTTGAGTTTAAAGCTTACTTCAATGAAGAAGGCGCACAATACTGCATGCAAGAGCGCTCGCGCTTTATACGTAAAGACGACTTGTGGTACTACATTGATGGCACTTTCCCCGAGCAAGGAAATGAGCAAGAAGAACCTGAAATTGACCCACGCTTAAACCAAACGGTTGAAAGCTTCAAGATCGGCCGTAATGACCCGTGCATTTGTGGTAGTGGGAAGAAATATAAAAAGTGCTGCGGGTAAGTCAGAAAATTAAAATGTTTGATTAAGTAAAGAAATTCCTGATGTCGCTTAGGCTCCTTGGAATGACGTAAAGTCAGAGTTTAAAAAAGTGACGCAGGGCTTAGAGATCTTGAAATCTTGAAATCTTGAAATCTTGAAAATTAAAAAGCTAAAAAGCCCCGTAAATATAATTGTTTACGGGGCTTTTATCTATCTGCTACGTGGTTCGATTAATCTAAACAGAGCTTACTTGTGACGTTCTTTTAGCTTGTTGACCACATCGTTCATCGACAAGCCTTGGTCTTGAAGAAGAACCATCAAGTGGTAAATCAAATCTGCTGATTCACACACTAATTCCGCCTTATCGCCCGACGTCGCCGCAAGCGCGACTTCAACGCCTTCTTCGCCCACTTTTTGCGAAATACGCTTGGTGCCACGGGCATATAGACTGGCAGTATAAGAAGACTCAGGGTCTGCGTCCTTGCGGGCAGCCAGTAGCTGCTCAAGCTGATGAAGCCACACCATCTGAGACTCTTCTTGTTTGTCTCCATCCCAACACGTTGTTGTACCTGTGTGGCACGTTGGGCCAATGGGATTAACTTTAACCAGTAAGGTGTCGCTGTCACAGTCCAAGGCGATGTTTTGCAGTTGTAATACGTTGCCTGACGTTTCACCTTTCGTCCAAAGACGCTCTTTGGTGCGAGAGAAAAACGTCACATTGCCAGTTTCACCCGTTTTCTCAAGTGCTGCAGGGTTCATGTATCCCATCATTAGCACTTGGCTCGATTGGTAATCTTGAACAATAGCTGGCACTAAGCCATCGACTTTTTCCCAGTTAATACGCTCTGACAATGCGCCTACTTCTGTTTTTGATAAGCTTGCGGTTTCAAAACTCATAGTCGCACCTCTACATCTTGTTGTTTCAAATACTGTTTAAGTTCACCAATATTGATGACTTGCTTGTGGAATACCGAAGCCGCAAGTGCTCCGTCCACGTTGGTTTTTTTATAGGCTTCAGCAAAGTGCTCCATCGCACCTGCGCCACCTGATGCAATCAGGGGTACATTACACACTGAACGTACCATATTTAACTGGTCGATATCATAGCCGTTGCGAACGCCATCTTGGTTCATCATGTTTAACACGATCTCACCGGCGCCACGCTTCTGTACTTCCTGCACCCAATCTTTGGTTTCCCACTTGGTTGCTTTGGTACGCGCTTCATCGCCTGTGAATTGGTAAACCTGATATTTACCCGTCTCTTTATCGAAGTATGAATCGATACCGACAACGATACACTGTACGCCGAACTTATCAGCTAGGTCAGTGATTAGCTGTGGGTTAGCCAATGCAGGCGAGTTGATGGATACTTTATCTGCACCAAACTCAAGAATGCGTGCTGCATCTTCCGCAGACTTAATACCACCAGCCACACAGAAAGGAATATCAATCACTTCTGCTACACGTTTCACCCAGCTTTTATCGACCACACGGCCATCACTTGATGCGGTGATGTCATAAAATACTAATTCATCAGCGCCCTCTTCTGCGTAGCGTTGTGCTAGCGGAACGATGTCACCAATAATTTCGTGATTACGGAATTGAACGCCCTTAACCACTTGTCCATCACGGACATCCAAACAAGGGATTATTCGCTTTGCCAACATGCAAATGCCTCCTCTGTGGTGAACTTGCCATCAAGCAGTGCACGACCAACAATCACACCCGCAACGCCGCTGCCTTTAAGTGCTTCGATATCAGCTAGGCTGCCAATGCCACCCGATGATTGGAATTGTACTTGTGGGTACTGCTTACAAAGATCAACATAGAGCTCTACGTTTGATCCTTCTAGCGTGCCATCACGTGAAATATCGGTACACAGAACGTGTTTAAGGCCAACCGTGAGGTAGTCTTCAACCAGCGCTTCAATGGTCACACCTGAATCTTCTTGCCAACCTGAAATCGCGACTTTACGTGTGCCGCTTTCGTCAATATTGATGTCCAGAGCCAGCACGATTTTTTCCGCACCGTACTTCTCCATCCAACCTTTAACCAACTCAGGTTGCTTAACTGCCGTAGAACCAACCACAACGCGCTGTGCGCCAGCTTCTAGTAGATCAACGACATCTTGTTCGTTACGCACGCCACCACCAATCTGGATGTTCGCAGGCGTGCTAGCAAGGAGCTTAGCAATCAAGTCTAACTGACGAGCCGTTGTGTCTTTTGCACCCGTTAAGTCAACAAGGTGAAGCCAACCTGCGCCAGCTTGGTGGTACAAGTTAAACTGCTCAGCTGGGTCTACTTTGTATTCTGTTACTTGCCCGTAGTCTCCTTGGAATAAGCGAACTACTTGACCTTCAATTAAATCTAACGCGGGAATAATCATTTACATTCCTTATAGGGCAACGTTAGCCGCTGCCTAATCCTTATTACAATTCCAAGAAATTCTGAATCAGCTTAGAGCCAGCTTTCGAAGATCGCTCTGGGTGGAACTGAACACCATAATAGTTGCCACTTTGCACTGCGGCTGTGAACGGATTACCGTAATCACATTGTGCGATTGTGTAGTCACCCACCGGCATTGCGAAGCTGTGAACAAAATAGAAGTATTCACCTTCTTCAATGTCTTTAAATAGAGGGTGATTAGGTGTCGCGGTTACTGTGTTCCAGCCCATGTGTGGTAAAGGCAAGTCGCCCGTTTGAAGTAAACGAACTTCACCGTCACACAAACCTAGGCATTCAACTAACTCGTCAGCCTTTTGGCCTTTCTCTTGAGACAATTTGCCTAACAGCTGCATACCTAAACAAATACCTAGCAAAGGCTTCTCTACTTGCTTCACAAGAGAAACAAGGTCGCGCTCTTGCAAGTTCTTCATTGCCTCACTTGCTGTGCCTACACCCGGTAGGAACAGCTTGTCCGCAGCAAGAACAACTTCTGGTTCTTTTGAAATTTCAACTGCGTAGCCTAGACGTTCAATCGCAAACTTCACCGAGGAAACATTGGCACAACCAGTATCAATAATAACGACTTTTTGATCTTTCATTGTTTTTCCTTGCTAACGTTAGCCTTACAGAACGCCTTTGCTGCTTGGTAACTCGTTACCTTCAACTTTGATTGCTTGGCGAAGAGTACGGCCAAACGCTTTGAATAGGCTCTCAATGATGTGGTGATCATTATTACCGTCAGAAGAAAGGTGTAGCGTACAAGCCAATGTATCGGTTAGAGAACGGAAGAAGTGAACCACCATCTCTGTTGAAAGGTCACCCACTTGCTCGCGGCTGAATTTAGCATCGAACTTCAGGTATGGACGGCCAGAAAGGTCTAGCGCACACTGAGCCAAACACTCATCCATTGGTAGGCTGAAACCAAAGCGGCCAATACCACGTTTATCGCCTAATGCATCTTTCAATGCTTGGCCTAAAGCAAGAGCGGTATCTTCTACTGTGTGGTGATCATCAATGTGTAGATCGCCCTTCACAGTCAGGTTCATTTGGAAACCGCCGTGTGTCGCGATTTGATCAAGCATGTGATCGAAGAACCCCATGCCAGTATCGATCTTGTTGCCACCGGTTTCATCAAGGTTTACTGCCACCTTGATGTCCGTTTCTTTAGTGGTACGAACCACTTCAGCAATGCGCGCATTAACCGTCAGATCTTTAACGATTTGTGGCCAGTTAAGCGTGCCTTCAGCTTGCGCATCTGGTCCGTATTGGATACCACGAATTGCCATGTTCTCAGCAAGTTGAAGATCCGTCATTCGATCACCAATCACGACTGACTTTTGGAAGTCAACTTTACCGCCCTGTAGGTATTCTTTAACCATACCCAGCTTAGGCTTGCGGCAAGAGCAATTGTCTTCATCAAAGTGAGGGCAGATTAGAACATCATCAAACTTAACGCCCTGAGACTCAAAGAACTCCATCATCATATTGTGTGGAGCATCGAACTCTTCTTGCGGGTAGCTATCTGTACCTAGACCATCTTGGTTAGTCACCATCACTAAGCGATAACCCGCATCTTGCAGTGCAAGTAGGCTAGGAATCACTAACGGTTCGAATTTTAGTTTGTCTAAACGGTCTACTTGAAAGTCAACTGGCGGCTCAACAATTAAGGTGCCGTCACGGTCTATAAAAAGTATTTTCTGTTGTTTACTCACTTGAACTTCCTTTTAATTTTAAATCTGCTGGCCTAGCTAAAATCAACGCTAACCCAAAATATTGGTTTCATTTGCCAGCCGATTATTAATCCACTAAAACTGGCAAATGTTATTACTGGTAAGCCTTTCGTTACTGATAAAAGTTACGAATGAATCCAAGTGTCTTTTCGCACTCTTCGCGATTACCAATACTAATACGAACACAGTCTTCAATTGGTGAATTACGCAAAATGATGCCCGTATCCCAAGCCGCTTTAAATAACTCATCGCCGTTCGGGAATTTAACCAGTAGGTAGTTACCCCAACCATCAAACACCGTCACTTGAGGCATACCTAGTAAACCGGCTTGTAAATACGCTCGGTTAGCACTTAAATCCAGAACTTGGAACTTAGCACGCGCTAGTCCTTGCTCTGAAAGTGCTTGAACGGCAATGTCAGCAACAGGGATTGGCACTGGATAAGGAGCAATCACTTTTAACAATACATCGATAAGCTCTTTGTTCGCTAGCGTAAAGCCACAACGTAAACCCGCTAAAGCAAATGCTTTCGAGAGAGTTCGAAGAATCGCTAGATTCGGATACTGAGCAAGCAAATCCACCGTTGATGCTTCAGGGCAGAAATCGATATACGCTTCATCCATCACAACAATCGCTTTGTCTTGTGTCATTTCAAGCAGCTTGATGATGTCTTTGCGATCAACCAAATTACCGGTTGGGTTATTTGGACTACAAACAAAGACCACTTTTACGTTGTCAAGTTGAGCTTCAATAGCAGGAAGATCCAATTGCCATTCAGAAGTCAGAGGCACCACTTTACGCTCAACACCAATCGTCTCTGCACTGATTGCGTACATACCGTAAGTGGGTGGGCAGTAAAGAATAGCGTCTTCGTTCGGCTCACAGAAAGCACGAATCAGTAGTTCAATGCCTTCGTCAGCACCACGAGTAGTCAACGTTTGCTCTGGTGCAACACCCGCATATTGAGCGTAAGCATCGATTAGCTCTTTAGGCTGACACTCGCTGTAGCGATTAAGTCGAGTCAGATTTAAGGTGTACTCGTTATCAAACGGAGATTCGTTGGCGTTCAACCATACATCTCCGCTGCCACCAATGCGTCTTGCAGACAAGTAAGGTGTTAGAGCCTGAACTTGTTTTCTTGCTAACTTTTCCATGCCCTACCCTTATTTCGCTTTATTTAGCTGTTCAAATCGATTTAATTTTTCAACTCGGATGGTCACCGCACGTTTGTGTGCGTCCAAACCTTCGGCTTCCGCCATTGTGACTACCGTTGGCGCTAGGCCTTGTAAGCCATCAGCTGTTAACTCTTGTACCGTCATACGCTTAGAGAAATCCGCCAAACCTAGGCTTGAATAAGTCTTGGTATAGCCGTAAGTCGGAAGAACGTGGTTTGTGCCTGATGCGTAGTCACCTGCAGATTCTGGAGACCAGTCACCCAAGAAGATTGAACCTGCATTATCTAGTAATGGCAGCAGTTCACGTGGACTCTTGGTCTGAACAATCAAGTGTTCCGGGCCATAGAAATTCGAAATCGCAATCGCTTGAGTGATCGATTCAGCAATGATGATTAGACTTGAAGCCAATGCTTGCTGAGCGATGTTCGCACGAGACAGCTCTTTCAGTTGCTTCTGAACTGCATCGGTTACTTGGTCGGCAATAACTGGTGATGGTGTTACTAATACAACCTGTGAATCTGGCCCGTGTTCAGCTTGGCTCAGTAGATCAGCAGCAATGAAGTCAGCATCCGCAGTTTCGTCTGCAATCACTAACACTTCAGACGGGCCAGCAGGCATATCAATCGCAGCGCCACGGAAGTCGTTACTTACTTGGCGTTTAGCTTCCGTTACGTAAGCGTTACCTGGGCCGAAGATCTTATCAACCTTAGCAACGCTCTCGGTCCCGTAAGCCATGGCAGCAACGGCTTGACCACCACCAACATTGTAAACCTCATCGATTTTACAAAGATTAGCGACATACAAGATTTCATCCGCGATGGGCGGAGGTGAGCAAAGCACAACCTTACGACAACCCGCAATTTGAGCAGGTACACCTAACATAAGAACCGTTGACGGAAGTGGCGCACTGCCCCCAGGAATATAAAGTCCAACAGTATTAATCGCGCGCGTCACCTGCTCACACACAACACCAGGCTGTGTTTCAACCTTAATTGGCTGTGGCTTTTGAGCTTCATGAAACTTAGCAATGTTGCTGTAAGCTTGCTCCAACGCTTGCTTCATCTCTGGTGTTAGACGAGCACATGCCTCTTCGATCTCACCCGAACTAACTCGGATAGATTCTGGAGTCACACCATCAAACTTTTCAGTCAGTTCCTTAAGTGCGGCATCGCCTTCATTTCGTACTTTTGCAATAACATCAGAAACAGTCGCTGTGATGTTTGCACCTTCAGTAATAGCTGGACGCTCTAATACCGAGTCTTGCTGTGATTCACTTAAAGATTGCCAAACAACGGTTCTCATCGTCACTACCCCATCATTTTTTCGATTGGTAATACTAGAATCGAGCTTGCACCCAACTCTTTCAGCTGTTCCATAGTTTCCCAGAACAAGTTCTCTGTACTTACGAGGTGAACGGCAACTTTGTCTTTGTCTGTAGATAGAGGAAGAACCGTAGGATCTTCAGCCCCAGGTAGTAGAGCTTTGATTTGCTCTAGCTGAGACGTTGGTGCGTGAAGCATGATGTACTTCGACTCTTTCGCTTGTTGAACACCCTGCATACGAGTCAGTAGTTTTTCAATCAATGCCGTTTTGTCTGCATCGAAATCACCAACACGTTGAATCAGTGTTGCTTTAGATTGGAAGATAGCTTCTGCTTCTTTTAGGCCGTTTGCTTCTAGCGTTGCGCCTGTAGAAACTAAGTCTGCAATAGCGTCTGCTAGACCTGCGCGAGGAGCAACTTCAACCGAACCTGTTAGCATACAAGTGCTGAATTCAACACCCTGCTCATCCATGTAGGCTTTTAGTAGTTGTGGGTAGGTTGTTGCAATACGTTTGCCCGCAAGATCTTGTGGGCCGTTGTAGACTTCATCTTTGTTGATTGCGATAGAAAGGCGGCAACCACCGAAGTCTAAACGACGTAGTGTGCGAAACTCTGATGGTTCTTTTAGAGCAACACGGTCTAGTCGAACTTCTTCTAGTTCATTTTCACCGATGAAACCAAGGTCAACCACACCATCCATGATAAGACCTGGGATGTCATCATCACGAACGAGTAACAAGTCGATTGGCATATTTAGTGAATGAACAACTAAGCGCTCACCCATGATGTTAAATTTCACACCACATTTTTTAAGTAGATCTTGGCACTCTTTACTTAAGCGACCTTTCTTTTGAATTGCGATTCTTAGGCGTTGTGTCTGCATTGCTGTATCCCTGTGCAAATATTTGAATTTATTGATTATTTAAAAGTGCTAAAACTAAAAAACCCTCGGAAGACTTTGTCGTCCCGAGGGTTTAAATCTAAATTCTTTGACTTAACCTCCGGGAGAATTCTTGCTCCCGGGTATACGTAAATCTCCCCGAAAGACTAGATAGGGTGATGATGGTGATGAATGTTCATTACTAATTTACGCATACTTATCAGCTCTTAGGTTGTTTGCTGTCTTGTCTCCACACTAACTAAGCTGACACCCTTTTTCAACCATTTATTCGAACTTTTTTCACGAAATTTAAAATTAAATTAACGAACACAAAAAAAGGGAGGCAAACGCCTCCCTTCTCATTATTCAATCAAATGATGATTAGCTTTTACACGTTGCTATCTTGCAACGAGAGAAATAAGCCAATGCAAAACATACCGCAACAAACGTTAGAGACGCTGCGCCAAATGCAATGCCAGTTGATGATGTCATTCCTAGGGTGATAAAACCAATACACGATACGAACGCCACAGACAGCGCATAAGGGAGCTGAGTCGATACGTGGTCAATGTGGTTACAACGCGCACCTGTAGAAGACAGAATCGTTGTATCCGAGATTGGAGAACAGTGATCACCAAATACAGAACCCGCAAGAACCGCACTTAGCATAGGAAGAATTAGCGCGATGTCAGAGGCAGCAGCCATGTCACCCGCAATCGGTAACATGATACCGAACGTACCCCAAGATGTACCTGTCGAGAATGCCATTAGGCCAGCAAGAAGGAACAAGATAACCGGTAGCCAGTGGTAATCGATGTTACCTGTTGCTAGAGAGGATAGGTACGAACCTGTTTTCATGTCGCCAATAACAGAACCAATCGTCCATGCAAATACAAGGATAAGGATAGCGCCAAACATTGAGCTTGCACCAATCCACATTGTTCTTGTGATATCAGCCATAGGCAGTTTCTGTTTGAATACCGTTGCTAGCGCAACGAGTAAACCAATAACACCACCGTAAACCAGAGACTTACCTACATCTGTATTTTCAAATGCACCAAGCAAGTTGAATGCTTGACCATCAGCAGTAAGCGCTTGGCCACCGGTGTAAAGCATTGCTGCAACCGTCGCGACGATTAACGCTACGATTGGCATAACGAGATCAGAAACAGAACCGTTTTCGCTCTCTTGAATATCTAGCTCTTCGTTTAGATCGTGCGCTTGCTTTTGATCATTATCACCTTCAAAACCACGGCCTTGAGAGGCTTCGATCTCATGCTCGCGCATTTTGCCAACATCTAAACCAAACCACGCAACAGCAAACACCATTAATAGCGCGAACACAGCGTAGAAGTTCATTGGGATAAGGCGAACGTAAGCACCCAGTGCAGAATACTCTGTCACACCGTGTGTCACTAAGATGCCACCAATGATAGTGATGATGTAAGCTCCCCAGCTAGAAGCCGGCATGATCACACACATAGGAGCAGCAGTTGAATCTAGGATATAAGCTAGCTTAGCGCGAGATACGTAGAAGCGGTCAGTTACAGGGCGAGAGATGGCACCTACCGCTAAGCTGTTGAAGTAATCATCAACAAAGATGAATACACCTAAAAATGCAGCAAGTAGTTTTGAACCACGTTTGCTCTTAACACGAGACTGTGCCCACTCAGCGAATGCGCGAGTACCGCCAGATAGTGTTAATAATGCCGTTGTCATTCCAAGGATAATTAGGAAAGCAACGATGCTCATGTTCCAAGTGTTAATACCACCATCTTCGATGAAAACACCAGATACTTTAGTAAAGACGTAGCTAGCTGCGTTACCTACTGAGTAGTCAGCAAGTAGAATCGCACCCATGACGATACCGACACCCAAGGAAACTAATACACGGCGGGTAACAATAGCAAGAGTCAAGGCAACCAAGGGAGGAAGCAGCGATAAAGGCGATGTTGCAAAATCTATTAAATTCATGATCTTCAAAAACCAGTTTTTTATTTGGCTAGAGATCTACTGCAGATAAACTTGATACGGCTTATCAAGCTCATGTTGAACTAAGCGAAAGGGAAGTGAACACTTCACCCAACCCTACAGTAGCGCTCCATAGTTTAAAATTAAGACTATGGCAGTGTTGTACCTATTGAGCACAACCCCAGCAAATTGCTTAGATATACAATTTACTTCGGCAATTACACCTTTCATTCCCGTTCATTGGCATCACCCCAACGAAAACTACTCTTTATAATTGCACCTCTACGTGCGGTAACATTATTAACCGTGTAAACCAGAGTTTAACAACAGATTAACCAAAGCACCGCATCAGGTAGCCGCAATTGTACCCATCAAGAGCAACAATGCAACATATCATTCCGAGAAAAATAAGCTTTTTGTTAATGAAGTAATCAATAGAAGAATAGTCAACTTTTACGGATTACTCCACTTAACACATATCAGATATCACCTGTTTTTTTTAAGATATTCTTAATAGTTATTATAAGTTCATTAGAAGTCTATCTTTTCATCTTAAAACACTCGTCTCATTTTCTTATTTAAATAACTAATAGAAGAAATACTATTTGTTTTATTCTTAGGCTCTGTTTATTATTAGGAGGATTATTTAGTTTACCTTGATGGGAAATATCATGTCTGAATTAACAAAAACTCTATTAAATATCCGTAGCCTTCGTGCGTTCTCACGTGAATTAACTCTTGAGCAACTTGAAGAAGCGCTAGACAAGCTGACTATTGTTGTACAAGAACGTCAAGAGTCTGAAGCTGAAGAACGCGCAGCAAAAGCAGAGCAAGAAGCTAAGCTTTCTGCTATCGCAGAACAAATTGCAAAAGACGGAATCGATGTTGCCGATCTTATTGCTGCACTTTCTGGTGAAGCAAAATCTAAAACAACAAAATCTAAACGTGCTCCTCGCCCTGCGAAATACAAATACGTAGACGCGAATGGCGACGAAAAAACTTGGACAGGTCAAGGCCGTACGCCTTCAGCTATCCAAGAACAACTAGATGCTGGTAAATCTCTAGAAGAGTTTGCTCTTTAAGGCATCGAGTTTGCTAAGTGAATCATCAATAACCCACTAAGCAATAGAATTAATATTTAAGTCGACTAAAGTATTATTTACGGCTTCAATATATTCAGAAACAAAAAAGGCTCCTTTCGGAGCCTTTTTTATATTTCTAATAGTGAAATATAAATCAAAAAAATGCCTTATCTTTCCCAGTACGCTTCTTCTAGACTATCTTCTCTTTCAGGAAGGCCTCGAGATAATCGTGGCGAGTGCTGAACTAATACTTCATAACTTGCGCGGTTTGAATATTTACAAACTTGTGAGAAAGAAGAATACGTCAAGAATGAATGCTGATGCTTACTTGAGTTAGGCACATTTTCTTTATGGTACTTATTAGCGGCCATATCATGTAATAGAGCAGACAACGCAGCATCACCGGCACCATTCGTATTCTTAATCTTTTCTGGGCCGCCCATGTAAGGTGCGATATGCGAATAGATTTTCGTTGGATTTTCACATAAATCTTTATGTGCGGGACGACTAAACTCATAACGGTTAAATTCAGCAATCGAGCCTGGTAACAACGGTAATGATGTTTCACGCTTCACTGCATCTTCTGTGTAACCCGCCATAAACAAGCCCACAGGGCCTGCTGTACATAGAACTAAGTCTACCCAATCTAGTGCTTTGTCTGAAGCAGCTAGAGGATCGCTTTCACCCGTTAATGCTTCAGCTTCGTCTTCATTCATTGCAACAACGGTTACATGTTGTTCAAGGAAATCTTTCCAAAACTCTGGATCATCTTGAATAACGAATTTAGTACCAAGCGTTAAAACAACAGGTACATCGTATTTCTTCGCGTACTCAATAGCTTTCATTGTTGCTTCAGGCATAGGGTCACCTGGTTTACAACGAACTAAATACGCCGTTAATACTAAAGCAGAAGCACTTTTGAAAATTTTCTCAGGAATGCTTTCTGGTTTTAATTGGTTCATTTGTCCTTCGCTAATTGCGAAAGTACGTTCACCATCTTCTGTAATTAATGCAAAGCAGCGACCAATTGCGCCATCTACCCCTTGTAAATGGTTCAGATCCATTCTGCTTGATGTATTACATAAATAGCGGTAACCGTAGCTACCAATTTTAATATCTTGGCTCATTACACCCAATAGTGTTGAACGGTCATCCGCCAATACTGAGTAGTTGTGTAATGTATTACCAATTGTGCCACCTGCGTATTCATTAGTGATCAGGCACTGTTCTTTTAATTCTTGATACAAAGATTCAGCAGCTTCATCACCAATAACCAAAGAGTGTCCCTTACTTAAGCCATATTTTTCGATTAGCTCAGAACTCACCTTTGCTTCAATATCCACCAAAGTTTGGTCAATACCGATAATATGGGTACGTGACATTCTTTTGCTCGTTTGAGCTTGGCTTACTAAAGGGTCACGAGCGTGAACCGGAAAATAGTGCTTTGATTTACGTTGTCCAGGGAATTTCATAGGGCTAGTCTAAGTCAAGGGGAAATAGGTGGCGGATTCTACCGCGCTATATTTAACGCGGCAATCTTTCAAACTATAGCAAACGTTTGCTAGGCTATTTTTTTATTCGCCTTCCATAAAGCTAAGATCAGGCAGCATGCCCAAATGCTCGGCGTAACGTTTTTGATTAAACTCTGCGCCGTTTTTCATTACATCAAATACTTCAATTGCCAGTGCACATGCCATCGCTACAATTGCCTCTTCACGAGGTGTACCTGTCATCATTAAACGCATTAGCGTCTCTTTAACTTTTACTGGTTGCCCATCTTCAAGTTGGTTCTCGATAATCTCGATCAACTGTTCTTCTTGCATAAACTCATTTTGTTCAGACATTTTTTATCTCAGCTCTTGGATTTTGAGCGACTATGCCACATATAGATCTGACATCCTAGCGAGTCTCCTCGCGTTCATGCGATTCTCTAACGAAGTCAGCGCATTATTTGTGCAAATGAAACTGTGATTCCGGTCTCGGATCTGTCACGGTGTTTCTCTTTCTGTTAGAATCTGCGACCAAGTAATAGTAACGGTGTTTAGACATGTCAGATATCAGCTCTGGAAACAGCGAAAAGAAAGTAATTGTCGGTATGTCCGGCGGTGTAGATTCGTCAGTATCGGCGTATCTTCTTCAGCAACAAGGCTATCAGGTAGAAGGCCTTTTCATGAAAAACTGGGAAGAAGACGATAACGAAGAATACTGCACGGCAGCTGAAGACCTTGCTGATGCTCAAGCGGTATGTGACAAGTTAGGTATCCACCTTCACACTATCAACTTTGCAGCAGAGTACTGGGATAATGTATTCGAGTACTTTCTGGAAGAATACAAAGCGGGTCGTACACCGAACCCAGATATCCTTTGTAACAAAGAAATCAAATTCAAAGCATTCTTAGAGTTTGCGGATGAAGTATTAGACGCAGACTACATCGCGATGGGTCACTATGTTCGTCGTACTTTCCCAACACAAGAAGAGCTAGACGCTGGTGCGAAGCCAGAAATGCTACGCGGCCTAGACGGCAATAAAGACCAAAGTTATTTCCTTTATACGCTAAGCTCAGATCAAGTGGCACGCAGCCTATTCCCTGTGGGTGAATTAGAGAAGCCAGAAGTACGACGTATTGCTGAAGAGCAAGACTTGATCACTGCGAAAAAGAAAGATTCAACAGGCATCTGCTTTATTGGTGAGCGAAAGTTCACTGAGTTCTTAGGCAAATACCTACCCGCTCAACCGGGAAACATCGAGACACCAGAAGGCCAAGTTATTGGGCAACACCAAGGCTTGATGTACCATACGCTAGGCCAACGTAAAGGCCTGCATATCGGTGGTACCAAAGGTGGCGGCGGTAATGAAGAACCATGGTTTGTTGGTGAAAAAGATCTTAAACGTAATGTTCTGATCGCGGTACAAGGTAAAGACCACCCTCTTTTAAAATCAGAAGGTTTGATCGCTTCTCAGCTTCATTGGGTTAATCGCACACCAATTACTGAAGTTATGACGTGCACGGTAAAAACACGTTACCGTCAGACCGATATTCCTTGTACAATCATCCCAATTGATGACGAGAACATTAAGGTTATTTTTGACGAACCACAAATTGCGGTGACCCCAGGTCAATCAGCAGTGTTCTACCTAGACAACGTATGTCTTGGTGGTGGTATCATTGAAAAGCGCATCTAACCAATAATCGAACGACAAACAATAGAAGACAACTAGGAGTTACTACGTGGCTAATACACTTTATGACCGTACTATTGCTTTCGCTGGAATTTGCCAAGCTGTGGCTTTGGTTCAACAAGTAGCGAAAGACGGCCATTGTGATAAAGATGCCTTCGAAGCTTCACTCAGTGCCATTTTAAATACCAATCCAGCGAACACCGTGGGTGTCTTTGGACGTGAAGCGAACCTAAAGCTTGGCCTTGAGTGCTTAGTAAAAGGTATCGATAGTACTCCCGCTGGTAGCGATATTACTCGCTACATCATCAGCTTGATGGCACTTGAGCGTAAGCTATCTTCTCGTAACGACTCTATGTCTCAGCTTGGCGATCGTATTCAAACTGCAGAACGTCAAACTGAACACTTTGATCTGTTTGACGAGCAAATGATCAGCAACCTAGCCAGTATCTACCTTGATGTTGTGAGCCCTATCGGCCCGCGTATTCAGGTTTCTGGGACGCCAGCTGTACTTCAACAGACGTCGAGCCAGCATAAGGTTCGTGCCCTGCTGCTATCAGGAATTCGAAGCGCTGTGTTATGGCGTCAAGTTGGCGGTAAACGTCGCCACCTTATCTTCGGTCGCAAGAAGATGATCGAGCAGGCTCAAATCCTGCTAGCTCGCATGTAATTTATTAGCTCGCGCCTCGTCGCGAGCTTGTTTTTTGTACCAACACAACTCTCACGCAAACGATTGCGCAATATGCGTGACAATTGAGATTGTTACTGGTATAAACCTCTCAAAATTTAGAAAACTCAATTCAGGAGAACACCATGGAACTGTCAGCATTGACTGCTGTTTCACCAGTAGACGGCCGTTACGGAAGCAAGACTGTTGCATTACGCAGCATCTTTAGTGAGTTTGGCCTACTAAAGTACCGCTCTATCGTTGAAGTTCGTTGGTTACAAAAGCTTGCAGCTACAGATGCAATCAAAGAAGTACCAGCGTTCAGTGCAGAAGCTAACCAGTTTCTTGATGAACTAGCAGCTAACTTCAGTGAAGAAGATGCTCTACGTATCAAAGAGATCGAGCGCACGACTAACCACGACGTTAAAGCGGTTGAGTACTTCTTGAAAGAGAAAGTTGCTGGCGTTCCTGAACTTCACGCTGTAAACGAATTTATTCACTTTGCATGTACTTCTGAAGACATCAACAACACATCTCACGCGCTTATGCTTAAAGAAGCTCGTGACACAGTGATTCTTCCAGAAATCCGTAACGTAATTGATGCTATCAAAGCACTTGCGAACGAGTACCGTGACATTCCATTACTGTCTCGTACACACGGTCAGCCGGCTTCTCCTTCTACTATGGGTAAAGAGATGGCTAACGTTGCGTACCGTATGGAACGTCAATACAAGCAAATCGAAAACGTTGAGATCCTAGCGAAAATCAACGGTGCTGTAGGTAACTACAACGCACACCTTTCTGCATACCCAGAAGTTGAATGGCACCAGTTCAGCGAAGAGTTCATCACTGAATCTCTTGGCGTAACTTGGAACCCGTACACAACTCAAATCGAACCTCACGATTACATCGCTGAGCTTTTTGATGCAGTTGCACGTTTCAACACAATCCTTCTGGACTTCGACCGTGACGTTTGGGGCTACATCGCTCTTGGTCACTTCAAGCAGAAGACTATTGCTGGCGAAATCGGTTCTTCTACAATGCCGCATAAAGTTAACCCAATTGACTTCGAAAACTCTGAAGGCAACCTTGGTCTAGCAAACGCAGTATTCAGCCACCTTGCACAAAAGCTTCCAGTTTCTCGCTGGCAGCGTGACCTTACTGACTCTACGGTTCTTCGTAACCTAGGTGTTGGTGTTGGCTACGCTATCATTGCATACACTTCGACTCTGAAAGGTATTAGCAAGCTAGAAGTTAACCGTGAAGCGCTACTTGCTGAACTAGACAAGAACTGGGAAGTACTAGCAGAACCAGTACAAACAGTAATGCGCCGTTACGGCATCGAGAAGCCATACGAGAAGCTAAAAGAGCTAACTCGTGGTAAACGTGTAGATGGCGAAGGCATGCGTGCATTCATCGACGGCCTTGAAATCCCTGCAGACGAGAAAGTTCGTCTGAAAGAGATGACTCCAGCGAACTACATCGGTCAAGCTATCGAGCTAACTGACAAGCTGTAAGATTCGAATTTCGAATCACAGAATAGACTAAGGCTTCCCATGTGGAAGCCTTTTTGTTGGGCGGAAGAAAGTGTGCTTAGTACGCGCTGTTATCAAAAGAACATAGCCCCCCTCCTAATTACCCTACACATGTCAGTCCGTGCGATATCAACCAATAAATATTGCAACGCTTCATCACTAGTAACCCTCTATCACCAGACACATATCCCTCGGATACTTACTGTCTTGAATACCAAGATCAAAAAAGGCCTCCCGAAGGAAGCCTTTCAAAGGTCTCTTGTCGTCTAGCGACGAGAATTACGTAGCGATTACATGTTACGTAGAGACGCAATACGCTTGTCTAGTGGTGGGTGGCTCATCAGAAGCTCAGTAAGCGATTTCTTGCCGTTGATACCAAATGCCATCATAGAACCTTCTAGTTGTGGCTCATGGCTCACCTTAAGACGCTCTAGCGCTGCTATCATCTTCTCTTTACCTACTAAGTGCGCAGCACCTGCATCGGCATGGAATTCACGATGACGGCTGTACCACATCGTAATGAAGCTTGCTAAGAAACCAAATACTAATTCCAGCACCATAGACACACCAAAGTACACCATCATGTTGCTGCCACCCTCTTCTTCGTTGTCATTCGACGCAACAATGTTGGCGATGAAACGAGATAGGAAGATAACGAACGTGTTCACCACGCCCTGCATTAGCGTCATGGTCACCATATCACCGTTCGCGATGTGACTCACTTCATGCGCTAACACTGCTTCAGCTTCATCACGCGTCATGTTGTGTAGCAGACCCGTAGAGACTGCTACTAATGAATCATTACGCTTAGCGCCCGTCGCGAATGCGTTGATGTCTGGCGAGTCGTAGATCGCCACTGTTGGCATACCAATACCAACTTGTTGAGATTGACGGCTTACCGTCTCCATCAACCAATGTTCTGTTTCGTTACGTGGGCTTTCAATGACCATACCGCCTACCGATCGTAGCGCCATTTTCTTTGACATCATCAATGAAATGAATGAGCCACCAAAGCCAAATACTGCAGCCATCACCAATAAGCCTGATAGGCTACCAGGTTGCATACCTGTAACTGCGTATACAATATTAAGAACAACACTTAGTACCAATACAACCGCTAGGTTGGTTGCAAGGAACAACATTACTCGCTTCATTACTTATCTCCGCATGAAAGCTGTTTTTATAAAACTTATTATTATAGACAAGGCAGACAGCAATTTATTCCAACCTTGAAGACTTATACTTACTTATACATATAGTCTTAGATTAAGAAAACAAGGTTAAGCATTAAATTGCAACATTTGATTACGAGACCATATTCGAATCACCTCCAGTCTATTAGACCTAAGTCGTATGGTGTCGGTATAACAATCCGTTTACAGTGGCTTCAGATGATTTATTGGCTAGTCCATGTACAAAAAGGGAAGAATCATGGTTGAAGGTACTAACACTCAAATGGCTATCGATTTACTGTGCTGTCACCTAGGGATTACTGAAGAAGAAGCAAAAAAGCAGATTGGGATCCTAACACCGCAAGCGGCACAGACAAAAATCACAGAGACACAACAAGCACTAATGGGACTTACAAAAGAACACTAACCCATAGCGACTTGTTCAAAGGCCAGTTGTTTATAAACTCATGGCCAAAAGGCTTAACATAGCAAAAGGGCTGCAATCGCAGCCCTTTTCTTGTTTAACGTATAACTCGAAGTTTAAAGGTCGAGCAAAGGCTGCACATCAATGTACTTACCAATGTTCTTAGACTTTGCTCTTGGCACATACGGAATTTCACCTAACTTCGGTGCACCTAGCTTATCTTCAAGCATCGCTATAATTTCGGCGTAATGTTCAGTACCTGGGTTAATGCGGTTTGCAACCCAACCTACTAGGTTCAGTCCATCAGCACGAATCACTTCTGCAGTTAGCAGTGCATGACTCAAACAGCCAAGCTTAATGCCGACCGTCAATACCACTGGCAGCTGCTCTTTTTTGACCCAGCTAGACAAATATTCTTCATCAGAAACCGGTACACGCCAACCACCAGCACCTTCAACTAACACGATGTCAGAGTTTTGCTTATGCTCTGCCAACTTAGCTGATAATACGGTTTCATCAATCACCACACCATCATGCTTTGCTGCAATGTGTGGTGATGATGGTAGCAACAGCGCATACGGGTTAACGTCTTCGTAGGCGATATCTTGCGTCGCAGCTTCTTGAAGATGCAGTGCATCACTATTACGTAATCCCTCAGGGGATTGTTCACACCCTGCGGCAACTGGCTTGTAGCCTATTGTTGATAACTCTTGTGCGGCTAAAGCTTGAAGAATCGCTTTTGAAACCACAGTTTTTCCCACTTCGGTATCCGTACCTGCAATGAATAATGCATCAATCATAATTGAATAACCCCTAAACAAACTTGATATGTTGCTGGTAAGAAACCTTGATGGTTTTTAAACTCTCTATATTCCCGCTCAACAAGCTGCAACATTCGGCGACTTGTTAAACCTTGTGAGCGACCACTTACGTGATTAGCGCCGATACCTTTAAGGTCGCGCATCAGTTCAAACGCAGTGTCGTACCAAACGGTGATGGTGGGCAAGTCTAGTTGATGAGCCGTACAGCTAGATTGCGCTAACGCAATTTTTACCTGATTGATTGTAATAAAATGGTTAACGTGTTGATGTGCGTCAATTTTGGACCACGACTTTTTCAGTTCAAACAGTGATCCATCAAGCAAAGTTGAGAAAATAACACGTCCACCAACGGCTGTAACACGCTTCATCTCTCTCAAAGGCGACGACAAGTCGTCACACCATTGCAACGCAAGGCTAGAGAAAACGATGTCAAAGTGCCCGTCTTCAAACGGTAATTGCTCGGCATCGGCTTGTTGATATGAAGAGACTGATACACCACAGCGCTGTTTTGCTTCGTCCAACATTCCATTGGAAAGGTCAGCACATACCACTGCAGCACCTCGCTTAACTAACTGTTCAGAGAAATACCCTGTACCACAACCTAGATCGAGCACCTTTAACCCAGAGAGGTCACTCGGTAGCTTATCCAATAGTCGGTGGCCTACATCGCGCTGAAACTCAGCGTGTTTGTCATAGGTTGCAGCAGCTTTGCCGAAGGCTTCAGCAATCGCACTCTTATCTTGGCTTACGTAATTATGCACTACTGCTTCTTGTGACATTTACTGAGCCTCTTTCTTTAATTCAAAGCTTGATTCTATGCTTGGTTTGCTTCCAGAGTCGTTGCTTCGCTCTATTGCTTGAAGCAACGAGTCAGTTAACTGAAGAATCTGTTCCTGACTATGGTTCGCCGTTAAGGTAATACGCAAACGAGCAGTCCCAATAGGCACCGTTGGTGGCCTTATTGCCGTTACCCAAACTTGATTGCGCTTTAACTCTTCAGCAATAGATAGTGCAGCTTGGGCTTCGCCGATTAAAAATGGCTTGATCGGCGTCTGAGTATCAATAAAGCCTTTCACGCCACTCATCTGCTCAGCATAAAGGGCGCCAAGTTCTGTCAACTTCTCACGACGCCACTCTTGCGTCTGAATCATCTGACACGCATGAGATAAAGCCACCGCTTGTGAAGGTGGCATCGCCGTCGAATACACATGATGCCGAGCAAACTGAGTTAAGTAATCACCCACTTCTGACGAACAAAGAATCGCAGCACCAGAAAGGCCAAATGCTTTACCAAAGGTCACCACCAAAATATCGGGGGAGATTTGTGCCGCACTGCAGCTCCCAGCCCCTTTATCACCTAATACGCCGATACCGTGGGCATCATCAACCGCCAACCAACTGTCGTATCGATTAGTCAGGTTAAATATCTGGCTAAGAGGCGCTTTGTCGCCATCCATGCTGAACACACCTTCAGTCACGACCAAGGATTGTGGAGTTTGACTCAATAGCGACTCTAAATGTTGCGTGTCGTTGTGCTTAAAGCGTTTCATGGTTGCAGGTGAAAGCATCCCCGCTTCCATCAAAGAGGCGTGGTTGAGCTTATCTTGCAGTAGAAAATCGTCTTTTTCGAGCAGAGAAAACAATAAGGCTTGGTTAGCGCTGAAACCAGAGTTAAAGAGAATGGCGCGTTCAAAGCCAAGCCATTCACACAGCTGAGCCTCTAAATTTTGATGAGCAGGACTAAAACCCGTGACCAATGGCGATGCCGCACTGCCGGCACCATATTGGGAAAGTCCGGTTTGCCATGCATCGACCAGTTCAGGATCGTTTGCCAAACCTAAATAGTCATTACTCGAAAAATTAATGAAGTTAGAACCTTCACTAGTAAGCAAAGGGCTATTACTGTTTTCGAGTACCTTAAGTTGACGAGTTAACCCTTGCTCACGGCGATGAGCAAGGGCACTTTTGATGCGCGATTTAAACAGTGGCATCGTAGAACATGTCATCTTTCGTTGGACGAGCAGCAACCCGCTCCACCACTTGATCTAACAGTTCATTTTCTTGAATTTCGTCAGGCTTCTGAGCCACCTGTTGGCTGTTGATACCTAACTTCTTAAACAACTGCATGTCCGTGTCTTCATCTGGGTTTGGCGTAGTCAGTAGCTTACAGCCGTAGAAGATAGAATTCGCACCCGCCATGAAACACATCGCCTGCATCTGTTCGTTCATGTTCTCACGGCCTGCTGATAAACGAACCGCAGACATAGGCATCATGATGCGAGCAATCGCTATCAGTTTGACGAAGTCGAAAGACTCAACATCATCGACGTTTTCCATCGGTGTGCCTTTGACTTTTACGAGCATGTTGATTGGTACACTTTCTGGGTGAACAGGAAGGTTCGCAAGCTCTACAAGCAGGCCTGCACGGTCATTCGTACTTTCGCCCATACCAATAATACCACCAGAACAGATCTTCATACCGGCATCACGCACATGAGATAGCGTATCTAAACGGTCTTGGTAAGTACGAGTGGTGATAATACTGCCGTAGAACTCCGGAGACGTATCAAGGTTATGGTTGTAGTAATCCAAACCTGCGTCCGCTAGCTCACCTGCTTGGTCAGGCGTTAACATGCCTAGTGTCATACATGTTTCTAGGCCCATGCCTTTCACACCTTTGATCATGTCAGTTAGGTGAGGCATATCGCGTTCTTTCGGGTTTTTCCACGCCGCGCCCATACAGAAACGAGTCGAACCCGCATTCTTGGCTTTTTGCGCCGCATCCAAAACACGCTCGACTTCCATTAAGCGTTCTTTGTCGACATCCGTTCGGTAGTGAGCACTCTGAGGGCAGTACTTACAATCTTCAGGACAAGCACCTGTCTTAATCGATAACAGTGTACTCACCTGCACGTGGTTGTGCTCTTGGTACTGTCTATGAACCACTTGAGCTTCAAACATTAAATCCATAAACGGTTTTTCAAGCAGTGCTCTTACTTCAGCAACTGTCCAGTCATGACGAACTTCCACGTGTAGATCCTTTTTTATTATTTGATGTTACATCTCTATCAATAGAGATTGTATTTATGCTTGGATAGTCTACCGACAAGCTTTAGACTGTCAACACATTGATAATATCAAAAGTTTACATCTGGTTATTTATTAGCCACACCAAGAATGGAAGTTACTATGGATCTCGCCTTTGACCGCCAGCATATCTGGCATCCTTATACATCAACGTTGACACCTCTGACCTGCTACCCAGTCACTAACGCAGACGGCGTTTACCTAGAATTAGAGGGCGGAAAACGAATTATTGATGGTATGTCCTCTTGGTGGTCAACCATCCACGGCTACAATCATCCAGAGCTCAATGCTGCAGCTCACAGCCAAATCGATAAGGTTTCGCACGTTATGTTTGGAGGTATCACCCACCAGCCTGCTATCGATTTATGTAAGAAACTTTTGAACCTAACACCAAATAATCTCGAGCACGTATTCTTGGCCGACTCAGGTTCCGTTGCCGTAGAGGTTAGCCTCAAGATGGCTCTCCAATACTGGCACGCTAAAGGGCAACCTCGTTCAAAATTCCTCACACTGAGAGATGGCTATCACGGTGATACCTTTGCGGCAATGTCAGTGACCGATCCTGATAACTCAATGCATAGTCTCTACAAAGGCTTTTTGCCTGAGCACATTTTCGCTGATTCGCCAAAAAGCGGCTTTTGGGATGATTGGAATTCAAGTGACATCAATAGCTTTCGAGAGAAACTCACAGCCCATCATGAAGAGGTTGCCGCCGTAATCTTAGAGCCTATCGTTCAAGGCGCTGGCGGCATGCGCATCTACCACCCTGAGTTCCTAAAACAAGTTCGCCTACTGTGTGATGAATTCAACGTATTACTTATTTTGGATGAGATTGCAACCGGATTTGGCCGCACAGGGAAACTGTTCGCTTGTGAGCATGCCGATGTCAAACCGGACATCTTATGCGTAGGCAAGGCTTTAACTGGTGGCTATATGACATTGTCAGCGACGCTTGCGAGTAAAGAAGTTGCTGACACGGTATGTGGCGGTGAAGCAGGCTGCTTTATGCACGGGCCAACCTTCATGGGCAACCCTTTAGCTTGTGCAGTAGGTGCGGCAAGTTTGTCCATCATAGAGCAAGGTCATTGGCAAAATCAGACTCATCAGATTGAACAACTCTTTTCTGAGTTACTACCGCCTCTACTCAAGCATGCTCTTGTCAAAGATGTTCGCTGGTTGGGCGCTATTGGCGTCGTTGAAACCCACACACCTGTCGATATGGAAACCATCCAAGCTCACTTTGTTGAACAAGGCGTTTGGATACGTCCGTTCGGGAAGTTGATTTATATGATGCCTCCTTTCATTAGCAAGGCTGAGCACATCGAACAACTTGTTTCATCTATTGATAAAGCCCTCCAACAATCTGCTTGCTTCAAACCAAGTTGATTTAACAAACATCATTTAGAAAACCTATAAGCCGCCCATAAAATACTAACGGCGGCTTATCCTTCACGTGAAAAACCAGCCAACAAACACACCCCAAGCCATTGTTTTATCTTTGATTTGAACTCGAAAAACCTCACAAATAAATTTAATCCTCTCCATAAAAACAATTAGCAAAAGAGTGTTACCTATCGGGTAAAAAGCCGTCATAAAATACGCGCCATTTTGGTACTGAATATAATGAATGACCTTCCTTATTCGAGTTCATCTCAGAATCAAATTAGCCAATATTTTTAACTCCTATTAGATAAAAATATTCGCAAAAAAAGAATCCAATTCTAGCGAAGGCTTATATCAACTTCGTAGAAACCTAACGCTTCTTGTTTTGTCGGTCGTGCAAGACATCAAGACAATCCGCAATAGCTACGTAATTCACGTCAGTAAATAATTTAAAGTAAGCATGAAATTAACCCAACTAAATGCACTTATCATTGATGACTCAACGATAGTGTTATCAACTATTCGTAACATGCTGGTTCATATTGGTTTTTCAGAACGTTTGATTGCCATTGCGAAATCACCTCGTGTTGCAATGACCATCACGAATGACACAACTTTTGATGTCATCATTTGTGATTACAACTTTGGTAACACGATCAACGGCAAACAGCTATTTGAAGAATTGAAGCAAGCCAACAGATTAAAAGATGACGGAATATTTATTCTTGTTACAGGTGAAAATTCAGCTCTATCGATACGCCCTATCCTTGAACTACGACCTGACAACTATTTGTTAAAACCGTTTAACCGCGAAACTCTAAAACAGCGCATCACCAGTTCCTTAAGGAAGAAGCTGATTTTACAAGACATTTATAAGGCTGAGAGAGAAAATAACTATGAAGCGGGCCTAGAGCATTGCGAAGGGCTTGCCGCGTTTCATCCCGAATACTTCGCAACAATCCAGCAATTTCGAGGGAGCTTTCTATCAAAACTAGAGCTCTACGAGGAAGCCAAGAATGTCTATCAGAAAGCGATAGATGAAGGCAGTTTTGATTGGGCTCAAGCAGGATTAGCAAACAGCCTTGCGAATTTGGGGCAGCTTAGCGAAGCACAGTCGATGATTGAAAGTTTGATCAATTCTGCGCCAACCTGCATTTTGTATCGAGACCAAGCAGCTCAAGTAAACCTGATCAGCAATAAGGTTCCGGCAGCCATTGCTCACTTCAAGTTAGCGAGTAAACTAACACCAGGTAACTCTGAGAGAGAGCTTGCAATCGCAAATCTATGCTTATCGGTTAATGATACTAAAACAGCGCTATTCCACTACCAAAACCATGTGCAAATCAATAAGGACACCTTTCGAGACAACCTATATATGAAGCTAAGTCATATACGATTCTTGCTCTATTGCGCCTCAGATGGCATCGATAAGCAAGCGAATTTGGGTCACGTCAATTACTTAATTTCGAAGATCCCTACCGAGGCAAGATCAGGGCTTCAAACTGACTTAGCACTTATCGCAGCTCACATCGCGATGGAAGCTAACCAATATCAAAAAGCAGTCACTATACTAACCGCATTGCACGATAAGAATGACTTTGATGCCTTCCCTGTGATTTATCACCATGCATGGTTATTGGATAGGATGAGCTGTGAAAACGAGTTTAAAATTGCGGAAAACCGTTGCAGCATGTTGATAGTGAAAACAGCGAGCGAGACAGTGGTTTCAAGTCAGATAACGATGTGCACTGAGATGAAACATCGCAACACCGCAAAAATGAACTGGCTCAAAGAGAAGAATATCGGCATCAAACTAGCAAAGTCAGACTACAAACAGGTGCTTGTGGCTTACTTAGATATTCATAAACGATGTCCGATGATCAAGAACGTATGTATGAATACGATAAAATTGCTCTCTGTTATTTGGCCTGATTCAATGGGTGCAAAACAAGTGCTAACCATCATCAAGCAATGTGACGAAGTGATCACACAGCTTTATACGATTGATGAGCTGACACAAAACAACTATCAAAACTATTACCGAAAGGCGCTTCTGGCATGTAAGCAAGCAGACTTGGCCTGGAAACAAGCAAACAATACTTCCGAGGCTGCCTTCTCATATATGTAGCTTCTATTTAAACAACGTCCGCATACAAAAAAGGCTTTGCCATTACAGCAAAGCCTTTTAAATATTCTAACAAGTCAGATTAATCTAAATTTGATTAACCAAAATTGGCATTAGCCGATGTGCGTTACGCCGCCCATGTATGGTTGAAGTACTGTTGGGATAGCAATACGGCCATCTGCTTCTTGGTTGTTCTCAAGAATAGCAACCATAGTACGACCAACAGCAAGACCAGAACCGTTAAGTGTGTGTACAAGTTCAGGTTTCTTCTCGCCTTTACGACGGAAACGAGCTTGCATACGACGCGCTTGGAAATCCCACATGTTTGAACAAGAAGAAATTTCACGGTATGTCTCTTGTGCTGGAACCCAGACTTCTAAGTCGTAAGTTTTCGCAGAACCGAAGCCCATGTCACCCGTACATAGAATCACTTTACGGTAAGGAAGCTCTAGAAGTTGAAGTACTTTCTCAGCATGACCTGTTAGCTCTTCAAGCGCTGCCATTGAGTCTTCTGGCTTAGTAATTTGTACTAATTCAACTTTGTCGAATTGGTGCATACGGATAAGACCACGAGTGTCACGACCGTAAGAACCCGCTTCAGAACGGAAACATGGAGTGTGAGCTGTCATCTTAAGTGGCAGTTCAGCTTCATCAGTAATCGTGTCACGAACCATGTTCGTTACCGGTACTTCCGCAGTAGGGATAAGCGATAACGTCTTAAGCGGTACATCACTTACTTGCTCAGTTAGCGGGCTTGTGTGGAACAAGTCTTCGCCGAACTTAGGAAGTTGACCAGTACCGTATAGGCTATCGTGGTTCACTAGGTACGGTACGTACATTTCTGTGTAGCCGTGCTCATCAGTGTGAAGGTCCAGCATGAACTGAGCAATAGCACGGTGTAGACGTGCGAATTTGCCTTTCATCACGATAAAACGAGAACCAGAGATTTTAACTGCGCTAGCAAAATCAAGACCGCCAGACATTTCGCCAAGATCCACGTGATCTTTCACTTCGAAGTCGTAAGTCTTAGGTTGACCCCAACGAGAAACTTCTACGTTGTCGTCTTCATCTTTACCATCTGGCACTTCTGCGTCAGGTAGGTTAGGAATTGACATTGTGATCGCTTCTAGCTCAGATTGAAGCTCAGCCAATGTTACTTTAGCTTGGTCTAGTTCTGCGCCTAAGTTGCCTACTTCTGCAAGGATACGCTCAGCTTCTTCATGGTCGCCTTTTGCTTTCGCTTGACCAATGGACTTCGATCGAGAGTTACGTAACGCTTGTAGCTCTTCAGTTTTCATCTGAAGGGACTTACGTTTTTCTTCAAGTTCACGAATTGTCTCTACATCAAGGGTGAAGCCTCGACGTGCTAATTTTGCCGCTGTTTCATCCAGCTCAGCTCGAAGTAATTTAGAATCCAGCATTGCTAATCCTATGCTTTAGTTATTTGAATATTCAGTAGATTGCTACTGAATCACTGCTAAACCCCTAAAACTGGTGCTATTTCGACCAATTTGTAACGATTTAATTGAATTTTTATGACTAGGTAACGATATCCAAAAAAGACTACTTTTCATAGCGTTTTTGTGGGCTTTTTGCGTCCAAATCCGCCAGATAATCTAGCTTCTCGCCAATTTTGGTCTCTAAGCCTCGTTTTGTTGGGAAATAGTATTGTGTTTCGCCCATTTCAGGCGGTAAATACTTTTCGCCAGCCGCGTAGGCACCTGGTTCATCATGAGCATAACGGTATTCCTGCCCGTAGCCCATGTCCTTCATCAAAGTTGTGGGTGCATTTCTTAAATGATGAGGCACTTCATATTCAGGAAGATTATGCGCATCCGTTAAGGCTTGCTTCCAAGCGGTGTAAACGGCGTTACTCTTTGGTGCACACGCTAAATAGACAACTGCCTGAGCAATCGCACGCTCCCCTTCTGCAGGGCCAATACGCGTGAAGCAATCCCAAGCCGACATCGCAACCTGCATTGCTCTTGGGTCAGCATTACCAATATCTTCAGAAGCAATCGCTAATAAACGCCTTACGATATACAAAGGGTCACAACCCGCCGCAATCATTCGCGCCGACCAATACAACGCCCCATCAGGGTTTGAACCGCGAATCGATTTGTGAACGGCAGAGATTAGGTCGTACCAAATATCCCCCTTATTATCGAAACGAGCAACCTTCTCACCAGCCACTTCCGCTAACAACTGCAACGTTATCGCTTTCTCGCCTTTGTCGTTGTCTTCTGCCATGTCATACAGCAGCTCAAGATAGTTGAGCGACATACGTGCATCACCGTTGACCAGTTCAGCGAGGCGATCTAGTACGTTATCAGCAAAATCAGCCGACACATCACCTAGGCCACGCTGTTTATCTTCAATGGCTTGGCGAATGACGAGAGAAATATCCTCTGTATTGAGCGAAGTCAATTTGTAAACACGCGCACGCGACAACAAAGCGTTGTTCAATTCAAAAGAAGGGTTTTCTGTCGTCGCGCCAATAAACGTAACCGTGCCATCTTCGATATGAGGTAGAAAAGCATCTTGCTGACTTTTGTTAAAGCGATGGACTTCGTCCACAAATAAAATCGTTCTACGCCCTGCTTGCTTGTTCTCACGCGCTTTTTCAATGGCGATACGAATGTCTTTTACACCCGAAGTCACCGCAGATACGCGCTCGACTTCTGCATTGGCGTAATTAGCTGCCACTTCTGCCAGCGTGGTTTTACCGGTGCCCGGAGGCCCCCATAAAATCATGGAGTGGATATGGCCCGCCTCCAACGCTCTGCGAAGGGGTTTACCTGGACCTAATATATGCTGCTGACCAATATACTGTTCAACAGTTTCAGGTCTCATACGAGCAGCAAGGGGACGAAAATCTTCGTCCCCCGCAAAATCTAAGCTGTAATTACTCAATTGCAATCTCTTGATTCGTTGATGGCATCAATACCTATCGACTTACTACCAAACGATCTGCCAGTTTGGATCAGTTTCTTTGGTCGTCGACCTCGACACCTTCCGGCGCCACAAAAGTAAAGCGGTCTGCAGCAGGTTTACCTAAGTCAACATTGTTAAAGGTAAACTCACCTTTTTGGCCGTCTTGTTCAATCACATTAAAGCCCTGAACAATGCCTTTCTCAGTGATGTTAATCTGGAAATCGCCCTGATTAGAGTCCACAGCCGTTGGCGTTAGCGTAAATTGGTTACCCGTTTGCGCAACATTGTAGTTATCCCAATCACTTGCTTGGTTACGAGTCAGCAATACAAATGGCGTTTGCGATGTGGCTTGTTCTTGCCAGTAAATGCTCACTTGTTCAATGAACGGACTGTAGTACCACAAGCTTTGACCATCAGAGACCAATAGGTTTTCATCAGGGAAAGTCGTTTCCCAACGGAACAAGCTAGGGCGTGCAATCTCTACTGTGCCCTCGCCTTCCATCACAACATCACCGTCAGGGCTGGTGACAACTTGTTTAAAGTCAGCGCTAAAACCTGCATTCAGCGACAAGCGGCTACTCAACTCTTCTTTCGGAGAAGCAAATACTGAGAAGCTCATAAATAAAAGTGCGAATACTTTTTTCATCAATAATCCTGTTAGAACATAAGTCGGTCATGTTTTGGTTTTGACCGACTGAATAGTTATGAGTTCCTATTGGAACTAATCTTTTGGTGGCGCGGGCGCCAAGACTTCTCGGTTACCGTTATGTCCTGGAGCACTGACAATACCTTGAGCTTCTAATTGCTCAACAATTCGTGCGGCACGGTTGTAGCCGATCTTAAATCGACGTTGCACACCAGAAACTGAACCACGACGTGAATGGACAACGTGTTCGACAACTTGATCAAACAGAGGATCGACTTCTTCATCGCCTTCCATTTTCTCACCTGGTAACAGTGTTTCTGGGGTTTGGTCGCCGTTAGTAATCTCTTCAATATAGTTTGGCTTACCGCGTGCTTTCCAGTTATTCACGACCGCATGTACATCATCATCAGATGCAAATGCGCCGTGTACACGAGTTGTGTGGCTTGAACCCGGTGGCAAGTACAACATATCACCCATACCCAATAATGATTCTGCACCACCTTGGTCAAGAATCGTTCGAGAGTCCGTTTTGGTTGATACAGTAAAGGCTACACGTGTCGGGATATTGGCTTTAATAAGACCCGTAATAACATCCACTGACGGGCGCTGAGTCGCTAGGATCAAGTGAACACCCGCCGCACGTGCTTTTTGTGCCAAACGAGCAATCAATTCTTCAACTTTCTTACCCACTACCATGATTAAATCGGCGAATTCATCGACGACAACTACGATGTAAGGCAGTTTTTCCAATAATGGTGCTTCAGGGTCCATGCTGTCGCCCGGTTTCCACAGAGGATCATGAATTGGGTGACCCGCTTCCGCAGCCATCTTCAATTTGTCGTTGTAGCCTTTAATGTTACGAACACCAAGTGCCGACATCAGTTTATAACGACGTTCCATTTCGCCAACACACCAACGAAGGGCGTTAGACGCATCTTTCATGTCGGTAACGACTTCAGACAATAGATGTGGAATACCTTCATAGATAGACAATTCCAACATTTTCGGGTCAATCATGATGAAACGAACGTCTTCAGGCGATGCCTTGTAAAGCATACTCAAGATCATCACGTTCACACCCACCGACTTACCAGAACCGGTGGTACCTGCAACCAGTACGTGTGGCATCTTCGATAAATCAGCAATAACCGCTTCACCTGCAATATCTTGTCCTAGAACAACGGTCGTTGGTGACGTCGCTTCTTGGAACTGAGGGCTACC
>NZ_CH902612.1:38133-43820 GCF_000153005.1 Vibrio sp. MED222 | reverse complement strand
AGCACCTTATCCGCCACGGGGTCAATAAAGGCACCAAAGCGAGACGTTTGTCCTAGTTTACGAGCCAGCATGCCATCTAGCCAGTCAGTAAAACCCGCTACCCAAAACACCATTGCAGCAGCAAAAGGAGCCCATTCATAAGGTAGGTAAAAAACAACAACGAATACTGGGATTAAAAATAGTCTCAGTAAGGACAAAATGTTAGGTATATTCAAACGCATATTATTAGGCTCTTATCAATTGCGCTTTAATGGTGCGGGATTTTTACTATTGTTTCAATGCTTGATAAATGTTTTCTGCCAAAGAATGACTAATGCCCGGCACTTTGGCTATTTCTTCGACAGTTGCACGCTTAAGTTCTTGTAAGCCACCCATATATTTCAACAAAGATTGACGACGCTTAGGCCCTACCCCTTCAATTCCTTCAAGTGCACTGGTTCTACGCGTTTTACCACGTTTTGCTCTGTGCCCGGCAATAGCATGATTATGGCTTTCGTCACGAATATGTTGGATAAGGTGTAGCGCTGGCGCATCACTGGGTAAATTGAACTCTTCGCCTTCAAGAGTCACCAAGGTTTCTAAACCCGGTTTACGCGTAACCCCTTTGGCTATACCCATCATTCTTGGTCGAAATGGCCAATCACCCCAATATTGAGAAATGATCTCATGAGCGCGGTTGAGCTGACCTTTACCACCGTCGATAAAAATGATGTCTGGGATCTTATCGACATCAAGTTGCTTCGAGTAACGCCTCTCAAGCGCCTGAGCCATTGCCGCGTAATCATCACCACCGGTAATGCCAGTGATGTTGTAACGGCGGTATTCCGGCTTAACAGGGCCTTCCTGATTGAACACCACACAAGACGCTATCGTACTTTCACCCATGGTATGACTGATATCAAAACATTCCATCCGTTTAATCACATCCATCGACAACACTTCTTGAAGCTCTTTAAAGCGCTGGTTGATGGTCATCTTGTGATTAATTTTGGTGGTAATAGCCGTCAATGCATTGGTATTCGAGAGTTTAAGGTAACGACCTCGAGTACCTGAAGGGTTGGTATTGAAGTGAATCTTACGACCCGCCACTTCACACAAGGCTTCTTGAATCGGTGTGATATCTTCCATCAAATCGGCATTGAGAATCAAACGAGTTGGGATGGTTCTCGCTTCATTATGCGCAAGATAGTATTGGCTTAAAAAGCTCGAAAAAACCTCTTCTCGCACCGTATTGTTGGGAATTTTCGGGAAATGGCTTCTACTGCCTAAAACCTTGCCTTGGCGAATCATCAAGATATGAATACACGCTACGCCATTCTCTTGAGCAAAGCCCAACACGTCCATATCTTCCATTGAGTCGTCGGATACATATTGTTGTTCTTGCACGCGTCGAATCGCTTGGATTTGGTCACGGAACGCGGCAGCTTGCTCAAAGCGAAGCTCTCGGCTTGCTGTGTCCATCTTTTCGATGAGCGTCTCAAGGACTAACTTGTCCTTCCCTTGCAAGAACAGACGAACGTAGTCGATAAGTTCACTGTACTCTTCATCAGAGATGATTGAGCTGACACATGGCGCAGCACAACGGCCAATCTGATACATCAAACACGGGCGCGTTCTGTTGGCATAAACCGTATCTTCACACTGGCGAGCAGGAAAGATTTTTTGTAGTAGGTGCAACGTCTCACGCACAGCGCCGGAATCAGGGTAAGGACCAAAGTATTCGCCCTTTTTCTTTTTAGCACCACGATGCATCGACAAACGAGGATGCTTGTGACCGCTAATAAAAATATAAGGGTACGACTTATCATCACGCAAAAGTACGTTGTATTTAGGCAAGTACTGCTTGATGTAGTTATGCTCAAGGATGAGCGCTTCTGTTTCCGTGTGCGTTACAGTGACATCGATCTTGTCAATATTGCTGACTAAAGCGCGTGTTTTTTCACTGTCGACTTTTTTACGGAAATAACTGGAAAGGCGTTTTTTGAGGTTCTTAGCTTTACCGACGTAAATAACAACAGCCTCGGCGTTATACATTCGATAAACGCCGGGCTGCTCTGTTACTGTCTTGAGGAATGAGACTGAGTCAAACAAGTTGGTCACTATACGATCTCAGTGTTAAAGGGTCTCAGTGTCTAACATTCCATGTCTAATCGCTAAATGCGTCAGCTCTACATCGCCACTGATATCCAGCTTACTGAACAAGCGGTAGCGGTAACTGTTGACTGTTTTAGGACTTAGATTGAGTTGTTCTGAAATATCCGTCACTTTCTGACCTTTGGTAATCATCATCATGATTTGAAGTTCACGTTCAGATAAGTCTGCAAATGGATTTTCAGACGCAGGCGAGAATTGGCTCAAAGCCATCTGCTGCGCAATTTCTGGCGAAATGTATCGTTGGCCACTATTAACCACTCGAATTGCATTTACCATTTCATCCGGACCAGCCCCTTTAGTAAGGTAACCAGCAGCTCCAGCTTGCATCACTTTAGTTGGAAACGGATTTTCCGTATGAACAGTTAAAACGATGATTTTAACATCAGGGTTGAAACGCAAGATTTTCTTGGTTGCTTCTAAGCCACCAATACCAGGCATATTCATATCCATCAAAATAACGTCAGTATTGTTAGTACGACACCATTTTGCAGCATCTTCACCGCTTTCAGCTTCCCCTGCTACGTTCATTCCACGGACGTCTTCAATAATACGTCGTATCCCTGTGCGAACCAGCTCGTGATCATCTACAAGGAAAACATTTATCAAACTTGTATCTCCACACTATTAATTGGCTCTGCAACCACTGTGTCATTTCATCTGTTTGAAACAATTGAACAAAGGAACAGTGAATCGCAGCATTGAGTACATCTTAACTTAATTACTAAAAAAAAGCTCTGTTGAATATGTGCTGAAACACGAACTTTAGCAAGTACTTATTAACAAATAAGCCAACTAAAACAACAAGCTTTTTCTAAAAATCAACCAGTTAAAACAACACCCAATAAAATTACACAAGATAAAGACATTTTCAATACCATTGAATAGCCATTCGCGACAATTTCACTTATTTGCTTATAGAGTCCCGTTATTTGCCTCTGTTAACTAGAATTTAGTTAGTATTTTTGCTGCCTGTTATGCGCTGAGGGTCGCTAGGTGGTAGTATTCGATTCCCAATTTCAATAGGTTACTACATTGGATATTCAGCAAGGCTTTGTACTCACAAGACAAGCAAGAGACTTTTCAGGGCGCACACAAATCGACTTGTGGTTAAGCACCCCTCAAGGCCCTACGCTACTGACTATTCAAAATGAAAAGCCTGTATTTTTTGTCGCGCAAACTGATGTTGAAGCATGTCAGGCTATCGCAGCAAAAGAGTCTATCAATTGCCAGTTAAAGCCTTTGGAGCTAGCAACATTTGACCAAACCCCTTTAGCCGCTTGTTACACTTCCTTATCGAGAAGCAGCTTCGGGTTAGCTCAAGCCTTTAACGGTGAAGAGATCCAAACCTTTGAAAGTGATATTCGACTGGCCGATCGTTTCTTGATGGAGCGCTTTATCAAGGGCAGTATCGAATTCACAGGCACTATCACTCCAAAAAGACAGCATCGCAGAGTATCGAACGCAAAATGCCGAACTGGCGATTACTTGCCAAACTTGTCTGTGGTTTCGCTTGATATTGAGTGTTCGGAAAAAGGTGTGCTTTATTCCATCGGCCTAGACAGCCCGATGGATAGCCGAGTGATAATGATTGGCCATCCACAAGAAGCAAACACCAATATCCAATGGGTTGCCAACGAGAAAGCGCTGCTTGAAGCCATGATTGCGTGGTTCTCCGAATTTGACCCGGACATCATCATTGGTTGGAATGTCATTGATTTCGACTTTAGGCTGCTGCATAAGCGTTCGGAATGGAACGAAGTGAAACTCAGTATTGGTCGCGACAATCAACCGAGCTTCTTTCGCAGCTCCGCACAAAACCAGCAGGGCTTCATTACCATTCCTGGTCGCGTGGTCTTAGATGGTATCGATATGCTTAAAACAGCAACCTACCATTTCCGCTCTTGGTCTCTTGAGTCCGTGTCACAAGAGTTACTGGGCGAAGGCAAAGACATTCATAATGTTCATGACCGCATGGATGAAATCAATCGAATGTTTAAGTTCGATAAACCTTCACTTGCCAAGTACAACCTTCAAGACTGTGTGCTAGTAAACCGAATCTTCGAACACACTCACCTACTCGATTTTGCTATTGAACGTTCTCGCTTAACTGGTGTTGAACTTGATCGCGTTGGCGGCTCTGTCGCGGCTTTTACTAACTTATACATGCCTCAGATACACCGAGCGGGTTATGTCGCGCCGAACTTAGAACCCGAGAACTGGATCGCTAGCCCCGGTGGCTATGTGATGGATTCGATTCCCAACCTTTATGACTCTGTGTTGGTACTCGATTTTAAGAGCCTTTACCCATCGATAATTCGTTCTTTCTTAATTGACCCGATGGGGTTAATTGAAGGACTAAAGTTAGAGTTAGGCTCTGAAGAAGACCAAGCAGTGGCTGGGTTTCGTGGCGGTCAATTCCACCGCTCTAAGCACTTTCTACCAGAGATGATCGAAAACCTGTGGGCAGCGCGTGATGTCGCAAAGAAAAATAACGAGAAAGCTTTTTCTCAGGCGATTAAGATCATCATGAACTCTTTCTATGGTGTGCTGGGTTCTTCTGGTTGTCGTTTCTTTGATACTCGCTTGGCATCCTCTATCACCATGCGTGGTCATGAGATAATGAAGCAAACCAAGGTTCTGATCGAAGATAAAGGGTATCAAGTAATTTACGGAGATACCGATTCAACTTTCGTGTCTCTTAATGGCAGTTTTGAGCAAGAACAAGCAGACGAGATTGGTCACTCCCTTGTGGCTTACATCAACGACTGGTGGACGAATCACTTAAAAGAAACCTACAACCTAACCTCAATACTCGAACTGGAATACGAAACTCACTATCGCAAGTTTCTAATGCCGACCATTCGAGGCTCTGAGACAGGGTCGAAGAAACGTTATGCAGGTCTAATCAATCAAGGTGACCAAGAGAAGATCATTTTTAAAGGCCTTGAAAGTGCACGAACCGATTGGACGCCCCTTGCACAACAGTTCCAACAAACCTTGTATGAGATGGTGTTTCACGACCAAGATCCAAGTGATTATGTTAGACAGTTTGTCGATGAAACATCCGCGGGCAAACACGATGACCTACTGGTTTACCAAAAACGCTTGCGCCGTAAGTTGCATGAATACCAGAAGAACATTCCGCCACAGGTTCGCGCTGCTAGATTAGCCGATGAGATCAATGCTCAGCTCGGTCGCCCGCTTCAATATCAAAACAAAGGGCGTATTGAATATTTGATTACGCTGAGTGGCCCCGAGCCCAAGGAGTATTTAAAGAGCGGTATCGATTATCAACATTACATCGACAAGCAGATTAAACCGGTCGCAGAAGCGATTCTGCCATTTATAGGGTTAGATTTTGAAAGAGTCAGCGGCCAGCAGCTAGGTCTGTTCTAGATTTAATCCTCTTTAGAGGCGACATTAAACTCGATATACCATTAAAACGAAAAAAGCAGAGGAGTGCTTAACTCGCTCTGCTTTTTCATATCAATGGATAGCTTACGATCTTGATAGCTTACGACCCCCTACCCGAT
>NZ_CH902612.1:31505-36437 GCF_000153005.1 Vibrio sp. MED222 | reverse complement strand
ATCTCGGAATGAACAATGCTCAAAAAGAGCAGCGATTGCTTCTGGGGGATACGCGTAGTGACCATTCTTGCTGATTGGGACATTACGTAGGGTAGGTATCGGCTAATTCTTTAGCTGATAGACGGGATACTTATGGCGCAGTTCGTCATGTTAATGGGAAACCCAACATTGAACACACTAATAACAACATTGCTAATCAGCTCTGCATTTCCAAAGGGACCAGCTCCTCATAGCTGCCCGATCCTGCAAAAATGTCCAATTCTTCAAAACAGTAGCATTACTGAACCTTGAGCTCACGCTAACTAATTTTTTTGCTGTCCTAAGACGGCCTAATTTCGTATTCGTCATTTGACTTATGCGAGCGTACAGCTATATCTCATTTCTAGACAATACGCGTGTTTCATTATGAATTCTCTCTAAATCAATAGAGGGACGGTATGCAATTGCGTCTGATGGAGGTGAGTATGAACACATTCAAGGGGATTTTTATGACTACCGCCTTTGAAGTCGATATCAATACTATCGCAAATTCATTTTCAACTATGGTTCCTATCTTAGAGGGAACGTACGACCTAACACCTGACGCTATTTTGCTCGAGCAAGAACAGCATGAGTCGGATGTTCGTTCTTACCCAAGACGCCTGCCCATTGCTATTAAACGAGCATGTGGCGCTTTAGTTGAAGATACTCGTGGCCAACTCTTTCTCGATTGCTTAGCCGGTGCAGGTACACTTTCTCTAGGTTACAACCACCCTGAGATTAACCAAGCACTCAAAGATCAGCTCGATTCTGGTTTGCCATACCAAACTCTTGATATCACGACTCACGCAAAAGAGACGTTTATCAAGCGAGTTAAAGCTTTTCTTCCTCAAGACTTTTCAAATAACTCGGTTCTTCAATTCTGTGGCCCATCGGGTGCTGACGCTGTGGAAGCGGCGATCAAGCTCGCTAAGCAAACCACAGGTCGTAACACAATGTTCGCTTTCCGAGGTGCTTACCATGGCATGACAAACGGCACCATGGGTATGATGGGTAACCTAGGTACTAAAGAGCGTCGTAGCGGCTTGATGTCTGACGTACATTTCATGCCTTTCCCATACAACCTGCGCTGCCCGTTTGGCATTGGTGGTGAAGCAGGTGCCAACGCGAGCATTCGTTACATCGAGCGTATGTTGAATGATGACGAATCCGGCATTATGAAACCTGCCGCGATGATCGTTGAGCCTGTGCAAGGTGAGGGAGGTGTGATCCCTGCTCCTGCTTATTGGTTACAAGGTCTGCGTCGCATCTGTGATGAACACGGCATCCTACTGATCTTTGATGAAATCCAATGTGGTGTAGGTAAAACAGGTCATCGATTTGCGTTTGAAGAGTCAGGCGTTAATCCTGATATCTTATGCTTGTCTAAAGCGATTGGTGGCGGACTGCCTATGTCGCTGCTTGTATTCGATAAGAGCATCGATACTTGGAAAGCGGGTGAGCACACCGGCACATTTCGTGGTAATCAGTTGGCAATGGTATCTGGCGCTAAGGCGTTAGAGATCATCGAGCGCGATGGTTTGGTTGAGCACGCGAACATCGCAGGCCAATACCTACGTCATGGGTTAGAGAAGATTCAATCTCGCGTGAACTGTATTGCTGAAGTTCGTGGTAAAGGCTTGATGCTTGGCGCTGAGATCAAGCAACCAAATGGTGAACTCAACAAATTTGGCGAGCCGCAATCAGACGGCGAACTGACTCTAGCGATTCAACGAGCAGCATTGGAGCGCGGCTTGATGGTTGAAAAGGGTGGTCGTGATGGTTCGGTCATTCGTTTCCTTCCGCCAATGATTATCTCTTTCGAGCAGATCGACTTTGCACTGCGTGTCATGGAAGAAGCGATAATCGCAGCGGGTGGCGGTTTACAACAAGACCCAGCTTCAAGCGAGCAAACTAACCAAGAATGGAATAAGCATTTCATCCAGACAGGTTTAGGCGGTAGTGACGAATTTGCTAGCGTGATGAACCAAACCACTCAAGCGATGAAAGCCGTTTTTGAACAGGTTGAAACCCCTTATTCGGGTTTAGATCCAAAAGTGTTAGAAGCAGCTATCAAAGCTGTCGACCTAGACAACAACCAACACGCTTTGGTTGATGTTGTAGATAGCACTGCAGACCTTGTCGCTGCAAACTCCATCTTCGTGCAACACCCTGACTGTATTGCACACCTTCATACTCCTCCTTTAATGGCATCGGTAGCGGCGGAATCCATTATTGCGGCACTGAATCAGTCAATGGATTCATGGGACCAAGCATCTGCTGCGACTTATGTTGAGCAGCGTGTGGTGGATTGGATGTGCGACAAATACCAACTTGGCGACCAAGCGGACGGTGTTTTCACCAGTGGCGGCACGCAAAGCAACCTAATGGGCTTATTGTTAGCGAGAGATTGGATTGCTGATAAACATGATGGTCACTCAATCCAAAAGCTAGGCTTACCAGATTACGCGAGCAAGCTTCGTATTTTGTGTTCAAACAAATCTCACTTCACGGTTCAAAAGTCTGCCTCGCTACTAGGGCTAGGTGAAGCGGCAGTGTGCTGTGTTGATACCAATGCCAATGGCACCATAAAGCCAGATTTGCTAGACGCAGAAGTCAAAGCGCTTAAAGCTCAAGGGTTGATTCCTTTTGCTGTTGTCGGTACGGCGGGCACAACCGATCACGGTGCTATTGATGACCTTGAAGCGATTGCTGACATCGCCAACCAACAAGATCTTTGGTTCCATGTCGACAGTGCTTACGGTGGCGCGCTTATCTTAAGTAGCCATAAAGCTCGTCTGAAAGGTATCGAAAAAGCGGACTCAGTGAGTGTCGACTTCCACAAGTTGTTCTTCCAAACAATCAGCTGTGGTGCAGTGCTGCTGAAAGACAAAGCGAACTTCAAGTACTTACTGCATCACGCAGATTACTTGAATCGCGAGCACGATGAGCTGCCAAATCTAGTCGATAAGTCTATCGCGACCACCAAGCGTTTCGATGCGTTGAAAGTCTTCATGACGATGCAAAGTGTCGGTCCAAAGCAACTGGGCGATATGTACGACCATCTTCTTGAGCAAACGCTTGAGGTTGCCGATTTGATTCAGAAGCATGACGATTTCGAGTTGCTTGCTGAGCCGTCACTGTCGACTGTGCTGTTCCGTGCGGTACCGAACAACGAGCTATCAGCAAACGGCGTTCTTGATTTAGACAAACTGAATCAGACGTTAAGACTGGAGGCGCTGACTCGTGGCGTTGCAGTACTTGGCGAAACGGTCGTTGATGGTAAAAGCGCGCTGAAATTCACTATCTTGAATCCGTGCTTAACGACATCAGATTTCAAATCTTTAATTAACAAAATTCAAACTCTAGCCATTGAGCTAGCAGAACAACAAGGGTAATTAAAACTATGGCTATTCTACAAATTGGTGCAGGCGGCGTTGGTTGGGTTGTTGCACACAAAGCAGCACAAAATAACGAAGTACTGGGTGATATCACAATCGCTTCTCGCACAATCGCGAAGTGTGAAAAAATCATCGAATCTATCAAAGGCAAAAACAACCTTAAAGATTCTACTAAGAAACTAGAAGCTCGTTCAGTAGACGCTGACGATGTTGATGCACTTGTTGCTTTGATTAAAGAAGTTAAGCCTGATCTAGTGATCAACGCTGGTCCTCCTTGGGTAAACATGGCGATCATGGAAGCGTGTTACCAATCGAAAGTATCTTACTTAGATACATCGGTTGCGGTTGATCTATGTTCTGAAGGCCAACAAGTACCACAAGCTTATGATTGGCAGTGGGGCTACCGTGAGAAGTTCGCTGAAGCGGGCATCACAGGTATTCTTGGCGCGGGTTTCGATCCGGGTGTGGTATCAATCTTTGCAGCGTACGCGGTTAAGCACCTGTTCGACGAGATTGACTCAATTGACGTAATGGACGTGAATGCTGGCGACCACGGTAAGAAGTTTGCGACAAATTTTGACCCAGAAACCAACATGCTTGAGATCCAAGGCGACTCTTTCTACTGGGAAAATGAAGAGTGGAAGCAAGTACCTTGTCACTCTCGTATGCTTGAGTTTGAATTCCCGAACTGTGGTTCTCACAAAGTTTACTCAATGGCGCACGATGAAGTTCGTTCAATGAAAGAGTTCATCCCAGCTAAGCGTATCGAATTTTGGATGGGCTTTGGTGATGCATACCTGAACTACTTCAACTGCATGCGTGACATCGGTCTTCTTAGCCCAGATCCGCTAACACTGCACGATGGTACTGTGGTTCAGCCTCTGCATGTTCTTAAAGCACTACTGCCGGATCCAACATCTCTCGCTCCGGGTTACACAGGTTTAACGTGTATCGGTACTTGGGTTCAAGGTAAGAAAGACGGTAAAGAGCGCAGTGTATTCATCTACAATAACGCAGACCACGAAGTGGCTTACGAAGACGTAGAGCACCAAGCGATCTCTTACACTACAGGTGTTCCAGCAATTACCGCTGCACTACAGTTCTTCCGTGGCGAATGGGCTGATAAAGGCGTGTTCAACATGGAACAGCTAAACCCAGACCCGTTCCTAGCAACCATGCCGGAAATCGGTCTAGATTGGCATGTTCAAGAACTTGATGCAGGCCAAGGTCTTCCTGTGATTCAAGAGCTGAAAAAATAAGAACTGATTTCTTGTTTTGATTGCTAATTAAAGGGGACATGGATTGTTCCCTTTTCGATGATGATAGACTTGAAGCTTTGGTATCATTTATTTTGATTTTGTAACTCACTGCGCTCGGACAGGACAAAATCAAAATAAATCACACCAAAATTGTTAATTTACCTTTCCATCTATAGATGCTGCTTGAGTGTTTACAAAAATGACGTTTAAGAAAGAAGAACTAAAAACCCCATATTTCATGATCAACGAAGACA
>NZ_CH902612.1:0-31316 GCF_000153005.1 Vibrio sp. MED222 | reverse complement strand
ATTTCTCTTTGCCTGCATTTACGCAATCATATCGAATTATCGCCATCATTTTAGGATTCGCTTGCCTAATCATGGCGTTATACATTGATAACTCAAAATTACTGATCGTGGGTGCATTTTGCATTAGCGCACTTTTGGGCACGGGCTATTATTTGATGCTTCGTAGCAGAGTGATGTTCACGCTTACCCCCACTCACTTTCAACAGCATTTTTATAAAGGTGGATGGGTTTTAAAGTGGAGCAATATTGAAAAGATTGGCATGTGTACCTACGAACAAGAGGGTTGGCATCAACCTCTCCCTTGGGTCGGCATTAAAATGAAAGATTACTCGCCCTACCTTGACTCTATTTGCCCAAAAATAACCTGCGAATTATTGCTCAGCCAACGAGCACTTTTGTACTTGGGAGCGAAGCAAGCGGGTAAAGAATCGAACTTTGAAGATATGGTTTTAGACTCATCGCACTACCACACTCGTTGTACCGAAAACGGGTGTGTGGAATTAAGCCAATATAAAGAATCAAAGAATACCGACGAAGTGAGTTTCAGCGCTCAACAAACGCAAATGGATGCGGATTCATCCGATAAAGCAAATAATCACAACGCGGTGATTAAAGACTATTCCGGGTTACAGGCGATGCTTGCGAACAGGATGAAATATCAAAGAGGCTTCCACGGGTATGACATTTTCATATCAACCCATGATCTGAATATCAGTGGAGAAGAGTTTATTGGACTTGCTCGACGCTACTTGGCGGCTGCCGAGCGTCTTTCTGATTAAAATTAAACAGGTTTAAAAATAAACTCGCACGCAATAAAAAAGCTTAGCTTTCATAGGAAAAGCTAAGCTTCATTTTCAATCGTTCTTCTATTAAATCAGAGACCTAGTACAGAGGCATTTCATCCGCTACGAATGGGTTTGATGCGCGCTCACGGCCAAATGTAGACTCAAGGCCATGACCCGGTACGAATGTTACATCACTACCTAGCGGCCAAAGCTTAGTCTTGATTGAAGCAATTAGCGTGTTGAAGTCGCCTTGCGGGAAATCCGTGCGACCAATAGCACCGTTAAATAAAACATCACCAACAAACGCCATACGCGCTTGCTCACTGAATAGCACGACGTGACCCGGAGTATGACCCGGCGTGTGAATCACATCGATAACTTGGTTACCAAAAGTCACTTTGTCGCCCTCTTCTAACCAAGTGTTTGGTTCAAAAGCTTTACACAGTGGGAAGCCGAACATCTGGCTTTGATTCTCTAGACCTTGAAGCCAAAAGTTATCGGCTTTATGTGGGCCAACAATGTTCACGTTCAAGATTTCAGCAAGCGGTACTGTTCCGCCCACATGGTCTAGGTGACCGTGAGTCAATACCAAATTCACCACTTTAACACCTAACTCTTCGATGATAGCAGCCAGTTGCTGAACATCACCGCCCGGATCGACAACAATGCCTTCCATTGTCTCATCACACCACACAATTGAGCAGTTTTGAGAGAACGAGGTAACAGGGACAACTTGATACTTAAGAGACATATACAAACCTTAGAGGGCAAACTGAAATTTGGGCAAACTATGACATTGGATGTCTACTTTGACAAGTACCTAGCATTCGCTCGTAAATTCAGCTTAACACTACCAACTGCGTGCTGGACCTGTATCAATATGGATAAAGTTGCTACGTGCATAATAACCGACACCACCCGCATTCAAGCTTTTAGCAACGTCTCTTAATTCTTTTAGGTTAACGCCATCAATACGGAAATCGATCGCTTTACCTAACATGTGGTAGCTCTTCTTGGCTACGCCACTCGACTTTGAGCGCAGTGCTTCATTGGTCGCTGGAGAACGGTAACCAGAGATGATTTGAACTTCTTTTTGAATACCCAGTACATTTTGAATCTGAGTGATCTGATCAAACAGGTTCTTATCCATTGGATGAATCTCATTACGACGGAAATCACGGCACAGTTTGCTTAGACGAGCCATTTCATCACCAACATAGTTAGTACCATCGAAATAACAGGTCTCTAATCGTTCACCTGTGTGAAGATTGTTCATGCTAATCGTTCTTGGTTGATCAGGGTATGAAGCAAAAGCGATAGAAGGAGTAATTGAGGCGACAACAGCAGTACCACCAGCGTAAGTCAGAAACTGACGGCGTGAAAATAAACTTTGAGACATACAGCAAAAAAACCAATTAGATCGAACGAAAAATGCACGATACATAATGGAAATTGCTGCGTCAACGTACAAAAACCGCCCAAAAGGTTAGTAATTGTAACCTTTGTACGGTTAGTTATTGATCCACATTATAATTTTATCAATAGAAGCTTGGTTGTCATTTTTTGGTCAAGATCACCCTTATTGGCTTCAATGATGGTTAACCACCCTCTTTATCATATTGGTAGATGTCACCACGATACTGTATGCCCCCTTCTTCAAACAGCACGGTTTGATAGATGATATGCACGGGGATTCGCTTCTTGAGGCGAACCTTAGTATTAGGAGCAAGATCGTTACTTTGGTTAGGTACTTTCCTTACCTTGGTGGCAAACAACAATTCAGCCAATTCCTCTGCATGTTCGACACGTATACAACCTGAACTGTAAGCACGGAAGTCATCATTAAACAGGCCTTTACTTGGCGTATCGTGCAGATAGATAGCTCGCTTGTTGGGTGTGTTGAACTTGTACAAACCTAGTGCATTACGTGAGCCTGCCTGTTGACGCATTCGATATGGGAACGAATTGAAATTGATGGTCTGCCAATCGATATCTGTGGTGTCGACGGTTTCCATGGTGCGCCAACCATCAATCACTTGGAAGTTGTGTGTCTCTAGGTAGCTTTCATCCGCTTTTACTTTAGGCAAGATGTCTTTGACCATGATTTTCCATGGTACGTTCCAAGTAGGATTTAAGATAACCGAATCTAGGTTTATCTCTAAAAGCGGTGTTTTTCGCGACTTTCTGCCCACGACAACTTTGGACTCAAAGACCTCTTCACCATCTTCCCAATACTTCATATCAAAACTAGGCACGTTGACCACGATGAGAGAGTCTCTGTCTCTTGGCCACAAACGAACGCGTTCGGCATTCAGAGCCAGCGAAGTCAATCGTTCATCAAAGCTCATGTTGATCCATTTGATCGTATCTGGCCCAACGATCCCATCGTCTGTAAGGCCGTGCATTCGCTGAAAAGACTTAATCGCCGATTGCAGATCTTGGTCAAATACAGGGAAATCGACCGCGATCATCGAGGTATCAACACCAACCAAAGCAATGCGTTCAACAAGAATGGTTTTGTCTGAAAGCTCATCACCTAAGCGTTTCAACCCTTTCTGTCTGTATCGCTCTATATTGAGTTCAGACGCAGTTTCTAGCACGGAGTAGGTCGCCTTGAATTGGTCAAAATCCCCAACAGGCGGCGCATAGGACAATACCATTTCTAATAAGTAATCATTGGTGACACTGCTTTTCAATCTCATCAGGATATGTGGAGAAGGCGCAGGCAACTTGGAATGCAGCTTGCCCGAGAAATACCACTCTTTACCGGCAAGTGGCGCATTCTCAACGTAGCTTAGGTAATAAATAAAGGTATCGGTTAATAAGATGTCCAACTCTTGCCATTGCCCACGAGTTTGATAGTGGCGGATTTGCTTAAGTTGTCGTTCAAAAAGCGGGGCCATTTGCGCTTGTTCGAGAAGCGACAACTGGAATTCAAACGCCTTAACAAGTTCAGGCGAATCCCACAAAATTGGAAGAGATGAGTCTTGATAAATACTTTGGGTAAGCTCTGGATAAATCAGCATAAAAGAGAGCTCTGAATCAGCCGGAATAAATCGGCTCTCGTCAGAACTCGTATAGCTCCATGCATGCACAGAGACTAACACCAATAATCCACAGAAGTATTTTGCTAACATGCTTAACCCCATCACCAATCATCTCATAAGTATGGCAAAGAAATAGGAGTAAGCATGTTATTTTTTAAGGAGTTTTATGAACTAGATTGCACTCCAGTGGTTATCCCACTGGACCGATGATTGCTGAGTTGATTTCTCATAAGGCTTGTGTTGGCTCACCACACTGCCCGCTCCAGAGCTGAGTCGAAATTCACCATCAAGCAGCACTGCGCCAGAAGCATCAGACAACGCAGAGAGTTCCACTAACTCTTTAGTCTCTTTAGACCAAATACCATAACAGTTGCCTCTTGGCGAAGTCGCAATAATCCAATCATCTGACGCCGCAATACTGGCGATATAGTGATTGAACCTTGCCCATTGCTCTGGTTCTGCATTCAGTGATTCAAACTGCCCGCCTTTGGTATGCATCACCAAAAGTGAAGGATACTCATCTGGTTCACCACGATATTGCTGGCCACATAGTACGGTTTCAGCACCATCATGGGCTAAGTGTCGAATGCTCAGCTTCTTGTCTAGCAATTCAACCTGATCAAGCAGCGCACCTTCAGGTGAAACATAACTTAAACTCGGTTGCATTGAATTCAAGTTTTTCGGTGTTCTACCGTCAGTATGAACGCCGCCAACGCCGATCGCGAGATTTCCATCCGGCATGATGATCACTTCATGAGGGCCAATACCAAAGCCAGTGAACTCCTCGACCTTACGATAGCCTTGTGAGACATCGTAAACACCAATCACACCTTGGCTGCTGTCGGTTTTCCCTTCCGTGGCATACAGTAACTTGCCATCTAATGAGTAAACGCCATGACCATAGAAGTGGCGATTGTTACCTTTCACGACCATCTTGATCTGCTGACCATTTTTATAGTCAAACACCATAAAATAGTCACCAGGACGACGAGCAAACACCACCGCATGTGATGATGTTGGGCAAATCGCGACGCCATGCCCACGATCTGGGATCGGCAGTTGACTCAGCGGCATACCATATTCGTCAGCCACAACCGCTGAATATTGGCCACGACCATTAAGCGCACAGCCGATCAGTTGAGGATCATTAGATGTGCTTGCGGCGCCAGAGCGACTAGCGCAGCCAAACGGAAGTACAGGTACAGCTGCACAACCCAGTGCAGCCTTGAGTAGCGTTCTTCGTGTAGTATCAGTCACCATCGGTAGCATTAAATCCTATTACCACGCCAAGCTCTATCGCCACTTCTTCATGAATCAAGTACTTCAAACGTTCTAGTTTGTTGTATTGAGTCAGCACATTTCGGTAGCCCTCTTTGCTCTGCAGCAACTCGAACAAACTTGAGTCTGTAGGCCAAGTATCTAGCGTTAGCGTGAACTGGTCAGCAACACGGTCAGCAAGATCATTTAAGCCCTTCTCTCTCAACAAGCCGTCTAGGCCATTGCCATCGGCTAGGTACAAATTCTGAAGTGCTGCTACATTCGCTTTTAGTTGAGTCATCGAAGTTTGTGCACGCCATGATTCTGAGAAGTAAGGACGCGGATGACCGATTTTAGCCATTGGACGACTCAGCTTTTTCATGCTGTAATCAAGTTGGTTGGTCAATAAAGCGATGTATTCAGACTCCCAACGAGTCTCGTCTAACGCTAGCCAAGGGTTAACCTGCCATGCCTGTGCAATCGAAGATGACTTAATCGCTAAGTTTTCAGTAATCGCTTGTGATGATTGGCAGCCTAGTGCTTTGTCTTGAAGCAGTGGCGATTGCTCGTCATAAAGCGACCATTCCAACGCGCCTAGCCCTTGAACGGTAACACTCTGCTGCGCGATTTCGTCTTGAGACCATACTTTATCCTGCTGAGTCAATTGACGCATTTTAAGACCGGTGGTGTTCTTCTTATCTGGCCAAAATTGAATATTCCAGCTCTCTTCAAGTGCCGCTGTTGGGCCTCTTTCTTGTCCTTGCAGTGCCATCCAACTGTTCATGGTGAGCTGCCACTGATTTTTCAAAGCATCTAACTCAACATCATTAGTTTGGCAGTAACCCTGCATCAAGACTTCTAGCTCGTTGGCTTGCTTGGCGAATAGGACGGCTGAATCAAACTCTTGTTGATACACACTGCGACTGATGTGATCGGTCGTATCTGCTTGATAAGAAACACCATTAACCTCAGATGAAGCAGCTTGCTCACCCGATGATTGGCAGCCTGCCATGATTAATACCGACAAAGGCATTAACAAAAATTTATGCGTCATGCTGTTACCTTACTTCCTAATTTTTCTTTTAATTATATGAGTTCATTAAATACCAAACGACCGCTGAACTCGTATTCCTACACGTTCAGCGGTTGTGTTCTTTGGGTTAACTCGATCTTTGAATGTCTGAATCTCAGACCGACTATAGCGAATTCAAAAACGCCAGTAGTGCTTCACGCTCAGTGGCATTCAAAGACAGAACGTTTTGTTTCGCCATTTCTGCTTCACCACCGTGCCAAAGTACCGCTTCCATAACGTTTCTTGCGCGACCGTCATGAAGCAGGAACGTATGACCATTCACTTCTTTGGTATAGCCTAATCCCCATAATGGCGTCGTACGCCACTCTTGGCCATTGGCAAGATATTCAGGGCGATTGTCGGCTAAGCCTTCCCCCATATCGTGCAACAACATATCGGTATACGGACTGATTAATTGCTTAGACAACGCAGGTAACCCTTCACGCTCTGCTGTGCGAATTTCAGCTTGGTGGCAACTCTGACAACCAACGTCTTTGAATAATTTTTTACCTTGCACGACGGCTGGGTTGTCGACGTTGCGACGAATAGGGACCGCTAAATGCTGCGAATAGAACTCAACAAAATCTAGAATATTGTCGCTGACTTCTGGCTCGCCACCATTCGGAAAATCATCACAGGTTGATTGCGCTGATGTGCAGTTTTCATTCGGGAATAAGCGACTCGTCAAGCCCAAATCACCGTTAAACGCCGCCGCATTTTGCTGCATTAGGTTTGGCTGGCCAGCTTTCCAACCGAATCGACCCAACGCCATTTCGTTAGTTTGAACATCAAGAACGTAGTTCGCTTTGCCTGAAACACCTTGCTTGTCGGCCAACTGCTGTTTAGCAAATCCGAGAATCGTTTCTTGCGGGATGCTTTCAAGTAAACCAAGGCCAATCATTGGCGGCGCAACACGAGCTGAAAACTCAGTTTTAGGATGCATCTCGCCAAAGGAAAGATCAGTAATCTTTAAAATTGGTTTACGCAAAGTAACGACTGTACCGTCTTTGAATTCAACAGGAACATCGGTGTAGCTGATGTTCACTTTGCCCTCGGGTTTTACACCTTGAAGCGCGAAATCTTGTAACTGGCCGCCGTAAGTTGGTTCAGGAATACCACCATCACGAATGAAGGCTTGTCTCTGTTCTGGCGTTTCAGCAGGGATACTTAAGCGGACCAACAATGAAACCGCGTTCTGGTCATCTTTTTCAGGCGCATGACCACGACCATCTTTGATATGGCAATTTTGACAACCGTTGGTATTGAATAGTGGGCCTAACCCATCACGTGCATCGGTTGATGACGGCGCAGGAACCCAAGGGTTTCTAAAGAAGCTGTTACCTACGCTGAAATCCAAGCGTTTGCTCATTGGAAGGTTGGCTGCAGGAAGAGAAAAAGCGTTCGCGCCTTCTTTCTTTACTGTGGTTTTTCCACCAGAGTAGGTTTCATGGGCGTGCAATGGAGATAAGAAAAACAGTGCGGTTAATAGTGAGGCTGAGAGATACGACTTCATACATTGCCTTGCTGTGTTTTTGATTTTAGTTTTTATTAGAGAGTAACTTTTTTGAATAACAAACAATTAAGGGCTCAATAAGAGCCCTTACATTGATTTGGCCTCGGGTTCTTAGAACTCGTGATCCGCTGTGTCTGGGTTTAGGCTATCAATGCCAATAACACCAGCAGCACGCTCGATTGCAGCGGTTTGAGACACTAGCGCAACAATTGTTTTGTTTACTAGCGCGTTACCTGCAGCGTTGTCAGCAGCAATTAGCTGATCGAAGTGCTGGTTATTTTTCTCTGCTGACACAACAAGTTGACCAACTTGCGCACGTGCTAGGTCAAACTGCTTTTGAATCTCTTTCGCCGCTTGCTCGTCTTTTTGCTCTACTAGGTCAAACAGGCTAGGACCAGAAAGTAGAGAACCATCTTCACGCTTGTACAAGCCAGTGTATACGTTGTAGATACCTTGCTCGTTGTAGTAGTGAGAGTTATGCGTGTTATCCGAGAAACAATCATGCTCGTCTTCAGTAGAGTTTGCTTCTAGTGCAACTTTCATACGCTCACCCGCTAGTTCACCTAGAGATAGTGAGCCCATACCAAATAGCATTTTACGTAGGCCGTTCTCGCTAGATTCAGAAAGAAGCTCTTGACGGTAGTTGCCTTTCTCGCCTTCAGCCCACTGCTTTTCCATCCACTCTAGGTCTTGGATAAGTAGTTCAGCTGATGCTTTTAGGTATGCGCCACGACGGTCACAGTTACCATTAGTACACTCAGCACCAACAACGAAATCAGTGTAAGCACGCTCACCTGCACCGCTGTTAGTACCGTTTAAATCTTGGCCCCAAAGTAGGAATTCAATCGCGTGGTAGCCAGACGCTACGTTCGCTTCAGAACCACCGATCTCGTTCAGGTCTGCAATTAGCTCTGGAGTAATGTTAGTTGCGTCTACTGTTGTCTGACCAATTTGGAAAGTCTTATTTGCAACGATGTTTGCGCTAGCGCCTTCGTTACCAAGTTCATATTGGTAATCAGTCGAAACGTAATCGATAAGGCCTTCATCTAGCGGCCATGCATTTAATTGGCCTTCCCAATCATCTACAACAACGTTACCAAAGCGAAATACTTCAGACTGTTGGTAAGGTACACGAGAGTCTAGCCAAGCTTGCTTTACTTGTTCGAAATTGCCAGCAGAAGGAGAAGCTAAGAAGGTATCAATAGAAGAGTTCAACGCTTTTGCTGTAATTACTGAATCTGCAAACACTGCATGAGCAATATCGGCGTAATGTTCTACAACTTGATCTTGAGTTACTGCTGCAAAAGAAGAAGCAGAGGCAAAAATGAGTGACGAAGTTACGGCTTTTGTCACTAAAGATTTAATGGTCATGAAGCATCCTTGTTGAGCTTTGAATTATTATTCGTAGTAATAGTGCAAACCATTATCATTTACACTACAGATTTGAATAATACAAACTTACAATTTTATTGCAAGATAAATACAAAAAAACCTCACATTTGTGAGGTCTTTAAATACTTTTGTGCTATAGCAATAAAAGGAAGCTTATCAAATATCCAGATTATGCTTACCGTGTGAGACTTTCGCCTTCAGGTAACTCTCATTTCCCGACTTGATATGTGCAGAAGTATTCACCACTTCTTCAATCTCAATACCGAAAGATTTCAGCTCATTGATCTTCTTAGGGTTGTTAGTAACCAAGCGGATTTTTGTGGTTCCTAAAGCGCGAAGCATTTCTGCTGCTTCGGTAAAGTCGCGTAAATCATCACCAAAACCTAGGTGGTTATTCGCTTCATAGGTGTTCATGCCTTCGCTTTGCAGACGGTACGCATCGATTTTGTTATACAAACCAATACCACGACCTTCTTGGCGTAAGTAAAGAATCACTCCCCCCGTCTCACCCATAATTCTGATGGTTTCATCTAACTGCTCACCACAGTCACAGCGAGAAGAATGAAAAACATCACCAGTCAGGCACTCAGAGTGCATACGAACAAGAGGTATGTCTTGTGTCTTATCCGCTGATTTAAATATCACAGCAACATGCTCTTTATCTGTTTTCAATCCATGAAAAGACAGAAGTTCAGCATCAATACTGCTTGTTACCCCTACTTTGAAATCTATTCTGGCACGCACTTCCGCCATAGCTATACTCACTTGAAAATTCGATGTATTTAACAACACTACACTATATGTCTAGGCAATATTTTGTAGCTAACTATCTAATGATAGACACTATGAGGCTGTTAACAATTTTTTTCAAGGTCGACCACGTACAAATTGTTATATTATAACAATTAATTTTCTGGGTAACAAAAAACCCCACGTTGGGATGACCAACATGGGGTTATAAATCAATCAATTGCGGCTAAGACTACACTTTTTGCGGAACGATCAGCTTAGTTGAGTTTGCTTCCAGATAACAAGCTGCACCCAAGCATTCTCTAATTCACTTAACTCTTCTTGTGTCAGTGTAGAGATGCTCGACTTTGCACTGTATTTTTCTGCCCATTTATCAGAACGGACATGAGTATAGAACTCTTTTTTTAAATTTGAGATTACGTTATCCACAAACACATCCTTATATAACAGTGCTTAGCCTTTATAATCCGTTAATATTACAAAATACAGCTCAATTGGTAAACAGTAATACACAATTTTTATGAGTCCTTCCTAACACTCGCTACTGACAAATATACAAACAAAAGAAATAATAGGCTCGGTAACAACCAAAGTAATATGTTTGAAACACTCATTGCTGGCTTATAAAGCACAAATTCACCAAACCTTTCTGTCATGTACTGAGTGATTTCATTGTTACTCTTCCCTGCTTTCACCATATTGAATACAACAAGGCGTAAATCTTTTGCTATGGGAGAGTTCGACTCAATCAGATTTTGATTCTGACATTGTGGGCAGCGCAGCGATTTTGCCAAACTAATAGCACGCTGTTGTTGATTAAGGCTTTCAAACTCAAATAACTCTACCTGAATGCTTGTATCTTTATCACTCGCCGTAAACAAGTCCTCGGCTATTACAGGGAAGTTGACGACAATAGCGGAGCTAAGTATGAGCACTATGTTGAGCAGGAACTTCATCATCCATTTTTACCTTTAAAATAGTGAGCGAGTTCTTTGCGCCAAACCGATTCATTAATCACACCTAGCAACTTCTTAACTATTTGGCCTTCAGCATCAACTAAATACGTCTCAGGAGTCCCTATGACACCGAGTTCTAAAGCCAACTTCCCTTGAGGATCACTGATCACAGTTGCGTACGGATTGCCGTCGTTGGACAATACATTAAGCGCAGCACCGGGGTTATCTCGATAATTGAGACCGACAATTGGAATGCCTTTCTTCTGCAGTTCGAGTAAAAAAGCGTGCTCGGTTTTACATATTCCGCACCATGAAGCCCATACATTGACCAGTTGGTAAGGATGTTGAGTAATATCAGTAAGCGTAAGCTTAGCCGTTTCAGAGCTTAATGCTTCAGAATCGAATGACTCATCAGTAACGAGTTTTTCTGCCGTAAATTCAGGGAAAGCCCTTTTTTGATCTGAAACGCTGGTCGTTTGTTGCTTATTGTCGAGCGCATATGAAAATGCAACGACCAAAGCAACAACCACTGAAAATAGAGCAATGAGTTTATTACGAACGCTGGTATGCATACTGTGCAGCCTTAACGGTTTTCTTTTTACGATTGGTCAGTGAAAGCACAGCACCTAGAATTGAGAACAGCCCACCAAGCCATATCCAACGAGCATACGCTTTGTACTGAACTCGAAATGCGTAAGCGGTAGCGTCAACTTTCTCACCCATGGTGATATACACATCGCCATGCCAGAACCATTTCATTGCGGGCTCGCTCATGTTCATCACTCGAACTTGATAATGTCTTCTTTCAGGTGTAATGGAAAAACTTTGCTCACCAGTTTCTAGCTTAAGTATCGCCTTCTCTGCGGTAAAGTTTGAGGCGACATAAAGCTCTGTATCTTCATGAGCAAGCGTCCAATCCATGAACTCTACTTGTGCTCCTGGGCTCAGTTTATAGCTGCGCTCAAACGAGTGGTAGCTATTCATTGCCGCACCTACCGCTAATATCGCGACACCAACATGGGCAAATGTCATCACCCAGACTTTTCGTTGGAACTTGGAACTGCGCGTTACCGCTAAGCCATAAACATGAGTGAGTAAAACCCAAAATGCGAGTGACCATGTCATCAGAACCATCGCTTGTCGTTGGACTTGTTCCACTTGCCATGAATAACAAATGTACCCAAGCACAAATGACACCACAGCTAACGAGGCAATAACGTCTTTGGTTGCTTGAGGTTTAATGCTAAGCAATGGAGCTAAGCCAACCACGCCAAGTGCGAGTAACGCCAAAGGTGTAATCAGTAGGTTAAAGTATGGCGCACCGACCGATATGTTCCCCAGGCCAAGCAGTTCAAAGACCATTGGATAAAATGTACCAAACACCACAACAGCGGTCGCCAGTACAAAAATGAGCACCGCAACTAGGCTTAAAAAGCTCTTACTGGCGAAGCTAGTAATCGGGTTAGATCCAAAAGACTCCCCTCTGATGATAAGAAGAGAGAAAGAGCTCACTAGCACCAACATCAATATGAGTAGTAATGCGATACCTTTAGTCGGGTCTACAGCAAAAGCATGTACCGATGTGAGTACGCCAGAACGAACAATAAAGGTGCCTAAGATACTCAAACAAAATGTAATAAAAGCAAGGCTTAGAGACCACTTCAGAAGCTGTTGTTTGCCCTTGGCAACACCTAAACAATGCAACAAGGCTGTCGAAGTGAGCCATGGCAACAAACTGGTATTTTCAACAGGATCCCAGAACCACCAGCCGCCCCAGCCTAATTCGTAATACGCCCACCAAGAGCCAAGAATGATCCCTGCGGTTAAAAAGATCCAAGCGACTAGACACCAACTGCGACAATGGGCAACCCAATCAAACTCAATAGGGTCAACCAGCAAAGCGGCAACTGCAAATGCCAGCACCACAGAAAAGCCTACATAGCCAAGGTAAAGCAATGGAGGGTGAAAGATCAGGCCGACATCTTGTAACATTGGGTTAAGGTCACGCCCTTCTAGCGGCAAGATCGAATTCATTTCAAATGGGTTTGATGAAAATAAGGTGAACCAAGCAAATATCGCGAGCAGTAGATTCATTACCCACAACACACGGCTTTGGTATTCATTCGAATAGTGTTTTTGTAAGGCAATCACGCCAGACCAGACGCTGATCGTCAGTACCCAAAATAACAAAGAACCTTCATGGCCCGCCCATACGGCTGCTAGCTTAAAAAATGAGGGTAATTGAGTGTTTGAATGTTCAGCGACATAGAGAATAGAGAAGTCATCACTGACAAAAGCATAGCCAAGCAATGCGACAGAAGTGAGAGAAAACAATGCACTTGAAAGAGAGAAACTGCGGATTAAACTTATATTTTGCGTCCGTTTGTTTAGCATTTGATAAAACGAATGCACACCAATAATGCTACTGAGTACAGCAACCAACACTAAACTAAACAGCCCCAAAGAACCGACCATATCACCTCAATAAGGCTCCGCTAGAGCAGAGCCGATCTGAACACGCATCTCATGTTTACTAAAAGCATGTTCATTAATAAGCAGATGTCTAGTATCCAACATCTGCTCACTAATAAACTTGCGCGAAATTAAGCTATCGTTAACTGCCCTGCATAAAGGACAAAAGTTCGCAGCATTAATACGCCCATTAGGCTTAGCGAAGTCACGGAGAAAATATACACCGAGCTATGGCGGATTGAGGTTGGTGTCACTGCATTCAACAACAACGGTAAAACCATGCCGACACCGATGACGCCATACCAGAACCAACTCGCCCAGAAACCACTGCCAATTGCGTTCCATACTGCTTGTTCACTTTGACCACCAGCGAAGATCAGCCCAGTAAAGAAAGTGATAAGAACAAACAACTCAAACATCACTACCGGGCGTTCAAATCCGTGGATCCATGAAATACTCGGGCTATGAGGTGATTCTTTAAAGACCAACACACCAAATAAAATACACGCCGCCGCACCCGAAGATAAACTCGAGAACAAGAACAAAATCGGCAGTACTGGGTTATTCAATAGTGGGAAGGTATTTAAAGCTGACAGCAAGAATCCGGTATAAGCGGCAAGCATCAAAGCAAGAACAGCTAAGAATATTTCCAAAGCATTCTCGAACACTTCTAATTTGCCAATCCAGTTCCCGACAAAGTCGAGTCGCCCTTTTAACCATGTTTGGTCACTCAAGAACACGACAATTTGATCTCTAAACATAATGCCGATCCAAAGGAACAAGATCACCATATACACTTGGAATAAGATCACACCCATCGACATCACAGACGTTGGATTATAGAAGATCATGATCTTCCAAAATGACAGTGGTTTTGTCAGGTGGAAAACCAAGATCAGCAAGCCTGAGATGATCCCAAATGGCGCAAGAAAAGCTGTCGCCTTTAACACACCATTATGAGCAGGATCGCCTTCAATAACCTTGCGCTTAAGGTAAATGGAGATCATTACGGCACCCGCCGACATCCCCGCGAGAAATAGATAGATTGCTATAATCCAGTCCCATACCACGGTACCAGACTGAAAAGCTGCGTCCCATGCACTCATAATCAAATCTCCCCTTTTTGGTGTGGCACTTTATAGAGTTTTGGTTGAGTGCCTAGATAGGCTTTATCTCTGTAAACCACCTCGGATTGAAGTACTTGGTTTATCTCACTCTTAGGGTCATTTAAATCGCCGAATGTCAGCGCTTTAGTTGGGCAAGATTCGACACAAGCAGGCAACTTCCCTTGTGCTAGATTGGTATCACGACAGAAGTTACATTTATCGGCTGACTTGTTCTCTGGATGGAAAAAGCGCACTTGATATGGACACGCTAACAAACAGTAACCACAACCGACACACTTCTCTTTGTGGACATCCACAATGCCCGTTTTTTCATCTTTGTAGGCAGCCCCTGTTGGGCAAACCATCACACACGGCGCGTTATCACAATGTTGGCAAGAGTTACGAGTAAAACGGTAATCAACATTTGGATATTCGCCTTGGGGTTCGCTCTTAATAATTTCTAAGCGCGACACGCCTTCAGGTACTTTATTCACTTCACGACACGCTTCTGTACAAGCAGTACAACCAATACACGCGGTTTCGTCATGAATCATTCCATAACGTTTAGCACCATCTTCTTGAACATTGGCCAACGTTTTACGACTTGTCACCGCCGCAGTTCCCGCGACACCCGTGGTAAAAATAACGGCACCAGCGCCTGCTAAAAAGTTTCTTCTTGAGCAGCTCATAGATTACTCCCCTTCTTTCTTCTGGTTGAAGTCTGAATGGCAATCCACACACAGCTTAATGGTTTGCTTTTTATCTAAGCCCAACACCTTTGCTTCAGTCGCATGAACATCATGGCAGTTTGAACACGTTAAGTTTTGCGCGTGAACATCGTGGGTCCAGCTAGCTTCACGCAGATCATCAGGTTTGTGACAATCGATACATTGGCTATTGGCATCCAAAATTAAGCTAGGATCGAGGAAAACCTTTTCGGTTCCTGGTTGTGATTGAGCCGCGCGATACTTCACCACTTCTGGTGCACCTTCACGGTGATCGGGGCTAATTGAACTATGACAATCGGTACAGTTTACTTCACGGCCAAGTAAAGCGTGTGCACTTTCACCATGTGAACCCAATACCGTTTCTTTTGAATCTTTATGGCATTGAACACACTTGTAGTCTTTGTCGCGGATTAATTCGACTTCATGTCTTGTTGATTCTCCTACTGGCGTAACAGCAGGCTCAGCAACAGCATGAATGGAATAACCATAGAGGCAGAATGCTAGAAGGGATTTAAGCATTATGACTATGGCCAATTTAATATTGCCCATTTTATCCTTTCCTTATACCGGCATTATTTAACTCTCAACTAAATAATATTCCGGTTAAACAAAAGTACCCTTAAACGATATTATTACCGCTTAAATGATATCAATTCTTATTTTGGATAAGCCACAACGCTTTCTATAGTTAGAATATACCTCTAATTAGGTAATACGAAATTTGGATAGGTTAATCTGTGAACGCAATCACCCTATTTATACCATGGTCAATCTAGGTAATTGATTGTTATATATGATAATAATTCTCAATTAAATTTTAATACCACTAACCACCAATACCTCTTTAGGGGTATATAAACTTCAACGTGATTGAAGTCACTACCGTTAATTGATCTAAGACAAGCTATATCCAACACGTAACAAAATGTGTTTGTTTATGAATTAATATAAACAGGAATTCTCCAGTTCTTAATTTGAATAGCAAACTCACAACGCTTGGTATAAGAATCAGTATATTGGAGATATCACTGTGAAAAAGCATTGGATACGTAATTCGGTCACAGCACTATTAATGGTTAGCGCATCACTAGCAAGCGCGACCAGTTTTGCTGCGTCTGAACAAAAAGAAATTGGCGACCCTCGTAACGACCAGTTCGAGCAAAACCACCCAGATCAATATCATTCATGGAGACAGACTTCAGAAAGCGAAGTTATTGAAGACGCACTAAAAGAAGATCCAAACATGGTCATCATGTGGGCTGGCTACGGCTTCGCAAAAGATTACAACAAAGCACGCGGCCACTTTTATGCCATTGACGATGTAAGACAAACACTTCGTACTGGCGGCCCAACGGACGAAAGCTCTGGTCCAATGCCAATGGCGTGTTGGAGTTGTAAGAGCCCAGATGTCGCTCGTGTTATCGAAGAGCGTGGTGAAGATGGTTATTTTGAAGGTAAATGGGCGCGTCTTGGCAACGAGATCATTAACCCTATTGGCTGTTCAGACTGTCACGATACCCAAAGCGAAGGCTTTAAGAATGGTGAGCCAGTATTGAAGGTGACTCGTCCTTACGTTGAACGAGCATTTGAAACGATTGGTAAAAAGTTTGATGAACAAAGTCGTTTAGACCAACAAGCTTCTGTTTGTGCTCAGTGCCACGTGGAATACTACTTCACAGGGCCAACCAAAGGTGTGAAATTCCCTTGGGACCAAGGTACAACCGTTGGCGACATGGAACGCTACTATGATGCAATCAACTTTAAAGATTGGACGCATAAAGTATCGAAAGCACCCATGCTGAAAGCGCAACACCCAGGTTTCGAAACATGGCGCGAAGGTATTCACGGCAAAAACAAAGTTGTTTGTGCTGACTGTCATATGCCGAAAGTGACCAAAGAAGATGGCACCGTTTATACCGACCATAAAGTGGGTAACCCATTCGACCGCTTCGAAGATACGTGTGCAAACTGTCACACTCAATCGAAAGAAACTATGCGTAACATCGTTTCAAGCCGTAAAGCGCAAGTACTAAACATGAAGCTGACTGCTGAGAAACAAATCGTTGCTGCTCACTTTGAAGCAGGCGCAGCATGGGAAGCGGGTGCGACAGAGCAAGAGATGGAACCTATCTTACTCGATATCCGTCACGCTCAATGGCGTTGGGACTACGCTATCGCGTCTCACGGTATTCACATGCACGCACCTGAAATCGCTCTAGAAGTGCTAGGTACTGCCGTTGACCGCGCCGCGGATGCTCGTACTAAGATTGTTCGTCTACTGGCGAAGAAAGGCATCACCGATCCAATCGAGATTCCAGATATCTCGACAAAAGAAGCGGCTCAAAAAGCGCTTGGAATGGACATGGATAAGATGAACGCAGAGAAACAGCACTTCTTAGACACGGTTGTTCCTAAATGGGAAGAGCAAGCTGAAAAGCGTGAAGCCAACTACGAATACTAGTTTCTTCCATTAAACCATTAAGTAAAAACCAGTCACACTATTGTTGTGTGGCTGGTTTTTTTAGGTTTTAGGGGAATACAGATCAATATCGAATCCCCGATCCACTCGCCAATTCAAGGAATAAACAATGAAAATCTTACTTTCGCTTTCGGCATTATGTATTGCACTACTCAGTTCAAGCGTTCACGCATCTGAGCGTGCTGAGACAGGGTGGGAATTAATAGAGAAAGGTGCATTAGTGGTTGATGTCAGAACACCTGCAGAGTTCGAACAAGGGCATCTAGACAACGCCATCAACTACCCTCTTTCTGAAGTGGCTACTCACTTTGCTAAGATAGATAAAGACCAACCCATCGTGTTGTACTGCCGCAGTGGCAATCGTTCAGGGCAAGCTTATCAATTCTTGCGCGCTCAAGGGTTTACTCAAATCCACAATGCTGGTGGCTTAATCGAAATGCAGGAAAACCAATAGTCTTCGAAATGAGATCTTAAGTAAGATCGCCTCTTTAGCAATTAGCCAAGCTTAACGGATCATCTGTTTGGCTTGGTTGATCGAATGGATAATAGAGACACGATCAATGCCCTTCTGATTGGAATCTAAGATTTGAGTCCACGCATCGATCGCTTGTTGATAGCGCATGCTGATGAAGTGATCGGTCGCAATCAACATCAATGCCGTACGATCATTGGGATCAAGCTGCATGGAGTGCTCCAACAACGCATTAACATCATCACTCATCGCTTGAGAGCTAAGATAATAAAGTGCTGTTGCTTTGGCAGCATAGAGGCCAGAAGGCGCTTGAGGATCTAAGCGAATCGCATAATCGTAGCAAGTGAATGCCGCATCAAACTCCGCTTTCTGCATGTACACACCACCAAGCTTAAACCACAAGTCGGATTGATTCGGGTCTTGCTCAAGGCTTTGCTGAAGCTCATCTTCGAAATCTGTTGCCGTGTAGTTATTGCTATCATCCAAAGGAAGTTGAGGTAACTCTTGTTTCAGTTGAGACCAGACCAGCACGCTCAAAGCCACCGCAGTAAGAGAAATCACCACATTGCCTTTTAGATGGCTGCCATTGTTGCTCGCGGCAATAACGACCGCGATCAAAAACAGACTCATTAGTACCAACGCAACCAACAACCAGATATCCATTCCACATCCCTTTTATTTAGATCTATCTCTACTCTATCGTTTTCGCACTGTCTCGTTATTGATCAAAGTTTAGCGTTCGAGATTTAGTATCAAACTTTTGCATAAAAGCGACGGGTTAAGGTTGGTGCTAAAACCTAAGCCATAAGCCATAAGCCATAAGCCAAATGAGAAGAGAAGAGAAAAAGAGTGAAATGACAGGCAATAAAAAACCGAGCACTTAGGCTCGGTTTTTTCATTGGTAAGCTTAATTACTTAACGTAATCGAGATTACTCAGTGTCTTGCTCGCTATCACTTTCAGAGCCAGAAGCATCAGATGCTTGCTCTTCACTTGATTCAGAAACAACAGCCGTTTCAGCGTTTACTGCGTCAGCATTTGCTTCTTCAGTTTCTTCGCCTTCAACAATCTCAGCTTCTTCTACTTCGTCGATACGTTGTAGACCTACAACATTCTCGTCTTCAGCAGTACGAATCAGTGTTACACCTTGAGTGTTACGACCAACTTGGCTTACTTCCGCTACGCGAGTACGTACTAGTGTACCTGCGTCGGTGATCATCATCATTTCATCGCCTTCTTCAACCTGAACAGCACCAACTACTGGGCCATTACGATCAGAGACTTTGATAGATACTACACCTTGCGTTGCACGGCCTTTCGTTGGGTATTCAGCCAGCTCAGTACGCTTACCGTAACCGTTTTGAGTCACAGTTAGGATATCGCCTTCGTTTGAAGGAACAATCAGTGAAACCACTTGATCGTCTTCTGGAAGCTTCATACCACGAACACCAGAGGCAGTACGACCCATTGGACGTACTTTGTCCTCGTTAAAGCGAACAACTTTGCCCGACTTCGAGAACAGCATGATGTCGCTATTACCGTCAGTAATATCAACGCCAATCAGTGAATCATCGTCACGTAAGTTAACTGCGATTAGGCCGTTAGCACGTACGTTTGCGAATTGATCCAGTGATGTCTTCTTAACGGTACCGTCGCCTGTTGCCATGAAGATGAATTTCTCGTTAGAGAACTCAGAAACAGGCAGGATAGCCGTAATACGCTCACCTTCTTCTAGAGGAAGAATGTTAACGATAGGCTTACCACGAGCCGTGCGGCTTGCTTGAGGCAGTTGGTAAACTTTCAAGCGGTACGTTTTACCACGAGTAGAGAAACATAAGATGTTATCGTGAGTATTAGCAACAAGCAGACGCTCAATGTAATCCTCATCTTTCATCTTAGTTGCACTCTTACCTTTACCACCACGACGCTGAGCTTCGTAGTCGCTTAGGATTTGGTACTTAACGTAACCTGCGTTAGAAAGCGTTACTACAACGTCTTCTTGAGCGATTAGCTCTTCCATGTCGATGTCATGAACCGCTGCTGTGATTTCTGTACGACGTTCGTCGCCATAGATATCACGTACCGCTTCAAGTTCTTCACGGATAACTTCCATCAAACGCTCAGTGCTTGCAAGGATATGCATTAGCTCAGCGATCTCTTCTAGAAGTGCTTTGTATTCGTCTAGAATCTTCTCGTGCTCAAGGCCAGTTAGGCGGTGAAGACGAAGTTCTAGAATAGCTTGCGCTTGAGTTTCCGTTAGGAAGTATTGACCATCACGGATACCGTATTGGTCTTCAAGCCAATCTGGACGAGCTGCATCAGTACCAGCACGTTCAAGCATTGATGCAACGTTACCAAGATCCCAACCACGAGATACTAGACCAACTTTAGCTTCTGCTGGTGTTGGTGCGTTCTTGATCAGTTCAATGATTTCATCAATGTTTGCAAGCGCTAAAGATAGAGCTTCCAAGATATGTGCACGGTCGCGCGCTTTCTTCAATTCGAAGATAGTACGACGTGTCACAACTTCACGACGGTGATCAACAAAACACTTCAACATATCTTTAATGTTGAAAAGTTGTGGTTGGCCGTTGTTCAGAGCAACCATGTTGATGCCGAAAGTTGTTTGCAGTTGAGTTTGTGAGTAAAGGTTGTTTAGTACAACTTCACCGACAGCATCACGCTTACATTCAATAACAATACGCATACCATCTTTATCAGATTCGTCACGCAGTGCACTGATGCCTTCAACTTTCTTGTCTTTTACAAGTTCTGCAATCTTCTCGATCAGACGAGCTTTGTTCACTTGATACGGAATTTCAGTAACGATAATAGTTTCTTTACCGTTCTTTTCCGTTTCAATTTCAGCTCTCGAGCGCATGTAGACTTTGCCTCGGCCAGTCTTATATGCATCGACAATGCCCTTACGGCCACTGATTAATGCTGCTGTCGGGAAGTCTGGACCCGGGATGTAGTCCATTAGCTCATCAATAGTGATGTCTTCATTATTGATAAATGCTAAACAGCCATCAACAACTTCGCCAAGGTTATGCGGCGGGATGTTGGTAGCCATACCTACTGCGATACCAGAAGCACCGTTAACCAATAGGTTTGGTATTTTTGTTGGTAAAACTGCTGGTATTTGCTCGGTTCCATCATAGTTAGGAACGAAGTCAACCGTATCTTTATCAAGATCCGTTAATAGCTCACCAGCTATTTTTGACATACGAACTTCGGTATAACGCATTGCCGCAGCTGAATCGCCGTCAACCGAACCAAAGTTACCTTGGCCATCGACTAACATATAGCGTAGTGAAAACGGCTGAGCCATACGAACAATTGACTCGTATACCGCACTATCACCGTGTGGGTGATATTTACCGATTACATCGCCTACTACACGAGCAGACTTTTTATATGCTTTGTTCCAATCATTACCTAATACATTCATCGCGAACAAAACGCGGCGGTGTACTGGTTTTAGGCCATCACGCACATCTGGAAGGGCACGACCAACGATGACGGACATCGCGTAGTCTAGGTATGAACCTCTAAGCTCATCTTCAATATTTACGGGCGTGATCTCTTTCGCTAGATCGCTCATAGAGCCATTTTCCCTCTATAGTCAGATCGTATTTTTGAATACGTATAAGACCGAAAAATATAACACAAATTTACCTACGGAGGCATCACTTTCCCTCTCCTTTTACCATCTTGTGACCCTTGTAGCCAATCTATTGATGAGAAATTGCACCTCAGCGTCATATCTTGCTGAAACATGGTCACTTTACACTCAATAAACTAGCAAAATTGTAGATCTTCTGGTCAGCAGGAAAAGGCAAGTTATAATGCCTGCAATTTCATGGATGCATTATTTAACTTGGAAATGCCGATTATGACTAAATCACAAAACGTAGACCCAGCAGAAATCAAAAAATTCGAAGACATGGCGTCGCGCTGGTGGGATCTAGAAGGCGAGTTTAAGCCACTACATCAAATCAACCCACTGCGCCTAAATTACGTTCTAGAGAAAACCGAAGGCCTATTTGGCAAGAAAGTTCTCGATGTTGGCTGCGGTGGCGGTATTTTGGCTGAGAGCATGGCCGTTGAAGGTGCGCTAGTCACTGGTTTAGACATGGGTAAAGAGCCGCTAGAAGTAGCGCGCCTTCACGCATTGGAAACTGGCACCAAGCTGGATTACATTCAGAGCACTATCGAAGACCACGCAGAACAGAACCCACAGGCTTACGATGTGGTAACGTGCATGGAAATGCTTGAGCATGTTCCTGACCCACAATCCGTTATCACGGCATGTTCAAAGTTAGTGAAACCGGGCGGCCATGTCTTCTTCTCTACGTTAAATCGCAACTTCAAATCTTACTTGTTTGCGATTGTTGGAGCAGAAAAGCTCTTGAAGATAGTTCCAGAAGGTACTCACGACCACGAAAAGTTCATTCGCCCATCTGAACTTATCAAGATGATAGACAACACTCCGCTGCAAGAATTGGGGATTACAGGACTGCACTACAACCCGTTAACGGACACTTACCGTTTGGGCACAAATGTAGATGTTAACTACATAGTCCACACGCAAAATCTCACCCGATAACTATTAATATCACCAGCTTAAAATCTTTTAGAAAAAGACGATTGAAAAGAGTTGTAATTAACATAACTTTACGACTTTTTTCAGTCTAAATTTCGTGCGCTCGCTTCCATTTTGACCACCTAGATTTAATTTTAATCATCCAAAATCCATTGCCCATTTTGCTCAAAGATCAAGGGATTTTTTTTTATGTGTGCGCAAAAATAAAGCAACCTTAAAAGGCTATTTTTATACAATCAAGTCACATCGAACCTCGTCAGTTAGTGGTCACTTACAGTTTTTTTTCAATCCACCACTTATCCACAAGCACTCCCATTTCTTTACCTTGAAAAATATAAGCTGTAGCACTATCTTGTAACCCAACAAACAAATGACCCCTATATGTTGTGTTTGAACTACAATGTATGGGTAGACCAAGATCACAAAGCCGAAACGTAATTTACAAAAATTACACAGAAATACACAAAAACACGGCTTTGTTCAGTTTTGTTAGGGAAATTAAGCAGAATGAACCAACAACTTACTGTTACCAAACGTAACGGGCGCAAAGAAACAATCGATTTAGAGAAAATCCATCGAGTGATCACATGGGCAGCTGAAGGCTTGCACAATGTTTCTGTATCACAAGTAGAATTGAAAGCTCACATTCAGTTTTACGATGGCATCACCACCACTGACATCCATGAGACAATCATCAAGTCAGCAGCGGATTTAATCTCTGAAGAGACTCCTGATTACCAATATCTAGCAGCACGTCTGTCAGTATTCCATCTACGTAAAAAAGCGTACGGCGAGTACGAGCCACCGGCTCTATATGACCACGTTGCAAAACTGGTTGATATGGGTAAATACGATAGCCACCTAATGGAAGACTACACGAAAGCTGAGTTTGACGAGCTTGACGCGTACATCGACCACAAGCGTGACTTAGACTTCTCTTATGCAGCGGTCAAGCAGCTTGAAGGTAAATACTTCGTGCAAAACCGTGTAACAAAAGAAATCTACGAGAGTGCTCAGTTCCTTTACATCCTAGTTGCTGCTTGTTTATTCGGTAAATATCCGAAATCAACTCGTCTGGATTACATCAAACGTTTTTACGACGCCTCGTCTACGTTTAAGATTTCTCTACCTACACCAATTATGTCTGGTGTACGTACGCCTACTCGTCAATTCAGTTCTTGTGTACTGATCGAGTGTGGTGACAGCCTTGATTCTATCAACGCAACAGCAAGCTCTATTGTTCGTTACGTATCTCAACGTGCTGGTATTGGTATCAACGCAGGTCGTATCCGTGCGCTTGGTTCTGAAATTCGTGGTGGTGAAGCGTTCCACACTGGCTGTATCCCTTTCTACAAATACTTCCAAACAGCAGTAAAATGTTGTTCTCAAGGTGGTGTTCGTGGCGGTGCAGCAACCGTGTTCTACCCACTATGGCACGGTGAAGTTCAGTCTCTATTAGTACTGAAAAACAACCGTGGTGTTGAAGAGAACCGTGTTCGTCACATGGACTACGGCGTACAGCTTAATAAGCTTATGTACTCTCGTCTTGTTCAAGGTGGCAACATCAGCCTGTTCTCCCCTTCAGATGTACCTGGACTTTACGATGCGTTCTTCGAAAACCAAGAGCGTTTTGAAGAGCTGTACGTTAAGTACGAAAACGATCCTTCAGTGAAACGTGAAACTGTGAAAGCGGTTGAACTGTTCTCTCTACTAATGCAAGAGCGTGCTTCTACTGGTCGTATCTACATTCAGAACGTTGACCACTGTAATACACACAGCCCGTTTGATTCTGAAGTAGCACCTGTTCGTCAATCGAACCTATGTCTAGAAATCGCGCTACCAACTAAGCCACTTTCTAACGTGGAAGATGACGAAGGTGAGATTGCACTGTGTACGCTTTCAGCGTTCAACCTTGGCGCAATCAATGAACTCGACGACTTAGCAGAGCTTTCTGAGTTGGTTGTTCGTGCACTTGATGCACTGCTTGATTACCAAGATTACCCGCTTCCAGCAGCATACAAATCGACAATGAATCGTCGTACTTTAGGTGTTGGTGTCATCAACTATGCATACTACCTGGCGAAGAATGGTGTTAAGTACTCTGACGGCAGCGCAAATGGCCTGACTCACCGTACTTTTGAAGCAATTCAATACCACTTACTAAAAGCGTCTGTTGAACTAGCGAAAGAACAAGGCCGTTGCCCATCTTTCCACGAGACCAACTACGCGAAAGGCCTACTGCCAATCGATACTTATAAAAAAGATATCGACTTAGTATGTGAAGAGCCTCTGCACTACGATTGGGACACGCTACGTGAAGAGATCATGGAGCACGGTCTGCGTAACTCTACGCTAACAGCGCTTATGCCTTCTGAGACTTCGTCTCAAATCTCGAACGCGACTAACGGTATCGAGCCACCACGTGGTTATGTATCAGTGAAAGCGTCGAAAGACGGTATCCTGAAGCAAGTTGTTCCTGATTTCTTAAATCTTAAAAACAACTACGAGCTACTTTGGAACATTGGCAATAACGACGGTTACCTACACTTAGTGGGTATCATGCAAAAATTCGTTGACCAAGCTATCTCTGCAAACACTAACTATGATCCAAGTGTTTACGACAGCGGTAAGGTTCCAATGAAGCAGCTGCTTAAAGACCTACTAACTGCATACAAGTATGGTGTTAAAACGCTTTACTACCATAACACACGTGATGGTGCTAAAGACGACCAAGGCGATGCAGTTCAAGTGCCGGAAGAAGATTGTGAAGGCGGCGGTTGTAAGATCTAAACCGCAATAAACATTAAGACCCCAGAGAAGAGTTATCTTCTCTGAGTTTAAAGCATTAACAGGGTCCGTTTTATTGCGGGTCTTTAAAGGATTTGAGGCATTTATGGCTTACAGTACTTTTTCTCAACAAAAAAATGACCAACTAAAAGAACCAATGTTCTTGGGTCAGTCGGTAAACGTTGCACGTTACGACCAACAAAAATTTGAAATCTTCGAAAAGCTTATCGAGAAGCAGCTTTCTTTCTTCTGGCGCCCAGAAGAGGTCGACGTGTCTAGTGACCGTATCGACTACAACAAGCTTCCTGAGCATGAAAAGCACATCTTTATCTCTAACTTGAAGTACCAAACGCTTCTAGATTCTATCCAAGGCCGCAGCCCTAACGTTGCCCTACTTCCATTGGTATCACTACCAGAAGTTGAAACTTGGATTGAGACATGGTCATTCTCTGAAACGATTCACTCTCGTTCTTACACGCACATCATCCGTAACATCGTAAATGATCCAGGCGTAGTATTCGACGACATCGTTGAAAACGAAGAGATCCTGAAGCGTGCTAAAGACATCGCGTTTTACTACGATGACCTAATCAAGCTAACGGCTGACTACCACCGCTACGGTGAAGGCAACCACAACATCAATGGCGAAGACGTTAAGATTTCACTTCATGACCTGAAGAAGAAGCTTTACGTATGTCTAATGTCTGTAAACGCACTGGAAGCGATTCGTTTCTACGTGAGTTTTGCATGTTCATTCGCATTCGCTGAACGTGAGCTAATGGAAGGTAACGCGAAGATCATCAAGCTAATCGCTCGTGATGAAGCACTTCACCTTACTGGTACACAGCACATGATCAACTTGCTGCGTAATGGCCAAGATGACTTCGAATTCATGCAGATCGCTGAAGAGTGTAAGCAAGAGTGTTTCGACCTATTCAAAGAAGCGGCTGAGCAAGAGAAAGAGTGGGCAGAATACCTATTCAAAGATGGCTCTATGATTGGTCTAAACAAAGATATTCTTTGCCAATACGTTGAGTACATTACCAACATCCGTATGCAGGCTGTTGGCCTAGGTACGGCTTACCCAGAAGCAACATCGAACCCAATTCCATGGATCAACGCTTGGTTGTCTTCTGATAACGTTCAAGTTGCTCCACAAGAAGCAGAAATCAGTTCTTACCTAGTTGGTCAAATCGATAACGAAGTAAAAGCTGACGACTTTGAAGGGTTTGAGCTGTAATGCCAACAATCAAAATCAACAAGCTGACTTCTATTGAATCTAACCCTTCAAATACTCTATTGGAAACAATGGAACAAGCAGGGTTAGAGCCAGAATACAACTGCCGAGATGGCCACTGTGGCGCTTGCCGCTGTACGTTGGATTCTGGTGAAGTCGAGTACGTTGGTTTTGCTATGGCTTACACGCAAGGCAATGAAATATTACCTTGTATCTGTAAAGCAAAAACAGAACTATCGCTGAGTAACGTTATTCACAGAAATAAGCAAAAAAGTGCTTAATACTTGTACTTAGATCTTATACTTAGCTACTTAGATACATAGCGCGATTAGTACAATGTTGAATCGTTAACAGACAAGCTTAAAAATTTAAGGGCCCGATAATCTTCGTTATCAGGCCCTTTTGTATTTCATGTTGGCTCAATCAGACAACTCGCTTATTGCACCAACTCGGCTTTATTGATGTATATGATTTATTATATATATAGCTTTAACTTGGACTTTATAGCGTTGACTTGGTTTTATAGTACCGCTTTAGGAATAAACATGTCTTTCAATCGCTTAACCGAAGAGTAAGTACCAAACATCGGTTTGTTGTCTAGATGCCTTCTCAGCATATCGGCGGCAACGGTCTTAATCACGTTGCGTTGGTCTTCGCGTGAGTACTGACGATAAAACTCAAGCACCTGCCCCCACTCTCCTGCTTCAGTCGACAATGCGACGCTGAATGTGTTGCCTTCTAATTTACCAGTCACCAAAGCCAATTCTGTACCGCACTTCTCTCTTGTAGCGCCAGCCAGTGCAAAAGTTGCGGCTAATGGATCACTCTTTTCAAGTTCGCTCTCTTTTGGCTCAGCCATGACCCATGAATGCCCAAAGCAGTCTTCAACCTGCTCATTCAATTGCAGCCACGCTGATAGGGCGCCTTTGGTCGACACTTCAGATACAGATAACGTCTTCTTTTTTTCCGCCATGATGTGTCCAATATGGTCAATCATTGGCTCATCAACGCTCACGACATTACTCTCTAGCAGCTTGTAAACCATTTGCAGAAGCTTAACGCGAATTTCTAAGTCTGCCTTAGGACCAAACAGTTTGACCTCAATAAAAGGCAGATAAGAGCGGTAGCCAAGTTCATAGCCTGCTGGAAGCTTAAGCTGGTCTAACACATCCGAGATACCCGATTCAGACAAACCAAACGTAAACAATCGACTGCATTCAGAGGCAACCACTTGAGGGTAGGTACGCGACAAGTCAGGAAGAATCTCAAACGTCACCATACGTTTGAATTCACTCGGTACACCAGGAGTGAAATAGAAAGTCGCATCGTTGATTTTCAGCTTGAAGCCGCAAGCCGTACCCACAGGATTATCAACAATCTCTGAACTCGCGGGTAATAAAGCTTGCTTAAGGTTACTGTCTGGCATCGGCATACCACGTCCAGAGAACATCTCTTCCATACGAGTCAGCCACTCAGGGAACATGACAAGCTTTTGATCTGAGGCCGCAGCCGCAGCGGCCGCACTCATATCATCAGTTGTCGGCCCCAAACCACCATTGACGATAACCACATCATAGTTGAAGCTCAGCATCAGCAGTTCTTCGATCAGAGCGTTCATTTGGTCGCCCACAGTTGAACGCTTTGCCAAAGCAAAGCCGTGCTGATAGAACTCAGCAGACATCCAAGCTGCGTTTGTGTCGACAATGTCCCCATGAAGAACTTCTTCACCAGTGCTTAACATTGCGATTTTCGTCATATTTATATCCCTTGTGGCCATTAAAAGACACGGCATTATTTACAAACTAGTCTAAGGTTGAGTTTGAGTCATTCACCTTTTCACAAATATTACTAATGCTTAATCTAAGGTTTTCTTAGGAAAAGCAATAAATTATTAGTTCCCTAAACTAAGCATTTAATAGATAATTGTGACCCGGATCAATTATTAACTTCTCATGGAGACCCTTGTGGCCAAATCACCGTTACTAACGAAGGTTACTGCTGCATTTACAATGCTAATGTCAGTTAACTCGGTTGCAAGCCAATACGACTTCGACCAACCAATCAACCTTTCTTATTCGGATGAATGCGCTCAAGATTACTGTGTTAATGAAAGCTTGTACACCTATAAGCCTAGTAACAATTATGCGCTAAGCGAAACAAGCGACCAATATGATTTAACGATCGAAAAACAACCACTCTACCTTACCGTTAGCGATGGCAAAGATTGGGATTACCTCATGGGCCAAACTTATACCATTCTTGGTTTAAGTGTCGCAACCGTTGGTCTCATGACGCTTTTACCTGAAAGTATCACTAAGTGGGATGATGACCAGCGTGATATCAGTGCACTAGGTAAAAAATGGAAAGATAACGTTTCTGAAGGCCCAGTATGGGACCGTGATGAACACTTCCTAAACTACGTAATGCATCCGTATTTCGGTGGTGTTTACTACACCGCAGCTCGACATGCTGGTTATGACGAGTTTGAGTCTTTCTTATACTCTTGGACAATGTCGACATTTTTCTGGGAATACGGCGTAGAAGCGTTTGCTGAAGTACCGTCATGGCAAGATATCTTTATTACACCATTCTTTGGGGCTGTTGTCGGTGAAATGATGCTAGAAGCAGAGCAAGACATTGTTGCTTCAGGTGGCGAAGTGATGGGCTCTCAAACCATGGGTGATGTTTCATTATTCTTCCTCAACCCTGTTGGCCATATCCACTACTGGGTAAGTGATGCATGGGGTGGTGACGCAGAAGTTAATCTGAATACTAACCCTTGGTGGGATAACAAAGACGCAGCACGATTCGCCTACGATGCAGGGGCAACATACGACTCTCAGTTTGTTGGTATGAACTTTAAAGTAACGTTTTAAATCGACTTCCAGTCTCTGAACTCTATGTTACTGCATTTCAAATAAATGCGACAACTCTTCTAAAAGCGGCTCTCTAGCCGCTTTTTTTGTGCCCTACTCTTCATTCTCTTTTTTTGCATCACAGCTTAGTTTCAAAAATTGACACAGGTCAAACATTGTTCGATGTAACCTTCTACACTGAAATTAAAGAACTTTATCGCGTGATATCAAACATTTAATTAGCAACGAACAATTGAGACTTTGGGGGCTGATATGAACAGTACATTTATCGTAAACTTTATCGGACAAGCATCACCAGCAACAATCAAGCAACTTGCTGCGGTTACTCACGAAAACGACGGAAAATGGCTCATCAGTAAAGTTAACTTTATTGAAGATCAAGTTGCAGGTGTATTAAAGATTCAACTTCCAGCCATCAACGAATCAATTGTTAAGGATGCTTTCAGTGCCAATGCTGACTTGATCGTGCAGTTTGTTGATTCAGACCACACTCACAACGCACAAGACACAATACATCACTTACGACTTGACTCTAACGACCGAGCTGGCATCGTCAACGAAGTGACACATGTACTAGACAGACAAGGGATTAGCATTCTAGATATGGATTGCCACCGAGTATTTATCGCTGGTGGCGGTGGTGTTAGCTCAAGCCTATTTACTTCCAAGATCGCCGTGAAGTTGCCAATTGAAGTCTTGATTGATGATGTCGTAAATGAATTAGAAACGCTCAGTGAAGATACTCGAGTGATGATTGAGAGCTAACGGATAGCATTTCACTTCTATCCTTACTCTTTTCTCTGGTAACAGTTATCTATAAAAAAAAGAGCAGCTCACCGGCTGCTCTTTTTATTGTTCTAAAACTATGACTTAGTTACTTAACCGACCATTGTGATAATGATCGTTTGAAGTCTTCATAGCCAAATTCATTTAGCTTCTGAACTTCGCCATTGCTGCGATCGCAATAGATCGATGGCATTTTTAGGCCATTGAACCAGTTCAGTTTCACCATGGTGTAACCTGCACTGTCTAGCAGGTGCAGCTTTTGACCAATCTTAAGTGGCTCGTCAAAGCTAGCTTCGCAGAACTGATCGCCAGCAAGACATGAGCATGAACCAATCACATAGCCATGGCTACCATTTTCAGAGGCTTCTAATACCGATGCTGGCTCATTGTAGATAAGCGTATCAAGGCGGTGAGCTTCGGTTGCTGAATCGACAATCGCTGTTTTCTTCACGTTCTCTACGATATCAACCACAGTCACAACCAAATCAGTTGTTTTAGTGATAATAGCTTCACCCGGCTCAAGGTACATCTGCACGCCGTGCTTTTCAGAGAAGGCTTTTAGCGCAAGACCGAGTTTTTCGATGTCATAGCCAGACCATGTAAAGAACACACCACCGCCCATGCTCACCCAATCCAACTTATCTAGGTGCTCGCCAAACTGTTTTGAGATTGAATCAAGCAGACCGATAAAGGCATCAACGTCTTTGTTCTCACAGTTCATGTGGAACATCACACCATTAATCTCATCGAAGATCTCTGGTTTGATATGGTCCGCTTGCACGCCCAAACGCGAGAATTGACGTGCTGGATTAGCCAAGTCTTGTCCTGCGTAGCTCACGCCCGGATTTAAACGTAAACCCAATGAAGCTCTATCTTCAACAATATGACGGTAAGCAGCAAGTTGACTTTGAGAGTTGAAGATCATCTTGTCGCAGATATCCGCAACTTCTCTCACGTCATCTTCGCTGTAACCCACACTGTAAGCGTGCGTTTCAC
>NZ_CH902613.1:78165-80648 GCF_000153005.1 Vibrio sp. MED222 | reverse complement strand
CACCCATCCAGTCTTCTGGAGTAGTTACTTCAACTTTCATCATAGGCTCAAGCAAAACTGGTTGCGCTTCTAGTGCACCTGTTCTGAAAGCCATAGAGGCAGCGATTGTAAACGCCATCTCACTTGAATCTACTTCATGGTAAGAACCATCATATAGTGTAGCTTTGATATCCAAAACTGGATAGCCCGCTAATACACCATTGTTCATTTGCTCTTCAACGCCTTTAGCGACAGAGGTAATGAACTCTTTTGGCACGATACCATTGGCAATTTCATCTACGAAGACAAAGCCTTCACCGGCTTCTGATGGTTCCAGTTTCAGCCACACGTGACCGTACTGTCCTTTACCACCATGTTCGCGGATAAATTTACCTTCAGCTTTCGCTGTACCACGAATGGTTTCACGATAAGCAACTTGCGGATTACCAACGTTGCAGTTCACACTGAATTCACGCTTCATGCGGTCAACGATGATATCTAAGTGCAGTTCACCCATACCAGAGATTAGTGTCTGGCCAGTCTCGTCATCCGTTTCAACACGGAACGATGGATCTTCTGCCGCTAGCTTACCTAACGCGATAGTCATTTTATCTTGATCAGCTTGAGAGCGAGGCTCTACAACGATCTGAATAACTGGATCTGGGAATTCCATACGTTCAAGAACAATTTTATGGTTCTGATCACATAGAGTTTCACCAGTAGTAACATCTTTAAGGCCGATAATGGCTGCGATGTCACCTGCTCGTACTTCTTTTACTTCTTCACGCTTGTTTGAGTGCATTTGAACAATGCGCCCTAAACGTTCACGTTGTTTCTTCACAGAGTTGTAAGCTGTTTTACCGCTTTCAACAACACCAGAGTAAACACGGATGAAAGTTAAAGTACCAACAAATGGGTCTGTTGCAATTTTAAATGCTAGCGCTGAGAACGGTTCTTTGTCGTCTGCATGACGCTCTGCTTCGTTCTCGTCTTCATCGATACCTTTAATTGCAGGTACATCGACAGGAGAAGGAAGGAAGTCAACAACTGCATCTAGAACAGCTTGTACACCTTTATTTTTGAATGCACTACCACATGTAGCAAGTACGATTTCATTATTAAGGGTACGAGTACGAAGACCTTGTTTGATTTCAGCTTCTGTTAGTTCACCTTCTTCAAGGTACTTATCCATCAGCTCTTCATTTGCTTCTGCAGCAGCTTCAACAAGTTCTGTACGATATTCTTCAGCCATTTCTTGCATGTCTGCAGGAATATCTTCGTACGTGAAAGTCATGCCTTGGTCAGCTTCGTTCCAGTTAATCGCCTTCATCTTGATAAGATCGACAACGCCTTGGAAGTTTTCTTCAGCACCAATGTTCAGTTGAATTGGAACAGGAGTTGCGCCTAGGCGATCCTTGATCTGTTCAACTACACGCAAGAAGTCTGCGCCTGTACGGTCCATTTTATTAACGAAAACCATACGTGGAACTTGGTATTTATCAGCTTGACGCCATACAGTCTCTGACTGAGGTTCAACACCAGATGAGCCACAGAACACAACAACTGCACCATCAAGTACACGCAGAGAACGTTCTACTTCGATTGTGAAGTCAACGTGCCCCGGAGTGTCGATGATATTAATACGGTGGTCAGAGTACTGAGCTTCCATACCACGCCAAAACGTAGTAGTTGCTGCTGAAGTGATCGTAATACCGCGCTCTTGCTCTTGCTCCATCCAATCCATGGTTGCTGCACCATCGTGAACTTCGCCGATTTTGTGAGAAAGACCGGTATAGAACAGAATACGTTCACTTGTGGTTGTTTTACCTGCATCTACGTGAGCAACGATACCGATATTACGGTATTGCTCAATAGGAGTTTTACGAGCCACGGTTGAATCCTCTTATTAGAGACTTAGGGACTATTGCTATGTCTAGATTATGCGCTAGAAGCGATACTTCGCTAAAAAGTGCTTGCCCTAGAAATAGCAATAGTTCCTAGCATAAGCATAGGAACTAAAGAAGTGCTGCAAGGAAACTTGCAGCACTAAAAAGGTATTACCAGCGGTAATGTGCGAACGCTTTGTTTGCGTCAGCCATACGGTGAACGTCTTCACGTTTCTTAACCGAAGTACCTTTGTTCTCAGACGCGTCTAGCATTTCAGCAGCTAGGCGTTGAGCCATAGATTTTTCACCACGCTTACGCGCAGCTTCAACTACCCAACGCATAGCAAGAGCGTTACGGCGAACCGGACGAACTTCTACAGGTACTTGGTAAGTTGAACCACCCACACGGCGAGATTTAACTTCTACCGCTGGACGAACATTTTCAAGAGCTTCTTCAAATACAGCTAAGTGATCTTTACCAGATTTCTCAGCCATAACTTCTAGTGCAGTGTAAACAATCTTCTCTGCAGTAGATTTTTTTCCGTCAACCATAAGGATGTTAACGAATTTTGCCAGCAGCTCAGATTGAACTTAGGATCTGGAAGGATCTTACGCTGG
>NZ_CH902613.1:0-77811 GCF_000153005.1 Vibrio sp. MED222 | reverse complement strand
GACATACTTTACGTAGTGCTGAGTTCGGTTTTTTTGGAGTAGTAGTATATACGCGAGTACATACACCACGTTTTTGTGGGCACGCTTCTAGTGCAGGCACGTTGCTTTTAACAACCTGCTTTACACGAGGAGTACGTACCAACTGGTTAATAGTTGCCATTAACTAGCTCCTGATTTACTTGAAAGTAAGCTTGATGAAAAATCTAGCCCTATTACACATAGTGTAAATAGGGACGCAAAATTCTATTCAGCAGTGGGATGTGTGTCAAGAAATATACAGATCTTTTTTAGCCGTCTAGAGCTCAGGATGGTCTTTTTTTAACCACACTGATAAAATGCAGCTACCAAGTGACTGATTTGTCGTTCAAAACAGTCAGTTTTACGAATCCATCGAAGTCCACTTGATCCAGGGTGCTTGAAGCAAGTTGTTGTAAACCTCGACTATAAAGATCTGTTTTTAATACCGACACATGTTTAACGGTGGAGATTTGATTGAATAACTCATGATTTGGAAGGCAAACATACACCGCATCTTCAACCAAAAGGATATGGTCCTTTTGTTGCGAGTACATCAATGCAAGCTTGAGTTTGTCTACTGATTTTACAATATGAAGCATAACGTTCCCTAGAAAGTCAGTATTTTTTGGCTCTGAGCTAACTTCTGCGTCAACTCATTCATTTCTAGCGCAGTCACATCGATCAGTAAGTTATCAGTCGAGAGACCAAACTGATTGAGGCTATGTTGACACACGTAAACCTGCTCGATGTCGTAGAGGTCCATAAGCTTGAATGCAGAAATATAGTCACGTGATAAGGATTCATCAGGCTGTTGCGCTTTGAGAAGCTGTGTAACGCCATCAGCGACAAAGAATACGCTGATGTCTTCACTGTAAGCTGAAGCCGCTAACAATGCGTCTAGCCCTTCCCTACCTGCAGCCGTTGTATGAGGAAAGCTGTTAAATATAAATGCTAATGAGCTCAAAACTGGACAACCCTATCTTGCGTCAGAAGTGCTTCAGATAAACTCCCTAAGCCAGCTTGGGTAAACCCTGTCGCCAAGTTAGAGGCAATTAATTGATGTTGCGCCGCTTCTTCAGTGCTGATAACTCCACGCCTTAGCGCAGCAGCAACACATGTCTCTAGGCTAACATTGTGCTCGTCCGCCAGTTTTTGCCAAGCGGCAGCTAAGTCAAATTCATCATTAGCCGGCACAGTAATGCCAGAGCCATTACTGACGCCGTCTTGATAGAAGAACACACTGTGAAGTTTGTGGCCCTGTTTCAATAGAGCCACAGCAAACTGATAAGCACTTCTTGCGGATTGTGAGCCGTAAACGGGTCCATTAACTAAGAGTGTATAGCTTAACAACCCTCTTCATCCTCTGTTTTACGTTGACGGATGTACAAGTACACTGTGTGCTTAGAGATATTCAATCGCTCAGCAACGCGGTTAATCGCGTCTTTGATGTCGAAAATACCTTTGTCGTATAGCTCCATCACGATTTGGCGATTTTTGGTGTTGTTCGATACAGATTTGTCTGCATTGATCTCTTCAATCGTGCGTTCAACCGTTTGGTCGACAAGTTCTTCAACATCACTAGCAAAGTTAACAGATGACGCAGCTTCGTCCGCGTCTTGCGTAGGCATGAAAGATTGCAGAACTTGTGAGAATGGCGCATCTAAGTTCACGTTAATACACAATAAGCCAATCACTCGGTCTTCACCATTGCGGATAGCAACCGTGATCGACTTCATTAGTACCCCGCCTTTAGCGCGAGTAAAATATGAACGAGAGAAGTTACGCTTAGAACCTTCAATATCTTTCAACATTTTCAATGCAAGATCGGTGATTGGCGAACCAACCTGACGACCTGTATTTTCACCATTGGCAATTTTAATCGCAGATGTATTGAGGTCTTCTAAAGAGTGTAAAACGATTTCACAAAACGGACCGATCAGACTCGCAATACCATCAACTACGGCCTCATAAGATCTTAAGATAATTTTATCGTGTTCACTGAATGGCATGACATGGACTGATTCCATTTCGAGTAACATGTCCGCATTGACTGTTTCTGTAGTAGTCACTTATTCCTTACCTTCGTGTGAAAAATCAACAAATTTATGTAAGTTTATCAGAAAATTTTAATTGCACACCTAGCTAACATTGCAACTAGTGATTTAGAACAAGTTTAAAAATCAAATACTCATATTCAAGTCATAAAAAAAGCCTAACTTAAAGTTAGGCTTTTTATTCAATCAACGTATTTTAGCACGAGGCTTTTAACCGATATTATTGTGCAGGAGCTGCTTCAGCGTTATCGATGTTTAGTAGTTCTACTTCGAATACTAGCGTTGAGTTAGCTGGGATAGTCGGTGTGTCTTGCTCACCGTATGCTAGCTCTGGCGGGATAACGAACTTGTACTTAGAACCCACTTGCATCAGTTGTACGCCTTCAGTCCAGCCTGGGATTACGCGGTTTAGTGGGAATGTTGCTGGTTCGCCACGATCGTAAGAGCTGTCGAACTGAGTACCGTCTGTTAGCGTACCTTTGTAGTGTACTTGAACCGTATCAGTGTCTTTTGGAGAAGCGCCTTCACCAGCCGTCATTACTTGGTAAAGTAGACCAGATTCAGTTTGCTTAACGCCTTCAGTTTTAGCGAACTCAGCGCGGAAGTCATCACCCGCTTTCTTCACTTCTGCAGACTTTTCTGCCGCTTGTGCTTGCATCGTTTCAGCAACACGCTTGTCTAGAGCTTCAAGAGCTGCACGCGTCTCTTCTTCGTTAAGTGCCGTCTTCTCTGCGAATACGTCTTCGATACCTTGAAGAACCATCGCTTTGTCTAGGTTAATACCTAGCTCGCTTGGCTTATCAATGCTTGTGCTTAAGTAGTTAGCGAAAGATACACCGATCGCGTATGCCGCTTTGTCATCTTCTGTTTTAAAGTTTACTGCTGCAACTTTAACTTCTTCTACCTGTGGAGCTTCTGCCTTTGGTTCTTCTTTCTGACAACCAACTGCTAGCATAACCGTTGCGGCAAGCAGTGATACTTTTAAAACTGATTTCATTGAATTCTCCAATTAATGGCCAAGCCATTGGTTATTGTGCACAAATCTAATGATTAGATTGGTGTGAATACGTTAGTTATAACAATATACTAGTCATATGTCTTTCGACACAAACCGGATTATTGGATGTGATGCGAATATTTTTCCACTCATTGCTATGTACGATTGTCATCACCTTGTTAAATGGCTGCTTTTTCTTCCAAGATGATGACCAACGCTGGGAAATTGAACCCAACGGCGCCACCAGCTTTGCCCTAAGTAGAGATGGACGCTTCGCGCTGCTCTACTCGCAGCAAAAACAGCTGCTCCTTTGGGATCTTGCCCAGAACAAAGAACTGGCTCAGCTTGGTCCACAAGATCAATCCGAAAATCAAGTATCGCGTATTCGCATCTCTGACAATGGTCGCTTTGCCATTACCGCCAGTCAGATGAATTTCGCCGTTTGGGACTTATCTTGGACACAAGCTGAAGGGCTATGGTCGATTTCCGATGGCTTAATTCGCGATGTTGATATCTCTAGCAACGGTGAAAAAGTACTGCTGGGCCTATCTAATGGCAAAGCTATCTATGTGGACTTAGTCACCGGACGCCGTCTGGAGTTCCTCGCTCACCGAGAAAAAGTTAATTCCGTCTCCCTATCTTCGAATGGGCGCTACGCATTATCAGGCGGTAACGACTATAAAGCTTACCTTTGGGATACCGAATCAGGCTTGGTATTGCGTACATTCGAGCACGAACAAAGAGTCGTACGAGTTGCCTTACAACGAGATGGAGAGCTAGCTTTTACCTCCGATGGAGGGAATCAAGCGATGATCTGGGATCTTGAGACAGGTGAACCTCAAGCTCAATTGCAGAGCTGGTCTCGACAGCTAATTTTCTCCAGTGCTCGCTTTTCTGATGACGGCAGTATGTTGGTAACAGGTACGCCATCTAGCCAAGTGAGCGTGTGGAATACTCAAGATGGCAAACGCATTTCTCGCCACGACGCCGAGCCATTAAAAGATGCTCGCCCTCCTCGTGCGGTAGTGTATGATGCAGCCTTTGATGATAAGAACCGTGTGATATCGGGCACCTCTGCGGGCATTGCCCAAGCTTGGAATGTGGATTAAGAACGATGACAGAAAAGCGAGTTGAACAATTAGAAAGCCGCGTGAATGACCTAGAATGTCAGTTGGCTTTCCAAGAGCAAACCATTGAAGAACTTAATGAAGCGCTTAGCCAACAACAGATGTTGATCACGAGAATGCAAGACCAGATGAAGTTCGTGGTTGGCAAAGTAAAAAATATGGATGGCTCAAACCTCGCTGACGCATCAGAAGAGACGCCCCCTCCACACTATTAAGTGCGCTTTAAAGATAACGAATTAGTTCTAGTGACGCATATCGTTAGTTTTTCGTCCTCAATGTGTAAACACATGTCAGGACGGGACATAGAAAACCAAAAGGGCGACAGATACTTATCTGTCGCCCTTTTGTTTGTTTAACCTGCGCTAATTCAACTAAAGTCAGTTAAGCCAATACAAACTTAGTCATCGGCATAAATTTTTACTTCCACGCAGCCATTAGTATCAACACTCGCACGGTACATTCCTGAACTGTTCATACCGAAATGAATATCACCTTGTCCATCGATAGCAATCAAGCCTCCTTCACCACCCATGGTTTTCAATTCACCTTGAATAATCGTTTCACAAGCCGTATGCACATCTTCCTTGAGATAACGCATTCGTGCCGCCACATCACTGGCAACCATCTTTCTAAGGAAGAACTCCCCCATACCTGTTGTTGAAACGGCCACGTTGCCATTTTCAGCAACAGTGCCTGCACCGATGATTGGAGAATCTCCCACACGACCGTATTTTTTATTGGTTACGCCACCAGTGCTGGTTGCGGCTGCTAAGTTTCCGGCTTGGTCTAATGCGACCGCGCCAACCGTGCCGTACTTTTTATCATCTGGATATTTATCTGCTTGCTCTTCATCATATTTCGCTTCAGACAAAGCAAAAATACCTTTCTCTTTCATCAACTGAAGTTGGTCATAACGACGCTCAGTAAAGAAGTAATCTTGCTCGGTGAAAGTATGGTCATGCTCAAACGCAAACTTCTCGGCGCCTTCACCAATCAGTAGCACATGGTCGCTTTTAAGCATCACATCACGCGCAAGCTCAATTGGATTTTTGATATGGCGGACACCGGCAATAGCCCCCGCATCCATTTCACGACCGTGCATCACAGAAGCATCCATCTCAACAAATTCATCATGAGTCAGAACAGAACCTTTACCGGCATTAAAGTGGGGACTGTCTTCCATCACCTTAACTGAAGCAACCACTGCATCTAGCGCATCGCCACCCGACTGTAATACTTGATAGCCAGCCAAAACCGATTTTTCCAAAGCCTCGGTAATACCCGTTTTTAATTCATCACTCATTTGCTCTCGTATGATGGTGCCTGCACCACCATGAATGGCAATTGAAAAAGGCTGTGACATACAAACTCTCCACTGACGTCGACTTATAATGTTGTGCTATCAATACCACATCCAAGGTTTGATGTCTGATAGCGAAAACCAAACTATTTACGAACGCTTAGATTTGCGGGCATTTAGTTTGGTAGACGAAAAGCCAACTCAAAAAGCTAGCACCCTAAACGAAAAAAACCTCCACAAGGGAGGTTTTCAATATTCTTAAACTAAACCGTTAATTCGGTATTAGTGAGAACCACAGCTACCGCCGCCGCAGCAGCCGTCTTTTTTCTCTTCAGCATGGTCATGGCCTTCGCCACCACAGCAACCACCTTCGTGATCATGATCGTGGTCGTGACCGCCACAGCCGCCTTCTTGGTGTACGTGACCGTGTTGAACTTCTTCTTCAGTCGCTTCACGAACCGCTACAACTTCAACGTCAAACGTTAGAGTTTGGCCAGCTAGCATGTGGTTACCGTCAACAACAACTTCGTCGCCATCTACTTCAGTAACTTCAACTGGGATTGGACCTTGGTCAGTATCCGCTAGGAAACGCATGCCAACTTCGATTTGCTCAACACCTTGGAATACGTCTGCAGGAACACGTTGAACTAGGTCATCGTTGTGCTCGCCGTAAGCGTCTTCTGGAGTAACAGTTGCTGAGAACTTGTCGCCAGCGACTTTGCCTTCAAGCTCTTTTTCAAGACCTGTAATTAGGTTGTTGTGACCGTGAAGGTAATCTAGTGGAGCTTCTGCAGTTGATTGGTCAACTACTACGCCATCTTCAAGTTTCACTTGATATGCAACACTAACTACTACGTTCTTTTCAATTTTCATGAGAGCTCCAAGGAGGTTTGGACTAAGCTCGAACAGTTGAGCTTAGGAAAAATTCTGTACCCGGATATTATGGGGATCAATTGACGAAACTCAATCACTCAGGCTTAAAAATACCGATCATTTCTTGATTCGCGTGTTCAGATTTCTCTACAGTTTTCGGTTTACGCTGTTCTGTGAAGTCACAATCGACACATTCCACCAGCTCGATATTATTTTCAATCCACCAACGGAGTGTGTCTTGAGTCTTGCAGCTTGGGCAGCTCGCCCCTGCGATAAAGCGTTTTTTCTGTTTCACGTTCATATCCTTTACAACTCTGGATTCGCAGTTCTTCCGATCTAGATCTATTAAAGACAAAGCAGAGACCACGTTTATTATTAGATTAGTTATCTAGACTTTTATTTCTAGAGCTCTAGCATTAGTTATCACTTCAAGCTACTGCCAATAGTTTCGAGATTGGTGATCATTTTCCATCTCGTGTCCAAAAATCTCTTCAAGCTCTTTGCGAGCCTCTTTCGCTCTTTGGGCTAACTCGGCATCTTCGTTATGCTGAGGCAGCAACTCTTTCAGCATACCATTATCCAGTTTCCTAAAGTGTGCTTCTGCTCGCTTCGCTTTATATGGATGCATGCCAAGTTCGGTCAATGTTTGACGACCTAAATCTAATGCCCCAAGGAAGGTTTCACGCGAGTAGTTACTCACACCATGGTTAAGTAATTGATACGCTTCAACACGGCTTCGTGCACGCGCTAAGATCTTCAACTGTGGGAAGTGCTGCTTACACAAATCGACGGTCTTCATGATTTCATCAGGAGAATCGGTACATAACACAATGGCTTCTGCCTTGTCAGCTCCCGCAGCTCGTAATAGTTCAAGGTGAGTAGAGTCACCGTAAAATACCTTGTAGCCGAACTTCCTAAGGATATGTATTTGGCTGGCATCACTTTCAAGGACGGTGATACGAATCTTATTGGCGTACATCAAGCGACCAATGATCTGACCGAAACGACCAAAGCCCGCAATAATCACTCGAGGACTACGATCAACCACATCTGAAGACATCGCGCTTTCACTGATTTGATTAAGTTGGCGAGCAAAAAATCGGTCTTGCAGCTTAAGCATCAATGGTGTGGTCACCATAGAAAGGCTCACAACAACCAGTAAGAACGACACTTGGTCGCCGCTTAAGATGCCTTGTGCGCTCGCCGCGGTAAAAATAACGAAGGCGAACTCACCACCTTGGCTAAGGATCATCGCCATACGGCTACGCGCTTTAGTTTGAGTACCGAAGATACGAGCCAGCGCATACAACACCAAGCCTTTCAACACGACCAGAGACGACACCGCAATCAATATTGCGAATGGGCTTTCTGCCAGTAAACCTAAATTCACCGCCATACCAACCGAAATAAAGAACAAGCCAAGCAGTAACCCTTTGAATGGGTCAATCGCGATTTCAAGCTCGTGTCGATATTCACTTTCAGCCAGAAGTACGCCCGCCAAGAAAGTACCTAATGCCATCGACAAACCAATCTGCTGCATGATGACGGCAATACCAATCACCAATAACAGCGCTGCTACCGTGAACAACTCACGCACACCGCTCATGACTACATATCGGAACAGTGGTCTCAACAAGAAGTGACCACCGACAAGCAAGCCAATCACACCGCCTAGCATCCACAACATGTCAGCCCAACTGCCGCCCGTATTGCCAGCAAGCAAAGGCAGCATCGCCAACATAGGGATTACGGCAATATCTTGGAAAAGTAATACCGCAAAGCCAGACTGCCCCGCTTCTTTGCCACCAAGCTCTCGCTCTTCAATAACACGCAACGCAATAGCGGTCGAAGACAAAGCTAAACCCATGCCGATGACTAAGCTAGTTTGCCAAGTTAAACCAAACATACACGCGATGGCGGTAATAATCAGAGTGGTGATCAGCACTTGCGCGCCACCAAGTCCTAGAATGGGGGCTCGCATCTGCCACAGTTTTTTCGGATTAAGTTCGAGACCAATCAAGAAGAGCAGCAGTACCACCCCGAATTCGGAGAAGTGTAGAATCGCCTCTACATCACTGATTAAACCAAGCCCCCAAGGGCCAATCGCCACACCCGCTAATAAGTAACCGAGTACCGACCCTAATCCAGCGCGCTGTGCGATAGGAACCGCAACCACAGCAGCAGCTAAAAATATAACGCTACTTTGTAGAAAATCGTTAGTCAGAGCCATCATTCGCTCCTATATCTTGTAGCGGGTCTCGCAACCAATTTCGATACGCTTCTGCGTGTTGGTAACGCGTCATATCGGTGACATTTCGTGCCCAGTGTAAAACCAAAGGGGATATCCAGTGCATCTGACACAAAGCAGCAGTTAGCTCGAATGGTTGCAAAATCTCTTGTAATGGATATTTATTATAGCCTGCGGCACCAAACGCCTCTTCTTTACCACCGGTAGTAATCACACTGCGCCAGTGTTTACCTTTAAGCGCACTTTGCTCACCAAACGCAAAACCCTTGCCTAATACTCGGTCAAACCACTCTTTAAGTAGTGATGGGCAGGAATACATAAACAAAGGGTGTTGGAACACGATCACATCATATTCAAGCAGCAATGCATGCTCAGAAGGCACATCAATAAAGAAGTCAGGATAGATGGCGTAGAGATCGTGGACTTTGACATTCCCAAGCGACTCTATCTTTTTAACCATGATCTGGTTAGCGATAGAGGTTTGCGGCTCTGGGTGCGCATAGATGACCAGCACCTTTGGCACGGGGTTGTCTGTCGAGGGAGTATTACTCATTCCTTTGAAACATTCCTTTGAAGGCTAAACGGTGGCAAGGCCACAAGAATTTAAGCAAAAGTTACTAATATGTTATTGGCATCATAACGCAAATTGCATTGTGATCGACTTTTATCTGGTTTCAGCCTACTATGCAGGCGTCTGTTCACCTCTAATTTCTATGCTATTTCAATTATGATTACTTTCTCTGATATTCAATTGCTACGCGGCGGTAAGCCACTCCTCGACCAAGCATCTGCGACTTTTCACCCTGGCGACAAGATCGGTTTGGTTGGTAAGAATGGCTGTGGTAAATCTACGCTGTTCGCCCTAATTAAGGACGAACTGTCTATTGATGCAGGCTCATTCAGTAAACCAGCCCATTGGGAAATGGCTTGGGTTGCTCAAGAAACACCTGCATTAGAAAGAACAGCAATTGAATACGTGATTGATGGCGACCGTGAATACCGTGGCCTTGAAGATCAACTGGAGAAAGCCGAACAAGCCGACAACGGCACATTAGTCGCAGAGATCCATGGCAAGATTGAAACCATTGGTGGTTATAGCATCAAAGCACGCGCGGCTGAGTTGTTAGACGGCCTAGGCTTTCGCCAAGAACAAATGACATGGAACCTGACTCAATTTTCAGGGGGTTGGCGTATGCGTTTGAACCTAGCGCAAGCCCTACTGTGTCGCAGTGACCTACTGTTACTCGATGAGCCAACCAACCACTTGGATTTAGACGCTGTAATGTGGCTAGAGCGCTGGTTACAAAACTACCCAGGCACACTCGTTCTTATCTCACACGATAGGGACTTCTTGGATCCTATCGTCAACCGCATCGTGCATGTTGAAAATCAACTGCTCAATGAATACACCGGTAACTACTCGTCGTTCGAAACCCAACGAGCGCAAAAGCTAATTCTGCAACAAGCGATGTACCAAAAGCAGCAGAAACAAATGTCGCACATGCAGAGCTACATTGACCGTTTCCGTTACAAAGCTTCAAAAGCTCGCCAAGCGCAAAGCCGTATTAAAGCGCTAGAGAAAATGGAACAAGTACTGCCCGCTCAGTTTGATAACCCTTTCAGCTTTGAATTTAGAGAACCAGACGCACTACCAAACCCAATCATGATGATGGACGAGGTATCGGCGGGTTACGATGACAATCTGATTCTAGAGAAGATTCGCTTGAACCTAGTGCCGGGCAGCCGTATTGGTCTACTTGGTCGAAATGGTGCTGGTAAATCAACGCTGATTAAACTGCTTTCTGGCGAACTGAAACAGCAAGGTGGTGAGCTGAGCTATTCGCAAGGCGTTAAAATGGGTTACTTTGCACAGCACCAATTAGAGACGCTGCACCCTGAAGAGACACCACTTCAACACATGATGCAGATTGCGCCAAAACACACCGATCAACAACTGCGTGACTACCTAGGTAGCTTTGGCTTCCAAGGTGAAAAAGCACTCGATAAAGTGGCCCCCTTCTCCGGTGGTGAAAAAGCGCGTTTGGTATTGGCTCTGCTGGTATGGCAAAAACCGAACCTATTACTACTCGATGAACCAACCAACCACTTGGATCTCGATATGCGTCAGGCACTAACGTTTGCATTACAGACGTTTGAAGGCGCGATGGTTATCGTATCGCACGACCGCTACCTACTTCGTGCCACTACTGATGATTTATACCTTGTACACGACCGTCAAGTTGCACCGTTTGATGGTGACCTTAGCGATTACTACAAGTGGCTAACCGAACAACAGAAAGTTGAGCGCAAAGAAGCACAAGCATTGGCACCAGCAAAAGATGGCGCCAACAGTGCAGCAGCAAAAAAAGATCAGAAACGTAAAGAAGCAGAGTTCCGGAAACTAACGGCACCAATTCGTAAAAAGCTGACTCAATTTGAAAAGCAGATGGATAAATTAACGTTAGCTCTTGAAGAAGCCGAGCAAGAATTATCCGATACTTCACTGTATGAAGCTGAAAATAAGGCTAAACTGAATAAAGTACTCGCTCTACAAGCGAGCAGTAAGTCACAGCTAGAAGAAGTTGAAATGGATTGGATGTCCACTCAAGAAGAGCTTGAGCAGATGGAACTGGATATGGATAGCTTATGAGCCCAGAGCACGCACCAATATCACTAACACTGGAACGACTATGGCAATTTAGCCTTCAGTATTACAGTGTGCGCGGTGTTAAGGATGCGTGCTTAGCTTTGCAAAACCAATTCCATGGCAACGTCAATCTACTGCTGCTTCTCAAATGGCTTGATGAGCAGCAACTCTCTTTCGCTGAGGAGGAGTGGCACAAGGTGCAACAATGCTTAAGTCGCTCTGAAACCTTGCTTCATAGTTATCGAGAGCTGCGTAAACACCTCAAAGCACACGTTGTTGATTCACTCTACCGTGAAGCCTTACAATTTGAGCTGCAGCTTGAAAAGCAACAACAGTCCGATCTCGTCGACTGCATTAAGTCTCTTCAACTTACAGCGAACCAACAATCACCGCTCGCTTTACAGTACTGTCGTTTATTAGGGGCGGAAAACCTCTACGACGCTTTTTCTGAACCAGCACCACAGCCCTAACGCATTTCCTTTTCCTTTTATTCAATCAAGCTCCAAGCTTAACTGCGCTCGCTCGTTACCATGATCGCATGCTGACTAAAAAACATTTGGGGGTGAGTCTTTAATACGCCCAACCTTGATATTATTCAACCAGTTACCCATCACCTGTTTTGGTCGATCATATCAGTGAAACCCTTGCGCTTATGCTAAGAATCAACCAAGCTCAAATAAAAACGTGGGCGTTTCGCTAAAAGCTCAACACTTTATCAAAGCCCATAAAAGAAGCATGGACTGTTTTTATGACAATATTTACCGCTGCCGCTGGCCTATCGAATCCACATTTACAAACCTTAGTGCCAAGATTTATTAGAAAGCAGGCGTTGTTTGCTCCTCAATGGCAGACCTTAGAAACTCCCGACGGCGATTTCCTAGACCTTGCATGGAGTGAATCGCCAGACGGTGACACGCCAAGCAATGATGATAAAAGTAACAAGCCAATATTCGTTCTATTCCACGGATTAGAAGGGAGCTTTGAGAGCCCTTACGCCAACGGGCTGATGAATGCATTTGCTAAAGATGGTTGGCTATCAGTGATGATGCACTTTAGAGGTTGCAGCGGAAAACCAAATCGCTTGGCTCGTGCATACCATTCAGGTGAAGTCGAAGATGCGCGCTTTTTCCTAAGGCATCTGCACGCGCAGTTCCCCAGCAACCCCAAAGTTGCAGTTGGTATCTCTTTGGGTGGTAACATGCTGGCGAATTATTTGGCTGAGTATGCCGACGACCCATTGCTGTCGGCGGCGACCATAGTATCAGCTCCATTTGACTTGGCTTGTTGTTCTAGTCGCATTGAGCAGGGCTTCTCCAAGCTCTATAAGAAGTATCTACTCAACTCTCTAAAATCAAACGCCTTGAAAAAAGTTAACCTGCTACAGGAAAAGCTGGGGGTCACAGCGGAAACCATTAAGAAGATCACCAAACTGTATGAGTTTGATGAACAAATCACGGCGCCTCTGCATGGGTTCAAAAATGCCCAAGATTATTATGCACAATGCTCCGCACTGCCTAAACTCAAGAAGATCAAACTACCAACTCAGATCATTCATGCCAAGGACGATCCTTTCATGACCGATGATGTGATTCCAAAGTTCGTTCTGCCTGATAACATCGATTATCGACTGTTTCAAAAAGGCGGTCATGTGGGGTTCATTACCGGCAGCACACTCAAGCCAAGATTTTGGTTAGAAGAAGCATTACCCGCCTACTATGAAAGTCTACAAGATTCGGCATAATGCATAATGACGAGTCTTAGTAAATAGCAGTAAAAATATTACTAAGCTCACTCATTTCTACAACAATAAACCTATCCATGAACATAAAAGAGAGAAGTATTTATGATCATCCCGTGGCAAGACATTGCGCCAGAGACACTGCAAAACCTCATCAAAGAATTCGTACTGCGTGAAGGTACAGACTATGGTGACGTAGAAGTTTCACTGCAAAACAAAATTGACCAAGTGAAACATCAATTAGCCTCAGGAGAAGTGAGTATCGTGTTTTCTGAACTGCATGAAACCGTTGATATTCAAGTCACAAAACGCTTCTAAGCTGCGCTCATAAAGGAGCCGTGTTATAGTGGTAAACGATTGCTAACAAGTAAGTTACTCAAAAGACAAGGGTTGTCATGTCCGCTAAACATCCAATTATTGCGGTGACGGGTTCATCTGGAGCCGGCACCACCACTACATCAGAAGCCTTCCGAAAAATGTTCAATATGATGGACGTGAAGGCGGCTTGGGTTGAAGGGGATAGTTTCCATCGCTTCACTCGACCAGAGATGGATGTCGAGATCCGTAAGGCGCGCGAGCAAGGTAAACACATCAGCTACTTTGGTCCACAAGCTAACGATTTTGGTGCATTAGAAGATTTCTTCCGTCAATACGGCCATGAAGGCACGGGAAAAGTCCGTAGCTATCTGCATACCTTCGATGAAGCCGTGCCTTACAATCAAATGCCCGGCACCTTTACGCCATGGCAAGAGATCCCTGAAAACTCGGATGTGATGTTCTACGAAGGTCTTCACGGTGGCGTAGTCGATGGTGACATCAATGTTTCTCAACACGTCGATCTGCTTATCGGCATGGTACCTATCGTAAACTTGGAGTGGATCCAGAAATTCGTTCGTGACACACGCGATCGTGGTCACTCTCGCGAAGCGGTGATGGATTCTATTGTTCGCTCAATGGATGATTACCTTAACTACATTACCCCGCAGTTTTCGCGTACTCATATCAACTTTCAGCGTGTCCCTACCGTAGATACATCAAATCCACTGAATGCAAAAGGGATCCCAAGTTTAGACGAAAGCTTCGTGGTTATACGTTTGCGCGGCATCAAAAACGTCGATTTCCCTTACCTGTTGGCTATGATTGATGGCTCATTTATGTCACGTCATAACACGCTTGTGGTGCCAGGAGGCAAGATGAGTTTTGCTATGGAGCTCATTGTAAGGCCGATCCTGCAACAACTTATAGAAACCGGGAAAATAGGCTAACAAAACAACATTCTGGTTGATTACTTTTCATACCGTGATCATGTGCACAATTTTGCGTAAAAAATCGTAGCTTGGTCACGATTAAAATCAAGAAATAGTACCTGAAAAAGGATACTATTCTTAAACGAAACACAAGATAGCTTGCAGCACTCAACGAGTGCTCTTATCCTAGCTAGGTCAATTCAGGCTTAGCTAAAATATGGAAAGCGGCAAGCATACCCTGCAGAGGAAGTAAGATATTATGGTTCTAGGTAAACCCCAAACCGATCCAACATTAGAGTGGTTCCTTTCACACTGTCATATTCATAAGTACCCTTCAAAAAGTACTTTGATTCATGCTGGTGAAAAGGCAGAAACCTTGTACTACATCGTTAAAGGTTCTGTGGCAGTTCTTATCAAAGACGAAGAAGGTAAGGAAATGATTCTTTCTTACCTAAACCAAGGCGACTTCATCGGTGAGCTTGGCTTGTTCGAAGAAGACCAAGAGCGTACTGCATGGGTTCGTGCAAAATCTCCTTGTGAAGTGGCTGAGATTTCTTTCAAGAAATTCCGTCAACTTATCCAAGTGAACCCAGATATTCTAATGCGTCTTTCAGCGCAAATGGCAAACCGTCTACAAGTAACTAGCCAAAAGGTTGGTGACTTAGCGTTCCTTGACGTAACAGGTCGTATCGCTCAAACGCTACTAAACCTAGCAAAACAGCCAGATGCAATGACTCACCCTGACGGCATGCAAATCAAGATCACTCGTCAAGAGATTGGCCAGATTGTTGGTTGTTCTCGTGAGACCGTAGGTCGTATCTTGAAGATGCTAGAAGAGCAGAACCTAATTTCTGCACACGGTAAGACCATCGTGGTATACGGCACTCGTTAATCTCGATTAACTGAGCCAAAAATTTGAAAGCCACCAAATGCGAATTTGGTGGCTTTTTTGTTTTCTAAATATCTAGAGAACAGATGCGGGAAGCAAAGTTATAAATCGGACTTCACTATTCTAAAGTATCTCGAAGCGAAGCGTACCCGCACCTCTAGGGCAAAGCCCATGCTCGTATTTTTCTTTAACCGTTGGTGCTTTCAAAGATCTTGTCAGCTGATGCCGCGACAAATCCGGTATAAAGCTCACCATTAGCCATCGCATAACGCTTAGCGAACTCATAGAAGCCGCCAGGAATCATCTCATTGCGTTCAACAAATGAAACTGGGACTTTGTCTGCCATTGTTGATGATTGCTCTAATAAGACCACTGGAGAGCCTTTCACCTCACCGCCAGATACATTGATAGTGAATCCCGACTCATTCAGATAGTCATTCACGGCCTGCACTTCATCGAACTTATTTAACTGGTTCACACTCACCGTAAAGTGGTTTGCACCGTAACCATGAGCGGCTAGCCAAGAAGCGTACTCACTCTCTTTTGCTAGCACTTGGAAATCTGCGAAGCTCAAATCCCAAAGACGACCACCAAACAAGAATTCATGACCTTGCAGTTTGCTAGCATCCACTTGCTCAACCAACTTAGCAACGATCTGTTGCAGGTCACTTGAACACTCTTCGACCTTCAACTCACTAATGAACACTTTTGGTTGGTTTGGATCTGGGTGCTCGTAGTGCTTAGCCACTAGCTTCTTGCTCTCAAATAAGTAATCGCCACACGCCTTGTAACCTAACTCAAGGAAAGGTTTAGCCAATGTTTCAATACCTAGCGGTGCAACATTGAAAGTACGCAGTGCAATGTGATCATTAATCAGAGCTTCATCTTCTTTCAGCAAATGGTGTACTTTCTCAGCCGATGGGCAAAGCCTGTGAATGTAATCATTCCATAGTGATTTAAAGAGTAGATCGGGCGTCATGGTGACTCCTTGTCAGAGGTTCTAGCAAGCTAGTAATTTGGATTAGAAAGGGAGAGGCTGGACATAGAGTCAGCAGCCATCAGCCTGTGACATACTTGTTCTATTATTATCTACCGCCCAATCTAGGTGTCGGACGTGGGTGAAAATAGGAAGCGATAACACCGCTTCCTTATTACACAATCAATCAATGAATCTGTTACTCATGAACCTAGAGCTCATAAGCTTATGATTCATCAAGTTAAAGTTTAAGAACCAAAACTACAGCTCAATACCTGGGCTAAACGTAGTTGGCAGTTGAGTTTCACCACCTTCCATTGACGCCATTGGGTAAGCACAGTAGTCAGCCGCATAGTAAGCACTTGGGCGTAGGTTGCCTGAAGCACCCGGGCCACCAAATGGTGCATCACCACTTGCACCTGTTAGCTGGCGATTACGGTTAACAATACCCGCACGGATATGGTCAACGAAGTATTCCCATTCGGAATCGTCGGTTGAAACTAGGCCTGCAGACAAACCAAAGCGCGTGTCATTAGCCAGTTCAACGGCTTGCTCTAGCGATTGGTAGCGAACCACTTGCAGTAATGGGCCGAAGTACTCTTCATCTGGCAACTCAGCAATGTTGGTTGCATCGATAATACCCGGAGAAACAAACGCCGCTTCGCCCGCTTTTGCTTCGACTAGGCTTACACCACCTAACGATTGCAGATTAGCTTGCGCGTCCAAAATGAACTTAGCTGCCGCTTCAGAGATTTGTGGGCCCATGAAGGGTGCTGGTTCTGCGAACGGCTGATCAACACGAATCTTCAAGGTAGCCGCAACGAGCTTATCGAGCAGTTGTTCACCCTTCTCGCCAACAGGAACATACAAACGACGCGCACATGTACAACGTTGACCCGCACTGATGAAAGCCGATTGGATAATGGTATAAACCGTCGCGTCAGCATCACCAAATTGGTCACTGATCACCATCGGGTTGTTGCCACCCATCTCTAGCGCCAGCATCTTGCCCGGTTGACCCGCGAATTGACGGTGAAGGATATGACCGGTATTAGCACTACCCGTGAATAGCACGCCATCAAGACCTTTAGCATCAGCCAGTGCGATACCTGTCTCTTTAGCGCCTTGCACTAGGTTGATCACGCCAGCAGGAAGGCCTGCTTCTTGCCATAGCTTCATCGCAAACTCACCTGTCCAAGGTGTCTGCTCTGACGGCTTAAATACCACGGTATTACCCGATAGCAGTGCTGGAACAATATGACCATTAGGTAGGTGACCTGGGAAGTTGTAAGGGCCAAATACCGCCATAACGCCTAATGGACGATGACGCAGTACGATTTGGTTACCTGCCGCTTCACGCGAAGCTTCACCAGTACGTTCGTGGTACGCACGAATAGAGATAGCGATTTTACCCGCCATTGCGCCCGCTTCAGTGCGAGTTTCCCAAATCGGCTTACCCGTCTCTTTTGCAATAACCTGTGCAATCTCTTCGCTGTTCTCTTTTACCTTCTCAGCAAAGTTCAACACGATCGCTTCACGCTCTGCAAAGCTCAGTTTCTTCCAAACTAAGAACGCATCACGAGCCGCTGCTACTGCAGATTCAACCTGCGCTGGTGTTGCACTATCGCCTTGCCACACGACTTCATTGTTGTATGGGCTTACTGATGTCATGGCGTCGCCTTGACCTGCCACCCACTGTCCTGCTATCCACTGAGTCATACTTCTATCCTTAAAATCTTCGACAGATAATCGCCGCTCTTATTGAGCCAACATACGAACGAATTCGCCTTCTTTTACTTCAAGAGCGCTTGCTACTTCAGATGATAAAATCACTGTGTCGCTTGCTTGGTCATACGCGCCTTTCGCGGCTACTGCGCGGAAGTTCTCAAATGAGGTATTACCAATTAGGAAGTCTTTAGAGCTGGAGTGCTCTGCAATTTGAACCTGAGCTCGAATCGCATGACGCACTGATTCAATGTTTCTTAAATCACACTCAACCGTTGGGCCTGCATCAAAGATGTCGACATAACCACGGTTAGTGAAACCTTCACGTTCCAACAACTTAAGTGCTGGGCGTGTATTATCATGTACCTCTCCAATCACCGCCTGAGCCTCTTTGCTCAGTAGGTTCACGTAGATAGGCAGCTTCGGCATTAGGTCAGCAATGAAGCCTTTCTTACCGATACCAGTGAGGTAATCAGCAAGCGTGAAATCAATTGAGAAGAAGTGCTCTTGCAGCCATTGCCAGAAAGGTGAGTTACCTTCCGCATCCGATACACCACGCATCTCAGCAAAAATCGTTTTCGAGAAACGCTCTGGGTGCTCTGACATGATCAGGAAGCGACACTTCGACATCAAACGACCATTCAATCCACCACGGAAAGCTGGACGCAAGAACAGTGTGCAGATCTCACTGCATCCGGTGTAGTTATTGCCGAAAGTCAGCAGCTTAACGACGTTATTCACGCCAAGCTTTTGCGATGAGTGAACCACTTTGCTGATGTGGTAAGAGTAAAACGGAACATCCCAGCCAATTGAGGCTTCGATGCCTGTCGTGCCTGCAACTTCTCCTGTTTCAGTGTCGAAGCCAACCATTAGGTAGCCTTCATCACCGGGTTCAGTCACGTCTTGTTTAGCAAAGCTGTATTCAGAGTGAGTAATTCGGTTAGTTAACAGTTCTTCGTTAACCGGAAGAGATGTGAATCCGTGACCAGATTCAACCGCGCAGGTATGCAGCGCATCGTAATCAGATAATTTTATTGGGCGAACAACTAGCATCAATATTCCCTCCAGATGCAAAACAGGCCCAAAACCAGAAGCTTGGGCCTTTAGCAGTACGTCATGGGATCGCTCTAATGGCGATCATTCCTATGACGCCGCTCAGGCTAAACTAGCGTAGCGATTGCTTTGTCTAGTTTTGATAAACCTTCTTCAATTTCTTGTGTTGTGATAACCAGTGATGGAGTAAAACGAACTACGTTTGCACCCGCAACCAGTACCATCAAGCCTTGTTCGCCTGCTGCTACTAGTACATCACGAGCACGACCTTGCCATGCTTCATTAAGCGCAGCGCCTAGCAATAGGCCTTTACCGCGAACTTCACTGAATATTTGGTATTTGTCGTTAATCTTAGCTAAACCATCACGGAATAGTGCTTCGCGTTCTTTCACGCCAGCCAACGTTTCAGGTTGGCTTACTACGTCAACAACGGCTTCAGCAACAGCACACGCCAGTGGGTTACCACCGTAAGTAGAACCGTGCGTACCCACTTTTAGGTGTGTCGCAAGTTCAGACGTTGTTAGCATTGCGCCAATTGGGAAACCACCACCTAGTGATTTCGCTGTGCTTAGGATATCAGGTGTCACACCTAGGCCTTGGTAAGCGTAAAAGTTACCTGTACGGCCATTACCTGTTTGCACTTCATCAAAGATAAGCAGCGCATTGTGTTTGTCACACAGTTCACGAACCGTGTTCACGAACTCAGATGTTGGAGAGATGATACCGCCCTCGCCTTGCAGAGGTTCCATCATGATTGCACAAGTACGATCAGAGATGTGCGCTTCTAGCGCTGCAATATCGTTGTAAGGCAGGTGAGTTACATCGCCCGGTTTAGGACCGAAGCCATCAGAGTAAGCCTCTTGACCACCCACCGTTACGGTAAAGAAAGTACGACCGTGGAAACCTTGTTTGAATGCAATAATTTCAGATTTCTCAGGACCGTGAACATCCGCTGCCCAACGACGAGCTAGCTTCAATGCTGCTTCATTCGCTTCTGCGCCAGAGTTGGCAAAGAATACTTTTTCTGCAAAACATACGTCGGTTAGCTTTTTCGCTAGACGCAGCGCAGGTTCGTTGGTCATCACGTTACTTAGGTGCCAAATCTTGTTTGCTTGCTCAGTAACTGCGTTAACCATTGCCGGGTGACAGTGACCCAAACAGCTCACAGCGATACCACCAGCAAAGTCGATATACTCTCGGCCTTGTTGGTCCCAAACGCGTGCGCCTTCCCCTTTTACTGGGATCATTTCCATTGGGTTATAACAAGGCACCATCACCTCATTAAACAGACTACGTTCTACTTTATTTTCCACTGTCATCGTACATTCCTTCTCGATACCGCAAGCTTCGCAAATAAGCGTAATGGTTCATAAGTGAGACAAAGATATTTTGTCTCGCCATAATCCCGCTGCAGCATTATATTTACATTTAATTAACCTTTTCAATAGTAGATTATTCTTTAGCCATCCCTCACAACCAGCTAAACGTCACTACCTATGACTATTTATGCATCAATTAATCTGTTTTATGAAGCTTTTTTTACCTAAACGTATGACTAGTAATAGCAAAGCCTTACTGGCACAGCGGTATATAGGGTTCGAGAGGAAATAACGCGAATAATTTTGCATAGGCTAAAAACTTAGCGAAGCGAGAGAGAAATGTTATAAAAAGTGATCGGCGTCAGAGGAGTAAGAGACTCGTAGAGCCCGAATTTAAACGCTTAACAAATTGGCTGACAGGTTTAACTGGCTTATTTAGGCGGAGAAAGGGGCAAATTTAAACACTCAACGCGCTAAGAAGTTAGCGAGAAGTTGGTGTCCCTGCTCTGTTTTAATCGACTCAGGGTGAAATTGTACGGCATCAATCGGCAAGGTTTTGTGTTGATAACCCATGATCTCATCCATGCTGCCATCTTCAAATTCCGTCCAAGAGGTCAATTCAAAGCAGTCAGGCAGCGTGCCATTTTTCACCACTAGAGAATGGTAACGTGTCACGGTTAGAGGGTTATTCAACCCCTGAAAAACACTCTTGCCATTGTGGCGGATGGGAGAGGTTTTACCGTGCATCACTTGTCTGGCTCGCACGACTTCACCACCAAAGACTTGAGCAATGGCTTGATGACCAAGGCACACACCTAAGATAGGCAACTTACCCACGAAGTGTTCAATGACTTGCAGAGAGATTCCCGCATCATCGGGCGTACACGGGCCCGGCGAGATAACAAGATGGCTAGGATTCAGCGCTTCGATACCTGCGATATCAATCTCATCGTTGCGAACAACTTTCACAGTGACCCCTAACTCACAGAAATACTGATACAAGTTATAGGTAAAAGAGTCGTAGTTATCGATGATAAGTAACATGGGTCGAAATCGTTTGCTAAATACTAAATGATTGGGAGATATAGGGGCGGTATTGTGCAATACCCATGGCGAAAGGCAAGTGGAAACTGCATTTCGCCAATAATTAAGGCCAACCTAAGTTGACCTTAATTGTTTACAGATAACTTTCAGTTACCTGTATCAACTGGCTTGCGCAGTTAACGATGTCACTACTTGCGACGACGCCACATTGCTAAGCCAAACAATGACATCAATGCACCTAAGCCGAATGAACCACCGACTTTAAGCTCAAGAACTGCCGGATCATGATCCGATGAACGGAAGTGATCTTGGTACTTCGGCAGATCACCTTTGAACTCTTCGTTGTAATCAAGCAACTTCGATTCACCGCCGTTGATGTGCCAGTCAGTCGCATCCACCACCATGTCTTTCAGGCTGTCGCTGATCAACAGGTGATCCAAAGCGCCAACCTCATCATTGTATGAGTAGCTCCAGCTGTCTGGGTGCTTTTGAGCCACAGCATTAATGTAGCCGTAGTTCTTAGTAATCACCGCACCGTTATCGCCAAACTGCTCGACACCGTCAATGTAGGTGTTACGCGCCGCTTTGATTTGCTTACCGTATTTCTCTTCAGAGTAATCCGTCAGTACCAGCATTGGGTCTTCCATGCCGTACGAGTTCATATCACCCAGAATCACTTTATGGCCTTTGATGCCATCTAGCGCTTCACCCAGTGCAACCGCAGCAGCCACACGGAAGTTCTCACATGAGCCTTGCTTATCGGCGTCAACACCACCTTGGCCGCCCTGTTCGACAGGGGCTGCATCTTCCCAACACTTAGAACCTTTCGATTTAAAGTGATTAATCGCAACGGTCAGTTTCTCTTTGGTGCCTTTCACTTTAAAAGTTGGCGCCAATGAGTCACGTTGATAGTTCTTACCGTCTTCAATCACCTTGCCTGAATCGTCTAACACTTCTGGTGCTTGTTGGCTTGGCATCGCGATAACACGGCTGTTTTTAAGCTTCACTACCTTCTTGCGGTAGATAACACCCGTTGTGATAACGTCAGTACCAATCGAGTCCATCTCGTCGGTTACGCCATCTTCGTTCGAGTCGACAGCCACAAAGGTATAACGGTCTTTCTTACGCTCAATGCGATCATTCAGTTGGTTTACAAGTTGCTGAATAGCAGAGCCTTCACCAAAGCCGTTGTTCTCAATTTCCATCAAACCAATGATGTCTGCATCTAAGCGAAGAATCGCGTTCACAATCTTCTCTTGCTGCATCTCAAACTCAGTGATGGTGTTCGCGCCACGGTTGTTGCCGTGCTGATTCGCGTCGCCACCAAATGGAGAGTTAAAGTAGTTCAATACGTTGAAGGTCGCGATACGTAAATCACCTTCATCCATATCTGGTTTGTCGGTACGCGGATCGTTACGTAAGAAGTTTTCAGCCGAGATCTGGTTGGTCGTAATTAAACGATACTCACCGTAGCTGTAGGTCAGCACGCCTTCTAGGCCAACAATGGTGTCATCAATGCGGATGTAATCTTCTGTTGAACCGTCTTGGTCGATATCAGTGCGGCCAAAATCTGGATAAAAAGGGACTTGTCCATCAGCCGCTTTTTGATCGGTTTCAACGAAAAGACGACGGTCTGCGTTGTCTTCAGTTTGCTGCTTCGCTTCGTCAGAACCCGCGGCGAAAAGCTGATTTGGCTGCATGTTAATACGCTCATGCGCCAGTACCATGTTGTTACGACGACCTGCGTAGTCATAACCAAAGGTACGCGTCACACGCATATCAAGTGCTTCGGTTGTTTTCACCAACATGCCTTCGTAGCGTTCAAGCGTTGCAGCGAAGTTCTCGTCACTGTCTAACACTTCAATCGCTGTCGCTTGTGGTGCTTGTTGTTCGCCCTGCTTTAGCCATTGGTTGTTTTCAACTTTAAGCTGAGTGTGGCTGTAGTATTCTTGAACCTTACCTTTCACACACACCACATCGCCCGCAGTTAAATCTGAGCTTGACTGGTTAGTGTGAATAAATAGACCTTCAGAGGTACTTGAATTGAAGTCATCCTCAAGTGCTTGCAGATAGAAGCCTTTGGTTAGGCCAGTAGTGACTGCACTTACCACACCTTTGACGAAGTATTCATCGTCAGTGATGTATGGATAGCCATCGATGAATGGCGATGTAGCGCCCTCACCTTGGATTTCTTGAATGGTGGTGAATACTGGGTCAGAGCCATCTTGTGTACAAGTAAACGCTTCTGGCAGTTCAACACTGTCTAGTGAACCTAGGCCTTCAATACTGTCTTTTGGTAGCGATACCCATTGTGAAGCATCAAACGTCGCAGAAGGTGTTTGTGTCGCACGAACCAAAGTAACATCTTTGCCCCAGTCCACATCGCCCATCAAACCAACAACATCATGTACCGAACCATCTGAATTCAAAATAGCCAGCGGGTCGTCACCGTTATGATTGGCGATAGAGGCATTAATGATGTCAGCTTGAGCTTTAATCTCATCACTCGCACTAGAATGTGCGACCACGAGTACTTCACCGGGCGCTAAAACGTGGCCATCTAAAGGTAAAGTGGCGCCCCATGATCCATTGCCATTGGCAGACTTCGCCAGTGAGTAACCATCTAAGTTAATGCTGCTATCGCCGTTATTGGCGATCTCAACCGCTTTGTTGTAGCTGCCGCCTTCCACATATTGTGAAATAAACAAATCAGCGTGTGCGCTTGTGGTTAACAAGCTACCAATTGCCACTGCTAGCAATGAAGGTTTGTGTAAAAGAGCCATCCGTTTCACCTGAGTTCATTGATTTATAGTCACTGCCATCTATGGACAGTCATGTATTTTGTGGTAACTATCAGGTTTATTTATGAAAGGAATAAGTCAGTTGGCAAGAAAATGAGGAACTTATCACTTTGGAATCATCAATTGTTTGGCACGTTATATATTTCCAACATATATAGAAACGAGAGTGACTTTATAAAGCTTGAGGATACCAAATAAGATCACCTGCACAGCATTAGCATGATGAATGTGTTAGCTAGATAATGCTTAAATTATCAATTCAAACAAGAGATTTACTGGGAAGGTAAATGGAGCGGGCAATAAAAAGCCCAAAGTAAACAAAGTCACTTTGGGCTTGAATTTCTAAACGAGTCGTTTTAGTAAACCCTATGGGCGAGTAACAAAACCTACCGCTTCGTATGCTTTTTTCAGTGTTACTGCAGCACGCTCAGAGGCTTTTTCGGCACCCGCTTTCATTACTGCGTCCATGTAAGCACGGTCAGCACGGATACGGTGGTATTCAGATTGAATCGGCTCAAGCATCTCAGCCAATGCTGCGCCTACATCTTTCTTAAATGGACCGTACATTTCAACGCCTTGGTACTGCGCTTCGATCTCTTCAAACGTTTTACCCGTCGCCGCAGAGTAAAGACCCATTAGGTTAGAGATACCTGCTTTGTTTTCCCAATCGTGAGCAATACGTGGTGGCGTTTCTGCATCGGTTTGCGCTTTGTTGATCTTCTTGATGATCGACTTAGGCTCTTCTAGCAGAGTAATCACGTTCTTACGGTTGTCATCCGACTTAGACATCTTCTTCGTCGCATCTTGCAGGCTCATTACACGTGCATTCACTGTTGGAATGTAAGGTTCTGGTACTTGGAAGATTGGCGTTTCAGGACCGTAAATGTTGTTAAAGCGAGTTGCGATATCACGCGCTAGCTCTAAGTGTTGTTTCTGGTCGCTACCTACTGGCACTTGGTGAGCACCGTAAAGCAGGATGTCTGCAGCCATCAACACTGGGTAGTCGTATAGGCCTACGTTTACGTCGTTTGAGTGACGTGCAGACTTATCTTTAAACTGAGTCATACGGCTCAGTTCACCCATTTGCGTGTAACAGTTAAGAAGCCAACCAAGTTGAGCATGCTCTGGTACGTGTGACTGAACAAATAGCGTGCTCTTCTTTGGATCAACACCGACAGCAAGACAGATTGCTAATGCGTCTAGAGTCGCTTCGTGCAGTGCTTTCGGATCTTGGCGAACCGTAATTGCATGAAGGTCTACAACACAGTATTGGCAATCGTAATCATCTTGCATCTGTTGCCATTGACGTAGAGCACCCAAGTAGTTACCGATACTTAGTTCACCAGATGGTTGAACACCACTCAATACGATGGGCTTGCTCATGGTTTTAATTCCTTTGCTTGTTAGCTAAGCTCGTTAACTTAGTTTCTTAACCTAGTATCTGAAAAACTTAGCTTCTTAACTTTAAAATAGAAAGCCGTACAGCTCTTCTGCACGGCTCATCCAGTGTACTCATTGATAAGTATTTTGCTAGTAGGTTAGCTAACTTTTATCCGCTTTATGCTGAAACTAGAACGACATCTAGTAATTGCGCAATATTGTCTGCGACATAGTCAGGGTTTGATACTGAAATCGACTCACCGTGGTTGTAGCCGTATGTCAGACCAAACGAGTGACAGCCAGCATTCTTAGCCGCTTTGATGTCATTGCTTGAATCGCCAACCATCAGCATCTCTTCAGCTTTTACATTGTGCTTTTCTAGCAACCAGTTCAACGCCACTGGATTCGGCTTTTTCTCTGGGAAAGAGTCGCCACCCAACACATCAACAAAGTACTTATCAATATCGTGTTGCGCCAGAACGGCTGGTACAAATTTCGATGGCTTGTTTGTTACAAGCGCCATGGTGAAGCCCGCTTTATCCAACTCAGCTAACGTTTCTTTTACTGATGGGTAAAGGTGGCTCAGCTTATGGCCACTCTGCTCGTAAAAATCATCAAACAAGATACGCGCTTTCTTTAGCAGTTCAGGCTCTAGGTTTGGATCAACCGTCAAGTTGCGGCTCAGTGAGCGCCCGATAAGAACGTCAGCACCATTACCCACGTAGTCGCGAACTTGCTCTTCGCTTACAGAAGAAAAACCCAGTTCCTGACAAGCCTGATCAGCGGCAACAGCCAAATCAGGCACGCTATCTAACAAGGTTCCATCCAAATCAAAGGCAATCAGTTTTATTGAGCTTAATGACATCTTACTTTCCTATTTATTATGTTCGTCTTATGAGTTGAGCTCCAAGACGTAAAAAAGGGGCCAATGAGCCCCTTAATATTCAATCTATCTGTAGTTTTACGATTATGCGTTTACTTTTGCAAGCTCTGAACGCATCTCATCAATCACTTCTTTGTAATCTGGTTGATTGAAGATAGCGGAACCCGCAACGAACATATCTGCACCCGCTTCTGCAATTTCACGGATGTTATCAACCTTCACGCCGCCATCAATCTCAAGGCGGATATCACGGCCAGATTCGTCAATAAGTTTACGAACAGCGCGCAGCTTATCAAGAGTATGAGGAATGAAAGATTGACCGCCAAAGCCAGGGTTCACTGACATCAGTAGAATCATGTCGACTTTGTCTAGGATGTAATCAAGGCAAGAAAGTGGCGTTGCTGGGTTAAGTACGACACCCGCTTTACAGCCGTGTTCTTTGATTAACTGTAGAGTGCGATCAACGTGCTCAGACGCTTCAACGTGGAAGGTAATCATTGATGCGCCAGCTTTGGCAAACTCAGGTACGATGCTGTCTACTGGCTTAACCATTAGATGAACATCGATAGGAGCTGTGATGCCGTAGTCGCGCAATGCTTTACAGATCGGTGCACCAAAAGTCAGGTTAGGTACGTAGTGGTTATCCATCACATCGAAGTGCACAACGTCGGCACCGGCTGCGAGTACTTTTTCGACGTCTTCACCAAGACGAGCAAAATCTGCAGACAAAATCGATGGAGCGATTAGAAAATCTTTCATACCAAACCTCTTAAGAGTGAGTAAATTGCGAATATCACCGCCTTGTGACCTCTCATACACAAGTACAAGACTCAATCCCAAGACTATTTGGTGTGCAATTCTACCTAAGCACCTAAGCAGATCCTAGCAGTTCGAAAGATTAGTTTAAGAAAGTACCCGTGGGTCACTCAATTTAATGAGTTCGAGGATTATGCTGACGACGGCAATTCTGTTGAAGCGTGTTGCTGGTTTTTCTCTTTATGGAAAAGCGCCAGTAACTCATCAACTTTATTGCGCCCTGCGCCATTCCGGCTAATGGTGCGTTTCACCTTGACCACGTTCAGTTCCGCACCATGGTATAAACGGCGCGTTAAGGTGGTGTCATGGTTTGAAATCAAGACAGGAATATCGCGTTCCATCGCCGCTTTTTCAGCGACATCCGCCAGTGCAGCTTGGTCATCTAAGCTAAAACCATTACCTGCGTAAGAGGTAAAGTTAGCCGTGTTCGACAGCGGTGCGTATGGAGGATCACAGTAAACCACGCAACCTTTGCGCGCGCGGCTAAAGGTTTCATGGTATCCCTCACAGACGAAGGTGGCTTTTTTCGCTTTCTCAGCAAAAAACTCTAGCTCGGCTTCAGGGAAATAAGGTTTTTTATAAGAACCAAACGGAACGTTAAAACCGCCCTTCTTGTTGTAACGACACAAGCCATTGAAGCCAAATCGGTTCATGTACAAGAAAGCTAACGAGCGATACATAACGTTATCTGTACCATTGAACTCAGCGCGAACATCTAAGAACACTTCTCTACGGTTATTCTCCGGACAGAACCAACGCTTCGCTTCAGTGATATAGGTTTCAGGATCGGTTTTAAGTAGATTGTATAGGTTGATAAGATCAGGATTAATATCTGCAAGTAGGTACTGTTCAAAATCAGTATTCAGAAATACTGATCCGGCACCGACAAACGGTTCTACCAATTTACGAGCAGGTGGCAGGTGACGTTGGATGTCTTCAACTAGGCCATATTTACCACCAGCCCATTTTAGAAAGGCACGCTGCTTTTTCATTTACTGCTCTATCTATCAACTCAAAAATAAGGCTGCGGAATGTAACATATTTTGAGGCTAAGCTCAGGGTTATTTCGCACGTTCTATCTCTCGATGCACTTGATTCATCGATTTTGCCCAAGGTTCCAACTGTTGAAGTGGTTTTGATAACGCACTTGCCGCATCTCGCGCCACTTGAATCGTTGGGTAATCTTGATAAGTGATAATAAACCACTTGGTGTCGTTACGAAGTGTTGGGTAAATACGAACCTTGTTCTCAAGCTCATACTCTTCAATGAAAGATTGTACATCTTCCAATGATGTCATCGCACTCAACTGCAGGGTATAAGCGCGCGGCGAGATAGCTTGTAGCTCTTCGCGTGCAAATGAAAATGTGATTTTTTTTATCGGAGGTGCTGATTGTGTTAGCTCTGAACCTTCATTCGTTGCCGGCAATGACTCACGTTCCACAACATCAGGCTGCGGGATAACGACTGCATCTGTCTTTTCTTCAACTACAGCTTCAATTGCACTGGTATCAACACTCTCAGGTTTATCATCAAGCAAAGCATCGACCACATCAGAGGTGATCACCACACGTTGCTGGTCTTGTTCTACCTGACCAACACTGGCTGTCTCTTCAACCACGACCGGCGGCAGAGAAGAGCTGTCATCGTCAGCACCTTGATAACTCATATCAACTTCGGCTTCAGAATCGACAGTTCCGTCGATTGTGGCTTGCTCAGTTACATTTTCCACTTCCAACGTTGGAATAACTGTCTGCTCAATAGGGGCGATAATAGATTGCGCTTTATCGTCAGGCGTTGGTTGATTAAACATCCACCAGTAACCGCCGCCGATAACAAGCAACAACAACGCCACCACAATCGCAATATTGATAGGTGAACCAATGATTGAGCGAATAATAATCCTTTTTTCCACTTTCAATTCTCCTAAGGCTATTAGCTCACCGGGCAAAGGTTGCGCTTTTTTAAATGCATTTCGCACCCGAGATTCTGACTCATCATCGACATATCGAATCACCAGTGACTCAAAGAAATGTTCAGCTTCTGGTTGCGAAAGATCATCGATCTCAAGGGCGATAGGTTTGTGCGGCTGACCGTAACTAAGTCGTGTTAATAGCGTGTCTAGGTGACCAGTTTGCGAGAACAGAACGATATTAATCGTCCATTGAGGGTTTGATTGAGATTCAAGTACCAACATCCATAATTCTGATACCAGTAGCTCAGACAGTCGGTGGGCGTCATCAATGACAATAAGCACATTACACGTATCTCCATCCAGCAACCTAGCAAGGCTATCAGATAAAGAATCATGTTGATTAAAGAGTGGGTCAGAAACAATCTGACTAAGAATAAGTGCGCGGCGCTGTTGATCGTCTTGGCTTGGGTGACAAAGCAGTAAACACTGATTTTTTTCTGTCGACCATGCTTCAAGATAACGCTGAGCTAACCAAGATCGGCCAGAACCCGTTTTACCAGCAACATTTACAAAGTTTGAACCAAAGTTAGTTAAAAGCTGTAAACGCTCTAGCAACTCAACTTGAGACTCTAACTCCAATACTCTTAAATCATGAGCCAAACTCATTGGGGATCCCTACTGATAAGTTCGATCTGTAAAGCGCTTGAGTTGCCTAGAGTTTAGCTAGGCAACCTCACAACCGAATTTAAAGAGTACGGCAGAAATCAATCGCTTGTTTAATGATGTCTTGAGGTACATCAGCAACCACTTCAGCAGTACCAATACTTGTTGGTAATACCAGACGCAACTGACCAGACAGCACTTTTTTATCGCGCATCATGTGCTTCATAAAGTCTTCAAAAGACATGCTTTCTGGCGTATGGATTGGTAGTTTCGCATTCTTGAGTATAGAAATAATTCGCTCAAGTTGCTGCTGAGAAATCAGTCCCTGTAATTGGGCGGTTTTTGCTGCCATTACAGTGCCTGACGACACAGCTTCACCATGTAGCCAATTACCATAGCCTAGTTCTGCTTCAATCGCATGACCAAATGTATGACCTAGGTTCAATAACGCTCTGATTCCTGACTCTTTTTCATCGATAGCAACCACTTCAGCCTTAATTGCACAACAACGAGCAATCGCGGTAATCAGTGCGTCTTCATCAAGTTGATACAGTTTCTCTAGATTCTGTTCCAACCAGCCAAAAAAGGCTTCATCGTAAATGATGCCGTATTTGATCACCTCAGCCATGCCCGCTGCAAACTCACGCTCTGGAAGCGTTGATAGGCAGTTAGTATCGATGATGACAGATTTTGGTTGGTAAAAAGCGCCGATCATATTCTTGCCAAGGGGATGGTTCACTGCAGTTTTACCACCCACAGAGGAGTCCACTTGAGAAAGAAGGGTCGTCGGGATTTGAATGAAATCAATACCGCGCTGGTAGCAAGAGGCAGCAAAACCGACCAAATCACCGATAACACCACCACCCAAAGCAATCACCACCACATCGCGGCTGTAATTTCCTTCAAGCATGTAGCTCATCACTGAGTTGAACGTTTCAAGTGTTTTGTATTGCTCACCGTCTGGCAACTCTAAAAGAGATGTCTGACAGCCGACTTGATCCAATAGCGATAAAATTTTATCAGCATAAAGAGGCGCTACTGTCACATTACTGATAACAACAACTTTCTGCTTACCTGATAAAAAAGAAAGGTACGCCGGGTCTTCAAATAACCCGGCGCCAATAGAGATAGGGTAGCTACGCTCAGCTAGATTGACCGTAATCCGTTCCATGGGTTTGCTCTCCGAAAAATGAACTTAACGTTCTTCTAGCATTTTTACGATCTGGTTGGCTACCACTTTTGCACTTTGGTCGTCAGTACGAACTGTGTAGTCCGCCACTTCTTCGTATAGTGCGTTGCGAGATACAGCTAGATCTTCTAGCACATCACGCGGGTTGTCTGTTTGAAGTAGAGGGCGTTTCTTGTCGCGGTTAGTGCGAGCAAGTTGCTTTTCAATTGTTGTCTCTAGGTATACAACAATGCCTCGTGCAGATAGACGGTTACGGTTTTCTTTGCTCAGCACTGAACCACCACCTGTCGCAAGAACAATACCTTGTTCTTCTGTCAGATCGTTGATTACAGATTCTTCGCGCTTACGGAAACCATCTTCGCCCTCAACATCAAAAACCCATGCGATGTCTGCGCCAGTGCGCTCTTCGATCACAGTGTCAGAGTCTAGAAACTCCATATGAAGTTGGGAAGCTAGGTGTCTACCAATTGTACTTTTGCCGGCGCCCATTGGGCCAACAAGAAAAATATTGCGTTTCTCAGCCATGTTTTTAGCAGTAATTTACAACGTTAATTCAATGACATCGCCACAAGGTAGGTCAGTACAAGTACTGAAATTAAAAGGCCCGTGGCACCGATTCCTCACAGATAATTCGTGATAAGACCCGAAATTATCAAGGTTAGGTGCCACTAATGCAACTTTATTTTTAATCTAATTGCTCATTACTGAATCACAACTTTAGGTGTAACAAAAATAAGTAGTTCACTTTTGCCTACATTTTCATAGCTACGACGGAACAATGCGCCAAGAACAGGAAGGTCTCCTAACAGTGGAACTTTATCAACTTGGCTGCTCACACTGTGTTGAAAAATACCACCTAACACGACCGTTTCACCATTATTAACAAGTACTTGCGTTCCAATTCTTTGCGTATCAATAGCGACAGCTTCACCGGTGCCGGTTTTCACCACTTGCCCCGGCCTATCTTGAGTCACGCTCAAATCCAATACCAAACGATTGTCGGGTGTGATCTGCGGAGTCACCTTGAGACTCAATACCGCTTTCTTAAATGCGACTGAAGTAGCACCACTTGAAGAAGACTCTAAATAAGGGATTTCAGTACCTTGCTCAATATAAGCGGGTTTTTTATTGGTGGTAATTAAGCGTGGGCTAGAAATAATCTCTGCTTTCGACTCTTGTTGCAGTGCTGACAATTCAAGATCAAGCAAGGTATCAGAACCCAGCTTGGCTACCTGAAACGCAATACTCGACGCGCTCGGGGAAGTTGCTCCTAAATTAACGTTGAGGAAATCGTCAATCGCACTATTCCCACCATTATCGTCATACGGTGTAATTTGCGATGGATGGTTGCCCTCTATCGAGCCGCCAACTTTGAAGCTTCCGTTGGTCGAGGAAACGCCCCAACGCACTCCTAGTTCATCAAGATTACCCTCAGTAACAGTGACAATACGTGCTTCTATCTGAACTTGCTTCACGGGAATGTCTAGCGATTCAATAATACCTCGTATCACCGCAATGTTTTCTTCCAATTCACGGATCAACAGGGAGTTAGTTCGCTCATCAATGGTAATCGAGCCTCGCTCGGACAACATGCTTACCGCCCCTTCCCCACCAATCATGTCGGCAATGTCGGTGGCTTTGGCAAAGTTAATCTTGATGATTTCCGACTTGAGTTCACCTAGCTCTTCTTCCAAACGAGATTTCTCTAGCGCTTGTTGCTCTCTAAGGTCGAGCTCAGCTTTAGGTGCCACCAAGATAACGTTGCCATCAACACGCTTATCCAACCCCTTAACTTGCAAGATAATGTCGAGAACTTGCTGCCAAGGCACACCATCTAAACGTAAAGTCAGATTACCCGTGACTGAATCAGAAACAACGAGATTGAAATCGTTGTAATCAGCAATAAGCTGCAAAACATTACGTACAGGGATATCTTGGAAGTTAATCGATATCACCTTGCCTTCTTTTTCTAAAACATTTTTCTCTATTGTCACTTCATCAATAGTAGGCCTACTGATCATTACCTCAATAAAGCGACCTTTTAAGTTGTATTCATATTGATAGTCACCAGCGATCGTTGCCAACAATCGCGTACTGGGCGTTTCCTTATACACCTCAATACCTTCAACTGAGGTCGCGAAGTCCTTCACATCCAGGAGGTAAAGCTTATCGTCATTCACCTGAGTATTGAGTAACTCGATACTTAAACCTTCCTGAGCACGTTGAACATCCACCACAGCAGTGCTGGTTGCCAATTCGATAATGATGACGGCGTCTTTCTCCTTGTTGACCCTAAAATCAATATTTTCCAATTGATTTGGCAAGCTCTCGGCATAGCTGAACACGCTAACCACCAACATCACAGACACAGCAAAACCTTGTAGAGCCTTGCTCACTAATCCACTTATTCCTTTAATCATATTTACATCTCATATCCACATCATGTGACATTGGTTTACTTCAGAGCGAGCCTAACGTTGCGCTTATGCCAACAACCTAAACCATCTGGAAGAGTTTCATTAATCTGTACATACTGGCTCGTCACCTTAGTAACTCGACCATTGTTTAAGCCAATAAACTGACCTTTTTTCACATTGACCACGTTCCCTTTTGGGGTTTGTACTAACCCTGAAACGCTTGTTCCACTGCCCATTACGCCTCTTAAACGCAGCTTACTCAGCGGGTATTTTTCTAACTTGCCAATACGAGAACGAGCGTTCGGCTGCCAACAGTCTTTCTTCACCAAGGGTTGATTTTGAACCATGGCTTCTTTAGGAAGTTCAAAGGGAGGGCGAAAGGCGTGGCGTTGATAAGTTGCGGCTAAGAACTCCGTTTCTGGGACAAGTTTTTCTACCTCTTTTCTCGCCTTAGCTTCAACTTGCCTCACAAAATCTTCTAACGAATCCTGACTGGCTTTACAGCCTGAAAGCACAAGCAGTAACAATAGGGACAAAAGGACGCTACTGAATTTCATCATTCACCTCCGATTTAAACTGATAGGTGTAAGCTCGAACCCTGAAATGTAGCGTGCTGCTTTCTTGACTGACTCGCTGCCAATTCACATCATCGAAGCTAATAATGCGTGGCAGTTTTGCGATGGCCGCGGAGAAATCGCCAATCTCATGGTAATCACCGGTTAGCTCAATATTGAGGGGTAACCGATAGAGGAATTCCTTGTTCTGCTTTTGACCCCAATCAATGCGCGTAAAGGTCAGCGCATTATCCAAACCAAGTTCATTCACTGAGGCCAACATACTGGCGAGCTCTTTTTGCACGGGCAGCTGCTCTAACAGATAATCGTAACGGCTAGTCAGCTCATCCAACTGACTCTGAAGCTTAGGCAAAGCCGCAACCTTGTTCGCTTTTATCCTTAACGTTGCTTTCAAAGTCTGCTCTTGCTGCTTCATCTGCTGCAGTTCATCGTCTAAAGGCAGTACATACAACCAAGTCCCAACACCTTGGATTAATATCATCAGCAACAGAATAACGAGCAGTTGGGGCAACAACGGCCATTCGGTGATCTCATCAGCATCGAGATCTTGCCAGCTAATCCTACTTTTAAGGTTAGCCATGATTTGTCCCCTTCTCTTTTCTGCTCGCGGTTGCGCTCTCTGCGGTTGTGTTTTCTAAAGAAACAGGGCTAAACACAAAAGAGACCTTGAAGGTCTGAAACTCTTTATTGAAGCGCTTTCGGTTATGGATAATAGAGTGCATCTCGACCCTTTTAAGAGAATCAGAACGCTCTAGATTGTCCAACATTGTGGCGAGGCGAGCCGTACTGTCGCTGATACCTGCCATCTCAATCTCCTGACCATTCATCTTTATCTTGTCGACATACACGCCCTCAGGAATCAGCTCCGGCATTAGATTCATAAAGTCGGTGGTCTTATTACGGCCAAGCTGCAAAGATTCCACCACATCAAGTCGAGTCAGAATGGCTTTGTGTTCTTGTTCTGCAACTTTTAACGATTGAATTTGTCGGTCGAGCTCGGCAATGTATTGATTAAGATAATTGAGGCGAGCTTGCTGTTTGGCTTGTTGAACCTGAAAATAGTGACCAACCGCCCATTGCCCTGTAAGTGCAATGATGACGCCAAGAATGACTAGGTGGATAAAGCGCTTCTTGTGTTGAGCGCGAATCTCATCACGCCACGGCAGTAGATTAATTTGATGCAACATGCTTTTCTCCCTGCCACTTGAGTCCACTCATCGCCATACCCGCGGCAATCCCAAACAGTTGCCAGTCCACAGGCAATCGGTGCCGCTTCGACACCTTATTCTCAAATAACGATAAAGGATTGAGCGATTCACAACTCATCTGAAAATGGCGCTCTAGATCTTCAACTACCATCGGAATGCTGGCCCCTTCGCCCATCAGCCAGATCCCGGATATCGGCTCAAGTGCATTCACTGAGGAATAGAGTTGCAACTGTCGCTTAAGCTTTTCAGCCAAATTGACAATAAACCGATGTGTCTCCTCTGCGTTGCCGAACACACCTTCTGTATAACTCGGGCTGTCAGTGCCGCGAAGATCTTGAGTACCAAAGGCGATGTCTTTATAGAAAGGTGCTGAATCCTGCGGGATAATGCCTAACGACGTTTGGTCAACTCCCACGTCCACCAGCAACCAGTTACTTTTTTCAGGATAAAGGCGTGAAGCCAACTGCCAAATATTGAGCAGACCATGTGCTTGGGTGTCGATGACAACAGGTTTAAATCCGGCTTTATTTAAAGCATCCGCTCGACTGTCTACAACTTCCTTACGAGTCGCATATATCTGATAGCTACTTGTCGATCCTTTACCAAATCGTTTGTCTTCCAGCTTTACAAAATCTAAACTCAGCTCCTCGATAGGAAAGGGAGATTGATGAGCAAAGGTTTGATAGATAGAAAACTCCTTTTCTCTGTCTTCTAAGTCACTCTCTATTTGCAGTACTTTGCTGATCACCGTGTTATCGGGTACCGAAATGGCGACGTTGCGACAGCCAAAAGGCAGTCCTTTCCTAAGTTCTTTAAGTTTCTTAACAGTTTTCTGATACTCCAAAGTATGGTTAGCTGTAAAAATGTCGTCCGAAATCGGCAGCTCTTTGTATCCCACTAGGGCATACAACTCCCCCACGGGTTTTAGTACCACGGCTTTGATGCTGTGATGATTTATATCTATACCTGTAATTAATGATGAACCCATGTGACCTAGCTCCTGAAGTGCCAAGCATTTCGTTGATTATCTAGGGGTTGTGATTATTAGTTAAATAAGCGTTAATAAACGAAAGCTAAGTTTTTAACCTAGAGTACAAGGGTTTGCTGCTTATCAGCCTTAACTAATCAGGGATTATCCGGTGAAGTTCATAAAGCGATTATTCATATTTACATTGATTTGCATGATTCTTGGAGTCAGTACAATTTTCGGGTTTTACTATTACGTAAAACCAGAGTTACCTGATGTTGCCACTTTGCGTGACGTAGAACTCCAAACGCCAATGCAAGTCTTCAGTCAAGACGGTAAATTGATCTCTCAATTTGGTGAAAAGCGTCGTAATCCCGTGACTTATGACGAGATTCCTCGCCACCTAGTTGAAGCTTTGATTGCTACCGAAGATAGCCGCTTCTACGAGCACCCTGGTATTGATCCAATTGGTATCACTCGAGCAGCACTCGTGGTTGCTATGTCCGGTTCAGCCAAACAAGGGGCAAGTACCATTACTCAGCAGCTTGCGCGTAACTTCTTCTTATCTAATGAGAAAAAGATCATGCGTAAAATCAAAGAGATCTTCATTGCGATCCACATAGAGCAACTTCTGAGTAAAGAAGAAATCATGGAGCTTTACGTAAACAAGATCTTCCTTGGTCACCGTTCATATGGTTTCGGCGCAGCAGCGCGTGTTTATTTTGGTAAGGATCTTCCTGAACTCACTTTAAGTGAATTGGCAACGCTTGCGGGCATGCCCAAAGCACCTTCAACTATGAACCCTATTTATTCTGTTGAGCGTGCGACCAACCGTCGTAACGTGGTGTTACGTCGTATGCTAGACGAAAAATACATCACTCAATCAGAGTACGATGACGCTCGCAGTGAAGAACTTATCTCGAAATATCACGGTGCCGAGATTGAACTGAGCGCGCCGTATGTAGCAGAAGTTGCACGAGCTTGGATGGTTGAACGCTATGGTGAAGCCGCTTACACATCAGGCATGAAGGTTTACACGACCGTTGATTCAAAACTGCAAAAAGCAGCGAACCAAGCCGCGATTAAGAACCTACTCGGCTACGATGAGCGTCACGGTTACCGTGGTGCTGAAAAAGTATTATGGCAAACGGCGCAATCAGCTTGGGATCATGAACAAATCGTTAAGCACCTTAAATCTCAACCAACCTATGGTGACTTAGTACCAGCAGTTGTAACCGCTGTTGATTCGAAAAGCGCTCAAGTTTGGGTTAAGAACCAAGGTGAAGGCACTATCGAGTGGCAAGGCATGAATTGGGCGCGTAAATTCCTAACGGACAACCGCCAAGGTCCAGCGCCTTCTCAAGCGAAAGAGATTTTGGCTGTGGGTGAGCAAATTTGGGTTCGCCATGAAGCAGTAACAGGCGATGAAGTATCTGAAGAGCCTACCGAAGAAACAACAACTGAACCTGAAACACCGATTGTATGGCGACTAAGCCAAGTACCGAATGCGAACACCGCATTTGTTGCAATGAACCCGAACAACGGCGCGGTATTGTCAATGGTGGGTGGCTTTAACTTTGTACACAACAAGTTCAACCGTGCAACGCAATCTATTCGTCAGGTGGGTTCTGGTATCAAACCATTTATCTACTCAGCAGCGATTGAGAAAGGCTTAACGCTAGCCTCACTGATCAACGATGCGCCTATCAATCAATGGGATAAGAGCCAAGGCACGGCATGGCGACCAAAGAACTCACCACCGACCTATGTGGGTCCAACTCGTTTACGTATTGGCTTAGCTCAATCTAAAAACGTAATGGCAGTACGTGTACTGCGCGAAGTGGGCTTGGATGATACTCGTAACTACCTAACTCGATTTGGTTTTGATATTGACGAAGTACCGCGCTCTGAAACCATTGCTCTGGGTGCGGGTAGCTTAACGCCAATGAAGGTAGCTCAAGGTTACTCAGTATTCGCTAATGGCGGCTACTACGTTGAACCTTTCTACATCAGCCGCATTGAAACACCATTTGGTGAGACTGAATTCCAAGCGACACCGAAAGTAGTGTGTAAAGACGATTGCCAACAGCCAATGACCTCAGATTCAATGGCTGATGAGTTTGCCGAGCAAGATGTGGATGCCCAAGTACAGTACGCACCCCAAGTGATCACTGAGCAGAACGCGTTCCTTGTTCGTGAAATGATGTACAGCAATATCTGGGGCGGCGGTGACTGGAGTGCTGGCACAGGCTGGAATGGTACAGGTTGGCGTGCTCAACCGCTGAAGCGTCGCGATATTGGCGGAAAAACCGGTACCACCAATGACTCGAAAGATACTTGGTACAGCGGTTACGGCCCTGGCATGGTTGCAACGGTATGGGTTGGCTTTGACAACCACAACCGTAACCTAGGTCGAACCAAAGCGAACTCTAACCTTGGTAAAAATCAAATTACAGGTGCAGAAGCGGGCGCTAAAACAGCAGAGCCGGCATGGGTTGATTTCATGGGCACAGCGTTAGCGGGTGTTCCGGCACAACGTAAAGAGCTTCCAGAAAATATCGTTCGCGTTCGTATCGACCGTGAAACTGGCTTACTGACCAACAAGTTTGATAGCTCATCAATGTTCGAGTATTTCGAGAAAGGCACTGAGCCAACCGAGTACATTACTGAACGTTTCAATGATGACATCTACTCAACGTCATCAGGTGAAGCAGTAGAAGAGCTGTTCTAGTTAGGGTTTGTTGAACCAAGTAACATGAACCAACAAAAAGGGTTGATATGTATTCATATCAACCCTTTTTTTGTGTCTATAATCAGAGCTATCTACGATTTAAATTACTAAACAGCTTTATCTAATTGAGTTCGGATAGCCTCAGCCAATTGCTCAAAGCGCCCCTTTAACGGAGAGCCCGGTCGGTAGGCAACAACAATGCGACGTGAAGGTGTTGGGTTCACCGCTGGAACGTAACACACACCATCTTTCTGTTTTTCCTTCGGTACCGATAGCTGAGGAAGCAAGGTAATACCTGCCCCTGCCGCCACCATGTTACGCAGCGTTTCTAAGCTGGTCGCTTTAAAGCGCTCATCATCTTTTGCACCCGCAGCAAAACAGAAGCCTAAGGCTTGGTCTCGCAAGCAGTGGCCATCGCCCAGTGCAAGTACGGTTTGTCCATTTAACTGCAGCATATCAACAGTGTCTTGCTTAGCCCACTCATGATCACACGGTACTGCGACGCTTAACGGTTCGTTATACACATCAATCTCTTTGAACGCCGCCGTTTCATCAACTGCAGCCAATACCAAACAATCAAGCTTGCCATCTTCAAGTTGACTCACTAGCTGATGGGTCTGCGCTTCATGCAGGTAAAGCTCAAGATCGGGAAAGCTATCTTTAAGATGAGGAATGATCTTAGGTAAAATATAAGGGCCAACGGTCGGAATAAAACCAATGTGCATCGGCCCCGTCATCGCTTCACCGTGTCCACTCGCCATATCTTTAAAAGTTTTCACTTCATTGAGAATACGCTTGGCTTGTTCAACAAGTTGTAACCCTGATTCTGTAAATATTACCTTCCTTGGACTACGCTCGGTTAACTGAAGTCCAATTTCATCTTCTAGTTTGCGTATTTGACCGCTTAGTGTCGGCTGACTGACAAAGCACGCTTCTGCCGCTTTTCGGAAGTGTTTATGCTCTGCGAGCGCCACCAAGTATTCAAAGTCACGAATGTTCATGATCAGTCTCTTACCTCAGGTTTTAATAAGAACAAGGGTTCTAATAGAAACATTTAAAAGAAAAATGCTCTTGATAGAATTTACCTATCAAAACCATAACATCAAACGATTAGAGCTATCAAAGGATTTGTCTAATAATGGGCTCAACGAAACGAAACAGAGCAAAGAAAAACGTTAAGCTCTGATAGAACAAAATTCAAAATACTATTTAAGGAAATCAATATGTTTGCATCTAAAGAAGGTCAATCAATCCCTCAAGTAACATTCCCAACTCGCCAAGGCGATGCATGGGTTAACGTAACGACGGAAGAGCTATTCAAAGATAAGACAGTTATCGTATTCAGCTTACCAGGTGCGTTTACACCGACATGTTCTTCAAGCCACCTACCTCGTTACAACGAGCTACATTCTGTATTCAAAGATAACGGTGTTGATGACATTCTATGTGTTTCAGTAAACGACACATTCGTAATGAACGCTTGGAAAGCAGACCAAGAAGCTGAAAAAATCACATTCATCCCAGATGGTAACGGTGATTTCACAGACGGTATGGGCATGCTAGTTGAGAAAAACGACATCGGCTTCGGCAAACGTTCATGGCGCTACAGCATGCTGGTTAAAAACGGCGTGGTAGAAAAAATGTTCATCGAAGAAGACGTACCAGGCGACCCGTTCAAGGTTTCTGATGCAGATACTATGCTTAACTACATTGCTCCTGAGCACAAAGAGCAAGAGTCAATCACAGTATTCACTAAGCCAGGCTGTCCTTTCTGTATGAAAGCGAAGCAGAACCTAATCGACAAAGGTTTGAACTACGAAGAAGTAGTACTAGGTAAAGACGCGACAACAGTAAGCCTACGTGCAATCTCTGGTCGCACAACGGTTCCACAAGTATTCATCGGTGGCAAACACATCGGTGGTAGCGAAGAACTTGAAGCTTTCCTAGGTTAATGACTTACCATCGATATAAGCTTAATCGTTAAGTTAACTAAGCAATATCAGCTAACCCACCCTCTTGTGGGTTAGCTATTCCAAACACTCTTATCTGAGCTTTGGAAAAGAATATAGCTTGTGACTCGCCCGTCTTTAACTAACCTATAGTTAGTAACAAGAAGCAGTTAGCAATAAAGGCAGAGCGACAAGCTAAACCTAATAAAACAGAATCACAAAACCTGCCCGTTATCCTGACTCTCAAAAAATCACCAGAGTTGGAGGGGTTCGTTCAAACTAAATTTAGCTATTGCGAGAAAATTATTATGAAACAAGTCAATGTAGATGTAGCAGTTATCGGGGGCGGTACGGCAGGTTTAGGTTCTTACCGCGCTGCAAAAGCACACACTGACAGTGTTGTGATGATTGAAGGCGGCCCTTACGGTACAACCTGTGCTCGTGTTGGTTGTATGCCATCTAAACTGCTTATTGCAGCGGCTGAAAGTGTACACCAAATTGAGAAAGCTCCGGCTTTTGGCGTTCACCCACAAGGGGATATCGTGATTAACGGCCGTGAAGTGATGGACCGAGTGAAGTTTGAACGTGACCGTTTTGTTGGTTTTGTTTTAGAAGGTGTTGATGAAATCCCAGAGCAAGACAAGATCTCTGGCTACGCAAAGTTCTTAGATGACAACACGCTACAAATCGATGACCACACAGTTGTGACGGCTAAGCGTATTGTTATCGCAACAGGTTCTCGCCCTGCATACCCTGCAGTTTGGAATGAACTTGGTGACCGTCTGATCATTAATGATGACGTATTCAGCTGGGATGATTTACCAGAATCAGTGGCGGTATTTGGCCCGGGCGTTATTGGCCTAGAGCTTGGTCAATCACTACACCGCTTGGGTGTGAAAACAAAACTGTTCGGTTTAGGTGGTCAAGTTGGCCCAGTAACCGACCCAGAGATCATGGCTTACGCAGACAAAGCCTTCAATGAAGAGTTCTACCTAGATGCCGACGTGAAAATCGAAAGCATGAAACGCATTACCACAGAATCGGGTGAAGCTCGCGTCGAAATCCAGTTCATCAATAAGCAAGGTGAATTAGAAACTAACATCGTTGAATACGTACTGGCAGCTACAGGCCGTCGCCCTAACACTGATAAGCTTGGCCTAGAAAATACCTCTCTAGAACTTGATGAACGTGGTGTGCCAGTTGCAGACCACTACACGCTACAAACATCGCTACCATCAGTATTTATCGCTGGTGATGCGAGTAACCAACTGCCTCTACTGCATGAAGCAGCAGACCAAGCGCGTATTGCCGGTGACAACGCAGGTCGTTTCCCTGAGATTCGTGCAGGCTTACGCCGCTCTAAAATCTCGGCGGTATTCTCTGACCCGCAAATCGCGATGGTTGGTGAAACGTACAAAGAGATCACCACCCGCCTAGGCACATGTGGCTGTTTCGCAACGGGTGAAGTGTCTTTCGAGAACCAAGGTCGTTCACGAGTGATGCTACGCAACAAAGGTATTCTGCACGTTTACGGCGAGCAAGGTACAGGCCGTTTCCTTGGTGCTGAAATGATGGGACCAAACGCAGAACACTTGGCGCACTTGTTAGCATGGGCACACCAGAACAAGATGACGGTTTCTGAAATGCTAGACATGCCGTTCTACCACCCAGTAATCGAAGAAGGTGTACGAACTGCACTACGTGACCTCAATGCGAAACTGCACCTAGGTCCAGAGATGGTGAAACACTGTCTGGATTGTGGTCCGGGCTGTTAATCTCAGACTATCGTTAGTCAGTTAACAAACGCTAGATACTAAAAAGGAAAGCCATTGGCTTTCCTTTTTGTTTTGGCTAAACGCATCAGCTAATCTAAAGTTAAACTCGTCATTTCAAAACCGAGGGACGAGGTATCTGGAATCTCTTGAAGCCATTGCGTCACTAAAAGCTTTAAGCCATTACTTCTCAGCGGCAATCACAGAGATCTCAACAAGTAGCGCTTCACGAGCCATGTCGCCAGTCACACATGCGCGAGCTGGAGCGTGGCCTTCAGGTACCCATGCATCCCATACTGCGTTCATTTCTTGGAAGTCTTTCATGTCTTTCAAGTAAATCGTTGCTGACAGCATGTGCTCTTTATCGCTGCCCGCTTGCTCAAGTAGGGCTTCCACTTTATCTAGCATCGTTTGTGTTTGTTCTGTGATGTCTTTAGTTGCATCAGCACACACCTGGCCACATAGGTAGATAGTGCCGTTGTGTTTAACAATACGGCTCATGCGTTGTTTGGTTTCTTGGCGCTCAATCATCGACTTTCTCTCTCTGTGTCACCGTGATCCAATATCTTGTGACGTGTTATTATCAAGGCAACAAGCATAACGCGAATCAAACCTAAGATGACATGCATTCATTGCAATAAAAGTGAAAAAATCCGTAACAAACTCGGCCGCTGCCAACGTTGTATGAACCAACTGATGGTGTTGTCGATTTTAAGTTGGGGAGCGTGGTGGTTATTTTTCAAAGAAGACCCAAAAACCATCAATGCCATCGCGTTGATGATGGCCGCTTTCACGTTCAGTGGGTTGTTGTGGTTGCATTGGATAATGAAATTTTTCGTGCTGCCTTTAAGGGAAAAGAAGCGTTAGCAGAAAGACTTGATTAGATAAACGATAATGGCTAGATGTTCGATTCAATGACCCGATAGTGCTTTGATTTAACGACCTACCCTCATTTCCCAAACAGCAGATAGAAAAAAGCCCCAGAACCAATCGATTCTAGGGCTTTCTTAGAAAATTCTAAGAAAAAGCAGTGGTACTTTAATAGACCGGACTTTTCTTAGTTTGTTCCCAAAAAAGATCAGATTTTTGATCTTTTTTTAGGTGCCATAAAATCAATGCCTTATGCAACATTCACCTTTGCGATGATCTGTTCAACCAAATTCACTTCCAACGCCACTTCATCACATGCATGTTGGCGAGGACACTGATCACAATCTTTCAGTACCTTCTCAGGCAACAGAGATTTTGATGTCGGTAAAAAGTCATGCTTCATAAAGAACTCTGGGGTACGAGTCAGCACAAACACCTTCTTGATCGCCATTTGTCGCGCTTTATCAACCAAGTGCTGCACAATCGCGGTGCCCTGCCCTTGGCCTTGCCAACCAGCTTCAACACCTAACGAACGGATTTCCGCTAAGCCAGAGTCATACACATAAAGTGATGCACAACCTGTCACCTCTCCATGATGCTCTGCGACGGCAAACGAACCAATATCACGCACCAGTTCATTACGAGAACGAGGCAGGTTTTCACCCATATTCGCCCAGTAGGCCACCATGCCTTCCAACGCTTCAATATCGGTCAGACGAGCAGAACGAACCTTAACGATAGAAGTATCACGCTGTGATAAACGCTTCTCTGCTTGGTCAACCGCGTAAGCCACTTGTTGTGGTGATACACCGCCTAGCGCACTACGTTTTTCAAGACACGATTCAATGGTCAGGATGTCATACACATCCTCTTCAATCACCTCAGAGAACTCTTTCATCTCTGCGATGGTTAACTCTTCTAATGCGCAGCCTTTAGCAATAGCTGCGACGACTGTTACACCAACAATGTGGTGAGCTTCACGGAAAGGAATGCCTTTCGCTACTAAGTAATCAGCCAGTTCTGTTGAGTTCGCGTAACCTTGTTTTGCTGCTTCAAGTGTACGTTCGCCGTTCACTTTAATGCCGTCAAAACAAAGAGCAGCCATTTCCATACAATCATTCCAAGTATCTAAAGCGTCGAACAGACCTTCTTTATCTTCTTGCATGTCTTTGTTGTACGCCAAAGGCAGAGCTTTCACTGTCATCATCATTGCGGCTAATGAACCGTATACACGGCCAGTTTTGCCACGGATAAGCTCTAGCGCATCTGGGTTTTTCTTTTGTGGCATCAGAGATGAACCTGATGTCACGGTATCTGCTAACTCGATGAAGTTCGATTCACCCGAGTTGTAGAAAATCATATCTTCTGCAAGACGCGAAAGGTGAAGCATAGAAATAGATGCAATCGACATCAGCTCCATCACATGATCACGGTCAGATACTGAATCTAGAGAGTTACGCGTTGCACGATGGAAACCTAAGTTGTGAGCTAACTCTTCACGGTCCATCGGGTAAGCAGTTCCAGCAAGGGCACCAGAACCCAGCGGACATGTATCTAGACGCTTAATCGCATCATTCAAACGAGAATAATCACGCTCAAGCATTTCAACGTAAGCCAAGCACCAGTGAGCAAAAGTTACCGGCTGAGCACGTTGTAAGTGAGTGTAGCCAGGAAGTACGGTTTCTTGATGCTGAGAAGCGACGTTCACCATTTGGCTTTGTAGGCGATCCAATGCAAGTAGCAGTTGGTTACCTTGCTGACGACACCATAGTTTAAGGTCTGTGGCCACTTGGTCATTACGAGAACGGCCAGTGTGAAGTTTTTTGCCCAAGTCACCGACTTTGCCGATAAGTTGTTGCTCGACCCAGCTGTGAATATCTTCTGCATCAGAACGTAGAATCTGTTCAGGATCTTCCATCACCTCAAGTTTTAGCTCATTCAACGCTAACTCAAGCTTCTGTTGCTCTTCTTCTGTTAATACGTTGACCGACAGTAGAGCTTTAGACCAGGCAATTGAGCCCACAATGTCTTGCTCAGCCAATCGGTAATCAAAACGAAGAGAATCGTTAAAATCTTTAAACCGGGTGTCTGCTGCTTGGGTAAATCTACCGCCCCATAATGCCATTGTGTATCTCCTAATTGCACAGTGCTCACTGTTTTTGCAAATGATAATTCTGATTAAAATTCAGTATTTTTCTGATGGTTTAAACTTACGGCAATTCAAAATGAAAATAAAGTATTAATTCATTATTTTCACATATTTATTCATCAATGATTTAATCCACTATTTATTTTCAGCGTGATTCGCGAATTATATGCCATTCAATGATAAAAACCGAAGCTGATTTATTAGACTAATAGATAGAAAAAAGCCCATTCACTAGTCAATAGTGGATGGGCTTTGCATAATAATGTCTATTTGCTAACCTTCCGTTATTCGTAAAAGGCTAGCTTACTAACTCATGGTTAGGATTACTTTTGACTATTCAGAGCACGGATACGGCTTGATAGCGAGTAAAGACGGATAAAGCCTTCAGCGTGGCTTTGGTCGTAAACTTCATCTTCACCAAAGGTTGCAAACTCTTCTGAGTACAGGCTGTTGTCAGAACGCTTCTGAGTCACCGTTGCATGGCCTTTGTAAAGTTTGATAACCACTTCACCATTTACGTCTTGTGCTAGTTCATCTGTTGCCGCAAGAATTGACTTACATAGCGGAGTGAACCAACGACCGTCGTATACAAGGTGAGAAGCTTTAACACCTAGCTCTTCACGGAATTCGAATGCCGCTTTATCAAGAACCAGTTGCTCTACTGCACGCAGTGCTTCCATCATGATTGTGCCACCTGGAGTTTCGTAACAACCACGAGACTTCATGCCAACAAGACGGTTTTCTACGATATCGATACGACCAACACCGTGCTTCGCACCCTTCTCATTTAGGTAAACCAGTGCGTTGTATGGCGTCATTGTTTCGCCATCAACCGCTACCACTTCACCTTTTTCAACTTTAAGCGTCACAGTTTCAGATTCGTTTGGCGCTTGCTCTGGGTCTACAGTCCAAGCCCAGCAATCTTCATCCGGTGCGTTCCATGTATTTTCTAGCACGCCGCCCTCTGTAGATATATGCCATGCGTTTGCATCACGCGAGTAGATCTTAGTAAGAGAAGCCGTACAAGGGATGTTACGTTCAGCTAAGTAATCTAGACACTCTTCACGGCTCACTAGATCCCATTCACGCCATGGTGCAATTACGTGTAAGTCTGGTGCGAGAGCAGCAAATGCGCCTTCAAAACGAACTTGGTCGTTCCCCTTACCTGTGCAGCCGTGACACAGTGCGTCTGCACCGACTTTACGTGCAACCTCAACCTGAGCTTTCGCGATAATTGGACGAGCCATTGAAGTACCTAGTAGGTATTTACCTTCGTAGTAAGCGCCCGTTTTCAGCGTTGGGTAGATGTAATCTGCCACCATCTCTTCTTTAAGGTCAGCGATGTAACACTCAGAAGCACCAGATGCTTTTGCTTTCTCTTCAATACCAATCAGCTCTTCATCGCCTTGGCCTACATCTGCAACAAATGCGATAACTTCGCAATCATAGTTCTCTTTCAACCATGGAATGATTACTGATGTGTCTAGACCGCCAGAGTAGGCTACTACAACTTTCTTTACGTTAACTTTGCTCATTTTCTTTCTCCTAGTTTCCATACTGCACATGGCGGTCAGCGTTGGAAATGACTTCATTATTATGTGTTAAATTTATTTGTCTAAATTCTTTAAGTAGTGACTCGTTGTGAGGTCTACTGAGGTAAAAACTGCGTTCCTATGCTTTTACCTGCAAAAAGTTGTGTCAGTTTTTCTGGGTATCGCCAAGTGGCAACCTCGATTGGTCGTCCAAGGTCATTAGCGGCTTCTAGTGCAGCTTGTACTTTCACGATCATGCCATCGGTAATCACTTTGCCTGTAATAAGGTCATCAGCTTGTTGTTGATTAAGGCTTGGAATCAGGTGACCTTTGCCATCCAACACACCACTTACATCAGAAAGCAGTACCAGTTCAGCATCAAGCGCGCCTGCAACGGCAACCGCAGCTTGGTCGGCATTAACGTTCATCAGTTGGCCTTGCTCAGTCAGACCAATTGAGCTAATGATTGGCAGTGCGCCCGCATTAAGAATCGCTTGCAGGACGGTTGAGTCGCCCGGCTCCGCTTTACCTACCGCGCCCAGTTCAGGGTTCAGTTCGCTCACTTTGCATAAACCACCATCTGCAAGGCTCAAACCAACGGCATTGATACCGTCTTTAATCGCCTGACCTTGAAGTAGTTTGTTAGCCGTGCCCGCTAGCGCGCCAGCGATAACAGGGATCTGATCATAAGGAGTAACACGAAGCCCCTCTTTCTTAACGGTTTCGAGGTTCAACTTATTCATCAAATCATCAACAAGGTAACCACCGCCGTGAACAATCACGATTGGTCGCTGTGCCTGTTGTTGGTAAGCTGAAATCGCACCAAATAACTTGCTAAGTGTTTCACCACAAGATAGCGCAGCGCCACCTAACTTTATGATTAATGGTTGATTATTAAGGCTCATATCTAGATTCCCTTACACTAACGCAGTTAATGGCGCAAAACCATAACGTAAATTTAAACACTGCATCGCTTGGCTAGATGCACCCTTTAATAAGTTATCAATCGCCGAAACAACGATGATGTGCTGACCTTGTACCTTCCAGCCTAAATCGCAGAAAGGTGTCTGTTCTACATCTTGAATTCTTGGCAATGTCTCTTCGAGCAATCTCACGGCTGGCTTACCTTGATAAGCTTGCTCGAAGGCATCTTGTATCTGTTGTTCTGTCACACCGTCAGCCAGTTTCATGGTAATGGTCGCTAAAATGCCACGCTTAAAGTTGCCGAGGTGCGGGGTGAAAATCACATCACATCCTAAATGTGCGACCATTTCAGGTTGATGACGGTGATTGAAGACGCCATAAGCTTGCAGGCTCACTTCGCAGAAGCTGTTAACCATGGTCGCCTTGCGGCCTGCACCAGTTACACCGCTGGTTGCGTTAATCACTGGCCATTGGTTCTCATCAAGTAACTTGGCTTCAACCAAAGGCTTAATCGCCAGTTGTGATACCGTTGGGTAACAACCCGCTACCGCAACAAGCTGAGCTTCTTTTATTTCTTGTTCGTTCCATTCCGCTAAACCGTAAGCCGCTTTGTCTAGCCATTGTTCGTGTTGATGTTCAAAACCGTAAAACTCTTGATAGAAGTTTTCACCTTTAACTCTGAATGCACCCGATAGGTCGAAAACTTGGCAATCGTTCTCTAGAAAAATGGGCGCTAGGTCGTGACTGACTTCGTGTGCCGTTGCTAGAAAAATCACATCAGACTGTTTAGCCACTTCTTCCGGATTTGTTAAAGGTTGTACTGGCATATCAATCAGGCCAGCTAACTTACCGTGCAGTGCAGCGATAGGTTTGCCCGCATCTACACTATTGGCTGAGACATATAAACCTGATAGCGTGAGCTCAGGGTGTCTGTTTATCATTAGAGCCAGTTCTGCTCCTGTATAGCCGCTTGCACCAATGATCGTGGTTTTCAACATCTCAACACATCCATTCTTGAGGTAAGTTACATTTCAAATTTGACTATTCATACTTAATTTTTAGCTATATTTGATTTCTTATGCATTAAATATGATTTAATATGTGTTTTACCGACTTATGGTTTTCCTGTCAATAGTAGAAGTGAAGATATTATGCAATTACCGAGTTTCCTTGAGGTCTATAAAGGCCTAATTTCCACCGACTCCATTAGCTCAACAGATCCAAGCTGGGATCATGGCAACGAGAAAGTGATCGAAAAAATGGCTCAATGGTTTAAAGACGTAGGCTTTAGCGTTGAGGTCGTGGAAGTCGAACCCGGCAAGCATAATATGGTCGCAAAGATGGGTTCTGGCGAAGGGGGCTTATTGCTTGCAGGACACAGCGATACCGTGCCATTCGATGAAGGGCGTTGGAACTTCGACCCTCACGCATTGACAGAACACAACAACCGCTTCTACGGATTAGGCACCGCCGATATGAAAGGCTTTTTTGCCTTCGTTTATGAAGCTGCGAAGAAAATGGATTGGAGCAAGCAAACCAAGCCACTTTATGTTTTAGCAACGTGTGACGAAGAAACCACTATGCTAGGTGCACGTCATTTCACTGAAAATGCGCCGTTTAAACCGGACTACTGCATTATTGGTGAGCCAACCAGCCTAGTGCCGATTCGTGGTCATAAAGGCCATGTCGCCAACGCAGTACGAGTAACGGGTAAATCAGGTCACTCTTCAGATCCAGCTTTAGGCGTTAACGCCATCGAGATCATGCATGAAGTGTTATTTGCTTTAATGCAGTTGCGTGACAAGTTAGTCAAGGAGTACCATCACCCGGGCTTCGCGATACCAAGCCCTACTCTAAATCTTGGGCATATTCACGGAGGAGATAGCGCTAACCGAATCTGTGGTTGTTGTGAATTACACTACGACGTTCGTCCTTTACCGGGCATCAGCTTAGATGGTTTGGATAACATGCTGCGCAGCGCGCTCAAGGAAGTAGAAGCAAAATGGCCGGGCAGGATTGAGATTACTCCCCTGCATGAGCCGATTCCGGGTTACGAGTGTCAGCACGATCATCCATTTATCGGTGGCATGGAATCGGTGTGTGAAACCGAATCTCAAACTGTGAACTATTGTACTGAAGCACCTTTCCTTCAGGAGTTATGTCCAACCTTAGTGTTAGGCCCAGGCTCAATCGACCAAGCTCACCAACCGGATGAGTTCTTAAGCTTCGATTTTATTGACCCTACAATTGATGTTCTGAGTAAATCGATCCGTAAATATTGTTTCTAGTTATTACTTTCCTTCCGATATTTTCGTATAAAAGCCACCCGAAAAGGTGGCTTTTATTCTGTTATCCCTGACACAGCCCGATCTTGTAATTAAATTTCACTTTTTCCCTAAGTTTTGAAAAATTTACTTCTCCTGCATTTTTAAACCTAATAATTGCAAACTTAGAATGCTTTATTTGACTAGATACAGCACTTTTCGCTAGATTGTGTACTTAACAAGGAACAATGGATGTAATTTTTTTACGAGGCAGGATGACAATGAACGAGAAATACGCCGCTCTCAAGAGTAACGTAAGCATGCTGGGACGCTTGCTAGGTAACACAATCCAAGATGCACATGGTGACGTTATCTTAGAGAAAGTGGAGACTATCCGTAAACTTTCCAAATCCGCCCGCGCAGGCAACAAAGCTGACCGTGACAGCCTAGTTGAAGAAATCAAAAACCTGCCGAACGAACAACTCACTCCTGTTGCTCGTGCATTTAACCAATTTCTCAACCTCACCAACATGGCAGAGCAATACCATACGATCTCTCGCCACTGTGAGGAGCATGTTTGTGAACCAGATGTGCTGCAATCTCTATTTTCCAAATTAAATCAGAATGACATCAGCAAGCTAGACGCGGCTCAAGCCGTTCGCGACCTGAACATTGAACTCGTTCTGACTGCACACCCAACAGAAATCACTCGTCGCACCATGATCAACAAGCTGGTAAAGATCAACGAGTGTCTGTCTAAATTAGAATTAAGCGACCTATCACACAAAGAGCGCGTGAAAACCGAACGCCGCCTAGAGCAACTGATCGCTCAAGGTTGGCACTCTGATGTAATTCGTCAGCAGCGCCCAACGCCACTTGATGAAGCTAAGTGGGGCTTTGCGGTTGTCGAAAACTCACTTTGGGAAGCTGTGCCTGATTTCCTACGTGAAATGGATGGTCGATTAAAAGGTTACCTTGGTGAAGGCCTGCCAATTGATGCGCGCCCTGTTCATTTCTCATCTTGGATGGGTGGTGACCGCGATGGTAACCCATTCGTAACGCACACCATCACTAAAGAAGTACTGCGTCTGTCTCGCTGGAAAGCCGCTGATCTATACCTAGGTGACGTGAACGAGTTGATTACCGAACTGTCGATGACCAAGTGTAATGATGCCGTTCGTGAATTGGCTGGCGATGAGCACGAAGCTTACCGTGCAATCCTGAAGAGCCTACGTACTCTGCTCAACAACACGCTAGAAGTGCTTGATGCAAAACTGCACGACGCAGAAGTACCGAAGAAAGAAACTCTACAGAACATAGACCAACTTTGGACACCACTTTACGCATGTTACCAATCACTGCACGAATGTGGCATGGGCGTAATCGCGGACGGTTCTCTACTTGATACGCTACGCCGCCTAAAAGCATTCGGCGTGCATTTGGTTCGTCTCGATGTTCGTCAAGAAAGTACTCGTCACTCAGATGTGCTATCTGAATTGACTCGCTACCTAGGCATTGGTGATTACGACCAATGGAGCGAGCAAGATAAGGTTGCTTTCTTAACCAATGAATTAAGCTCAAAGCGCCCACTGTTACCACGCGACTGGGAGCCATCTGAGCAGGTCAAAGAGGTTTTAGACACCTGTAAGGTCGTTGCTGCTCAACCTCGTGAAGCCTTTGGTGCTTACGTGATCTCTATGGCTCGTACTGCCTCGGATGTATTGGCTGTACATTTGCTTCTACAAGAATGTGGTTGCCCGTACCGCATGGACGTATGTCCATTGTTCGAAACGCTAGACGACTTGAACAACTCAGAAGCCGTAATGAAACAGCTAATGAGCATCGATTTATACCGTGGCTTTATCCAGAACCACCAAATGGTGATGATCGGATATTCTGACTCAGCTAAAGATGCCGGTGTAATGTCTGCAGGCTGGGCGCAATACGATGCAATGGACAAGCTAGTTAAGGCTTGTGAAGAAGAAGGCATTGAACTGACTCTATTCCACGGTCGTGGTGGTACGGTTGGTCGTGGTGGTGCGCCAGCGCACGCGGCTCTTCTTTCTCAGCCACCTAAAAGCTTGAAAGGCGGCTTACGTGTAACTGAACAAGGCGAAATGATCCGCTTTAAACTTGGCTTGCCAGATGTTGCAGTTAATAGCTTCAACCTATACGCAAGTGCGATTCTAGAAGCGAACCTTCTGCCACCACCAGAGCCAAAACAAGAATGGCGCGACCTAATGGAAGTGCTGTCTGAAGTATCTTGCGAAGCTTACCGCAACGTCGTTCGTGGTGAAGAGAAGTTTGTTCCTTACTTCCGCCAAGCGACGCCAGAGCTAGAGTTAGGCAAGTTACCTCTTGGTTCTCGTCCTGCGAAACGTAACCCGAACGGCGGCGTAGAAAGCCTACGTGCGATCCCATGGATCTTCTCATGGAGCCAAAACCGTTTGGTACTTCCTGCATGGTTAGGCGCTGGTGAAGCGATTCAATACTCTGTCGATCAAGGCCATCAAGCGCTACTTGAAGAGATGTGTCGTGAATGGCCATTCTTCTCGACTCGTCTAGGTATGTTGGAAATGGTGTACTCGAAGTGCAACATGGAAATAGCTAAGTACTACGACCAGCGACTTGTTGACGAAGAGCTATTACCTCTGGGTGAGTTACTGCGTGAACAGCTGCAAAAAGACATCAAAGCGGTGCTGAATGTAGAAAATAACGAGAACTTGATGCAAAGCGACCCTTGGGGACTTGAGTCAATTCGTCTACGTAACATCTATGTTGAGCCACTAAACATGCTTCAAGCGGAACTGCTTTACCGTACTCGTAAGTGTGAAACACCACCAGCAGAGCTAGAAGAAGCGCTAATGGTGACGATTGCAGGTATTGCAGCAGGTATGCGAAACACTGGTTAATTAGTGATTCCATCTACAAAACAAACAAAAGGTCGCCATTGGCGGCCTTTTTATTTTGCCAAATGACCGCTAGTGAGTATTTTGTCAGTTTTTTGGGTTATTTTGTCCATGTATTCTACTTTATGCTTATTATTTAGATATACTACTGCTCCGCTGCAGAAACACTCCAAAATAATAATCTGCGGCACTCGACCAATAAACTGGTCAACCTAGGTGATAAACGGCTTTGTAAGGTGACATAACCAACGATTGAGTTGGTGCTACTTGAACATAACCAATATAACGTGCCATAGAAGCACACTTGTTGTTCAAGTATTTGTTTACTGTTTACCATTTGGATTTCAGACATGTCATTACCACACGTAATTTTAACCGTTTTAAGTACACGCGATGCTACTGGTTACGATATCACAAAAGAATTCTCCGCAAGCATTGGTTACTTCTGGAAAGCTAGCCACCAACAAGTTTACCGCGAGCTAAATAAAATGGCTCAGAACGACCAGGTAACTTGCGTACTTGAGCCTCAAGAAGGCAAACCTGATCGTAAAGTTTACTCTATCACCGATGCTGGCCGTGGCGCGCTAGGTGAATGGTTTGAACAACCAACTGCACACCCAACCGTTCGTGACGAGTTCTCAGCTAAGTTAATCGCTTGTGCTGTACAACCTTCTGATGCGTACCGTGTACAACTTGCTGAACTAGTAGAAGAGTCTCGCAAACTGGTTTCTCACTACAAAGAAATCGAAGCGGCTTACTACGCAACGCCATCTACACTAGACAAGCAAGCACGCCTAGAGCGTCTAACGCTTCGTCGTAACCTACTGATCCGTGAAGCATGGATTGTATGGGCTGACGAAGTACTGCTTGAACTTGGCGCTCTTGCTTAAGTTAAGCTAGAAACTAGAAACGTAAAAGGCTTGAACTCTTAGAGTCCAAGCCTTTTTTGTATCTATAGGATTTGAAATGTTACTACCAGAAGCTTTTACAAGCGCTTGGGCTTTACTTCCTAGACTTTACTTAAAGCGCAGCGACTTGTGGGCGAACACCTAGCGTATGGCAAAGTGCATAAGTCATTTCTGCACGGTTTAGCGTGTAAAAGTGGAAATCTTTCACACCTTCACGGCTTAGCGTACGAACCATATCGATCGCTTGGCTAGCACCGACTAACTGACGAGTTGTTGGATCATCATCCAAGCCTTCGAACTGCTTCGCCATCCAACCTGGTACTTTTACGTTATTCATCGCAGCAAAACGAGACGCTTGCTTGAAGTTAGAAACCGGCAAGATACCCGGTACAATCTCTACGTCAACGCCAGCCGCCACACAACGGTCACGAAAACGTAAGTAGCTTTCGACATCGAAGAAGAACTGAGTGATTGCACGGTTTGCACCCGCATCCACTTTACGCTTTAGGTTAATAAGATCAGATTGAGCGCTTTTTGCTTCAGGGTGAACCTCAGGGAATGCCGCTACTGATATATCAAAGTCGTGACGAGATTTAAGCAGCTCGACTAAATCAGACGCATACATATCTGGCGCACCACCGCCTGCTGGAATATCACCGCGCAACGCAACAATACTTTCAATGCCATTTGCCCAGTAATCGTCGGCAATTTGAATCAGCTCTTCGCGGCTAGCATCAATACACGTTAAGTGTGGTGCAGCAACTAAGCCTGTTTGGTTCTTAATTTCTTTAATGATTGAGTGGGTACGATCACGCTCACCCGAGTTTGCACCATAGGTTACTGATACAAATTTAGGTTGAAGTGTTTTAAGACGGTGAACAGAATTCCACAGGGTCTCTTCCATCTTCTCACTGCTTGGTGGGAAAAATTCAAATGACACATTGATGTTGTCAGAAAGCTCTGCAATATTCTGATTTAAAGCGTCGATATGACTTGCGTGTGTGTATCCCATCTTACTCTCCCTGTGGCAAAAGCAACCACTAAATAATCTCAAATCCCTAGCGACGTTTAGACGTCTATATGTCTCCAGAATGAATTGAATACGATTTAATGTCAACAGATCCATTATGAATTTTTTTCAAGTAGATAGTGAGAAAAGCTCAAGCCGATAGGTGGGTCGCAAAGAAGAAATAATGTAGAAAAAAGGCTGAAAACACATCGTGCTTTCAGCCTTATTTATCTTAGTGGATAGTATGCTATTTACGCATTTAAACAATTAATCTGAGTATTAAAGCAATTGATCTGACTATTAAGCCAATCGCTCTAAGTATTAAACCAACCGCTCTAAGTATTAAAACAGGCTAGACATTCTGTTTAAATCAGACTGAATTGCACCAGCAGTCACTTCACGACCAGCACCTGGGCCACGAATAACCAATGGATTATCTTTGTACCATTTGCTCTCAATCGCAAAGATGTTGTCGCAAGGCAGTAAGTTCGCCAGAGCGTGTTCTTTAGATAACGCTTCAACGCCTACCGTTGCCTTACCATTCTTCTCTAAACGCGCTACGTAACGAAGGACCTTCTGTTGAGACTGCGCTTTCTCTAAACGCTCGGCCAACTCTTCACTCAGTACAGAAGCTTTATCAAAGAAGTCATCCACTGACAGATCTTGTAATTCTTCAGGTACCAATGATTCTACTTTGACGTTTTCAGGCTCAATATCTAAACCCGATTCACGCGCCAGAATCACTAGCTTACGCATCACGTCAGAGCCATCGAGGTCAGCACGAGGATCCGGTTCCGTCAGGCCTTGTTGCCACGCTAAATCAACCAACTCGCTGAACGGCACAGTGCCATCAAACTGTTGGAATAACCAAGATAGAGTGCCCGAGAAGATACCTGACAGAGCAATAATATCGTCACCGCTTTCGCGCAGGTCACGTACCGTGTGGTTAATCGGTAAGCCAGCACCCACTGTCGCATTGTACAGCCAATGACGGCTGATCTTAGCGAAAGCATCTTGTACTTGATGGTAATACTCGCTTGATGCAGAACCTGCCACCTTGTTAGCTGAGATCAGGTGGATACCTTGTTGTGCGACTTGCAGGTATTTTGCAGCAAGCACCGGGCTTGCCGTGACATCGAGTACTACAGCTTCATCGTAACCCTGAATAGAACCCAAACGCTCTAGCCAGTCGTTGCCGTTATTGGCAATCGCTTCATCATCAAAACGCTTGCTCACAGAAGTCGCATCAATGCCTTGATCATCGAACCAATAAGTTTGGCTATCAATCACCGCAACCAATTCAAAGTTCATTCCACGACGCTTTTCAAGTTCCGCTTTTTGCTCAGCAAACAGGCTTAACCAACTTGAACCAATATTGCCCTTGCCACATAAAGCAATCGCAACACGCTTCTGCGCTTGGAACAGTTGAGAGTGAATGCCTTTCACTAGGCTTGATGTTTCACTCTTACGAATCACAGCCACTAAGCTCAAGCCAGAGTTCGCTTCTGAGATAAACTCAACCGGTGAGCTCTTGAGTTGTTGGTAGAATCCATAACAATGGTTCGGGTTCTTAGTCACACCAGCACCCACCGCCGCAATCAGAGAGAAGCCTTCTTTAAGCTTAATTTCCGCTTCAATCGCGTGGTCTTGTAGATATTCCAACGCACCACCAGCAATCTCTTCCGTGTAGGCAAGGCGCAAGCAGTGCTGATCCGGTTCAAGCTCATAAGCAAGCGGCTCAAGTTGAGCTCGCTTAAGGCCTTCAAGGACTTCACTTTCTAAGCGGTCAAAATCATGGCCATGACCAAAGGTCAGCTGAACGATCAGAACTTCATCCAGAGAGGTAATAATTTTTGCGCCGCGACCCGATGCCAGTACACGCTCTATTTGTGTAGAGCCCGCCTCAGGCTGGTAGCTGCAGCGCAAGCTGAGATCCATAGCACTTTGAGCCACAGGCTGTAGCGTTCGGCTATGGAGCACTGGAGCCGCCAGACGAGCGAGTTCACTCGCTTCATCAAGGCGAAGCAGAGGCAACAAACACGCATCCGAAACCAAACGAGGGTCAGCGCTGTAAACGCCCGCCACGTCACTCCAAATCGTCACACGTTCAACTTCAGCCAAGGCGCCAATCACGGTTGCTGAGTAATCTGAACCGTTACGACCAAGCAGTACTGTTTCACCTTCGCAGTTCTGAGCCATAAAGCCCGTAATCACCACTCGGCAATGCGTATGCTGAGCCAAAACTTCTTTAATCAGAGGATAAGAACGCGCGCGATCCACTTCGGGTTGAGCACCCGCTTCTGCACGTAAAAAGGCACGCGCATCTTGAGCAACTGCTTGTAAGTCATGTTGGCACAACAGAGCGGCTAACAAACGTGAAGACCAAACCTCACCGTGTCCTAACACCTGTGCTTTTTGCGATTCGCTTAGAGGAGCAGTTAGCTCACCTAAAGCAGTAAATTCTTGTTGAATAGTGGCCGTTAGCTGAGCCGCAGACTCACCTTCAAGCAGCGCTTCAATCAGCTCAAGCTGGAACTGACGAAGGGTTTGTAGACATTCATGCGCAATACGACCATCTTTGTCGAGCGCTTCAACAAACTCAATCAAGCGGTTAGTTGTTTTACCCGCAGCCGATACCACGACCAAGTCAGTAGATGACGAGTATTCTCTAAGAATATTGACCACGCGTTGGTAACACTCAGGGTTCGCTAAACTGCTGCCACCAAATTTATGTAGCTGGCGAAAGGTTGTCATTATTAAACCTCCCCTTCTGCGATAAAGCCTTGTGTTTTTTCAAACGCTTGCTTGAGATCATCAATCAAGTCTTCTGCATCTTCAAGGCCAACAGAAAGGCGCAGTAATTGTTGAGAAACACCCGCTTCTGCTAAGGCTTCTTCGCCCATAGCACGGTGAGTCATCGACGCTGGGTGACAAATCAGGCTTTCAACACCGCCCAATGATTCAGCCAAAGAAAATAGCTCTAATTTATCCACAAAATATTTAAGTGCTTCAAAAGATCCCGAAAATTCAAAGCTCAGCATGGAACCAAAGCCCAACTGCTGTTTCTTCGCGATCTCGTGACCCGGATGTTCAGGAAGGCTTGGGTGGTAAATCGTACCCACCAGATCTTGTTGTTGCAGAGCCGTCAGAATTTCACGTGAGCTCTCTTCGTGAACGCGCATACGTGCACCTAGCGTACGAATACCACGTAGCGTCATGTAGCTATCAAATGGTGTGCCGGTTGCACCAATACAGTTACCCCACCATGATAGCTCTTCAGCGTGCTCTTCAGTTTTAGTGACCACAACGCCGCCAATAACATCTGAGTGTCCGTTGATGTATTTAGTGGTTGAGTGGATAACAAAATCCGCACCCAGCTCTAAAGGCTTTTGGAACACAGGCGTCAAAAACGTGTTGTCGACAGCAACCAGAGCACCTACTTCTTTCGCTTTACGGCAAGTTTCTGCAATATCAACCACACGAACCAATGGATTCGATGGCGTTTCGATTAAGATTAACTTTGGCTTAAGCGCGATCGCCGCATCCAGTGCAGCTTGATCCGATTGATCAACAAACAGAACTTTGAAGTCACCTTTGAGTGAGCGTGTGTTAAACAGACGGTAAGTACCGCCATAGCAGTCGTGCGGTGCAATAATAAGATCATCGCCACCTAAGAAAGCGGATACCCATAAGTTAAGTGCCGACGTACCGCAGTTAGTGACAACCGCGCCTTTGCCTGATTCAAGCTCAAACAGTGCCGTTTCTAATAGACCGCGGTTTGGGTTACCAGAACGGGTATAATCATACTTTGGCACTTTACCAAAAGCGGGAAACCCATAGTTAGTCGAAAGATAAATAGGTGGGACAACGGCATGGTGTTGCGTGTCTGACTCGATGCCAGTACGTACTGCGATGGTTGCTGGCTTCCGGCTGCTCATAGGTGCTTCCTTACAAGTTTTGCGTCTGAGAATCACAGCTGCTTGTCGGCATTTTGTGGCTGTGTTAGATATATGTTACTCACTTTACTTTCATAAACGTGAGACGTCAACACTTCTGGACGTCTATATGTCTTTGCTTATGGCAGTAAATCCCGCTAAAATCAGCACTATTAATTTATTCTAACAACTAAAGTGATGAAGGTACGCAATGGCCGACTGGAATGGTGAATACATAAGCCCATATGCTGAGCATGGAAAGAAAAGCGAACAAGTAAAGAAAATTACAGTTTCTATCCCTCTAAAAGTGTTAAAGGTTCTTACTGACGAGCGCACTCGCCGCCAGATCAATAACCTACGCCATGCAACAAACAGTGAGCTACTGTGCGAAGCCTTTCTACATGCGTACACAGGCCAACCACTGCCAACGGATGAAGACCTTCGTAAAGATCGTCCAGACGACATCCCGACTGAAGTCAAAAAACTGATGACAGAGATGGGCATCGAGTTCGAAGCGTTTGACGAAGAATAAAAACAACTCAGTCACCGCCTTCATTATTGATTCGCTATAGCTGAACCCTATTTGTCACATCACCCACTACGTTATCTGTAGCTGCGCTGTAAATGATAGACATAAAAAAACCGACTCCTATGAGTCGGTTTTTTATTATTCTTTTCGCTCAATAGAGCAACAGCTATTAAGCTACTGAGCTACTGAGCTACTAAGGCATTAAGCCATATAGTTAGCAGGCATCTCAATACGAGCAACGCCAGACTCAACAGCCGCTTCAGCAACTGCTTTTGCAACACGAGGAAGCAGACGCGGGTCCATTGGCTTAGGAATGATGTAACCCTTACCGAACTCCAGTGCAGTCTCGCCCGCAGCTGCCAGTACTTCAGCTGGAACTTCTTCTTTTGCTAGTTCACGAATCGCTTTAACCGCCGCTAGCTTCATTTCGTCATTGATTTCGCTCGCACGCACGTCTAGTGCACCACGGAAAATGAATGGGAAACAAAGTACGTTGTTTACTTGGTTAGGGTAATCACTACGGCCAGTACCCATGATTAGGTCAGAACGAACTTCATGTGCAAGCTCAGGTTTGATCTCTGGATCTGGGTTTGAACATGCAAACACAACAGGCTTATCAGCCATCAGCGTAAGTGCCTTAGCTGGTAGCAGATTAGGACCCGATACACCCAAGAACAGGTCAGCGCCTTCGATAACATCTTCAAGCGTGCGCTTGTCGGTGTTATTTGCGAACAGCTCTTTGTATTCATTCAAGTCATCACGACGAGTGTGGATCACACCTTTACGGTCAAGCATGTAGATCTTCTCACGCTGAGCGCCACACTTAATCAGTAGCTCCATACAAGCAACCGCTGCTGCGCCAGCACCTAAACAAACGATCTTACACTCTTCCAGTTTCTTACCTTGAAGCTCGATCGCGTTAAGCATACCCGCTGCCGTTACAATCGCAGTACCGTGTTGATCATCATGGAAAACAGGTACATCACAACGCTCAATCAGGCGACGCTCGATTTCAAAACAGTCTGGTGCTTTGATGTCTTCTAGGTTAATACCACCAAATGTATCTGCGATATTCGCAACCGTATCAACGAACTCATCGATTGTGCGGTGTTTTACTTCAATATCGATAGAATCTAAACCAGCAAAACGCTTAAACAGTAGCGCTTTACCTTCCATGACCGGTTTAGAAGCAATAGGACCAAGATTACCTAAGCCAAGAATTGCAGTACCGTTAGAGATAACTGCAACCATGTTGCCTTTACCTGTGTACTTATAAACGTTATCGACATTCTGTGCGATCTCGCGAACAGGCTCAGCTACGCCAGGGCTGTATGCCAGTGCTAGGTCTTCTGCAGAGTTTGCAGGCTTCGTCAGTTCTACGGCAATTTTGCCTGGAATTGGGAACTCATGATAATCAAGAGCTTGCTGACGGAATTGTTCTTGAGGCGATAATTCTTGAGGGGATTGATCTTGGCGGCTGTCTTCAGACATAGGTGTAGGTTCCTAGGATATTATTATTTGGGGGATCTTGTTCATGTTAATGGATGTACTTCAAAGTTCCTAGGTGGTTGAAGCATCTGTATCATTAAAAAACGAGATTTCACTACTAATAAGACCAGTGGGCAGTTGAAATTACTGTCGCCTGCTCAACTTTAGAGCGAATTTCGAGGAAGGAGTGTTGGGGTAAGCGATGAAATAAAATTTACGCCAGTAACCTACCACTTTAAATGAGCTAATAATGAAATACGATTCAGTATTTTTTCAAATTTAAGGCAACAAAAAAGGACACCGAAGTGTCCTTTTTATGTCTAAATAGCGAGAATTACTTCTTGCTAGAAAGAGCACCGAAACGCTTGTTGAAGCGATCAACACGGCCGCCCGTATCTACGATACGTTGCTTACCAGTGTAAAACGGGTGACATTTGTCACATACGTCTAGGTGGATTGATTCTTTTGCTAGCGTTGAGTTGAACTCAAATGTGTTGCCGCAAGAACAAGTTGCAGAAACTGCTTTGTATTCTGGGTGGATACCAACTTTCATGGGAAAACCTCAATTAGGCCGTGTCGCCATCCGATTCTAAGCCGGACACCACACGTAGTTAAAAAATAAATAAAGACACCGCTGTATCACTAAACCGCGATAAAGCCATACCTTTAAGGCGCAGTATAGTAATGAATCTGTGAGGTAGGATCAACTGATTTGATACATTTTTCACCAACACTGTCCTTAAACCTTCTATTAAGCGTTATTTTCTGGCTCCAGTAGCATTCAAGCCTCAAGTAAGCTCTGTCATCTAAACTGCTCCTCGAATTTAACGCCCTTATCCATTAGACTGTTCGCTCTCGTCAACTCAGATAAAGCCGTCCCTTTATGCGTCCAATGATTGCCCGTGTGGCACTGCCTGTTCCACTCGACAAGCAGTTCGATTACAAGATTCCTAGCCACCTATTTCCGATTATTGGCGGTCGAGTCTCTGTGCCTTTTGGACGACAAACCTTAACAGGCATTGTTACGGCTCTGGTTAACGAATCTGAATTCGAGTTAGACAAACTCAAGCCCATTAAAGCCTTACTAGACAACCAACCCGTTTGGCCGGAATCGGTCTACTCACTCTTGGTATGGTGCAGCCAGTTCTATCAGTATCCACTAGGTGAAACCTTGGCCAACGCACTACCAAGCGCCTTACGAAAGGGCAAAGCGGCCGATTTCGCGACGCTTGTTGAATGGCAACTGACCCCATCAGGTAGAGATCAACTGATGCAAGGCTTTGGTCGTGCCGTCAAACAAGCCAAAGTAATGCACATGCTTGAGCACGGCCCTGTTCCCCATCAAGAATTCATCGATGAAGAAGTGGGCAGCGCGGTACTTAAGACGTTGGAAGAGAAAGGCTGGGTTGAATCGGTAGAGAAAAAGCCGAAACGCCAGCCGTGGCCAGTTGAGCTCGAAAACGATCAAGATAAGCCAAAACTCAGTGAAGAACAGGCTATAGCAATAGCGACAGTAAATAGTCAAACCGACTTCGGTTGCTTCTTGCTAGAGGGTGTAACTGGCTCAGGTAAGACCGAAGTCTACCTGAATATGATCAAGCCGATTCTCGACCAAGGTAAACAAGCGTTAGTGTTAGTGCCCGAGATCGGTCTAACCCCTCAAACGATTAACCGCTTTAAGCGACGCTTTAATGTTCCAGTTGAGGTTATCCATTCTGGTTTAAACGATTCTGAGCGACTAAATGCTTGGTTGTCGGCGCGTGATAAAATAGCGGGCATTGTGATCGGTACTCGTTCAGCTCTGTTCACACCGTTCGCGGATCTGGGCATTATCATTGTCGATGAAGAGCACGACGCCTCTTACAAGCAGCAAGATAGCCTACGCTACCACGCTCGTGATGTTGCCATCATGCGTGCTCATAAAGCGCAGATTCCGGTTGTGCTAGGCTCGGCGACTCCGGCCTTTGAAACGCTGCACAACGCTCAGATCGGTAAATACAGTTACCTCACCCTGACCTCACGCGCAGGTGTCGCGCTGCCGACCACCAATAAAGTGTTGGACGTTAAGGGGGAATATCTAGAAAGTGGCTTGTCTGCGTCGTTGATTGCTGAAATGCAAAGACACCTCAAAGCAGGCAACCAAGTGATGTTGTTCCTCAATCGTCGTGGGTTTTCTCCCGCATTAATGTGTCACGATTGTGGTTGGACAGCGGAATGTAAGCGTTGTGATGCCTACTACACCTATCATCAATACAGCAATGAGATGCGCTGCCACCATTGTGGATCGCAGCAGCATATCGTGCACAATTGCCAAGGCTGTGGTTCGGCTAATTTAGTGACTGTAGGTGTCGGCACCGAGCAACTTGAAACACAACTTGGTCAACTATTCCCTGAATACAAAACCATTCGCATTGACCGAGACAGCACTCGCCGAAAAGGCAGTTTAGAAAGCGCGTTAGAATCGATTCGTAAAGGTGAATACCAAATTCTGATTGGTACACAGATGCTTGCTAAAGGGCATCACTTCCCAGATGTCACACTTGTGGCATTGCTGGACGTTGATGCCTCTTTATATAGCAGTGACTTTCGCGCCTCTGAGCGATTGGCTCAATTGTTTACTCAAGTCGCCGGTCGAGCAGGACGAGCCAGTAAGCCGGGGGAAGTTATCTTACAAACTCACCATCCAGAACACGGCTTATTACAGGCATTACTGCACAAAAACTACAACCACTTTGCTCAAACTGCATTGGCAGAGCGTAAACAAGCGATGTTGCCACCTTATACCTTCATGACTTTGTTTAGAGCGGAAGCCAATGACACTCGCTTAGTGGAAGAGTTTTTGCGTCAAGTGCGCCACACATTGGAATCGCATCCGTTATTTGACCAATATTGCATGGTGCTAGGACCAACCCCTGCACCACTAGCCAAACGAGCAGGTAAATCGCGCTGGCAGCTTATTTTACAAACACAGACTCGCTCGTTGATGCAAAAGCTATTAATGAGCGCCAAGCCAGCAATCAATATGTTACCCGCTGCGAAAAAAGTCCGTTGGTCACTCGATATTGAGCCGCAAGATCTGAGCTAAACCCACTTGGGTTAAAACTAATGATAAGTTTGTTCACAAATATTTCATATTTCTCGTGAGCAACTTCACACTAGTCATGTGATTTTTGTTAATCTAGCCGTAACTTTACATGGGTGAAACGAATAAAATATTGCAATAAAAAAAGTGTTAGCAACACTTTCACAATATCTATTCGATTACATTTATTATTCATGCCTTAGATACTTAGGCAGCAAAGGAATTAAAAAGAGGGTTTAATTTATGGCGACAATGAAGGATGTTGCCCAGCTAGCAGGCGTTTCAACAGCCACGGTATCACGTGCATTGATGAACCCTGAAAAAGTCTCGGTTTCTACTCGTAAGCGAGTTGAGACAGCAGTACTTGAAGCTGGATACTCACCCAATACATTAGCTAGAAACTTACGTCGCAACGAATCAAAAACCATCATCACTATTGTTCCTGATATCTGTGACCCGTATTTCGCAGAGATCATTCGTGGTATCGAAGATGCCGCAGTAGAAAATGACTACCTCGTTTTACTGGGTGATAGCGGCCAACAGAAGAAGCGTGAGTCTTCATTTGTTAACTTAGTATTCACCAAACAAGCTGACGGCATGCTACTACTTGGCACCGACCACCCGTTTGATGTCAGTAAGCCTGAACAAAAAAATTTACCGCCGATGGTGATGGCGTGTGAGTTTGCCCCTGAGCTTGAACTCCCTACCGTACACATCGATAACCTGACCTCAGCATTTGAAGCGGTGAACTACCTAGCTCAGTTAGGCCATAAACGTATCGCTCAAATCTCAGGGCCCATATCGGCAACGCTGTGTAAATTCCGCCAACAAGGTTACCAACAAGCGCTACGTCGTGCAGGAGTATCAATGAATCCTGCCTACAGCACTGTCGGTGACTTTACCTTTGAAGCGGGCGCTCAAGCTGTTCGTCAATTACTCGCTCTTCCTGAACAACCTACAGCGATCTTCTGTCATAACGATGCGATGGCCATCGGCGCGATTCAAGAAGCGAAAAAATTAGGCTTACGCGTTCCTCAAGACCTATCGATTGTCGGCTTTGATGACATCCAATTCGCTCAATACTGCGATCCACCGCTAACCACTATTTCTCAGCCTCGTTATGAGATTGGACGCCAAGCAATGTTGATGATGCTCGACGTACTTAAAGGCAACGATGTGCAAGCGGGGTCGCGCCTGCTTGAAGCCAAATTAGTCGTTCGAGGTAGTACAGCGCCGCCTCGAATCTAATCTGAAGAAATATCCTTATAATTCTGCGGCACATTTTGATGTGCCGCTTCCATTTCTGCACTGTTATCCTCGCTCAATCTGGATTACCATGAGAGCAGAATCAGCAACTATTGAATTGTCTTGTGGCTAATAGAGATTATGTAAAGCGCGGTCGTGGCACGAAAAAACCGACCAAGAAACAAGCCCCTCGCCGTAAACCATGGCGTAGTGGTCTTTTGGCGATCCTCCTTGCCGGTGGTTTTGGTTACGGCCTTTACCTATTGAGTAATGATCCTGAGCCGCCAGCACCGACTCCAGTGGTAACCAAACCAAAGCCTAAGCCGAAACCAGCAAAAGTAATTCCGCCCCCTCCAGAGGAGAAGTGGGATTACGTTGAAACCTTGCCAAGTCGTGAGATTGAAGTAAAAGCCAAAGAGCAACAGATCTCGAAGATCCCTTACATCATGCAATGTGGCGCGTACAAAACCTCAAGCCAAGCTGAAGCACGTAAGTTGGATATTGCTTTCCAAGGTATCTCAAGTTCAATCCGTAAAAAAGATGGAAGTAGCTGGTACCGTGTGGTTCTAGGGCCATATAAATTGAAGCGTGATGCAGAGCGAGATCGCCATAAGCTGCAGCGAGCGAAAATCGAACCTTGTGCTATTTGGAAAGACACCGAGTAGTTATAGATTTAGCCGCAGAAGCAGAAGCAGAAGCAGAAAAACCAAACACCGAAAGCCTCCCATTGTGGAGGTTTTCTTTTATCTACACCCTTTAGCCAAATTTCCTTACAACTTCCGCCGATAAGTTGCGCGACATCACTCGACCTTCCTTGAATTATCCGAGCACCATCCTCATATACTTTTTATACCCAAAGATAAGAAATATTAAGAGGCCCTACTCGTGACTACCATTGTATCTGTACGTCGTAATAATAAAGTCGTCATCGCGGGTGATGGACAAGTATCTCTAGGCAACACCGTAATGAAGGGCAATGCCCGTAAAGTACGTCGCCTATACAACAACAAAGTACTGGCCGGTTTTGCTGGCGGTACGGCAGATGCTTTCACGCTATTCGAAAAATTTGAAAGCAAGCTGCAAATGCACCAAGGCCACCTAACCAAAGCTGCCGTTGAGCTGGCGAAGGATTGGCGTAGCGACCGTGCTCTACGTAAATTAGAAGCACTGCTAGCAGTAGCGGATGAAACTGCTTCATTGATCATCACAGGTAACGGTGACGTAGTTCAACCAGAGAACGACCTGATTGCTATCGGTTCGGGCGGTAACTTCGCTCAAGCAGCAGCCACTGCACTATTAGAAAATACAGATTTAGATGCGCGTGAAATCGCAGAAAAGTCGCTGAACATTGCGGGCGATATCTGTGTATTCACCAACCATCACCACACTATTGAAGAACTAGAAAGCACCGTTGAGCTACCAAAACCAGAGTAACGACCGCTTCCATCAATAACGTTGTATTCAACAGTGATTAAAGAATTAAGGAAAAACCATGTCTGAGATGACTCCTCGCGAAATTGTTCACGAACTCAATCGCCACATTATTGGCCAAGACAACGCTAAGCGCTCAGTGGCTATCGCTCTTCGTAACCGCTGGCGTCGTATGCAGCTTGAAGAAAGTCTGCGTGTTGAAGTATCACCAAAAAACATCCTGATGATCGGCCCAACCGGTGTAGGTAAAACTGAAATTGCTCGCCGTCTAGCTAAACTAGCAAACGCGCCTTTCATCAAGGTAGAAGCGACTAAGTTCACTGAAGTTGGCTACGTTGGTAAAGAAGTTGAGACCATCATCCGTGATCTAACGGACGTTGCCATCAAGATGACACACCAACAAGCGATGGAAAAAGTACAGTACCGCGCTGAAGAACAAGCTGAAGAACGCATTCTTGATGCCCTTCTACCACCAGCACGTGATGCTTGGGGTCAGAACGAGCAATCAACTGAAGATACCACTTCTTCAAACACTCGTCAGATTTTCCGCAAGAAACTGCGTGAAGGTAAGCTAGATGACAAAGAGATTGAAGTTGATGTAGCGGCGCCACAAATGGGTGTTGAAATCATGTCACCTCCAGGCATGGAAGAGATGACAAACCAGCTACAAGGCATGTTCCAAAACCTCGCTGGCGATACCAAGAAAAAGCGTAAGATGAAAATCAAAGACGCATTCAAAGCACTAACGGAAGAAGAAGCTGCGAAGCTTGTGAACCAAGAAGAGCTAAAAGAGAGCGCGATCTTCAACGCTGAAAACAACGGCATCGTATTCATCGATGAGATCGACAAAATCTGTAAGCGTGGCGACAGCTCTGGCCCAGACGTATCTCGTGAAGGTGTTCAGCGTGACCTGCTCCCTCTTATCGAAGGCAGCACAGTATCAACTAAGCACGGTATGGTTAAAACTGACCACATCTTGTTTATCACTTCAGGTGCATTCCAAGTGGCTAAGCCATCTGATCTGATCCCTGAATTGCAAGGTCGTCTGCCAATCCGTGTCGAACTAGAAGCACTATCAGCACATGATTTCAAACGTATTCTTACTGAGCCAAAGGCATCACTGACAGAACAGTACATTGCCCTGATGAAAACAGAAGATGTCGGCATTGAGTTCACTGAAGATGGCATCAACCAAATTGCTGACGCAGCATGGCGTGTGAACGAAACCACTGAAAACATCGGTGCGCGTCGTCTACATACCGTCATGGAGCGCCTAATGGATGAGATTTCATTCGACGCAACAGACCGAGCAGGCAGCAAATTAGTGATTGATGAAGCTTATGTAATATCTAAGCTTGGCGAGCTCGTAGAAGACGAAGACCTAAGTCGCTTCATCCTGTAGCACAAGAAACTCCAACTTATTGCTCTATCTCAAAGAAATAGCAGCTAATAAGCGAATTCAAGGCCCACTTTCGAGTGGGCTTTTTATTACCCGAAAAATGGGCGTATACTCAAATCACAGTATGAAACGAAGACTTACAAAGAATTAGACCTACGATGAAACAATCTCTACTGATTTGGCTTGATGCCGCACGCCCAAAAACTCTGCCTCTCGCACTTGTCTCTATTCTTACAGGAAGTAGTTTAGCGTTCGCTGGTGGTCATTTTTCTTTATCAATAGCCCTGCTGGCATTTTTAACCGCCACTCTATTACAGATTCTGTCGAACTTAGCCAATGACTATGGCGACGCGGTAAAAGGCACAGACAACGAAAACCGTCTAGGGCCAACACGTGCAATGCAATCTGGCGCGGTGACCGCGAAAACCATGAAGCAAGCGATCATCCTCAACATCGTATTTACCATGCTCGCAGGGCTGATTCTTATCTTTCATGCCTTAACCTCGATTGAGAGTATCTTATCTTTCATTGCGTTAGGCGTATTAGCCATTGTTGCAGCCATCGCTTACACCGTCGGCAATAAACCTTATGGTTATATTGGCCTTGGTGACTTATCGGTATTTATCTTCTTCGGTTTGTTAGGCGTTTCAGGGACTTATTTCTTACACACTGGCCATGTTGAACCAAGCCTGTTTCTGCCTGCACTAGGCTGCGGATTGATGGCGGTTGCGGTACTCAATATCAACAACATGCGTGATATCGAAAACGACAGCGAATGTGGTAAGCGCACCATGGCGGTTCGCCTAGGGCAACGCAAAGCCAAGCACTATCATTTTGCACTGCTTGGGCTCGCCCTTGCCTCTTTCGCTATCTACCTGCTGATTCAAGAAAAACCGGTCTGGATCAGCCTGCCGTTTTTACTAAGCATTATTATTGTTTATAAGCACGGTAAGGCCGTTTGGGAAACCGAAAAGCCAGCGCAGATTGCACCAATGATGCCCGTGATAGTGAAATGTTCACTGGTCACTAACCTATTGTTTGCAGGGGTTGTCGTAGCTCAAACTCTATTGAGTTAAATAAGACTAATCATTGCAAAGGGATCAAGCACCGATATACTCAAAGTAAGCTCATTGTTCAAAAGGTATACTAATGGAATACAACACTTCAGCACTGTGCGACATATATTTGGATCAAGTTGATGTCGTGGAGCCAATGTTCAGCAACTTCGGTGGACGTGCATCCTTCGCAGGACAGATCACGACATTAAAGTGTTTTGAAGACAATGCTTTAATTCGCTCCGTATTAGAACAAGATGGTTTGGGGCGTGTGTTGTTAATCGATGGTGGCGGCTCACTGCGTAAAGCGCTGATCGATGCTGAGATTGCCCTACTTGCTGAAGACAATGAGTGGGAAGGTATTGTGGTTTACGGCTGCGTACGCGAAGTCGATGAGTTAGAAGACATGAATCTTGGTATTCAGGCTTTAGCCTCTATTCCTGTGGGTGCAAGCCAAGAAGGTGTCGGCGAATTGGATGTACCTGTGAACTTTGGCAGCGTGACCTTCTTACCGGAAGATTACCTCTATGCAGACAACACTGGCATTATTCTTTCGGCAGAGCCTTTGGATGTAGAACTCGATCTGGATGTTGAAGAAGAAGAGGCCGAGTAACTCACTCAGCTTCAAATAATAAAACAAGCCAAAGAACACAAAGCATAAGAATACAAACGAAAACGCCCGCTACTGAGTAGCGGGCGTTTTTTTAAATCTGAAGAGTCGATTACTCTACGTCATCCATTTTACCAAGAAGGTTACGGATGCGATCTTGCCATGCTGAATGCTCTTCCTGCATTTGCTGAGTTTTTTGCTCTAGCTCGTGACGGCTTGCTTTAAGCTCACCAGCTTCTGTTGCTAGTGCTTGTTTCTCTTCTTTAAGCTCTTCCACTTCCATTTGAAGAAGTGCAATTGTATCTACTGCTGTTTGAATTTTTGCTTCTAGCTGCTCTAGTACTTCAAAAGACATTCTGGCCTACCTTTAAGTTATCCGTTTGATGGTGAAGGTTCACTCCACTTATTTCCCCATTCTACTCAGCAGAGCAAGGATAAACACTCAATATATTCGATATTTTGCGCCATTCGATGAAAAAAACAGCGCTTTTTACCGAATATTGACGTGAGTGATTACCGCCACAAGGGCAAACCGATTATTTTGATGAATAATAACTGTTTTCCACTGCGAATTGATCGAGAGCAATCTCCAAAAAACAAAAAAGCAAACGTTTCCTTTGGGATATGGTAAAATTCGCCGCGAAATTTCTATTCCCCCTTTGATAATTTTGGAGTCCGCATGAAACGCGATTTAGCAATGTCATTCTCTCGTGTCACAGAAGGTGCAGCACTAGCTGGTTACAAGTGGCTTGGTCGTGGCGATAAAAACGCTGCAGATGGCGCTGCTGTAGAAGTAATGCGTAGCCTACTAAACAAAACCGAAATTAGCGGTGAGATTGTTATCGGCGAAGGTGAAATCGATGATGCACCTATGCTATATATCGGTGAAAACGTCGGTGTGGGCGGCGATGCTGTCGATATCGCCGTAGACCCAATTGAAGGGACTCGCATGACAGCTATGGGTCAATCAAATGCATTGGCGGTATTGGCTGCAGGCGAAAAAGGCAGCTTCCTTAAAGCGCCTGACATGTACATGGAAAAATTGGTTGTTGGCCCTGGCGCTAAAGGCGTAATTGACCTAGAGCTGCCACTAACAGAAAACCTAGAAAACATCGCGAAAGCATTAGGTAAAACACTCGATACGCTAGTAGTAACCACACTGGCTAAGCCTCGTCACGATCAAGTCATTGCCGACATGCAAGCCATGGGCGTTCGTGTATTTGCTGTACCAGACGGTGATGTTGCTGCTTCTATCCTAACGTGTATGCCAGACAGCGAAGTAGACGTAATGTACTGCATCGGCGGCGCGCCTGAAGGTGTCGTTTCTGCTGCTGTTATTCGCGCACTCGACGGTGACATGCACGCTCGTCTTCTTCCTCGTCATGAAGTAAAAGGCGATACAGAAGAGAACCGCAAGCACGGTGAGCTAGAACTAGAGCGTTGTGCAGAAATGGGCGTAACGGCAGGCATCGTCTTGAAAATGGAAGACATGGCACGCAGCGATAATGTTGTATTCTCGGCAACAGGTATTACTAAGGGTGATCTTCTAGAGGGCATCACTCGCACAGGCAATATCGCAACCACAGAAACTCTGCTTATCCGTGGTCGCTGTCGTACGATTCGCCGCATCAAATCTATCCACTACCTAGAGCGTAAAGACCCAGAAGTAATCGGTCACATCCTGTAGACCTAAACTAGCTCTAACAGAAACGTTCCAAGGCTGATACCAAGTATCAGCCTTTTGTTTTATTAGTGCACCAGAATCTCACCATTTGCTGTCGCTAGAGTAAAACGCTGTCTATATAGTAAATCCCCATCAATATAGTAAATGGTTTGCTTTATAAACACCTTGCCTCATAATAGTAAGGTTGATGAGGTAGGGATAGTATGAAAACAAGCGACAAAATCTTACAGACCATTAAGCGTCAAGGCGCGGTAACCGCGAAACAACTGTCAGAAGAGTTTGGCATGACGACAATGGGTGCAAGGCAACATCTGCAAAGTCTGGAAGATGACGGTATTCTTGCGTTTCATGATGTGAAAGTAAAAGTGGGTCGCCCGACTCGCCACTGGTCCCTGACTCAACAAGGCCATAGCCAATTTTCAGACCGACACGGTGAACTCACTATTCAAGTAATTGATGCCGTAGAAAATCTATTTGGTCAAGAAGGGTTGGCTAAGGTTGCTGCCGAGCGAGAACAACACACTCTGAAGCAGTATCAATCTGCACTGTCTGGCTGTGATTCGCTCATGAGTAAGCTTGAAAAACTCACACAGCTTCGTGAAGACGAAGGCTACATGGCTGAACTTCAAGAGCATGATGAGCACTACATCTTAATTGAGAACCACTGCCCCATCTGTAAAGCAGCAACTCGCTGCCCTAGCCTATGCCAATCTGAGCTCAATGTTTTCACTGAACTGCTCAAAAATGAGTGTCATGTAAGCCGCACTGAACACATTATTGCCGGCGAGAGACGCTGTACTTATACCTTAACGCCCACGCCTTTATCGTAATACCAAGTGCTAAGGGCTAGTCCCAACCCACCGATTCCGTCTCAATATTGAGAAAATGAGAATAGATTAAAATTTGTACAAATTTATTTCTTAAGCTTAAAGCATATGAAACACGCTTAATGCTAAGGAAGGAATCATGGCACAGCCACAGCCAAATCAAAAACTGCCCCCCTTTGATGAACTGGTCCAACTCGCCAAAAGCGATCCGAAAGCATTCAATCAATTCAAACACGAAATGTGCGAGCAGATGATTTGTTCGGCCTCGGAAACTATGCAAGACAGGCTACGCGCTCAGCAAAGTCACATCGATTTGGTGGTCGGTCGCTGTAAAAATCCACATCATGTTAATGTCGTGCTCATGCAGGAGCTTCGTTGTCAGGTCTGTAAATTCCAAGATTCACTCGAAGGTCGCTGTAGTTTTGAAGAACCTAAAACTGAAAATGTCGTGCCTTTCAGGCCGAATACAGAACCCAAAATGTACTAAAAGTAGAAAAGTATCAAAAAGAAAAAAGGGAGCGCAATGCTCCCTTTTTACTGATGAATCATCCAATCTTTAAACTGGATCTTCACCGTAATCATTACGGCCTTCTGTGCCTTTCAACAAACCACACTCAATCAGAATCCATAAGCCACACACTAACGCTGCAACGGTCGCAACCATATGGATTGGCGATACCGGCTCAGTGGTAGTCGCTGCCATTGGCGAAGCCAAACGACCCAGTACTAGGGGCACATTTAGTAGTAACCAGTAATTCGACTTATTGCGGTCGTGCCAGCGCTTAGCGGTGACCGCAAGATCTGGGATCACTAGCAGCAATAGGAATACTGGCAGTAGGATGTAAGAGTAAGCAGGGAACAACACAGAGATACCAGAAGCAAAACCAGTAATCGCTATGTAGTAGAAAATATTCCAAATCCAGTAAGTCTTACGACCAATTCTCCCTTTGAAAGAGAGCAGTAAATCTTTCATCGACATCTTAAAACACTCAAAAATTAATACGCTACCAAAAAGTTAGCAGCAAATAGTTAGCAGCAAATAGTTAGTGAATCACTTTTAGTTAGTTGATTATTTTTAGCTAGTTAATCACTTTCTGAAAGCAACTTTTATCCATATCCCGTATGTTGACCGTTAGGCTACGGATATGGCTTGCCTGTTCTTGTAAGGTTTGCATTAACAAACGCGACAATTCTCTTTTCTGTTCTTCAGTACGTCCAGAAAGTAACTCGAAGCTAATATGAACAAAATCTACATTGTCCTCTTCATCACCGACCAACCAGTTATGACAGCGTAGTGAACGAGACTTCACAGAAGGTACATCAAACAAACCACAGTTTAATGTAACTTGATGAAGGTCTTCCAGTAAACCTTGGATATTCACTCGCTCATCCACTGAATTTGAGTACTCTAGAACTAGATTCGGCATTATTACTTCCTATTGTTAACGCAATCGTTTGTCCCTTAATAGCAACTAACGATGAAAAATCCGAGAAGTTAGCTATTATTCTGTCTGCCGGATCACTGATATTTGCTCAAAATCTACTCTGACCATTGAGTAAGATCCAAGAAAGTCATGACCACAGTCATGATCTGTTGATATTATTCTGTTATATTATTTCGTAATAAAGTTTACTTTTTTACATTCGATTTATTTAAATACTTTGGAGATATTCCTATGCGTCATCCTGTAGTTATGGGTAACTGGAAACTAAACGGCAGCAAAGAAATGGTTGTTGATCTACTAAACGGTCTTAACGCTGAACTTGAAGGCGTAACAGGCGTAGACGTAGCAGTTGCTCCACCAGCACTTTTCGTTGATCTTGCTGAGCGTACGCTTACTGAAGCGGGCAGCGCTATCATCCTAGGTGCTCAAAACTCTGACCTAAACAGCAGCGGTGCATTCACTGGCGACATGTCTCCAGCAATGCTTAAAGAGTTCGGCGCATCTCACATCATCATCGGTCACTCTGAGCGTCGTGAATACCACGCTGAGTCTGACGAATTCGTTGCTAAGAAATTCGCATTCCTAAAAGAGAACGGCCTAACTCCAGTTCTTTGTATCGGTGAATCTGAAGCACAAAACGAAGCAGGCGAAACTGTTGCTGTATGTGCTCGTCAACTTGACGCTGTTATCAACACTCAAGGTGTTGAAGCTCTTGAAGGCGCTATCATCGCTTACGAACCAATCTGGGCTATCGGTACTGGTAAAGCAGCTACAGCTGAAGATGCACAACGCATCCACGCTCAAATCCGTGCACACATCGCAGAGAAATCTGAAGACGTTGCTAAGAAAGTTGTTATCCAATACGGCGGTTCTGTTAAGCCAGAAAACGCAGCAGCTTACTTCGCACAACCAGACATCGATGGTGCTCTAGTTGGCGGCGCAGCACTTGACGCGAAAAGCTTCGCAGCTATCGCTAAAGCAGCAGCTGAAGCAAAAGCTTAATTTAAACTTCACCGTTTAGATTAGATGAAAGGTCAACTTAGGTTGGCCTTTTTTGTGCCTGCCGTTTGTAAAAACTCAAACGACAGGCACAAAAAAACCGCTGAACAATCAGCGGTTTTTAATATTTTTTAAGCGAACGCTAAGCTTGGCTTAGAATAACTCTTCTGCAACGCGGAACAACTCAGAACGGTCTGGGTTCTGCATGTTCTCGATACAGTCGATGATATCGTGGTGAACAAGAGCTTCTTTCTCGATACCAACACAACGACCACCTTGACCTTCTTGAAGAAGGTGAACAGCGTAGTTGCCCATACGAGAAGCCAGTACACGGTCAAATGCAGTAGGACGACCACCACGTTGAATGTGACCAAGAACGGTTGCGCGAGTCTCACGACCTGTTGCCGTTTCAATCTCTTTAGCCAATTCGTTCGCGTCCATCATTAGTTCAGTTAGAGCGATAATTGCGTGCTTCTTGCCTTTCGCAATACCATCTTGGATATTGCTGATTAGCTGATCTTTATCTAGGCCAGTCTCAGGTGTAATGATGTACTCACAACCACCCGCGATTGCTGACATAAGCGTAAGGTCACCACAGTGACGGCCCATGATTTCAACAATAGAAATACGTTGGTGAGAAGAAGACGTATCACGTAGACGGTCGATTGAATCGATAACAGTGTTAAGCGCAGTTAGGTAACCGATAGTGTAATCAGTACCCGCGATATCATTATCGATTGTGCCTGGAAGACCGATACATGGGTAACCCATCTCAGTCAGTTTCTTAGCACCCATGTAAGAACCGTCACCACCGATAACAACAAGTGCTTCGATACCGTGCTTCTTAAGGTTCTCGATGCCTTTCTCACGAACAGCAACGTCTTTGAACTCAGGGAAACGTGCAGAACCTAAGAAAGTACCACCACGGTTGATCACGTCAGATACGCTTGAACGGTCAAGCTTTTCGATACGGTCTTCCACAAGGCCTTGGTAGCCGTCGTAAATGCCGTAAACTTCAATGCCAACTGATAGCGCAGTACGAACTACACCGCGAACTGCTGCGTTCATGCCTGGAGCGTCACCACCACTGGTCAAAACACCGATCTTCTTAATCATGCTCACCCTCGATTTTTGGGAATCTATTATTCAATTCTTGTTCTTGCTGATTGTATATCAACAAGATTTTAAATCTATATTTGTACGTTATGTTACATTTCCTCAACAGGAATAGCACTTAAATCACGTAAAATTATGTAACATTTCTACTTCTGTAAGAGTATTACAGTTTTACTCAATAACTTTGTTGATTCACATCAGAATCAACATTAATTGTTACTAAGGTGATTTTTGAATCACCTTCGAGTTAGCAATTTTTACTCACTTTAGTTCAAAAGCCATTCACTTGCCATTTGCTGCCTGATTTTTAGACGCATTACCATGAGTGAAATTTCTGCTGCTTCTCTGGTCCAAATACGACCGAATATGGATCTTGATGAATTAATACATCAGCATCAGGGAACACTGAAATAAGCTTGTCCTCTACTTCATCAGAAATGCGGTGTGCTTCAATCAGTGGGATATTGTCTTCGAGTTCTAAATGCAATTGAATGAAACGAACAGGCCCAGAACGGCGCGTTCTTAGTTGATGTACACCCAGTACCCCTTCCACACTCAACGATGCCTCTTTAATTTGTTTGAGCTCTTCATCGGGTAGCTTGTGATCAAGTAGAGATTGCACCGCTTCCATCGCCATTTGGTAAGCACTGTAAAGAATGTAGATGCCGATACCAATCGCGAATACCGAGTCTGCTTGACCGATACCAAACCAGCTCAGTGCTAGCGCCAGCATAATCGCCGCATTCATATAGAGGTCAGATTGATAATGCAGTGAGTCAGCCGCAATTGCTTGGCTACCCGTTTTGCTCACAACATGCTTTTGGAATCGAACCAAACCGAAGGTCATGACCATTGCGAACAAGCTGACATAAATACCAATTTCAGGAGAGTTCAGTTCATGCGGTCGGAAGAAACGTTCAATACCGTTAAGAATAAGGAAACAAGCAGAACCAGAAATAAACATCGCTTGTGCTAATGCAGCAAGAGATTCGGCCTTGCCATGACCAAAGGTATGTTCTTTATCAGCTGGCTGCAGAGAGTAACGAACCACCACAAGGTTGACGACAGAAGCGGCGATATCCAACAGTGAGTCAACAACAGAAGCTAATAAACTGACTGAGCCTGTCACCCACCACGCTGCAACCTTCACAACCAATAATATGGAGGCAATGATGGTGGCAGCCCAAGCGGCGAGCGTAACTAAACGTGCGTATTCTTGTTTCATAAATTGGCTATAAAGTGACTGATAGCACAAAGTATAACCCGCAAAACACCGATTGAATATGACAGCTAGGATCTAATACGTTCATTTTAAAGATCAAAAAAAGCGGCACTAGGCCGCTTCTTTCTAAACACTTTCAATCAATCCAGCTTTTTCAAACCATGAATTACTTGTCTTTGTTCATGCGTTTTTCCATTTTGTCCGCACATTTAGCCATGCGATCTTGCTGGATTTCTTTCAGTTGAGTCTTCTGTTCAGGTGTTAGTACGCTCATCATTTGATGTTGCTTCTTCAGCATGGTTAAACGACGCTCTGTTTGCTTCTCTACCATTTGGCTTGCTAGGTCGTTTGCCGCCGCTTCATCAAAGGTATCGGCTAGAACTAAATCTTGAACTTTCTCGTGGTGCGCTTTCATCTGCGCCATCTTGTCCGCTTTATTACCTGAATGCTTTGCTTTCATCTCAGCACGGTTCGCTTCACGCATCTCTTTTAGCTCTGCTTTTTGAGCATCCGTCAGATCCAGTTGGCGCATCACTTTTTTGTCAAAGCCGCCACACTTGCCGTGCATGCCTTTGTGGTCACCTTTATCGCCACCGCCATATGCGAACGCGCTTGCTGTACCTAACATAAGTGGAAGTGCCGCAGCTACTAGTACAAGTT
>NZ_CH902614.1:24591-48551 GCF_000153005.1 Vibrio sp. MED222 | reverse complement strand
GGTGGAAGTGGAAGTCAGTAAGTTAGAGCCGGGACAAATGGTTCGTGTCGAGTGGCAAGGTAAGCCTGTATGGGTTGTACGCCGTGCTGAATCGGTGCTAGAGAATCTAAAAGCGATCGGTGGTCAACTTCGTGACCCTCAATCTGAAGCTGAACAACAACCAGAATACGCGCAGAACGAGTTTCGTTCAATTAAGCCGGAATTCTTCGTTGCTGTTGGTTTCTGTACGCACTTAGGTTGTTCTCCAACTTACCTGCCAGATTCTTTTGCAGAACAAGTTCAGGGTGTTAAGTCTGGTTTCTTCTGTCCTTGCCATGGTTCAAAGTTTGATATGGCAGGTCGAGTATTCCAAGGCGTACCTGCTCCATTGAATCTTGTTGTACCAAAGCATATGTATTTGAGTGACACTAAGATCATGATCGGTGTGGACGAGGGAGACGCGTAATGCAAGGATTGCTTGATTGGGTAGAGAAACGTCTACCCGCGATGAATGCTTACAAGAAGCATTTATCTGAATACCCAATGCCTAAGAACTTTAACTTTTGGTACCTTTTTGGTTCTTTAGCAATGTTAGTACTGGTTAACCAAATCCTTACGGGTATTTGGCTGACAATGAACTATGTACCGTCTGGTGAGGGTGCATTTGCTTCTGTTGAATACATCATGCGTGATGTGGAATACGGTTGGCTACTGCGTTACATGCACTCAACAGGTGCATCGGCATTCTTCGTTGTGATCTACCTGCATATGTTCCGTGGTCTAATCTACGGTTCTTACCAAAAGCCTCGTGAGTTACTTTGGATCTTCGGTATGTTGATCTTCTTAGTGCTTATGGCTGAGGCTTTCATGGGCTACCTACTACCATGGGGTCAAATGTCTTACTGGGGTGCTCAGGTAATCATTTCTCTGTTTGGTGCGATCCCTGTTATAGGTGATGACCTAACGCTTTGGATCCGTGGTGACTACATCATCTCTGGTGCAACGCTGAACCGTTTCTTCGCACTGCACGTTATTGCTCTGCCAATTGTACTTCTGCTGCTTATCGTACTTCACGTACTGGCGCTGCACGAAGTGGGTTCGAACAACCCAGACGGTATCGAAACTAAGCTTCCTAAAGGCACAATGGGCGACGACTACAAAACTCAGTTCCCATTCCACAAGGATTACACTAAGAAATACGACATCATTGACTCTATTCCTTTCCACCCATACGGGACGGTAAAAGATATGGTTGGTGTTGCTGGTTTCCTATTCTTGTTCTGTTACGTGCTGTTCTTTAACCCAGAAATGGGTGGGTACTTCCTTGAGCCGCCTAACTTTGAAGCTGCAAATCCGCTGAAAACACCTGAGCATATTGCTCCAGTTTGGTACTTCACGCCGTTCTACGCTGTACTTCGTGCTGTTCCAGATAAGCTGTTAGGTGTAGTTGCAATGGGCGCTTCAATTGTTGTGCTATTCCTACTGCCATGGTTCGACCGTTGTAAAGTGCGTTCTTACCGTTACCGTAGCAAACTGCATTTGATTAACATCATCCAATTCACAATAAGCTTTATTGCGCTTGGTGTACTTGGTGCGCTTCCAGCAACGCCTACATACACGCTATTAGCTCAAATCTTTAGCTTAGGTTACTTCATGTTCTTCGTTCTGCTGTGGTTCTACAGTAAAAATGAAGCGACGAAACCATTACCAGAAAGGGTGACATTCAAATGAAAAAGTGGATTGTAATTTTATTTGCTATGTTGCCGTCACTAGCGATGGCAGCGGGTGCAGGCGTACCATTAGACAAAGCAAACAATGATTTAACAGACAAAGCTTCATTGCAAAATGGCGCTAAGATGTTCATGAACTACTGTTTCGCTTGTCACTCAACGCAGTACCAACGTTATGAACGTGTTGCGAATGATTTGGAGATTCCTTTAGACCTAATGAAGGAAAACCTGATCTTCGATCCTGAAGTGAAAATTGGTAGCTTGATGGTTAACGCTATGCCTTCTGAGCAAGCTGCTAGTTGGTTTGGTGCTCCACCACCAGATCTAACATTGGTTGCTCGTGTTCGTGGCGCAGATTGGCTATACACGTACCTTCGTACTTTCTATGAAGATCCGTCTCGTCCATTTGGTGTGAACAACCTGGTTTTCCCAAGTGTTGGTATGCCGCATGTTCTTGAAGAGCTACAAGGTATCCCAACGCCAATCTACGATACTCACATGGTCGATGGTGAGGAAGTTAAGGTTGTTGTTGGCACTGAAACGGATGGTTCTGGCGAATTAAGTGCTGGTGAGTATGACGAAGCAGTTCGTGACCTTGTTAACTTTTTGGTTTACTCGGGCGACCCTGTTCAACTTGAGCGTCATGCTATGGGTTGGTGGGTAATGGCCTTCTTAGTAATCTTCACTATCATCGTGATTTTGCTGAAGAAAGAGTATTGGCGTGATGTGCACTAATTGTGCTATAATACCGTGCTAATTCCCAAATTATGTTAATGTTCAATGGAGGCTTTAGGCCTCCATTGTATTTATTTAAAGTGTACTGGAGGGCTCCATGGCTGTAGCTGCCAATAAACGTTCTGTAATGACTCTTTTCTCAAGTGCTTCTGATATGTATAGCCATCAGGTGCGCATTGTTCTTGCTGAAAAAGGCGTAAGTGTTGAAGTTGAGTTGGTTGATGAAAAAAATCTACCAGCAGAGCTTGTTGAACTGAACCCGTACAAATCAGTACCTACTCTTGTTGATCGTGAGCTTGCTCTATATGACTCTAAGATCATCATGGAATACCTAGATGAGCGTTTCCCTCATCCACCATTGATGCCTGTATACCCGGTTGCTCGTGGTAACAGTCGTCTAATGATGTACCGAATTGAGCGTAACTGGTATTCAGTTGCAGAGAAGATCGTTAAAGGCAACGCTGAAGAATCTGAAGCAGCTCGCGTGAAATTACGCAACGACCTACTAACTCTTGCTCCTATCTTCGCTGAGTATGAATACTTCATGAGTGAAGAGTTTAGCCTAATTGATTGTTACCTAGCTCCGCTACTATGGCGTTTACCTGAGCTTGGTATCGAACTGATTGGTCCTGGTTCTAAAGAACTTAAGATTTACATGAACCGCGTATTCGAACGTGATTCATTCCTAGCTTCTCTAACAGAAGCTGAGCGTGAGATGCGACTCGTTCGCTAAGCGTTTATGGATATTTCAAATATGACTCCACGCCGACCATACATGCTTCGTGCATTTTATGAATGGCTGGTTGATAACGAACTGACTCCACACTTGGTTGTTGAAGCAACATTGCCGGGTGTGAGAGTTCCAGACGAGTTTGTTCAAGATGGTCAGATCATTCTGAACATCGCGCCTCGTGCGGTTGGACAACTTGAACTGGGTAACGAAGCTGTGACGTTTAGTGCTCGCTTTAGTGGTCGTCCACACTCTGTGATCGTTCCGCTATACGCAGTACAGGCTATTTATGCTCGTGAGAATGGTGCTGGTACCATGTTTGAACCTGAAGAGGCTTACATGGAAGCGTTTGAAGAAGGAATTGAAGAAAGTCCTTTTGAAGAACCAGAAAAAGGCCCATCTTTGAGTGTTGCAACAGCAGACGTAGATGCTGAAGAGTCTGACTCAGAACCTGAGCCATCTCGTCCAGCGAAAGGTCGCCCAAGTCTTCGTGTTATCAAATAGCGTTATTTTTTAAATAACTCCAAATACAAAAAAAGCAGCGATTTATCGCTGCTTTTTCTTTTTGTGCTTACTGACTTTTATTAATCTGATTCATTTCGTTAGGCTTTACCAACCAACCAACCAACCAACAAGCAGCTAAGCAACTAAGTTAGCTAAGTAAATTCAGAGGGCGTTAGTTTACCAAATTGTCATCTTCACCATATTCAAACGCTCGAATCACCTGCTTCACACCAGAGATATTACGCGCAACTTCTGTCGCGATATCAGCGTGTTCCCGAGAAACTAATCCAAGCAGAAATACTTCTGAATCTTCAGTAATGACTTTGACTTTGATACCGTTAAGCTCAGACTTGGCAAGTAGGGCAGACTTCACTTTAGTGGTAATCCAACTGTCTTTGCTGATAGCACTAACAGACAGTGGCTCTTTCACTCGGATCTGGTTGTGTATACTTTCAACTCCCGTTACTGCTTTAGCTTGGCTTTCAAAAGCACGACGTTCAGCATCTGTCGTTGCTTGCCCCATCAGAACTACTGAACCACGGTAAGAGCTTGCTGTGATACTGACATTGCCGCGAAATGGCGGTTTATTGGTCATAGCTGCAACTTCAAATTCGATATTGTTGTCGCTCCAAATCTCTTTGGTGGTTCGTGTATCTGTGACTAGATTTGCAGTAGTTGCTGCACCAGCAATGAAAAGACCAGCACAACCAGATAACGACAGTGTAAGTAGCGAAACACTAATCAGCTTAAGCAGCTTCATAGAAGTTAATGATTTCATCGTGATGCTCCGTATATCACTCTTCGTGAGCTGGGAAGAGTACTTGATCGATTAGGTCACATAAGCAGTGTAGTGTCACCATGTGTACTTCGTGGATACGTGCTGTACGGTGTGAGGGAATACGAATTTCTACATCGTGCTCACCAAGCAGGCCAGCCATTTCACCACCATCTTTACCAGTAAAGGCGATGATTGTCATATCACGTGTTACCGCAGCTTCCATTGCTTTGATGATATTTTTACTGTTACCACTAGTAGATATAGCCAGTAAAATATCGCCAGTTTGACCAAACGCGCGCACTTGCTTAGAGAAGATCTCTTCGTAGTGGTAGTCGTTTGCCACCGCCGTTAGTGTGGTGTTATCAGCAGTGAGAGCCATTGCTGGAAGGCTAGGACGCTCGGTTTCAAAGCGATTAAGTAGGCAAGAGACAAATTGCTGAGCATTCGATGCCGAACCACCGTTACCACAACAAAGAATCTTGTTTCCGTTAAGCAGGGTTGCAACCATTGCTTGAGCGGCATGCGTGATTGCGTCTGGCAGAGCTTCTGCCGCCGCAATTTGGATTTGAATACTTTCTGTAAAACTTTCTTTGATGCTGTCTAGCATGTTTATCCTTGGGTAATCGCGTTTTGAATCCAGTCGATAGTGTCATTCGGCCCTTCGATGGCAATGATATCAAACCTGTAATCTGTAGAGTGTACCGACAAGCCTTGCTGCATAAGCCAAACATTGGCTGTTTTGAGTAGCTTTTGTGACTTTTTGGCTGTCACCATTTCAGCGGCATGTCCGTAGCGTGTTTGCTTGCGGTATTTTACCTCAGTAAACACAACCGTATTGTTATGGCGCATTATAAGATCAATTTCGCCACACTTTGCTATGAAGTTTTCTTCAATTAACGATAAACCGTGGCGAACTAAATAATTCTTTGCCACGGTCTCGTATTTATCACCCACTTGTTTGTGGGTGATTGTTGGCTTGGATAGGAACTTACGGCTAAAAAGCCCCATGCTCTGCCCAGCTGATTTCACGTTGAACCACACAGTTGTTGTCGATGGTTAATACGCCGGTTTCACCTGTAATACTGTAATCTTGTACGGCTTTCATCTGTGGTAGTGCATCCATTAGATAGTATGCATCCATTCCTAGAGCTTGTAGACGCTTTTGGCTGTTCGAGTGTGAAGGCCATAGGTCATTAAGCGCTTTGTTAAGCTCGTTTTTGTTCTCGACTAATAGCGGGATATCGCTGTAGAAGACACCCGTTAGGTCTTCATATTGCTTGTCACCGCTGTTGCTGCGTGAGTTTGAAAACAGTGCAGGTTGGCTAGCATCAGGGTTAATTGCAACTTCAATGAAGGGTTTGATGAGTGTTAGCTCTGAGTTCTTAGCGACAATGTAGACAGAATCGATATCACGACGACTGCGTGGCTCTGTTTCTAGGTCTAGGTTAAGTAGTCCATCCATTTGAGCGATACGTTGTTGGCTCTCTTGTAAACCGAAAATCTGATTCACATTACGCTGCAGTTGGCGTTTGTCAGAGAAGAAGCTGATTGCAACGTCGTTGTTGCTGTATTTCTGCCACTCTTCGTTAAATGCTTGCTTAACGCGGTCACCTAAGCGTCCTTTGGGTGCAAGAATTAGTGGGTACTTATAGCCTTGTGCAAAAAGGTGTTTCGCAGCCTGAGCGACTTCTTGTTCTGGCGATAAAGCGAGATAACAAATATTAGTATCTGGTTCTAGCTGAGTTGGAATATTAAGAGCTAATGCTGGAATCGAGTTTTCGTGGTTTTTCTGCGCTTGTTGAAGCTTGGTGATATTGCTCTTAATCAGAGGGCCAACGATGAAATCAACGTTATTCTCTTCCAGTTTCGCTTTAATTTCAGCGGCACTTTGTACGTTGGTATCCATTACCGTCAGAGTTGCATCTTCTTCACGCTCTTTGTCATTCATCATCGCAAAGATGAAACCATCACGCACAAGTTGTGCTTGCTTACCGTACTTACCTGTTAGCGGCAGCAGCAGCGCAGTGCTGGTTGGTTTGCTGATCTCTAGTGCCAAGATGTCGGTGATCGCTTGAGGTGTGTAAGTAGCCGCAGGGTGCTGAGGATTCTCGGCTAACCAATCAGCCAGGGTTTCCTGTAGGTTTGGAAGGTTCGAATTCAGCGTCTTCATGTAGATAGCCAGTTGCAACCAACCTGAAAGCACATCTTCTGTCGGCGATGTTTTCAGTTCTAGAATCTCGTATTGAGAGTAGCTATTCAGGTTCTGCCAAATACGGTCGGCCGTTCGCTGTTGGCTTTCGTCGCTAGCGTCCAGATATTCAGAATAAAGGACTAACTCACGGCTCGCTTCGAAATACTCATTCTGTATTTCAGAAATGTTGGCGCGTAACTCGTGATAATCTTTCCATTGCTCGTTCGGAAGCGTCCACCAAGGCTGAAAGTTCAGTTGGCTGTACGCTTGCTGTGGTTGCGAGTTATTCACCAGCAGTTGAGCGCGAGCTAGTTGCCATTCTGCTTGTTGAACTTCACTCAGCTCTTGTTTGGCTAAGCGTTTGATCAGCAGAGTCGCTTGATCGGTTTTTCCAGCTTGCACAGAAGCCTTAAGCGCCATGATTAACCAGTCGTTTTGTAGACTTCCTTTGCTACTATCCGCCTGCATCATGTAACTTTCAGTTGATTGCGCTGGATCTAGTGTAATATCAACACGCGTTGGTGCTTGAGGACCTGAAGAACAAGCCGCCAATGTAATTGCTAATGCAATTGGAGTGAGTAAGCGTGGTACACTGAGTCTCTTATGGTTCATCGTTGCCATGAGTTCTTTAAATTCCGTATAAATTTGTATCTATATTAATCGTTGAAGTGATGGTAAACAAATGACAGATAACAAAACCTTGCTCACAGAGAGCCCAACTCTCTATATTGTGCCAACCCCAATCGGAAATTTGGGAGATATCACTCAAAGAGCAATTGAAATTTTATCAAGTGTCGATGTTATTGCAGCCGAAGACACACGCCACACGGGTAAGCTGCTTGCTCACTTCAATATATCAACCAGAACGTTCGCTTTACATGATCATAATGAACAAACTAAAGCACAAGTTCTAGTCGAAAGGTTATTAGAAGGTCAGTCTATCGCATTAGTCTCTGATGCGGGTACTCCTTTAATCAGTGATCCAGGTTACCATCTTGTCTCACAATGTCGTCAAGCGGGTGTGAGAGTTGTGCCACTTCCTGGTGCTTGTGCTGTGATTACCGCACTAAGTGCGTCTGGTTTGCCGTCTGATCGTTTCAGCTTTGAAGGTTTCTTACCGCCAAAGAGCAAAGGTCGTAAAGACAAGTTCTTAGAGATCGCAAAAGCAGAACGCACGTGTATCTTCTACGAATCTCCGCACCGTATTACTGATTCTCTACAAGACATGCTAGAGATCTTAGGCCCAGATCGTGAGGTTGTGTTGGCGCGTGAGCTAACCAAAACCTTCGAAACCATCCAAGGTCTGCCACTTGGTGAACTTATTGAGTGGATTGAAGAAGACGCAAACCGTAAACGCGGTGAGATGGTATTGTTAATTCACGGTCACCGTGAAGAAGCGAGCACAGAGTTGCCAGACGAAGCGACTCGCACGCTGGGTATTCTAACCAAAGAACTGCCCCTTAAAAAAGCAGCGGCGATGACGGCAGAAATCTACAACCTGAAAAAGAACGCTTTATACAAATGGGGCCTAGAGCATCTAGACAACTAGATACCTCTTTATAGACTAGGTACCTATTTATAGAGTAGCTAACCTGTATTGACAAGCTTATGAGGAGTGATGGTAATACCGTCGCTCCTTTTTTTGTGCTTGGATTGTGTGAAATTCGTTCACTTGCTTAATGGTTTGCAGCATATTTGTGATCTCGCTAGACACTGCACACTAATCTCTATACAATCCGCCCTCGGAGTTGAACGGGTAATCGCTGCTTTGCTGATGTCCTTCGGGAGACTGACGTTGAGGTCCTTCGGGAAACTGACGTTGAAGTCCTTCGGGAGACTGGTAGAGGGGAGGAACGTCCGGGCTCCATAGAGCAGGGTGCCAGATAACGTCTGGGGGGCGCGAGCCCACGACAAGTGCAGCAGAGAGAAGACCGCCGATGGCCTCATTTCTTCGGAAGAGGCACAGGTAAGGCTGAAAGGGTGCGGTAAGAGCGCACCGTGCGACTGGCAACAGTTCGTAGCAAGGTAAACTCCACCCGGAGCAAGATCAAATAGGCCCTCGCATTGCGCTGCTCGCGTATGGGGGCGGGTAGATTGCTTGAGCCTGTGAGCGATTGCAGGCCTAGACGAATGGTTACCGCCGCGCAAGCGGAACAGAACCCGGCGTATGTGTCAACTCCACCTATATAAAGAACCCATCATTACTTAACGGTAGTGATGGGTTTTTTGCTTTATATTGACGTTAATTATTTAGATTTCCTTAGAATCCATCATCTTGATATGAGCTTGGGTCAAAAATTCCCAAAGCCTATACACAATATGGTGGAGATACGGCGCGAAATCAGTAAACTAAAACGTTAATAGAACATATTATTGCCGAACTAATGGCTCAATCCATTCACTGAGAAGACTATGACAGAAGCATTCAAACATATTTCAGTATTGCTTAACGAATCTATTGACGGACTTGCGATCAAACCTGACGGTACCTATATCGATGGTACTTTTGGCCGTGGTGGTCACAGCCGTACAATCCTGTCTAAACTGGGCGAGAATGGAAGACTCTTTAGTATCGACCGCGATCCACAAGCGATTGCCGAAGCACAAAAGATTGATGACCCTCGTTTTACGATTATTCACGGCCCGTTCTCAGGTATGGCTGAATATGCAGAGCGTTATGACTTAGTCGGTCAAGTGGATGGCGTATTGCTGGATTTAGGTGTCTCTTCACCACAGCTGGATGATGCTGAACGTGGCTTTAGCTTTATGAAAGATGGCCCGCTTGATATGCGTATGGACCCAACAACGGGGATTCCTGTTTCTCAGTGGTTAGTTGAAGCGGATCTTGATGACATCACATGGGTTATTCGTGAGTTCGGTGAAGACAAACACGCTCGTCGTATCGCGAAAGGCATCATTGCTTATCAAGAGAATGAAGAGAACGAACCGCTAACGCGCACTGGCCAGTTGGCTAAGCTTATCTCTGATGTCGCTCCAAAAAGCTTCAAAGAGAAAAAACACCCAGCAACACGTGCTTTCCAAGCATTCCGTATCTACATTAACAGTGAACTAGAAGAGATCGATACAGCACTGAAAGGCGCGGCAAGCATTCTAGCTCCTCAAGGTCGTATCTCTGTTATCAGTTTCCACTCGCTTGAAGACCGTATGGTTAAGCGCTTTATCCGTAAAGAGAGCCAAGGACCGCAAGTACCACATGGCTTGCCACTAACTGAAGAGCAGATCAAAGCGCTAGGCAGTGCCGATCTGAAACCAATTGGTAAAGCAATTAAGCCTTCTAAAGATGAAGTGGATGAGAATACTCGTTCGCGTAGTTCAGTACTACGAATCGCAGAAAAGCTATAGTCAATGAAGACCTCCAAACCCAACTTAGCCAAGATAATCTTTTTTGATTTGATCTCCGTGGGCAAAGTCCCATTGGGGCTTCTTATCTGCATCTTTGCGAGTGCGATGGGGGTCGTTCTTACGACACATGTATCACGTCAGGCGATTACGCAAAAAGACATGGCATTGGTGGAGCGGGAACAACTTGATGATGAGTGGCGAAATTTAATGCTTGAAGAGACGGCGCTAGCAGAACACAGCCGCGTTCAAGCATCGGCAAAAAGAGAGCTAGACATGAAACGTCCAGACTCCGACAAAGAAGTTGTGATCACACTGAAATGACCGGTAAAAAGGAAAAAACACCCGCAAAAACCGTTAATGAATCAACGAAAGAGCGAGTGAAGAGCGAAAAGGATTCGGATCCAATTCTTATTAAATGGCGTTTCAACGTTGTTATTGCTTTCGTGTTTCTAGCCTTTGCTGCACTCGTTGGCCGTGTGGCTTACATCCAAATCATTGAACCCGATAACTTAATTCGTCAGGGCGATCTTCGCTCAGTGCGTGTTAAGGCTATTCCTTCTGCTCGCGGTATTATCTCTGACCGCAATGGCGAGCCGCTTGCTGTGAGTGTTCCCGTTGAGGCTGTATGGGCCGACCCAAAAACGATTTTCGATAAAAATGGTATGGCCCAGATTGATCGTTGGTATGCGTTAGCCGATGTACTTGGCCTACAGCGACAATCGATGATCGATAAGATCTCTAGCAATAAATCCCGTCGATTTATTTATCTACAAAGACAAGTTAGCCCTGCGATGGCTAAGTATATCCGTGAACTTAAGCTGGTGGGTGTGGGCCTAAAAGCGGAATCTCGACGTTACTACCCTGCTGGTGAAGTCAGTGCACACCTTATCGGTGTGACCGGAATTGATGGACACGGCCTGGAAGGGGTTGAACGCAGTTACGATAAATGGCTTACGGGCGAAGCAGGCAAGCGAACGATTCGTAAAGACCGCTACGGACGCGTTGTCGAAAACATTGCGTTAGAAGAACGCGAAGAAGGCAAACCACTAGAACTCACCATCGATCAACGATTGCAGGCGATAGCCTATCGAGCGATTAAGCAAGCGGTGGCCGATCATAAAGCGACCTCAGGCTCTGCAGTATTACTCGATGTGAAAACGGGCGCTGTGTTAGCCATGGTCAATGCACCGTCTTACAACCCGAACAACCGCTCTGATTTACAAAGCTTTAAAATGCGAAACCGCGTGCTGACCGATGCTATGGAGCCCGGCTCAACAGTGAAACCTTTTGTGGTGCTCGCCGCATTAGAAAATGGTACAGCTGATGCGAAATCTATTATTGATACGGGTAATGGCATCATGCAAATTGGAGGTAGCCGAGTACGTGATACCTCTAAAGTGGGCAAGGCTGATTTAGCCTTGATCCTTAAAAAATCAAGTAACATCGGCGTTGCGAAATTAGCGCTTGATATGCCGCTTGAAGCGTTACTTGGTATGTACAGTTCGGTTGGTTTAGGCGAAATGTCTGGGCTAAATCTCGTGGGTGAAACGAGTGGTATTTTTCCTAACCGTCGCCGTTGGTCCAAGTTCGAAATCGCGACGCTATCCTTTGGTTATGGCTTATCTGTGACCCCGCTTCAGTTGGCTCATGCTTACGCAACGTTAGCCAACAAAGGCATGTATGAACCGATTCATATCATTAAAAGCAACGACCAAGACTTCTCAAAGCAGATCATCAAACGTGAAAATGCAGAGATGGTATTGCAAATGTTAGAAGGCGTGACTCAAAAGGGCGGAACTGCAACCAGAGCCGCTGTTCCGGGTTATCGAGTTGCGGCAAAAACGGGTACATCTCGTAAAGCCGCTGCGGGTGGCTATAGTGATGAGTATATTGCTATAACGTCGGGTTTTGCTCCAGTCAGCGATCCAAGAGTAGCTCTGGTTGTCGTAGTCAATGAGCCGCAAGGTGACCTTTACTATGGTGGTTCAGTTGCTGCCCCCGTTTTTTCTGAAATCATGAAGGGTGCACTGCAAATACTCAATGTCCCTGCTGATGAAAACAAGTTTCAAGAATAGAGCCAATCAGGATTCAATATGAGTAATAGCCTCACGCTGTCATCTTTACTTTCTCCTTGGGGGGACTTTAGTTCACTTGAGCTAGATGCGATTGCTGTTGAGCAATTGGAGTTGGATAGCCGTGCAATCAAGGAAGGCGATATTTTTGTTGCCATTGTTGGACATGCCATTGATGGTCGTCGCTTTATCGACAAAGCCGTCGCTCAAGGTGCGAAAGCTGTCGTTGCACAAGCGAGTGATGACAAAGCTCATGGTTTGGTTGAGTGGTTAAATGCTGTTCCTGTTGTTTATGTATCTGAGCTAAATTCAATTCTCTCTGAACTGGCTGGCCGAGTTTATTCTTCTCAAGCGACTAAGTTGATTGGTGTGACCGGCACCAATGGCAAAACCACCATCACCCAATTGATTGCTCAGTGGCTTGATTTGGTCGGCCAGCGTTCGGCGGTAATGGGCACCACGGGTAATGGCTTCTTAGATAACCTAAAAACAGCGGCTAATACCACAGGCAGCGCGATTGAAATACAACGCACACTGAGCGAGTTGGCTGAGGAAAGTGCAGTTTATACCGCGATGGAAATCTCTTCTCATGGTTTGGTTCAAGGCCGAGTAAAAGCGTTGAATTTTGAGGTTGGTGTGTTCACTAACCTGAGTCGTGATCACCTTGATTACCACGGCACGATGGAAGAGTACGCACTGGCTAAAAAAAGACTGTTTACTCAACACAAATGCAAACATGCAGTGATCAATGTGGATGATGAAGTCGGCAAAGCGTGGATGGCAGATTTGTCCAATGCAATAGCTGTTTCATTGCTTCCGTTGTCTGATTACCAACAGTCGGTGTGGGCATCTGATGTCGCCTATGCAGAAACTGGGATTAAGCTCTCTTTCGATGGTAGCTGGGGGCAAGGTGATCTTTCGGTTCCATTGATTGGTCAGTTCAACGCATCAAACGTACTGGTTGCTTTCGCGACTTTGCTTTCATTGGGCATCGACAAGCAAACCTTGGTCGACACCGCGTCTCAGCTTCAACCTGTTATTGGTCGTATGGAACTGTTTCAAGTTCCGAGCAAAGCAAAAGTCGTTGTCGATTACGCGCACACGCCAGATGCTCTAGAAAAAGCATTGGCAGCATTGCGTGTACACTGCTCTGGAAAGTTGTGGGCTATCTTCGGTTGTGGTGGCGATCGCGACACAGGTAAGCGCCCAATGATGGCGGTAACGGCAGAGCAGTTCGCCGACAAAATTATTATTTCAGATGACAACCCTCGCAGCGAAGATCCTGCACTGATTGTTAAAGACATGCTAGCTGGCTTAAGCGAACCAGAATCTGCATTCGTCGAGCACGATCGCTATCAAGCGGTTAAGTTTGCCCTAGAACAGGCAGGCAGTAATGACATTATTCTTTTGGCTGGTAAAGGCCATGAGGATTACCAAGTATTGAAAGACGAAACGATCCATTACTCAGATCGAGAGTCCGCGCTACAACTTTTAGGTATTTCATAATGATTGATGTATCACTCGAGCAGATTTGTTCAGCGATGAGCGGTCAGCTGATTGAGGCTGGCAAGTCGAGCAATAGTGTTATTAATGCGGTTTCTACTGACACTCGAACCGTTGAAGAGGGTGCACTGTTTGTTGCTCTTGTTGGCGAGCGTTTTGATGCGCATGACTTTTGTCATCAAGCGGTAGAAGCTAATGCGAGCGCGTTGTTAGTCGAACGAAAACTTGACCTAAATATTACTCAGGTGGTTGTTGAAGACACTAAACTTGCTTTAGGTCAGCTAAGTGCTTGGATCCACAAACAGTGTGACGTGCCAACCATGGCGATTACAGGAAGTTGTGGTAAAACGACGGTTAAAGAGATGGTGGCAAGCATTCTGCAGCAACGTGGCAAGGTGTTGTTTACCGCAGGTAACTTCAATAATGATATTGGAGTGCCATTAACCTTGCTGCGCAGTGAAGCAAATGACGACTATGCCGTGATAGAACTGGGCGCGAACCACATTGGTGAAATTGCCTATACTACGCAGCTTGTGAAACCACAGGTGGCGTTAGTTAATAACGTAGCTGCAGCGCACTTAGAAGGCTTTGGGTCTATCAATGGTGTGAAACAAGCGAAAGGTGAAATCTTTCAGGGGCTTGCTGCCGGTGATACTGCTATTGTTAATCTAGAGAGCAACGGTGGTGACTTTTGGAATGACGTGCTTGCAGATAAAAGCGTGCTAACATTTTCAGAAAGCGACAGCAAGGCGGATTATTTTGCCAAGAATATTCGCATCAATGAGCAAGGTGAAGCGTGCTTTGATATGCAGACACCTCAAGGGTCCATATTTGTTGAGCTTGGTATCATCGGTCAACATAACGTAGCGAATGCATTAGCAGCTGCAGCGTTGAGTATCCAATTTGGAGCCTCGCTTGATGAGGTGAAAAATGGTTTAGCGAATCTGATCTCTGTCAAAGGGCGAGTTGAGGTTCAACAATTAAGTCAGAATATCAAACTCATAGATGACAGTTACAACGCCAGCGTGCCAGCAATGAAGGCGGCAGCGAAGCTACTCTCGAGCTTCAAAGGTCAACGTTGGTTAATTTTAGGTAATATGGCTGAATTAGGCGATGAAAGCCTTGCACTTCACCGTCAAGTCGGTGAATATGCTGCCCCATTCGCTTTTGAGCATGTACTTACTTACGGTGATGATACCAAGGTGATTAGTGAGGTCTGTAATGGTACCCACTTTACAACGCATCAAGCGATGATCGCGCACATAGAGCAGCACCTAAGCTTGCCAGAAAGCGTGTCACATACCTTATTGGTAAAAGGCGCGAATAGTGCAGGAATGAGTAAAATAGCCGCTGCTTTAAAGGAGAACTTTTCATGATAATTTGGCTTGCAGAGCTACTACAGCCACACTTTTCTTTTTTCCGTTTGTTCGAATACTTATCGTTTCGTGCAATCGCGAGTATTTTGACGGCGTTATGTCTGTCACTGTGGATGGGACCTCGTTTAATTGAGCGTCTGCAAATGCTACAAATTGGCCAAGTTGTTCGTAATGACGGCCCTGAATCTCATTTCAGCAAACGTGGCACGCCAACCATGGGCGGTGTGATGATCCTTGCTGCGATCATTATTACGGTATTGATGTGGGCTGATCTCTCGAATCCTTATGTTTGGGCTGTATTAGTTGTACTTGCTGGTTATGGCGCGGTTGGCTTTGTTGATGACTACCGTAAAGTCGTTCGTAAGAACACCGATGGTTTGATCGCTCGCTGGAAGTACTTCTGGCAATCAGCAATTGCGTTAGTCGTGGCGTTTGCTCTGTATGCTCACGGGCACGATACTGCAGCAACTCAATTGGTTGTTCCTTTCTTTAAAGATGTGATGCCACAACTTGGTTTACTGTATATCGTACTAACTTACTTTGTTATTGTGGGAACCAGTAACGCGGTAAACCTAACAGACGGCCTAGACGGCTTGGCCATTATGCCAACGGTTATGGTTGCGGCTGGTTTTGCTGTAATTGCTTGGGCGACCGGTAACGTTAACTTTGCGTCATACTTACACATTCCATACATCCCATACACCTCCGAGCTGGTTGTGGTATGTACTGCTATCGTAGGTGCTGGACTTGGTTTTCTATGGTTCAACACTTATCCTGCACAAGTATTCATGGGCGATGTTGGCTCGCTAGCGCTTGGTGGTGCTCTGGGTGTGATCGCTGTGTTAGTTCGCCAAGAGTTGGTATTGGTTATCATGGGCGGTGTGTTTGTAATGGAGACCTTGTCAGTGATACTGCAAGTTGGCTCTTACAAATTGCGCGGTCAGCGTATTTTCCGCATGGCACCAATTCACCACCACTATGAACTGAAAGGTTGGCCGGAGCCACGTGTCATCGTGCGTTTTTGGATCATTTCAATGGTATTAGTACTGGTTGGCTTAGCAACGCTGAAAGTTCGTTAATCCTATCTGAGCCTCTTAATGAGAGGCTCTTTAAAACTATTAAGAGCATCTTGTTTAAATGGAACATTGGCAAAATATTCAAAATGTAGTGGTTGTGGGGCTCGGTATTACCGGGCTCTCTGTCGTTAAACATCTCGTAAAATATCAACCTCATACGCATGTGAAGGTAATTGATACGCGAGAGCTACCACCAGGAAAAGAATCTTTGCCTGAATCGGTAGAGCTGCATTCTGGAAGTTGGAATAGCCAATGGTTAGCGGAAGCTGATTTAGTGGTTGCTAACCCAGGTATCGCCTTAGCGACCCCAGAAATACAAGATGTTATTCAAGCGGGTATTCCGGTTGTTGGCGATATTGAACTTTTTGGTTGGGCGGTAGACAAACCCGTCGTGGCAATAACAGGCTCCAATGGCAAGAGTACGGTGACCGATCTAACGGGTGTGCTTGCTAAAGCTGCTGGTCTTAACGTTGGCGTTGGTGGCAACATCGGTATTCCTGCCTTGGATCTTCTTGAGCTTGATGCCGATTTATATGTCCTTGAGCTTTCAAGCTTTCAGCTAGAGACAACGTTCAGTCTAAACCTTGCAGCAGCGGCCTTTTTGAACCTGTCAGAAGATCATATGGATCGCTATCAAGGCATGGCCGATTACCGTGACGCTAAATTGAGAATTTTTAATAACGCTCAGTGTGCGATCGTAAACCGCGAAGACAAAGAGACTTATCCTGATCAAACGATGTCATTGGTGACATTTGGACTTGATGACCAAGAGTTTGGTGTAGCGACGATTGATGGTATCGAATGGCTAATAGACAACGGCAAGCCTGTACTTCCTAGCCAAGATTTAACATTGGTTGGACGTCATAATGTGGCGAATGCTTTAGTCTCTTTAGCACTGCTTAAGCAAGTCGGTATCGATTACAGCAAAAGTCTTGAAGCTTTGAAAGCCTACAATGGTTTGACGCATCGTTGCCAAGTAGTGGCTGACAAACGCGAAATTAAATGGGTTAACGACTCGAAAGCGACCAACGTAGCCAGTACATTAGCGGCTCTGTCGGGATTAGAATACCAAGGTACTTTGTATCTCTTAGTCGGAGGTGTGGGCAAAGGTGCTGACTTTAGCGAGCTTAACCCCGTGTTGGCGCAACTAGACCGCGTACAACTGTGTTGCTTCGGTGAAGATGCTGCGCAATTTATGCCATTACATCCATCGGCTAAGACGTTTGATTCCATGCGTGACATTATCGAGAGTATCTCTGCACAATTGGTGTCGGGTGACATGGTGATGTTGTCTCCTGCATGTGCAAGCTTCGATCAATTTAATAACTTCATGGCGAGAGGTGATGCGTTCACTGAACTTGCTCATGAGTATGCCTAACGTGTTGAAGGACTAACATTCAGTGCAAAGAGTGAAAGAGATTAATCAATCTATTTGGCAATGGCTTAACCGTGCCACACCAGAGGCGCTCTACGATCGTCAGTTGGTATGGATTGCTCTTGGACTGATGCTGACGGGCTTGGTAATGGTAACGTCGGCTTCGTTCCCAATCAGTGCTCGTTTAACCGATCAGCCGTTTCACTTCATGTTCCGCCACGCCATTTTCCTGGTGTTAGCGTTAGGTGTATCCAGCGTAATATTACAAATCCCGATGAAACGCTGGTTTCAATACAGTATGTACCTATTGGGCTTATCCTTCTTTTTGCTAGTGGTGGTGTTAGCCGTCGGTAAGTCGGTTAACGGTGCCTCACGTTGGATTCCTCTCGGGCTGTTTAACTTACAACCTGCTGAAGTCGCTAAGTTATCTCTGTTTATCTTTATGGCGGGCTATTTGGTTCGTAAACAGGATGAAGTGAGAAAAACCTTCTTCGGTGGTTTTGGTAAACCGATCATGGTGTTCGGTGCCTTTGCGGTGTTGCTACTTGGCCAGCCCGATTTGGGTACCGTTGTCGTAATGTTGGTTACATTGTTTGGCATGTTATTTATCGCAGGTGCTAAGCTGTCACAATTTATAGCCTTAATGGTGGCAGGTATTGCTGCCGTTGTGGGATTGATTGTTATTGAGCCTTATCGTGTTCGACGTGTTACGTCATTCTGGGAACCTTGGAGTGACCCGTTTGGTAGTGGTTATCAGCTAACTCAATCATTGATGGCGTTCGGTCGTGGTGATTGGATGGGACAAGGGCTTGGTAATTCAATTCAAAAACTCGAGTACCTACCTGAAGCACACACCGATTTTGTTTTTGCTGTACTGGCAGAAGAGTTGGGTTTTGTTGGCGTAACCTTAGTGTTGATGCTGATCTTTAGCTTGGTTTTTAAAGCTATTTTTATTGGCAAAAAAGCTTTCGAAAACGACCAAGTGTTCAGCGGTTATCTGGCGTTTGGCATTGGTATTTGGTTTGCTTTTCAGACGCTTGTTAATGTCGGTGCCGCTTCAGGTATTGTTCCGACCAAAGGTCTAACCTTACCGCTGATCAGTTACGGTGGTTCAAGCCTTATCGTGATGTCAGTTGCGGTTTCTATGCTGCTGCGTATCGATCATGAATGCCGAGTGCAACAAAAAGAACAAGCCGACAATCAAAACGAATTAGTAGAATAAGAATCTAACGTTATGAAACAGAACAAAAAACTTTTAGTGATGGCTGGTGGTACTGGCGGTCACGTTTTCCCTGGATTAGCGGTGGCGAAAAAGCTTCAGCAACAAGGTTGGGAAATTCGCTGGTTAGGAACTGCGGACCGAATGGAAGCGGAACTGGTGCCAAAGCATGGTATTGAGATCGACTTCATTAAGGTGAAAGGCCTGCGTGGTCAAGGCATTAGCAAGCTAATTAAAGCGCCGTTCCAGATTATTAATGCCATACTTCAAGCCAGACGACATATTAAAGCATGGCAACCTGATGTGGTGCTTGGCATGGGTGGTTACGTCAGTGGCCCGGGTGGTATCGCGGCTTGGTTATCTGGTATTCCAGTGGTTCTACATGAACAAAATGCAGTGGCAGGTTTAACCAACCAATGGCTGTCTAAGATTGCTAAAAAGGTTTTCCAAGCTTTTACTGGTGCGTTTCCTACCGTAGAAGTGGTGGGTAACCCGGTACGCGAAGATGTTGTTGCCTTAGCTGACCCCGAGCAACGCATGGCTGAGCGTGATGGTGACATCCGCATCTTGGTTATGGGCGGTAGCCAGGGCGCAAAAATCCTGAACGATACCTTGCCAGTAACGATGGCGCAGCTTGGTGAAGGCTTCACTGTGGTGCATCAAGCAGGTAAGAACAATCAACAGCAAGTGATTGAACAATACAAATCACATTCTGTAGATAATGTTCAAGTGACTGAATTTATTGATGATGTGGCGCAAGCTTATGAGTGGGCAGATCTATTAGTGTGTCGCTCTGGTGCATTAACCGTATCTGAAGTGTCTGCTGCTGGTGTAGGTTCTATTTTCGTTCCGTTTATGCACAAAGACAGACAACAAGCGTTGAATGCCGATCATTTAGTCGAATGTGGCGCGGCGTTAATGATTGAACAGCCTCAACTAACGGCTGATAAGCTCGCGAACACTATCGCGCAGCTTGATAGAAATGAATTAAAAATGATGGCAACAAAAGCTCGTCAAGCCGCCAAGCTTGATGCTGATGTGACTGTCGCTGAAGCGATCAAAGCTTTAGCAAAATAATGAGATTGAATTGATGACGATTGAACATACCCAAGACTTAGCGCAAATCCGTGCAATGGTGCCAGAGATGCGCCGTGTTAAATCTATCCACTTCATTGGTATTGGTGGTGCCGGAATGAGCGGGATTGCTGAAGTCTTGCTTAATGAAGGCTACCAGATCACAGGTTCTGATATTGCTCAAAACCCAGTGACAGAACGCTTAGTTAGCAAGGGGGCTACTGTTTACGTTGGTCACCAAGCGAGTAACGTTGCCGACGCAAGTGTGGTGGTGGTTTCAACCGCTATCAACGAAGAAAACCCAGAAATTATTGCAGCTCGTGAAGCGCGCACACCGATCGTTCGTCGTGCAGAAATGCTGGCTGAGCTGATGCGTTTTCGTCACGGTATTGCTGTGGCAGGTACGCACGGTAAAACAACCACGACTGCGCTAGTGACACAGATTTACTCGGAAGCAGACCTAGATCCAACCTTTGTAAACGGTGGTTTGGTGAAAAGTGCCGGCACTAACGCACGTTTAGGTTCAAGCCGTATTCTTATCGCTGAAGCCGATGAGAGTGATGCTTCATTCTTACATCTGCAACCAATGGTTAGTATCGTCACTAACATCGAAGCGGATCATATGGATACTTACGGCGGCGATTTTGAAACGCTGAAGCAGACGTTTATTGATTTCTTACATAACCTGCCATTCTACGGCCAGGCTGTGATGTGTGTTGATGATCCTGTAGTGCGTGAGCTTATACCTCAGGTTAGCCGCCAAGTGATTACTTACGGCTTCTCAGAAGATGCTGATATCCGTATTGAAAACTACGTACAAGAAGGTCAGCAAGGCAAATTCACGGTGGTACGTGAAGGTAAAGCTAACCTTGATATTACGCTAAACATTCCGGGTCGTCACAATGCATTGAATGCATCCGCTGCGATTGCTGTTGCAACAGAAGATGACATCAGCGATGAAGCGATTCTAAAAGCGATGGCGGGAACCGAAGGCACGGGTCGTCGTTTCGATCATCTAGGTGAGTACGAAACAGGTAAAGGCGTTGCAATGCTGGTTGATGATTACGGTCATCACCCAACCGAAGTGGACGTAACCATTCAAGCAGCACGAAGTGGTTGGACTGATAAGCGTCTTGTTATGATCTTCCAACCGCACCGTTACAGCCGTACTCGTGATCTATATGACGATTTTGCGAATGTTCTTGAGCAAGTTGATGTACTTATTCTATTAGATGTTTATTCTGCAGGTGAGAAACCAATTGCAGGGGCTGATGGGCGTTCATTAAGTCGAACTATTCGCGGGCGTGGTAAGATAGATCCAATTTTTGTTGCCGATATCAACGCACTGCCATCGGCTTTAGCCAACGTAATTCAAGGTGGTGACCTTGTTTTAACGCAGGGTGCGGGCGATGTTGGCCGAGTAGCGAAGCTGTTGGAATCATTGCAGTTAGACATTAATAAGATGCAGAACGCGTAACAGAATACTGTCTACAGACTGTGGTCAATCGCTCACTTCTTGCGATTGACCTAAAATTGACCAAAAATCTTATTATCAACGTTTGATAGTTTAATTTTGCTCAGTATAATTCATAGGTTAAAGTAAGTGCTTTTACCTCTATTACGAAGATAGGGAATAGAATTGCGAACCAACGACAGGGAATGCGGGCTTTGGTAGAAAGTACTTTTAGCGAAAACCGCCACCTATTCAGTTTACCGTCGCTCAAGAAACACGCCTTAGGCGGGTCTTTTTTTGTCATGGTATTGCTATTCATTGGATTTCTTTTCTATACCACACTGACTTGGATGTGGGACGATCAGCGATTGCCTCTCTCTAAAATAGTACTGCAAGGCGACTTAACTTATGTAACCGCTGGTGATGTTCAACATGCCTTTAGCGAGCTAGAGCATATTGGAACATTCATGTCTCAAGATATTGGCGTGTTGCAACACAGTTTAGAAGCGTTGCCTTGGGTTTCTGTTGTCTCGATTCGTAAGCAGTGGCCAGACACAATAAAAGTATTTTTGACTGAGTATCATGCGACAGCTATCTGGAATGGCAATATGCTGTTGAATGAAGATGGTCAGGTGTTTAATGGTGATATTGGCCTTTTGAAGGGTGATAGAGTTAAACTTTACGGTCCAGATGGCACTAGCCAACAAGTGATTGAAAAGTGGCGACAGATAACGCCTTTAATTAACAGCCTAGGGTTAACCGTTACCTCGCTCGTTCTCAATGAGCGTCGCGCCTGGCAAATCATTCTAGACAACGGTATTCGTTTAGAATTAGGTAAAGATTTTTTAGATGAGCGTGTTGAGCGCTTTATTTCGCTTTACAACGAATTAGGTAGTAAGGCGAATCAAGTGAGCTACATCGACCTCAGGTACGATACGGGAGCCGCTGTAGGCTGGTTTCCAGAGCAAGAGTTAGAAGAGAGTACAGATGACTAAGACCGCAGATGACAACATAATCGTTGGTCTTGATATAGGCACTGCGACCATATCAGCTCTAGTTGGTGAAATATTGCCTGATGGTCAAATCAATATCATTGGTTCTGGGCAAAGCCCATCCAGAGGTATGGATAAAGGTGGTGTAAACGACCTAGAGTCGGTAGTTAAGTCGGTTCAGCGAGCTATTGATCAAGCAGAGTTGATGGCGGAATGCCAAATCAGCAATGTATTTATCTCGCTATCGGGTAAACATATCGCAAGCCGAATTGAAAAAGGCATGGGCACTATCTCTGATGAAGAAGTGTCTCAAGACGATATGGATCGAGCGATCCATACCGCGAAATCAATTAAAATAGGTGATGAGCAGAGAATTCTGCACGTGATCCCACAAGAATTTACCATTGATTATCAAGAAGGGATTAAGAACCCACTTGGTTTATCTGGTGTTCGAATGGAAGTCAGTGTTCACCTAATTTCTTGCCATAGCGACATGGCGAGAAACATTATTAAAGCTGTTGAACGATGTGGTCTCACTGTAGAACAAATCGTGTTTTCAGGACTTGCCTCAAGTAATGCGGTAATTACTGACGACGAGAGAGAGCTTGGAGTCTGTGTTGTTGATATTGGTGCTGGTACGATGGATATTTCCATTTGGACTGGCGGCGCACTGCGACACACAGAAGTCTTTTCCTACGCAGGAAATGCAGTAACCAGTGATATTGCCTTCGCTTTTGGCACGCCAGTGAGCGATGCTGAAGAGATAAAAGTAAACCATGGTTGCGCTCTGAGTGAACTCGTAAGCAAGGATGATTCTGTTAACGTCCCTAGTGTAGGTGGCCGTCCATCGAGAAGTTTGCAAAGACAAACTTTGTCGGAAGTGATTGAACCACGTTACACTGAACTTATGGGGCTCGTTAACCAAACTATTGATACGGTTCAATTACAGCTACGAGATGAAGGTATTAAACACCACCTTGCAGCTGGCGTCGTTCTCACTGGTGGAGCGGCACAAATTGACGGATTGGTAGAGTGTGCGGAACGTGTTTTCCGCAATCAAGTTCGAGTTGGTAAGCCGTTAGAAGTTAGTGGTTTAACCGACTATGTTAAAGAGCCGTATCATTCTACGGCGGTTGGTTTACTTCATTACGCAAGAGATTGTCAGATCAGCGATGAAGGTGATTACAGCGAACCTAAGCGTTCAGCACCTTCTATGTCTGGTTTATTTGGTAAATTGCGTAATTGGATACAAAAAGAGTTTTAACCTGAGTTGCAGGAAAAAACGGAGATAACACATGTTTGAACCGATGATGGAAATGTCTGACGATGCAGTAATTAAAGTCGTTGGAGTTGGTGGCGGTGGCGGTAACGCTGTTGAGCACATGGTGCGTGAATCAATCGAAGGTGTAGAATTCATCAGTGTTAACACTGATGCACAAGCACTTCGTAAAACAAGCGTTAGCAGCGTGATCCAAATTGGTGGTGATATCACTAAAGGTTTGGGCGCTGGTGCAAACCCACAAGTAGGCCGTGATGCAGCTCTCGAAGATCGAGAAAGAATTAAAGAAGTTCTAACTGGCGCCGATATGGTATTTATCGCAGCTGGTATGGGCGGTGGTACGGGTACAGGTGCTGCTCCAGTTATTGCTGAAGTTGCGAAAGAGCTGGGTGTGCTAACGGTTGCTGTTGTAACTAAGCCATTTAGCTTCGAAGGCAAAAAACGTTTAGCGTTTGCTGAGCAAGGTATCGAAGAGCTTTCTAAGCATGTGGATTCTTTAATTACGATTCCAAATGAAAAGCTACTTAAGGT
>NZ_CH902614.1:10866-22571 GCF_000153005.1 Vibrio sp. MED222 | reverse complement strand
ACGTGATTTTACTCATCGCTAGAGGCCCGCAGTAACGGTAGGTCGCAGGATTATAGAGAAGAGCGAAGAAAAAATCACCTCTTTTTGAACAAAATCACGATTTTTTTAATTCTCTTTCTTATTCGAGATAATCAAAGCTAACTTAAGTGTTCTTTTGCCAAATACTCATGGCTCTGCATTTCAATTAAACGCGACTGACAACGTTTAAACTCAAACTCTAGTTGACCATGGGTGTATAGTTTTTCTAGCTCCACTTCCGCTGAAATAATCAGTTTCACATTGCGCTCATAGAACTCATCAACTAACGCAATAAAGCGTCTAGCAGCGTCATCGGAAGTCACGCCCATTTGCAACACATCAGCCAATAGAACCGTGTGATAAACCCGAGACAACTCAATATAATCGTTCTGGCTACGAGCCGACTGACAAAGCTGAGCAAAAGTACCATGCAGCACACCATCACTCGCTTCGACCACATCTAATTGACGGTGATTAACCTCTATCTGCTTAAGCTTCTCTTTATCTTCACCAACAAGCTGCGCGTAATATGTTTCGAGGTTAATGTTCGCTTGGCTATCCAGTGGGTAATGGTAGATCTCAGCCTGCTCTAAGGTTCTCAGACGATAGTCAATTCCGCTATCAACATTAAGAATATGACAGTTGTCTTGAATGAGCTTAATAGCGGGTAAGAAACGCGCTCGCTGTAACCCGTTGCGATACAGATCCGCAGGTGGAATATTAGAGGTCGCAACCAAGATAACGTTTCGAGCGAATAACTCTTGGAACAAGGTTCCTAAGATCATGGCATCCGTGATGTCTGAAACAAAGAATTCATCAAAACAGATAATATCCGCTTCTTCTTTCAACTTATCTGCGACTAGAGGCAACGGGTCGCTAACATTACCTAGTGCCCTTAGCTCATCATGAACTCGATACATAAAGCGGTGAAAGTGAACGCGCATTTTTTTTGTGGTCGGTAAGGCATCGTAGAACGTATCCATTAAATAGGTTTTACCGCGCCCGACGCCGCCCCAAAAATAGAGGCCTTTTGGTGGCAGTGGCAGTTCTGGCTTTTTGCCCATTAACTTCTGGAATCGAGTCAGTTGAGGAATAGGGGCATTCATGTAATTTTGGAATTGATGAAAGAGTTCATCTAAAGATTTAACGGCTTGCTCTTGTGCTGGATCTCTTTGAAATCCATGTTCTTTTATATCTTGTTCGTATTTTTTAATGGGATTCATGACGACATTTCCACAATGAAAGCGATATCAGACAGCAAATAAAAATGAGCCCAAACAGTATGAGACATGTCGCTATGCGGTGAATAATGCAGCATCAAACTGCTAACTAGCGCACACGCATTTCTCTTTATACTGCGGCTTTCTCATAGTACCATGGAGCTGTATCACGTGTAACTAAGCAGTAACAAACATGTTAAAAAACAATAATAAGGAGCTGTTATGCCTTGGATGTATGCCGTTGCCGGTTTACTAGTCGGAGTTATTTTAGGGGTCGCTATTTCTCGTCTCATGACACCTGAATACAAAAAACAAAAGAACGTACAGAAAGAATTAGATAGCGCAAAGTTTGCCCTGGAACAGCAGCGACAAGAGCTAGCTGACCACTTTGCGAAATCAGCAGAAATGTTGGACACCTTAGGTAAGGACTATACAAAGCTTTACCAACACATGGAAAAAACAAGCTCAGAGCTACTCCCTAACCTGCCAGAGCAAGACAACCCATTTGTGAAAACAGCCGCTGCTCATTCGGATAAGCCACAAGATAAGTCTTCAGTTAAAGAGTCGACGCTTGAAGAACAACCGAAAGATTACGCTAATGGCGCAACCGGTTTATTTACCGAGCAGAAGAAAGAAATCATGGATGCTCCCGATGTCGTTACAGCAAAAGCATCGTAAACATTTAACACTTCTGTGAACTTTACAAAGGTTTTTGAGTCATAACTTTCACTCAGGTCATTTGAAACTTCTCATACTTATTAAACGTATAAGTAGGGTTAAGACCTTAACTAGAGAGGAGTTTATGATGAAAAAACCTTTGCTTGCTTTATCAGTACTGACTTTAAGCTTAAGTTCAATCATCACCCCCATTCAAGCTACAGCCGCACTTCCATTAAGTGTGGGTAATGAACAATTACCAAGCCTTGCTCCTATGCTTGAACAAGTAACCCCCGCTGTGGTTAGTATTGCCGTAGAAGGCAAACAGGTACAACGTCAGCAAATCCCTGAACAATTTCAATTCTTTTTTGGTCCAGAACAAACACGAGAACGCCCATTCCGCGGGCTAGGTTCTGGTGTGATCATTGATGCCAAGAAAGGCCATATTGTCACCAATTACCATGTCATCAATGGTGCCGACGATATCAAAGTAAAACTGCATGATGGTCGAGAGTACGATGCAGAGCTCATCGGCGGCGACCAGATGTCTGATATCGCGCTATTAAAACTCGAAACAGCCAAAAACCTTACCCAGATAAAAGTCGCAGATTCCGACAAATTGAGAGTCGGCGATTTCAGTGTGGCTATCGGCAACCCATTTGGGCTTGGTCAAACCGTAACATCCGGTATCGTTTCAGCGTTAGGACGTAGCGGTCTCAATCTAGAGAACTTCGAAAACTTCATTCAAACCGATGCCGCGATTAACAGTGGTAACTCTGGAGGTGCGTTAGTGAATCTTAACGGTGAACTGATTGGTATCAACACGGCCATCCTAGGACCTAACGGCGGCAATGTCGGTATCGGCTTTGCCATTCCATCCAATATGATGACAAACCTGACTGAACAGATTCTCGATTTCGGTGAAGTAAAACGTGGCATGCTTGGTGTCCAAGGTGGAGAGGTCACCTCGGAATTGGCTGAAGCGCTTGGTTATGAGTCCAGCAAAGGTGCTTTTGTTAGCCAAATTGTACCCGACAGTGCTGCAGACAAAGCCGGATTGAAAGCGGGCGATGTCATTATCTCCATTAACGGTAAGCGTATTGATACTTTTAGTGAGTTAAGAGCCAAAGTAGCCACCCTAGGTGCAGGTAAACAGATCGAGTTAGGCGTGGTTCGTGACGGTAAGAATAAGACCTTTGACGTCACGCTGGGTGAATCCACAAATAGTAAGACACAAGCTGAAAAGCTCCATGAAGGACTTGCCGGTGCAGAGCTCACCAACACAACCGACAGCGATTCAGCGACAGGCGTCAAGGTATCAAGTGTCGCTCAAGGTTCGCCAGCAGAAGCTTATCAGCTTCTTAAAGATGACATCATCATCGGGGTAAACCGACAACCAGTTAAGAACCTTGCTGAATTTAGAAAGATTCTTGAAAAACAACCTGGCGTATTGGCACTTAATATCCAGCGAGACGATAGGACTATCTATCTAGTTATTCGATAGCCATACGTCAGCGTAATTACAGGGGGGCTCAGTAAGTTTGCTTTAAACTTACTCAGTCTCCCTTTTCTTTAGATCAATCAAAATGCTATGCTTCACTGATAATCAAGTCAGTCATCCATTGACGGATGCTTCATACCTTACTTGTTGAAGAGGGAAACATGCTGTCCTTTCTATTTCGTTCTATTTCCCTTGGACTCGTTTCAGCGGCGCTTATTCTTCTCGCATTCCCGAGTTTAAGGCCGGCGATTGTTGCAGACGTCACGAACCCTCAAGTCGATAATATTGGCCCTCTTCAGATCTCATTTAACCAAGCGGTGCGACGAGCTGCACCCGCTGTGGTCAATATTTATAGTCGTAAATACGCAGAAAGCGATCGCAACAAGCTACTAACTCAAGGATTAGGTTCAGGGGTGATTGTTAGTGAGAAAGGCTACATCATTACCAACTTCCATGTTGTTGCTCAAGCTGACCAAATAGTCGTGGCACTTCAAGACGGACGAGTAGCGGCCGCACAACTTGTCGGCTCAGACAAACGCACCGATATTGCGATACTCCGAGTCAGCGGTGACAACTTACCTGTTATTCCACTGAACCCGAATTACAAAGCAAATGTCGGCGACGTGGTGCTGGCTATCGGTAACCCATACAACCTAGGGCAAACGACAACCTTTGGCATTATCTCTGCAACAGGTCGTTCTTCGATCAGTGCAGATGGTCACCAAGCCTTTATCCAGACTGATGCTGCAATCAATGAAGGTAACTCAGGTGGTGCACTGGTTAACTCACAAGGTGAGCTCGTCGGTATCAACACGGCTTCTTTCCAACAAGCTACCGACATGGAAACCTACGGGATCTCATTTGCAATCCCCTACTCACTTGCTAATAAAATCATGGAGAAGATCATCGCCGATGGTCGTGTCATTCGTGGTTATATTGGTATCGACGGACAAGACATTAATTCGGTGACATCACGCTTGCTCGGTACTAAGAACATCGGTGGTATTGTTGTCTTAGGCATTGACCCGAATGGTCCTGCAGCCGATGCCGGCTTTGAAGCACAAGATATCATTATCAGCATCAACAACACCCAAATTAGCGGACGACAGAGCGTAATGGACATTGTTACTGACCTTCGCCCGGGTACTATCATTGATGTTGGTGTATTGCGCAAAGGTGAAAACAAGACACTCAAGGTCACCATTACCGAAGACACACGCCTGTAGTCTTTATTTAGTTTGATTGCTAATAGCGAGTAACTCAAACCGCCAATTACAGAGACAAAAAGTATAGATACAAAAAACCCAGCTCTTAAGCTGGGTTTTCTTTTATCAATCAAAGCTAATGATAAACTCAATCAAAACTAGGCGTCACTAGGTTCATCGATATCGATGCGAGTCACACGCTGCAAACCTCTTGGGAGCAGACCACCACGACGACCACGCTCACCACGGAAGTTTTCAAGATCCGCAGGTTTCAAGCCAAGTTTACGTTTACCCGCGTAAATAGTCAGCGTTGCATTCTCTGGAATAGCCATCAGATGCGATACAAACTCTTCACGCTCTTTTGCTTTCGCAGAAGGGATGTTGATGATCTTGTTACCTTTACCTTTGCTCAGCTGAGGTAGGTCTTTAATAGGGAACAACAACATACGGCCTTGGTTAGTAATCGCCAGAATCTGGTTACTGTCCAAGTCTGCAATAGGGCTTGGCAACATCACTTCAGAAGCTTGTGGCAAGTTAACTAACGCTTTACCGCTCTTGTTCTTAGACAGCAGATCGCTACCCTTACAAACAAAGCCATAACCAGCATCAGAACCGACTAACCATAGCTGTTCATTCTCTCCCATCACCACTTGGCGAATCGAAGAACCCGGACTGACGTTCAGGCGGCCTGTAATTGGCTCACCTTGGCTACGTGCCGACGGTAATGAATGAGATTCAAGGGAGTAGCTTCGGCCATCACTGCCAAGGAACACCGCTTGTTGGTTACTCTTACCCTTAGCACTCGCTAAGAACTTATCACCAGATTTGTAGTTCAAGCCTTCAGCATCAACTTCATGCCCTTTAGCATGACGAATCCAACCTTTCTCAGACAACACAACCGTGATTGGTTCGCTTGGTACTAAGTCGCGTTCTGTTAGCGCTTTCGCTTCAGCACGCTCAATCAGAGGTGAGCGACGATCATCGCCGTATTTATCTGCATCTGCTTGGATTTCTTTCTTGATCAACGTATTCAAGCGACGCTCTGAACCGAGTAGCTTTTCAAGCTTTTCGCGTTCAGCTTCAAGCTCTTCTTGTTCCGCTCGGATTTTAAACTCTTCTAACTTAGCTAAGTTACGAAGTTTAATATCAAGAATCGCATTGGCTTGAATTTCAGAAATGTTGAAACGGCTCATCAATACAGGACATGGTTCGTCTTCTGTACGAATGATTTCAATCACTTCATCGATATTAAGATAAGCAGCAAGCAAACCTTCTAAAATATGCAAACGTGCTAGTACTTTATCTAAACGGTACTGCAAACGACGGCGAACGGTCGTGCGACGGAACTCAATCCACTCTTTCAGAATTTGAACTAGGCCTTTAACTTGAGGACGATTGTCTAAACCAATCATGTTCAAGTTAACCCGGAAGTTTTTCTCTAGATCCGTCGAAGCGAATAGGTGACTCATCAATTGGTCACAGTCGATACGGTTTGAACGAGGAACGACAACGATGCGAGTTGGGTTCTCGTGATCCGATTCGTCACGCAAGTCGTCAACCATTGGCAGCTTCTTAGCGCGCATCTGGTTAGCAATTTGCTCAAGTAACTTCGCACCTGACACTTGATGAGGTAAAGCAGTGATAACAATATCAGAGCCTTCCTTGTGCCAAACCGCGCGCATCTTGATGCTGCCACGGCCTGTACGGTAGATCTTTTCGATGTCCGACTTCGGCGAAATAATCTCAGCCTCTGTCGGGTAATCAGGGCCTTGAATGAAACCCATCACATCTGGAAGTTCAGCTTTCGGCGTATCAATCAAGTGAATCGCTGCGTTCGCCACTTCACGGACATTGTGAGGCGGGATGTCCGTCGCCATACCTACCGCGATACCAGTAATACCGTTAAGTAAGATATGAGGTAGACGTGCTGGCAACATCTGAGGCTCTTTCATGGTGCCATCAAAGTTTGGTTGCCAATCAACGGTGCCTTGACCTAGTTCACCTAGAAGAACCTCAGCAAACTTAGATAATTTCGCTTCGGTATAACGCATCGCAGCGAACGATTTCGGGTCGTCCGGAGCACCCCAGTTACCTTGACCGTCTACCAATGGGTAGCGGTAAGAGAAAGGCTGCGCCATCAATACCATCGCTTCGTAACAAGCAGAGTCACCGTGTGGGTGATACTTACCTAATACGTCACCAACGGTACGTGCTGATTTTTTGTATTTCGATGCAGCTGATAAGCCCAGCTCAGACATCGCGTAGATAATACGACGCTGTACTGGCTTCAAGCCATCACCGATATACGGTAATGCACGATCCATGATCACGTACATTGAGTAATTTAAGTAGGCATCTTCGGTGAACTTGCGCATTGGCAGCTGTTCAACGCCATCATATGTAATTTCGTTAGACATCCATTATACCTCGGCCATATCACCGTTAGTCTGTAGCCATGTACGGCGATCATCTGCACGTTTTTTACCAAGCAGCATGTCCATCATCTCGTTGGTCGCTTCGTTGTCATCAATCGTTAATTGAACAAGACGACGAGTGTTCGGATCCATGGTGGTTTCACGTAACTGAAGTGGGTTCATTTCACCCAGACCTTTGAATCGTTGCACGTTGATCTTAGCTTTCTTCTGCGACAGTCGCTCAAGCACACCATCTTTCTCTGCATCATCAAGTGCGTAGAACACTTCTTTACCGCAATCGATACGATACAGAGGGGGCATTGCCACATAGATATGACCCGCTTCAACCAATGCATGGAAATGGCGAGTAAATAGTGCACATAGCAGTGTCGCGATATGAAGACCATCCGAGTCCGCATCGGCAAGGATACAGATCTTACCGTAACGCAGGCCTGACAAGTCATCGTTATCAGGATCGATACCCAAAGCAACCGAAATATCATGTACTTCTTGTGAAGCCAATACTTGGTCCGCTGACACTTCCCATGTATTTAGGATCTTACCGCGAAGTGGCATAACCGCTTGGAACTCACGATCACGTGCTTGTTTAGCAGAACCACCCGCCGAGTCCCCTTCCACGAAGAAGATTTCGGTACGACTTAAATCTTGAACCGAACAATCGGTTAGCTTACCCGGCAGTGCTGGGCCTGAAGCAATCTTCTTACGCACAACCTTTTTGCTTGCGCGCATGCGACGGTGAGCATTCGCAATACAAGCTTCAGCTAACTGTTCTGCCAGTTGTGGTTTTTCGTTCAACCACAAGCTAAAGGCATCTTTTACCACCCCAGACACAAACGCTGCGGTTTGACGAGAAGAAAGACGTTCTTTTGTTTGACCAGCAAATTGCGGATCTTGCATCTTCACCGATAATACGTACGAACAACGATCGAAAATATCGTCACCCGTTAACTTAACGCCACGCGGTAGAAGGTTACGAAATTCACAGAACTCACGCATTGCATCAAGCAGACCTTGTCGAAGGCCGTTTACGTGTGTACCACCTTGCTTAGTTGGTACTAAGTTCACGTAACTCTCGGTGATCATATCACCGCCTTCTGGCTGCCAAATAATCGCCCAGTTCGCCATTTCTGTTTCAGCAACGAATTCGCCGACATAAGGTTCCTCAGGCAGTAAGGTGTAACCTTTCACACCTTCTGCAAGGTAGTCTTTTAGACCATCTTCATAGAACCATTTATGTTCTTCACCGCCAACCTTGTCGACAAAGGTGATTTCTAAACCAGGGCAAAGTACAGCTTTAGCGCGCAAGTTATTGATAAGACGTAAAACAGAGAACTTAGAGCTATCGAAATATTTTGGATCTGGCCAAAAATGTACCGTCGTACCGGTATTGCGATGACCACAAGTACCTGTAACAGTAAGATCCGTTACGGCATGACCACCTTCAAGGGCAATTTCATGTACCTGACCGTCACGGCGAACCGTCACTTCAACACGTTTTGACAACGCGTTCACCACCGAGATACCTACCCCGTGCAAACCACCTGAAAACTTGTAGTTATTGTTCGAGAACTTACCGCCAGAGTGGAGCTTAGTTAAAATCAGCTCAACACCTGAGATGCCTTTTTCAGGGTGGATATCAACCGGCATACCACGGCCATCATCCGTCACTTCTAACGATTGGTCAGCATGCAACACGACTTTAATCTTCTTAGCGTGTCCCGCTAGTGCTTCATCAACCGAGTTATCAATGACTTCTTGGGCAAGGTGGTTTGGTCTTTCTGTCTCGGTATACATTCCCGGGCGGTGTCGCACGGGGTCGAGACCTTCAAGTACCTCGAGGTCTTTTGCATTATATTGTTCAGTCATAATACGGAGTTTACTCAAAAAGTTTGCGTCAGTTCGCTGGCTCTAGTTTGACTAAAGCGAAATCATTACTATGAACCGTCATAGTAGAGCGAACGAGCGAAGTATTGGGGAATATAGTCTGGAAGCTGAGTAATGATGTCAAGCTAGTTCAAAAACTAAGGCATCAAACTATGATATTTCACCACTGATAGATGAAATAACAGTCAAACAAGAGAAAATTACTTGATTGCTGAAACAGATTAAAGATTTAGAAAGGTGATGATTTGTTGGGGGTAGCGTTCAAAATTAACAAAGCTATGATCCCCGCCCTCTTCTACTGTCTGTACTGCACCTTGGTACTTCTCTACCGCTTGTCGGTAATCCAGAACTTCGTCTTCCGTTTGCTGAAGTAACCAGAAGTCACTCGGCTGAGCGATAGCCGGAACCTCTAACGCCTTCAGTTCATTGATATGTTTTGTTTCCAGAACATATCGCTCTTCTGTGTATGGATTTACTTGTTCACCTAAATAGTCAGCAAGAAGCTCATACGGCTTAACGGCTGGGTTCACAACCACAGCTTTAAAGCCATAGTGACTATTCAGCCATGTTGAAAGATAGCCACCCAACGAGCTACCTACCAACGCTATCTGATATTGCTCTTTATATTGCTCCACCAGTTGCTGCAAATAAATGGCCGCTTGCTGAGGAAAACTCGGCAGTTGAGGTGTCATCACCTTGATATCAGGACGATGCTCCGCGCAATAGTCAGTCATCACCGTTGCTTTGTGGGAACGTGATGAACTGTTAAAGCCGTGAATATAGAGAAGCAGTGGCGGCTTAGCGGCTTGCTGTTCAGAATCAAACATCAATAACCTGCCGCTTCAAAATCAGGTAAGAATTGTCCATGAGGTAAACGGCGTACTTGCGTACTTACTGATCCATCTTGATGCAATTCAATCTCTCTCCAACCAGGTGACAAAGTATCAACCGCAAAGTCATCTGAGTTAGGCTTGAATTGCACACAAGTCGACGGTGTTGCCATGACTTGTACACCATGATGATCTCGATTCATGTCTTGATGAACGTGACCACACAGTACCGCTTTCACATTGGTGTGCTGTTGAACCACTTCCCAAAATTGATCAGCATCTTTCAGATTATGTTGATCCAGCCATGCACTGCCAACCAATAGTGGATGGTGGTGCAGCAGAACCAAGGTATTACGTTCGGGAAATTCGGTTAGCTTTTGTTCTAGTAGATCAAGCTGTTGATCACTGAGACGTCCGTGAGGCACACCAACCACTTGCGAGTCCAGCATCACCATCTGCCAATTATTACCTAGCAAAACATGCTCAACGCACTGTATTTGTGGTGATGGTAAAACACTGCCCATATTCGGTTTGAAGTCATGATTCCCTGGCAACCAGTAACACGGTTTATCCAAAGGTTGAATTCCTGACTCAAATTTTTGGTACGACTCAGCACTGTGATCTTGAGAAATATCACCGGTTGCTAAAATCGCTTGATAGTCAAAGCCCTGACTAACAATGGCATCGACTACAGCACGAAAGCTATCTTGAGTGTTGATGCTTAATAAGCTGCCATTGCTCGGCGCAAATAAATGCGTGTCCGTTAGCTGTACAAGCTTAATACTGCTCTCATCAAATTTTGAAGTGTGTGATAATTCCAAAATAACAAATCCAGATACGTTACTGTTTAGACTTTAAAAGTGTTTTTAAATAGGCTCAATTAAAAAGAAACTGGGGTTCGGCTGATACCTGTTTTTAAACAAAACGTTAACCATTCCCCAAGAAATTTGTTCAATTGAAATTTCTCATCCTTTTGCAGAAGTTTTGTGTTGGGATAGTCATATTTTGCTTTGACTCGCGAAAAATCCCCGCTAGCGCACACTTCTGCAACTCGAGCGTCGTGATATAGCCTGACAGACATTTTTGGCAAAGGAAACACTGGCATCGCGTCACTCTGACATATATCTATTAATGTGGTGTATTTTGTGACCTCATTCACTGTCAATTGATACACCATATTAACGGCTTGGTAACAGCGAACGTCACCAACCTCATGCTCAACCGGTAACAGAGCATTAAGTTTGGCATAGTTAGTCTCGTAAACTCGCATCAATTCAGCCAAATCGACATGATACGGTTTTTTGACTGCTATATTTGGCATGACGTTAATCTATCCACTCTGACTGTAATTCTTGGTAGTTCAATTGTAGCCACTGCAGCGCAATGATCGTGGCGCCATTTTCAAACACACCGTCTTTTACTAACTGATAAGCGGCTTCGCGACTCATCACTTGCACGCGAATATCTTCACCTTCGTAATCCAATCCGTGAACCCCTTTTGCTGTCGTGGCGTCAACACAACCAACAAAGACGTCGAGCTTTTCTGAGCAACCGCCGGATGAAGGATAATACGAAGTAATAGGCAATACAGATCCGACGTCGACCCCCGCTTCTTCCATCGCCTCACGACGAGCAACATCTTGTGGTGATTCATCGGTATCAATAATCCCCGCAACAATTTCGTATTGCCACGGGTTCTCATGCTCTAGAGCACCGACACGGATCTGTTCGACGATCACCACTTCATCACGCACAGGATCATAAGGTAGCAAAGCGGCAGCATGTCCACGCTCAAACATCTCACGCTCGATTGGTTGGCTCCAGCCGCCCTCAAACAGTCTATGTTTAAATGTGTACTTAACCATTTTGAAAAAACCACGAAACAGCGTCTCTTTTGAGACTATTTCCACATCTTGCGGAGTAAACTCATGTCGTTGATTGTCATACTGTTGCAT
>NZ_CH902614.1:0-10766 GCF_000153005.1 Vibrio sp. MED222 | reverse complement strand
CAGGTAACGTCACAATCCAAGAAGCTACGATGTTACGTACAACGCCTAGGTTTAAAGCTGCGATACCACGAGCAAAGCCTACACCTAATACCGCACCAACCAATGTTTGCGTGGTTGAAATCGGAAGGCCAGTACCAGAAGCAAGTACAACCGTACACGCGGTCGCTAGTTGAGCTGCAAAGCCACGGCTAGGAGTTAGTTCTGTAATACCAGTACCAACGGTTGCCATTACTTTATGACCCATTGTTGCAAGACCAACAACGATACCAATACCACCTAGTGGAAGAATCCACCATGCGATAGTGCTCTTACCTGAGATTTCACCCATGTGCTCAACCGTTGAAACAACAGCAGACAGTGGACCAATCGCGTTCGCAACGTCGTTTGAACCGTGTGCGAATGCCATTGCACAAGCTGTGATAACCATTAGTACGCTGAAGATACCTTCTACGCCAGTAAAACCGTGGTCTTCTTCGCGGTTAGCAAACTTCTTCTGAATGTATAAGTAACCGCCAATCATGACGACAGCAGAAACACCTGCAGCCCATAACCATGCTTCAGTACCGGTTAGATGAAGGCCTACGTGCTTAAGACCTTTCTTGATCGTTACAAGTGCAATGACCATTGTAGTAATGAACATGTATACCGGTACAAAACGCTTCGCATTGAATAGCGGGTTTTCTGTATCGAATATCAGTCGCTGGGCACTGACAAATATGAGATAGGCGAAGATACCGGAAATCAATGGTGTGACAATCCAACTTCCCACAATGCCTTGGACACTGTTCCAATCTACAGCTTCAGTACCCACAGACACACAAGCAAAACCGATGATTGCACCGATGATTGAGTGAGTCGTTGATACTGGCCAGCCCATGTATGAAGCTAGAAGTAGCCATGTACCAGCAGCTAGTAGTGCAGACATCATACCGTACACAAGTACGTCAGGTTGATCTGCAAACAGAGATGTTTCGATAACACCTTTACGGATCGTGTCTGTTACTTCGCCGCCCGCAAGGTAAGCACCTGCGAATTCAAAGATCATTGCGATAATGATCGCTTGTTTAACGGTTAGAGCTTTAGAGCCTACTGAAGTGCCCATTGCGTTCGCAACGTCATTTGCACCAATACCAATAGCCATCAAGAAACCGAAAGCTGCTGCAACAATAATCAGGACAGTGCCGTAGTTAGCAAGGATATCCATCGTAATACCTAGTTGTTTGATAACAAGCGGAACAAATTTAGACGCAAAAAACCGCTCAGCGAGAGAAATACTCAGCGCATAAGTGGTTTGTTCAAAAAATGCTCTTCGTTATATAGTTAACGTATGATTTAAGATCGAGAAAGCATTACTTCAAGACGAGCGCCTACACGCTGTGCTTGATCTGCAATACCACCAACCCATTCAAGAATTTTGTATAAGAACATGATATCAACTGGATTCAGACCATCTTCAATCGCCATTAGTTGTTGGCGTAGTTCGATCTGCATCGCGTCCGTGTCATCTTCAATTACATCTAATTGATGAATCATTTCAGCAACGAGTGTTACTTCACGGCCTTTAAAGCCCGTTTCAAGTAATTCGTCTAGTTCATTGATTACGTTTTGTGCTTGGTTCGCTGCATCTAGACAACGTTTAACGTAAGCGATGAAGTTTTCTTGCATAGGAGCAGGAATGACAAGTTGACGACCATATACACGGCCAGCAATGTCTTTCGCTAGGTTTGCTAGTTTGTCTTGTTGAGTTAATAGCTCCAACATATCGGTGCGATCAACTGGCATAAACAAACCGCGAGGAAGTTTAAGGCGAATTTCACGTTTTAGTACGTCAGCTTCTTTCTCAAGGTGAGAAATTTGAGCTCGAATTTCTGATGCTTTCTCCCAGTCACCTTTTGAAGAAACTTCAAAGAAATTAACTAGGTGAGAACAACATTCGTTCACGCATACTACGTGACGCTGCAAAGGTTTAATTGGGGACTTTGCAAATAACCCCATAATTGTATTTACTGGCATGGTCATCCAACCTAATAAATAATAACCTTAAAACAACATACACCATATTCATGGTGAAATGTTAAGCGATGGCTACAAAGTCGCGCATGTTAACCTAATCAATGTCTCATTAAAACTGTTTTAGATCATCATAAGGGCGATATTTCTGACTTGCTGAGTTTTCAAATTGGCAATATCCTGTCCCTATCTTCACAGAAAGGTATAACTATGGAAACCGAGATAGAACTGAAGTTTTTTGTTTCTCCTGATTTTTCAGAGACTTTACGCAATAAAATTGCTGAAACTAAAGTACTTCAGCACAGTTGTCGTGAGCTAGGTAACATCTACTTTGACACCCCCGATAACTGGTTACGTAAGCACGATACTGGCTTGCGCATTCGACGCTTTGATGACGTATTTGTACAAACCGTAAAGACGGCTGGTCGTGTGGTTGCAGGCCTGCATCAAAGGCCTGAATACAATGCAGAACATGACAGCAATGAACCTAAGCTAGCCCTACATCCAGAGGACATCTGGCCAGCGGGCAAAGACATCGAAACGCTGGAAGCTGAGTTGACTCCTCTATTTTCTACCAACTTCACACGTGAGCAGTGGTTGATTGGTATGCCTGATGGCAGTCAAGTCGAGGTCGCATTCGATCAAGGTTTTGTTGAATCAGGCGAACTGCAAGAACCGATTTGTGAAGTCGAATTGGAACTTAAGTCCGGTCAAACAGATGCTCTGTTTACACTGTCTCGTCAATTCTGTGAACAAGGTGGCATGCGTTTAGGTAATCTAAGCAAAGCCGCTAAGGGTTACCGCCTTGCTCAAGGTTATCAAGGAGATGAAGTCACTCCTTTGACCTTAGTTGATACTGCTAAAAGTGATACTGTTGAATCGTGTTTCATTCAATCTTTAGAGCATGCTCTCGCTCATTGGCATTATCATGAGCAGATCTTCACCGAGCGCCAATCCATTGAAGCGTTACATGAGATCAGTCACTCGCTGAGTTTTATTCGTCAAACCTTCACCATCTATGGTGGCATTGTCCCAAGACGCGCGAGTGCCATTTTACGCCAAGAGCTTAAGTGGCTTGAGCAAGAACTCGACTGGCTAAAAAGCTATGACCACTTCGAAGATTTGCTCGAAGATAAAGGCCACGTACTGCGTAAATTGGATGCGCGTAAGTTTTTGGTCGCTGAACTTAAAGAGATGCAAGAGCAACTTCCCGATCGCGAAGAACTGCTTACCTTGTTGAGCTCTGCTCGTTACACTGGTTTGTTGCTAGATCTGAGTCGCTGGATCTTGTCTCGTGGCTGGCAACCATTCTTAGACGAAAAAGCACGTGAACAAATGGCACGTGGTATCGAATGGTTTTCGGTTAAGCAACTCGATCGCACATGGGCCGACTTGATGGAAGCTTTCCCGCCAGAGCGAGTGATGACTAGCCAAGCGTATATTGAACAGCAATATCGTTTGATGAGAAACCTATATTCTGGTGTTGGTTTCGCGAGTTTGTATGATGACGATGAACGAAACAGTTTCCGCTTGCCATGGGCCGATATGGTGCAAGGTATTGACGATTTGCTGGCACTTAAAACATTAGAGCCTTTGACTGAGAAGTTAGAAGGCGATGAGAAGGTTCAGCTAGAGCGTTGGTTAGCTCGTCAAGAGGTGTCAATTCTGCATGCGATGGAACAGACACGCCAAATAAGTGTAGAAGTTGAGCCGTATTGGCAAGACTGAGTTTCATAACAACATGAAATTGAAAATAGGGCTTCGGCTCTATTTTTTTGTTTGTTGTTCCAGCTTTTCTAGTCGTTCGAGAATTTTCTGTTGTTGCTCAATGATCTTCTCAAGGTGCTTCTCTTTGTTTTCAGCTCGTTGATTGTCATGGCGAGTTGGAGAGGTGATCAAAGAAGTAATCAACCCTGAAATCATACCAAAAACACCCACACCACAAATGATCACCAGAGAAGCGACTAACTTGCCTGAGCTCGTCACTGGATAATAATCGCCGTACCCCACGGTACTAATCGTTACGAAAGCCCACCATAAAGCATCTTGGCCAGTGGTAATGTTGGCATTGGGATCCTTGTGCTCTAGCAGCAGTATTGTTCCTGCACCTATGGTCAGGAGAATAACCAATAGCAAAATAATTGAGGCGAGTGTCGTTTCTTTTCGATTGCTAAACAGCTCCCTGAAAACACGTTTTCCTGACCGAAGAACGAGAATCACGCGCAAGATCTGAAAAATGCGAGCGAATCGAAGTGGCTCGACCATAGGGATGCTTGCCAAGAAATCGATCCAGTGTACTTTTAGATATTCTTTCTTATTTTGTGATCTGAATAGATCAATAGTGAGCTGAAAAAGAAAAACGCTACAGATTATAAAGTCCAGGCCGATAAGAACTTGTTTCGATTCTTTATCAATCGGTGCAAACAATAAGCCTGAGATCACAAATAACGCTAAGAAAGAGAGAATCAGTGATAATAAGCTCATCGGCTTAGTGGTGTCTTTGATACTATTTAACATTCATACGAGGCTCAAAATAAATCGCGAACTTTGACTGACATAGCCATCTCGCGGATATAGAAGCCATCAATATATAAGAGTTAATGGAGAACTGACAATGACTAAACTGTCATTCAAGCCGTGGGAAAGGATTATCTCGGACATCCGTCTCGTTCCAAAAATGATCATGCTGATGGTTTTCAGCACTATCTTGATTATTTCGAAGCAGCTATGGGACGCAAGTGCGTTTTACGATTCATTACTTGCAGTCACTAACAATGCACAAGTTGCACAGCAGCATTACGAGACTTACCTAGTTCAAGTGGCTTGGCAAACAGCCTTGATGATCATTGTGTTTGTGGTTCTTCTATTGGCGGCAGCGCGCGTTATGCTTCGCCAAACTCAATACCTCAATGACGCCATTAAAACGATGGCCGATAAGAACCTATCAGTGCCAATTCATATGGATTGTAAAGATGAATACGGTGATGTGGCACGAGAACTCGAAAAAACTCGAGTCCAGTTGAGTGACATGATCAAAACTCAGGTGGCCTCTTCTGATGAGTTGTTTGCCCTGACGGAAGTGATGACCATCAGCATGTCCGAAACCAAAGATTCAGCTCAGGAAGAATTTAACGAAATCGACCAACTAGCGACAGCAATGAGCGAGATGACGTCTACTGTGCAAACTGTGGCTGAGCACGCGCAAAGTGCTTCTTCTCTTACTGAGCAAGCATCAGGTCAAGCACTAACAGGTCAGAAGTTCGTTCAAGGTTCTGTTTCTAAGATGAGTGAGCTTTCTTCGGACATCGCAGCCTCTGCAGCAGCGGTAAACCAAGTAGAAGAGCGCGTAGACTCGATTGGCAGTGTGGTTGGTACTATCCAAGGCATTTCAGAGCAAACCAACCTATTGGCTTTGAACGCAGCGATTGAAGCCGCGCGTGCAGGTGAAGCGGGGCGTGGTTTTGCGGTTGTTGCCGATGAGGTTCGTAACCTTGCGCAACGTACTCAGCAAGCGACAGTAGAAATTCAAGATATGATCAGCCATCTACAAAGCAGTGCTAACTCGGCTGTAGAGCTGATGGAAAAGAGTGTTGTTGAAGCGGCTGAAGGCGTAGACCTAGTGACTAACGCTGGTTCTGAGCTTGATGGCATCGTAAGTCAGGTAAACCAGATTAATGATATGAACTTCCAGATCGCGACTGCTGCGGGCCAACAAACTAGTGTGGCGGAAGAGATGAGTGTCAACTTGACCAATGTTCGTGAGCTTGTTGAAGCCTCCGTAGTGGTGGTGGGTGAGCTTCTCGAGACTTCTGAGATCATGGAAAGCAACGCACAAGAGCTAGACGGTAAGATTAAGCAGTTTAAGGTTTAATCCCCAGCTTTCGGTCTGAGCTCTAGTTCGCAAGATCTAAAGGTCTATTCCTAGAGGTTTGGCCCTGGAGATTTGTTATTAGAGAAAAGACTCAACTTGATAAGTTCACTGATAAAACGCCCACATTGCTAATGCGGGCGTTTTTTATTGGCAGAACTTTGGTATAACTAATCATTAGTTTTTAGAACTCGTTATTGAAGAACCGAACCGACAAACCAATTGTTCGGTGCGCAGCTTACACAAGGAAGAAACATGCCATTGCCTTCTCTACTCGTCACTCATTCCCAGTCTGCTTTTGAGCAATTATTAGAGCATCAAAGTGACGCCATTAACACTTGGCCTGAGTCATTGATTGCCGAGCTCAAGCGTGTATTAGGCTTGAGCTGTTTTGTTGGTGATTGTTTACAGCGTGACTCGATTTTATCCAGCACCTTGCCAGAGATGCTGAGATGTGAAGAGCGCGCGGAAGGGTATCGTAAGCGTTTGGCCGAGTTACTTTCTGGTTGTGCTGATGAAATGAGCGGCCAACGTGTACTGCGTCAATTCCGTAATCGAGAGATGATCTACATTGCTTGGCGTGACTTTATGGGCTCATGGGATCTAGAACAGAGCTTAAATCATTTGTCGATGCTAGCAGAGGCGATGATCTTCGAGACCTATCAATGGCAGTACGATATTTGTTGTAAAGAGTGGGGCACACCTTGTAACGAGCAAGGTGAAGCGCAGCCTATGTTGATCATAGGTATGGGCAAGTTAGGTGGCGGTGAGCTGAATTTCTCTTCCGATATCGATCTAATTTTTACTTACCCTGAGAATGGTGAAACCCAAGGAGCAAGAAGAAGTATCGCCAACGCGCAGTTCTTCACGCGTTTGGGGCAACGTATTATCAAGGCGCTTGATCAGCAAACCTTTGACGGATTCTGTTATCGAGTCGACATGCGCTTGCGTCCATTCGGGGAGAGCGGCCCTTTGGTCATGAGCTATGCTGCTCTTGAAGACTATTACCAAGAACAAGGCCGTGACTGGGAACGCTACGCAATGGTTAAGGCGCGTGTAATGGGCAGTGAAATGTACCCTGAATACCAAGAGCTCCGCCAGATGCTGCGTCCGTTTGTTTTTCGTCGTTATATTGATTTCAGTGCCATTCAATCTTTGCGTCGAATGAAGTCGATGATCAGTAGCGAAGTGCGACGTCGTGGCTTATCAAACAACATTAAGCTTGGCTCTGGTGGTATTCGTGAAGTCGAGTTTATTGCTCAAGTCTTTCAACTGATTCGTGGTGGACGTGAACCGAGCCTTCGTGGTCGAGGTTTGTTGGAGACGCTAAGTGCGATTGAATCTCTTCATTTATTAGAAGCAGAAGAAGTCGGTCACTTACGTGAGGCATACCTGTTTTTACGCCGCCTTGAGAACCTATTACAAGCGATGGCAGACAAGCAAACTCAAACCTTACCTGATGGCGATTTCGAACAGTTGCAACTTGCTGTCGCCATGCAGTTTGCAGATTGGGATGGTTTGATTGATGCGACACGTGCTCATATGGCGAATGTTCACACCGTATTCGAAGACCTAATTGGGGTTGATGAAGATGATGCTAACCCAATCGCGAGTCACTTTAGTGAGTTGTGGGATATGGCTCATAAGCAAGATGTGATTGAGCAGGTTCTAGAGCATGACATCGCGATTGCTAACCCGCAGCAAGCGGCGAAAACCATTATCCAATTCAAAGCTGATTTGGCTAAGAAAACCCTTGGCCCTCGTGGACGTGAAGTACTCAATCGATTAATGCCCAAAGTGTTTCAAGCGCTCTATACCGCCAAGGATGCTGAATTTGGTTTGTCTCGAGTGCTGCATCTGTTGCAAAAAATCGTTACACGCACCACGTATCTTGAGCTATTGGATGAGCACCCCGCTGCCCTCACTCAACTCGTTCGCTTATGTACAGCGAGCCCGATGATCTCGGAGCAGTTGGGTCGTTACCCAATTCTGTTAGATGAACTTATTGATCCGCAGCAACTCTATAACCCCGTGCCTTTAGAGTCTTACAAGACCGAGTTACGTGATTATCTAGCCCGTATTCCTGAAGATGACATGGAACAACAGATGGAGGGGCTGCGTCAGTTTAAGCAGACTTGTATCTTGAGAATTGCAGCCGCTGATATTGCGGGCGTTTTGCCTGTTATGAAGGTAAGCGACCATCTAACCTATTTAGCAGAAGCGATTGTTGAGGCCGGCATTAATCAAGCTTGGTTACAAGTGACAGCCAAGTTTGGGGAGCCTACCCACGTTAAAGATCGTGAAGGCCGTGGCTTCGCCGTGGTTGGTTACGGCAAAGTCGGCGGTTGGGAGCTTGGTTATAACTCCGATCTTGATATTGTGTTCATGCACGATTGCCCGGTACACATCTATACTGATGGTAAAAAAGAGATCGACGGACGCCAATTTTATCTGAGATTGGCGCAGCGCATTATTCATATTTTCTCGACCAGAACTGCTTCTGGTATTTTGTACGAGGTCGACACTCGCTTACGTCCTTCAGGTGTCTCTGGTTTATTGGTGAGTCCAACCGATGCTTTTGACGAGTATCAGCACAATGACGCGTGGACTTGGGAACACCAAGCTTTGACTCGTGCTCGTATGATTTATGGCGATGACTTATTGGCTTCGGCATTTAACAAGACTCGCCATGAGATTTTGTGTTTGACTCGAGATGAAGCTGTACTTAAAAAATCCGTTGTCGATATGCGTGAAAAAATGCGCGGGCACCTCGGTGGAAAAAAAGCCGATCGATTCATGCTGAAACAAGATACGGGTGGTATCACCGATATTGAGTTTTTGGCGCAATATTTAGTACTTCGATACAGTAATGAAAAACCTAAGTTGACTCGTTGGTGTGACAATGTACGAATCTTTGAAAGTCTGTTGTCACAAGGGATTATGGACGAACAGCAAGGCATGGCATTAACTAATGCCTATACAACATTAAGAGATGAAATCCATCACCGCAATCTACTCAACCTTGATGCGGACGTGGCGATTGATAAATTTAAAATGGAAAGGGAACATGTTGTTCAGGCATGGAAGCAATGGATGGAAGCGTAACGGAACTATTTCTTAACGGTTACGTCATTATCATTTAGTGATCGCTTATCGACTTCTTAGCTACTAGAGTATCTATCGAGTTAGGCTTTCACTCATTTTTCTATGGTTTAGCCACTGTAATCAGTGTGCTAGACTCTAGCCAGATTCGATTTTTGGAGATCCACAATGAAACCAATTCTACCTGACTACAGCCAATCAGGCGTTCTTGTTGTCGGTGATGTAATGCTTGACCGTTACTGGTATGGCCCTACTGGCCGTATTTCACCAGAAGCACCTGTGCCCGTTGTTAAAGTAGAAAATAACGAAGAGCGCCCTGGTGGTGCTGCCAACGTAGCAATGAATATTGCCTCTCTTGGTGGTCATGCTCATATCGTTGGTTTGACTGGAAAAGATGAGCCAGCTGAGGTGTTGAAAAATACTTTGGGTGCATTAAAGGTTAAGTGTGATTTTGTTGAGTTGGACGATTACCCGACCATCACAAAATTGCGTGTCATGAGCCGTGGACAGCAGTTGATCCGTCTTGATTTTGAAGACAAATTTGAGAACACGGATCCTGAACTTGTTTTATCTCGCATGGAGCAAGCTCTTCCTAATGTACGCTCGGTAATCTTATCTGATTATGCGAAAGGTGCTTTGGAGCATGTGCAGAGCTTTATTCAAAAAGCGCGCGCAGCGAACGTTCCGGTGTTTATTGATCCTAAAGGTGCAGATTTTGAACGCTACCGTGGGGCGACATTACTTACGCCAAACATGGCGGAGTTTGAGCTGGTTGCCGGTAAGGTTAAGTCTGAAGATGAAATGATCGAAAAAGGGCTCGCGTTAATCGAAGAGTTTGATTTTGAAGCCTTGCTAGTGACTCGCAGTGAGCATGGCATGACATTGCTCCGCAAAGGCGTAGAACCATTCCACTTACCGACCCAAGCGAAAGAAGTGTATGACGTTACTGGTGCTGGTGATACGGTTATTTCAGTATTAGCAGCTTCAGTTGCTGCAGGTAAGCCACTTGATGAGGCGTGTGCATTAGCAAATGCTGCAGCTGGCGTGGTAGTCGGCAAGCTAGGTACATCGACGTTGTCTACGATTGAGTTAGCGGAAGCGATTCATGGTAGCCAAGATACTGACTACGGTGTGATCTCTGAAGCTGCCCTAGTTGAAGCGGTGAAACGTGCTCGTGCGAAAGGCGAGAAAGTCGTTATGACTAATGGCTGCTTTGATATCCTGCATGCGGGACATGTCTCTTACATGAACCATGCTGCTGAGTTAGGTGATCGTTTGATCGTTGCTGTGAATACGGATGAATCAGTGAAACGCTTAAAAGGTCCAGGTCGTCCTGTGAACCCAACTGATCGTCGTATGGCGGTACTGGCTGGTTTAGGTGCGGTTGATTGGGTTGTTCCGTTTTCTGAAGATACACCGCAACGTTTGATCTCTGAAGTTCTTCCAAGCATTCTTGTGAAAGGTGGTGATTACAAACCTGAAGAGATTGCTGGTGGTGCAGAAGTGATTGCGGCTGGCGGTGAAGTTAAAGTACTTAACTTTGAAGATGGTTGCTCTACGACTGAAATCATTAAAGCGATTAAAGGTGGTCGAGGCTAACTCTTAGTCTTCTAACTTTCTTGTCTCAAGGCTTAACCTTTGGGTTAGGCTGAGAATTAGCTTTCAATAGATAATAAAAATGCCGCTCATTGAGCGGCATTTTTGTAACGGTAATCTAGTCACTTTATTAAATACTCTGGTTAGAGTATTTAACTAGGATTTAAGCATTACTTACTTGCGACTTTTA
>NZ_CH902615.1:25495-29438 GCF_000153005.1 Vibrio sp. MED222 | reverse complement strand
CAGGTAAGCTTCACGTTCTTCTTGTCTTGCGGTTTCTTCCGCAATGGAAATCTTCTCTGGGCGTTTGTATCTGTCTACGCCGTAGTTCATGAGAGCATGACAAGAATCGAGAAGTTTCTCGACTTCAGCCACACCATACTTTTCTTCGCAATCGGTAATGTATTTTTTCGCGAACAATAGATAGTCGATAATCGAGCTTGCATCAGTCCAAGTTTGGAACAGGTAATTACCCTTAAAGAACGAGTTATGGCCGTAACAGGCATGCGCCATTACCAACGCTTGCATCGTGACCGTGTTCTCTTCCATTAAGTAAGCGATACACGGATCTGAGTTGATCACGATTTCGTACGCTAAGCCCATTTGGCCGTGTTTGTAGTTTTGCTCTGTTTGGATGAACTTCTTACCAAAAGACCAGTGGTTGTAGTTGATGGGCATACCAATGCTGGAGTAAGCATCCATCATCTGCTCAGAGGTAATCACTTCAATCTGGTTCGGGTAAGTGTCTAAACGGTAATGCTGCGCCACACGCTTAATTTCTACGTGATATTGTTCCAAGAGGTTGAACGTCCAATCTGGACCATCAGGCAGCATCTTGTTGTTTTTCTTCTGTGCAGATTTGTCTTTCTCTGCAACGTTTGATTTCGCTGTCATGGCAAACTCCCTTACGCAGTCTCTTTCTGGAACAGTTCTCTAAACACAGGAAAAATATCATCCACCGTTTTAATGTTCTTCATGGCGAAGTTATCGAAGCTCGCTTCTAGCTTCTCGTACTCGTGCCAAAGCGTTTGGTGTGAACGGCGAGTAATCTCGATGTAAGAGTAATATTGGCAAGTCGGTAATAGCGTATTGACCAACAGTTCTTTACAGCGAGGTGAGTCATCCGCCCAGTTATCTCCATCAGAAGCTTGTGCTGCGTAGATATTCCACTCATTAGCAGGATAACGATCTGCGACAATTTCTTTCATTAGTTTCAGTGCACTAGAAACGATCGTGCCGCCAGTTTCTTGTGAATAGAAGAACTCATGTTCGTCAACTTCTTTAGCCTGAGTATGGTGACGAATAAACACAACATCGACGTTTTCATATGTGCGATTGAGGAATAAGTAAAGCAGTACGTAGAAGCGTTTTGCGATGTCCTTGGTAGCTTGATCCATTGAGCCAGATACATCCATTAGACAGAACATAACGGCTTGGCTAGATGGAATAGGGCGCTTCTCATAATTTTTAAAACGCAGGTCGAAGGTGTCAATGAACGGCACGCTTTCAATTTTTTTACGTAACTCAGCAATCTCTTCTTTTAAGCGACTCTCTTCGAAAGGTTGTGCTGGTTCTGTCATTTTTACTTGGTCAAGTTGCTCCATCAGTAGGTTGAGCTCGCGCTTTTTACCTGCTGTCATCGCGGTTCTACGAGCCAGAGATTGTTGCAGTGAACGAACGATAGCGATATTAGATGGAATCCCCGCGCTTTGGTAACCAGAGCGGTGTGTTTTCCATTCGGTGATTTTGTTGACCTGATTCTTCTCTAGATTAGGCAGAGCTAAATCTTCAAAGAGAATATCAAGATATTCATCTTTTGAAATTTGGAAGGTAAATTCATCTTGGCCTTCGCCATCAGGGCTTGCGTCACCCTGGCCTGAGCCACCACCTTGACCACCACCTTTAGGACGTTCAATTTTATCGCCCGTGATGAACTGGTCATTACCTGGGTGAACGCGTTCTCTTACGCCGCCTTGACCTTGGTGAAAGCTTGGCTCTTTGATGTCTTTATGAGGAATAGTGACGTCTTCACCGGTTTCAGTATTGGTGATTGAGCGTCGGTTGACTGCATCGGCCACAGATTCTTTGATTTGCTCTTTATGGCGTCGTAAGAAACGCTGTCTGTTCACAGCACTCTTATTCTTGCCATTGAGCCTCCGATCGATAAATTGTGCCATAAGAACTCCCTCTCAGCTGATTTTGCGATCCTACTTTTTATTCGGGTATAAGAGTTATTAGTTTACTAAAGCTATTCGTTCGTTAGGGTATAAAGTTATTGGTTTGTACGAGCTGCCCAATTGAGCAGCTCAATACAGTTTGGTTATGAGGATTTACGAACTCTTAGGTACCACTCAGATAGCAGTCTCACTTGTTTCTCGGTGTAGCCTTTTTCCATCATACGAGCAACGAAGTCGTCGTGTTTTTTCTGATCATCCGTTGAGGTCTTAGCATTGAACGAAATAACAGGAAGTAGCTCTTCTGTGTTAGAGAACATTTTCTTCTCAATTACAGTGCGCAGTTTCTCGTAGCTCGTCCAAACTGGGTTTTGACCGTTATTGTTGGCTTTGGCACGAAGCACGAAGTTCACAATCTCATTTCGGAAGTCTTTAGGGTTACTGATCCCAGCTGTTTTCTCGATTTTTTCTAGTTCACCATTCAGAGAAGCACGGTCAAATAGCTGTCCTGTTTCTGGATCTCGGTACTCTTGGTCTTGAATCCAGAAGTCCGCGTAGGTGACATAGCGGTCGAAGATATTCTGTCCGTACTCAGAGTAAGACTCTAGGTAAGCGGTTTGAATTTCTTTACCAATGAATTCTACGTAACGCGGTACTAGGTATCCTTTCAAGAACTCAAGATACTTCTCAGCGGTTTCTTGAGGGAACTGTTCACGTTCGATTTGTTGTTCAATCACGTAGAACAAGTGAACCGGGTTTGCAGCCACTTCGGCTTGGTCGAAGTTAAATACACGAGACAGGATCTTAAAGGCGAAACGCGTTGATAGCCCAGACATGCCTTCGTCAACACCTGCGTAGTCTCGGTACTCTTGGTAACTCTTCGCTTTTGGATCGGTGTCTTTTAGAGTCTCACCATCGTAAACCCGCATTTTTGAGAATAGAGAAGAGTTTTCAGGCTCTTTCAATCTCGATAGGATGCTGAATTGCGATAGCAGATCGAGTGTGCTTGGCGAACAAGGGGCTTTGGATAGCTCACTGTGCTCAAGCAGTTTTTGATAGATCTTAACTTCTTCAGAGACGCGCAGACAGTAAGGGACTTTTACAATGTACACACGGTCGAGAAAGGCTTCGTTGTTTTTGTTGTTACGGAAGGTCTGCCACTCGGATTCGTTTGAGTGAGCTAGAATCATACCGTCAAATGGCAGTGCAGAGAGCCCTTCGGTACCGTTGAAGTTACCTTCTTGCGTTGCCGTTAGAAGTGGGTGCAAGACTTTGATTGGTGCCTTGAACATCTCTACGAACTCCATAACACCTTGGTTTGCTTTACACAGCGCACCAGAGTAACTATAGGCATCGGGATCATCTTGAGAGAAGTGCTCAAGCTTACGAATATCGACTTTACCAACCAGAGACGAGATATCTTGGTTGTTCTCATCACCAGGCTCTGTCTTCGCAATTGCAACTTGGTCGAGAATAGAAGGGCGCAGTTTGATGACTTTGAATTTGGAGATGTCACCACCGAAGTCATGGAGGCGTTTCGCTGCCCAAGGTGACATGATAGAGCGTATGTAACGTTTCTCTATTCCGTACTCTTGTTTCAAAAGATCGCCATCTTCGTTTACGTCAAATAGACAGAAGGGGTGATCATTCACTGGGCTTCGCTCACCATCGGCAGACAGCACATAGATTGGTAGCTTTTGCATCAGTGCCTTGAGTTTTTCAGCAAGGGATGATTTACCACCGCCCACAGGGCCAAGTAGATAAAGGATTTGCTTACGTTCTTCTAAACCTTGCGCTGCATGTTTTAGATAAGAAACAATCTGTTCAATCGCGTCTTCCATGCCGTAGAAATCTTTAAATTCACTGTAGCGTGAGATGACACGGTTCGAGAAAATACGACTTAGTTGAGGGTCTTGAGCAGTGTCAATGACCTCCGGTTCGCCAATGGCGAGTAATAAGCGCTCGGCAGCATTCGCGTAAGCACTTTTATCGTCTTTACACAGCCCTAAGAA
>NZ_CH902615.1:22054-25395 GCF_000153005.1 Vibrio sp. MED222 | reverse complement strand
AGATCTTCCCCGGTGGGTTAATGAAGATGGCCAATTTTTGTGAGTTTTGTTGAGCTAAATAGGGTGTAAGCAGGCGAAGTTCGCCGATCCCTTGTTGCGATTCAACCTCAATAACACCATGCGTCGGAAAGCCACCATCAAGCTGTTTATCCAGTTGAGGATAGCCTGTTGAAGTAGTACTTCCTTGCGCTGTTGATTGTAACCCTGTCCAGATTAGCTGGCGGTCTTGTAAGTTTTTTATTAGTTCATGCATAATTAAATACCTGTATATTTATACAGTATATTTAACAATGAAAAAGATGCAAAGAGAAATGATGAAAATTAGCGGAAGTAAGTGTTAGTTGATTGATTTAGATACAAAAAAAGCCGCTATGGAAGCGACTTTTTACTATTGATTAATGATATCAGTTACTTAGGTTGAGCATCGATACATTGGCCATGAATGTCTGTCACACTTGGGTTCATTAAGTGTAGATACAACGGGATGATGTCGAGTGGCGTTTTTAGCTTGTTCGCATCTTCACCTGGGTACGCTTTTGCACGCATGCGTGTTTGAGTACCGCCTGGGTTAATCGCATTAACACGGATATCGGTACCTTCAAGCTCATCGGCTAAGATCTGCATCATGCCTTCTGTAGCAAACTTTGAAATCGCGTAAGTGCCCCAGAACGCACGACCAGAGTGACCAACCGTTGAAGAGGTAAAGACAATACGACCCGCTTCCGCTTTCTTAATGACAGGCAGTAATGCTTGAGTCATTAGAAATTCAGCTTTAACGTTGATTTGCATGACGCCATCAAACGTTTCTTCATCGATTTGATCGAATGGACTTAACGTGCCAAGCACACCTGCGTTATGCAGTAGACCATCTAAACGACCGAACTGTGATTCAATGGTTTCAGCCATGTCGATGTAGTTCTGTTTTGTCGCGCCTTTTAAATCCAATGGGATAATCGCAGGCTGTGGGTAACCAGCGCTTTCGATTTCGTCGTAAATTAATTCAAGGTTTTTGACATTGCGGCCTAACAGAATAACAGTTGCACCATGTTGAGCGAAACTTAGCGCGGCTTGGCGACCAATGCCAGCACCGGCACCTGTAACCAAAATTACTTTATCTTTGAGGGCATCTGTAGAGATTGGGTAATCCACTGTGCTTATCCTTCTTTCTTTTATTATGTTCGTCATTCCATTGATGTTTAATCACACAGATAACCGCAGGAATGATGAGAAATTCTTGGTAATCGTGACAAGATGGTTACAATACACTAATTCATACAATAGGGGATATGACATTGGAATTTTTGTTGGACTACGGCTTGTTTTTAGCCAAGATTGCGACCGTTGTAATCGCCATCATTGCAATTTTAGTGATAGCTAAATCTGTGGGTGGAAAATCAAGCGCAATTAAAGGTGAGCTGGAAATCACGAACCTATCTGAGCATCACAAACAAACGATTGAACAACTAGAGCACCATTTGCATGATGATGCTTTCATCAAAGCACGTGATAAAGCAGAAAAGAAAGCGGAAAAAGAAAAAGTAAAATCACGTGGCAAAGAAGTGAAGAAAGCAGCGAAAGAGGGTGAGCTTGATAGCAAGCGTGAACCACACCTATTCGTTCTTGATTTTAATGGCAGCATTGATGCGAAAGAAGTGGCTTCATTACGTGAAGAGGTAACGGCGGTTCTGGCTGTTGCTCGTGAAGGTGATGAAGTATTGCTTAAGCTTGAGTCTGGCGGTGGTATGGTTCACGGCTATGGTCTGGCGTCTTCTCAACTTGACCGTATCAAAGCGGCAGGTCTGCCTCTGACTATCTCGGTAGATAAAGTCGCAGCAAGTGGCGGTTACATGATGGCATGTATCGCAGACAAAATCGTATCTGCACCGTTTGCTATTGTTGGTTCTATTGGTGTTATCGCTCAACTGCCAAACTTCAACAAACTGCTTAAAAAGCACGACATTGAATTCGAACAGCTAACGGCAGGTGAGTACAAACGCACGCTTACTATGTTTGGTGAGAACAGTGATAAAGCACGCGAGAAGTTTAAAGAAGAGCTAGAGGAAACTCATGGTTTGTTTAAAGATTTCATCCGTGACCACCGACCTGCGCTAGATCTTGAAAAAGTAGCAACGGGTGAGCACTGGTTTGGTACACAAGCGCATGAACTTGGGCTGGTGGATGAGATTAGCACTTCTGATGATTTAGTCGTAGCGGCATGTAAGGACAAAACAGTTCTAGCGATTCACTACGTACAGAAGAAAAAGCTTTCAGACAAACTAGCGGGCGTGGCAGGTAAATCTGCAGACAGCGTGCTGATGAAGCTGATTGAACGTGGTCAAAAGCCGATTGTTTAAGCTTATTTAGTTTTAGCTCTAGTATCTAGTATCTAGTATCTAGTATCTAGTATCTAGGTTTAGTGCCTTGCGTCTATTGAAGACGTTTGAGCCTTAAAAAGAAAGCGCATAAGTCATAAGACTTATGCGCTTTTTTATTGCTCCACTTCCGAGCGGGTGACCACTATGTTGTAGGGGGAGCGGAGTTTTATACCAAGCACTGACTTACTGTGATTGATATTAAATCTTGGCTCCATAGTCATTGCGTTTTGGACAAGTGGTCAGAATCTCTCGATGACCTGTGTCTTTGAGCTCTTCCAGAATCACATCAAAGCCCCATAAGCGATAGAGATGTTTCATCACTTCGTCGTAGCCTTTATCAAGCGGGATACGGCCGTGAGGTACATATTGCAGTGTCATCGAGCGGTCACCGCGAACATCGACATTAAACACCTGAATATTCGGCTCAAGGTTGCTTAGATTGTACTGCGCCGCAAGCTTTTCACGAATTAAGCGATAGCCCGGATCGTCGTGAATAGCGCTTATCTCAATGGTGTTTTTGCGGTCGTCGTCGAGAACAGAGAACAACTTAAAGTCTCGAATGATTTTTGGTGAAAGGTATTGGCTGATAAAGCTTTCATCTTTGAAATTGTGCATGGCAAAGTGCACCGCCTCTAACCAATCACTTCCGGCTAACTCAGGGAACCATTCTTTGTCTTCATCGGTTGGTTCTTCACAGATACGTCGAATGTCTCTAAACATTGCAAAGCCAAGCGCATAAGGGTTTATCCCACTGAAATAAGGGCTGTTGTAGGCGGGTTGTGCGACCACGCTGGTGTGGCTGTGTAGGAATTCTAAGATAAACTTATCACTCACCAAGCCTTCGTCGTAAAGATGGTTAAGAATGGTGTAATGCCAGAAGGTTGCCCAGCCTTCGTTCATTACTTGAGTTTGTTTCTGAGGATAGAAGTATTGACTTACCTTGCGAACAATACGAACACACTCTCG
>NZ_CH902615.1:0-21608 GCF_000153005.1 Vibrio sp. MED222 | reverse complement strand
GGCACACTGTAGAATCTTCTTGGAAAGCCCTGCTAGCTGGTCAAAGTGGTATCGTTAATATCGATCATTTTGATGCAACCAATTTCTCAACTCGTTTTGCAGGTCTAGTTAAAGACTTTAACTGCGAAGAGTATATGACTAAAAAAGATGCTCGTAAGATGGACTTGTTCATCCAGTACGGCGTCGCAGCAGGTATTCAAGCTTTAGATGATTCAGCCCTAACTATTACTGAAGAAAACGCTCCTCGTGTAGGCGTTGCTATCGGTTCTGGTATTGGTGGTCTTGGTTTGATCGAAGCTGGTCACAAGGCTCTAACTGAAAAAGGCCCTCGTAAAATCAGCCCGTTCTTCGTACCGTCGACGATCGTGAATATGATTGCGGGTCACATGTCTATCATGCGTGGCCTACGCGGTCCAAACATCGCGATCTCTACAGCATGTACGACTGGCCTACATAACATTGGCCACGCGGCTCGTATGATTGCATACGGCGATGCTGACGCAATGCTAGCGGGTGGTGCTGAAAAAGCATCGACACCACTAGGTATGGGCGGTTTTGGTGCGGCTAAAGCACTGTCTACTCGTAACGATGAGCCTCAAAAAGCTTCTCGTCCATGGGACAAAGGCCGTGACGGCTTCGTTCTTGGTGACGGTGCAGGCATGATGGTTCTTGAAGAGTATGAACATGCTAAAGCTCGTGGCGCTAAGATTTACTGTGAGCTAGTTGGCTTCGGTATGTCGGGTGACGCTTACCACATGACATCTCCAAGTGAAGATGGTTCTGGTGGCGCACTAGCAATGGAAGCGGCTATGCGTGATGCTGGCATTACTGGTGAACAAATCGGTTATGTTAACGCACACGGTACTTCGACTCCTGCAGGTGACGTAGCGGAAGTGAAGGGCATCAAGCGTGCTCTTGGCGAAGCAGGCAGCAAGCAAGTCTTGGTTTCTTCTACGAAGTCAATGACAGGCCACCTTCTAGGTGCTGCGGGTTCTGCTGAAGCTATCATCACAGCGATGTCTCTAATTGATCAAATTGTTCCACCAACAATCAATTTAGATGATCCTGAAGAAGGCTTAGATATTGACTTAGTACCTCACACCGCGCGTAAAGTTAGCGGCATGGAATATGCTGCATGTAACTCATTCGGTTTCGGTGGTACTAACGGCTGTTTGATCTTCAAAAAGATTTAATCATCTTATATAAGAGTCAAACATCGTAGATAGTCATAATTAGAACTGTTTTTAAACGGCTCGATGCTTTAGCATTGAGCCGTTTCTTTTTATGGGGAAAAACATGTTTTGGGTTGATGGAGAAAGTCAGCAAACTGTCGATATCTTAGATCGCTCGTTTCAGTATGGAGACGGCTGTTTTACTACCATGCTTGTTCAAGATGGCCAGATTCAATATTTTCACGATCATCAGCGTCGTGTTGATGATTGTCTTAAAGCGTTACGCATTTCCGAACTTGATTGGAATACGGTTAACCTTTGGCTCGATAATGCACTTGAACATATCCAACACAATGCGCCTCCTGGTACAAAGAGCCTTGATGGTTCAACGAATCTTCAAGAAAAAAACAAGCCTCATAATGAAAAAGCAGGGCTCAAGCTGCACGTTAGCCGTGGGGCAGGCGGTCGTGGCTACAGTACCAAGAATATCGCCAAGCCAACGATAACCATCAGTACATTTGATTACCCAAGTCATTATTTCGCGTGGCAAGATTCCGGTGTAGAACTCGGTATCTGCCAACAAGCACTGGGTTTGAGCCCATTATTGGCCGGTCATAAGCACAATAATCGCCTTGAGCAAATCTTGATGAAAGATGAAATGGATCAGGCCGGTGAAGTGGATGGCGTGGTTCTGGATATATCAGGTAACGTGATTGAAACCACCATGGCTAATCTGTTTTGGCGAAAAGGGCAGACGATTCACACTCCTCAACTGACGCAAAGTGGCGTTGCAGGGGTTATGCGTAAGCAAGTGTTAACCGCGCTGAATCAAGCTGAACTTTCCGTTACTATTAGTGACTACTGCTTATCTCAACTCATGCAAGCTGATGAGGTTTTCATGACCAACTCCATTTTAGGGGTTGCCCCAGTTACCCGTATTAGTGATACCCAATTCAACATTGGAACCGTTACTCGTAGCCTTCAAGGACAACTAAACTCGTGATCAAAAAGTTATTTATTTTTATTATCTTGTGCCTAATCGCAGCCGTGGCTGCTGGTTTTTATGTTTACAACCAAGCGCAAGATAACCTGAAACAAGTTATTCAATTGGAAAAACCACAAGTTGTTACTGTTGCTTCAGGCAGCAGCTTTAACCGCGTCCTCGCACAGTTGATTAATGAAGGGCTGTTTGAGGCTTCTCCTTACGAGAAATTAATCCGTAAGTTACATCCTGAGCTTGTAGACGTAAAAGCGGGTACATTCCTGCTCGAACCAGGTTTAACCCTAGAACAGGCGTTACAAGTGCTTGTAGAAGGGAAAGAGCACCAATTTACTATTACCTTCGTAGAGGGCAGTCGTTTTGATGAGTGGCTTGTTCAGCTAAAAGACAACGAATTCATTCAGCAGACGTTGAATGATGTTTCTGAAAAAGAGATCGCACAAAAGCTTGGTATCGAAAATGAAAAGCTTGAAGGTCTTTTCTTAGCGGAAACGTATCACTACACCTATGGCACAACGGATTTAGATTTGTTGAAACGCGCCCACCGAGATCTAATGAACGTGGTCAATGATGAGTGGGAAAACAGAGCCGATAAGCTGCCTCTTAAATCGCCGTATGAAGCTTTAATTCTTGCGTCTATCATCGAAAAAGAGACTGCTGTCGCTTCTGAGCGTGAGCGTGTGTCTTCTGTGTTCGTTAACCGCTTGAACAAGCGTATGCGTTTGCAAACTGATCCAACGGTTATCTACGGCATGGGTGCTAGCTACAAGGGTAATATTCGAAAGAAAGATCTACGCACACCAACGCCGTACAACACCTATACAATGAGCGGTTTACCGCCAACACCGATCGCGATGGCGGGTAAAGCGTCTATCAACGCGGCTCTGAATCCAGAGAAGAGCAACTACCTGTATTTTGTTGCGAGTGGAACGGGCGGTCACGTATTTTCAAAGAGTTTGACTGAGCATAACCGTGCAGTACGAGCTTACTTAAAGCAATTAAGAAAAAACAAATAAAGAAAGAATTATGAATCAGTCGAAATTTATCGTGGTTGAAGGCCTTGAAGGTGCTGGCAAAAGTACAGCAATCAATGCCATCGTTGAGACATTGAAAACAGCCGGTGTCGCTGACATCGTTAATACTCGTGAACCCGGTGGTACCGTGCTTGCCGAGAAGATGCGCTCGTTGGTCAAAGAAGAACACGAGGGCGAGAAGCTTCAAGACATGACTGAGTTGCTGCTGATGTACGCAGCGCGTGTTCAATTAGTAGAAAACGTCATCAAGCCTGCACTAGACAGTGGTAAATGGGTGTTGGGTGATCGCCATGATATGTCATCTCAAGCTTATCAAGGTGGTGGTCGTCAGATCGCACGCACTACGATGGAATCACTGAAAGAAACCACGCTAGGCGGTTTTAAGCCAGATTTAACACTATATTTGGACCTAGACCCTAGAGTCGGGCTAGAGCGTGCTAGAGGTCGTGGTGAGCTTGATAGAATCGAAAAGATGGACATCTCATTTTTCGATCGCACGCGTGAGCGTTACTTAGAAATTGCAGGGCAAGACGATTCTGTACTCGTGATTAATGCACAGCAAGAGCTTGAGCAAGTAGCCGCTGATATTAAAGTCGCGCTCAGTGCTTGGCTCAATAAACAGTAGGTAGTCATGGCTGAAGTGTATTCTTGGCTCACACCGGTATGGAGTGAGTGGAAAAAAAGTCTCGATGCAGAACGTTTTCCTAACTCTGTGATCGTTAATGCGCCTGAAGGGCTTGGTGTGGAAGCGCTGGTTAGCCAACTTACCGATGCATTGATGTGTGTTAATTACGAAAGTGAAGCGTGCGGATTTTGCCACAGTTGTGAACTGATGAAGTCGGGGAGTCACCCGGATTTCCATGTGATCGAACCTGAGAAAGAAGGTAAATCGATTACCGTTGACCAAGTGCGTGCGAGTAACCGCTGGGCTCAACAATCGTCACAGTTGGGTGGCTTGCGTGTCATTTTGCTGAGTCCGGCTGAAGCGATGAATGAATCGGCGTCTAATGCGCTGTTGAAAACACTGGAAGAACCTGCGAGTAATTGTATTTTCATCCTTTCAACGCGTAACAGTAATCGCTTAATGCCAACTATTCTTAGCCGTTGCCAGCAATTTAATGTGGTGTGTCCACAATTAGATGCAGGATCGGCATGGTTAAATGGAGAAGTCGGTAAAACGGTTCCTCAGTACATACTGACATTGAACGACAACGCCCCCCTGAAAGCGAAAGCAATGTTTGATCAAGGTGGCGTCGAAGCTTCAACAAAAGCGCTCGATGGCTTTGTGAATGTGATAAAAGGCACTCAACCCGACATGCTGAAGTTCTCTACAGAGCTTAGCAAAGACCCTTTGATTCAACTTAGCTGGCTTTGGCATTTATTGTCAGATGTACAAAAGCTGCATTTTGGTTTAGCTAATCAGGCTATCATTCCGAGTGCGAAAGCACTGTGTGAGGTGATGTCTTATCAAAGTGCTTATGCAGCGTCGAATAAACTGCTGATATTGATTGAGCAGTTCAAGCTACACCCTGGGCTCAATACGGAGCTACTCATAATGAATTGGCTGATAGCCACTTGCGAGGAAACATGTTCGTAGATTCCCATTGTCATTTAGACAAACTGGATTACCAAGATTTACACACCAGCGTAGAAGACGTGGTTAATAAAGCGAAAGCAGCCAACGTTGACCAACTGCTTTCTGTCGGTGTGACGTTGGATTCGTTTGAAAACATGCTTGAGATGATCTCGCCGTTTGATAACGTTAAGGCTTCGTGTGGCGTTCACCCTCTCGACGTAGAGAGCGACTTCTGTTTAGACAGAATGCGTGAGTACGCGAGCAACCCTAAAGTGGTGGCGATTGGTGAAACTGGCCTAGATTATCATTACCAACCAGAGACTGCAGAGCTACAACAGCTCAGGTTCAAGCAGCACGTTGAGTTGGCTGTTGAGCTTAATAAACCTTTGATCATCCACACGCGTAACGCGCGTGAAGATACGTTAGCTATTTTACGCGATGGTGGAGCAGAGAAGTGTGGTGGTGTGATTCACTGCTTTACTGAAGATCAAGCGTTCGCTGAAGCGGCAATGGAATTAGGTTTCTATATCTCGATCTCAGGAATTGTGACCTTTAAACAAGCCACAGAACTTAAAGACGTTGTGAAAAACCTACCTCTAGATAGGTTGCTGATCGAAACGGATTCGCCATATTTGGCGCCAATTCCATATCGTGGTAAAGAGAATCAGCCTGCATATGTAGTCGAAGTTGCGGCTTATATCGCCCAGTTAAAAGGGGTATCAATGAAAGAGGTTGCTGAACAAACGACCAAAAATTACCAAAAACTTTTTTTGCGATAGAAATCTAACTAAACAAACAAAAGGGAGCGAAAGCTCCCTTTTTGTGTTTTTGATCACCAAAAATGCGTTTTTTTTTAATGTTTACGGAATATGTTGAACTTGAGAGCGTGAATTGCAACATTTGTAATTTTGTTACTAAAAATAACATTACCCTCTATTTTATTTACTCAGTAAAATAATAGAGGGTGATTATAATTTGTTTGTTTTTCAGTTAGTTAGTGGGTTGTAAAGCATTGCATTTCTATATTTGACATGTGATCCAAGACGTGTTTTGAAACTAAATTTCGTAAGTGACTAGAAAGTTAGTTCCCCATCAATATATATTTAGCGGCAGAAAATATAATGCAATACATGGTTACATTTTCACTGGGTGCTAACATATAGGCTACGGGGGTGTGCCGTTAGGACCCATATAATTATTTTATCTTTATCAGGAGCATAAACATGTTTAAGAACCTTTTTGCTAGCCTGCAGAAAGTTGGTAAGTCTCTGATGCTACCAGTATCAGTTTTACCAGTTGCGGGTATTTTGCTAGGTGTCGGTGCAGCAGACCTTCCTTTCATTCCAGAAATCGTTTCAAACTTAATGGAACAAGCGGGTGGTTCAGTATTCGGTCAAATGGCACTACTGTTCGCAGTAGGCGTAGCACTTGGCTTTACTAATAACGACGGTGTAGCTGGTCTAGCTGCTATCGTTGGTTACGGCATCATGACTGCTACACTAGGCGTAATGGCTGGTGTAATGGGCGTTGATAAAATCGACACTGGTGTACTAGGTGGTATCCTAGTCGGTGGTGTTGCTGCTTGGGCATTCAACCGTTTCTTCCGTATTCAACTACCAGAGTACCTTGGCTTCTTCGCTGGTAAGCGTGCTGTGCCAATCATCACAGGTTTCTCTGCGATTGGTCTAGCAATCCTACTATCTGTAGTATGGCCACCAGTTGGCGGCGCTATTTCTGCGTTCTCTGATTGGGCTGCTCACCAAAACCCACAAGTGGCGTTTGGTATCTACGGTATCGTTGAGCGTTCTCTGATTCCATTTGGTCTTCACCACGTTTGGAACGTACCTTTCTTCTTCGAAGCTGGTACTTGTGTAAATGCTGCTGGCGAAACTCAAAACGGTGTTCTTACTTGTTACCTAGTTGCTGATGACGCATCTCGTGCAGCGGGCAATGGCTTCGGTCAGCTAGCTGGTGGTTACATGTTCAAGATGTTCGGTCTACCTGCTGCTGCAATCGCGATTGCACATTCAGCTAAACCTGAAAACCGTGCTAAAGTAATGGGCATCATGGCTTCTGCTGCGTTGACTTCATTCCTAACGGGTATCACTGAACCAATCGAATTCTCATTCCTATTCGTTGCTCCTGTACTGTACGCAATCCACGCTCTATTAGCTGGTTCTGCATACGTTCTTGCGAACACTCTAGGTTTTGTACACGGTACATCTTTCTCACACGGTCTAATCGACTTCCTAGTTCTATCTGGCAACGCGTCTAAGATGGGTCTAATGGTTGTATGTGGTGTTGCTTACGCTGCAATTTACTACATCGTATTCCGCACTGTGATTAAAGCACTTGACCTTAAAACTCCGGGCCGTGAAGACGAATCTGAAGAAGAAGTAGTTGCTACAGGTTCTGAACTTGCTGGTGAGCTAGTTGCTGCATTCGGTGGTAAAGCGAACATCACTGGTCTTGACGCTTGTATTACTCGTCTACGTGTTGCAGTAGCTGATACCGCTCTTGTTGACCAAGACAAACTGAAGAAACTAGGCGCTGCAGGTGTTGTTGTAGTTGCTGGTGGCGTACAAGCTATCTTCGGTACTAAGTCTGACAACCTTAAGACAGACATGGATGAGTGGATCCGTAACAACGGTTAATTCGCTGATTCAATAAATTGAAAGGAGGCCTTACGGCCTCCTTTTTTGTTTTCTGCAATATGCAAAATATCCTCACGCTTAAGCTCTTCTTACTCAACTAGTTCTACTCAACTCTATGTGTTAAAGGCCGATACCGAACCTTGAGCACCAGTTCGCTTTTACCTAGCGATGACACCTCTCTTTGTGAACCCAGTACACTATCATTTTTAAAAACAGTCTGAGAATATTATGAAACATCGTTATTTGATCGGCCTTATGTGCTGCAGCGGAGCCGCGTTTGTGCATGCTTCTGAAGCTCCAGATTTGGAAGTTGGATTAGCCATAGACCAAGACCTGAGTGTCGTTGTCGAATTTGATCAGAAATACCGTGCCACGATTGGCAACGACGGTGCTGCATTTGACTACATTTTGAAGCGTGGTCAGTTTGAGGCTGAAGCTCCGTTGAGTTGGTATGTCGGTGCAGGTGCTTGGGCTGAGTGGAATAATGATTTTGGCTTACGTTTGCCTTTAGGTATTAAAGTGAATTTCTACGAAGGTTGGAATGCGTACGTGCAAGTTCACCCTGAGCTCGACATGTATAAAGGTGTTGAATTACAAGTGGGTGGTGCACTGGGTATCACCTACAAGTTCTAGGTGATGAGACAAAAAAATGCCAGCTTAGTAGCTGGCATTTTTGAATGGTTTAAATAAGGTTATTTCTGTTTGTCCATTGCACGCTTTATGCAAATTGCAGCACCACCCCAAGTGATACCAAGACCAAGAACCATCATAATAATCGCACTCGTTGTCATGATTATGCTTCCTTCTTACTTGTCATATTTATGATAATGCCAATCGCTAGTAATCCTGCGATCATTGCCCAACCAAGAGTCAGGTCGTAGCCACCGTAACCGTCTGTAAACAATGCGCTTAGTTTTGTTGCAAGAATGATTGCAAGCATAACTGGAGTGACGAAGCGTAAACATACGTTAAACCATACGCCAATAGAGAAATCTGAAATCTCATTGACGTACGCACGTACATCGCTAACTTTGTTTAGTAACCATGCCATTAGAAGGATTTCAATGAATCCGCCTACCATGATGCCGACGTTGTTAGCGAAGTGATCGACTAGGTCTAGTAGAAGTAGGCCGCCGTTAGTTGCAAATGCCATAGACACCACAACACCAACGCCAATAACAATACTTGCTGCTTTTTTACGGCTCCAGTTCAGCTTGTCCATAATTGCAGATGTTACTGCTTCCATAATTGAGATATGAGAGCTTAAACCAGCCACAACAAGTGCAAAGAAGAATAGTGGACCCAGAATATACGGTGCTGGAAGTAAATTAATCGCAGCAGGTAGCGTAACAAACGCAAGGCCAACGCCTGCTGATACAACTTCAGTTAATGGTTTACCTTGTTCTTGAGCCATGTAGCCAAGAACAGAGAAAATCATAATACCCGCAAGAATTGAGAAACCACAGTTGATAAGAACCGTCATGAACGCGTTGTTCGTAATATCTGATTTTTCAGGCAGGTAGCTTGAGTAAGCCAGCATGATCGCAAAACCGATACTTAGCGTGAAGAAGATTTGTCCATAAGCAGCAGCCCATACTTTTACGTCCCAGATCTTGCTGAAATCAGGTTCGAACATGTAGTTCACACCATCTAGAGCACCAGGAAGGAAAACCATGCGTCCGATAAGCAAAATCACCATTATGAACAACACTGGCATCATTACTTTAGAAGCACGTTCGATACCAGCTTTAACACCACCCACGATAGCTGCATAAGTGATTGCCCAAGCGAGTAACATTGCGCCAGCGATGCCCCATTGGATGCTACCTAGGTTCGTCGGTGAGTTATCACCTAGAGCTAGATATTCACTGAAGAAGAATGCGTTAGTGTCTGTTCCCCAGCTTTGATTGAATGACATACCGAAGTATGAAATTGCCCAACCGATAACGGCAACATAGTAGACCGCGATGACAGCCGCTACACCCACTTGGAACCAGCCAAGCCACTCAAATTTTGAGTTGATGCGCGCTAAGGTTGCAGGTGCAGAGCCACGATATTTTTGACCCATACTGAACTCTAGGATCATAAATGGGATACCAGCCGTAAGCATGGCAAATAGATATGGAATGAAAAAAGCACCGCCGCCATTTTCATAAGCCATATATGGAAAACGCCAAATGTTTCCTAAACCAATAGCAGATCCTACTGCGGCAAGGATAAATCCTGCTCGGGATCCCCACTGTTCTCGCTTCATATTTAACTCCTTTACAACTTCCCTGAGGTATGAAGCTTCTCGTCACGCTGTGCTTGGTAAGGAGATGATAGTTAAAACAGGCAAACGGTTTGACTGTTTACTTTATCTTCCGTGATTAAGCAAAAGTTTAGATTATTATGTTGTTAGCGATTGGAGAACTCAGCGGATAATTCTTAATTGTTTGATGTGTGTTTGCATAACCTGAAATATTCAGCTGATGCGTGCTAATGAGCCTACCTAGTTAGAATGGTTAAAGCAATAGATTAGGTATGTTTAATAACTGTGGTCTTATGGTCTTTAAGATGTTAAATGATGGTTATTTTAGAGGTATGAATTGGTTTGGGGTTTTCTGATTGGTTTATGTGTCTAATTTTTTCTGTTTTATTAGGTTATATGACTTTATTTAAAAGTAGAGCGTATGACTGAAATTCATACACTCTATAGTTGAACTGACCAACTATTCGGAGGTTCTATTGGTATGAGATGGTCATCGATACTTAGAAAGTAAAACTCAGTCCGACATTGGCTTGGAATTGGTTCATCCAGTCGGTATCAAAGCGGATGATGCACTCTTGCCCGTTACTTGGGATGTTACAAACACCGGAGGTGTCGTTATCGACAACGGTACCTAACCAACGTAGTTGTGTGTTTAACGCTAATCGGTCACTAAATTTGTACTCTAAACCACCAAAGATAGAGGTTGAGAACCCATACTTATCTTTTGCCCAGTCTACATCGACGTAAGAAGCACCAAGGCCTAATCCCAAATAACCAGACAACACAGAAGAAGCTGGGTAGTAAATGCTACTTTGAAAGTGCAGGTATTGGATGGAGGAGCTTAGGTTGAGTGTTTCTAATTCAGAGCTTTGATTAGAATAGAAAAAGCCGATGCGTCCTTTTTCAAATGGCGTTTCAATCGAAAAGGTGTAGTTTTCAGACCCTTTCATATCATAGGTTTTACCGTCCTGGTCTTCGACACTGCCACCGCCTGTATAGCCCACCATCGGAGTAATGATGATCTCCGGCGAGGCATATACGCTCGAAACGGAGAGAAGCGTAATCAGTGCCATTATATTTGCTTTGTTATTCATGAGTATATCCTTATCCATACACTTACTAATTGTGATGGTTACATCAATATTGTGCGACTAATTTCGACGATTCTTGAAGATACTTCACACACCTGATAGTACTTAAATAGAGACTCGACAAATTAATAATAAGACAGAGGTGTCTATGGACCATAATCTGAAAAATGCCCTACAAATAACGGTTGTCATCTACGCAATCATTCTCTCATTTGGCTTTATTGCAATTGGTAGTTAATACCATTTATTGCGAGGCTGGGTTTTTATACTCAGGGAATAATGAATAGTGGGATTATAACCAATATTGATACAGCAATAGACTTAGATTATTACGCTAAGTTTATTGCTGGAAAAACAGCACTGGTCGCCCAAGGTGGTGGACAGAGAAGTATTTTTACTTCTGGAGTGCTGGATGCCTTTCTTCTTTCAAATTTTGATCCCTTCGACGAGTTTTTTGGTACCTCTGCAGGTGCTCTTAATTTGTGTGCTTATCTGTGCCGCGATAAAGGCCTTGGCCGTTCTTTCCTTCTCGACCTCACAACATCACCTGAATTCTTCAATCTCTTTTCTTATATACGACACAGAAAGAACCTTGGATTAGAATGGGCCTTAGAACAAATCATGGCTTACCCATATAAGCTTGATTTGGATTTAGGACGACAAACGCTAGGCGAGCGCCATTTCTATGCAGCCGTCACGGATTCTAAAGACTTACGAGATCACTACTTCCCAGTATTGGGTGAAGATTGGTACAAAGTGATGATTGCAACCTGTGCGATCCCTCGCTTATACAATGATGAAATCTTTATTGGCGACAATGCTTATGTGGATGGTGGTGTATCAGCTTGCATCCCGGTTCAAGAAGCGTGGCGTAGACAAGCCCGTTCCATTGTTGTGATCCGAACTGAGCCAGCGTTAGAGGAAGAGGTTCAAGCTAACAGTACGCGATTAGAAACACCCAAACCGATATCAGCCGAAGAACTGGAATGGTTCCGCGAATCTTTTGACAGTGTTCAAGGTCATTGGCAACAAAAAGTGGAACAGTGGAAAACCGATTGGAGCTCGTTCTTTCAACAACAAATTCTCAGCTCAAAAGAACAGAAGCGCGACAGATCACATTTGGATTTACTGAATGGTGGTCGATGGTTATTCGGGGCGGATGACATCTATAGATTAAGTCATTTAATTGGTGATAAGTTTGATTCCGGCTTAGCAGATATGCTGATGGTGCATTACCAAACTTACTCATTGACTCAGGATTTTTTGAACTCCCCACCAGACGATGCTTTTGTCGTGCAAATTGCCCCGAGTAAGCCGCTGAAATCCAATTCATTAATGAGTAATAAAGAAGATTTACTGCACGATTATGAATTGGGTTTAGAAGCCGGTTACCGATTTGTTGAAACTTATACCTCTACGAAAAATGCCCGCAGTTCACACATGCCACAGTTGGCAACCATTGCTGCTGAGAAGTAATGCTTGAGGTTGATTAATAATATTTGAAGTTGATGAGTTAGCATGCTGTGAGCTGATCGTGCTGTTTAAACTGATCGTTAGTGAGTCGTGCTCTGAAATGAAAAGGGTTATTGAACTTGGTTCGATAACCCTTTTTTGTCATGAGATTAGGCAAATCGTTTCGCCTTACGGGCAAACATTAGGTGACAGGCAAGATTCTCATACAGTTGGTTGATCCCGCCACATCCATAATGTCGCCTTGAGTGACGATAACGAGATCGCCAAACTTAAGATGCTCTTGCTCTTTTAGGCAGGTGAGCGTAGATAGGGCAATGTCAAAACTGTCTTTGGCTTCTGTCTCGAAGTAGATAGGTGTTACACCTCGGTACAAGGTGCAGCGATTAAGTGTTCCTTCGTTACGAGATAGTGCGTAGATAGGCATATCTGCACTTAGACGAGACATCATCAGTGCAGTACGGCCTGATTCAGTGAGAGTGACTACGCCTTTAATGCCTTCCATATGGTTTGCCGAGTAGATAGTCGCCATCGAAACGGTTTCTTCGGCGGTCACAAACGTGCGGTCAATTCGGTAATTGGATTGGTTGTTAATCCCCGCCATTTTCTCAGCACCAATACACACTTCAGCCATCGATTTTACGGTTTCGACCGGGTAATCACCTGCAGCTGTTTCACCTGAAAGCATGACCGCATCTGTTCCATCAAGTACCGCATTGGCAACGTCCATGACTTCGGCACGGGTTGGCATTGGCGCTGAAATCATCGATTCCATCATTTGAGTTGCGGTGATCACCGTTCGGTTAAGCGCTCTAGCACGACGTATAAGCTGTTTTTGTACTCCGACCAATTCAGGGTCGCCAATTTCGACTCCGAGGTCACCACGAGCTACCATGACCACATCTGAGGCCATTATGATGTCATCCATGTTCTCAACAGTGGCTACCGTCTCTGCTCGCTCTACTTTTGCTACAAGGTGAGCTTCTAAACCTGCTTCTCGTGCGAGTTGACGAGCGTAGTGCATGTCTTCGCCGTTGCGTGGGAAAGACACCGCAAGGTAATCCACTTTGATTTGTGCGGCGGTGACGATGTCGCGCTTGTCTTTTTCTGTCAGCGCTTCTGCGGACAGGCCGCCGCCTTTCTTGTTTATGCCTTTATTATTCGAGAGAGGGCCGCCAATGATGACTTCGGTATGAACGCGACAACCTTCCACTTCGGTTACTTTTAGCTGTACACGACCATCGTCTAGCAGCAGGATGTCGTTAGCTGAAACGTCGTTAGGTAATTCTTTATAATCAAGGCCGACCGCTTGTTGGTTGCCTTCGCCTAAACCAAGGCTACTGTCGAGAGTAAATTGGTCACCAACGGCAAGTTGGATTTTGCCATCTTTGAATGTTGACACTCGAATCTTGGGACCTTGTAAGTCACCGAGAATAGCGATCTGAGTACCAAGTTTTTTGGCTATTGCTCGGACATTTTCTGCACGTTGTATATGGTCGTCGCTAGTGCCGTGAGAGAAGTTCATACGGACGATATTGGCGCCGGCTTTGATGATCTCTTCAAGCACGTTACCTTTATCAGTAGAAGGGCCTAGCGTTGTGACGATTTTCGTTTTTCTTAATTCGGCTGTCATGAATACTCCTAGAGTGAGGCCAAGTAATCTTTTAAAAGACTTAATTAAGTATATGCATTAATTGATTATTTATTGGGAGCTAGGAGGATATTTCTTTATTTGTATCCAATTATTGTATTCAGGACTCAATAACGATGTTTCATTAAGAAAATTAAGTCTCAATTTATCGATGTAGGTACTAATTTTTCTCGAACTATTTGACTAGATACACAAAGATTCATGTATATACGTGATACGGGTCACGGCGATATACCAAGTGACTTCACAATTACTTCGCAAAGTAAAAAAATTACCGCGTTGATGATTTCTGGAGCGTAAAATGTACATGGCTCAACCGGGCCATATTGATCATATCAAACAGGTCAATGCTGGTCGTGTATATAAACTAATTGACCTTAAAGGTCCTATTTCTCGTATCGATCTGTCCAAGCAAAGTGAGTTGGCCCCGGCGAGTATTACTAAAATTACCCGTGAACTCATTGAAGCTCACCTTATTCACGAAACGACGGTTCAAGAAGCCACGACTCGTGGGCGTCCTGCTGTCGGTCTGCAAACCAATAACGAAGGTTGGCAGTTTCTGTCGATGCGTCTTGGTCGTGGGTATCTCACTATCGCGCTTCATGAATTGGGCGGCGATGTACTTATCGATACTAAGATTGATATTCATGAACGTGACCAAGACGATGTACTTGCGCGTCTTCTGCATGAAATTGATGAGTTTTTTCAAACTTATGCCGAGCAACTCGATAGGGTAACAAGTATTGCGGTTACGCTACCTGGGCTTGTGAATTCTGAGCAGGGAATTGTGTTGCAGATGCCACACTACAACGTTAAAAACTTAGCGTTGGGTCCTGAGATCTACAAAGAAACAGGTCTACCTGTCTTTATTGCCAATGATACCCGAGCGTGGGCATTAGCAGAGAAGCTGTTTGGTCACTCTCAAGATAACGATAATTCCGTTTTGATCTCGATTCACCACGGTGTAGGTGCAGGGATCATTCTCGACGGCCGAGTATTGCAAGGTCGCCACGGTAACATCGGTGAGCTAGGTCATATTCAGATCGATAAACAAGGCAAGCTTTGTCATTGTGGTAATCATGGCTGTTTAGAAACGGTTGCGAGTTCACAGGCTCTCCGTGAGCAAGTCAAAGAAAGATTGGCTAATGGCGAGGCATCATCACTAACGGCGTTTGAAGATGTCAAAATTGAACAGATCTGCGCTGCTGCTGCTGATGGTGATCCACTGGCTGTTGAAGTGATTGAACAGTTAGGTCGTTACTTAGGTGCCGCGATAGCGATTGTGATCAACCTTTTCAATCCTGAGAAAATCTTGATAGGTGGTGTTATCAATCAGGCTAAAAGCGTGTTGTATCCTGCGATTCAAAAGTGTATCGAAGAGCAGAGTTTATCGGTTTACCATCAAGATTTAGAACTGGTGGAATCTCGATTCTATAAACAAGCCACCATGCCAGGTGCTGCGCTTGTTAAACAAGCTTTATATGATGGCCAATTGTTAATGAAAGTGATTGAAGGCTAACCCTTTTTTTATCGTTTTTAGCCTTCCTTTAACCCTTTCCATGCACTTAAACTATGTATAACAGCATTTGTTGTACTTAGTTTAAGCATCTGTGTATTTGCGCTTTGCTTTAACCTATCGAATTAGGCTATTGTAGCCACAGTTATTATTTGTCACTAAGGTGTTGTATGTCTGGCGTTTTAAATTCTGTTGATCAGAGAACTAAACTCGTCGGTGAAAACCGTCTGGAACTCTTGTTATTTAGCTTAAATAGTCGCCAACTATTTGCGATTAACGTATTTAAAGTGAAAGAAGTCTTAAAAGTGCCTGTACTCACTCGCTTGCCAGGCTCTCACCATCATATTACGGGTGTTGCTTCTTTACGTGGTGAATCTGTACCTGTGATTGACTTACGCAGTGCGATTGGTTTCCCACCATCACGTGATGAGACTCAAGAAAACAACTTGATCATTACCGAATACAACCGAACCGTACAAGGCTTCTTGGTTGGACAAGTTCGTAATATCGTGAATACGACATGGACAGAAATCCAACCGCCACCAAAGACTACGGGTCGAGCAAACTATTTAACTGCTATCACGCATATCCAAGAAGAAGAGCAGCACAAAATCGTTGAGATCATCGATGTTGAAAAGGTGTTAGCGGAGATCATCGACTACGATGTGTCGATTTCTGACGGTGTTCTAGATCAGCAGTTAGCGAATGAAATGGTTGGCCGTAATGTACTTATCGTGGATGATTCTTCAACAGCACGCAACCAGATCAAAGGCACCTTGTCGCAACTTGGTTTGAACATTATCGAATGTTGTGACGGCTTAGAAGCACTGACTTTACTTAAGAAGTGGTGTGATGAAGGCAAAGACATCAATCAAGAAATACTATTGATGATCACCGATGCTGAAATGCCAGAAATGGATGGCTACAAACTGACTCATGAAGTTCGAACTGATCCTCGAATGCATGACTTGTTTATTACGCTAAATACTTCATTAAGTGGTAGTTTCAATGAAGCCATGGTTGAGAAAGTAGGGTGTAATCGCTTTATTTCTAAATTCCAACCAGACCTCTTAGTTGAAGTAACTCAAGAGCGAATGCGTCAGATTTTGTAATTAATGCAGCTGTACGGTTTGTTTCGAATGACCTTGGCGAAAACGTTTGCTAGTATTTGATACAGCATGTTTTTTAACAAAATATGCTCAACTACTAACGTAACTTTTCATGCACAATCTAAGGTAGTTCCTCTGAATGATATGGTTAACGTCTAAAGTCGTCATGACTTTGAGCTTATTACTGTATAGGGAATTTAAGAAAAGACGTACGGAAGCGGACGTTGAGGTATAACTCAACAACTTGAATTTAAGGGAAGCGGATGCTTCCCTTTTTCGTTTCTAGCGTTTCTTGGAGGGCAACTTGATTCGTTAATGAAAATCTCGGGATTTGGTGTTCAAACCAATAATGTCATCGGTAATATCGATGAGTTTACCCGCTATAACATGCACAACTTCGCCTTCCTTTTCTAATATGCCTTGTACTTTTAACGCTTTGGCTGTCAGATAAGCTTGCTGTTGAGAGCGCGCGGTTGCTCCCCATACCACGACATTAATATTGCCCGTGTTATCTTCTAATGTAACAAAGGTAACACCTGCCGCGGTTCCGGGAGCTTGTTTTCCTGTGACTAATCCAACAACCGTGACCATAGATTTGTGTCTTTGCTGTATTAAATCCTTCATGTGTGTGAATCGACCTAATCGTCCCGCTTCTTCTAGCAAAGTGATTGGGTGTTTGTTCAATGAAATTCCGACACTGGTGAAGTCTTCGAGTAGATCTTGCATCTCATTGGGTTTGTGCAGTGCATGTTCGTCATGTCCATCCCCAACATCGTCATAGACTTGGCTAAACAGAGGTAAATCAGAAGCGGAGTCCATGATTGCCCAGCGAGTCTGGAAGCGGTCTCCCGATACGTTATGTAGCGCATTGGCCGATGCCAGTAGCTCGATATCTTTCTTATTCATCGATAACTGTTTCACCTGGCTAGGGTGGCGATAACCGGATTGTGGCCGATTGGCGAGCACGCTTTGAATCCCATGTTCGCTGAATCCTTTGATTTGTCGCAGCCCTAAGCGAATCGCTAAACCATTCTGATGAGCGATGACAGTGTGGTTGTCTTGTGAGGCGTTCACACATACCGGAAGAACTACCACATTGTGTCGTTGTGCGTCTTGTACCAACTGTGATGGGCTATAAAACCCCATAGGTTGGCTATTGAGCAAGGAAGTATAGAAGCATTCTGGGTAGTAGCATTTCAACCAAGCTGAGCAATACGCTAACACCGCAAACGAAGCCGAGTGACTTTCAGGAAAACCGTATTCGCCAAAGCCGCATATCTGTTTAAAGATCTGCTCAGCAAATTCTGTCTCATAGCCACGCTTTTGCATTCCCTCGATGAGTTTGTTTTTAAACTTAAAGACGTTGCCATTTTTCTTCCAAGCGGCCATCGCGCGTCTGAGCTGATCCGCCTCTCCACCTGTGAATCCTGCGGCAACCATCGCGAGCTTAATCACTTGTTCTTGGAATATCGGCACACCCAAAGTGCGCGACAGTACCGACTCCACGTCTTTAGATGGATAACTGATTGGCTCAATACCATCTCGGCGCTTTAAGAATGGGTGAACCATATCGCCTTGAATAGGCCCAGGACGTACGATAGCAATTTGAATCACCAAGTCGTAATAAGTCCTTGGTTTGAGCCTTGGCAGCATGCTCATTTGCGCGCGTGACTCTATTTGGAAGATCCCGACGGTGTCTGCTCGCTGAATCATGCCGTAAACCTGAGGGTCATCCTTAAGGCGGGTGATCTCAGCAATGGTCAGTGATCGCCCGTGAATGCGTTTGATCAGGTCGAAACATTTACGAATCGCAGAGAGCATACCTAACGCGAGTACATCAACTTTCAGCAGCCCCAATGTTTCAAGATCATCCTTATCCCATTGAATTATGGTTCGATCGTGCATAGCCGCATTTTCGACGGGAACCAATTCATACAAAGGCCCAGAAGAGATCACGAAGCCGCCAACATGCTGAGACAGGTGACGTGGAAAGCCGATGATCTCATTAACCAAATGGATAAACTGCTGTCCCTTCAAAGAATCAGGCTGTAGCCCCAATTGAGTGAGCTGAGCCTGCCAACCTAAGCTTTTGTCCCTGCGATTGGTGTTCTTTATAAAGTAATCAAGCTGAGTTTCTTGTAGCCCTAAAGCTTTGCCGACATCTCTGACCGCGCTTTTAAAGCGATATGAAATGACAGTTGCGGCAAGTGCTGCACGTTCTCTACCGTATTTTTTGTAGATGTATTGGATGACTTCTTCACGGCGCTCGTGCTCAAAATCGACATCAATATCGGGCGGCTCATCGCGCTCTTTACTGATGAAGCGTTCAAATAGCACTGAGATTTGTCTTGGGTCGACAGAGGTGATCTCTAGGCAGTAACAGACCACGGAATTGGCCGCTGAACCTCGACCTTGGTAAAGAATGCCTTGGCTTTTGGCAAATATGACTATGTCGTGAATGGTGAGAAAAAAGAAAGGGTAGTCAAGCGCGTCAATTAGCCTCAATTCTTTATCTATGATTTGTTGAATGTCATTAGGTACACCTTGCGGGAAGCGAGCTCGTTTTCCCTTTTCGACTAACATGCGTAGGTAGCTCATGGGTGTCTCACCTTGAGGGATCAGCTCGCTTGGGTATTCGTAGCGCAAGCTATCTAAATCAAATTCACACAGCTCAGCGATTCGGTTGCTCTCTTCTAGCCACTCAGCTTTGAATATATGAGAGATCTTATTGATGCTGCGTAAACAGCGCTCGGCATTGGCGAGTAAGTGATTGCCCACTTCGGTAATGGGCTGTTGGTACTTTATTGCAGTGAGTGAGTGCTGTAAGGGTAAGCGGTTCGCGTTGTGCATCAGCACGCCACCACAAGCTGTAATCGGCAGTTGGTGATGTTGTGACAGCTCAACGCAGTAATCTGTGTATTGCTGGTCGGTTTGCTTTAGGTGTCGTTGTAAGCCGATCCAAAGCCGACCTGAATGGTGCTGGGAGAGCCATTGCCCCCAGTGCGCGTCTTCATTTTTCTGTTGAGGAAACCAAAGAATGAAGCAGTGCTTAGCCGACATGATATCCCACTCAGAGAGCTGATAATGTCCTTTGCTGCTACGACGTCTCGCGTTGGTAATAATACGACACAGCTCGGCATAGGCCTCTCTATTTGGGCATAGCAAAACCACTTGGCACTCTTCATTTAACCAAAACATGCTCCCGACAATTTGCTTGAGCGACAGTTTATGTTGCTTGATTGCTGAGTGAACCTTAACGATGCCCGCGACTGAGCACTCATCAGTAACCGCGAGTGCTTTGTAACGTAAGAAGTCGGCCTGTAAAACAAGCTCTTCCGCATGCGAAGCTCCCTCTAGAAAGGAGTAATTACTTTGGCAAAATAGCTCTGAGTATTGCTGAGACATAACGTAATCTCACTTAACCATTGCGAGTGAACATGATTGAAAAGGGCGTTTAAATTGAGTAAATGGTGCGGGTTGGCGATTCAACTTTTGTTGGTTAGCTAAATAAGCCGTGCAAAAACCACTGTTTATCTGGTGTTCTAAATACCCATAACCATCGACCGTTTTCACTGTGAGCAATAAAGTAGTCACGAATGATTTTTTCACCATCCCACCAGCCAGACACAATGCGCTCAGGGCCTTGAAATAAGGTGACGCTTTCGGTTAAGGCTTCGGGCTCTGGCAGTAAAATACTGGGCCGGAGTCGTTGTTGATGGACGTTGAGAACTATGGTTTGTTGCTCGCTCTCTGGGGGCGTTTGCTTTTTTGCCACAGACTTACTCAGTGTTGGGAGCGAATACTGATTGGCCTTTTCTGGCCTTGGATCGTGCAGTATTTTGGGAGTCTGAATACAAGCTTGCCCGAGCTTTGCTTGAAGCAGCGAGAGCAAATCTAGCGCAGCAAGCGTTCCTGTATTGCCATCGAAAAGATCATGGTAGGCGACTTGCGGTTCTCCATGACGAATCAAAGAGAGAGTCAGCCCCTGTACGGGTGCTGTTATCTTCAGTGACTCTAAGGTTAGATGCGTTAGGTTTGCCCATTTGACAGCAAGGTAATCGCCCTGCGCGGAATAAAAAGAGACAGGGTGGTCGTCTTTATCCCTTAGGTGCAAAGTCAGCGTTAACTCGAAAGCCACTCGGTCGCGTAACCTCAAAAAACACTCGAGCTGATTCAACAATTTCAGCAAAGGCTTTTCGATGAACAGGATGTTTTCAATATCAAACAGCAGCTCCAAATATTGTTGGAAACTCTCTGGTGGGTGATAGAAATCAATCGGGTGCTTGAACTGCCCATTAAGACGACCAACATAGTTCACCAAGTCGATATCAAAGCGGCGCGCGACATCTTGCAAAGGCAGTTTCAATAAGTCTTTAACGACATTGATACCAACACGATTCAGGCGCTCAACTTGTTTAGCAGGAAGTTCGCTTGAACTCAGTGCTTGTTGGTTAACCCAAGCTTTCATCTGCTCAACATTGTTCGTCGCTTGGTTGATGGATTGTTTGCCTAAAAGGATTGCAGAAAGCGGCGAATAACCTGTAGCAAAGCTGAACTGGATATTGAGCGTTTCTAAATGGCTTTTGAGTTCATGCCAGTAGTTATCTAGCCCATCATAAAGCGACAGCATGTTAGAGGCCTTAATCAATAATCCATTGGGTGGCAGTAAAGCCATGTCAGAAGTGACCAAATACGCCCATTGAGCGATCTCTTTGAGCTTACTTTTTTCTAGCTCAATACTGTAAGGGTGGACGTGTAAGTTGTGACACAGCGCCGCCGCAGACCCTAGCCCCATACCAAGTGAAATTCCCGATTGCAGCGCAGCTTGGTTAGCTTGCAGCACACGGTGATCTTTTTCATCCACGATGATAATAGGTTGCTCGTGTAACTCTTCATTAGAGTGAACTTTCTCGGAGTTAGATAGCTCAGAATTAAACAAGGTATCCAACTGCAGAGATGGAAAGTGCAGATAAAGCCATAACATACGCTAGCCTTGCTTCGCAATAGGGAAAGCAAGCACAGTGTTACCAGACAACGCATGAATTGAGTTGTTTTCATCGATGACTTTTTCTGTGAGTAACGGC
>NZ_CH902616.1:2874-4924 GCF_000153005.1 Vibrio sp. MED222 | reverse complement strand
AGCTTGAGTGGCGATATTGTTTGTGTAATTTTTAATAATTGGAGCTCTGTCTCATGCAGAACCAACGTATTCGTATCCGCCTTAAAGCGTTTGATTACAAGCTAATCGATGCTTCAACTGCGGAAATCGTTGAAACAGCAAAACGTACTGGCGCACAGGTTCGTGGTCCTATTCCACTTCCTACTCGTAAAGAGCGTTTCACTGTTCTTACCTCTCCACACGTCAACAAAGATGCACGTGATCAGTACGAAATTCGTACTCACAAGCGTTTGATCGACATCGTTGAGCCAACAGATAAAACTGTTGATGCTCTAATGCGTCTTGATCTTGCAGCTGGCGTTGATGTTCAAATCAGCCTAGGTTAAGGGAGATAAGAATAATGATTGGTCTAGTCGGACGTAAAGTGGGTATGACCCGCGTATTTACTGAAGAAGGCGTTTCTATCCCAGTAACTGTTGTTGAGGTTGAAGCGAACCGTATTTCTCAAGTTAAAACTCTTGAGACAGACGGCTACGCAGCAATCCAAGTAACTACTGGTGCTAAGAAAGCTAACCGTGTAACTAAACCTGAAGCTGGTCACTTCGCGAAAGCGGGTGTTGAAGCAGGTCGCGGTCTTTGGGAATTCCGTTTAGAAAACGGCGAAGAGTTTGAAGTTGGCGCTGAGCTAAACGTAGAACTTTTCAACGAAATTAAAAAAGTAGACGTTACTGGTACATCTAAAGGTAAAGGCTTCCAAGGCGCTATCAAGCGTTGGAACTTCTCTACTCAAGATATGACTCACGGTAACTCTTTGTCTCACCGCGCACCGGGTTCAATTGGCCAATGTCAAACTCCAGGCCGCGTGTTTAAAGGCAAGAAAATGGCAGGTCACATGGGTGCTGAGCGTGTAACGACTCAAAACCTAGAGATCGTACGTGTTGACGCTGAGCGCAATCTACTCCTTATTAAAGGTGCAGTACCAGGCTCAACAGGCGGTAACGTGATCGTAAAACCTGCTGTTAAAGCATAACGTCTAGGAGTAAGTAATGGAATTGATGGTTAAAGGTGCTGATGCACTAACTGTTTCCGAGACTACTTTCGGACGTGACTTTAACGAAGCTCTAGTACACCAAGTAGTTGTTGCGTATGCAGCAGGTGCTCGTCAAGGTACTCGTGCTCAAAAGACTCGTTCTGAAGTATCAGGCGGCGGTGCTAAGCCATGGCGCCAAAAAGGTACTGGCCGTGCACGTGCTGGTACAATTCGTAGCCCAATCTGGCGTACAGGTGGTGTTACTTTTGCTGCGAAACCACAAGATCACAGCCAAAAAGTTAACAAGAAAATGTACCGCGGTGCTATGAAAAGCATTCTTTCTGAGTTGATTCGTCAAGAGCGTCTAATCGTTGTTGATAACTTCTCTGTAGAAGCACCAAAAACAAAAGAACTTGTAGCTAAGCTTAAAGAGCTTGAGCTAAATGACGTTCTGATTGTGACTGGCGAAGTAGATGAAAATCTATTCTTAGCTGCTCGTAACCTATACAAAGTAGATGCACGTGATGTTGCTGGTGTTGATCCAGTATCACTAATCGCTTTCGACAAGGTTCTGATGACTGCTGATGCAGTTAAGCAAGTTGAGGAGATGCTAGCATGATCACTGAAGAGCGTATCTTAAAAGTTCTACGTGCTCCGCACATCTCTGAAAAAGCAACTATGGCAGCTGAGAAAGCGAACACTATCGTTTTCAAAGTAGCTAAAGATGCAACTAAGAAAGAGATCAAAGCAGCTGTAGAAAAGCTATTTGAAGTTGAAGTTAAGTCTGTAAATACTCTTGTATTAAAGGGTAAGACCAAACGTCAAGGTATGCGTGAAGGCCGTCGTTCAGACGTTAAGAAAGCCTACGTTACTTTGAAAGAAGGTCAAGATCTTGACTTCGTTGGCGGCGCGGAATAACAGGAGTAGTAAAAATGGCTATTGTTAAATGTAAGCCGACTTCCCCTGGTCGTCGTCACGTCGTTAAAGTTGTTAACGCTGACCTGCACAAGGGTAAGCCATACGCACCACTTCTAGAGAAAA
>NZ_CH902616.1:0-1755 GCF_000153005.1 Vibrio sp. MED222 | reverse complement strand
CAGACCAAATTCGCGGTAAGTCGGTAGACCAGGCTCTAGAAATTCTAACTTTCAGCAACAAAAAAGCTGCTGTACTAGTTAAGAAAGTTCTTGAGTCAGCTATCGCTAACGCGGAACATAACGAAGGTGCAGATATCGACGATCTAAATGTCGCTAAAATCTTCGTAGATGAGGGCCCTATCATGAAGCGTATTATGCCTCGTGCTAAAGGTCGTGCGGATCGTATCTTGAAGCGTTCAAGCCACATCACTATTGTTGTAGCAGATCGCTAAAGACTAGGAGAGTAAGCAATGGGTCAGAAAGTACATCCTAATGGTATTCGTCTTGGCATCGTTAAGCCTTGGAATGCTACATGGTTTGCTAATACCAACGAATTCGCTGACAACCTAGACGGCGACTTCAAGGTACGTCAGTTCCTTACCAAGGAACTACAAAAAGCATCATTATCTCGTATCGTTATCGAGCGTCCAGCGAAGAGCATCCGTGTGACTATTCACACAGCTCGTCCTGGCGTTGTTATCGGTAAGAAAGGTGAAGACGTAGAGAAGCTACGCGCAGCTGTAGCTAAAATCGCAGGTGTACCAGCGCAAATTAACATCGCTGAAGTACGTAAGCCTGAGCTAGATGGTCAGCTTGTAGCTGATAGCATCGCGTCTCAACTAGAGCGTCGTGTTATGTTCCGTCGTGCAATGAAGCGTGCGGTACAAAATGCTATGCGTCTAGGCGCTAAAGGCATCAAAGTACAAGTAGGCGGCCGTCTTGGCGGTGCTGAAATCGCACGTTCAGAGTGGTACCGTGAAGGCCGTGTGCCTCTACACACTCTACGTGCAGACATTGATTACGCAACTTCTTCGGCTCACACCCAATACGGTGTGATCGGCATTAAAGTTTGGATCTTCAAAGGTGAGATTCTAGGCGGTATGCCAGCTGCTAACGCAGTAGAGCCAAAAGGCGATAAGCCTAAGAAGCAGCGTAAAGGCCGTAAGTAAGGAGTCGAACGATGCTACAACCAAAACGTACTAAGTTCCGCAAGGTTATGACTGGTCGTAACCGTGGTCTAGCTAAAGGTACTGAAGTAAGCTTCGGCGAATTCGGTCTTAAAGCTGTTGGCCGTGGTCGTCTGACTGCACGTCAAATCGAAGCGGCACGTCGTGCTATGACACGTCACATTAAGCGTCAAGGTCAAATCTGGATCCGTGTTTTCCCAGACAAACCGATTACTGAAAAGCCTCTTGAAGTTCGTCAAGGTAAAGGTAAAGGTTCAGTTGCGTACTGGGTTGCTCAAATCCAACCAGGCAAAGTTATGTACGAGATGAATGGCGTACCTGAAGAGTTGGCACGTGAAGCGTTCCGCCTAGCGGCACGTAAACTGCCTGTTAAAACTACTTTTGTAACTAAGCAGGTGATGTGATGAAAGCACAAGATCTACGCGAAAAGAACGTTGAAGAGCTTAACGCTGAGCTATTGAATTTGCTACGTGAACAGTTCAACTTGCGCATGCAAGCTGCAACTGGTCAACTACAGCAAACTCATACTCTAAAAGCTGTACGCCGTGACATCGCACGTGTGAAAACTGTTTTGACTGAAAAGGCAGGCGCATAATGAGCGAAACTAACCGCATCCAGCAAGGCCGTGTAGTAAGTGACAAGATGGACAAGTCTATCGTTGTTGCTATTGAGCGTACTGTAAAACACCCAATTTACGGTAAGTTCATCAAACGCACGACTAAAGTACACGCACACGACGAAGACAACA